>CAVWZM010000001.1:0-18665 GCA_963759425.1 uncultured Alphaproteobacteria bacterium
AGTCGCCCTTGTCGACGCGGGCGGGACAACCGGCAAAATTGGACTTCGCTGCGCTCGCCCGGGGTGACGCAATATTTTCCCTCTGGATGGCGATCATGCGATCCCACTGGCTTTGCCGCCTCTCGCCCGCAGTCGGTGGCCAGGGGTGATCGACATCCTCGAGCAACCATCGGGCTGTCAAACTGGACAGCAGCGGCGGTGGCGCCCATTCTGTCGGAACGATGGTCCTCGGGCGCGGTCATGGATGTCGGTGATTTCCTGCGAAAACTCGGACTGCAGCAATATGCCGCGGCTTTCCGCGACAACGGGATCGACGGCGACGTGCTGCCGAAACTTACGGCCGACGACGTCAGGGACCTCGGGTTTACGATGATTGGCCACCGCCGCCGGTTGCTCGAGGCGATTGCCGCGCTGAGCGAGCCTGTGGTCTCCTTGGCTGGCTATTAGCAGGGGGGGACGCTGCGGAAGGCCGGGGCATACAACCCGCCGTGAATGCAGAACGTCGGCCACTCAGCGTGATGTTCTGCGATCTGATCGGGTCCACCGCTCTGTCCGCGCGGCTGGACCCCGAGGATCTGCGAGAGGTCATCCGCGCCTACCAGGCCTGCGTCGCCGCGACCATCGAACGTTTCGACGGCTTTATCGCGCGCTATGTTCGGAGACGGCGTGCTGACCTATTTCGGCTGGCCGGAAGCAGGTGAAACCGATGCCGAGCGGGCGGTGCGTGCCGGCCTCGCCGTAGCCGAAGCGATCAGCGGGATAACCCCGCTCGGTCAACCGCTGCGTGTAAGGATCGGAATCGCAATGGGACTCGTGGTTATCGGAGACCCGATCGGTTCGGGCGACTCTTGCAGCAGACGGCGATCGGTGAGACGCCAAATCTTGCCGCTCGGCTGCAGGGCCTTGCCGAGCCCGGTCAGGTGGTGATCGACGCGGCAACAAGGCGGCAGATCGGCGGTCTGTTCGAATGCGTGGAACTCGGGATGTTCGATCTCAAGGGCCTGCCAGGCGCGATGCAAGCCTGGCAGGTATTGGGCGAGGGCGTGGCCGCGAGTTCATTTGAGGCGCTGCGCGGCGACACCGTGCATGGCTTGATCGGCCGTGAGGAGGAGGTCGAATTGTTGCTGCGCCGCTGGCGACAGGCAGCTGCCGGAGAGGGCCGGGTCGTTTCATCAGCGGCGAAAAGCGGGCGCCGCGACGATGCGTGCGAGCGTGGCGACGATGCAGAGCCGGCAGCAACAAATCTTTATACCGCTGCTTGTGACCTTGCTGGCCGAGGCGGAAGCGGAAGCGGGCTCCCCTGATACGGGGCTCGCGACCCTCGACATGCAACTCGAGGCGATCGAGCGGAATGGACAGCGGTGGTATCTTGCCGAAGTTCATCGGATGCGTGGGGAGATTTTGCTCAAGCGCTGGCCAGGCGATGCGGCAGCGGCGGAATCCACCTTCATGCGCGCCATCGACATTGCCCGCGGCCAGGGGGCAAAGCTGTTTGAACTCCAGGCCGCCGTAAGTCTCGGCCGCCTGTGGTTCGCGAGGGCAGGCGCGCGCGAAGCCGTGACCTGGTCGCACCGATATGTGCCGGGTTCGATGCGCGCCTAGACTGCGCTGCTCTCCGGCAAGCCAGGGCACTGCTGAGCGATCTTTCCGTACAGTGAAAAGGACGAGGGTCAGCGTGTCGGGCCATTGGGCGGCTACGTTTCCAAGTTATAACATTCGTCGGCGATCCGCTCGTTCGGCGTTGCCGTCGCATGATTCACGTGCTGGACATTTCGCTAGGCACGATCATGCTCTGTCATCTGATTGCATGATTCACGCGCTTGAACGTTCCGCTAAGCGCGATCATGCTGTGCTCGTCTATCGACTTGAGGCTGACGCCGCGGTGCAACTAACCGGTGCGTCGTCGTGGTCCTCAAGTCCCTGATTTGCTGAGCGCCGATGGCGCGTGGCCGGACTGTGGCGATCACCGCGCAGAAACGGGCGAATGAATCCCTGAACCCGGCGTCTGGCAGGTGCGATAGGGACCTCGATCGCGCGAAACGCATGTCCGCTGCCACTTGTCATTGCCATTCCGCAGAAGGGCCCGGGGACGATCAGGCAACGGAGCGGCAAGGTCGGCGTGTCAGGGGGTATTCTTGTCGGCCGGCGTGCGATATGCGTCCCGCGGACCGGGGTTGCATCAGGGCGTATATCCTGGCGCAGGAAGCGGCTCGCCGTCGTTGGATCGGGAGTTGCATTGCCGACAATATCTGATTGATTGCGCTGCGGTACAGGTTGGGCCGCCGATTTCGAGAGGTGAGGAAACATAATGGATAGACTGTTGAGCGCCGCATGCGTGATCGCGACCTGCTTGCTGCCGCTCCTGGGGGCTGCCCACGCGTATTCATTCACCTGCAGTGAGATGCCGAACAACGGCCGGTCGCCTTCTGGCCCCGGCGCCATAAGTGTGAAACAGGGTGGCTTTTCGCGTGTTGATGTCTTTGTCCGAGGCACAGACGATCGTATTCTTGAAAGCCGCCTTTCCGCCGGCAGCGGGTGGACGCCCTGGGCAGAGGTTCCGGGTGATGGCCGAACCATATCGAAGCCAGCCGCCGTCTTTCAAAATGGGGTTGAGAGGCTGTTCATCAGGGGATACAGCAACGGCATATTAGAGAATGATTTCGACGGCACGAATTGGACCGGGTGGCAGATGCTTCCCGGGAACGGGCAGACGCTTTCGGGCCCATTCGCGATCGTTCACAACGACGTCGTGAAGCTGTTGGTCCGAGGTGTGGACAACGTCGTCTATATCAACGAACGCACCGCGACCACCTGGGCGGGCTGGAAGGGGATCCCGGGCGCGCTGTCGATATCCGAACCGACAGCGGCGGTCATCGGCGGACAGTTGAATGTCCTGATACGAGACGCCAACAATCGTGTCAGTCAGAGCAGCCTCGGCACCAGTTGGTCACCTTGGATAGAGGTTGCCGGCAACGGGCTGGTCTTTTCGGGTCCTTCGGCTGTCACAGTAACGAATCCACCCAACACCGTAACCGAACTTGTTGCCGCCGGCCTGGACGACGGCCTTTGGCAGAATACGAGGTCGAATGGCCAATGGTCATCGACCTGGATGCCGATTACCGGCCCGGGCGTGACGCCCCATACGCCCTCGGCAATTCACAAGCAACTCGTGTCGCTGGCGATTTACTACACCGGCGAGGACGGCCGTATTTTCGAATGTCAGCAGGTTACCCCGGCGCGCGAATAGACTCCGACGCGTCATCGGGCCGGCAAGGCCGGGCCAGCACGCCACGTGCCCGGGAGTGCGACTGAGGTGCCCTACTCCGTAAGCAGGCGTACCGAGGTTGTCCCTACCCGGCGCTGATGGTGCTTGCGTCGGAGCCAGCGGCGTCAAGCCCGTGCCGCCGCCGGCGGTTGCTGCGCGAGGCTTGACCCCGCCCGACGCCGACGAAGCGAAGGCCCCGGGGATCGGCTATGTCGGAAGCTGTGGTCGTGACGGGGCGTTGCGGCCGATTGCTGCCGTGATTTCGCAACCACAGCCCCTCTTGGCCGGCCAAGGAGGGTCTATCTCGCCTCGGCTACCTCGGCGGCTGGGGGTTGATGCCGTACTTGGCGTAGATGCGCTTGATCGTGCCGTCCGCGATCAGTTTGTCGAGCGCGCTGTTGATCGCAGCGCGTAGCTTGTCGTCTGGCTTGATCATGCCGACTGCGACATTCCAACTCAGCGCGGGTGCAAGCCCGTCGATCTGAACGGTCCGGACAGCCTGATCGGGATGGGTGACGTTGAAATATCCGACCCCGTTCAGGCTGACTGCGGCGCCCGCGATCTCCTTGTCGGCGAGCGCGGTCAGCATCTCATCCTCAAAGCCGAACGCAGAAGTGGTCAGTCCGCGCTTGTTGAGCACCATTGAGGCGACCGAACTGCCCATAATGCCGATCTTAGCGTTTGGGTCGATCAATTCAACGCTAACGATGGGGCTGTCGGGTGGCACCGCCAGGACTATGCCGGTCCGGTAGTACGGCTTGGATAATTGCAGTCCGGTCTCGTCCTGTACCTCGGCCTCGGCGATGGCATCGGTCACGATGTCACATCCGGCCCGGCGGAGTTGACTTGGCCCTACGATCCAGACCGGCTCCAGCGCCACTCCGATCTGCTTCGCGATAGCTTCCCCAAGCTCGATCTGGAACCCGGATGGGTCGCCCTTTTTACTGGAGAATGGCAGCGCATTAGGGTGCGCGCACTGGCTGATGGCGCCTCGCCCGCGGATGATCTCGAGCGACCGCGCCTCGGCCGATGGCGCGAGCAAGACCAGCGGCCAGCAACAGCGCAGCCGACACGATAAGCTTCATCTGAGCGCTCAATCCTTCAATGACCGAATATAGGCGATGACGTCGGCAAGCTGGTCCCCGTCGATCGAGCCGCCGAACGAGGGCATGCGACCTTCCTTGCCGTTCATGACCCGAAACGTAATGAAGGAGTCGTCCCGCGAGGTGTTCATCAACTGCGGTCCCTTGCCCGCGGAACGGCCGCCGTTCTCGTGGCAATAGCCGCATCCGTGCGACGAGAACACCTCGGCCCCCCGCTTGGCCGCGTCGGCATTGGCGGGGGCGCCGGCCTCGTCCTGTGCGGCAACGGCGGCGGTCAGCGGCAGTGCCAGCCCACCGCAAACAACGAACAGCAATATCCTAAGGCGTGGCATGGGCATCCATTATAAAGAGAGGGCGGGAAAAGTTCCCGCCCCCGTTGTCATCATAGGCGTCGCAGTTCGTCAATGGCTGGACGGCAGCGCGTAGACGATGAGCGCGCCGGAGTCCATCGGCATGGACTTGTATGGCTCGCCGAACATCGCCCCGTAACCTTCGCCGACCAGGCTGCCCCAGCCCGCCGGGACGGCGATATACTGCTTGCCGCCGGCCGAGTAGCTGATGATGCCGCCGGCATGGCCGATGCCGTCGTTGTGCGACCACAGCTCCTTGCCTGTCTCGGCGTCGTAGGCGTGAGTGATACCCGCCGCATCCGGCAGGAACACCAGGTTGCCGGCGGTCGCGAGTACGCTCGACAGCGGCGGTTCGTGGAAGCTGACCTGCCACTTGACCTGGCCGGTGACGGGATCGCGGGCGTCGAGATGGCCGCTGAAGTCCTGCCCCGGCGGCGGCACGAACTTGAACTCCGCCCCGATGTTCAACTGCACCTGCGGCTCGGTCACCGGCGTCGTCTTCTTCACGTCGAGTGTCATGCACCACTCGTTGCCGATCTTGTACCACAGGCCGGTCTTCGGGCTGTAGGCGCCGCTGTTCCAGCTCACGCCGCCGGCGATCGCGGGGCAGAGCGGCTCGCCCTGCAACGGGCCGGCAGAGAAATCACGCCGTCCGACCAACTCGCCGGTCTTCGGGTCGATGCTCTTGACGAAGTTCGAGGCCTTCATGATCGGCCAGACAGTGTCGACCTTGGCGTTGCCGCGGTCGTAGACGAAGATGTAGCCGCTCTTGTTCGGATGCACCATCAACTGCTTGCCGTCGCGGTCGATCGATATGAACTCGCCGATCGCGCTGTCGAAGTCCCAGTTATCGTGCGGCAGTTCCTGGTGGTAGAATTTGAGCTTGCCGGTGTCGAGATCGAGCGCAATCACCGAGCTGGTGTAGAGGTTCTCGCCAGGGCGCGCGCCGGTCTTCATCCAATCGGTGCCGGCCCAGTCGTACAGCGGATCTGGATTGGCGACGCCCCACCATACCGCATTGGTCTGCGGGTCGAAGGTCCCCGGCATCCAGCCGCCGCCGCCGCCGATGCGCCAGGTGTCGTTGCCCCAGGTCTTCATTGCCTCGGGTGTGCCGCCTGAGGTGAAGAACTCCCACTTCTTCTTGCCGGACGCCGCGTCGACGGCGAAGATCGGGCCGCGATACGGCCATTCGCCACCCTGTGCGCCGATGACCACGGTGCCGCGCACGAACAGGGGTGCGCCGGTGAAGCCGACGGTCAGTTTCTGGGAGTCGACGAGTTTGGTGTCCCAGGCCGGCTTGCCGGTCTTGATGTCGAGCGCGATCAGTCGCCCGTCGACGGTGCCGATGTAGAGCTTGCCGTCGCCCATCGCCATGCCGCGGTTGTACGGCGAGTGGGTCTGCCGAGCGACCAACTGGTCGTCGAGCTCGGGGAAGTAGGTCCACAGCACCTTGCCGGTGGCGCCATCCAGCGCGAACACGCGGCTGTAGGAGCCGGAGTAGTAAAGGACGCCGTCCTTGGCCAACGGCATCGACTGGATGCCGCGCGTGGTGCGTCCCGGGGAAGTGCATCCAGGCGACCTGCAGATCCTTCACGTTGCTGGTGTTGATCTGATCGAGGCCGCTGAAGTCGTAGCCCTTGTAGGTGCCGTGATAGCTCAGCCAGTCGTTCGGGTTCGGATTCGCCGCCTCGAGTTCCTGCGCGGTCTGCGCGAGCACTGGTCCGGCGGCCAACGCCGTCCCGAGCGCAAGCAACGCCGCCAATCCTTTTTTACCGTGTTGCATTCCGTCGTTTCCTTTGGGTGCGCGGCTGAAGCTGGTACGATCTGCCTTACCTGGCTGCCTTGGCGGGCCGGGTGAGGCAGTCTTGGTCGAACAAGATCGGGAGCCGCTCGTTCCTGATCGTGGTCGCCATGGTTGAGATAGATCTGGATGGAGGAACCAGGGCCGAAGACGAGCCTGTTCGCTTCGGCACTGCACTTCCTCCCCATACCGGTTGGTCTCTTGAAAGCAGCCAACGGCTATGGCCCGCCGGGAATGACGGGTCGTCGCCGTCTCGAAGGATCTGCGTCCGGCCTCTCAGTTTGCGGACGACACTGTGCCATCGGTTCCTGCCCCAGCGTCAAGAGAAAATCAAGCTACTGTAGCCGGCACAAATTGCGCTCTGTTGCTCAATGGTTGAGTGCACGATGCACGCCCCAACCTTCGCCGGGACAAGCTTGGGACACTCCGCTGAGCGCGATCATGCCCCGAGGCATCCGCGGCCGAAGGCGTTGCAGCGGGTCGTCGATCCGACGCCTTCAGGTCGCAGGCCGCGTGTATGGCATCCACAACCGCCCGGTCCAGCCTGGGAGGGGCAGCCAATTCTGCGGCTAGACTGTCCCTGCCGCCGCGGCGGCCGAGAAGCCGCGCAGGCGCGTGGCGATGACTTCGCCCACCGCCTGAACCGCGGCGCGGCGTGGGAAGTGCGCGCGCCAGGCGATGCGTACCGTTCGCCCCGCCCGCGCCGCCAGCGGCCGCAGCACGATACCCACATCCTGCGCCGCCCCGGATGCAAGCCCCGGGATCAGCGTCGTGCCGTAGCCGGCGGCCACCATGTTGAGCAAGGTCGGGAGGCTGGCCGCGCGCAGCACGCCGCCGAGAGCGCCATCATGCCCGCAGGCCGCCAACGTCTGGTCGCGCAGGCAATGCCCGTCAGCCAGGACCAGAATGTCCCGCGCCAGGTCCGCCTCGGCCACCACCTCGCGCTCGGCGAGCGGATGCTCGGGCGGCAGGGCCGCGACAAAGGGTTCGGCGAAGAGCGGCTCGCTCGCGAGGTCGGGCCGGTCAACCTCGGTCGCCAGCAGTGCGGCATCCAGTTCATGCGCCCGCAGCCGCTCCAGCAGTGCCGTGGTCTGGTCCTCCCACGGCTCCACCTCGAGCGCGGGCAGCGCCTTGCGGAGCGGCGCGAAGACCAGTGGCAACAAGTAGGGGGCCAGGGTCGGGATAATGCCGAGGCGAAAACGCCCAGCCAGCGGGTCGCGCAGAGTGCGGGCGACGGCGAGCATTGCCTCCGCCTCAGCCACGGCGGCGCGGGCGTGGCCGATCAGCCGTTGGCAGGCGGCGGTCGGCGCCACGGTCTTGGTGGTGCGTTCGAACAGTGTGACGCCGAGCTGGTCCTCGAGCTTACGAAGCTGGACGGAGAGGGTAGGTTGGCTGATGCCGCAGGCCTTGGCGGCGCGGCCGAAATGCCCATGTTCCGCCACAGCCAGCAGGTAGCGGAGGTCGCGGAGGTTCATCTGGTCAACCTGTCTGCTGTTCTCGGACGGGGGATACTGATAGATGATATCTATCGTATCCATTGAAACACGGGGCTTTCCTTTATCATAAGGATGCGGTTAGAGCTACGGCACCCCAACCACCGAGGGAACAACGGCAGCACCCAACGTCTTACCGTCGCCGGCAATAAGAACGGACTCGCCGCCGGGCCCGAGCGCAGCAGCACGCTGCCTGTCCGGCGCTCGTCCCAGTTGGTGCATACGGCGACCGGCATGGGAGTCATGGTGTTGCGGGCCGCCCTGTCGCATCTGCCCGCCAGGCCCAGGCGCCGAGTGGGGTTGTTCGCAGTGCCAGCCACGACGCCGGGTCAACGTGCAAAGCAGTCAAGGTCCGCATCCACGGACCAGGTCAATCAAAGCAGTCAGGATCGGAGAGAGATATGGATGACGAAAACAGCGGCCAGGGCGCCGGCACATGCCCGGTAGCGGGCGGACATCGCGGACATCAGACTGTTCTGGCCAGGGTCAATCGTGACTGGTGGCCGAACGCGCTGAACCTTCACCATCTGCACCAGAACTCCCCGCTGCCCAACCCGATGGGCAAGGCATTCAACTACGCCCGCGAGTTCCAGAGCCTCGACCTGGAGGCGGTGATCAAGGATCTACATGCCTTGATGACGAACTCGCAGGAGTGGTGGCCGGCCGACTATGGCCACTACGGGCCATTCTTCATCCGGATGGCGTGGCACAGCGCCGGCACCTACCGCATCGGCGACGGGCGCGGTGGTGCGGGCTCAGGCACACAGCGGTTTGCCCCCCTCAACAGCTGGCCCGACAACGTGAGCCTGGACAAGGCGCGCCGGCTGTTGTGGCCGATCAAACAGAAGTACGGCCGTAAAATCTCATGGGCCGATCTGATGATCCTTACCGGCAACGTCGCCCTGGAGTCGATGGGGTTCAAGACGTTCGGTTTTGCCGGGGGGCGCGAGGACGTCTGGGAGCCCGAGGAGGACATCTACTGGGGATCCGAGGGCAAGTGGCTGGCGGATCAGCGCTACAGTGGCGACCGTGAGCTCGAGAATCCTCTCGCCGCCGTGCAAATGGGTCTGATCTACGTCAATCCAGAAGGGCCGAATGGCAAGCCGGATCCGCTCGCCTCGGCAAAGGATATCCGCGAGACGTTCGCGCGCATGGCGATGGACGACGAGGAGACGGTGGCGTTGATTGCCGGTGGGCATACTTTCGGCAAAACGCACGGCGCCGCCGATCCGGGTCAGTTCGTCGGTCCGGAACCCGAGGGCGCTCCGATCGAGCAGCAAGGCCTCGGCTGGAAGAGCAGCTTTGGCAGCGGCAAGGGCGTGCATACGATCAGCAGCGGGCTGGAGGGTGCATGGACCACCAATCCCGTGAAGTGGGACAACAACTTCCTCGACAACCTGTTCCGTTACGACTGGGAGCTGACGAAGAGCCCGGCCGGTGCGTTTCAGTGGACGCCCAAGGATGCGTCCGCGGCGGGCACCGTGCCTGACGCGCACGATCCGTCGAGGCGGCATGCCCCGACGATGCTGACGACGGACCTGGCGCTGCGGATGGACCCGATCTACGCGCCGATTTCGAAGCGCTTCCAAGAGGATCCGCAGGCGTTTGCCGACGCCTTCGCCAAGGCGTGGTACAAGTTGACGCACCGCGACATGGGGCCTCGCCCGCGGTATCTTGGCCCGCTGGTTCCGGCGGAATCGCTGCTATGGCAAGATCCGCTTCCCGAGGTCGCGCATGAGCTAATCGAGGCACCGGACATTGCCGCGCTGAAAGCGAAGATCCTCGCGTCGGGACTGTCGATCCCGCAACTGGTGTCAACGGCGTGGGCGTCGGCGTCGACGTTCCGCGGCTCCGACAAGCGCGGTGGCGCGAACGGGGCCCGCATTCGTCTTGCGCCGCAGCGGAACTGGGAGGTCAACCAGCCGGCCCAACTGGCGCATGTTCTGGAGAAGCTGGAGGCGATCCAGTCAGCGTTCAACAGTTCGCAGTCCGGCGGCAAACGGGTATCGCTGGCGGACCTGATCGTCTTGGCCGGTTCCGCGGCGGTCGAGGCGGCTGCGAAGAAGGCCGGTCAGGACGTGACGGTACCCTTCACGCCGGGGCGGACCGATGCGTCGCAGGAGCAAACCGATGTGGCCTCGTTTGCCGTGCTCGAGCCGGTCGCGGACGGGTTCCGCAACTATCTGCGACACGGACTTGCCAGATCGGCAGAGGAGGCATTGGTGGATCGGGCGCAGCTGCTGACCCTGACAGCTCCTGAGATGACGGTTCTGGTCGGCGGCATGCGGGTGCTGAATGCCAATACTGGCCAATCCGATCACGGTGTCTTCACCAAGCGGCCGGAGGCGCTGACGAATGATTTCTTCGTCAACCTGCTTGATATGGGCACGACCTGGCAGGCATCGGCAGCCGAGGGTGTTTTCGCGGGACGCGACCGCGCGACAGACGAGCCAAAGTGGACCGGGACCCGTGTCGATCTTGTCTTTGGCTCGAACTCTCAACTCCGTGCGATCGCGGAAGTCTATGCCAGCGACGACGCGAAGGAGGCGTTCGTGCGTGACTTCGTGTCGGCGTGGACCAAGGTGATGAACCTGGACCGCTTCGACGTTGGCTAAGCTTCGCTGGGCGTGAACGTGGCGCTCGGACGCGGTAGGATATCGCTGCGTCCGGGCGTCACGGCCGGGTGCGGCCGGCGGTCGCGAGACGGGTTGGGCAAGCCAAGCCGGTCATTCGTGGGAGCAGGTCAAGGGCGCCCACGAACGCGGCTGTCGTTCCCGCGGATGATTGTCCCCACCGGCTCCTGATTGTGCGTGCGTCGGAACGGCCGGCATCAAGCCCGGGCCGCCATGGCAGTCGCTGCGCAAGCCTTGACGCCGCCCGCTCCGACGAAGCGAGGCGGCGGATCGGCTGTGTCGGAAGCTGTGGTCGTGACAGTGAGCACGCGGCTCGAATGCCGGCCGGTTGGGTCGGCGTACTAGCGCACGCGGGCGGTTGGCGCGGTGGTATTCTTGTCGGGAGGGCGGCCGGCATTACTCGCCTCCGATGCGCGTGCCCTTCTCCGCGACCGAGCGTTTCATCAGCAGCACAACGAACACAAGCGCGGCCATGACAGCGGCCAGCACCCAGAACACATCGAAATAGGCGAGCGACGCTGCTTGCTGCTGGCGCAGGCTTGCGAGCGCCCGCAAGGCCAGTTGTTGCGCGGCGACCGGATCGCCGGTCTGCTGCAGGAACGTTCCGGTGGCATGATCAAGGAACGAGCCCACAGCCGGGTTGAACGGATCGAGCCACTCACCAAGACGCAGGCTGTGGAACTGGTCACGGCGCTCCTGTGTCGTCTGGGCCAGCGAGGTCCCGACGCTGCCGCCTTCGTTGCGCAGCAGGCTTAACAGGCCGACCGCGGCCCCCCGCAGCGCGACCGGCGTGTAGAGGTAAGCCGCCACGTTCGCGGGGGCGAAGCACATCGCAAGCCCGACGATCAATACCACTCGAGGCCAGACGGCCTGCCCCGGACTGATGTCCAGGTTCATTTGCGACATCCAGTAACTTCCCGCCGCCATGGTCAGAAGGCCCGCGACAATCACCCACCGCGCATCGGTCCCTCGACCGAGGGCGCGCCCCACGAACGGCATGGTGACGACGGCAAAAAAGCCGGCCGGCGACATGACGAGACCGGCGCTCAATGCATCGTAGCCGAACAGCGACTGGAGCAAGGCGGGCAACGAGGTGCTGGAGGCGTACAGCACCGCATAGGCGCAAAAGATGATGATGCAGCAGGCGGCAAAATTCCGTTCTCGCAACGGGCGGAAATTGACCACCGGGCTGGGATGGCGCAGTTCCCAGAAAATCAGTCCGGCCAGGCCCGCGACGAACAGGATCGCCAGCGTCTGCACACGCCAGAACGGGTCGCTCAGCCAGTCCCACTCCTGTCCCTTGCTGAGCGTCACCTCCCAACAGACGATGACGATGATCAGCAGTGACAGGCCAACGCCGTCGAAGCTGAACGGTCGCTTGCGCAACTCCGTGCGCTGTGCGGTGAGGTAATCCGGGTCCCGGAGCGTCATGGCGCACGCACCCAGCGCCAGCAGGCCGACGGGGACGTTGATCAGGAACACCCACCGCCAGGAGTAGCTGTCGGTGATCCAGCCACCGAGGGTCGGGCCGACGACGGGCGCGATCAGCGCGGCCAGGCCGAACAGTGTCATGGCCATGCCTTGCCGCTCGGGCGGGAAGGCATCCAGCAGCACGCCCTGGCTCGACGGCTGCAGCCCGCCGCCAGCAAGACCCTGGAGCACACGGAACAGGATCAGTTGGCCAAGGCTCGTGGCCATGCCGCACAGTCCCGAGGCGAGGGTGAATACGGCGATCGAAAGCAGGAAATAGTTACGGCGGCCAAGGCGTGAGATCAGCCAGCCGGTGATGGGAAGGATGATCGCGTTGGCCGCAAGGTAGCTGGTGATGACCCATTCGCCGTCATCAACCGTCGCCGACAGCCCGCCAGCGATATAGCGCAGCGCCACGACCGCGATCGTGGTGTCCAGCACCTCCATGAAGGTTGGCACCACGACAACAGCCGCGACGACCCAGGGATTGATCGCCGCACGGGATGGGACATTCAGAGGTGTCGACGACACTGCCGTGCCGGTCATTTCCCTATGCCTGCGGTGCTGGACGCGTTGGCGCCCGATGAGCTGGCGGCCGGAACGGGGCTTGGAGATGATGGAATATTGGTCGGGGAAACATGGGCCTGGAGAAACTTTCCGGCATCGGGTCCGGTTGGCTGATCATTGATATGGACATAGGGAACGACCGAAGTGCCGATGAACAACGGTGTCTGATCGGCATCGTAATCAACCAGATCGATCCTGACCGGCAACCGTTGAACGACCTTGACAAAATTGCCGGTGGCGTTCTCCGGTGGCAGCAGTGCCAAGGTCGATCCGGTGCCCATGGTGAAACCGGCGACGCGGCCTTTAAAGATGTGCGAACCGCCGTACATGTCGACATACAGATCGACCGGCTGGCCTATGCGCAGGTCGCGCAACTGCGTTTCCTTGAAGTTGGCGTCGACCCAGATTTCGCTTAGTGAACAAATCGCCATCAGGTTCTGGCCGACCTGAACATAGTTTCCCGGATTGACGTTGCGCCGCGTCACGACCCCGTCGATCTCCGCCGTGATGTCACAGTAACGAAGATCCAGTTCGGCCTGTGCGAGATCACGCCTGGCGGCTTCCAGTTTCGCCTCGGCCTGTTTGACAGCCGGGGCACTGGCCGCGAACCGCGCGAACGTGGTGTCGATATCGCCTAATTTCTCAAACTGGTCGAGCATCGCCTTGGGGCCCTGGTTGAACGAGTGCACGACGCCGAGTTGGGCGGCGCTCTGAATGAGCTCCGCCTGTGCCTGGAGAACGGACGAAAAAGTCTCGTCGAGATCGCTCGGCACCTGGCCGAGATCGCCGCCGCCGTCAGGTTGTGCCGGCAGCCCCAGCGAGACGCGGATCTGGCGGACTTCGGCCAGGCTTTGGGCAAGTTCCGCGCCAGCCGTGGTCAACTTCGCCTGCCGCCGGTCGTACTCCTCACGCGGCACATCGTCCCTGGTGACGAGTTGCCGCGCCCGATCGAACTCGACCTGCGCCAGTGCCAGCGCGGCCTTGCTCTTTTCGACAGCGGCCACCCGCGCGTGCAGCAAAGCGACCTGGCTGTCTACATCCTGCACGGCGCGCTGCAGGTCCCAGCGTCGGTTCCTGGCCTGCGCTTCGATCGCGCGCACTGCCGCGGTAGCTGCCTGCAGGTCTGCTTGCGCAATGTCGACCGTTGCCTGCTTCTCGGACACCGCAACCCGGTAAGGCTCGTTGTCCAACGACGCGAGGAGGTCTCCCCTATGCACACGGTTGTTGTCGTCCACCAAGACGTGGGCAACTTGTCCTGGCACGCGGGGCGCGATGAACGTTACGTGCCCATTCACAAATGCGTCGTCCGTGGAGGCGGTGTCGAACATTTCCTTGACCCGCGGGATGCCGAACACGAGGAGAATTGCCAGGACAACAACACCGAGCACACCGACAAGAAGTTTTCGCTTGCCTGTTGCGTTTCGGGTCTGCCGTGGTTCGGGGTGAGGCTCCGAGCGGGCACGCGCGGATTTCGTGTCGTGATCAGCGGATGCGTCTCCAGGTGCGATGGGTTGCGCCCCGATCGAACCCGGCTTGTTGCTTTGCTCGGTCATCTGGGATACCGGTTGCAAGGGGAATGAAACGGACGGCATCGAAATGCCACCACTCGTCCTGTCTGGAAAGATACTTCGGCCGCCCGCAGGGGCCGGCGTGGTTCGTCAGGTACACTGGAAGGGCAATCCATCCGCGACCGGCCCGGTGGCCGAGGCTGTCGATTTTGATGATCTCTGGTCGGCGTCGCAGAGATCGAGAACAAAAATGGGCGCTTTGGTATCGACATCGTTCGATCAGTTCCGGCGTTCAGTCCCGACGAGTGGCATTCGGATCCAATCTTCAAGTCATCGATAGGGGAGGTAAAAACCATGAAGATCGTCATCATTGGCGGCACCGGCCTGATCGGGTCGAAGACCGCCGCCATTCTGCGCCAGGGCGGCCACGAAGTCACCGCCGCCTCGCCCGATACCGGGGTTAACACGATCACCGGCGAAGGCCTGAAGGACGCGTTGGCCGATACGCAGGTGGTGATTGACCTCGCCAATTCGCCCTCATTCGAGGACAAGGCGGTGCTGGAATTCTTCGAGACCTCCGGCCGCAATCTTCTCGCGGCGGAGGCTGGGGCGGGTGTCCGGCATCATGTGGCGCTATCCATCGTCGGCACCGACCGGTCGCCCGACAACGGTTATTTCCGCGCCAAGGTCGCCCAAGAGAAGCTGATCGTGGCGTCCGGCATTCCCTACACCATCATCCGCGCGACCCAGTTCCTGGAATTCCTCGGCGGCATCGCAGCTTCGAGCGCGGATGGAAACGTGGTCAGGCTTCCGCCCGGACTGTTCCAGCCGATCGCTGCGGACGACGTCGCCCCGATGGTCGCCGAGGTGGCACTCGCAGCGCCGCGAAACGGCATCGTCGAGATCGCCGGTCCGGAACGGGCGCCGTTTGACGAACTCATCGCTCGCTATCTCAAGGCGGTGGGCGACCCGCGCGAAGTGGTGCGGGACCCCGACGCCCGATACTGGGGCGGGCGGGTCGAGGAGCGCTCACTGGTGCCGCTGGGTGAGGCGCGCCTAGGCCGCATCGGTCTCGAGGAGTGGCTCCGCCGCGCACGGGCGTGAGCCCGGAGTCTGATCCTGCATCGAACAACCGAAGGATAGAGCAGCATGAAACTAATTCTTTGTGCGCTGCTGGTTGCCATTCTGCCATTCGGCGGTGCCCTCGCCGAGGCGCCAAAAGCGAAGAGCGCCAAGGTCACGCTGGTCTACCAGCATGAATTGCCGAACGTACCCGGCAAGAGTGTAAAGGGCGTGCTGGTCGAATACGGTCCGGGTGGTTACTCGCCGGGGCACATGCATGCCAAGTCCGCGTTCATCTACGCCACCGTGCTCGAGGGGGCGATCCGCAGTCAGGTGAACGACGGACCGGTGGCGACGTACAAGGCGGGACAGAGCTTCTCCGAGCTGCCCGGCGACCGTCACGCCATTAGCGCCAATGCCAGCGAGACGAAGCCGGCCAAGCTGCTCGCGGTGTTCGTGGTGGACACGAACGAAACGGAATTGACGATCCCATTGGCGAACTAAGTCTTTTGACTGCGTCGGCTCAGATGACGTTAGGCGCGCGCGCCAACGCGCCGGTTCAACGACGTCAAAACGTCTGACAGAAATGATCTGAGCTAAATATGATCGACAGAATGCCACAGCGGACATAATACCAACCGCCGCTGAACTCAACTCTCCCCCGATTCCCAAGACCGCGAAAGTAACGATTCGCTTCCTCTGAAGCGGCGATTCGCGGCGGAGGAGGACGGGGGATGAGTGCAGCGATTGGGATCACCCAGACGGACCACACACCGGTCGAGCTTCGCGCCCTGGCGGCGAAGTGCGACGATGCGAGTAAGACCCGGCGGCTGTTGGCGATCGCGATGATCCTCGACGGCACTTCTCGGCTCGATGCCGCGCGGCAGGCGGGAATGGACCGCCAGACCTTGCGCGACTGGGTGCATCGTTACAACGAAGCCGGCATTCACGGCTTGGTATCGCGCAAGGCACCTGGCGCAATCCCCAAACTGACCCAGACGCAGATGGCAGAGCTGCGCGAGCTGGTCATCGCCGGGCCTGATCGCAAGGTCCACAAGGTGGTCCGTTGGCGTTGCATCGATCTGCGCGCGGAAGTGACAAAGCGCTTCTCGGTCACCGTGCCGGAACGCACGATCGGCAAATGGCTGCGTAAGTTGAAGCTCACCCAATTGCAGCCCCGGCCGCATCATCCGAAGAAGGATGCGGACGCGCAGGAGACTTTTAAAAAACGAGCTCGGATCGGCGGTCCGCCTATGGCGGTAGAAACGGGTCGCGCTATCCTGAACAGGAGGGGAGCGGCCGAAGGGTTTTTGGTGGATTTGACCCCGTAAAAAAACATGGCCCATGGGCTGTTGCGGACTTGCGAGTGGTGACGCTTGTGGGCGATCCCGATTAGGAAATTGATCTTTCTCCGTGGCCCAGCCCCTGCCTTTTCTTCTCAGGAGGGCGTAATGAGCCAAACGAAGCGGTCCCGCAAATCGCGGGATTTCTCCACCGTCAATCCAGCCGCGGCGGCGATCGACATCGGCGCTACGATCCATGTCGCGGCCGTGGGTGCCAACCGGGACAAGGTGCCGGTTCGCACGTTCCGCACGTTTACCGATGATCTTTACCGGCTGGCCGATTGGTTCGCGGGGTGTGGGATCAGGACCGTGGTCATGGAGTCAACTGGCGTTTACTGGATTCCGGTGTTCGAGATCCTGGAACAGCGCGGCTTCGAGGTGATGGTGGTCAACGCGCGAGATGCCAAGCACGTGCCCGGGCGGAAAACCGATGTGAGTGACGCGCAATGGCTGCAACGCTTGCATGAATACGGCTTGTTGCGTGCCAGCTTCCGGCCTCAGGCGGAAATGGCCGGGCTGCGCGCCTATCTGCGGCAGCGGGAGCGGCTGCTGGACTATGCTGCGGCGCATATCCAACACATGCAAAAGGCGCTGATGCAGATGAACCTGCAACTGCATCATGTCGTCACCGACATCACTGGCGTGACCGGCATGGCCATAATTCGCGCGGTCGTGGCAGGCGAGCGCGACCAGAACATCCTGGCAGCGCACCGTGACCGGCGGTGCCATGCCTCCGTCGAGACGGTGTGTCAGGCGCTGGCTGGCAACTACCGGGAGGAGCACGTCTTCGCTTTGACCCAGGCGCTTGAACTGTACGATGTCTATCAGACCAAGGTGACCGCCTGCGACAAACAGGTCGAGGCAATCCTGAAGCGGCTGAGGCAGAACGCCGCGCCGCCCGCCGCCAAGTTGCTCCCCGTCAGGCAGCGGACACGCCAGCCCAATGCCCCGGCGTTCGATGCCCGTGCCGCCCTGCACGCCATTCTCGGGGTGGACCTGACCCAGATTACGGGTCTCGGGCCATCCCTGGCGCTGAAGCTGGTAGGGGAGTGCGGGACCAATCTGGCGGCTTGGCCCAGCGCAAAGCACTTCACGTCATGGCTAGCGCTTGCGCCGCACAACAAAATTTCCGGCGGGAAGGTTCTGTCGTCGAAGACGCGGCGCACCAGCAACCGCGCCGCGTCTTTGTTGCGGCTCGCCGCCGCCACGGTCGGCCGAACCGACACCGCCTTGGGTGCGTTCTACCGCCGCCTGTCGGCGCGCGTTGGGAAAGCGAAGGCAATTACCGCCACTGCACGCAAAATCGCCGTCCTGTTCTACAACACGCTTCGGCACGGGATGTCCTATGCCGATCCTGGAGCAACATACTACGAAGAACGCTATCGGCGTCGGGTCCTGCACAATCTGCAACGACGGGCAAAGTCGCTCGGGTTCGTCCTGGCCGCCGTGCCGCCTGACATCCAAGCGGTTGTTTCTTAGGAAACTTCGGTGCTCGCCTGAAGGCAGCCTTGAGCGGCACGAGCGCAGCCACACCGGTCGAGATCTGGTTTCAGGATGAAGCGAGGGTGGGACAGAAGGGGTCGCTCAGTTATGTATGGGCCCCGATCGGCTCGCGTCCGCCGATGGTGCGCGATAACCGCCACGATGCGGTCTACATCTTCGGCGCAATCTGCCCCGATCGGGGCGTCGGCGCGGCGATCATTGCGCCTGCTGCCAACACGGAATGTATGAACCTCCACCTCGCCGAGATCAGCACCCAGGTCACACCGGGCTCGATCGCCGCGCTGATTTGCGATGGCGCCGGTTGGCATCAACGCGGCGGACAGATCAGGCTGCCGGACAACATCGTGCTGTTGCCGCTGCCACCCTACGCCCCCGAATTGAACTCAATGGAGAACGTCTGGGATTACCTGCGTGCCAACAAACTCTCCGCCTGTGTCTGGGACAGCTACGACGAGATTGTGGAGGCCTGTGCCGACGCATGGAACTGGCTTGTCGCCGATCCAGGCCGGATCCGGTCTATCGGCGCGCGAGAGTGGGCAACGGTCAATGTCTAGGGCGGTTGGTATA
>CAVWZM010000002.1:0-148094 GCA_963759425.1 uncultured Alphaproteobacteria bacterium
AGGACTCTGTCTTTCAGGCGCGGTTCCCAGCCGACATGATCTCTTGTCTTTGTGAGCGCCTCCGAATTCGGCCACCGCCGCGCCAGCTTCCGAGGGTGATGCGCCGGCCAGCACCGATAACGCCAGTCGGTCATCGCCGCCCAGTTTAGTTCAATTCCCCCAACCGCATGATCTGATCGCAATCATGAGCTTGATTGTCCGCGCAGCTCCCATGCGCCGCCAAAGTGCGGTTTTACAGAGAACCACTTGGCGCCGACGATATCGTCAAGGATGATGTCGACGAGCAATGTCGAAAGCAGCAAGCCGCCTGCAACAAGAAAGCTAATGAATGCTCTCCGTCTCTGTGTCTCGAACCCACGCCAAGGAGTTCGCTGCGGTTAACGCCCTCCCTGGCCGCAACGACGGCGTGAAGCAATCTAGTTAATTCATTGAAGAGTGTGGTGCCTCGGCGGTGAGGAGGCGGAAGTTCTGCGCCAATAGTCGCTGCGCGATATCTGGCTCAGCGAGGCCCGCATCGACTCTTCCATTGCGCCACCCATGCCAGAAGGACCGCGATCGATCAGATCCCGGTGCGGGGCCGCCGTGGAACCCGTCGAAATATCCTTCTAAAATTTCTCCATCATCGAGCTGCCGGAAGTCTGCAACGGTTCTGATCGGACTGAATTCTGCCATTTAATCCTCGTGCTCTGGCTCGGCGTCGGTCACGGATATGTTCCGAGGAGGGAGAATGAACCTGAAATTTGAAACGTCGGCTGTGAAGTGTTTCACACCCCGAGCACCGTGTCGCCCCTGCGATTGTCGGGCACCCGGCAGCCGGGCTGGCAACGAATAAGGTCAGAACGGGCGACCTATCGAGGTTAGGAAGGGCCGCAGCGCTTCCGCGCCGGTTCGGAGGGTGAAAAGGCCGACCAACCTACCGAAGCGAGGCAAGAAGACTGTATATCAAAGCACGTCGAAGACGTTTAGGGCACATGGATCAGCATTATGAAGTAAAATATACGGAAGATCGGAAGACACAGCGGCATTTTTCGGACGCACTCCAGGCCGCTGCGAACATTTTCGGATGGCGGGCCTACGCGAGCCTGTGCCTGGAGTTTTTACGCCCCCTCCGCCCACACCGGCACGACTGGGGCCGCAGAATCGCGTGTCGGACCTACATTGCTGTATCCTCCCGACGAAACCGCAACTCCGGCGTCGTCTGCCCGAGTTCCGGTTCGGACTGTGGGCTTCGGCACGGCTGACCTCGACAAAGGCTTGCGCCTCGGCGTCACCGATCCCAAGACTGCGCAAGGCATAGTGCAGCATGCCGAACGCGAGCTCACGCTCCGCCATGAGCACGAGTCCAACACCGAGTTCCTTCAATTTGCTCCGCTCGGTCTCACTGTGGGTCCGCACCACCACGTCAATCGCCGGGTTGACCTTCCGGGCGATTTCGATTTGCCGGCGCGCCTGGTAAAAGTCAGGCGTGGCAACAATTAAAAGCCGGGCCTGCTCTATATTGGCTGCATGGAGAATGCCCGGGACCGAGGCGTCGCCGAACACGGCGTCAATGTCGTTGGCCCGCAGTTCTTGGACTTTGCGCTGGTCCCCGTCCACCACAACATGCGATAGGCCCCACGCCCGCATGGCCTTGGCAATGATGCTGCCGACACGTCCATAGCCGACGATGATGGCGTGCTGGCTTCGCGGGGCCGGAGTTGTTTCGATTTCAGTGATAATGCCGTGCCGCCGCTCGAATCGCGCCGCGAGGTGGGGCCGGTCGGCCAGAAAATGCGTCGCTCTGGCGGCGAGGGCAAAGACGAATGGGTTGAGCGTGATGGACAGCAGGGCACCCCCGAGTATCAGGTCCCGTCCCTCAGGCGGCAAGACGTTCAATGACAGGCCCAGGCTGACAAGGATGAACGAGAATTCACCGATCTGAGCCAGGCTCGCGGCGATGGTGAGCGCGGTGCCGAGCGGGTGTCGGAAGGCGAGGACGATCGCGACTGCCACCAAGGATTTGCCAAGCATGATGATACCCAGAACCGCTACGATGGAGAGCGGCTCCCGGATTAGGATGCCGGGATCGAACAGCATCCCGACCGACACGAAGAAGAGCACCGCGAAGGCGTCCTGCAAAGGCAGGGAATTGGCCGCCGCCTGATGGCTGAGGTCGGACTCGGCCAGCACCATGCCGGCGAAAAAGGCGCCGAGGGCGAACGACACACCGAACAGCTCCGCCGAACCGAACGCGATACCGAGAGCCAGCGCCAGCACCGCCAGTGTGAACAGCTCCCGCGAGCCGGTTCGGGCGGCCTGCTCCAGCAGCCACGGCACGAACCGTCGGCCGGCGACCAGCATGACGGTTGCGAACACGGCGACCTTGGCAAGCGTCAGTCCGAGGGTGAGCCAGAGTTTCCGGGTCGCGGCGTCGTGGACGCCGGCGGCGTCACCGCCCAGCCCGGGGGCAAGCGCGGGCAGCAGCACCAGGGCCAGCACCATGGCGAGGTCTTCGACGATAAGCCAGCCGACGGCGATGCGGCCCTTGTTGCTGTCGAGGATCCCTTGACCCTCCAGTGCTCGCAGCAACACCACGGTGCTTGCAACCGACAACGACAGCCCGAAGATCACGCCAGCGCCCCAGTGCCAGCCCCGAGCCAGCGCGAATGCGGTGCCCATCGCTGTCGCCGCGGCGATCTGGACGATCGCCCCCGGAAGCGCGATCGCCCGGACCGCGATCAGATCCTTGATGGAAAAATGCAGGCCGACACCGAACATCAGGAGTATCACGCCAATTTCGGCAAGCTGGGCTGCCAGCTCGGGGTCGCCGACAAATCCCGGCGTGAACGGACCGATAGCGATACCCGCGATCAGATATCCGACCAGCGGCGGCAGTCGCAGTCGTTGCGCTATCATGCCGAATATAAAGGCGCAGACGAGCCCTAGGGCAACGATGGCGATAAGCGCGGTCGCATGCGTCACGAAGCCAGATCCTTCACTGTGCCAGGTCAGGGTAATACCAACTGCCCAAAACCTTGACCCGTATTGCGAAGGGTCTGCCCGATTTGATTTTCGCATGCGCACGGGGTTGACCCGCACCCTGCACTCGGCCGCTCAAGACCCCGATCAACGCGCGCGTGTTATTGGCCCATCATTCAGGGGCGCTTCGGTGAGCTATGGTAGTCCGCCCAGCCCTGGCGCTCCCGGGCAGATGGGCGCGGAGGATCAGCGTAAAGGGCCGGGAACACAGGTCCCGACGCCGACTTCGGTCGCCAGCGTGCGGGAATTTAGCGCGTCTAAGTAGGCGGCCGCATCGTTGACGGAATGCGGCCTTCGCGGATTTACTGTGTCGGGAAGCCTGCGTTGGAAGCCTCGGCCGAGAGAGTCACCGCCTGATACACGAGCTCGCGCATCTCACGGCGATAATGGGCGCTCTTGGCCAATCCCTGTGGATCAAACCCGTCCTGGATCATCAGGGTCGCCACCAGCTTTTCCTTGGGATCGATCCAGAAATAGGTTCCGTAGGCACCCGACCAGGAGAGATCCCCAACCGATCCGGGTAGCGGATTGCGCCCGGTCTCCTTGCGAACCAGGAACCCCAAGCCGAAGCCTGCGCCCATTTCAGGCGTAGGCGCCTCGTCCTGCAGCAACCCGACGAAGCCAGCGTTGTAGGTGACGCCCGGCGGCAGAGAATCCGAGGTCATAAGTTCCACCGTCTTGGGTGATAGCAACCGCACGCCGTCGAGTTCGCCACCATTCAGCAGCATTTGGCAGAACCGTGCATAATCTTCGGCCGTCGACACCATTCCACCACCTCCCGAAAACCATTTCGGCCTGTTCGCGAGATCGCCGACGCCTCTCATGGCAGGCCGCTTCCCGGTTGTGGTCTCCACCTGCGGCTCGGCAACGTTGCCCACCTGGGACTGGTTGACCGAGAAGCCTGTTGCGGCGAGCTTGAGCGGCTTCGCGATCCGCTCCTGCACAAACTGGTCCAATTCCATCCCCGACGCCACTTCGACAATGCGTCCCAGCACATCCGTCGACATGCCATATTCCCATGCCGTTCCGGGTTGATGAACGAGTGGCAGCTTCGCGAGCTTGGTTACCATCTCCGCAAGAGACTGGTCGAAATTCATAACCTTGGCGTCTTCATAGGCTT
Organism: uncultured Alphaproteobacteria bacterium; assembly: GCA_963759425.1. Lineage (GTDB taxonomy): Bacteria > Pseudomonadota > Alphaproteobacteria > Acetobacterales > Acetobacteraceae > Rhodopila. The sequence continues at coordinate 4,139 of CAVWZM010000002.1, forward strand.
GCTTGATCGACGGATCTTCCGCGCTGAACCAATACGCCAGACCCGAAGTGTGACGAAGCAGGTCTTGCACGGTCATCGGACGTTTGAGCTGCGCCCGTTCCGTGCCAACCCGAACATCGTTGAAGTCCGGAAGATACTGCGACACCGGCACTGCGAGGTCGATCTTGCCCTCCTCCACCAGCATCATGACCGCTACAGACGTGATCGGCTTCGACATCGACGCTATACGGAAAATCGAGTCGGGCTTCATCAACACTTTTTCTTCTCGGTTCTGGTAGCCGAATGCCCTCTCGTAGGCGATTTTGCCGTTGCGAGCGACCGCCACGACCGCGCCCGGGATCTCGCCAGCATCGACGTCCCGCTGGAATGTGTCGGTCAGCCGGTTGAACCGCTCTGACGACATCCCAACGGCCTCAGGAGCCACCTTCGGAAGCGCCTGTGCAAGTGCGGCCGCTGAAATGCCGGTTGATAGGATCAGCGCCGAAGTGGTCCACAGGGCGGACTTCACGACGCTGGTCCGCAGTTCGATTGACCGTTCGATCATTTCTTCCTCCCATCTTTCGTCAACCGCGGATGTTCGCCGTCAACGTCCTTAGCGTACGTAGAAACGCGCCGCGACAAAGTCAGCGATGTTGGAAGATCACCTCAAGATTGCTGCTTCCCCCAGGTTGGATCACCCGCCGGACGCCCGCTCGTGGTGGTCACGTCGGTGGGAACAGGGCGGTTGATCCCTTTTTGAAAAGTCACGACACTTCGGCGCCAACCAAGTCTTTTGCGGGAGGGAACGCGGACGCTCACTCGGTGCCAGCGGCGGGCTGGCCCGCCCGTGCGACACCCGGGTTCACGCCGAGTACAAGCGGCCGCCCGGTTGCCGTTCAATCAAGTCCCGGGACATAAGCCGGTCGTGTTACGGGTCTGTGTCTCGATTGTATCCGCTGGTTCCTGCGTCATTCAGCGGCCAGCAGGGGTGGATCGATCATGCCGGCGGCGACCGTCAGATCGACCGACAGCAGCCGGGAAACGCCGCGTTCCTGCATCGTGACCCCATACAGCCGGTCCATCCGCGCCATGGTCATGGGATGGTGCGTGACGACCAGGAAGCGGGTGTCGGTGTCGCGGACAATGTCCTCCAGCAGGGCGCAAAAGCGCTCCACGTTGGCGTCGTCGAGCGGCGCGTCGACCTCGTCGAGCACGCAGACCGGCGCCGGGTTGCAGCGGAACACCGCGAAGATCAGCGACAGCGCGGTCAGCGCCTGCTCGCCGCCGGACAGCAAAGACAGGGTGGCCAGTTTCTTGCCGGGCGGCTGCGCGTAGATTTCCAGCCCGGCCTCCAGCGGGTCGTCGGAGCCCACCAGGGCGAGATGCGCCCGTCCACCACCGAACATGCGCGTGAACAGCTGCTGAAAATTGCGATCGACCTCCTGAAACACGGCCGTCAGGCGCTCACGGCCCTCGCGGTTTAGGTGGCCGATCGACCCACGCAGTTTGGCAATGGCGGTGGTCAGCTCCTCGCGCTCTGAATCGATGGCTGTCCGATCTGCTGCTCGACGGCTTCCGCCTCCTGTTCGGCGCGCAGGTTGACCGGTCCCATTTCCTCCCGCTCCTTCCACTGGCGCTCTAGCCGCTTGCGGGCGCGATCCTCGGTTTCCGGCGACAGGTCGGCTGGTGGGTCGGGCAGTGCGGGTTGGCGCCCAGACGCTCCAGGATTCGCTCGGCGACGACGCCCCAGGCATGGCTGGCCTGTTGCAGGCCGCCCTCGGCGCGCACCGCATCCTCCCGCCGAGACGCGACAGCTGCTTCCGCTCCTCGGGCCGTCCGGTCGGCCTGGGCCGCTGGGTCACGGCGATGGACAAGGCTTCGGCTACTCGCCGATGAGTGGCTTCCGCCACCTGCAACGTATCCAGCGCCTCGGCTCGGCGCGCTGCGATCTCAGCCGGACGAGCCTCAAGGGTCTTCAAGGCGTCTTCTGCTTCGGCCAGGCGAGCGGCCAGGTCGGTGACTCGGCTCGCTGGCGTCACGCGCTCGCTCAGACCAGCCGGCTCGCTCGGCATCGATCGCGCGTCGGCGATTGGCGCGGGCAGCGTGCTCCCGGAGCAGCGTGTCGCGTTCCGTTCGCGCCGTGGATTCGCATGACCGAGCGGCCGACAACGCGGTCGCGGGCTGTGTCCACCGCGCGGCGCAGCGCTGCAATGTCCGGCAGCGCGGCGTGCAGTTCTTTCGCCCTTAGAAATGCAGCGACCGCCTCGTCACGTTCCGCCATGATGCGCGTCAGTTGATCGTCCGCCGCGGCCAGCCGAGCGGTCGCTGTGGCTGCCTGGTTGCGCAGGGCGGTCAGGCCGGCGCGAGCCCGCTCTGCCGCCTGTTCGCAGTCCTTCCGGCCAGCCCGCGCCTGCTGCTCGGCGTTGGCGGCGACCTGCGCCGCCGCTTCGGCCTCGGCGCGTTCGGTGCGGGCGGCGCCGGCCTCTTGCTCCGCCACGGCCAGCCGCGCGCGCAGGCCAACCAGGCGGTTGCGTTGCTGCAGACGGACCGTTGCCTGGGTCGGCGTGCCGGCGCGAATGGTATAGCCGTCCCACCGCCAGATCGCGCCTGAGCGAGACACCAGGGACTGGCCGGGCAGCAGAGTGGTCTGATGTTCTTCTCCGGCCGGCTCGTCCTCGATCATGCCAATCTGCGACAGTGACCTCGCCAAAGCCGCCGGCCCCTGGACGAGCGCGGAAAGTGCAGCCGCGCAGTCCGGTAACGCGGGCGCCGGGTCGAATTCCGGCAACTCCCGCCAGTGCCGTGCCGCTGCGGGATCGAGCGCGGATGTCAGTTCTTCCCCAAGCACCGCGCCGAGCGCTGCTTCGAGGCCGTCGGGGACAGTCAGCGAGTCAACCATCGGCGGCCATTGCTCGCCGTCCTTGACCGCCAGGATCTCCGCCAGGGCCTGCACCTCGGCCGCCAGACGCGCCCGCGCCGAATCGGCCGTCGTCTGCGCGTCCCGAGCCGCGGCGAGAGAAGCGGCGGCGGTGGCACGTGCCTGCTCCGCCTGCTCGACCGCCTGCCGCGACGATGCCATTGCCGCTTCGGCGCAGCGCCGCTTCCGCCGCCGCGGTGATCTGCTCCGGATCGACCTGCTGCTCGGCGATCCTGGAGTGGTCCAGGGTGACGCGCTCGAAACTGTTCGTTCAGTCGCCGTGCCCGCTGCTCAGCTCTGGGCAAGCAATTGAGCCGCGGCTTGTGCTCGCGCACTGGCCTCGGCCGCGGCTTCGGTGGCGCGGTTGGCCTCGGCTTCGGCCAGCGCGGACGGCCTCCTCGGCGCTGACCGCGGCCGCCTCGGCTGCTGTCGCGCGCTCTGTCGTGGCCAACGTCGGCTCCGGCGAGCTCGACCGCCTCGGCCGCCAGCCGCTGGTCGGCGGCGGCGGCGTCGCGTTGCAATTGCCGGGCGTGCGCCAGGTCTTGCCGGATCTGGCCGAGACGGCGCTGCGCCTCCGCCAACTCGTCGCGGGCGCGCTGTTCCTCCGCGGCGATCTGCTCCTGGGCAACGCGGTGGCGCTCCAGCGACGGTCCGCGCCTCAGCCTCCTGCTCGCGCAGCGCGGGCAATTCGGCCGCCGCCTCGCGTGGCGTGGGCGGCGGCGGCGGTGGCGGCTTCGGTGGCCGCGGCGACGGCCAGTTCCGCCTCATGCAGTGCGGCTGCGGCCTCGGCTCGCGCCTGCTCGACCCTGGCGCGCTGCAGGGCGAGCAGCTCCGCCTCGGCGGACCGAATGGCACCGGAGATATTGCGGTAGCGGCTGGCTTGCCGTGCCTGCCGCTTCAGTCCGCTCGAGCTGGATCTCGAGCTGGGCGCGCAGGTCCTCCGCCCGGGACAAATTGGCTTCGGCCGCGCGCAGCTTCAGTTCAGCCTCGTGGCGGCGGGCGTGCAGTCCGGTGATGTTGGCGGCTTCTTCAAGCACGGCGCGCCGCTCCTCTGGCCGGGCACCGACCAGCGCGCCGACCCGTCCCTGGCTGACCATCGCCGACGCCCGGGCTCCCGAGGCGAGGTCGGCGAACAGGGTCTGCACGTCGCGGGCGCGCACCTCGCGGCCATTGATCCGGTAGGCCGATCCGGAGCCACGCTCGATCCTGCGGATGATTTCCAGCTCCGCCTGCTCATGGAACGGCGGCGGCACCCGCCCGGCGGTTTCGTCGAGGAAAACAGTCACTTCGGCGATGTTGCGCGACGCGCGCCCGGCGGTGCCGGCGAAGATCACGTCCTCCATTTCGCCGCCGCGCAGGCTGCGCGCGCTGCTTTCGCCCATGGCCCAGCGCAGCGCCTCGACGACATTGGACTTGCCGCAGCCGTTCGGTCCAACGATTCCGGTCAGTCCAGGCAAGATCTCCACACTGGCGGGTTCGGCGAAGCTCTTGAACCCTGAGATGCGAAGTCGGCGAAAACTGACCGGCAATGGTTTCTCCTAAGTGCGGCCTCATGCGGGGATCAGTTTTCGAAACGCTTCGTAATCCATTTCCCCGGCGTATTTCTTACCGTCGATCACAAAGCTCGGAGTCGAGTCGATCTTCCATTTGTCCTGGTCAGCCTGTTGCTGCTTCAGGATCCAGGTCCGCAGCTCGGTGTCGGCGATGGCCTTGTCGAAGGTGGGGCGCGACATGCCCGCCAGTCCCGCGGTCTTCCACAGTTCCTCGGTCGGATTGGCGCCGCGCGCGAAAGCCCAGCGATCCTGGGTGGCGAACAGGGCGTCGATGAATGACTCGTAGCGGTCGACCGGCAGGTAGCGCGCCACCATCGCGGCGGTCAGCGCCACCTGGTCGAGCGGATAGTCATGGAACACCCACCGAACCAGTCCGGCATCGATCAGCTTGGTCTTCGACCTGCGTCAACGTGGTCTGCGCGAACGCCGCGCAATGCGTGCAGGTGAGGGAGAAGTATTCGTTCACCGTGGCCTTGGCGTCGGGCTTGCCGATCGACCGTTCGGCCCTGGTCAGGTCGGCATCCGCCCACGCGCGTCCGGGCAGACCGACCAGCGCGAGCCACGGCGGCGGGAATGGAGGACAAGTAGGAGACGGCGAGCTAACGGTCATCGGAACCTCTATATTAAGGTGATCTTACAACACATTGATAAAGCGTGTCTAGGGCGGGTGCGGCCTAGCACGACCCTCCCCAGGGCGGCCAGCGCGCGGCGCAGATCGCCTGGCGGCAAGCCGGCAACCGCCGCCTCGGCCTCTTCGACCGCTTCGGGCGGCGGCCGCGGCGGCGGAGCGCGCTTGGCCGTGGCATGCCTGCCTGGGTGAAACGGAGCGAGTGGACCGGCTGGCCGCCCAGGTGTCCGTTGATCCGCTGCATCAGTTCGACTCCGACATAATGCAGGTTCATGGCTACCGCGCCGGCGCAGGCGATCGTCAGCGTCCCACGGTCGAGCCGTCGCGGCGTGGTCATCGAGGCGACCTTGGGACCCACGATGATCGGCCAGTCCGCCATGATCTGCGCCGCCGCCGGGCTGTGGCGGCGAAAGGCCGCGCGGGTGACGCCCGGAACCAGTGCGCCCAATGGACGAGGCCCATGGACGATCCCCCGGCGGTTGGTCATATCTCGGTTCGTGTCGTCCGCCATCGCTCCCGCCGATCTGCTGCTGCGCTGGTATGACCGCCATCGGCGTCGCCTGCCGTGGCGGGCGGAACCCGGCGAAGGCCAGGATCCTTACCGGGTCTGGCTCAGCGAGATCATGCTACAGCAGACGACGGTCACAGCTGTCATACCCTACTATGAACGGTTCGTAAGCCGGTTCCCGACGGTGCAGATGCTCGCCGCCGCGCCGCTGGATCATGTCCTCTCCGCCTGGGCCGGGCTCGGCTACTACGCCCGGGCCCGCAATCTGCACGCCTGCGCGCAGGTCGTGGCCGAAATGGGCGGATTCCCGTCGAATCTCGATGCGTTGCGGGCGCTGCCCGGCATCGGCGCCTATACCGCGGCGGCGATCGGCGCCATCGCCTTCGGCATCCCGTCAGTTCCGGTGGATGGCAATGTCGAGCGGGTGGTCGCTCGTCTGTTCGCCATCGAACAGCCGATGCCGGCGGCCAAACCGGCGCTTCGCCTGGCGGCGGGGCAGACTCGGCAGCGACCCGGCGGCGCGGGCGAGGCCCAGCGACTTCGCTCAGGCGCTGTTCGATCTGGGAGCGTCGCTATGCGGTTCGGCGGCACCGGCCTGCGCGCTGTGCCCATGGGTCGACGTTCTGCCAGGGGCGCCGGCTGGGCATTGCAGCCGACCTGCCACGCCGGTCGCCGAAGAAAGCTGCGGCCGCTGCGATACGGCGTGCATTTCTGGCTGACCGACCATGGCGAAAACGTGCTGTTGCGCCGCCGCCCGCCCAACGGACTGCTGGGCGGGATGACCGAACTGCCCGGCACCGCCTGGCGTGACACACCCTGGACCGTGGCGGAGGCGCTGCCCCTCGCACCTGTCGCGGCGGACTGGTTGCCGGTCGGCCAGGTGCGTCATGGCTTCACCCACTTCGAACTCATCATCGACCTGCTGGCGGCGCATGTCCCATGCGTCACCGGCGAGGGCTTCCCCACCTTCTGTCGGCGTTGGACGAGGCGGCGCTGCCTTCGGTCATGCGCAAATGCGTCAGGATTGCCGCCGGCGGGAAGGCTTGATAGTTACCAAGGTTCAGCCCGAGGGAGAGTGTCATGAAGGTGCGCGCTGCGGTGGCCCGCAAGGCGGGCGAAAAACTCAGCCTCGAGACGGTCGATCTGGACGGGCCACGCGATACCGAGGTGCTGGTGGAGATCAAGGCCACCGGCATCTGCCACACCGACGAATTCACTCTGTCTGGCGCTGATCCCGAAGGGCTGTTTCCGGCCATACTCGGACATGAGGGCGCCGGGGTGGTCGTCGACGTAGGCAAGAACGTCACCAGCCTGAAAAAGGGCGATCACGTCATACCGCTTTACACTCCGGAGTGCCGGCAGTGCGAATACTGCCTCTCGCGCAAGTCCAATCTGTGCGTGGCGATCCGCGCGACCCAGGGCAAAGGCGTCATGCCGGACGGCACCAGCCGGTTCTCCGCAGGTGGCGAGCCGGTATTCCATTACATGGGAACATCGACATTCGCCAACTTCACGGTGCTGCCGGAGATCGCGCTGGCGAAGATCCGGCCAGATGCGCCGTTTGACAAGGTGTGCTACATCGGCTGCGGCGTGACCACCGGGATCGGCGCGGTCATGAACACGGCCAAGGTGGAGGCCGGCGCGCGTGCGGTCGTATTCGGCCTGGGCGGCATCGGGCTGAACGTGATCCAGGGACTGCGGATGGTCGGCGCGGAGCAGATCGTCGGCGTCGATCTCAATCCCGGCGCGCAAGCCGATGGCGGAAAAATTCGGCATGACGCATTTCGTCAATCCGAACGAGGTGCAGGGCGATCTGGTCCCCTATCTGGTGGACCTGACAAAAGGCGGCGCCGATTACAGTTTCGAATGCATCGGCAGTGTGAAGGTGATGCGGCAGGCGCTGGAGTGCTCGCATCGTGGCTGGGGCAAATCGGTGATCATCGGCGTCGCCGGCTCCGGCCAGGAGATTTCCACCCGGCCATTCCAGTTGGTGACCGGGCGCAGTTGGATGGGAACCGCTTTCGGCGGCGCGCGGGGACGTACCGACGTGCCTCGCATCGTCGATTGGTACATGGACGGCCGGATCAACATCGACGATCTGATCACCCACGTGCTGCCGTTCGAGCAGATCAACGAGGGCTTTGATCTCATGCGGCGGGGCGAATCGATCCGCTCGGTGGTCACCTTCTAGCCAGGGTCATCGCTGCCGGAGTGCCTTTGCGCTCCGGCAGCGATGCTGAAGAACTCTTTGCGGCGAGGTCCTGAAAGGGTACCGCCGCATTGACAGATAGACTAGGCCGCGACGTCAACCAGGACCAGTTCCGTGGCCTGGCTCGCCTTGATCGTGACCGCGGTTTCCCGGGTGATCGCGACGCCATCCCGCGCCCCCGCCTCGACTCCGTTCACCGTGATCGCGCCGGTCACCGCCACCAGATACGCGCTCCGACCCGGGGCGAGCTTCACCTCGGTCGACTGACCTTCGGCCAGGGTGCCGGCAAGCACCGCCGCGTCGGCATAGAGCGGCAGGGCGCCGGACCCTTCGTCCGCCGGGCGTCCGCTGGCGAGAACGGACAATCCGTTGCCGCCACGGGGAAAAGTCCGCGTGCCCCAGCCGGGTGCAACGCCGCGCTGGTCCGGCATGATCCAGATCTGAAACAGACGGGTCGGTATTTTCTCCTGGTTGTATTCGGCGTGGGTGATGCCGGTGCCCGCGTGCATCACCTGGACGTCCCCGGCTTCGGTGCGCCCCTCGTTGCCGAGATTGTCGCGGTGGGTGATGGCGCCCTCGCGGATATAGGTGACGATCTCCATGTCACGGTGCGGATGCGGATCGAAGCCGGTGCCGGCCGCGATCTCGTCGTCATTCCACACCCGCAACCGGCCGAGACCCATGCGATCGGGGTCATGGTAATTGCCAAAGCTGAAGTGGTGGTGGGCGTTCAGCCACTCATTGCGGAAGCCGCCAAGACTGTCGAAGGGACGGATCTGGATCATGATCTGGAACCTTGTGTTGTTGCCGCCGCAGATGGGATGCTGCCCGGGTTCCGACAAGGTATCCCCCACGCGGGTCAGTCAACCGCCCCGGCGCCGGCCATGACTGGACCCGGTGGCGAGATTGGCTGAGAAGCCGCGGGCTCCCGAGAAGCCACGGCGGGCGGCGCTTCAGACGCTCGACCGCCCAGGGCGGACTTACCGCCTAGCTGTTCGGACCACGCTCCATCGAGACCGGCTGCCACCGCCGCAGGTCGGACTTCAGCAGCACGGCCGGATTGACGCAGCTCATCGGCCACCTGCCATTCAGCACCAGCGCCAGCTCACGCCCGACATGCCGTTTCCTGGCCGGATCGAAACGGGAAGACGCCGAGGCGGTGTGTGCGCTCAGCGTCACGTTCGGCATGCCCAGGATCGGATTGTTGTTGCCAGGCGGCTCGATCTCCAGCACGTCCAGTCCGGCGTGGGCGATCCAGCTCTCCTGCAGCGCCTTGATCAGCGCCGATTCCTGCACCGTCGGGCCGCGTCCGGTGTTGATGAAGACGGCGGTCTTCTTCATCAGCCGAAAATGTTTCTCGGTCAGCATGCCCTCGGCTTCCGGGGTCGCCGGCGCGTGCATCGAAACGAAATCCGACTGCGACAGCACTTCCTCCAGCGTGGACGGGATCACGCCGTGCTCGACCATGACCAGTTCCTCGATGAACGGATCATAGGCGATTACCCGCAGCCCGAACGGTTTCGCCCGTTTCGCGACGGCGCGCGCGACGTGCCCGAACGCGATCAGCCCGAGCGTCTGCCCCATCAGCCGAGGTATCCCCAGCAGCGCCGGCCGTCCTTCGCGCCAGCGGCCTTCGCGCACCATGCGATCCTGTTCAATGGTCCGCCGATGTGCGGACAGCAACAGCATCAGCGCGTGGTCGGCGACTTCCTCGATGAAGGTATCGGGGCAGTTGGTCACTGGCATGCCGCGGGCCGTCGCGGCCACCACGTCGACGCTGTCCACACCCACGCTGCCCAGCACGATCGCGCGGCATTTGGTGGGCAGCCCGTCCACCACTTTTTTTGAGAAGCGCATGCCCTTGGCGTAGATCGCGTCGGCATCTTGAGCAAATCTGATGAAGCCGTCCTCCTCAGCTGGACCCTCGACGATCGCGGCGTCGATCCCCGCCAGAGGCTCCATTTCATAGTCGTAGCCGCCACCAGCGGTGGTGAAGCTGGCCCCGGCCGGGGTAGCGATCTTGAATTTTGCCAACTCTCTTCTCCTGATTCTGCATTCTAATCGCGAGACGCGCCGACGCCGGTAGAAAATCAGTTCTTCGGCGGTCGCGCCCTGACGGCCTTCTCATTCACGTCAATGCCCCAGCCGGGGCCAGTCGACAGCACAAATTCTCCCGCCTCGATCGTCGGGACGACTGTATAGAACTCGTCACGCCAGGGCGCGCTGTCGATGTCGATCTCCATGACCCGGAAGTTCGGCACGATGGCACTGAATGTCGCGCTGATGGCACTGCACAGGTGGCCATAGAAATTGTGCGGCGCCACATTGATCTCATGCACATCTGCCATCGCCGCTATCTTCGCCAATTCCACCAGACCGTTCCAGACCACATCGACGATCGCCACGTCGGTCGCGTAATGGTCCAGGAACGGTTTGAACTCCCTGCGCCCGTGTAACGTTTCACAGGATGCGATCGGGCAGTGGGCGGCACGCTTGATCTCCGCCAGCGCCGGCGCGTCGTGAGTGTCGATCTCAAGCCACGTCAGGTTGAACGGCGCCACCGCCTCGGCGATGCGTTTGAACCCCTCGGTCTTGAAGTTGAAGTTGATGTCGAGGTGAATTCCCATTTCCGGGCCTACCGCCTCGCGGATGATGCCAAGCTGTTCGGACACGCCGCGGGTCAACCGGTTGTCCCAGTTCAGCTCCGGCCAGCCGACGGTGCGACCGAAGCCGGGAACATAGGACGCAAGGCGGCCGTCGACCATCGGCAGGATGTTGGTCTTCAGCGCACGAAATCCGCGATCGCGGACCTCTCGGGCGTGGCGCGCGAGGTCGTCATGGTCGTGCAGCGGCGGCACGCCCATCAGCTCGGCGTTACGCACCCGGTAGGTGCCGAAATGCGACCAGTAGACCGGGATGCGGTCGCGGATCGGGCCGCCGAACAGCGCGTATACCGGAACGTTGTAGGCCTTGCCGGTGACGTCCAGCAGAGCGTTCTCGATGGCGGCGATGGCCTGTTGGTTGAGCCCGCCACGCGACTGCCGGGTCAGCACGTGCAGATGCTGCGTCACCTGCTCGAACCGGCGCGGGTCGCGGCCGATCAGCACCGGCGACAGGCCGCGGATGACGTCGGACAGACCGGTGCTGCCGAAGCTTTCGTTGAACTCCGACCAGCCGATGATGCCGTCGTCGGTGGTGACTTTCAGGAAGGAGAACATGCGCCAGCCAGCATCGGCCTGCAGGGTCTCGATCCGGATGATCTTCATCGTTTCCTCCAGGAGGATGGCTCCCCGCGTTGGCGCGGATGTGAATAAATCCACCGGGCATCATGGTCGCGTTACCACACTCGGCGGCATTCCAAGCACGCCGAGCCGGGTCGGGCAAGATTGAGCTCGATCGAGAGCGGCGAGGTGGGAACGCCGGACTTAACGCTTCATCAATCATTCCGTCGCACCATGCGTCCGCATGTCCGATCCTCCGACAATTATCGTTGCCGAACGCGATCAGCTTGTCCGCGACGCCTTGCGGGTGGAATTTTCTCATCTGGGCTTTGTGGTTCTGCTCGCGGCGAACGGCCCCGAAGCCGAGGACTTCGCCACCCGGACGATTGCCGATCTGGCGATACTCGACGTCGCGCTTCCCGGGCTGAGCGGCTACGACGCCTGCGCCCGTATCCGGCGGCAGTCCGGGTACCAGAATGCGCCGATCGTGCTGACAGCGCACAAGCGGTCACCACGGGTCGACGCGGCAGCCGTGGCGGCCGGGGCAACCACCATCCTGAGCAAGCCATATTCGTTCAATGATCTGCTGACCACTCTGGTGCCCCACCTGCAGGCCGACCACCCGCTGCTGATCAAGCTCCCGACGGCGGCGGGGCTCGGTGAACCAAAGGGTCACGAATGGGGACGTCCGGAGACGCTTGAATGGCGGTTCGGCGCCTCCTCAGGACTGTCGCGGAATGGCCTGATTTTGCCGATCGTCCGGGGTAGAGGCGTCAAGGTGCCACTCATCCGCAAACCTTGACAATGACGGGAAATTCGTCAGTTTTTGGTCTTGGATAAGAAATTTGGCATCTGGAACATGATGACGACTGGCCAGATGCGTGTGGCGCGCGCCCCATTAGGGCTGGACCAGCACGCCCTCGCTTCGTTTTTGACCCAATTGCTCCCGGGCATTCAACAGTGCTGGGCCGACGAGGTCGTGCCCCGCTGGCAACGTCGCTTCACTGAGCAAGCTGGCCTGCGCGCGGCAAACGGTCGGCATCGGCTGGCTGAGTTGGATCGGTGGGGCGCTCTGGCTCCATGATTGACCTGGTGGCCCAGGTCATCCTCGCGTTGCTTGCGCTCGCGATTATCGGGATGGCGACCGCCCGTCTCGCGGCCGGACGCATGCTGATCTACGGCGGCAGCCTGATGCTGTGCGCGGCGCTGCTGTTCGCCGGTCTCGCCGGCCTTGCCGGGCCGGTCGAGCGTCTGGTCCTGCCGCTCGGTCTCCCCTGGATCGGCACCCATCTCCGGCTGGATGCGTTGTCCGGCTTTTTCCTGGTCCTGATTGGCCTTGGTGGTGGCGGCGCCAGCCTGTTCGCCCTCGGATACGGCCGCCACGAGGCGCACCCGGGGCGGGTCCTGCCGTTCTATCCGGCCTTCCTGGCGGGTCTGTCCCTCGTGGTCGTCGCCGATGACGCCTTCCTGTTCCTGTTCGCCTGGGAACTGATGTCGCTGACCTCCTGGGCGCTGGTCATGGCGCATCAGGCCGAAGCGCCGCACGACAGCCCTGAGCAGAGGTTCCAAGCGCGGCGACCGACAGGCCGGCTTCGTCTACCTGATCATGGCGACGTTCAGCGGGATGGCCTTGCTGCTGGCCTTCGGTCTCCTGGCCGGCGCGACCGGGCGGCTATGCCTTCGATGCCATGCGTGCGAGCCACCCCAATGCGCCGATCGCCGCCGTGGTGTTCCTGCTGGCGCTGATCGGTGCCGGCTCCAAGGCGGGACTGGTGCCGCTGCATGTCTGGCTGCCGCTGGCGCATCCGGCCGCGCCGAGCCACGTGTCGGCGCTGATGAGTGGCGTGATGACCAAGGTCGCGGTGTACGGCTTCATCCGTATCGTTTTCGATCTGCTGCCGTCGCCGGGCTGGTGGCCCGCGACCGTCGTTCTGCTGGTGGCTGGCATCACCGCTGTGCTGGGGGTGCTGCACGCGCTGATGGAGCGCGACCTGAAGCGGCTGCTGGCCTACTCGACGGTGGAGAACATCGGCATCGTGTTCATCGGCCTGGGGCTGGCGCTGGCGTTCCGCGCCAACGGCTTCAACGCCGGCGCCGCCCTGGCCCTGACCGCCGCGCTGTTCCACGCGCTCAACCACACGATCTTCAAGAGCCTGCTGTTCTTCGGCGCCGGCGCGGTGCTGAACGCCACCGGCGAGCGGGACATGGAGACCATGGGCGGCCTGATCCACCGCATGCCGCGCACCGCTGTTGCGTTCCTCATTGGCTGCGCCGCGGTCTCCGCCCTGCCGCCGCTGAACGGTTTCGCGTCCGAGTGGCTCACCTTCCAGGCCGTGCTGCTGCGCCCGGAACTGCCGCAGTGGGGCCTGAAGCTGATGCTGCCGATGGACGGCGCATTGCTGGCGCTGGCGGCGGCACTGGCCGCCGCGTGCTTCGTCCGCGCCTTCGGCATCTGCTTCCTCGGCCGCCCTCGCACCGACGCCGCTCGGCTGGCCAGGGAGGCCGATCCCTGGTCGATCCTCGCCATGCTTGGGTTCGCGCTGCTGTGCCTGCTGACCGGGATCCTGCCGGGTTTTGTCATCGACGCCATCGCCCCCGTCGCGCAGGCCCTGACCGGAGCCCGCATGCCGGTGCAGCTTGGCGATGCGTGGTTGACCATCGCGCCGATCGAGGCGAGCCGCAGTTCATACAATGGTCTGCTGGTGTTCGGTTTCATCGCCGCTTCGATGCTGCTGACCGTGGTCCTGGCGCATCGGTTGTCCAGCCGGCGTGCGCCGGGTGCCGGCCTGGGACTGCGGATTTCCCGATGCCGGCGCCGGACACGCAGTATTCCGCCGGAAGTTTTTCCCAACCCCTTCGCCGGGTGTTCGGTAGTGTCGTGTTTCGCGCCCGCGACATGGTTGACATGCCCGCACCCGGCGACAACCGGGCCGCCCTGATCGCGCACGCATCACGCGACCCGGTGTGGGACAACGTCTATGTCCCGCTGGGCCGGGGGGTGACGGGCCTGGCGGATCGGCTGAACGTGCTGCAGTTCCTGACCATCCGACGCTACCTCGGCTTTGTTTTCGGCGCGCTGGTGGTGCTGCTGCTCAGCCTCGCCCTGTGGCAATGAACGCCTGGGCAATGAACGCCGTGGCGGTCGATCCCCGCGCTGCTGGCCCAGCTTGTGCAGATGACGCTGATCCTGACGCTGGCGCCGCTGCTGACCGGGCTGGTGCGCAAGGTCAAGGCCAGGATGCAGCGTCGCCTCGGCCCACCGCTGCTGCAACCTTATCTCGATCTGCGGCGACTGCTCGGCAAGGACGCGCTGGTGGCGGAGAATGCGTCCTGGCTGTTCCGCGCCGCGCCCTATTTCGTCTTCGCCACCACCTGGGTCGCCGCCGCGCTGGTCCCGACGTTCGCCGCCAATCTGATGTTCAGTTGGTCGGGCGACCTGATCGCCATCACCGCCCTGCTGGCAAGCGCCCGCTTCGCCCTGGCGCTGGCCGGGATGGATATCGGCACCAGTTTCGGCGGCATCGGTGCCTCGCGGGAGATGATGATCGCCTCGCTGGCCGAACCCGCCATGCTGATGATCGTGTTCTCGGTCGCACTGATCGCCGGCTCGACCCAGCTTTCCACCATCGCGCAGACCATGTTGAACGGTCACGAAGGCCTGCGCGTATCGCTCGCGCTGGCGCTGGTGGCGCTGATCATCGTCGCGATCGCGGAGAACGGACGGGTTCCGGTGGACAATCCCGCGACGCATCTCGAGCTGACCATGGTGCACGAGGCGATGGTGCTGGAATATTCCGGCCGCCATCTGGCGATGATCGAATGGGCCGCGGCGCTCAAGCTGATGCTTTACATGTCGATGATCGCCTGCGTGTTCGTGCCGGTCGGGCTGGCTGGCGACATGGCGAACCCGCTGCGGGATATCGTTGGTGCCGTGGCCTGGGTGATGAAGATGGCAGTGGGCGGCGTGCACTGGGCGTGGCGGAGATGTCGGTCGCCAAGATGCGCGTCTTCCGCGTCCCCGACTTCCTCGGCGGCGCGCTTGATGCTCGGTCTGCTCGGCGTGCTTCTGCTGTTCGTCTCGCGGGGCATGTGATGCGGTGGCGCTTGACCCGCGGCCTGTCATTCGACATCGCCCATATGCTGGCCGGCCTGCTGGTGCTGGTCAGCTTCATGATGCTGTATCAGGTGCGGCTGTATGCGTTGCTGCACGTACTGGCTGCTGCACGCCATTCGTCCTGGCGCTGTCGGTCGCCTGGCAGGCCCATATCCAGGACGCGCCGCATCTTTACATCACCGGCGGCGCTGGCGCTGGGTTTCAAGGCCATCCTGATCCCGTGGGCGCTTCGCCGCATGGTGTTCCGCATGGGTATGCACCGCGAGATCGAAACCGTCGGCGGCATCGGCCTGACCATGCTGGCCGGCATCGGCGCTCGTCGCGCTGTCGCTGGAGGTGATGCTGCCGGTGACCGCCCAGGCCGATCCGGTGGCCCGCGAGGATATCGCCCTGGCCTTGTCGGTGGTGCTGATCGGCCTGCTGATGATGGTGACCCGGCGCAACGCGGTCAGCCAGGTCGTCGGCTTCATGTCGTTGGAGAACGGCATCAACCTCGCCGCCACCGGCGCCCGCGGCATGCCTCTGGTGGTCGAGATCAGCGTCGCCTTCTCGATCCTGATCGCCTTCATCGTCGTCGGCATCTTCCTGTTCCGCATCCGCGAGCGCTTCGACACCATCGACGTCGGCGCGCTGGACAGCTTCCGTGGCGGCCAGCGATGAGCTCGGCCTGGCGGTGACGATCGTCCGGAGGCGGTCATGAGTATCGGCCCGGTCGAGGCGATCCTGCTGACGCCGCTGCTGATGGCGGCGATCCTGGCGCTGCTGCCGGGCTATCGCATCGGTGCCGGGCTGAACGTCGCTGGCGTCGCTGGTGTCGCTGGCCTTCGCCCTGCTGCTGCTGTGGCAACGGCCGCCCACCGGCACTCTATCTGCTGGTCGACGACCTGAACATCGTCTTCGTCCTGCTGACCTGCTTCATCGGCTTCACCACCAGCGTCTTCAGCGCCTCCTACATCGGTCACGAACTGCAGATCGGCAAGCTGGCGGCCCGGCACATCCGTTTCTATCACGCGATGTTCCAGCTGATGCTGTTCGGCATGAACCTGGCGCTGCTCGCCAACAATATCGGCCTGATGTGGGTGGCGGTCGAACTCGCGACGCTGACCACGGTGGTGATGGTCGGCATCTACCGCACCGCATGAGGCGCTGGAAGCCGCCTGGAAATACTTCATCCTCGGCAGCGTCGGCATCGCGCTGGCGCTGTTCGGCACCATCCTGGTCTACCTCGCCGCGCGGCCGGCGGCGGGCGAGGGCATGGACGCGATGACCTGGACCAATCTGCTGCGGCTCGCGCCGGCGTTCGATCCGTCGCTGCTGAACATCGCGTTCATTTTCCTGTTGCTGGGATACGGCACCAAGGTCGGGCTGGCGCCGCTGCACGCCTGGCTGCCGGACGCGCACGCCGAGGGTCCGACGCCGATCTCCGCCGTGCTGTCCGGCCTGCTGCTGAATGTCGCGCTGTATGCGCTGCTGCGGTTCAAGATGCTGCTGGCGGCCAACCCGCACGCCATCGCGCCCGGGCCGCTGATGATCGCGCTGGGCCTGCTTTCGGTGATTTTCGCCGGCTTTCATGCTGTACCGGCGGCGCGACATCAAACGGCTGTTCGCCTACTCCTCGATCGAGCACATGGGCATCATCGTGTTCGCCTTCGGGGTCGCCGGCCCGGTCGGCAATTTCGCCGCCTTGCTGCAGATGACGATGCACAGCCTGACCAAGTCGGCGATCTTCTTCTCGGTCGGCCACGTGGCCCAGGTGAAGGGCACGCAGCGCATCGCCGAGATCGGCGGCCTGACCGAAAGCCATCCGGTGCTGGGCTGGACCCTGGTCGCCGGGGTCGCCGCCATCGTCGGCCTGCCGCCGTTCGGCGTGTTCACCAGCGAGTTCCTGCTGATCTCCTCCAGCTTCGCGCGCGAGCCGTTGCTGACGGTGCTGCTGGTGTTCGGGCTTCTGGTCGCCTTCGGGGCATTGCTGCTGCGGCTGACCGATTTGGCCTTTGGCGCCGGTCCGCGGCCCGATCGACCGCGGTCCACGCATCCTATATGCCGATCTTCGCCCATCTCGGCCTGGTGCTGACAGCCGGGATCTGGCTTCCGCCGCCGCTGGTCGACTGGTTCCAGCACATCGCGACACTGCTCGGATGAGCGTGCTGTCGGAGCTGCTGGCACGGGCCAGCCGGTCGTCGGCTCATCGGCCCTGGCCGCGCGTCTCGCTGCAAGCCGACGCCTGGCAGGCCGCCGCCAGCCTTCTCGCCGACGGCCGGCTGACATTGCTGAGTGTCTGGGGCGAGACCGGCCGGGTCCACATGGCGGTGTTGGCGGACGACCCATGGCAGGTCGCGCGTTCTCAGCCTGGATTGCCCGGAGGGGCACTATCCGTCGATCGGCGCCGAGCATGCGCCGGCGATCCGGCTGGAGCGGGCGATCCGCGATCTGTTCGGGCTGCAACCGGTCGGTTTGCAGGACACCAGGCCGTGGCTGGATCATGGCCGCTGGGACGAGGAGCAGCGCCCGGCCAACGCCTATCGCGTTCCTGCCGGTCGAGGGCGAGGGGCTGCATCAGATCCCCGTCGGCCCGGTGCATGCCGGCATCATCGAGCCGGGCATTTCCGCTTCACCTGTGACGGCGAGACCGTGGTGCGGCTGGAGCAACGGCTGGGCTACGTCCACAAGGGCATCGATCTGCTGATGGCGAACGCGCCGCTGTCCCGGGCGCACCTGGTCGCGGGCAGGACTCGGGCGACAGCACGGTGGCTTATGCCTGGGCGTTTTCCCGCGCCGTCGAGGCGGCTCTCGGTGTGGCGCCGCCGCCGCGGGCGGTCTGGCTGCGCGCGGTGATGGCGGAGATGGAGCGTATCGCCAACCATGTCGGCGACTTCGGCGCGATCTGCAATGACGCGTCGTTCAGCCTGCTGCAGGCGCATGCCGCGGTGCTGCGGGAGCGGGTGCTGCGCGCCGGCGGCGGATTGTTTCGGGCATCGGCTGATGATGGACCGGATCGTGCCCGGTGGCGTCGCGGTCGACCTCGACGCCGCCGGGCATCGCCCGGCTGCGCGCCCTGCTCGACCCTGTTCCGCGCCACCATGCCGTCGCTGACCGCGTTGTACGACGGTACCGCGTCGCTGCAGGACCGGACGGTCGACCACCGGCATCCTGCGGCCGGACCTGGCCCGGCGTTTCGCGCCCGGCGGCTTTGTGGGGCGCGCCTCGGGCCGCGATTTCGACGCGCGGCGGGACCTGCCCTACGCCCCATACGATGGGCTGAGGTTCACGGTGCCGGTACTGCCGGAGGGCGACGTCAACGCCCGGATCTGGATCCGGCTGCGAGAAATCGAACAGAGCCTCGGGTCTGCTCGAGCAGCTTCTGGCCGATCTGCCAGCCGGCGAGATCGTCGCAGACGCTGCACGGATCATGGCGGCAATGGCCGAGGGCATGGCGGTGGTGGAGGCGTTCCGCGGCGATGTGCTGGTCTGGCTGCGGATCGAGGCGGGGACGATCGAGTGCTGCCACATGCGCGACGCCTCGTGGTTCCAGTGGCCGCTGCTTGAGGCGGTGATCGAGGGCAACATCGTCGCCGACTTTCCGCTATGCAATAAAAGTTTCAACTGCTCCTATTCCGGCCACGATCTCTAGCCCGAACTTCATCGTCTGGCGTCATTCCCTCCGAGGTTCGTCGTATCTTGCGGTGGCGCATTTTCCGGACCCCGCTGAAAACGAAGCGGACGCTTCGGGCACGGTACGTTTGCGCCGGCAATATGGGCCACCTCCTCGGCTTGTCGCGGGCCGAACGGTAACTTATTGTTTTCACGAACGATCCCTTCCCTGAATGAAACTGTCTGACCGCCCGCCGGTGACCCACGCCCGATCCAGACGCTCGCCCCGCAAACCCTGGGGCGCGCGCACGGTCGGCCCTTTCAACCGCCGCTGATGGTTCGTCGGAAGCGGACTTCCCACCCCTTCGCCGACAGCATGGGAAAAGGTGATTTTGGCCCCTCGTGTTCATCTTCGCTTAATCATTTGCGCTTAATGATGCAGCGATAACAGTCACGGGAGCCCCTTCGAATGGGGCGGTAGGCGGAGAAAGTCAGGTGTCTATTTCCAGTATCCCCCAATCCAATCTGTTTGCGGATGGGACGGCTTCAACCCGAGGCCCTAACAAGACTGGCGCGTCGGACGCATCGGCTACACCGGCGCTTGTCAAACCGACAGCGAGCATCGGCACTGTGCCAAGCGGCAGCGCCGCTTTGTTCAAGCAGCTGACCAGCAGCCTGCAGACGTTGTTGCTGCAGGTACAAGGCGGCCAGGTCTTCGGCGCCACAACCCCTACTAAGAGCACAACCGATCAGACGCAGGACGCGACCACCAAAGCAATTTCGATCCCGCCGCGGTGCCGAGCAGCGCCGACGCCTTGAAGGGCGCCGGGCAGGCGGAGCCACACCACCATCGCCACCAATCCGATGATCAGGAAACGGCAGTCCCGGCCAGTTGAAACAGGACGCAGCCAAGCTCCTGAATGATCTTCCGGGCAATATCGGCTCAGCGGTGCCGCCTCGACCGTAACCGCATCGGCCGCTGATGCCACAAATGGCATTTCGGCAAGCTACTTCGGCGCCTACAGGGCCTATGCGAACGCTGACGCAAAGCCGACGGTCCCGGCCCAGCTTGGACTCGCTTGAGGCAGCGGGCTTCGCGGCAGAAGCATACATTACCCCAACTGGCCCGATATCCACGGCCTGAGCCGTGACATGCCCTGACGAGTCGGCCCGTGGTGTGTCTTTGATCAGCCCGCGGCCGTCCCGCCAACACCGCGAGCTTCCGGCCGGCCATCTGGACCGCTCCTGGCACCGGTCAGCTCATTCCGCCACGCGGGCGTCTGACTGCGTCCGACCGGGGCTGTTCACTGGAGAGCGGGTCCCGAGCCCGTTAGCGGCCGAGGAATATCAGGCCGGTTGCACGGCCGGTGTCGGGCGCGTTTGATCAGCGGCATCACCATCCTTGGCGATCTGCTGCGTCCGGACGGCCATGGCGATCCGGGCGGCGTCGATCACCCACCATCTGGCTGTTCAATGCGGTCAAGCGCCAGGTGGTTCTGGCCTGCGGACTGCCGGTCTCGGTGCTCAGCACGCGCCACCTGCCCGAATGGGCTGCTGCCCTAAGGACGGAGCGCACCCGCGAGCGGAGCGCGCTGCACTGGGCTTCCGGCTTCGAAAGCCTGTCCGACCGATCCGCGTTCGATCGTCACGTGAGGCCCCGCCTGCACCAGCAATTCTGCATCGGCTACGAACTGCCGCCATACCTCATCGCGATTTTCGATGAAGCCGCAATTCCCTATGTGGACGTGCGGATCCATCCGGTGCGCTTTCTCGACGACCTGCTGTTCGCCGTCCACAGCCCCGATGCCGACACCAGGTCCGAACTCCTGCGCATGGCCATGGCGGAAAGTGAAGTGATCGCCACCGCCGGCCTGCGCGAGGCGATGTGCCAGATGATCAGCGAGTCGAGTTTGCCGGATGACACCATGGTGGTGCTCGGGCAGCGGCCCATGGACGCCACCCAGATCATCGGCGGTCGGTTTTACGACGCGGCTGAACAGGCGGACGAGATCGCCCGCTTGTGCAGCTTGCACCGCGCGGTCCTGCTGAAGCCACATCCGCAGGAGCGCGAGCACAGCCTGCTGATGGTCGCCGCTGGGGTTGCGCACAACGTGGTTGGCGTCACCGACGACAATCTGTACCGGCTGCTGTCGCTGCCCCAGATCACCGCTGTGTTGACGGTCAACTCCAGCGCCGCCCACGAGGTGCCATATTTCGGCAAGCAACTGCATACGCTCGCGCCAATCCACCTCCGGCTCGGCTGGCGCGGCGATGCGGCCTGTGCCGGTCAATATGCTTCGCTGGACGACCGTGTCCTGACGCCGGATTTCTGGCGCACCGTGTTGGCACGGCACACGCCGGTCACCACGGCGGACGGTGTTCGGCTCGCCGCGAAACCGAACCGACTGCGCATCGCGCTGGACAGTTTCTGGAATTTCCAGGAGATCGACACCGACCGGGTGCCGGCACGGGCCGCCGCACGCGTTTGAGCCGTGAGGTTTAGCGACCGGGGGAATAAGCCGGTGTGCAATAGTTGCAACGTCGCCCGTCCAGCCGACGGCATCGGCGCACCAGCAGTTCGAAAGCGTGATGGCGCGGGCTTGTGGTGGGCGCCTGGCCGGGAAGCAAGTCGCAAGATCGATACATTAACCGGCGCCGGCGCGGAACCGCGCGGTGCCTGACGCGGCGTTGCCGTTGGCTGGCTCGGACAGGCCGCCACGTCTTGCCGCGAACGACTGTTGGCGAATGGCCAAATCTCCGTCAAAAGGGCGGCACCAATGCGGAACGCCGTGCCAGAACTCCCGCTCTGCCAGGACTTACGCTTCCCGCCGAGGCCGGGCAGCGTATGAGCGCTACATCACCGCTGCTGCGCCAGCGGGCCGAAGGGCCGACCGATATGGGTACCGGGCGGACGGCCCGCGGCATCCGGGCGGCACTTCGGGGCAGGGTCGTGCGCGCCGTTGCAACGGTCCGAGGGCTCCCCGCCGCGTCAACCTCGCCAGCCGCGGCGATAACGTGTCAGCCAGGCATCAGGAGCTGGAATTTCTGCCCGCCCCCCACGACAACCGCCGGGTGCCGGTCATGCTTCCGTATCCGTTTCCCGGACCGTTCGATTACCGGATACCCGCGGGCCTCGATCTAAGTCCTGGCGATGTGGTGCTGGTGCCGCTGAACAGGCGGGAGGAGATCGGCGTGGTCTGGGACGGGGCGCCGGCGACGCGGTCCTGCCCAAAGGCTGAAATCGGTGATTGGCGTTGTCGATACCCCGCCGATGGGCTGCTCGCTGCGGCTATTCATCGACTGGATCGCCGCCTATACCCTGACTCCGCCCGGGGACGTTCTGGCCATGGCACTGCGGGTCGTTTCCGGCGCCGACCGGCCGGCGGTCGCATATCGGCGCGCGGATCCGCTGCCCACTAGCCGGCTGACACCGCCACGACGGCGCGTGCTGGATGCTGCTGGCGGGCGCGGAACCGCTGTCAACCGCGGACCTCATGCGGCAAACCGGGGTCAGCACGGCGGTGCTACGTGCAATGGCGGCGGCCGGCTTGCTGGTCATCGAGGCGGCGGCGCGTCGGTCGCCGTTCTCACCACCCGATCCGGACCACCCCGGACCTGAGCTGTCATCCGAGCAGACCCAGGCGGCCGGCGTGCTACGGACGGCGGTCGAGAACCGCCAATTCTCGGTCACGCTGCTGGATGGCGTCACCGGGTCGGGCAAGACCGAGGTCTACCTGGAGGCCGTGGCCGCCTGTCTGCGTGGCCGGCCGCCAGGCTTTGGTGATGCTGCCGGAGATCGCATTGTCGTCGCAGTGGACCGAGCGGTTTCAGCGCCGCTTCGGCGTGGTTCCCGCGGTGTGGCATTCCGATCTGCCCCCGCGCACCCGCAAGATCACCCGCAAGGCCGTGGCGGAGGGTTTGGCGCCGGTGGTCGTCGGCGCGCGGTCGGCTCTGTTCCTGCCATTCCCCGACCTCGGGCCTGGTGGTGGTGGATGAGGAGCATGAGGCGGCGTTCAAGCAGCAGGACGGCGTCATCTACAACGCCCGCGACATGGCCGTCGTCCGCGCCCGGCTGTCCGGCTGCCCGGCTGTGCTGGTCTCCGCGACGCCCAGCCTTGAGACCGTGACGAACGTTGAGGCGGGGCGGTATGAGCACCTGCGGCTGTCCAGCCGGCATGGCGGCGCCACGCTGCCAAAGGTCGAGCTGATCGACTTGCGGGAGACCCCGCCGGATCGTGGACGCTTTCTGGCTCCGCCGCTGCTGGAGGCGGTCAGGCAGACTTTGGCTCGTGGTGAGCAGGCGATGCTGTTCCTCAATCGCCGGGGCTATGCGCCGCTGACCCTGTGCCGCCATTGCGGCCATCGGATGCAGTGCCCCAACTGCACCGCCTGGCTGGTCGAGCATCGCACCGCCATCTGCTGCTCTGCCATCATTGCGGCCACACCATTCCGATCCCGCCGGAGTGCCCCGCCTGTGGCGCGAAGGACAGTCTGACACCCGTGGGCCCCGGCATCGAGCGCATCACCGAGGAAGCTGCCGTGATATTCCCCGACGCTCGACGCCTGATCATGGCGAGTGACACCATCTCCGGTCCGAATGCCGCGGCCGAGGCGGCACATGCCATCGAGGATCGGCGGATCGACCTGATTATCGGCACCCAGCTCGTCGCCAAGGGCTGGCATTTCCCGCATCTGACCTTCGTCGGCGTGGTCGATGCCGATCTGGGGCTGGCGGGCGGCGAACTGCGGGCCTCCGAGCGCACGGTGCAACTTCTGCACCAGGTGGCCGGACGCGCTGGAAGGGCGGAGGCACCGGGCCGGGTCATGCTGCAAACCTTTGTACCCGACCACCCGGTGATGCAGGCGCTGCTGCATGCCGACCTGGACGCCTTCATGACCAGTGAGGCGGAGAGTCGTCGGGAAGGCGAATGGCCTCCGTACGGCCGGCTGGCGGCGCTTATCGTCAGCGCCGATACGGCACTGATGGCCGACACCCTGGCGCGTGATCTGGGCCGAGTGGCGCCGAGTGGAGAGGGCGTGGCTGTGCTGGGGCCAGCACCAGCTCCCATGGCTCTGCTGCGAGGCCGGCACCGGCGTCGGCTGTTGCTGAAGGTGAGACGGGACGTTGCTGTTCAGCCAATTCTGCGCGACTGGCTCGCGGCCGTTCGCGTTCCGCGCGGGGGCAGGGTGGACGTCGACGTCGACCCGATTTCTTTTCTGTAGACGCGCGACGGACGGACGCTTTTGACGCAGGCCTGGGATAGCAATTAACCTATCAGTTAATTAACTGGATGGTTTATAGCGATGCTGCCAGACAGCCTCACCACCACCTTCACTGCCCTGGCCGATCCAACACGGCGGGCGATCCTGGCCCGTCTCATAAACGGTGAGACGTCGGTTACTAAACTGGCGCAGCCTTTCGCGATGAGCCTTCCCGCCATCTCTAAGCATCTGAAAGTGCTGGAACGCGCCGGCCTCATCGCGCGTGCCCGTTCGCGGCAGTGGCGTCCCTGCCGGCTGGAGGCGAGCCCGCTCAAGGATGCCGCTGACTGGCTGGAGACCTACCGCCGGTTCTGGGAGGAGAGCTTCGACCGCTTGGAGGCTTACCTGGCTGATCTGAACGCAACGGGAGAACTCGATGGTCATAGTTGACCAGCCCGCCGACCGGACGCTGGTCCTGACACGGCTGTTCAATGCGCCTCGGGAGGCGGTCTTCACCGCCTGGACTGAACCCGAGCGTGCCGCGCGATGGTGGGGGCCGAAGGGTTTTGTCACGCAGTCGTGCCAGTTGGATGTCCGGGTCGGGGGCGCCTGGCGTGTCCAGATGCGCTCGCCGGGGTGGCACCCTCTACACTAAACGCGGCGTCTACCGGGAGATCGTGCCCCCCGAGTGGCTGGTCTTCACCTACGCCTGGGAGGATGGACGAGGTGCGCCCGGCCACGAAACGCTGGTGACGATCCACCTCGAACGCGACGGGGACGGCACCAGGCTGACGCTCCACCAGGCTGTGTTCGAAACGACGGCCGAACGCGATTCTCACCGTGACGGCTGGTCGGGGTGCTTCGCACGCTTCGCCGATTATCTTGCTATGACGTAATGATTCGCCCGGGGGCAGACCAAGGAGAACAACATGCAGACCCATCCGATCGTCTCAGACCAAGAGTGGCTGGTCGCCCGGCAGCTCCTGCTGGAGAAAGAGAAGCAGCTCACCCGCCTGCGCGATGAACTGAGCGCCGAACGGCGCGCACTGCCTTGGGTCAAGATCACCAAATCCTACGTGTTCGATGGCCCGAACGGCCCGGAGACACTGGCGGATCTGTTCGGCGGACATTCCCAGCTCATCGTCAAACATTTCATGTTCGGCCCGATTGGCCCGAAGGGTGCGTCGGCTGTTCGTTCCATGCCGACCATATCGACGGCGCAAACAAGCATCTGCCGCGGCGCGACGTGACGCTGCTTGCTGTTTCGCGCGCACCGCTGGACCGGATCGAAGCGTTCAAGCTACGGATGGGGTGGCGCTTCAAGTGGGTCTCATCGCACGGCAGCGACTTCAATTATGACTTTCACGTCTCGTTCACCGAGGAAGAGCGCGCCAAGGGCCGAATCTACTATAACTACGCATGGCGCGACATGGATGCCGATGAACTGTCTGGCATCACTGTGTTCGTCAAGGACGACGCGGGCAGATCTATCACACCTACTCGTCCTTTGCCCGGGGCAACGAACCTCTGCTGGGCGCCTACCATTATCTCGATCTGGTGCCGAAAGGGCGAGCCGAGACCGGTCCCGGGCACAATCTGACGGACTGGGTCCGCCTGCACGATCGCTACGCCGACGACGGCTCCGTCCCCGCGTGCAATGCTGCCCCGGCCGCGGTCGAAAGAGAGGGAGACTGCTGTAACGGCCCCTAGGGCCTGTTAGAGAATGAACGCTGCAAGTCAGGTACGGTCGCCTCCATGTGTCATCCCCGGCGAAGGCCGGGGACCCACGAATTCGCCCAGACCAGCACCGCAAGTCGTGGATGGTCCGCCTTCGCGGACCATGACACGGATGGGGGCGGTGCGCCACGCCAACCAATTCGCTTAGTCCGTGACCGGCCCTTAGCCCCAGCAAGGCGAAGGGACCGAACCCGTTGCCTCCTGCGATGTGGTCTGGCTTAAACCATGACCCAATCGATCGCAGGAGCGCCGCAATGCCCACCCATCCCGCCGACGGGCCGATCCTTGGGACGCTGTACGGCAGTGACGCGATGCGCGCGGTGTTCGACGAGGCGACCTACTTCCAGCGAATGCTGGACGTCGAAGCGGCACTGGCCCGGGTGCAGGGCCGTCTGGGGATCATTCCTTCCGATGCGGCCGAGGCAATCGTGGCCGCCGCGCAGATGAAGAACCTCGACACCGAGGATCTGGCGGCCAGTGCCCGGAACGTCGGCTATCCGGTCGTCGGGCTGGTCGCCGGACTGGCCAAGGCGGCGGGCAAGGCCGGCGGCTGGACCCATTGGGGCGCCACGACGCAGGACATCATGGACACCGCGACGGTGCTGCAGGTGCGCGACGGGCTGGATCTGATCGAAACCGAACTCCGCGCCATACTGATCGCGCTGGTCGGCCCAGGCGGACCGGCACCGCAACACCGTCATGGCGGGGCGCACCCATCTGCAGCAGGCGTTGCCGGTGACCTTCGGCCTCAAATGCGCGATCTGGGCGATGCCATTCATCGCGCATCTGCAACGTCTGGCGCAGCTTCGTGCCCGGGTGCAGGTGGTCGAGTTCGCCGGCGCCGCCGGCACGCTGGCCTCGCTTGGCGATGGCGGGATCGCGGTCATGCAGGCGCTGGCGGTGGAACTCGGCTTGGCACGCCACTGGCCCCTTGGCACGTCTGCCGCGACGGACTGGCGGAGGCGGTGGGATTCCTCGGTCTGGTCTGTGGCACCCTGGCCAAGATCGCCACCGACATCATCCTGCTGGCGCAGACCGAGGTGGGCGAGGTGGCCGAACCCTACGTCGCCGGGCGTGGTCAGTCCTCCACCATGCCGCAGAAGCGCAATCCCATTGCCTCGGAGTACATTCTGGCCGCGACACGCACGGTGCAGGGACTGGTGCCGGTGATGCTGGGGGCGATGGCGCAGGACCACGAGCGGGCGACCGGTCCATGGCAGGCTGAGGCGCTGGTCCTGCCGCAAGCCTTCGTTCTCACTCACGGCGCGCTCCGGCACACGCGCGTGATTGCAGAGGGCGTGGTGGTGGATGCCAACCGGATGCGCGCAAATCTTGAGCATCACGCATGGGCTGATCGTGTCGGAGGCGGTTATGATGGGCCTCGCGCCGTGCTGGGCCGAGCCGAGGCCCATCACGTGGTAAAGCACGCCTGCGACGTGGCGCTCGCCGGAGGGATTCCGCTGGCCGACGCGTTGGGGCGTGACCCGGCGGTGTCGGCGCGCCTCGATCAGGCGGCGGTGGCGCGAATGCTGGACCCGGCAAACTATTTGGGCAGCGCGCAGGCGTTCATCGATCGGGTCGTGGCGGCCGCCGTATAGCTTATCGCCGGCGGGAACGTTTGATCCTGACAGGGTTGCCATGGCGGGCAGGTCGGGTTCGTAAACCGTGCGGTCAAACAATTGTCAGCCATGCCGCGCCCAGCGCGGTGGCCGGTCGGGTGATCGCAACGATCGCTCAGGACGAATTGCGCGACCCTCACGGAAACCGCCCAACCCGATCTTCGCTTCCTCGAAAGCCAGTCGTTACGGAGAACCGTAGCAACAGGTCCGCCCCGGTTGATCCGGCGGCGCAATGTCGCCGTGGCTGTGACGCATCAGAACAAGACGTCTTCGAGCTCTTCGTGCGCGACCGCCTCACGGGTGTCCGGCGTGGGGCTCGCTCTGCCGAGCGCCAGGTCATGCATGCGGCGCTCGTTCGCCATGGTGTATTTGCTGGCGACAAGGTCCAGCATGTGCTCGACACGCGGCGTGAGATCGGCGAGCGGCAATGTCTGATGCGCCGACATCGCCGCCAGCGAAGTCGCGGCCTCACGCAGCGCCCGGCCGATTTCGTTATGATTCGCGAGATCGGCGACCGTTTCGACCAGCAACGCCACGACTTGATCGCTATCCCGCTCCAGGTTCGCCAGCGCATCTCCTAGCGTTTGCCCCGCCTGCTGCAGGGTGGCGAGGCAATCCCCCATGGTCCGCATAATCTCGGCGACCCGCAACTCGTCCGCTACATCGCGCCTGCGAACCAATGATCCGGCGATTTCCGTCATATCACCCACTTCCCCCATGAGCGTGCCGGACTGCTTGGCGAATTCGTTGGCGTAGCTTCGCAGTTCCCGGGCGATGAGGCTGAGCGCGAGACCTTCATGGCCAACGCGCGAGCATTTGAGGCTGGTGTTGAGGCTCATGATACGGAGGTCCGCCTCGAGCGACTCCACCGCCGCGAGGTGACCGCGGAGACCTTCCGTTGCATTTGAAACCGATGCCACGACCTCGGAAGCCTCGGCCTGCGCGGTGCCAAAGCCCGCCAGCAGATCAAGCGCTTCCGCTACATGGCGTTCGAGGTCTGCAATGAACGTGCCGTCGCCGGTATTCGAGGACCCGTAGGCCGCGCTGCCGAGGTTGCGCAGCGCTCGCGCTTCGGCGGCCAGGTTGTTGAGCGATGAGATGATCTGGCGCACGTCGCGGTCGAACGCCTGCGCGGCGTCAAGCAGTTGCGCCGATTGCAGAGCGCATGTCGCAGTGCTGAAGGTGTGACGTTCGTCGGCATCGAGTGCGGCTTCGTCAGCCCCTTGAGGCGGCCGCAACCGCGACGAGCGCATCCTGTGTCTCGCCGATGAGACCCAGCGCGTAATCGGTATGTTCGAGGCGCTGGCGGGTGATGTCACCGATCTGGAGAGCCATGATGGCGTTGCAGATCTCCAGCCGCGCGCCCTCACTCCTGGCCCTCACCGCGGAACTGGCCCGCGCCGCATGCCGATGCTGCACGTGGATCGAGGCCACGGTCGCGAGCAGGCGCGGCGGGATCGATCGGGCCGCCTCATCCTGGCGCTGCTCGAACGTGAGTTGCGTGGCACGCGCCGCCACGACACGATCATGCACCGGCAACAGCTCCGCGGCAAAGCGATCGAGGCTCGACCGGGTCATGTCCAGCGTTCGGGCAATCTCGTCGGCAAAGGCTGAAAAGTCGACAGTGGACGTGCGGATGGCCGCGGTGGCGATCTTTGCGCTGGTCGACAGGGGAGCGACGGTCTTGACGGAGGCGTGCATCCTCACGATCCGCCTGGTTATTTCCCGGGCCAGCAGTTGCAGACGATCGAACCCGGCGCCGGCACTGGAATGGCTTCGACCAAGCTCGCCGACGCCGGTCGGCGGCCTGTGCCAGCGCATGGAGCGCCTGCCCGAGTTTTTCACTCTTGAGTTCCGCCAGAAGCGTATCGAAGCTCTCGGTCAGCCTGGCGAGGATCTCGATCGACGCTTCCAGCGTCTTGCCGACCCGCAGGAACGTTGTCTCGGTCAGCGCCGATGCGGCCCGGATCGCTTTCCCCGCGGCGATAAAATTGTCCGTCTCAAGCATCTTCGGATCCCGTCAACGATAGAACGCGGCGAAGCCCATCCGCCGGACAGGACCCCATGGGCTGAAATAGCTCCCGCTGTTAAATTTCCGGTCAAAACGGAAGGCTCGCAAAAAGACTAACCGTCCAGCCGTTTAGCAGGTTGTGCCGGGTGTTAATACTTCATTCTTTTGGCTCGGTATCGATCCGGCCAGGCTGCGCTCAGCTACGGGCCGACCCGCGCGAGGGAGCCACCGCGGCGTGGCGGGCGGATGGATTGACGCCGCCGCTGAGGCAGCGACACAGTGACGGCGACGTGATGCAACCGCGACCCCATCCGGATCGTCCCGACATGCGCCTCGCCCAGTGGTGGCAGCCGCTGTCACGCTCAAATCTGGCGGCCACGTCCGTGCCCTGCTATCGAGGCCCGATGTCTGTCATCAACCGTCAGCTGCGGGCCCGGACAACAAGACCACTGGGCCGGACCGCGTCGCTTGCGGACCCGGACGGACCTTATGATGCCACGCCGATCACCATCGGCTGGATGGCGGCGACCGCCGCTTGTCCTCGCAGGATGCTCAAGGAGCCGCCAGCGTTGATCGACGCCCTCGTTGCCTCGCCCGCCGCGCGCGGACCTGGGGGCAATCGGGTGAGAAACCCCTATGTCACCGTCTCTAGCCGCATCGCCTATCAGAACCGCTGGACCCGCATTCGCGAGGATCGGATCCTGCGCCCGGACGGGTCTCCCGGTCTCTATGGTGTCGTCGAACGGTCGGACTTCGTCATCATCGTCCCATGGCATGAAGGCATTGTTACCCTGGTCGAGCAGTATCGCTACCCGGTCGCCGAGCGGGTGTGGGAGTTCCCGATGGGGATGTGGGAACACGCTCCCGGCACCGAACCGGCGGTTCTCGCGGCCGGGGAACTGCGGGAGGAGACGGGTCTGATCGCGGGCAAAATGACCTACGCGGGCGAACTGTTCCAGGGCCCGGGCTACTGCACCCAGCGCGGTCACATCTTCCTCGCCACCGACCTGAGCCAGGGTGAGCCGCAGCGCGAGGTCAGCGAGCAGGACATGATCAGCCGCGGCTTCACCCTGCGGCAGTTGGAGACGATGATGCGGGATGGCACGGTGCGGGAGGCGATGACCCTCGCTGCCTTTGGCTTGCTGCGGGTGAAGGGTCTGCTCTGACTGCTGGTGTCCTTGGTACCGTCGGGCGCATTGGGGACAGACCGGCAGAAGGTCCGGGGATGGGCGCCTTGGCGGGAATGATGCGCTGGCGGGCCAGTGTCAGACTTCGTCATCGACCCGACGAATGGGATCGCCAACCCGAACCTGGCCCGGACCGATGATCCTCGCGGTGATGCCGCCGTGGCCGCGGACTGCGTTGTAGCCGCCGGGACCGAAGGCCTCCTCCATGCGCGAGCAGGGGTGACACTCGCCGGTTGCCAGCAGAAACGCCGACCCAAGTTGCAGCCGCTGGCCCTTCAGGGCGAGCAGGTTGATGCCCGAGACCACGACGTTGCGGCGCAGGCGATCCGGCTCGATGCGCTCGAGTTCGAGGTAGCTCGCGATCGCGGCGATGTGCTCCTGCTGGATCAGGGTCACCTGGCGCGTGCGGCTCATGCGGCTCGCGTAGTGGTCGCCCAGAAGGCCGATTTCGACGTCGAGGTCGGCCTGCGTGACCGCGCGCATCGGCTGCCGCCTGCCCGGGCGAAGACCGATCCAGGTGACTATACCGGGGCGAACGGGTGCCGTGAGCAGGCGCCCCAACGGCGACCCGGGGTTCAGCGGATTACCGGTCGGTCGCGGCGAATTGTCGCGACGGTCGGAGCGAGCCGACGGGACAATCGTATCCGGGAATGGCAGCATGGTTTGGCGTAACACATTCGATCCCATGTGACCCATTGGGGTGACCCTATGGCTGGGGTCGACCCAGATTTGCACCGTATCGCTGAGCCGAGCTTCGCGGTGACGGGATAGGTGGCGCGATTTTGGAGGCGCCGCCTCGATCAGAAAAATCCGTGCAGAAACCAGTGCATGTCACCGGTTTCCCGATCGCTGCCGTCGCCGCGCCGGAACAGCCAGAAGCGGCGTCCGTCTTCGTCCTCCACCCGGAAATAATCGCGCACCGAGCGTATTTCCCCGTCACGTTTCCACCATTCGCCGGCGATCCGCTCCGGTCCGTCTGCTCGCCTGACCCGATGGCGCACCCGACGCCAGGTAAAGGCGACCGGCGGATGATCCGGCAGCAAGGCCATGGCATCCACCGGTTGCGGCGGGTCCAGCAGCCGGACCGGCCGTGGCAGATCGGCCGGCCAGCCTGGCCCCACGGTGGCCGACAACGGGGCAGCCGACAACGGGGCAGCGACAAGCCGGACAGCGAACGGCGACGGGACAGCCGACAGCGGCGGAACCCGGCGCACCGAGCGTTCCGGCACGTCGCTCTGCGTCGGTGCGATGCGATAGACCTGCGTCTCCCCCAGCCGGTTGATCAGGCGGTCCACCAGGGGTGCGATGTCCATCTGGCTGATGGCGGCGCTGGTCGGACGGGTATCCGGCAGCCGCGCGGCCGGAAAGGCGGGGGCAGGAGTTTGGGGGGCGGTGGTCAGATGCGCTGAGGTCTGGGTGAAGCTCACCGGGTCGGTGGCGGTGACGACCAGCCGCATCGCCTCGACCCCGAGGCCGGGATCGACCCGCTCCAGGCGCTCCTCCAGCATACGGCCCCAGTGACGCGCGTCGCGCACCGGGCGAACCGAGCCAACCCGGATTGCCTGGACAGTGCCATCCACACGCTCGAACAACAGGTCCAGCCGGCGGGCACCGCTGCCGGCCTGCTCCATCTCGGCGCACACCATGGCGGTCAGGCGGGCAATCACGGTGGCGAAGGCTTCGGCGGTCAGCAGCGGTTCGACGAAGCACAGCCTGGCCTGGACCAATCCGGGCGGGACGATCGGTTCGATCGGTTCGAACAATTTGCCCGACGCCTGATCGAGCCGGTCGGCGAGACTTGTGCCGAAGCGGCGGACCAGGGGTGCGCGGGCAGCGGCGGCGAGCAGGCCGATCCGGTCGAAGCCCATCAGGCGCAGGCTGGCGGCGACCTCTGGCGGCAGTCGCAGCGCCTCGATCGGCAGATCGTTCGGAATGTCGGCGGCCGGCGGCACCACGCTGACGATTTGGCCGCCGAACCGCGCCATCGCATGGGCGGCGGCGGGTGTGTCGGCGACGGCGGCACGGGTCGTCAGGCCGCGGTACGGAGTGCCGGGATTCGCCGGCCCGGAACGGGTCAGACGCCGCACCAGGTCGTGCAGCAACCGCGTTTCGCCGCCATGCAGATGGGTGCTGCCGGTGACGTCGATCCACAGCCCGTCGGGTGGATCGATGGCGGCCAAAGGGGCATAGCGCAGGCACCAGCCCGCCAGCCGCGGCAACGCCGCCGCGTCACCGTCCGGATCATGCTCGTGGATAGCCAGGTTCGGCACCAGGGCCTGGGCCTGTGCCAGCTTCATGCCGGCGCGCAGGCCCAGACCGGATGCCGCGGCATCCACCGCGGCGAGCACCCGGCGGTTGCCATCCCGCGCCACCGTGACCAGCGGAGCCGTCTCACTCAGCGGGCCGACCGCCTCAGGCGGAGCGACGCTCCGCTGCCTGATCCGATCGGTCGGAAATGTCGGAAACCAGATCGAGACGACCCGTCGCATCGCCAGCCTCCACTATCCAGGAACCGGGCTCCCCGCCGCGGCATCGCGTCAGCTCCAGCCGCCATCGGGGCCGGCCAAGCCCCGGCGTATCCGGAGCATGGGCCAGAGCGGGCGGCGAGGGCAGGGCGGCGATGCGCCATCTCGTGGCCGCGGCGCTCGGCTGCTTCAGCAGAGGGATCGTCGAAACCGTGGCTGCGACGAACCAGGATCGCCATGATGCCCGGTCTGTTCGGCGGCGAGTTGCAGCCGGCGGGAGGCGACCAGGCTCAGCCGTCCGGTCAGTTCGCCCACCACGGCGGCCAGGGCGGGATGGCGCAATCCCTCCTCCATGACCGGCAGAACGGCTTTGCCGGCTTCCGCGAAAATGATGCGATCCGGCTGCAGCCCGGCGGCGGCGAGGGCGGGGGCAAACAGGTCCGGTCGCTGCAAGACCCACAGCACAGGTCCGTCCAGGCGCGCCAGAATGCCGGCGGTGAACAGGGTCGCGGCGGCGGCGTGCTCGGTGTCGGGCCCGGCGGAGGCGGCTTCATGCAGCGCCCCCAGGCGCAGGCCGCCGGAGGGAAGTGCCTGATCGATCGACGGAATGCCGATGGGGACGGATTTCGCCGCGCCGTTCCGGCCATGGGCATGCTCGATGCGGGCGATGCGTTCGCGCAGTTCAAGCAGTATGGCGGCGGTCCGGTCCAGGCGCGCCGGATTGACGTCGGCCGGATGGCGGACGGGGTTAAAATCGACCGCCTCTGACGCCTCACCATGCTGAGGAAGTCGTAGGTCCCCGTCCCGAGCATGGGGGTGACACTTTGGCAGGCCGGGGGGATCGGGGATTGCTAAAGCGGATGAGAACATAGAAAGAACACTAGGCTCGACAACATCCCCGAGTCGAAGTCCGGAATCGAGGCGCTTACTCGCTCTGTAAATCCGGGCTGACGCTGCTTGTCCCGGAGACGCACCCCTATCGGGTCCAAAACCCTGGCCCGTGTGCGAGCAGGGCCGCAACCCTGGCCTGTGCCAGGAAGGTTGCCTCGGTGAACGTGCTGTGGCATCCGCTGCGGTTGCAAACCACGGAACAGGCATCCGCCAGAACGAGTTGGGGCCAGCGCGGTTTGACAGAGCTCCTGGCCCTATCGGCACCTTTGATAGCGGATGGTCCCCCTGTGACGTCTTCTGATCGCCCGCGACTTGGCTTCGGTTTCGCTCTCGCAGAGCTCGCGTCACGCGACGGGCTGGTGCGGCTCGATCGTCGGTTCCTACAGCTCCTGGCGGCCGAGGACCCGGTCCTGCACCAGCGGCTGCTGGCGGCCCGCGCGGCGCCGGACTGTCCTGTCCGAACGGGAAGAGTCGGATCTGGTCGTGGATGCGGGGCCGCATCTGGACAGCTTCGTGGCGGCACTGTTCGGCATCGAGGAACGAGACAGGGGCGCTCGCGCGGACCACCCACGCGCTCGATCCGGTCCACGCCTGCAAACGGCTGTTCGTGCAGCGTCAGGCGGTGAAGAAATATCCCGATCCGTCTGGCTTCGACGGACCCGCCCTGGGCGCGGCGCTGCAGGCCCGCATGGGCGAGCCACTGGCCGAGCTTGCCTTCGCCACCTACGTCACCGCCTGGGAAGCCGCCGGCGATACCGATGCGCTGGATGTCGCACTGCGCTACGCCGCCTGGGCCACGCTGACCGCCGAGGGCCAGGCGGCGCATCGCGGGGGCACGCTGTTCCACGTGCCGCGCCGCATCGACCCGCAACACCTGGTGCCGGTCGAGACCATCGAGCGCGACGGCGTCACCATGCTGCGCCTGGCGGAACACGACTGGCGGCACCGCGAGGGGTTTGCGCTCACCGACCACGGCATGAACACGCAGCAGGCGCTGGACCAGGTCAACTACTGCATTCTTTGCCACACCCAGGGGAAGGATTCCTGCAGCAGGGGCTTGAAGGACCGCAAGACCGGACAGTTCCAGAAATCGGTGTTCGGGGTGACCCTGGCCGGCTGCCCGCTGGATGAGAAGATCAGCGAGATGCACACCCTGCGGGCCGCCGGCCACGTGCTGGGGGCGTTCGCCACGATCGCCATCGACAATCCGATGATGGCGGCGACCGGTCACCGCATCTGCAACGACTGCATGAAGGCCTGCATCTACCAGAAGCAGGAGCCGGTCGACATTCCGCAGGCCGAGACCAGCATCCTCAAGGACGTGCTGGCGCTGCCCTGGGGCTTCGAGATTTATTCACTGCTCACCCGCTGGAACCCGCTCGACTTCAGCCGCCCACTGCCGCGCCCGGACAGTTTTCGAAAAGTGCTGATCGTCGGCCTCGGACCCGCCGGATTCACGCTCGCGCACCACCTGATGAACGACGGCCACACCGTCGTCGCCATCGACGGCCTCAAAATCGAGCCGCTCAGCTTTGACCCGCCACCCCGGTGCGGGACGTGGAAGAAATATTCGAGAACCTCGACGACCGCGTGATGGCCGGGTTCGGCGGCGTGGCCGAGTACGGCATCACGGTCCGCTGGAACAAGAACTACCTCAAGCTGGTGCGGCTGCTGCTGGAACGCCGAGCCGGAGTTCGCGCATTTCGGCGGCGTCCGCTTCGGCGGCGGCGCAACCCTGTCGATCGATGACGCCTGGGCCATGGGTTTTGACCACATCGCGCTGTGCATGGGCGCCGGCAAGCCGACCGTGCTGGACATCCCGAACGGGCTGGCGCGCGGCGTGCGGCAGGCCTCGGACTTCCTGATGGCGCTGCAACTGACCGGGGCGGCGAAGTTCTCCTCCATCGCCAACCTGCAGGTGCGGCTGCCGGTGGTGGTGATCGGCGGCGGCCTGACGGCGATCGATACCGCGACCGAGAGCCTGGCCTACTACATCCGCCAGGTGGAGAAGTTCGCCCTGCGCTACCGCACCCTGGTGGCCGAGAACGGCGAGGCGGCGGTGCGCGCCCGATGGACGCCGGAGGAAGCCGAGACCGCTGACGAATTCCTCGCCCACGCCGCCGCGATCCGCGCCGAACGCGCCACCGCCGCCGCCGAGGGCCGGGAGGCGCGCCTCGCCGAGCTGCTGGATGGCTGGGGTGGCGCCACCATCGCCTACCGCCGCCGGCTGGTCGACAGCCCCTCCTATACGCTGAACCACGAGGAAGTGGCCAAGGCGATGGAGGAGGCGGTCCGCTTCGCCGAGGGCCTGACGCCGGCCTCGGTGGAGATCGACGGGTTCGGCCATGCCGCCGCGCTGCATCTGACGCGGGCGGACGGCTCGGGGGTGGCGCTGCCGGCGCGGGCGATCCTGGTGGCGGCGGGCACGCAGCCGAACACGGTGCTGGCGCGCGAGGATCATCGCATCGCGCTGGACGGCCGCTACTTCCAGGCGATCGACGAGAATGGCCAGAAGGTCGAGCCGGTGCGGGGCCTGGCCAAGCCTGAGCAGACGCAGGTGTTGATGCACCGCGCCGAGAATGGCCGCTTCATCAGCTTCTTCGGCGACCTGCACCCCAGCTTCTTCGGCAATGTGGTCAAGGCGATGGGCGGCGCGAAACGCGGCTATCCGGTGGTTTCCCGGGCGCTGGCGGCACTGCCGGCGACGCCGGTGTCCGGCGCGGACCTGATTGCCGCCGCACGCGACACGCTGACGGCGCGGGTTGACGCCGTGCACCGCCTGACGCCGACCATCGTCGAGGTGGTGATCCGTGCCCCCGCCGCGGCGCGTGCCTTCCGTCCCGGTCAGTTCTACCGGCTGCAGAATTTCGAGGTGTTGGCCGCGGCGTGACGAGGAACCCGGCATCGGCCGCACGGTTCTGAGCATGGAGGGCCTGGCGATGACCGGTGCCTGGACCGATCCCGCCGCCGGGCTGGTCAGCGTCATCGTGCTCGAAATGGGCGGCAGTTCCGACCTGTGCGCCATGCTGAAGCCGGGCGAACCGGTGGTGCTGATGGGACCGACCGGCACCGCGACGGAGATCCACGCCGGGGGCACCGTTGCCCTGGTGGGCGGCGGTCTGGGGAACGCGGTGCTGTTCTCGATCGGCGCCGCGACCCGCGCCGCGGGGTCCAAGGTGATCTACTTCGCCGGCTACAAGGCGGTGCGCGACCGCTACAAAGTGTCCGAGATCGAACGCGCCGCCGATGTCATCGTCTGGTGCTGCGATGAGGCGCCCGGGTTTGCGCCGAACCCGGCCCGTCCCAGCGACCGGACGTTCGTCGGCAACATCGTGCAGGGAATGGCGGCTTACGGGTCCGGTGCGTTGGGCGAGCAGGGCGTCAAGCTGGCCGAGGCGGACCACATGATCGTCATCGGCTCCGACCGCATGATGCAGGCCGTCGGCGCCGCTCGGCATTCCCTGCTGGCGCCTTGGCTAAAGCCGGGGCACAGCGCGATCGGGTCGATCAATTCGCCGATGCAGTGCATGATGAAGGAGGTCTGCGCGCAGTGCCTGCAGCCGCAGATCAATCCGGAGACCGGCGAGCGGACGGTGGTGTTCTCGTGCTTCAACCAGGATCAGGCGCTGGATCGGGTGGATTTTCCGGCGCTGCATGAACGGCTGGGACAGAACGGCACGCAGGAGAAACTGACCGCGCAATGGATCGACCGGACGCTGCGGCGGCTGGCGATGCGCCCCGCGCTGGCGGCTGAGTAGTGCCGACGATCCTTGCGCCGGCACCTGGCGATCGCAGCGTCGGTATGTCTTCAAATCGTTGGTGAGCCACGGTTTTCCCATGCCGCGACCGTTCTCTCCGTGTCATGGCCGGCGCAGGCCGGCTACCCACGTCTTGCCTGGACGGCGCAGTTCTGTCGTCGGTTTCCAGATTTCGGACATGCGGATCGATTCAATGACGGAAGCGCTGACATTCAAGCCAGATCTTGTTTCATTCCATTGCAGACGGTCGTGTCCGCTACTCCGGCGCCTGGACACGCTCTTCCCGCATCGGCTCGTCCCTTGCTATTTCGACGCTCGCGCCCGTCAGCGCCGACCTTGGCGGTAAGTCGAATGGCAAAGTGCACGGAGGAAAATGCCGCTTCATGCATGTCCCCGAGGCAGTCACGCGGCATGATGTCGTGATCGCCTCCGATCGTGACGTGCTTGACGTGACCCGGCGGGACGTCGCCGGATCGGCACCAAAGCCGATCCGCCGGCAAAAATCGATTTGCTGTCTGTGTCGATAACCTCAAGGTGGAATGTGATCGGCCCGATGCTTTCGGATGAGGCGTTCCTGACGCTCAGTGAAACCATGGGCTGACAGCCTTCCCGCTTCTGCGCCCAGTAGGTCTTGACGCCGGTGAACTCCGCGCCCGCCGCACGAGAGCCATCAGTTTGCGCGACGGCCGATGTTGCCAGGGTCATCGTCAGCAGCGCAACGAATTCAATGCGCATCAGCCGATACCCCCATGCTCACTCAACAGGTCGAACGATAGCATCGCGCGCAACGCTCTCCCAGCGGCGGACAGGCCCGAACGCGGCATTCCGCATTTCGCGTACCGGGTTCATCGCGTGCCGAACACCGCCTCGTTGTGCTCGCCCAGCTTGGGCAAATCGCTCCGCGGAACGGGTCGTTGGCGGTCGAAGGTGATCGGCAGCCCAACGATCTTCAGGTCGCTGCCGGGCAGGGTCCGCATCATGTCCATCGCCTGCAACTGCTCGGTCTCCGCCAGTTCGGCGATGTTGTTCACCGGCGCGCACGGGCACCCCCGCCTCGCCGATGATCCCCATCCAGTCGCTGCCGCGTCCGGCTCAGCAGCACCGGCTGCATCGCGTCGACCACCGCGTGGCGGTTCGCCGCCCGCTTGCGGCCATCGGACAACAGCGGATCGTCGCACCACTCCGGATGGCCCATGGCCCGGGCCAGCTTTACGAACAGCCGGTCGTTGCCGGCCGCGATGCAGATCGGCCGGTCGGCGGTTTCGAATATCTGATACGGCGCCAGCGTAGCGCTGGCGGCGCCATGCCGAGCGGCAGGTTGCCGGTGACGTTGTAGCTGTTGAGCGGGCCTTGCACCCAGGCGACCGCGCTCTCGAACAGCGAGGTGTCGACGACGCAGCCCTTGCCGGTGCGGTCGCGCTGCTGCAACGCAGCCAGGGCGCCGATGACGCACCACATGCCGGTCGCGGTGTCGTTGATCGCCGGCGCGCAGAAGGTCGGCGGATCGTCGGGCCGGCCGGTCAGCGTGACCACCGCGCCATAGCATTGCAGCAACGGATCGAAGCCCGGCGCCAGCTTCAACGGCCCAGTGTAGCCGAAAGCCCAGATCGAGCAGTAGATCAGTCGCGGGTTGACCGCCATCATCGCATCCGGGCCGATGCCGAAATCATCGACGATCCCGGGGCGCAGGTTCTGGATCAGGATGTCGGCGTCCTGCACCAGCGCTTCAGCTTCGCCGACGTCGGCCGCGCTCTTGATGTCCAGCGTCACCGAGCGCTTGCCGCGGTTGTTGCTGTGGAAACTGACCGAATCGCCGTCGACGAAGGGCGGTCCCCAGAGCCGGGCATCGTCGCCGCCGTCGGGTTTTTCCACCTTGATCACGTCGGCGCCCATGTCGGCCATGATGACACCGGCCAGCGGCCCGGCCAGCGCCTGCCCAATTTCGACAACCCTGACGCCGTGCAGCGGAGCGATCGTGGCTCGGCCCCATCAGCCGCTCCAGGTTCAGGCGCGCGCGGAACGGCTTCGTCGCGCAGGCTGAACTCCTGGCCGTTCAGATCGTCGGCCGCCGGCGTGCACAAATAGACGATCGCCGCGGCCGGATGCGCCACCGGCGTCAGGTTGCCGCGCGGGATCTGGCTGACCGGATTGATGCCGGACGCGCGGATCAGGACCTGCATGTCGGTGTCGGTGGTGCCGGGCTGGAAACCGAACACGCGAATGCCCTGACCGGCGGTTTCCAGCGCGATCGCGCGGGTGAGCATGTGCGAGGCCGGCCTTGGCGCTGCAGTAGGCGCTCCATCCCTCCAGCGGCCGGATCGCGGCGCCGGAGGACACGTTGACGATCGTTCCGCCGCCGCCTGCGATCATTCCGGGCAGCACGGCGCGGATCGGATGGTAGGCGCCGATCAGGTTGATCTCGATGTTGCGCGCCCAGGCGGCGGGATCGCTTTCGGCGATCGATGGCGATCGGCTCGATGACGCCGGCGTTGTTGATCAGGGCATCGACCGTGCCGAAGCGGCTTTTCGTTTCCGCGACCAGGGCCTCGACGGCGGCGTAGTCGGACACGTCGCAGGCGTGCGCGGAGGCTGGCCGCCGGAGGCGGTGATCGAACGCGCCACTTCGCCGGCCAGTGCGCCGTCGCGCGCGGTCAGCATCACGGTGGCGCCGGCTTTCGCCAGGGCGGTGGCCGCGGCCGCGCCGATGCCTCGGCTGGCGCCGGTGACGATGATGACCTTGCCCGCCAGACTGCCCATGATCGATCTCCCACTCCTGTCTTCCGCTTTACGAGAGGTCGCCCCCGGCGGCAAATTGCGCGGGGTTGGGTCAAGGGGAAGCGGCCGGTGGGCAATCGAAGAGCACCATGGCGGCGGCGATACGGTTTCAGATCGATGTCTGTCTGGGAGCAATGCCGAGATGTCGAAAGTGGAAACAGATGGCGGCACGCCCGACGCGTGCTGGACCTTTGCGCGGACCACCTACGCTGAATCTACGCCGGCGGCTTGTGCAGCGCTTCGGCGTCTACGTCGCAAGGATATCGGCCACGATCAAAAACACCGCAACATCCGTGCCGCCTGGACCATGATCGGCACGGCACAACGTTTGAGCGCCCCAAGTCCTGATCGAAAATCATACGGACTTGTCGTGACGGCACAATCGGCCCGGAAATCATTACGGTCGCGAGGGCGCCGCCGTCGTGGGGTGAGATCGCGACGTTCCCCCATCCCCCTCGGTCGCGATCCGAGCGGTTGGCATGCAGGTCTCGAATTGAACTTCAAACTGGGGCGGGTCATAGCCAATCTGTTGGACAACGCGAAATGTTCGCGCCGGACCGGCAGGAGCCTGGATACAGTCGCCAGGGTATAGTGCGGGAGAGCCGCTTGCGAAGGCCAGAATGGCCGTCACTGGAACGTAGAAGTTATGATTCATGACTGGTGCTTTCACCACTTGAGCTGAAATATTCCGTTTCCTGTTACCATGGACAAAGCTACAGCAACGGACGAAAATCATTTTGTGTCGTAGACCTCGCGCGGACCGGCATAGTCCAAGTAGCGACCATTGCATCAATTATCGACCTGGACCGAATGGGGCGCTCGGCCGACGGGACCGATTTGATCAGCCTGCCGCTGAGCACGTCGACGACAGAGACACCGTCGCTCATCCGATTGACGACATAGAGCGTCTCCTCGCCTCCGTTCAGAGCGACGCCCGAGGGGTCTACACCGACCTGTACATAGCGCGTTATCTTCCGCGTTGTGGTGTTGACAAAGGCAACACGGCCAGCTCGGCCCAGCGTAACGAAAGCAGTCTTGGTATCCCTGGTTGCCGCCAGGCCCATAGGGGTCACATCTGTCTGGCGCGTTCCCGGCAGCTTGAACTCAAGATTTCCATTACCTTGTTGGTGGCGCGATCGATGATCGAGACCTGACCGGCCAATTCGTTCGAAACCCAAAGCTCCCTTCCGCCCCGGACCAACAGGAACCGTCCGGGGCGCGTGCCGACCGCGATGTTGTCCGTAACCGCGTTCGCCTTCAGGTCGATGATACTTACCCAATCGCTGATACCGGACGTCACGAACAGGGTCTGGCCGTTGCCGCCAATGGCGATACCAAGCGGTTCGGCGCCAGTTGGAATCTCGCGCTCGATGATTTTCTCCGCAATATTGATGACCTCCACAACGGATTTTGCCCTGTTGGGGACAAAGAGCGTCTTCTGATCGAGACTGGGTTCGAACATTTCGGGACTGGCACCGGTCGGGATATGATCGATGACAGCCAGCGTTGCCACGTCAATCACATCGATCACGTCGTCGTCGCCGCAGGCCACCAACAACTGCGTCCGGTCTCTAAGAAACGACATGCCGCGGGGGCGGTGGGAGGTGTGGATCCATTTGACAACTCGATCTTCCTGCCGCGGATCGATCACGGTGATGTTGTTCGTCCGTTCGTTGCTGACGAACACCAGTCCAGTCTCCCTGGCCACCGTTTCGCTCGACAGCGTCAGCCCGAGCATCAGCATAAGTGTGGTTCGCAGAGGCAACGTCTTTTCCTTTCCCGAGTTCAGGTGAACCGCGCTTCGGAGAGTGAAGCTCGCTTCTGCGATCTTCAAATGTTCTAGGGTCGGATGGGGCCGACCTGTCTCTCGGTCCCGATGGTTCACGGACCGCATGTAACGCCGGGTCCGTGGGTGCTGATCCGTTTGGTGCAGGCCGTTCAGTGCGGGGCCGTTCGGTGCCAAACCGTTCAGTTTGTCATCGTTCAGCATGATGCTGCCGGGGAGAGCGGGTGCCGCCGCTGCTAAACCAGTTGGCTCGGTCTCCCTTCGTCCAGAGTTGGCATAACCGAGAGCTTCCACCACGGCGTCCACCAAATGGTGGACGTCAGGCAGTGTTGATGCCCAGGGGAACACCGTGATTCACTGCATGCGTTCCGGTTAATTTTTTCTAAGGAGGACTTGGGAGTACAAAATGGCTCGGAACAATCTGCTCGATCAGCAATGTCTCGTCAGTGGTGAAGTCGAGCCCGAAAGCAAGGCTCAGGATCGACCTGACGCACCTCCATTTGGCTTGTCTCCTTCGCTCTTTTGGTCGCTGTTGGCGGCCGACGGCAGCTTCCTGATTCGCGGGTCAGAATTCAAACAGATTATTGGAAAAATTTGCTAAAAGATGCTAATTGATCGGGCGGGTTCCGGCTGGTACGAGACATCGCGAGATCCGCGGCGCGGAGATCGACCGGGTCGGTATGGAAAATCATTATCGGCACCAGGGGGGCTGCCGCATGGATACGCTAGTCAACGGCGGGACGCTTGGGTTCGGAGAGTTTCGTTTCGACATCGGCGCCAGGCGGATCGTCCGCATGGGCGCGACGGGGGGCGGCGTACCGGTCGCGCTTGGGTCGCGCGCACTCGACATCCTTGCTGTCCTGATACGACAACCTGGCGTGCTGGTGACCAAGGACGCGATCATGCGCGAGGTCTGGTCGAACGTCGCGGTGGAAGATAACAACCTGACGGTCCAGATCACCGGGCTGCGCAAGGTAATTGACGGCGGTCGGGTGTCGTCGGGCTGCATTCAGACCGTCACCGGTCGAGGTTACCGTTTCGTTGCGGCGGTGACGCGACTCCCGGAGACCGCGGCTGAGAGCCCGCGCCAGGTATCGGCGATGCCTTCCGCCCTGCCGCTGGATCGTGAAAGTCTACCGGCGACAGGTCGTGGTGAGATTGAGGTAGGGCGCCCCGAGCGT
The DNA here is from genome assembly GCA_963759425.1 of uncultured Alphaproteobacteria bacterium. Taxonomy (GTDB): domain Bacteria; phylum Pseudomonadota; class Alphaproteobacteria; order Acetobacterales; family Acetobacteraceae; genus Rhodopila. The sequence goes on from CAVWZM010000002.1 coordinate 47,471, forward strand.
CGGCAGGTGACCGCCCTGGCCTGTAAAATCGTCGGATTTGCGGCGCTTTCCGCGCGGCTTGACCTCGATGATCTGCATCAGGCGACGACCGCCGCTCACCGGTGCTGCACAGAGATTATCGAGCAATACCACGGTCATGTTGTCGACTGCTCGACTGACGGGGTGCTGGCCTATTTCGGTTACCCCCAGGCCGACGAGCACGATGGTGAGCGCGCCGTCATGGCCGCGCTCGCGCTGGTGGACGCGGTGTCAAGGCTCACGATCGCGGCCGGCGTGCCGTTGCACGTGGGAGTGGGGATTGCCACCGGCCTCGTGATTGCCGGCGGCCGCGACGGCGACCGGACGGTAGCCGCGGTTGGGAACACCCCAAATGTCGCCATTCGGTTACGAGAACGGACTGCCGCCGGCCAGATCGTTATTGCCAGGTCGACGCGTCGTCTGGTCGGCCGGACGTTTGAACTGACCAAGCTTGGCGCACAGGATCTGACAGGTATCGCCGAGCCGGTTGACGCCTGGCTTGTGGAGCGTGCCGCGGTCACGGAAAGCCGTTTCGATGCCGCGCGTGGCCGAGGCGCCTTGACGCCGCTGGTGGGCCGGGAAGAGGAACTGGATCTGCTGTATCGCCGATGGTCGCAGGCGAAGGACGGCGAAGGCCAGGTGGTGCTGCTGTCGGGTGAACCCGGGATCGGCAAGAGCCGGGTGCTGGGTGCGCTGCGCCAGCGGCTGGACGCGCACGGAGTGCGGGCGCTTCGCCTGCAGTGCTCACCCTACCACGTGAACAGCGCGTTCTGGCCTATCATTGAGAATTTGGAACGGGCGCTGTCGCTCGAGCCGGACGAAACAACGGAGTCAAAACTCGACAAGCTGGAGGCATTGATCGTCGGACAGTATGGCCGGGCCCTGGAAGATGTTCGGTTCGTTGCCGCCATCCTGTCGGTGCCGTGCGAAGATCGGTACGGGGCACGGCCGATGACCCCGCAGAAGTTCAAGGACGAGACGCTGCGCACATTGGTCGATCTCACCGAGGCGGCCGCGCGTCAGCAGCCCAGCGTGATGCTGTTCGAAGACGCGCACTGGGCCGATCCCACCACGCTGGAGGTGATCGATCTGCTGATCGACCGCGTCAGAAACGTTCCGCTGCTGGTCGTGCTTACTCATCGGCCGGAGTTTCAGTCGCGCTGGTCGGGGCAGGGACATGTCGGCGCACTGAACCTGTCCAAGCTGACACGGGTGCAGAGCTCGGCGATGGTCTCGGCGCTGGCCGGCGGCAAGGCGCTGCCGGAAACGTTGCATGAGCAGATTCTGAGCAAGACCGACGGCGTGCCGCTGTTTGTTGAAGAGCTGACCAAGTCAATACTGGAATCCGGCGAACTGAAGGAAGCAGGCGATCACTACGAGTATGAGGGCTCCCACCGCGCCATCACCGTTCCCGCGACGCTGCGGGATTCGCTGATGGCTCGGCTGGATCGTTTCATGCCGGTGAAGGAGGTCGCACAGATCGGGGCGGCGATTGGGCGCGAGTTCAGTTACGAGCTGATCGCCGCGGTGGCGCCCATGGCGCAGGCGCACTCGATGACGCTCTGGCGCGGCTGTGCGAAACCGGACTCGCCTTTCGTCGTGGCACGCCGCCCGACGCCGTCTACACCTTCAAGCACGCGCTGGTGCAGGACGCGGCCTACGACTCGTTGCTGAAGAGCCGCCGACAGGAGTTGCACAGCAAGATCGCCCGCGTGATCGAGGCCAGCCATCCCAACATCATGACTACCAAGCCTGAGGTGCTGGCCCATCATCTCACTGAGGCGGGGCTCGCCGAGGCCGCCATTCCGCTCTGGCAGGCCGCCGGCGAATTGGCGATGAAGCGTATGGCACTGACGGAGGCCATAGCCCATCTCAACCGCGGGACTCGAACTTGTTGCCACCCTGCCTTGGTCATCGCAGCGAGACGCCAGCGAACTGGGGCTGCGCACCCGCCTTGGCCCAGCTTGGCAGGCGTTTAAAGGCTGGTTCACCCCGGAAGTCTGGACCAGCCTCCATCCGGCACTGGCGCTGGCGAAGTCGCTTAAGCGCCATGATGCGTTGCTGCCCATCCTCTCGGGACTAGCGGTCAACATTGATACGCAAGGGCGCGTCGCGGAGGCCCTGCAGTGGGTGGAGGAGATGCTGGACATCGCGAAGGCGACCGGCGATGGGGACTTGCTGATCTACGGGACACACACTTGCCTGCGCTGGCTATTGTTTTGCGGGCGAGTTCATCAAGGCTCTTGGAGCATGTCGACAAGGTGCTGGACCTCTACGATGACGAAGAGCATCGCCATCTTGCGGACATCCTCAACCAAGATCCCAAAACTTCCGCCGGTGCGCTCGGCTCGGTTTGCACCTGGATGCTGGGCTACCCGGACCGGGCACTGCGGCTAAGCAAAGAAACAGACGCACATGCCCGTCGGCGGGGTCACCCCTTCGACCTGGGATGGGCGCTGATGATTGGGTGCAGAGTTCGATCACCGTTTCACGCCCGAGGACTTGCGCAAGCGCGCCTCAGAAAGTGAGCGGCTGGGTCGGGAGAACAGCCTGCCGGTGCTATGGGCGATGTTGGCACCCATTTCACTTGGCCTGGCATTTATCCGGGAAGGCAAACCCGCCGAAGCGATAGCCCCGCTCAAGGCCGGCATCGCGGTTTGGGAAGCGACCGGTGGCAAGGCGCGCAGCCCGATCCATGAAAGCGTATCTTAGCCGAAGCCATGGCGTTGACCGGCGACCTCGACAACGCCCTGCAACTGATCGACGAGCAGATTGTCCAAATCGAACGCCCCGGGTGGGAGCAACGCCTTCATTACCCGAGATCCTGCGCCTCAAGGGCTGGATGCTCTCGCTCAAGGGCGACCTTGAGGGTGCCGAACGGAACTTTCTCTCCTCGCTCGACTGGGCGCGCCGCCAGCAGGCGAAAATGTGGGAACTGCGCACCTCGACCAGCCTCGCGCGTCTATGGCAGAGCCAGCGCAAACACCGGGACGCGTACGAGTTGCTCGCCCCGGTCTACGGCTGGTTCACCGAAGGTTTCGACACCAAGGATTTGCATGGAGGCGAAGGCTCTGCTCGCCGAGTTAGGGCAATCTGAAGTGTAGTCGTCTGTTCAGCCGACCGATCCTCTGTTCCTGGACACGGCCGGCCCACCTGGGCGATGGTTCACCCCGAGCGTCACCGAACCGGAGGAAACGACGGTGGATGTCGCAAGTTGGCTGCGAAACTTGGGTCTGGAACGCTACGAGGCGACATTCCGCGAGAATGACGTCACCGCTGAAGTACTTGTGCCATCTCACCGCTGAAGATCTTGAGGGGCTAGGCGTTACGCACCATCGGCCATCGACGTCGGTTGCTGGTGGCAATCGCTGCGCTACGCTCCGAAGGCAGCCTCCGGCCGGTGATCCCGTTCGATTGTCACCCGACCCGCTGATGTGGCCCGCCAGGCAACCTCGGCTCAACGGAGACAACGGCTGAGCGCCGCCCTCTCAGCGTGATGTTCTGCGATCTCATCGGCTCCACCGCGTTGTCGTCGCGGCTCGACCCGGAGGATCTGCGCGAGGTCATCCGTACTTATCAGGCGTGCGTCTCTGCACACCGTCCAACAGTTCGACGGCTTCATCGCGCGCTACGTAGGCGACGGGGTGCTGATCTACTTCGGCTGGCCGGAAGCCCGTGAGACCGACGCTGAACGCGCCGTGCGGGCCGCTCTCGCCGTTGCCGCCACAGTCAGTGCGAAACTCGTGAGCGGCGAACCCCTCCATGTCCGGATTGGCATCGCAACCGGACTGGTAATCATCGGTGAGCCGATTGGCTCCGGTGATTCACGCCAGCAAACCGCGGTTGGTGAGACACCGAACCTCGCAGCACGCCTGCAGGGCCTCGCCGGCCCGGATCAGGTGGTGATCGACGCAGCCACGCGTCAGCAGATCGGCGGACTGTTCGAATGTCGGGACCTTGGCTCGGTCGAACTCAAAGGCCTGCCGGCGGGGGTGCGGGCATGGCAGATCTTAGGTGAGGGAGTGGTCGAGAGCCGTTTCGAGGCCCTACGTGGCAGCACCATGATGCCCCTGATCGGCCGCGAGGAGGAACTCGAGTTCTTATTGCGCCGCTGGCAGCGAGCAGCCTCGGGCGAGGGCCGGGTTGTATTGCTGACGGGCGAACCAGGGATCGGGAAGTCGCGCCTACTGGTGGAGTTTGAGGCGCAGCTGGCGACAGAGACGCACGCGACATTGCGCTATTTCTGCTCGCCCCTGCATCAGGGCAGTGCGCTTCATCCGGTCATTGCGCGCTGGGAGCAAGAGGCTGGCTTCGTGCGAAGCGACACGGCGGAGCAGCGATTGTGCAAGCTGGAATCGGTTGTTGGTCCGGACGGACTTTCATCCACCGACATTGCGTTGCTTGCGGGCCTGCTGGGGGTTCCAACCGATGAGCGTTATCCACACGCTGATCTTAGTCCTCAGCAACGTAAGGATCGGACCTTCGCCTTACTCCGTCGTCGGCTCGCATCTCTTGCCCAAAGACAACCCGTGCTAGTGCTGTTCGAGGACGCGCATTGGGTCGACCCTAGCTCGCTAGAACTATTCGATACCTTGGTAAGCCAAATCACGGACCTTCCCATTCTGCTGGTGATCTCCTTCCGCCCCGAGTTCGTTCCGCCCTGGGTCGGTCGCGCCGGTGTCAGTCTGATAACGCTGACTCGGTTGGATCGCCGACAATCCGCGGCGCTTGCCGCGCAGGTGACCACGGCGCACGTGCTGACACCGGCTGTAATGGAGCGGATCATTGCGCAGACCGATGGTGTACCGCTGTTTATCGAAGAGCTAGCCAAAGGCAATCCTCGAAACCGCGCCCAACGAAATTTTCCCTTATCCTCGCCGTTCCGAGCTACGTTGCAGGCGTCCTTGATGGCGCGTCTAGACCGGCTGCCTGCGGCCAAGTAAGTGGCGCAGATCGGAGCAGTTATAGGCCGCGAGTTTTCCCACAACCTTCTAATCGCGACAGCGGGGCTTTAGCGGGAGCAACTCACAAAGGGTCTCGACGAACTCGTAGCGGCCGGGTTGGTATTCCGACGCGGGCTTCCGCCGCGATGCCACTTACTCCTTCAAGCACGCACTGGTGCAGGAGATCGCCTATGAAAGTCTCCTCAAGGCACAACGCCAGCATGTGCATCGGACGGATCGCGGAAACAGCGCGGGATCAACTTCCTGAATGGGCCAATGCGGAGCCCGAGATTATTGCTTATCATTTTACCCAAGCCGGCCTTGCTGTATCAGCCGTGGAATGGTGGAGCAAGGCAGGCGATCTGGCTATGCGACGTTCGGCCTATGCTGAGGCGCTTGCGCACCTCGAAAGAGCACTGCAATTGGCTGACGGACTGGAGGACAAAGACCGAGCACAGGCGCTCGCGCTTACGGCTGCAAATTACGTATGGCAACGTCCTACGAATTTACGCGAGGCTTCGGGATAGCGGAAACGCAAGCGGCCTTCGCGGTTGCGCGTGACCTCGCGGCCAATATCGAGGACGTATCTGAACGTTTTCCAGCCAATCTAAGGACTGTGGGTCGGAAGTTTCGCGCGCGGAGATTTGCCGTTGATGCAGGAATTAGCGGCGGCCTTCCTACGCGATGTGGAGAGCGAACAAGTGTCGCCGCATGTGGCCATGGCTCATCGGATCTGCGGCATGACCCTTTGGTTTGAGAGCAATTTTGTTGAGGCGCGAAGCCATTTGGAGCAGGTACTTACGATTGGCGATGCCGCCCAGGATCGCGAGTTCGTCTTTCGGTACAATTTGGATGTGATCTCCACCGTGATGGCTGTTCTTCCTCTTGTGCTCTGGCCGCTCGGCGTCCTCGATCGCGCAGACGGACTGAATAAGAGGTTTAGATGAGGTATGAGCGGTAATTGCGTTGCAGATGAGCGAACTAGCACGAAGATTTGTGTAAGAATAGAGAAGCGCGGCGCAATTGTTATTTGAGGCTGGCTGACGCACGCGGACACACTAACCTGTAGGCGCGCACGAGCGATGCGAACTATGAACAGATTGGTGAGGTGCAGCTCACTATGCGGCTGCGTGTTTTCGCTAGCGGCGGTAGCGCACTTGGCAAAGCGGAACACGGCTTGATACACGGAATGGGTGCTAGACTTGGCGCGGACGTCGGACTTCGTTGGTTCTTGCGCGCTCGACTCATGGACGACACGACGGTGACGATAGCGCTGGTTGGTGAAGTCTCTGGCGTTTGGCGCATGCGCGCGGATCACTTCTTCTGTCTCTGATACGTTGGTCGCTATACACGAGGGTCTCGTTGCTATGCAGCAACGCGTCTAGCACTTAGCGTCGTGCACATTCGCCGCTGTGGTAGTCATCGAGTGGATCAGCTTGGTCTTGCTGTCCACGCCGATATGCAGCTTCATCCCAAAGAACCATTGCTGCCCTTTGCGGGTCTGGTGCATCTCCGGGTCGCGTGCTTTGGCTGCATTCTTGGTCGAGCTGGGCGCCGCGATGATGGTGGCATCGACAATGGTGCCGCCGGCCACCTTCATCCCGCGCGAGGCGAGGTGTTCGTTCACACGCTCGAACAGCGGCTTGCCGAGGTTGTGCCGCTCCAGCAGATGGCGAAAGTTCAGGATGGTGGTTTCGTCGGGCACCGGCTCGCGGCCGAGGTCGATGCCGACGAAGCGCCGCATGGAGAGCGAGTGGTGTAGCGATTCCTCCGCTGCGGGGTCGGACAGATTGAACCAGTGCTGCAGGCAGTGGAGGCGCAGCGTGCGCTCCAGGCCGACCGGTGGGCGCCCGTTGCCGGACCTGGGGTAGAACGGCTCGATCAGGGCGCAGAGTTCGCGCCACGGCACGACTTGGTCCATCTTGGCAAGGAACTTCGCCCGGCGGGTTTGCTTACTGTGTTTGTCGAAGCTTACGCTCGCTAGCGTAGATTGCCGCATCTCAGACCAACTCCGCCGTTGCGGCTTTCCTCCTACAGATCGATCCGTGACCGTGTCGAGATGGACTTGTTCAGAGATTCCCTAATCGAGAAGGCGGCGGTCCGCGCATTGGACACGAGGCATATTCCGTCAATCGCGATGGTAAATGCGTTCGTCGCAATATTCGAGATGATGCGACGAGACCGTGACTCGGGCCGCACCGCTTGTGCAAGCACTCCTTGGCCTTGCCCGTGAGCATAGGATGCCGGATTGGATCGCGTACCGGTACGTTTGCCGAAGGTTGGTTACGTTGGGGCGGCAGAGACCGTGAGGCCGGCATGCAGGAGATGCAGGAAGGCGTTGTGCTCATGAACTCGCAGCAACGGGGGTTTTTCCTGCCGCTACTTATGACTCTGCTGGCCGAGGCAGAAGCGGAAGCTGGCCGGCCTGAAGCGGGACTTACCAACGTCGATAGGCAACTCGTCGCCATCGAGCGGACTGGACAGCGCTGGTGCCTTTCCGACCTCCATCGGGTGCGTGGTGAAATCTTGCTCGGGTGCTGGCCACGCAATGACGCCGCAGCAGAATGTGCCTTTATGCGCGCCATCGACATCAGCCGAAGCCAGGCGGCAAGGCTGTTCGAACTGAAAGCGTCGCTGAGCCTCGCTCGGCTCTGGCACGATCAGGGCAAACACACGGAAGCCTATGATCTGCTGGCTCCGATCTACGACTGGTTCACCGAAGGTTTCGATACCAGGGAGTTGCTCGAAGCGAAGGCACTTCTCGCCGAACTGGCATAGTCGAGAGCGGCTGATTCACTTGTGGACGGAGCGGGTGCGGCAATCGCGGCCGGCCCGTGCGGGTGACGGCTCGCAAGGACCGGCATGTGACCGCACGAGTTACTGAGCGCGCCGTACTTCGGGTTCGCCATCCGCCACGGATGAGTTAGCATCGACGGGCAAAGGGCGCTCCGGGTGGCCGCCTGACATGGGCTGCGTCTCGGTTGGCGCCTTCAAGTAAAGAAGGAGGTACGGCCATGCCCGAAACAAGAAACGCCGGCAGTCCTCGCTCGGTGGCCCTCGTGGGCCCCTACGGCAGCGGAAAATCAACACTTTTCGAGGCTCTGCTGGATGCCGCGGGCGCCCCCGTCAAACGCCCCGCGGACCCGCGCAACCGCCCGATGACCACCGAAACGCGGCTCGGACACTGCGGCTATCCTCGGCGACGAGTGGTCGATCCTGGACTGCCCGGGGTCGATCGAGTTCGCCCAGGAGGCGCGCGCCGCCCTGGCCATGGTGGACATCGCCGTCGTCGTGGTCGAGCCGAACGCGGCCAAGGCCGCCACCGTCGCGCCCCTGCTGAAGGCACTGCGGGAGGAAAGCGTCCCGCACATGGTCTTCATCAACAAGATCGACACGCTCGACGGCAGCGTCGCCGACACGCTGGCCGGCTCTGCAGGCGCACGCGTCGTGCCCGCTGGTGCTGCGCCAGGTGCCGATCTTCGAGGGCGAGGCCGTCAGCGGCTATGTCGACCTGATGAGCGAACGGGCCTACCGCTATCGCAAGGGCCAGGCCTCGGAACTCATGCAGATCCCGGCCTCGATGCTGGCCGAGGAGCAGGCGGCGCTGGGCACCCTGGTCGAGACGTTGGCCGATCGCGACGACGAGCTGCTGGAAAAGCTGCTGGAGGACATCAAGCCGACGCCCGAGGAACTCTATCGCGACATGCGCAAGGACCTGCTGGCCGGCGCGGTGATCGAGGTGCTGCTGGGCTCCGCCGAAACCGCCGCCGGGGTACGCCGGCTGTGGAAGGCGCTGCGTCACGACACCCCCGAGGCGGCCGAGACCGCCGAGCGGAAGGGCGATCGATACGGCGGGGGCGCCGTTGGCTCAGGTGTTCAAGACGGTATACGCCGGGCACACCGGCAAGCTGTCGTATGCGCGGGTCTGGAGCGGCGCGATCCGCGACGGCGCCACGCTGGGCGGCACGCGGCTGGGCGGCATCTATCGTTTCGTCAACGGTGACCTGACAAAAGTGCCCGAAGCGCAGGCCGGCGACATCGTGGCGCTGGGGCGCCTCGATGGTGTGGCGACGGGCGCGACGGTGTCGCCCGGCGCCACGCCCGGACCGCTGCCGTTCCCGCAGGCGACCCCGCCGGTCTACGCCATGGCGATCGCCACCACCGACCGAAAGGACGATGTGAAACTATCGGGCGCGCTGCACAAGCTGGCCGAGGAAGACGCGTCGCTGTTCATCACTCAGGATCAGGACACCGGCGAAACCGTGCTGCACGGTCAGGGCGAGATGCATCTGCTGACCACGGTCGAGCGCCTGGCGCGCAACTTCGGCATGAAGTTGACGACGCGCAAACCGCAGGTCGCCTATAAGGAAACCATCCGCAAGCCGGTCAACGAGCATGGGCGGCTGAAACGCCAGACCGGCGGTCACGGTCAGTTCGCCGACGTGAAGATCGAGGTCGCTCCGCGGGCGCGCGGCGAAGGCTTCGTGTTCATCGACAAGATCGTCGGCGGGGCGGTGCCGCGCAACTTCATCCCGTCGGTCGGCGACGCCGCCGAGGAGGCGACGCGGAAAGGACCGTTCGGCTATCCCGTGGTGGACGTGGCCGTTACGCTGACGGACGGAGGATTTCACTCGGTCGACAGCTCCGACATGGCGTTCAAGACCGCCACCCAGATCGCCATGAAGGAGGCGCTGGCGAAAGCCGACCCGGTGCTGCTGGAGCCGATCGACCATGTCACCGTCAGCGTGCCGAACGACTACACCGCGCGGGCGCAACGGCTGCTGACCGGACGGCGCGGGCAGATCCTGGGCTTCGCCGAGCGGGCGGAGTGGCCGGGCTGGGACGATGTGGAGGCGCTGGTGCCGGAAGCCGAGATGCATGATCTGATCATCGAGTTGCGCTCGCAGACGATGGGCCTGGGAACATTCCGCAGGCGCTTCGACCACCTGGCGGAGACCCGCGCCACGCCGTGAGGGTCGAGCGGTTCGTTGGGACGCCTTGCGCGGCGTGATGCGACCCATCATGCTGCGCCAAACGTCCGAGGCGGGGGAAGCCAGATGAAGTTGTTCGATCTGACCGGCAAGGTCGCCATCATCACCGGCGGCAATGGCGGCATCGGGCTCGGGCATGGCCCAGGGTATCGCGGTCGTGCGGCGCGCGCATCGTGATCGCCGGGCGAAACGAGGACAAGGCGGCGTCGGCGCTGGCGACGCTGCGGGAGGCCGGCACCGACGCCGTCTTCATCGCCGCCGACGTGACGAAGAAGTCCGAGTGCGTGGCGCTGGTTGCCGGCGCCGAGGCGAAATACGGCCGGGTCGATATCCTGGTGAACAATGCGGGCACCTCGGTCCGCAAGATGCCGCAGGAGTATACCGAGGAAGAGTGGCACCACGTGCTGGACACCAACCTGACGAGCGCATTCCTGTGCTCGCAGGCGGCCTATCCGGCGATGGTGAGGGCGGGCGGCGGCAAGATGATCAATATCGGGTCGATGATGTCGCTGTTCGGCGCGCCGTACGCGACGCCGTACGCCGCCAGCAAGGGCGGCATCGTGCAGATGAGCCGAGCGATGGCGACCGCGTGGGCGAAGGACAATATCCAGGTCAATGCGGTGCTGCCGGGCTGGATCGATACCGATCTGACGAAGCGCGCCCGGCAGCAGGTGCAGGGGCTGCACGAGAGCGTGGAGAAGCGCACGCCGCACGCTCGCTGGGGCACCCCCGCCGATATGGCCGGCATCGCCGCGTTCCTCGCCGGCCCGGCGTCGGATTTCGTTACTGGGACGGCGATCCCGGTCGATGGCGGGTTTTCTATTGGGATGTAGGGAGCCGGCTAAGTGTACAAATCGGAAATTAGGGACAGCCAGGTACGCGAACTATTGACTAAGGTTAGAGAAACAGAAGTCACGGTGCTTATTTGAGGACCATCAAGCTGAATAGGGTCCGGGCATTCACAGGCGAGGTTGTCAATTTAGAATTTCCTGTCACGGCGGTGATTGGAACGAACGGCGGAGGCAAATCGACGATTTTCGGAGCGGCGGCGATCGCCTACAAAGCAATACGCCCGGCGCTCTTTTTTCCTAAGAGTTCTATCGGGGATGACTTTATGGAGAATTGGAGCGTTGGTTACGAACTTATTGATAAGGGAATAAACCCAAGACAGATGATCCCTCGCAGCGCGAGATTTAAGCGGTCCAAATGGGTACGGGACGACCTAATCGAGAGACGGGTGTGTTATATTTCGGCATCAATCGCACGGTTCCAGCAGGGAGCGCCGGGAATTCAAAAAATTAGCAACGGTCAATTACGATTTCACAGGGCGGCGCGCTGCACTGAGTACCTGAGATTCAAAGTCAAGCTGAAAAGATCTTGGGGAATGATGTCTCGAAATTCGAGATCGCCACCATATCCCAAAGACAATCATTCTACGTCGGAAGCGATGGCACTCTGTCGTATTCCGAGTTTCATTTTGGCGCTGGGGAATCTTCCGTACTTAGGATGGTCGGAGAGATCGAGCTAGCGGAGACAAATACGCTTGGACGAATAGAAGAAATTGAAAATGGTCTTCATCCCGTTGCTGTTAGGCGCATGGTCGAATACCTTTTGGTATGTGGCTTCCAGAAGATCAATTCAAGCCATCTTTACCACTCATTCCGAGCATGCTTTGTTGCCATTGCCGTCGGATGCCATCTGGTCATCGATCGACGGGAAAGTGCGACATGGCCGCGTGTCGATAGAAGCCCTGCGAGCAATTACTGGGCGTGTCGATCAGAGGATGGCAATCTTTGTTGAGGATGTATTTTCCAAGGAATGGGTGGAATCGATTATCAGAAGTGAGATTGCAAATCGCATAGAGGAAATTGGCATCTACGCAGTCAATGGAGAAGGCCAAGCCTATTCCGTCCATACTGGCCATCGCAGTAACCCAGCGTTGGCCGGCAAACTAAAATCATTATGCATCTTGGACGGCGACAGTAGCAAGGAGGAAAACATCGAAGCTGGCGTAATTAAATTGCCGGGCGCAAATCCCGAGAGTGTGGTTTTTAATTATGTTAGAAGCGACATATCGACACTTGGTATGAAGATGGCGGTCGCCTTGCATATATCCCCTGAAAAGGAAATTCGGGTACGCGAAATAATAGAGGAAGTATCCCGGACTAATAGAGACCCCCACTTGTTGTTCAACCAAATGGGACAAAGGATTGGGTTTACCTCAGAGAAGATTGTCTCGTCGGCGTTTATAGTTCAGTGGATGGACGGAAACAAAGACGAAGTGAAGCGCATATCGAACTTCATACTAAATAGTCTTGGCGACAATGGGGGTAGGTAGATAGTCCATCGAAATAGGCTCTCAGGGGCAGCACGATCGTCTGCTACCGGGGCTGTTCTCTCATCCTGCCTAACTGTCGTTTCTGGGCATCGTCGACCGTTTCCAACCATGGGTGGTGGAAGTTGACCCACTACCCAACCATGAGATGTGTCAACTGGATGGCTTGCCTAAAGGAGTTTATACCAGCCCTCCACCGAACGGAAATCGCCGTAGGCCGACCTTGTCGCCTTACCCGCCGTCTTCCCCCTGGACCAACCCCCCAACCCCGCCCACACTTGCGGCCCCAACGCCGGGGCCATCAACGGGAGCCATCCATGACCCAACGGTTCGCAGGACGCACGGCCATCGTCACCGGCGGCGTATCCGGCATCGGCGCCGGTATCGCTCGACGCCTCGCCGCCGAGGGCGCCAGGCTCAGCCTGTGGGACATGGACGAAGCCGGTCTCGCCCGATCCGGCGCCGCGCATACCGTTGTGCTGGACGTCACCGACCCGAACGCGGTGCAGCGCGCGGCGGACGCGACCGCGGCGACACTCGGGAAAATCGACATCCTGGTGAACTCCGCCGGCATCAGCGGCCCGAACCACTCGACCTGGGAGTATCCCGGTCGCGACCTGGGACAGGATCATCGACATCAATCTCAAGGGCGTGTTCTACTGCTGCCGAGCGGTCGTGCCGTTCATGCGGGCGCAACGGCTACGGGCGGATCGTGAATATCGCCTCGATCGCGGGCAAGGAGGGCAACCCCAACGCCTCGGCCTATTCCGCCGTCCAAGGCCGGCGTGATCGGACTGACCAAATCCCTCGGCAAGGAGCTGGCGGCCAGCGAAATCCGCGTCAACTGCGTCACCCCCGCCGCGGTCAAGACGCCGATCTTCGACCAGATGACGCACCAGCAGATCGAGTGGATGCTGTCGAAGATCCCCATCGCCCGATTTGGCGAGGTCGATGAGGTCGCGTCGTTGATGCTGTGGCTCGCCAGCGCCGAATGCAGCTTCTCCACCGGCGCCGTGTTCGACGTCTCCGGCGGCCGGGCGACCTATTGAACCCTGGGCGCCCGCACCAGCCGACCAACGACCAAGCAGACAAGGACAAAGAATGGATCAGGAAGACCTGGGGTTTCTGCCGGCGACCGAGCTGGCGGAGATGATCCGCACCAAGCAACTGTCGCCGGTCGAATACATGCGCGCGCTGCTGGCCCGGATCGAGGCGCTGGAGCCCAAGGTCAACGCTTTCGCCTATCTCGCCGCCGACCAGGCGATGGACGCCGCCCGCGCGGCCGAGGCCAAACTGATGTCCGGCGAGCGCATCGGCCGACTGCACGGCGTGCCGGTCACCATCAAGGACCTCGCCATCACCAAGGACATGCCGACGCAGAGCGGCAGCCTGATCATGCAGGGCCATCAGCCGACCGAGGACACGCCCGTCGTGCCGCGCCTGAAGGACGAGGGCGCCATCATCCTGGGCAAGACCACGACCTCCGAGTTCGGCTGGACCGGCGTGTCGCACTCGCCGCTGACCGGCATCACGCACAATCCGTGGAAGTTCGGCTACAACGCCGGCGCGTCCTCGGCGGGGGCGGGCGCGGCGGCGGCGGCGGGGTTCGGGCCGCTGCATCAGGGCAGTGACGGCGCCGGATCGATCCGCATGCCGTCGCATTTCTGCGGCGTGTTCGGGTTGAAGCCGAGTTTCGGCCGCGTGCCGTATTACCCCGTCAGCACCGGCGACATGACCTCCCACATGGGTCCGATGACCCGCACCGTAGCCGACAGCGCGCTGATGCTGGAGGTGATGTCCGGCCCGCATCCGCTCGACTACACCACGCTGGAAGCCGGGCCCGCCGCCTATCAGGTTCGGCTGCACGAGGGCATCCAGGGCAGGCGCATCGCCTATAGCCCCGACCTCGGCGTCGCCCGGGTCGATCCGGATGTCGCCGCGTTGGTGAAGGCCGCTGCCGAGCGGTTCACCGAACTGGGCGCCACGGTGGAGGAGGTGCCGACGCCATGGGCGGCGCCGGGACCCGAACTGATCCGCTTCTTCTGGTCCGCGCACATGACCCGCCTGAAGCCCTACCTGGAGAAGTGGGAGACGCGGATGGACCCTGGCCTGGTGGCCTGCATCAAAGCCGCCGACGATGTCTCGGTCGCGGACTACCAGTTGGCGCGCGAACGCAAGATGCCCTACATCGCCGGCATCCACCGCTGGTTCGAGGACTGGGATTTTCTGCTGACCCCGTCCGTCTCGGTCGCCGCCTTCCCGGCCGAAAAGCTGATGCCGGACCACTGGCCGCGGCATGACTGGGACTGGGTGAGCTGGGCCGAGTTCTCCTATCCGTTCAACATGTCCTGGAACCCGGCCGCGAGCGTCCCCTGCGGCTTTACCGCCGAGGGTCTGCCGGTCGGTCTGCAGATCGTCGGCAAGCGCTTCGACGACCTGGGCGTGCTGCAGGCCTCGGCGGCGTTCGAGCAGATCCAGCCCTGGGCGGACAGACGGCCAGCCCTGTCCTAATCGTCGACCCGGTGTGCTTGACCCGATCTGGCCGGCCAGTTGGTTTGAATTGTGGCCGGTGCCGACCGCTGTGCCTTCGGCGGTCTGCGACCAGGATACCAGCGTATCCCCGCGATATCTTGAGGCGACGCCGTAACGACATAGCAGTCCATGCTGAAATCAGCAGAAAAATAGGATTCCCTACCATGATGTTGGATGGAGATACCGGGCACTCGCAAAGGCCGCCAGGTTGCTGAACCAACTCATCATCCTTGGTTCGATCATCGCCAGGTTCTCCAGACCCGATCGTCTATCTGACGAGTGCCGCCGCACTCAGCCCGGTCGCCCCGGCCAGAACGCGCCGAGCCGGCATGCGCTGAACCGATCTGTGGCTGCAACGGCCCACCGAACGCCGCGCGCTTTCCTAAACGGTCTGGCTCGAAAGCCGCTGCACCGCGCCATCGGCGAGCGTTACCAGAGCAGTGACGCCAGGCCAACTAGCCAGCAGGTCCCCGCTTCGCGACGGCGCCGTAACGTACAGCGCGGTGGACAATGCGTCCGCCAGCATCGCGCTCGGTGCGAACACGGATACGGCCAGGTAATGATTAGCACTGCCGCCCGTTGCGGTATCGAATAGGTGATGGTATTTGCCACTCGCCTCGAACCTTGTGCCGTAGCCGCCGGATGTGCAAACCGACCCTTCCGCGAGATCGAGCACCCTAGCAAATTTGTCGGGTTGCCGCGGGTCAGCCAGCCCGACCCGCCAGCGCTGGCCATCGGGATGGCGACCAAGCGCGTAGATCTCGCTTCGGCCCAGATCGGAGAGAACCCGGTCGAACCCGTTCTCGCGCAAGATCCCGATGATGCGGTCGGTGACATAGCCCTGGGCGATGCCGTTGAACGTGACGCCCATGCCGGGCTTTGCCAGCGCGACGCGTCTGCCGCTGAACTCGATCTCCCTCCAGTTGATAAGGGCGAGCGCCGCCGCGACGGCGCGCGGTTCCGGTCCCCCCGTCACCGGCGTCCCGGCCTGAAAGAAATGTGCGGCGTACAGATCCCACAGCGGTTGCACCGTGACATCGAACGCACCGCCACTCAGCGCGGATAACCGGTGACATTCCGAAAGGACCATCAGCAGATCATGCGAGGGCGCCGCGATCTGACCATCCCGGTTCAGGCGAACGACCTCGCTGTCGTTGCGATACAATGCGAAAATGCGCTCCAGCCTTTCGATCTCGTCGGCGCAGAGGGCGATAGCTCGCTCGGTTGCCGCTCGGCTTGGATGACAAAGAAGCAGACGCGAAGGCGATCCCAGCGACGAGCCGTGCCACTGGTACAGCGCCGGATCTGACCATCGGCGGTCACCGCAGAGCAGCGGCATGCCCGCGAACGCCCCCATGATGGTAACAGCACGCCGGCGCCCGAGGTTGCCCTTCATCGGCTTGTCGCCCGAACCTGCGTTCCCACTGCTTCGGTCCGGCCGCCCGGCGTCTGTTCCAGCAGCTTGCGGCGCCACACCATCGGCGGACAGATGTGGTCGTTGTAATAGGTGACCTGGCAGTCGAGACAAAAGAAACACTCGTTCATGTCGATCTGACCGCTGCGTTTGATCGCGCCCACCGGACAAACGGTCTCACAAACACGGCAGCGGCTGCCGCACTCGGAATGGCGCTTCAGCGAATTGACAACCCTGACCTTGCCGAGGATGGCCAGTCCTCCGCCAAGTGGACAGGCAAACCGGCAGTAGAAGCGCTCGACGAACAGGCTGGCCGCGATCAGCGCCAGGGCGTAGGCGACCATTGGCCATTGCGTCATGAAGCGCAGAATGATCGCGGCCTT
The DNA here is from genome assembly GCA_963759425.1 of uncultured Alphaproteobacteria bacterium. Lineage (GTDB taxonomy): Bacteria > Pseudomonadota > Alphaproteobacteria > Acetobacterales > Acetobacteraceae > Rhodopila. Next base: position 64,087 of record CAVWZM010000002.1, read on the forward strand.
GAACGGCTCGATCTCGGTGCCGGCCATCGCCAGGTCCCAGGCAAAGAACGATACGCCCACCAGCACGACGAACAACACGTATTTTGCAACCACCAGCCGGCCGTGCAGCACGACCGGGATCTTGAGCTGCGGAATGCGTAGTTGGCGGGCCGCCTTATTGGTCAGTTCCTGCAACGCGCCGAATGGGCAGAGCCAGCCGCAGAAGGCCGCGCGGCCCCAGAAGAACATGCTGACGATGGTGAAGCCGATGAGGATTGCGACCAGCGGGTCGGCAAACAGGAAGTCCCATCGGAAGGTCGTCACCAACGAATGGATCGCGGTTATCACAAGAACGACGGTCAACTGAGCGCCGGCGTACAGCCCAGCCAGACCAGGGTCCAGACCAGGAAGCCGATCCTGATCCAGCGATGCAGCCGGGGCCTGCGGCTGATCGGGGCCTGCAGGAACAGGATCGCCGTGAGCGCCGTCAAGGCGACGCTGAGGATCGCGATTTCGCCCAGACGCGAGCGCCAGATCGTCAGCCAGGCGAGACCCCCACCGCTGTCGGCATCGGCCGCGCCTGCATCCGTCACCGGCTTCGACAGGTAGGCATCGGGCAGGCGGTACGGCAGCACAAAATCGGCAAATACCGGCGTGCCATCGGCGGTTTCGCCAGGGACCAAAAGCCGCACCTGCCAGGGACGGCTTGGGTCGAGCCCAGCTTCACCGGGAAGCTTGACGAGCGCACGCTCGCTCAGTTTCGGAGCACCATCCCCGGAAAGAAACGGCAGCGTCTTGATCACCTTGCTCGGCAGGCGAATCGTCTTCTCGCCTTGGACAAGCTCGATCGGGGCGATGGTCTCGGTGTTCTCCCAGTCCGTACCCAAAATGGAGAAGTGTCCCTTCGCGGCTATCAGCAGGCGCTGATCGTCGACGCCGCGCAACGCAGTGAACACGTACTGATCGTACCACGCTCTGCCCAGAATGTTGATCCCGATCCCGGCGGGTGTGAGCAGCGCAACGTAGAGATCAAGAAACAAATCTTCACCCGCGGCGGCACGATCACCGTCAGCGATCCGCGTGGCGCCTCGCTCACGCAATTTGCCCAGCACGTCGTTATGGGTGAGATGGAGATGGGCGACGGCCCCGCTGGCCTCTAGAGCCTGCCAGTTCGCTGGCTCGAAACGGTCAACGTCGATACGTCCCGAGCGCACGCCAGCGGACGCCACGACGCCTCGGCTGCGAGCGACGATGCGCGCACCCCGCACCACCGCGTCGCTCATGAAGACCGAACTGACCGTGGCGTGCGCGATCGCGTCCACCTTCACCACGGCCGGTCCCTGCGCCGCCTGCGGTAAAGCGTCACCCTGACCCCGGGGGGGAGGTGTCAGTTCCCGGACCACATCGACGCCGTTCTTGATATCATAGCCGGCGAACTGATCGGGGAAGTGATCAAAGTCCTCCTCGCGGAGGCCGAGAATGCCGATCGCCTCGGCGTGGTGCACCAGTTTTGCTCCGGTGATCCGGCCACCCAGCCCGAGGCCGACCAGCAGCACCATAGGTCGATCGGCGAAACCCCGGGACTGGGTCACGTCCCAGGTAGAGAAGATGTAGCCGATCGGCCGGTCCGCCTTGTAGACGGTGGCCGCCGGTGGTGTGCCGCCAACGTCACCGATCCGGTCGGCGCCAGGAAACAGCGCCTGCAGGATGTCCGGCGTCAGATACTGGCTGATGGTCTCGCCCGGTCTGGGCTTGTCCCCCAGTGCCTGAGCCCGCTCGACCCCGAACACTCCGGCCAGCAGCAGGGCCAGGACGATTACGATGTGGAAGGATCGGCCAGCCATCTGTGTCGGGCCCGTATTCTTGTTTGGGGCGGCATCCTAACAGCCTGTCGAGTTAACGCAAAAATCTCAACCTGCCAGGGTCCCCTCGATCGTCCCCGGAGAGCCTCGACGTCGACAGCGCTGCACAGAGACAGATCCGGGCCTTCCGCTGATCCCGATCGATTTGGTGATACCAGCATGCCGCCGGCAAGTGATTGTGCCGGGACGTCCGAGAAAAACCCAGGACGTCGAAAGTTCCCACGCTGCTACTTTGGGAGACCCAGGATATGATTATGAGGCAGGCATTGGTGGATGCAGCTAGAGTCAATGATAGCGTTGTTTATAAGTAACGATATGAGACCTTGCCCTTGCCGTCATCCGGGGAACAAGACGCCGAAAGCGGACATATGGTGCAATGGGAGGCTCCGGACGCAGTGGCCCCGGACATCCATTCGGTCCTCAAAACCGGAGCCCGGATCAAGGATTCGGCGCTTAGCGACAAAGCGCCGAACATCAGTCGCATACTCATTGAGCCCGCCAAGGCGACAGTGGAGCGGTTTAGCCTTTGATCACGAGCGGTGGCAGCGATAGTCAATCCGTTGCAGATACGGAAGCGTCTGCCCAATGACTGGGGGCACTCCCGCCGCACCTAATGCGCAAGTCACTCCGCCGTACGATACACCGAGGCCCCGGACGAGAACGTGTCGCTTCGACAACCGGGGGTGCTGCTGCCGTAGGTGGTCGGCACGCGATCTTCGCCGCCAAACGAAACGGCGTGGTCCGTGCCGACCAGCCATGGCACTCCGCGCCGGTCTGCATAAACTGGCGGCACATGCTCAGGAGTTCGCCATGACCAACGCCGCCCGCCTGCTGCTCTGGACTGACGCAGCCGCCCCGTACATCGACGCCATCGGCAAGGCCGGGCTGGCGGACCGAGTTGTGATCGAGACGCTGGGGCGGGGCACGACGCCTTCCGACGGCCAGCGCGCGCGGACCGAGGTGTTGCTCGCCGCGATCGTGCCGCCGGGGTTGCTGCCCAGCATGCCGAACCTGCGCTGGGCGCAGGCGCTCACCGCAGGAGTCGAAGGGTGGCTGGCGCTGCCCGACCTGCCGTCGGAGCTGACCCTGACCTGCGCCCGCGGGACCCATCGCGAGTCGATGCCGGAAAACATCATCGGCGCGCTGTTTTACGTCGCCAAGCCTTACGCCGCGAGCGCGCAGGACCAGAAGCACAGCAAGTGGACCAACCGCGTCGCCGAACCGCTGAACGGAAAAACGCTTGGCATTCTGGGACTCGGGGCAATCGGGCATGAAGTCGCGCGTATAGCCTCAGCGCTCGGGATGCGTGTGGTCGGCACGCGCCGCCGGCCGCAGCCCACACCTGGAGTCGCCGAGGTGCTGCCTCCGGAACGAACCGACACAGTATTGGCACAGGCCGATTTCGTTCTGCTACTGCTGCCGTCAACACCAGACACGCAGAACTTCATCAGCGCCGAGCGGCTGGGGAGGATGAAACCGAGCGCCTGGCTGCTGAATTTCGGGCGCGGTCAACTGATCGACGATGCCGCCCTGATCTCCGCGGTCAAGTCGAAACAAATCGCCGGGGCCGTGCTCGATGTCTTTCGGCAGGAACCGCTGCCGTCGGAGCATCCCTTCTGGACCGCCGAGGGAATTCTCGTGCTGCCCCATATTGGCGGTCCACATCCGCAACGCGACCAGATCGTTTCTCGCCTGTTCGTCGATAACCTTCGGCGTTATCTCGACGGACAACCGTTGAAGGAGGTGGTGGATCGCGCCGCCGGGTATTGACCAGAAGAGCTTTCGAACCAAACGCGCAAACTGACACACACCCGCTCGAGGCAGGCGAAGTCGTGGGTTGCATGTTGCGGCTCCCTGGAGCGAGACAGGGAGACGCCGGCAGACACTCGGGTCGTGGGCTGGTCTGTGCGACCGTGGGGATCTCGGGCCTGCCGGCGTCACGGTCTTACAGCGTACGGGAGTGAGGGCTGTTCGCCCGGATGCAATCCAGCGTGCGGACCACGACAACCATAGTGGTGGAACTCATCATGCCAGACAAGCAGTTCATCGGCGTCGATGTCTCCAAGGGCTGGATCGATGTAGCAACGGCCGGGCGGCCCGGTCATCGCCGGATCGACAACTGCGACGCCGCGATCCAACACTGGCTCGGCACGCTGGATACCGCCAGCGTCGACCTCGTCGCCTTCGAGCCGACAGGCGGCTACGAGCGACCCTTGAAGCGCGCGCTGCGCCGAGCTGGCCTCGCCTTCGCCCGGGTGCATCCGAATGAGATCGTCGCCTTCCGCCGTCGCCGCGGCGTCAAGGCCAAGACCGATCCGATCGACGCCCGCCTGCTGGCCGACTTCGCCGCCATCGAGCTGGCCAGCCGCGGCCTCGCCCCGCTGGTCGAGGACAACGAGACACTGCGCGAACTGTCGGCCCGCCGGCGGCAGTTGGTCGCCACCCTGCAGGGCGAACGCTGTCGCGCCGCAATGGCCAGCTCGGCGGCCGCGAAAGCTAGCTTCACCGTGGTCGCCGAGGCGCTTGAGAGCGCTCTGGCGGCGATCGAGACGGCGCTCGAGCAGACCATCCGCACGACGCCCGAGTTCGCCGCGATGGCCGCATTGTTGCGCAGCCTGAAGGAAGTCGGGCCGGTCACGGTGCACACCCTGCTGGCCGAACTGCCCGAGCTTGGCAGCCGCTCCGGAAAGCAGATCGCCGCCCTGGTCGGTTTGGCGCCGCAACAACGCGACAGCGGCACGCAGCGCGGCCGCGCCGTCACCGGCCACGGGCGGCCTGGCGTGCGCCGGGTGCTGTTCAACGCCGCCCGCATCGCCATTCGCTACAACCAGACGATGCGGGCGTTCTACCAGCGCCTGGTGCAGACCAATCGGCGGCCTGGCAAGGTCGCCTTGACCGCGGTGATGCGCAAGATGCTGGTGACCCTGAATGCGATCGCCAGGGATCGCCAGCCGTGGCAGCCAACCGAGACGGTGACGGCATGACAACCGCATCCGTTTCCTGGTTCGGTTGGGCGCCGTTTCCTCGTCCCGGCCTGGGAACTGAACCGCGCCGCGCGCAGCGGCGGTCAGGGATGGCCTCGGCCTTCCGAGGCCACCGCGCGGCGGCGCGCAGCGTCCTTGACGGCCGCGAGCACGACGCGAACCTCGGTCAGGCTGGGTCACCATACGGGACACACGGATTTTGCTTGACAGCGAACACGGGAGATCCCCGGCCTTCGCCGGGGATGACAAGGGAGGTCGGCAGGCGGGTGGCCGCCGAAGTGGTCGCGGTCAGTGATCGAAGAAAACCAGAGTTCGCAACTCGATGCTTTCGCGTGGCAGCGGCTTCGCCGGCGCGTTCGGATCGGCGAACGACGTATGCGGCATGAACCTCGCTCGGCCGTCCTTCAGCGAGTCGAAGCACTTCAGCAGCAGCGCTTCGTCTGCCCGCATGGCCGGCGCGTAATACCAGCGATGCGCCGGGTTGTAGGTCAGGCAATAGATCTCGCCGGTGCGATCCCGATAGATCAGGTCCTGCGGCACAAGATCGCCTGGTGACACGCTCAGAGCATCGCACACCGCCAAGGGCGCGTCGTAAAGCGGTCCGCGGATTGGCCGCCATACGTTGATGATGGCGAAACGACGGGTCAGCAGATCCGCGGCCTCGTCACCCATCAGGTCCCGCACGCGCTGCGGTCCCGAGACCTCGGTGTAGTCGCCATGGATGCGCGTCACCGGCTGACGCGGGATGCCCGGCGTGCGATCCTCGACCCCTCGCTCACGGCGACGGATCGTGTGGTCGAACACCACGACCCGGGCGGCGCCGGTCACCTGCTTCACCAACGCCTCGGCTTCCGGATAATACGTGTCGCGCAACTGTTGCTCATCGTAGAAGTCCGCGACGGCGCTGGGCGCCTCGAGCAGCACGAACCCCTGCACGTCAAGCGACAGGTCGTGCGCGAGCGGCCGCATATCGAAGATGGGCACCACATGCTGATCGTTGACGATGTTCGTCTTCGGCACACCGCCGGGCGGATCGTAAGTGTAGATGTGAGGCCGCTCCGCGGTTTTTGCCAGATAGACAACCTCGCCCTCGACCTGTGGCAGTAGAGTGAACACGTCCACGACATTCTTCTCCTTGTCTTCGCCCTGTGGCACACCGATCTGTGTGGCGACACAGGTGGGATGCAGGCCGGCCGCCGGCAAGGTAAATTCTGAGGGCCAGGGGAGATTGAGCAAGGTGACCGACGCGGCGCCGGGGGCCGGCAACGCCGGACAGGTAGAACGACTGCCGATGGCCGCCCGGATTATGCAGGCGGCCGACCGGCTGTTCTACCAGCAGGGTATCCGGGCCGTCGGCGTGGATGCGATCGCGGCCGAGGCCGGGATCAGCAAGCGATCGTTATACGACACCTTTCCGTCAAAGGACGCGTTAGTGGCGGCTTACCTGCGCGATCGCATTCGCCCGCTGCCTGTATCGCACGACCCGCCGGGGTCGCAGATACTGGCGCTGTTCGATCAGTTGTATCGACGATTTGCAGCGGGTGATTTTCGCGGTTGCCCGTTTGTCAATGCCGTAACCGAGCTGGCGCAGGACTGCGAAGCCGCTCGGGCCATCGCGATTCGTTATAAAGAAGATCGGCGGCGGCACATCCGTTCCCTTCTGGTACAGGTTGGAGCTGCTGATCCCGATGCGCTCGCGAGCCAGATCGCGCTGTTGATGGAAGGAGCGATTGCCTCGATGCTGGTGCACGGGGATGCGGTCGTTGCGTGCCAGGCCCGCGATGCCGCCGTTGCGTTGATGCGTGCCGCGGGAGCCGAGGTATAGCGGACATGCCGACGCCAGGCGGCCGACCATCGGGCGCCACCGGAACGTTGCCTTCTCGATGCAATCAGCCGAGTCCGATGATGACACGTTGGCGACCGTGTGTCAGCTTACGACGCGGTCGGGTGCGGCATGCCGACCAGTGCGGAGGCTGTATGATGCAGGGACATGCGCGGCTGCGGCAATGCGCGACAATCGTTGCTCCCTTGATGCTCGTCCTCATCCCGGCGCAGCGGGGCGGGGCCCTCGTTTTCCCAGTCGCGGCCGTACAGAAGGGCTGTGCCGCGGATTTCCACAAATTCTGCAGCCAGCAGCATGCCAGCAAAACCTCCCAGACGAGCTGCCTGCGCCAGGACCTGGGTCAGCCTGTCGCAAGAGTGCCGGAGGACGCTCGGCAGTTCCAAGGGCGGGCAGGAAGGGAGCGCCGCTGACACCACAAAGTGAGCGTCCAGGAACCTCGGACGCCGGATTGGTACTTTCGATTCGGTCAGCGCCAGGCTGTCATTCAGTCAGCGGGAGACAGTCTCCGGCATCGGGTGGCCATACGTTGCGAGGCGGAGTTCTGAACCGCTGGGTCGACCGTCTGGATGGTCGCCACTGTTGGCTGGCTGGGCGACTGGCAACACCACCTCAGTCGCGGGCCGCGATTTCGGCCGGAGGGTCGCCGCCCAGGCTTCGGCCAGCCTGTCCCGAATGAGCGACGGCTGGAGGACGGTCTCCGCGGGCCAGGCGGCCAGGACCCGACGCCGGTAGTCGGCACCGAGTTGCGGTGTCGCCGAGTGGTAGAGCCCGGCTGCCTGCTTCCAGTCATTGGTCTGATCAAACAACTCACGCAGGAAGCGTGCCGCATACAATGCATTCGACGGCGGGTCGAAAGCCTGATCGAGCGAGGCGAAACGCGTTCGGATGGTGCATGAGATTGACCTGCATGCAGCCCACATCGATCGAGGTCACTCCCTGCTTCTGAAGATGACGGACCGCGGCGATCGCTTGCGTCTTCGTCTCGAAGAAGCGACCTTCACCCTCGGCGTTGATCGTCCACGGCCATGGGTGCCAGTTGTTGCTTTTGCGTCCCAGCGTCCGGTCTCGACCCTGCCGATTGCGGCCAGCAATTGATCGGGCACCTTCACGATCGCTCCGCCTGATCGATGGCTCGCCGGCATTGCATGCCCGGCGGCGCACCGGCGCCCCGGGCCGGCTGGGCATCGGCGTCCCGCCATAGGGAAGCGCCATGACAATCACGGCTATCCAGATCACCAACCCGATTCGGCACACGATCGTCAATCCCCACCTGGCACCGGAATGGCCAGGAGAACCAATAGCCTGCGCGGTCCCTCGAGTTCACCGCGTTAAGCTGAAACAATGACGTTATCGTGACGAGCGCAAGGACGTCATTGTGAGGCGCACATGCCCCGGCGTGCCGCGCAGAACGGACGATGTATCGTCTGGTACAGTCCTCAGGCATCGTCGATCAGTTTGCGGCCAAGCAGCCGAAGCGTCAGCTTGCGTCCACGCACCAGCCAGGGATACAGCACCCGGGCAAGCTTCGGGTTCGAGAAAATCGCCTGGTTGAGGCGATTGAACACCGAGCGGTTGCTTCCCAGAAGGGCAAGCAGATGCATCGCTTCCGAGCCATAGTGGAATTGTCCGCGCCACCGAACGACCATGCCCTCATTGAGGTCGAGTTTTATGCAGACGGACCGCCGCGACCAGCGGATGATCGGAGCGGGCGTCGATCAATGGACGCGCCGCCCCTGCTCCCGCAACTGATACAGCAGGACGTAGCGGCTACAGAACGGACATTCCTGGTCGTAAACGACCCAGATGTCCTCCGGATCATCGGAGATCGAATCGGAAAGTTGAGTGCTTGTGTACGTCACGGGCGAGTCGTCCATCCTTGAGGGTCAGGCAGACCGAATCCATCGCATACTCATACCCGACGATGTCGTCGATACTGGAGATTATTGAACTCGGTGAACACCCACGGGTTCGGCAGCATGTGATGCGGATAGAAATAGTATAGATTTTCGCTTTTTACAGTGGGATGGTCACGCATCAGCCGGTCGGTATCGAGGACCATCGCCTTCACCGCATCCAGGGTGACGCCGGTATCCTGGTGCTCGGAAATTTCGGGACCGCAGGTTCGGCCATCCTCCCAGGTCTTGGGGTCCAGCGTGTTGCCGGCTAGCCTGAACGGGAAGTGCCCGTCGGGAATATACATCGCCGCCTGCGCGATGGTATACGAGTAGATGCCGAAGTAGTTCGATGGCGCCAGGACCGTACGATTATCCCGCGTGACCGCATAGAATTGCGGACTGGCGAGTTTCGCGGTGTCGAGCCAGCCCAGATGATTGGTATAGAAGAAATAGTGGCCGAACAGCACGGTCAGCGCCATCACGATCCTCATGGTTGGCGTGAAGCCGTCCCTTGAGGCAGCGAAGCCGCCGCCGCGACGATCACGAGGTTGAGCGCGATCCAGAAGAAAAACAGCGCACCCAAGGTGAAGTAGACGCCGATGTGGAAGAAATCATAGAGCAGGCAGAAGGCCGACAGGACAGGAAGCGACAACGCCGCGAGCGGTGCCAGTAACTGGGCTTGCGAACACGACAATATTCAGGTAAGGCTGGCCGCCGATGATTCCGTCCCATACCATCTGCAGCACATGGGGAAACGTCGCCAGCGGGTTGTCCCCTCGCTCCAGCCCGATGACGATCGAGGTCTGGGTCGGGTTGTGCATACCCAGGTCAGCGGGTTGTCGCCGCTGACCTGGATCTTGGCGACCGCCGACCAGAAATAACTTCCCAGATGTGCGCCGACCGCGCAGGCCCAGATCAGGTTGAATATCCGGGTCCGAACCGCCTCGGCTGTCTTCGCGGCGAGCAGGAAGGACCGCAGGAAAGGGAAATCGATCGAGCGTCCAGGCGGAAGTCACCCAAATCACCACGAACGCGCCGAGCGTCGAAAAGTATCCAACATCGATCATGCCGAGATAATCAGTGTCGACGACGCGGATCCCCGATACCGTCCCAATCAGTTCCCGCCAGCCGACATAATACAGGAACAGCGGGGCGAGGAATGATGGTCGCCACAGCGCCGCCACGCCTGCCACGACGCCAAGGATCGCCGCGTAGCGAAAATACAGCGCCGAGCCCTGGCCGCCAAACAGGATATTCGGTGGTCCCGGAAACGGACCAAACAAATCGAAGGCGACCTGGATCAGCACGATGATCCCAATGGCGCGCGATGGTGATCCGCAGCGGCGCTGTCAGCTCCTGGTAGCGAACTTGCCGAAAGCCGAGGGCGACGGCGAAGGTGACGACCACGGCGAGGCTGGAGAACACGTCCGACCACTGCCCAAGGTGGGTCATCACCCGCCGCGAGACCGCGAAACCGATGATCGAAATCAGCAGGACCAGCAGCGGGCCTTTCAGGCCTGGCATGCCGGCACCGGCAGCGCTGCGTCGAAATGTCGTGGAGCTCATTTTTGGAGAAACTCTGTGTTGCGATTTGGCGCCCGGACGCCGGGGCGCGATCACGTCGACCGGCCCAGCGACCGAGTGGCGAAGAAACTGATTCAGATCCGACTTCGAGAGATCGCACAGCCGCGCGCTCCGGCACACCCATAATACGCGACCAGCGATCTTCAAGGTGCAGCCGTTCCCGCTACACTTCGTGGAAGCATTCCCCCGAGGGTGTAGTTTGTCAGCAACAGTTCGCGGCGAAATCAGATTTGGCATCGCCGCCGCGAGCAACTGGCGTCCGCTGCGGAGGCGGGGGCCGCGGCATCAACAGCGTCCATCCATCGGCCAGCCCGACCTTCGACACGGCATCCTCGAGGGCGCTGGTCAGTGCAGGAGCGGGGCATTCGAGCAACAGCCAATGCCGAAAGGAAGCTGGCTTCGGGATATTGACGTTGTCGGAAATGCCGAATTAGCACCGCATCGTGATCGCAGCCTCCCGGTTGCCGGGACTGATGCCGCTCCGTCGTCCGGCACCACAACAGGCATACCCAAGCGCTTCCCCCGATGCGGACCATTGACACGACCGATTGTGGACCGAATTCCGGGCCAATGGAACAAAAGAATTGCCTGCGCCCGTGGGTTGCGATCTCGCGTCGCTTGCCAAGCCGCGACTGGGTTAGAGCAGGACGAGCCGGGCCTCGCACCCGAGGCGGGCGCCCTCCGCGGTCAATAGCGCCCGACCTGAGATTCCCGGAGGTTTCTCGCTCACACGAAATTATTATCGCAGCCGGTTTCCTACGGTGGTATGACATGAGAGTAACATATGCCGGAGGTTGACTTCAGAACCCCGGTGTCAGGTGATATGTGCATTGCACGTGGACCGGGTCGGTGACTACGATGTGCCAGGCATGCCCGACAAGTGCTCGACAGCCGCAGAAACGCACAACTGGCGTTGTGCTTTAAGTTGATATCTCCTTTCAGAGAGTGATACGCAAGGTGGCCGTGAGCGCTTCTCCATCGTCAAATTCGACCCCCATGCCGGCGCGCGGCACGGTCGATGTCTCGGTCCGTGGCGTATCGGACAGCTCTGTCCGTGGCGTTTCGGCGGAATTCGTTTGGCCTCTCATGGCGGTGCTGGGTGGCATCGCGCTGCTGCTGGCGGCCGAGGTAGTCAGTGTGCTGTTCGTCACCGGTGGCCACCTCGTCTATCCGCTGGAGGCCGCATACACGCATCTGGCTCTGGCGCAGCAGATTTCCGTCGGCAACTACGGGCTGGTCGCTGGCGAGGCCGCGGCGCCGAGTTCATCGATCCTGTATCCGTTTCTGCTCGCGGCGTTGCGGCCATTCGGCCTAGGCGCGATGCTGCCGCTGGTCATCAATATTGGCGTCCACGCTGGCCGCCGGGCTATTTGCCGTGCTGCTGGCGCGAGAATGCCGCATACCGCTGGATCGCGTCCCGCCGCGCTATCTGTTCGTCCTGGCGGCCGTAGTGACGCTGGCCCTCGACCTGCCGGGACTGGCGCTAACCGGGCTTGAGCATTCCTTTCATATCGCGATGACCGTTGCCTATTTGCTGGGCCTCGTCCGATTCGTGGTGCATGGCCGATGTGACTGGTGGTGGTTTGCCTGCATCATCATCCAGCCCGTCGTCCGTTTCGAAGCGGCGGGGATGCTGGTCGCCGATGCGCTCATCTTCATCGCCTTCCGCAGATACGCCTATGCGCTCGCGATGGTGGCGATTGGTCGTCTTCCTGGTCGGTGGATACTCGTTGTTCCTCCATTCGCTCGGTCTCCCGCTGCTGCCCAGCTCGGTGCTGGCCCGCTCCGACTGGTCCAACGCCGCCGCCGTCTCTCATAGCGGCCTGGCCTCGGTCGTGGTGGCGATCGTGAAGAACCTGTTCGGCAATCTGAACAGTTTCGGTGCCGCCCAAATGCTGGGCGGAGTGGTGCTGGGCTGGCTTGGCTGGCGGGCGACTGGAATACGCTTTGTCACGTCGTCCAATGGAAAAGTCCGTCCAGATCAAGCTCGTGACATTTGCCTTCATGACCTTCGTGACGGTTGCCCAGATCGCCGGCGGGAAATTGGGCTGGACCCCCTCACGCTACGAAGGCTACGTCCTGGTTCTCAATCTATGCGGCGTCGCGGTGATATTCCGAGACCAGGTCAGTGCGTGGTGCGAGCGGGTCACCTGGTCGAGCGTCTCCGTCGTGGCGGTCAGCTTGCTGCTGATCTTCGCCGGATACGCGACGCAGTTCGCCCGATCCCGGCGTTGGCCGCGAAGGAATATCAGGGACCCTACCAACTGCACCGCTTTGTGACGCGGTTCTATCGCGCACCGGTCGCCGTCGATCAGATCGGCTATCTCAACTTTGAGAACACACATTACGTTCTGGATTTGTCGGGTCTAGGATCCGAAGTGGCGCGGAAGCAGCGTGCACGGGCGAGGACAAGCGAATGGATGGACGGCCTGTTGGCAAGCCATGAGGTTGGGCTTGCCATCATCGATCCGGCAGTCGACCCGAACGTGCCCGCCGCATGGACGATGATCGGCGAACTGCGGCTCGGCGGGACGATCTCGAGCGACACTGCGCGCCGCTACCATTTCTATGCTCGACGGCCCGAAGATGTCGCGGCCGCGGCGACCGCGCTGGAGCACTTCGAACCGACACTTCCTTCCAGCGTCCGCCTGTTGCGAACCGGTCCGGGCGCGGCCGAGTAACTGATGGCCGGATGTTTCGGCGTTTGAGGGCACCGGGGGAGCCGGGTCGGTCGGTTTATCGGATTGTCTCGGCGAACCGGGCCGAGGTGGTCGATTGTCCATCTATCCACGCCTCGGGTGTTTTGGATGAATTTGGGACCCGCCCGCGAACACTCCGGCCGCCGGCAACCAATCGGGATGACCGAACGATGATGACAGTGCTCTTCGCGACGCGGGACCGCGCCGAGGGTGTGGGGCGGATGCTCGAGGCGTTGCTGTCGGTGCAAAGCCCCGAGGGCGGATGGAAGTTGCTGGTTGCCGACAACGGCAGTCAGGACGACACGGCGTCGGTGCTGGAGCGCTATGCGGACAAGCTGCCATTGACCGTCGTGCATGAGCCTGTCGCGGGCAAGAACCGCGCGCTGAATCGAGCGATTGCCGAGATCGAGGGCGACCTGACCGTTTTGACGGATGACGATGTCATCCCTGACCACGATTGGTTGATCCAGCTTCAGCGGGCGGCCAAAGCGCACCCCGACGCGACTGTTTTTGGCGGCACCGTCATTCCGTTATGGCCCGGTAGCCGTCCGGCGTTCATATCGCAAAAGGCGGTCGACTTCAGCATTCTGTACGCCTTGAATGAGCAGCCGACAGGCTGGTGTGAGGCGGGCGTCGTATTCGGGCCCAATATGGCCGTTCGGACAAGCGTGTTCACGGATGGCTTCACCTTCGCGGCGGATGTCGGGCCGGACAATTCCCGCCGCGCCTACGTCATGGGCGGCGAGTCCGACTTCGTGCTGCGCGTGACGGCGGCCGGTCATCGAGCCTGGTTCGTCGCCGACGCGCGGGTGCAACACATGATCCGCCCGAGCCAGTTGACCGAAGAGTGGATCCTGCGGCGCTACTATCTGCGTGGGCTCCAGCACCGGCGCGAGGGTCGAGACCGGCCAGAAAGTCTCATGGCCAAACGGCTGGTATGTTCGGCGTGCGCCCGCTTGGTCCGGTTTTTCCCGCCGTCCCGAGTGCGGCTGTGGATCCTGTCCCGAGATCGTTTCTTTAACGGATTCTTCTCCGCCGAGGCTGCCGGCCTCGATCCTGGCCCTGAGGCCATCCCGGCAGATCGCCCGGGACTGGTGGATCGCCCATGACGGCCGTGACCGAAAATGGCCGTGATTCCGTCGCGGAATATCACGCGCGCGGCCAACGCGCTTTCGTTTTGATCGTAATGCTTTCATGTCTGGTGCTGCAGCGCTTTGGCTCGCCCGCACCTATCAGCGTTCCAGGGGTGATAGGCGCCCTGGCGGCGTTCTGGTACCTCTGGACCGGCATTTTGTCTTTCGACCGCAAACGGGTCGGAATCATGCTCTGTCTGGTCGCCTTCGGTCTGATCGCCGTCAATCTGCACAAGAACATGCCGATCGCCATGGTCACGCGAAACAGCATGGTCTCGTTCATCTACTGGCTGGGGATTACCGGCTTTGGCACCTTGCGATTCACCAGAAAAATGGATGAAGACGTCTTCTTCGGCATTGTGATCCGTTGCCTGGGGTTTATCGCGGTGTGCGGCATGGTCGCGTTCGTGGCTCAGTTCGTCGGCATCCGGATATTCTCGTTCAAGGCGTACGTTCCCGCGCCGTTGTCGATGGAGTCGCTCTACAACGTGGAAATTCCGCTGTCTGGCTCAATCATAAAGGCAAACGGCTTCTTCTTGGTCGAGCCGTCGACGTTCTCACAGTTCATGGCGCTGGGCCTGATATGCGAGTGGATGCAGAGCCGGCGGGCAACCTACATCGCCCTGTTCCTGGTTTCGATGTTCTGCTCGGCATCGGGTACCGGTTGGATGGTCGTTGGCGCTTTCGTGCTCTACACCGGCTTTACCAAGGGGGGACGCGGACTTTGGGTCGCCTTGGGCTTTTCCTTCGTCTGTCTGGTGGCGTTTATCGTGATCAGTTTCATCTTTCCCGCGATCACCGACAGCCTCGCCGGTCGCATCCACGAAATCAATATGCAGGGCACCAGCGGCAACGAGCGATTTGTCACCCCTATCTTGGTCATGAAGGAGGTGCTGCACGCGGCGCCGTGGGCGTTTTTCACCGGTATCGGGCCGGGTGGGGTGGATTCACTGGCAGGTATAACCTACGTCTACGACATGAACACCCCGATCAAGATCATTCTTGAGTACGGAGTATTCGAGCTTTTGCTGTATTTGACTCTCATCCTGTGGAACCATCGGACCGAGCGGCAGAACGCGGTTCTCCTGCCGCTCCTGGTTTTGCTGCTCATCGCGGGCGGCAACGAGCATTTTCCGCCAATCTTGTATCCCGTTCTGCTGATCGCGACGGTGGCGAACCTGATGCCACGCGAGGCCCCCGCAATTCAAGAGCGCCGCCCTGCCGGTTTCCGATTTCCCCTGCTTCGATCAAGAGAATTGGTGCCGGGTATCGGCGGTCCAAGAGCCTAACCGGTAAGCACGCGGGGTAGACGCGCGTACGTGGAAGCGGTGGCCCACGCACTCGGTCAGCCGATCTCACGCGAGCGCGGATCCACGCTTGGTGTCAAAGGATACAAACGGCGTCGTGCGAACTACGCCCTCAGTTCTGGAATGATCCAAAGTGGCTGCTCGCCGCGCACCACGCGTTGGCAGTTGTCGAACGCATTGCGGAAGCGCGTGTACTGATTCTCCCAGGTCGGGCCGGCAAGATGCGCCGTCAGCACGACGTTCTGTAGCGCGAACAAAGGATTGTCGGAAGGCGGCGGCTCCTGATCGAAGACATCCAGGCCGGCACCGGCGATGACGCCGCCCGTCAGCGCCTCGATCATTGCCGGTTCGTCGACTACCGGCCCGCGGCAGGTGTTGATGAGGTAAGCGGTGGGCTTCATGATCGCAAACTGCGCGGCGCCTATCATGTGCCGTGTGGCGACGCTGAGCGGGACATGCAACGAAACGATGTCGGATGTCCGCAGCAACTCCTCGAACAGTACAAAACGAACGCCAAGTGCGTCGGCCCGCTCCTCGCTCAGGCGATCGGTGTCGTAGTACTGCACGTCCATGCCGAATGCCTGCGCGAGCCGCGCGGTCTTCTTGCCGATGGTGCCAAGCCCGACGACGCCAAGTGTGCGGCCCTTCAACTCGTAAAGTTTCACGTCGTTGACGTTGTTGCCGCGCCAGCGCCCTGATGCCACGTTGGTATGCTGCCAGATGATGCGCCTGGACACCGCCAGCATCAGCAGAATCGCATGTTCTGAGACGGCGGTCGAATTTGCCCCGCCATTGTTGCAGATCGGAACGCCCGCACGTCGGGCGGCATCGATGTCGCAGCGGTCGTACCCCGCCGATAGTAGCTGCACCAACTTGAGCCTCGGGGCCGACGCGTAGAACGCGTCGTCCATGGTGCCGTCGCCAAAGCCAACCAGGCAAACCGCCTCGGCAAGTGCGGACGTGAATTCGTCGCTGCCGTGGCGGGCAATCACCGTCTCGAGGTTTGGCGGAAGCAGTTCCCGGGCAACGCTGATTTCGTTCAGCGGATTATCGGCAATGATGATCTTGGGCATCGGTTGGTTTTCCCTCCTGGCACTCGGACAAAACCTAGCGCGTTTGGCGGAGCCGCCCAAATCCGCCGCCGGCGTGAGTGCGGCTGATGGATCGAACGATGCAGGCCGGCAGGTTGCGCGCAGGTTGTGAGTAAAATGTAGGCATATGGACGATTAGTGGAGGGGCGGGCCTTGGGTCGGGCGCCGAGTGTGGTGCGGATCTGGCGTCGCCCGCCGCGTGGCACATCGGTTGCATCCCGGACCTTGGCCTCCGTCAAGCGGGGAAACCGAAACAACAACACGCACGGGGAACAGGCACGAATGTCACCGGTTGAACCAAAGATTTCCCGACGCGGCCTCGGGCGACTGGGCGTTGCCGCGGCAACCGTCGCGGCAATGGGCGCGGTCAAGGCCGCAACGACGTCCGCAGCCGCGCAGGCTACCGGCGGCACGATCAAAATCGGTGTTCTACACTCGTTGTCAGGGACCATGGCAATCAGCGAGACCACGCTGAAGGACGTCATGCTGATGCTGATCGAACAGCAGAACGCCAAAGGGCGGCCTGCTCGGCAGGAAGCTCGAGGCCGTGGTCGTCGATCCGGCATCGAACTGGCCGTTGTTCGCCGAAAAAGCCCGCCAGTTGATTTCCGTCGACAAAGTGGCCGCTACCTTTGGTTGCTGGACCTCGGTCTCCCGCAAGTCGGTGCTGCCGGTGTTCGAGGAGCTGAACAGCATCCTGTTCTATCCGGTTCAATATGAGGGCCAGGAGTGCAGCCGCAACGTTTTCTATACCGGTGCCGCACCGAATCAGCAGGCCATCCCCGCGGTTGATTACCTGTGGAACGAAAACAAGGTGAAGCGCTGGGTTCTGGCAGGCACCGACTATGTCTATCCGCGTACCACAAATCAGATATTGGAAGCCTACCTGAAGTCCAAGGGCGTCGCCGCGGACGATATCATGATCAACTACACCCCATTCGGTCATTCCGACTGGCAGAACATCGTCGCATCGATCAAGAAGTTTGGTTCCGCCGGAAAGAAAACCGCGGTGGTGTCCACCATCAACGGCGACGCCAATGTGCCGTTCTACAAGGAGCTCGGCAATCAGGGGATCAAGGCGACCGACATCCCCGTGGTCGCGTTCAGCGTGGGCGAGGAAGAACTGGCCGGTATCGATACGAAACCATTGCTGGGTCACCTTGCGGCGTGGAACTACTTCGAGAGCGTCGACACGCCGGAAAATTCCGCGTTCATTGCCACCTGGAAGAAATTCACCAAGAACCCGAAGCGCACCACCAACGACCCGATGGAGGCACACTATATCGGCTTCAACATGTGGGTGAAGGGTGTCGAGAAAGCCGGCACCACGGCGCCGGATGAGGTGATCGACGCACTGATGGGGGTCTCCGTGCCGAACTTGTCCGGCGGCTATTCCGCAATGATGCCCAATCACCATATTACCAAGCCGGTACTGATTGGCGAGATCCAGCCGGACGGTCAGTTCAACATCGTTTCGCAGACGCCAGGCCTGGTGGTGGCTCAGGAGTGGTCGCCCTATGTCGCCGATACCAAGGATCTGATTGGCGATTGGCGATCGCCTTTGAAATGCGGTGCGTTCAACGTGAAGACCGGCACGTGCACCGCCGGCAAGAAGGCTTGACCCCCTTCTTGCCAAAAAGGGGCGGCCGCTTTCCTCCCGGCCGCCCCTTATTTTCTGCCCCCAACCGACGCTCCCGGGGGCGACGTCCATGCATACCGATGCCATGCCGCCGCTATCCTTAACGATCTCGCGCGTATTCGAATCATGTTGCTGCCGCGGACCCGGCCTGTCGTGCTGCGTGCCGCGATGTGGCGCATCGTGCTGCTGTTGCTGTTGTCATCGCTTTGCTGGCCGCTCGGCGCCCGCGCGGATAACCCGCTGGCCGGATTTGCCTCGGGCAGTTTCGACACGCACCCGGCAGAGCGTCGAGGAACTGGCCCTGTCCGGCAATCCACGCGCCGCGACCATCATCTCCGCGTTGACAGAATGGCCGACTTTATTTCACCCCCGACCATACGATCCTGATCAAAGCCGATGACGGCTCCTTCATCGACGCCTCACCGGGGCCCCGGTCGCCGAAGCGCTTGGGGCCAAGCCCGTGCGCTTGAACAACGCTGTGCGAGGCGCGATCGACGCGGCGATGGGCAGCCTGCAACTGTTCGATACCGATCCGTCTGACCAGACTTCAGGCGGCGGAGGCAGTGTTCAATTCGCACGATCCCGGCGGCATTGCCGGCACTCGACCGCGCGCTGGCGAAAGAAACTGAAGCGTCGGTGAAACGCCGCATGGAGCAGGCGCGGGCGGCGGCGCTCCTGTCGTTGGATGACGCGCCGCAGGATCAACGTCTGGCGGCGGTCGCGGAACTGCGAGAGCGCGGCGACCAGGACTCGCGCAGCGTGCTGTCCCGGCTGGCCGGTCAGAGCGGACCGGTGGCGGACGCCGCCAGCGCAGCCGTGGTCTCGATCGATCACATGCTGCAACTCTGGAGCATCGCGCAGAGCATCTACTACGGCATCAGCCTGGGATCGGTGCTGCTGCTGGCGGCGGCCGGCCTCGCCATCACTTTTGGTGTGATGGGCGTGATCAACATGGCGCACGGCGAAATGGTGATGATCGGCGCCTACGTAACGTTCGTGGTGCAGCAGGTGATGCACGCCTATACGCCGGCGTTATACCAGCTGAGTTTACCGGTCGCCGTGCCGGTGGCCTTTCTTGTCACCGGCGTCATCGGCATCGCGATAGAGCGCAGCCTGATCCGCTGGCTCTACGGTCGCCCGCTGGAGACCCTGCTGGCGACGTGGGGACTCTCGCTGGTGCTGCAGCAGGTCATTCGTTCGCTGTTCGGCGCGAACAATCGCGATGTGGACACGCCGGGCTGGATGAGCGGAGCCACCCAACTTGGCGGGCTGACCCTGACGTGGAACCGCATGTATATCATTCTGTTCGCGATCTTTGTCGTCGCGGCGCTGATGGCGGCGCTGCGTTTCACGCCGCTCGGTCTACGAATGCGAGCGGTCACGCAGAACCGGCGCATGGCGGCGGCGATGGGTATCCGCACCCCGTGGATCGATGCCCTCACCTTCGGTCTCGGTTCGGGGGTCGCCGGGATAGCTGGGGTCGCTCTGTCGCAAATCGACAACGTCTCGCCGAACCTGGGTCAGGGCTACATCATCGACAGTTTCATGGTCGTGGTGTTTGGCGGCGTCGGCAATCTATGGGGCACCACCCTGGGCGCGCTGACCCTGGGCATCGTCAACAAGTTCCTCGAACCTGTCGCCGGCGCGGTCCTCGGCAAGATCGTCGTCCTGGTCTTGTTGATCCTGTTCGTGCAACGTAACCCCCGCGGAATGTTCCCCCTCAAGGGACGGGCGGTGGAGGCATGAGGCTCGGCCAGGGCGGCTATATCGCCATAGCGCTCATTCTCGGCATCGCCGTGCTTCTGGCGATACTGAATCAGGCGACAGGGCCAGAGTTCGGGTCTGCACGTGCCGACCTATGTGTTGGCGCTTGCCGGCAAATATCTGTGTTTTGCGATGCTCGCGTTGGCGGTCGATTTAGTGTGGGGGTTTGCAGGCATCCTGTCACTCGGTCATGCCGCGTTTTTCGCCCTCGGCGGTTACGCCATGGGCATGTACCTGATGCGCCAGATCGGCACCCGAGGGGTCTACGGCAATCCGATGCTGCCTGACTTCATGGTGTTCCTGGGGTGGAAGGAACTGCCGTGGTACTGGTACGGTTTCGAATGGTTCGGCTTCGCGATGCTGATGGCAGTGCTGGTCCCGGCGGTTCTGTCGGGGATTTTCGGCTGGCTCGCGTTCCGTTCGCGTGTCACCGGCGTCTACCTGTCTATCATCACACAGGCCCTGACTTATGCGCTGCTGCTTGCTTTCTTTCGCAACGACATGGGCTTCGGCGGCAATAACGGGATGACCGATTTCAAGGACATTCTCGGATTTAATGTCCAGGCCGACGCCACCCGGTCAGCGTTGCTGGTAATCACCGCGCTGTTCCTCTGCGCACAGCTCCTGCTGGCACGTTTCGTCGTCGATTTGCGCTTCGGCAAGATCCTTATCGCCGTGCGCGATACCGAGAGCCGCACTCGGTTCCTGGGCTACCGGCCGAATTGGTACAAGCTCGTCGTCTGGGTCCTGTCGGCGGTCATGGCGGGCATCGGCGGTGCGCTGTACGTGCCACAGGTCGGCATCATCAACCCAAGCGAGTTCGCGCCGGGCAACTCGATCGAGGCAGTGATCTGGGTCGCGGTCGGTGGCCGCGGCACATTGGTGGGTGCTATCCTCGGCGCCATCCTGGTGAACTTCGGCAAGACCTGGTTCACCGGTGCCTTTCCCGAAGTGTGGCTCTACGCACTGGGCGCCATGTTCATCTTCGTAACATTGTTCCTGCCGCGCGGTGTCATGGGCTTGTTCGACAAGCGTGCGCGCAAGGAGGTGGCGGAAACGGAAAGCCCGGCGGCTGCCGTCGCACGCGAGGTCACGGGATGAGTGATCACAACGATACGCTGCTGTATCTGGATGGCGTGACCGTAACGTTCGATGGCTTCCGTGCGCTGAATGCGTTGTCGCTGGTTCTCACCGAGGGTGAGATGCGAGCGGTGATCGGCCCGAACGGTGCCGGAAAGACCACGATGATGGACGTGATAACCGGCAAAACCCGGCCCGACACCGGCAAGGTGGTTTTTTCCGCCGATACTGATCTGACCAAGCTCGATGAGCCAGCGATCGCCGCGCTGGGCATCGGGCGAAAGTTCCAGAAGCCAACGGTGTTTGAGCCTCACTCGGTCTGGGACAATCTGCTGCTGGCACTGGCGGGAAATCGCGGCCCGCGTTTCACGCTGTTCGCCCGCCAGACGGCCGGGGAGAAGACACGCATCGAGGAAATCCTGGAGACCACCCGCCTTGCCGAGCAACGCAACCGTCGCGCGGCCGATCTGTCGCACGGGCAGAAGCAGTGGCTGGAGATCGGGATGCTGCTGGCGCAGGAGCCACAGCTTCTGTTGGTCGATGAACCCGTGGCGGGCATGACCGACTCCGAAACAGAGCAGACGGCGGTGCTGCTGCGCGAGATCAATCGCACGCGCAGCGTGGTCGTCGTTGAGCACGACATGGCTTTCGTTCGGGCACTGGATGTGAAGGTCACGGTGCTGCACGAGGGGGCGGTGCTGTCGGAAGGCTCGATCGATTTCGTCAGCGATGATCCGAAGGTCATCGAAGTGTATCTGGGTCGGTGATGCTAGAAGTCGAAAAGGTCGATCTTTACTACGGAGCGGCGATCGCCTTGCGCCAGGTCTCGATCACGGCGGAGACAGGCGCGGTGACCTGTGTGATGGGTCGCAACGGGGTCGGAAAGACCTCGCTGCTGCGCGCGATCGTCGGGGCGCATCCGATCGCCAGGGGAAACATCCGCTGGGAAGGGGACGATATCAGCCGCCTGCCGCTCTATGAGCGAGCGAAACGAGGCATCGCCTGGGTGCCCCAGGGACGCGATGTGTTTCCGCTACTGACCGTGCGGGAAAACCTCGAAACCGGATTCGCGGTGCTGCCGCGAAACGAACGCAGGGTGCCGGACGAGATATTCGATTTGTTTCCGATCCTGAAGACGATGTTGCGCCGGCGGGGCGGCGACCTGTCCGGCGGCCAGCAGCAGCAACTGTCGATTGCCCGGGCGCTCGTGATGAAGCCGCGCCTGATCGTGCTGGACGAGCCGACCGAAGGCATTCAACCAAGCATCATCAAGGACATCGGCAGGGTTATCGCGCTGTTGCGATCGAGGGGGACGATGGCCATTGTGCTGGTGGAGCAGTATTTTGACTTTGCTCAGGAACTAGCCCAGACCATGGTGGTGATGGACCGGGGCGACGTGGTGTTGTCTGGACGCCGAGAGGACCTCGACGAGGCTGATGTACGACGGCGCCTATCTGTCTGATCTGATTCCGTTGCAGCGTGCGCGGGGGGAGTTGGGCATCGTCGTCAAGCGCCGCGAATTGGAATCGGTATTGGACGAACTGCGGCAGGTTGGCAGTCTTAAAGCCCGATTTCCGCGGCGTATCACGCCTGGGTGGATGGACATCGTTACGCTGAATACCTCGGGTGGGATTGCCGGCGGCGATCGGTTGGAACTGACAATAGAGTGCAAGGCCGGTGCGCGGGCGACGATCGCGGCCCAGGCAGCCGAGCGCTTTTATCGGGCTCGAGAGGGAGATGCTGCTTCGCACGTGCGGACCCGGCTTGTGGTGGCGGCCGGGGCGGCCATGGAATGGCTGCCGCAGGAGACGATACTGTTCGATCGGAGTTCGCTCGATCGGCGGTTAGAGGTCGAACTCGCGGCGGACGCGCGATTTCTGGCAGTCGAGACATTGGTTTTTGGCCGGGCGGCGATGGGAGAGCAGGTACGGGCCGGGTCACTTCGAGATTTGATCCGAGTGAGGCGGGACGGCGAATTATTGTTGCACGATGCGATCCGACTGGACGGCGATTTCGCCTTGCTGATGCGGCGAGCAGCGATCGGGAAGGGGGCCCATGTCGCTCTCGACAGTGGTTTATTTCGCGCCTGACGTCGATGAACGATTGAACGCTGCGCGGGACATGCTGAACTCGGCCGCGGCCGATACTGAAGGCGGGGCGAGTGCGTGGAACGGAATGCTCGTCGCGCGTATCCTTGGGTCCGACAGTCGGTCGGTTCGGCACAGGGTGGTCGATGTTCTCGCCGTTTTGCGAGCCTCTCGTCCGCTGCCGCGCGCATGGCTATGCTGACGTGACGATGGATGACCCGGAATGAATCTGACCCCGCGAGAAAAAGACAAGCTGCTCATTTCCATGGCCGCGATCGTCGCTCGGCGGCGCCTGGAGCGCGGCGTGAAGCTCAATCACCCGGAGGCGGTCGCGCTGATCACCGACTTTGTCGTGGAGGGTGCCCGGGATGGCCGCAGCGTCGCCGACCTGATGGAAGCTGGAGCCAAGGTTCTGACACGGGATCAGGTGATGCCGGGTATTGCCGAGATGATCCACGATGTGCAGGTCGAGGCAACCTTTCCGGATGGAACGAAACTGGTCACCGTGCATGAGCCGATTCGGTAGGGAGCAGTTGCCATGATCCCCGGTGAACTTCTGCCCGCTGACGGCGATATTGAACTCAACGCCGGTTTGCCGCGCACCTTGCTGACCGTTGCCAACACCGGCGACCGGCCGATCCAGGTCGGCAGCCACTATCATTTCGCCGAAACGAATTCGGCGTTGTCGTTTGATCGCGCGGCCGCTCGAGGTCAGCGGCTCGACATCGCCGCCGGTACCGCCGTGCGGTTCGAGCCAGGGCAGACGCGGGAAATAACCTTGGTCCCGTATCGAGGCACTCGTCACGTTTATGGTTTCCGCGGCGACATCATGGGAGCGCTCACCTGATGGCCCGCATCACCCGCGCCGCCTATGCCTGACATGTTCGGCCCCACCACCGGGGACCGTGTGCGGCTGGCCGACACCGACTTGATCGTCGAGGTGGAAAAGGATTTCACGATTTACGGCGAGGAAGTGAAATTCGGCGGCGGCAAGGTGATCCGTGACGGCATGGGTCAGTCACAGGCCTCGCAGGCGCAGGGGGCGGTCGATACCGTCATCACCAACGCGCTGATCATTGACCACTGGGGCATCGTCAAGGCCGACGTCGCGATCACCAACGGCCGGATCGGCAGGATCGGCAAGGCGGGAAATCCCGACATTCAGCCCGGGGTCGACATCATCGTCGGCCCCGGTACCGAGGTGATCGCCGGCGAAGGCAAGATCCTGACAGCCGGAGGGATCGACGCGCATATTCATTTCATCTGTCCGCAGCAGGTCGATGACGCGATAGCGTCGGGCGTAACGACCCTGGTTGGTGGCGGGCACCGGTCCGGCGACCGGGACAGCAGCCACCACCTGCACGCCCGGTCCGTGGCACATGGCCCGCATGCTGCAGGCGGCCGAGGGTCTGCCGGTCAACCTCGCTTTCGCCGGCAAGGGCAATGCCTCACAGCCACAGGCGCTGGAGGAAATGATCCGTGCCGGTGCAAGCTGCCTGAAGCTGCACGAAGACTGGGGCACTACGCCGGCGGCGATCGACAATTGCCTGTCGGTGGCTGATCGTTTCGATGTCCAGGTGATGATCCACACCGACACGCTGAACGAATTGGGCTTCGTCGAGGACACCATTGCCGCATTCAAGGGCCGCACCATCCACGCCTTCCACACCGAGGGCGCCGGCGGCGGTCATGCGCCGGACATCATCAAGGTGGCGGGCCTCGCCAACGTGTTGCCGAGCTCCACCAATCCGACGCGTCCCTACACTGCCAATACGCTGGACGAACATCTGGACATGCTGATGGTCTGCCATCACCTGGACAGCACAATCCCGGAAGACGTTGCGTTCGCGGAGAGTCGCATCCGCAAGGAAACTATCGCGGCCGAGGACATTCTGCACGATCTTGGCGCGCTCTCGATGATGTCCTCCGACAGCCAGGCGATGGGCCGCGTCGGAGAGGTGATCATCCGCACCTGGCAGACCGCCCACAAGATGAAGACCCAGCGCGGTTCACTCCCCGGCGACGGCGACCGCAACGACAACACCAGGGTGAAACGATATATCGCCAAATACACCATCAACCCTGCCATCGCGCAGGGTTTTGCTGGCGAAATCGGGTCCATCGCTGAAGGAAAGCTGGCCGACCTGGTGCTTTGGTCGCCGGCGTTCTTCGGGGTAAAGCCCGATCTGGTCATCAAGGGCGGCATGATCGTCTGTGCGCCGATGGGTGATCCCAATGCCTCGATTCCGACACCGCAGCCGGTGCATTACCGTCCGATGTTCGGCGCCTTGGGCGGCGCACTGGCTGCGACCTGTGTCACTTTCGTTTCGGGCGCGGCGCTCGAAGCGGACATTGGCCGAGCGCTGGGGCTGCGGCGGCGGTTGGCGGTGGTGGCGAATACCAGAGGCGGGATCGGCAAGAAAGCCATGGTCAACAACGATGCCACGCCGGTGATCGAAGTCGATGCCGAGACCTACGAGGTCCGCGCCGACGGTGTTCTGCTGACCTGCGAGCCCGCCACCGTGCTGCCGATGGCACAACGATATTTTCTGTTCTGATGCGTGTCGTCGCAATTTTGCCAGCGGGTTGCTGGGACGCGGCGCGGGAGACCGATCAGGTGGTTATCGACTACGACCGGCGCTTTCGCCGCCGGATCATGCTGGTCACCGTCGCCGGGTCCGAGGTATTGATCGATCTGCCCCGGGCCGTGCGTCTGCGGGACGGCGATGGGCTGGCGGACGAGAGCGGCGCCGTGGTGCGGGTCACCGCTCGCCCGGAGAAGTTTGATGGAAATCCATGCTCATGACGCTGCCGGACTGGTTCAGGATCGCCTGGCACCTCGGCAACCGACACCTGCCGGTGCAATTGCTTGCCGACGGCATCATCCGCATCCGTGCCGATCACGTGATTGGAGAGATGGTCAGGGGGATGGGTGGCAATGTCGGTCTGATTTGCGCGCCGTTCGACCCGGAGGCGGGCGCTTATTCCGGCGCCTCTTACCACCACGACCATCACGATGATGATGATGGCCACGCCCACTGACCGGACCGCCCTGCTGCATCTGATGGCCTGGTCATCGCCGGCATTTCCCACCGGCGCGCTTTGCCTACTCGCACGGCCTGGAATGGGCAGTCGAGGCAGGCGATGTCAGTGACGGCGACAGCCTGTGCGAATGGCTTGGGGACGTCCTGGCGCACGGCGCCGGTCGATCCGACACCATATTGTTACGGCATGCCCACCGAAACGCCGCCGATGCCGTCGCGCTGCGCGAAATCTCGCAACTGGCGCTCGCCACGTCGCCGGCCCGGGAACGGCGGGATGAGGCGCTCGCCCAAGGCCGGGCGTTTGTTCTGGCAGTGGCACCATGGGCGACGACGATGCTGCCGGAGGACACACCCTATGCCGTTGCACTGGGTGCCGCCGCGGGCGGGACGGGTATTCCCGAGGACGACACTGCTATCGCCTATTTGCAGACCTTCGCTTCGAATCTGATCTCGGCGGCGGTTCGCCTCGTGCCTCTCGGCCAGACGGCCGGGCTACGGGTTCTGGCCGCTCTGGAGCCGATTATTGTTTCGGTGGCGGAGGAAACAACTACGGCAACGTTGGACGATGTGGGAGGCTGCGCCTTCCGATCCGACCTCGCTGCAATGCGACACGAAACGCAATACACAAGGCTCTTCCGCTCATGACGCTATCTCCGCATGGTCCTCTCCGCGTCGGCGTCGGTGGTCCCGTTGGCACGGGCAAGACCGCCCTGATGGATGCATTGTGCAGGCATTTTCGCAGTTCTTACGAAATCGCAGCGATCACCAATGATATCTATACCAAGGAGGATGCTGATTTCCTTACCCGCGCCGGGTCGCTTCCGGTTGAGCGGATCATGGGGATCGAAACAGGCGGGTGTCCGCACACCGCGATCCGCGAGGATGCGTCGATCAATCTTGCGGGCGTGGCGGAACTTCGTCGCCGCTTTCCCGCGCTCGACCTGATCCTGATCGAGTCCGGCGGTGATAATCTGGCCGCGACCTTCAGTCCGGAGCTGGCCGATTTGACCTCTATGTCATCGATGTCTCTGCCGGGGACAAGATCCCACGCAAGGGCGGCCCCGGTATTACGCGCAGCGACCTGCTGGTCATCAACAAGATCGATCTCGCCCCGCATGTCGGTGCCGACCTGAATGTAATGGATCGTGATGCCAGGAAGATGCGCGGCGACAGGCCGTTCGTTTTTGCCAACGTTCGCGCCGGCAAAGGCGTCCAGGAGATCGCCCGGTTCATCGAACGCCAGGGCGGCCTCTTGCACGGCTGATCGCTCAAGCGCGGGCGCCACGGCACGGCCTCGGCCAAAGACCGCTGGTCTAGCCAAACACCCGCCGTTGTCCGACACTCGTTCCTGACAGCCAGAGGGAGGAACCAACATGGCCGAGGACAAACGGGCGGCGGGTCGCGCGATGCGGCGCAAGCTGATGGGCGATGCCTACGCCGACAAGCTCGACAATGGCGTCTACAGCCACCCGATCATGGAGAAGTTCGCGGCGTACACTCAGGAAGCGGTGTTTGGCTCGTTGTGGACGCGCCCCGGGCTGGACCTGAAGACCCGTGCGCTGATCTGCGTGATTTCAGACGCGGCCCAGGGTCGCGATCCTGAGCTGAAGCTGCATCTCCGCTTTGCCCGCAACCAGGGCTGGACCGAGGACGAATTGTCGGAAGCATTGCTGCATCTTGCCGGCTATGTCGGCGCGCCATCTGGTGCGGGAAGCACTCCTGACCGCCATCGAGGTGTTCAAGGAAATGAATGCGGAATGATCACGCGATTGCGACGGGCCGCCGCGACTAGCCAGATATCATCCAAGGTGAAGGACCACGTGGCCATGCAAGACTTACGGGGCAAAACCGCGATCGTAACGGGCGCGGCGTCGGGCATCGGCCTGGGCATCGCCAGGGCGCTGGCAACCGCCGGTGCCAATGTCGTGCTGGCCGACCTGCGGGCCGAACCTCTGGCCGCCGCCCGCAAGTCGATCGAAACGACCGGTGCGCGTGTGGCGACAGCGGTCGTCGACGTGTGCGACCCGCAATCGGTCGAGGCCGCCGGGAAGGTCGCGCTGGATAATTTTGGCGCCCTGCATATCGCGGTGAACAACGCCGGCGTCGCGATGCACGGCACGGCGCTCGAGGATGTTACTTTGGAAGAATGGAACTGGGTGCTCGGCGTCAACGTGACGGGCGTCATCCACGGCATCCGCGCCTTCGTGCCGATGATCCGCTCGCACGGGCAGGGTGGCCATGTGGTCAATACCGGTTCGGTCTCCAGCCTTTTCGTTCGCGAGGGCCGAAATCAAGGTGCCTACGCAATGACCAAATACGCCGTCCTCGCACTGTCGGAGGCGCTGGAGCAGGAACTCAAGGGTTCCGGAATCGGTGTCTCGGTGCTGTGTCCCGGCGGCGTGCGCACTTCGATCTTTGACTCCGCGACGACACGGCCGGACCGATTTGGCGGCAGCTACAGCCGCCCGGAGCAGGAAGCACTGAAAGCGGTGTTCGCACCCAGCGCACTCGACCCGGACGTCGTCGGCCGCCGCGTCCTGCAGGCAATTCGCGACGACGAATTCTACGTCCTGACGCACACCGGTGAGCGGGACGCGATCACCGCGCGGTTCGACCGGATCCGTGCCGC
Source organism: uncultured Alphaproteobacteria bacterium (assembly GCA_963759425.1). GTDB lineage: Bacteria > Pseudomonadota > Alphaproteobacteria > Acetobacterales > Acetobacteraceae > Rhodopila. The sequence goes on from CAVWZM010000002.1 coordinate 92,707, forward strand.
ATTCGACCGCGCAGACGAGATCATGCCCAAGCTGTTGGCTCATAGGCTGGGATCGGCTCATAGATCAAGGCGCTCCTGGTCGGGCGACGCCGGCCGTGGCTTCGGGGATGGTGCCGCCGCCTTGCGCCACAGCATCGACCTGGCCGTCGCCGAACAGCAGGCGCAGGCGGTTGCCGGCCTTGACGGATGAAGCGGTGGTTACCGGGTGGCCGGCCGGATCGGTCACCAGCACATAGCCGCGCTGCAGTATTGCCAGAGGCGATGCGGAGTCCAGCCGGGCGCCCAGGCCCGAAAGGTGCGCGCCGGCCTCTCGCAGCGAGGACCGCAACGGCGCAGCGGTCACCCGCCCCATCAGCCGGTCCGCCCTGCCGTGCGCGGCGCCGATCGTCCGGCGCACGGCCGCCAGCAGACGATGCCCGATCGCGTCCGCACTGGACCGTCGGGCCGCGACCAGCCCGGGTGCCGACAAGAACAGCCGCAGCGTCCGGTCGCGCAGCGACCCCCGTGCCGCCGCTATCAGGCTGCGCGGGTCAGGCAGTCGTCGTTCGGTCGAAGTGAGCAGCATCCGCCGGCGGGCGACCAGCGCGGGCAGGGCGCGGATAGCCCGCTCCCCCCGATCATCGAGACGCTGCCGGGCCGCGCCCAGCAACGTCGGAACGTCGGGCAGGCCGCGCTCGATTCGCGACAGCAGCAGCCGCCGCTCCTGCGCCAGCCGGTGCAGTGCGCTGAACAGGCGCGTGCGCTTTCTGCATCAGGTCGGCCACCAGGTCGGCGCGGGCGGGGATTGCCATCTCGGCCGCGGCGGTCGGCGTCGGGGCACGGCGATCGGAAACAAGGTCGATCAGCGTCGTGTCGGTCTCGTGCCCGACAGCGGAGATCAGCGGGATGCGGCAGGCCGCCACGGCGCGGACGACGATCTCGTCATTGAACGCCATCAGGTCTTCGAGGCTGCCGCCGCCACGCGCCACGATCAGCACATCCGGCCGCAGGCACGCGCACACCACTGCTCGGCATGGCATCGAACCCGGCGATCGCCGCGGCGATCCGTTCCGCGGCGCCTTCCCCCTGGACCGGCACCGGCCAGACCAGTATCCGGCGGGGAAAGCGGCGGGCGATGGTGGTGCGAATATCCTGGAGGACCGCGCCGCTCACGCTGGTGACCACCCCGATGACCCGCGGCAGGCCGGGCAGCGGCACTTTGCGATTGGCGTCGAACAGGCCTTCCGCGGCGAATCGCTGTCGCGCCATCTCGATGCGTGCCAGCAGCGCGCCGACGCCGGCGTACTCCAGGCGCTCGATGATGAGCTGGTACGAGGAGCGCTCCCCGAACGACGAGATCCGGCCGGTGGCGATGACCTCGACGCCGTTCTCCGGCCTCATGCCGAGCCGGGGGACGGTGGATTTCCAGACGATGGCGGAAAGCTTGGCGGCCTCGTCCTTCAGCGACAGGTAGATGTGGCCGGCGGGAGAGCGCTTCATCTCGGTGATCTCACCGCGGACGCGAATACGGCCGAAATTGGTCTCCAGGGTCCGCTTCACCGCGCCGGAAATCTCCGAGACGGTATATTCCGGCGTGTTCGAAGCGGCGGCAGGTCGTGGATCGTCCATCCGTCCAGCCTATGCGATGGTCCCGGGCGGGAAAACCTGATTCCTGTTCCCGGCCGAGGGAACCAAGAGCGGACTTCGCGCTTGTCTCCGGCTTCGTCCGGCGCGTAACCGGGCGCATCCTACAGGAGGAAGCAATGAACGTGCTGGTCGTTGGATCGGGAGGGCGGGAGCACGCCCTGTGCTGGGCCATCGCCGCCAGCCCGATGCTGACAAAGCTTTTCTGCGCTCCTGGTAATCCCGGCATCGGCGAGGTGGCGCAGTGCGTGGACATCGGCCCGCTCGACATCGAGACCTTGGTGGGCTTTGCCCAGGACAATGCGATCGACCTGGTGATCCCGGGCCCCGAAGCGCCGCTGGTCGCCGGCATCACCGACGCGATGGAGGCCGCCGGGATCGCCTGTTTCGGTCCAACGCGCGCCGCCGCCAGGCTGGAGGGCAGCAAGTCCTTCGCCAAGGAGATCTGCGACGCGGCCGGCATCCCCACCGCGATGTGGGAGCGCTTCGACAGCGCCGACGCTGCTCGTGACTTCATCGGCCGGCGTGGCGCACCGGTGGTGGTGAAAGCCGACGGACTGGCGTCGGGCAAGGGCGTCGTCGTCGCCGAGACCGAGGGTGAGGCGATCGCGGCGGTCGACGCGATGATGGACCATCGCGTCTTTGGCGAGGCTGGCGCATCGGTCGTCATCGAGGAATTCCTGACCGGCGAGGAAGTGTCGCTGTTCGCATTGTGCGACAACCAGGACGCGCTGCTGCTGGGATCGGCGCGCGACCACAAGCGCGTGGGCGACGGCGACACCGGGCCGAACACCGGTGGCATGGGTGCCTACTCGCCGGTGCCGGGTTTTCCTCCTGCCCTGGAGGAAGCCTGTATGGAGCAGATTATCCGGCCTGCCCTGAAGGAGATGGCCCGCCGTGGCACGCCATTTCGGGGCATCCTGTTCGCCGGTCTGATGCTGGCCGAGGATGGCGCGAAGCTGGTCGAATTCAATGTCCGGTTCGGCGATCCGGAGTGCCAGGTGCTGCTGATGCGGCTGAAATCCGACCTGCTGTCGGCGCTGCAGGCGGCGTGCGATGGGGAACTGCGCAATTTCGACCTGCGATGGAACGACGTCGCGGCGGTTGCCGTGGTGCTCGCGGCGCGCGGCTATCCCGACGCGCCGGAACGTGGATCGACCATCCATGGGCTTGCCGAGGCCGCCGGTCCAGGGTGTGCGGATTTTCCACGCCGGCACGCAGGCCGGGCCGGACGGTGCGATCCTGGCCGCGGGAGGCCGCGTGCTGACGGTCTGCGCGACCGGATCGACCCTGGACCAGGCGCATGACGGTGCCTACGCGGCGATCGGCAAGATCAAATGGCCCGAAGGGTTCTGCCGCCGCGACATCGGATCGGCGGCCCGGCTTGGCTCAAGCACAAAGGCCACCGGTTCGCTGGGCGAGGGCTGATCCATGATCGTCCCCATCCGCGGCCTGTTCGAGGCCCATCTCACGGTCAGCGATCTCGATCGCTCGATCGGCTTCTATCGCGACGTTCTGGGTCTGCCGCTCGCGCAGATCATCCCCGAGCGCAACGTCGCCTTCTTCTGGGTGCCGACATCCGACAAGGCCATGCTCGGCCTTTGGTCGATCGGCACCTCGCCATTGCTGATGCGTCTGCACATTGCGTTCGAGGTGGGGCTCGAGCAGGTACTGGCCTCGGTTGGCCGGCTGCGCGACGCGGGTCTGGTGCCGCTCGATTCCGGCGGCGGGCAAACCGATCGACGAAGCCGGTGGTGCTGTGCTGGATGCCCGCGGCCAGCGTCTATTTCGACGATCCCGACGGCCACTCGCTGGAGTTCATCGCCATGCTGCCGGACCGGCCGCGGCCGGAACTGGGGCGCGTAGCCTGGTCTGACTGGCGGAGGATGACATGATCCGGCGGGCCGCCGCCGCGGAGCCCGTCGGTCGGGAACGGCCTGAATGAACACGGGCGACGAACGCAGCGCGGTAGACGAGCCGCGTGGCGACCGGATCGCAAAATTTCTCTCCCGAGCCGGCGTCGCCAGCCGGCGTGACGCCGAAAAGTTGCTCGCGGACGGCGGTCGTCAGATTGAACGGCAAGGCGGTGACTCATCCGGCGACATTTGTCTCGCCGGGCGACATCGTCCAGGTCAATGGCCGCGTGGTCGATCCGCCCGACCGCACCCGTATGTGGCGCTATCACAAGCCGGAGGGCCTGGTGACCACCCATCGGGATCCCGAGGGGCGGCCGACGGTCTTCGATAAACTTCGGCAGCAATTGCCCCGGGTGATCAGTGTCGGCCGACTTGATATCACCAGCGAGGGCCTGCTGCTGCTGACCAATGACGGCGCCCTGGCGCGCCGGCTGGAATTGCCTTCCACGGGCTGGATCCGACGCTACCGGGTCAGGGTGTTCGGTGCGCCCGACCCGGCGGCGCTGGCCTCGCTGGCGCGCGGGGTGACCGTCGAGGGCGAGCGCTACGGCTCGATCGACGCGGCCATCGACGCCAGGAAGGGCGATAACGCCTGGCTCAGTGTGAGCTTGCGCGAAGGCCGCAACCGTGAGATCCGGCGGGTCATGGCGCATCTGGGCCTGTCGGTGTCTCGGCTAATCCGGGTGGCCTATGGGCCGTTCCAACTGGGCAACCTGGAGCCTGGCGGGATCGACGAAGTGCCGCCCGAGGTATTGCGCCAGCAGCTTCCGACCGATGCGGTGCCGCCGTCGCCGGCACGACCCGGAAGGTAGCGTGCGCATCATCGCGGGCTCGTGGCGTGGCCGGAGTTTGGTCGCGCCGCGGGGTGACACCACGCGGCCGACCGCAGACCGGGTGCGCCAGGCGCTGTTTGACATGCTCATGCATGCGCCATGGGCCGGCCGTTCGGCGATCGAGGGTGCGACGGTGCTGGATGGGTTCGCCGGCACGGGCGCGCTGGGGCTGGAGGCATTGTCGCGCGGCGCCGGCAGCGTGTGCTTTTTCGAATCGGACCCGGAGGCATTGCGCGCGCTGCGTGCCAACATCGCGGCCTGCAAGGCGAGCGGCCGCTAGCCAGGTGGTGGCGGGGAACGTCCTTGACGCTGGGCCGGGGACAGCGGCGACACTGATCTTTCTCGATCCGCCCTATGGGCGGGAGCTGGTTCCCCGCGCGCTCGACCGCCTGCTACGGGCAGGTCGCGTCGCGCCCGATGCGCTGATCGTGGCCGAGACGGGACGGGATGAGACCTGGGTTCCGGCGGAAGTGGTCCTAGTCGAACGCCAGTTCGGGGCTGCCCGCGTCCTGGCATTCCGCGCCGCGTCAGCCTCAGGCTGATTGTCCCACCTCCTTGGTTACGAGGCCGGCGGATCGATCACCAGTTGCGTCTGCGTCACCAACGCGACCAGGCGACCAGCCTCGGTTGTAACCCGGGTTTGCCAGACCATGGTGCGCCGGCCACGATGCACCGGCGTCGTCTCCCCGAGGATCTTCGTGCCCGCCGGCGCCGGGGCGAGAAAGTTCGTCTTTGACTTCGATCGTGGTCGTGCCGGCCCCGTCGCGAAGATTGAGTATCGTTGCCGCCGCGCCCAGCGTGTCCGCGAAAGCCATGATCGCCCCGCCGTGCAGGATCGCGGGCCGGGTGCAGAGATCGTCACGCACCAGCAGTTCGGCCGTTACCCGTTCCGTCGTGGCACTGGTGAAATGGATGCCGAGCAGCGTCGCAAAGGGCAGTGGCGACTGATTGAGGCGGTCCAGTTCGTCCATGGAAATCTCCCCGATATTGGCCGGCAATGCACTTAATCATGCTTCTCTGCCCGGTCTTCGCTGACAACCCCACACCGACCGGGCGAAACCTCGACCTGTGAGGCCACCGCTTGGCCCCGCATCGTGGTCCAAGCGCTCGATGCACCAAATCCAGGCGGTGCCAGTCAGCCTTGGGGACGGTAGCTTCGGGCGCCCCAGCATCAGGTTGTCTTCTGGCCGAGAAAGTAGTAACGTGCCTACGTGATGATGACCCTTGCAAAGGCATTGTGATGACGATCACGACGCTATCCAGTCGGAAGTTCAACCAGGACACCAGCGGTGCCAAGAAGGCAGCCGCGAATGGTCCGGTGTTTATCACCGACCGTGGTCGCCCGGCTCACGTGCTGCTCAGCTTCGAGGACTATCAGCGGCTCGCCGGCGGCCACCGCAAAATCGCCGATGCACTGGCCATGCGGGGCGGCGAGGCAACCGAGTTCGACCCGCCCCAGGTTATCATCAACAGTCGACCGGCGAATTTCTCTTGATGTTCGTGCTCGATACCAACGTCGTCTCCGAACTCCGAAAGGTCGGGTTTGGGAAGGCCAACGCCCGGGTCGCGGCGTGGGCCGATGGCGTCGATGCACTGGCCCTTTACGTGTCGGCCATTGCAATTCTGGAACTGGAGACCGGTGTGCTGCAACTGGAGCGCCGGGATCCGGTGCAGGGCGCAATGTTGCGGGCGTGGTTGGACAAACAGGTGATGCCGGAGTTCGCCGGGCGGGTCTTGCCGGTCGATACCGCGGTTGCTCGCCGTTGCGCCCGCTTGCATATACCCGATCGCGCGAGCCGAACGTGACGCACTCATCGCGGCGACCGCGCTTGTCCATGGCATGACGATCGTCACCCGGAACGTCGCCGATTTTGCCCCTACAGGCGTGCCTGTGCTCAATCCATGGGACGATCCGCCGCGCTTGACGACGGCCTTGGCGCCAATCGCCCAATGCCCGTGCTCAATAGCTGCGCGGCAAGTCCCAGCACGTGCTCGGCGATGTAGGAAAGGATCAGATTGGTGCTGATCGGCGCCACCTGATACAGCCGCGTCTCCCGGTATTTGCGCTCGATGTCGTATTCCTCGGCGAAGCCAAAGCCGCCATGGGTCTGGATGCAGGCCTCGGCCGCCGCCCACGAGGCGTCCGCGGCCAAGCATCTTGGCCATGTTGGCCTCCTCGCCCGGCGTCTCGCCCGCCTCGAACTTCTCGCAGCCGGTCTGCACCATCAGTTCCGCCGCCCGCATCTGGGCGTAGGCCTTGGCGAGGGGAAACTGGATGCCCTGGTTCTGGCCGATCGGACGTCCGAACACCTGCCGGTCGCGGGCATAGTCGGTCGCCTTGCGCAGGAACCACTTGGCGTCACCGATGCATTCCGCCGCGATCAGCAGCCGTTCCGCGTTCATGCCGTCCAGGATGTAGCGGAAACCACGCCCCTCGGTCCCGACCAGATTCTCCGCCGGAACGACCATATTGTCGAAGAAGATCTCGGTCGAGTTGTGGTTCATCATGGTGCGAATCGGCCGGATAGTCAGTCCGTGCCCGAGGCTGGCCCGCATGTCGACGATGAAGGTGGACAGGCCGTCGGTGCGTTTGGCGGTCTGATCCCTCGGCGTCGTCCTCGCCAGCAGCAGCATCAGATCGGAGTGCTCCGCTCGGCTGGTCCACACCTTCTGACCGTTCACGATGTATTTGTCGCCCTCGCGGCGGGCGAAGGTGCGAAGCGCGGTGGTGTCGGTGCCACTGGTCGGCTCGGTCACCCCGAACGCCTGGAGTCGCAGTTCGCCGGTGGCGATTTTCGGCAGATAGGTCTTTTTCTGCTGATCGGTGCCATGCCGCAGGATGGTGCCCATGATATACATCTGGGCGTGACAGGCGGCACCGTTGCAGCCTTCCGACTGCACCGTCTCCAGGATCGCCGCGGCGGCCGAAAGCGGCAGTCCGGCGCCGCCATATTCCTCGGGTATCAGTGCGGCGAGGTAACCTGCCTCGGTCAGGGCGGTGACGAATTCGGTCGGATAGCCTCGATCACGATCCAGCGCCCGCCAATAGTCGCCGGGGAAGCGGGCGCACAGCTTGCGGACTTCATCGCGGATCTCCCGGTGCGGGTCAGGGCGCAGCGTCTCTTGCATGGCAACCTCCGGAACGGCCGGATGTGCTTATGGCGATTTCCGGCGGTCTGGCAACGTGCGACGGCTTTATCCGGTGCGCTCGATAACGCTTGCCGCGGCGCCGGGCGTGGTCTTTATCCCTGCGGGCCAAAGCGGCGGCAGTCGATTTCGACCCTCAGCCAAAGCCGACCGCTACTAGGATCACGTTGGTTTCGCACGCGGTGCCCCAGCGACCCGGCGTACATATCGATCAGCCCTGAGGGCTGCCGATATAGGTGAAGGATTGTGGATATGCCCGTGCCAACCAGCCTCGACCCCTCACCCTTCACCCAGTTCCAGAGGTGGTTCGAGGAAGCCGAGCGGGCTGAACCGTCTGATCCGAATGCGATGATCCTGGCGACGGCCACCGCGGATGGCCGGCCGGCCGCCCGCACCGTGCTGCTCAAGGGCCTCGATCCGCGTGGCTTCGTTTTCTACACCAATACCGCCAGCCGCAAGGGTGACGAGCTTGCCGCCAACCCGCATGCGGCGCTGCTGTTCTACTGGAAGTCGCTGCAGCGGCAGGTCCGCGTCGAGGGCCGCATCGAGCGGGTGACCGACGCCGAGGCCGACGCCTATTTCGCGACGCGCGCCCGCGTATCCCGCCTGGGCGCCTGGGCCTCCGACCAGTCACGGCCGCTGGCGAATCGGGCGGTCCTGGAACAGCGGCTCGCGGAGATGGACCAGCGTTTTCCGGATGAGATACCCCGGCCCGAATACTGGTCCGGGTATCGGGTGCTGCCCGAGGCCTTTGAGTTCTGGCAGGAGATGCCGTATCGGCCTGCACGATCGCATCGCAATACCGGCTTGGGGCCGGCGGGGCCTGGACCCAGACGAGGCTGTTCCCCTGACCGGTTTGTTATCGAAGGTTCGCCCTCGTCACATCACTGACATTTTTCCCGGAATGCTTGCACTTGTAACGCAAACCTGCATTGCTCCGCACGCGGAACCAAATGGAAGGAGCTGACGATGTCGATACGCAAGCTTCTGCTGCCTCTCACCGGCACTGCCGCGGGTGAGGCAGCCCTGGCCACCGCCTTGACGATCGCCCGCCGCTGGAACGCGCATGTGCTGGCGCTGCATGTCCGCGTCGACAGCCGGGACGTCGCGCCGCTGGCCGGGGAGGGGCTGTCCGGCGCGATGATCGAGGAAATGATGTCGGCCACCGAGAAAGAGAGCAGCGATCGCGCCCACGCCGTGCGGTCGATGTTCGAGCGTTTCGTCGCGCGGCATGACGTGAAGGTGCAGGAGGCGCATCCCGGTCTCGATCACGCCACCGCCAGTTTCGCGGCGGTGACCGGCCGCGAGGAGGATATCGTCGCGCAGCAGGCAAGGCTGGCCGATCTGACCGTGGTGCCGCATCCCGATGCCGGCGAGGACGTCTCTTCCTCGGACGCGCTCCATGCCGTGCTGTTCGATTCCGGCCGTCCGGTGTTGATATCGCCGCAAAAGACCCCTCCGACGATCGGCACCCGCGTCTGCGTGGCGTGGAACGGCACCGCCGAGTTGGCATCGTCGGTGCTGGCGGCGATGCCATGGATGCAGCGCGCCGAGGCAGTGGCCATTCTGTCGGCTGAGGGCTATCAGCGACGCGGGCCGGGCGCGCCCGATCTGGCGGCCTACCTGACCCTGCACGATGCTCATGCGGAGATCATCACCTTCCGCTCGGTCAGTGGGTCGGTTGGCGCGGGATTGCTGGCCTCGGCTGCCGAGTTCGGCTGTGATCTGCTGTCGATGGGCGCCTATTCGCACTCGCGGCTGCGTCAGCTCATCCTCGGCGGCGTGACGCGGCACGTGCTGGAGCACGCGTCGCTTGCCGGTGATGATGAACCGCTGAGGACAGCCGCGTTCAGCGCGGCGTCGGGCGACGCCCGCGGTTAGAAGAGCTTTTCCCGTGGGCCGAGCTTGACGATCACGTCGGAGGGATCGGCGAGGTTGAGCATGGCTCTAGCCCGCTCGTCCAGCGTGTCGGGATTAAGGTGGTGCGGGCGCAGGCCGTCGACGCGGGTTTGCCAGCCGTCCCGCTCGATCTTCGCCGCGTCTTGTTCGGCGACGACCTGACGCAGCAGCGCCTGCCGATGTGAGTATGCGACGAGCCCGCGGTCGCCCTGGATCGCGTTCCAGGTGAAATAGCCAGTGATCGCCAGGAAGATTGCCGGGGGCAACGCGGCTCTGACCCGATATTTGAATTCCACTCCCCACCATCATCTGCTCTGTGCGGAGCTGGACAATAGCCGTTCGGCGGCGGCGGTGCATCGAAAAAAGCCCCGATTCCCCGGGAGCGCTCCCTTCGTCGGGCAGCGCCGGCCTCCGCCTGCCAACGAGCCCAGGCGCATTGCGTGAACCGCCGGGACCACGGGTGCGAGGGATTTATGGGCGTATTCTCCGTCGAAGTGCGGCGCGACAGCCAGAACCCAAAGCCCTTGACCCCGGCGATGCGTTGCGGCCTGCCCGGTGCCATCGCTGGCCGGTCACTAGCCGAGCGCGCCAGCCCAAAACGCCGTCCATTCCGCGTTGACAGAACAAAGTACCCTGCGCATCGTCCGCCCGCTTCAACAGGAAACGGCACGGGATGTCTCAGCATAGTCTCCAGCGACCGATCGAAGACCTTTGGGAACAGCGGGAAAGCCTGTCTTCCGCCACCAAAGGCGAGGCGCGGGATGCCGTCGAGGCGGCGCTGGAAGCGCTGGACGGCGGCGAGGTCCGGGTCGCCGAGAAGACCGACGCCGGCTGGCAGGTCAACCAGTGGCTCAAGAAAGCGGTGCTGATGTCGTTCCGCCTGACCGACTCCACGCCGATGGAGGGCCCGGGCGGCGCTCCGGTCTGGGACAAGGTGCCGATGAAGTTCGCCGGCTGGGGCGAGAACCGCTTCAAGGAAGCCGGATTTCGCGCGGTGCCGGGCGCCGTCGTCCGCCGCTCCGCCTACATCGCGCCCGGCGCCGTGCTGATGCCGAGCTTCGTCAACGTCGGCGCCTGGGTCGGCAAGCAACACCATGGTCGACACCTGGGCCACCGTCGGAAGTTGCGCGCAGATCGGCGCCAACTGCCATCTGTCGGGCGGCGTCGGCATCGGCGGCGTGCTGGAGCCGCTGCAGGCCAATCCGGTGATCATCGAGGACGATTGCTTCGTCGGCGCCCGCTCCGAGGTGGCCGAGGGCGTCGTGGTGGAGCGCGGCAGCGTGCTGTCGATGGGCGTGTTCATCGGCGCCTCCACCAAGATCGTCGATCGCGCGACCGGCGAGATCCATCATCGGCCGGGTGCCGTGCCTATTCGGTCATCGTTCCCGGGTTCGTTGCCCGGCAAGGCGCTGCCGGACGGATCGCCGGGTCCGTCGCTTGTACTGTGCGGTGATCGTCAAGACGGTGGACGCGCAGACCCGGGCCAAGACCTCCATCAACGAGCTGCTGCGCGATTGATGACCGCCAGGTTGGCTGCGGACTCGTGATCCGCTACCGCTGGCGCAGTCGCTGATCCGCTGTGCCTCGGTGACGCCCGGCCGACGGCGGCGCGCAGGACGTGCTTGGCCGATGCGCTGGGCCGCTGGGTTTCACCGTCCATCGCCTGCGTTTCGGCGATATCGAGAACATCTATCGCCCGCCTCGGCACCGAGCGGGCCGCATATCTGCTTCGCCGGTCATACCGACGTGGTGCCGGTCGGCACGGCGAACTGGCGGACCGACCCGTTCGGCGGCGAGGTTCGCGACGGCGTGCTGTATGGCCGTGGCGCCTGCGACATGAAGGGGGCCATCGCCGCCTTCGTCGCCGGCTGTCGCGCAATACCTTCGGACAGGGCCGCGGCAGCGGCCGAAAGGCTCGATCAGCTTGCTGATCACCGGCGATGAGGAAGGGCCCGCGGTCGACGGCACCGTCAAGGTGCTGGAGTGGATGCGGGCGAACGACCAGATCCCCGATTTCTGCCTCGTGGGGGAGCCGACCTGCCCGGTGAAGCTGGGCGACATGGTCAAGATCGGCCGCCGCGGCAGCGTCAACATGAAGATCGAGGTGCATGGCACGCAGGGCCACGTGGCCTATCCGCATCGCGCCGACAACCCGATCCACCGCCTGCTGCCAGGCTCTGATGGCGCTGACGGCGGCGCCGGTGGATGCCGGCACCGACTGGTTCGAGCCATCGACGCTGCAGGTCACCAGCGTCGATGTCGGCAACGCCGCGACCAACGTGATCCCGGCCTCGGCCCGCGCGGCGCTCAACATCCGCTTCAACGACAAGCACAGCGGCGCTTCGCTGATTGCCTGGGTGCGGGCGACGCTGTCGCGCTATGCCGAACGTTTCGAGGTCGAGGCGTCGATCAGCGGAGAATCGTTCGTCACCAAGCCAGGCCCGCTGGTCGACATTCTGCGCGGGCGATCACGCGGCGCCACCGGCGATAGAGCCGAAACTGGATACCGGCGGCGGCACATCGGATGCGCGGTTCATCGCCAACTATTGTCCGGTGGCGGAATTCGGTCTGGTGGGCGCAACGATGCATCAGACCGACGAAAGCGTGCCGGTGGCCGAACTGCGCGACCTGGCGCGGATCTATCGCGACGTAATCTCGGCGTTCCTGGATGAGTCGGCCGTCGCGACCGCGGCAAAGCATAGTTCATCGGCATTTTCCGTATCGCGCGCGGCCGGGCGGATGGAATTGGCTGCTTCGGCGGCATCGTCGCAGTCGTTCCTGGCCAGCCTGGCGCCGCTTGATTGCGTTCCCGCTGGTCGGCGCCGCATTGGGCCTGTTCACCGAAGGTCCGCAGACGTGCGTTGACGGGTCTTGCGATGACGATCTGCGCCCTGCTGACACCGGCTGTGCTGTCATTTGAGCTCGCGCGGTTGTGGCGGCGGAGCGATGCCTGGTTGCGATTCGCCACCGCATTCAACTGGTGCGAGTGGATCGCTGCCGATCATCGCCTGCCTGGTGATGGTGCCGCTGAGCGTGGCGATCAGCGCCGGGCTCGGCGAAACCGCCGCCAGCGTGATCCTCGTCGGGTGTCTCGGCGTCTATGGGCTGTGGCTGCACTGGTTCCTGGCCCGCAAGGCACTGTCGCTGTCAGGCCGCCGCGCTGTACTGCTGGTGCTGATCGTCAACCTCGGAACGGTGGCGGCGGTGATGGGGCCGCAGTTCTGCTGGCAACCGCGCTCGGATGACATCATTTTCGTCTGTGACATCGGGACTTTATGCCGCTTTGCTGCTCGCGCGCGGCCGAGCGGAGGGCGTCGGTGCTGGTGCCGGGCGACCGTTCGAGCACGGCACGCAGTTTCTGGGCGATCGCCTTTTGTCTACCGTCGGTGATCTGCCGCTTACTGATGTCGTGGGAGGAGACGGGGTGCCGCAGGCGCCGGTCACGTTTGCTGGGACGCGAACTGATCATTTTCGTCCTCGGCTGGCTGCTGTTCGTCGAGGCCACCTACCGGCTAGCACCGCTCATTGGTCAGACCGAGCGCTGGGGCCGGTTCATCGCTGTGTGGAACTGGTGCAACGTCGTCGAGAGCATCCTGATCGTGCTCGGCGGCCTGCCCGAGTTGCTTGGCGCACCGTCGATCGTCGGAGAAGCCGCGGAGCTGATTGCCATCGGCTGGGCGCTCTGGCTGGAGTGGTACGCAACCCGTCTTGCGTTCGGGGTCAATACGGCGACCGCGCTGTGGCTGGTGCTGCTGGATCAGTCGATCGGCATCTTGCTGGCGGTTCTGGCGGCGGCGATCAGTCCATGAGACCGGCCGCACCGCGAGCGTTTCCCGGGGCGACGCGGCCATCGTTCGTGCCGGGTCGAAGCGCCGGATCGCCGAACGGATCCGCTGGATAGCCGACCCGAACGAGGGTCAGTCCATCGGCTGGAGCGGTCGGTCCGCCGCTCGCTCGGTTCTTCGCTTCCAGCGCCGCGACCACCCGCTCGGCGGGCCAATGGCCGTCACCAACAAGGCGCAGGGTTCCAACCATGTTGCGCACCTGATGGTGCAGGAAGCTGCGGGCCTCCGCCGCGATTTCAATGATGTCGTCCGTGCCGGGCGACCTCCAGCCGGTCGAGCGTGCGGACCGGGGATTTGGCCTGGCAGGATATCGCGCGAAATGATGAAAAATCGTGCCGGCCGAGCAGGGACGCCGCGGCTCGATGCATCGCCTCGGCATCCAGCGGTGCCGCGACATGCCACACTCTGCCAGCCAGCAACGCAGGGCGGCTTCTGCGATTAAGTATACGATAACGGTAGGTCCGCTGATTGGCGGCGAAGCGGGGACTCCACTCGTCTGGCACCGGCGCGGCGACGAGCACGACGATGCGATGCGGCTTCAGATGGAAATTGAGCGCATCTCGCACTTTCTCTGCCCGGTAGTCGCCTGGCAGGTCGATCGTGACCACTTGACCCTCGGCGTGCACGCCTGCGTCGGTGCGGCCGGCAACAATGCTGGCGACCGGCTCACCGCGGTTGAGCCGGGATGCGGCTTGCTCTAGCAGCCCCTGGATTGAGGTGCCATGGGCTTGAAGCTGCCATCCCACATAGCCGGTGCCGTCATACTCCAGCAGCAGCGCAAACCGAGTCATCCCAGTGGAGGTCATCCCCGTGGGGGTCATCCCTGCACGGTCATCGCCGCGCGGTCATGCCGGCGGACATCATCCCCCGAGCAACGTTCCGGTGGGCACCGGCTGGCCGCGCAAAAATGCCGCCGAGTCCATTGCGCCGCGGCCGGGAAGCTGAAGGCGGGTTAGCCTAACCGCGCCAGCACCACATGCGACCGTGAGCGCGTCGTCGAGCACGGTGCCGGCAACGCCGGATCGTTCGGCAGGTTCGACGGCGATGATCTTCAGCGGCGCGGTGCCTAGGGTCGTGAACGTGCCGGGCCATGGGTCGAACGCCCGCACCTGTCGATCGATCGCGTCGGCGGAGCGGCTCCAGTCGATGCGCCCATCCTCGCGGCTAAGTTTCGGTGCGTAGGTGGCGCCGTCGTCCGGCTGCGGCCGCGACGGTAGTGCGGACGACAGGGCATCCAGGATCAGACTGGCTCCGATCGACGCGAGGGTGTCATGCATTGTCGCCGTGGTGCTTCGAGGCGTGATCGGCACCGCTTGGGACAGCAGCATCGGCCCGGTATCGAGCCCGGCATCCATTTGCATGATGGTGATCCCGGTCGTCCCGTCGCCGGCAAGGATAGCCGCCTGGATAGGCGCGGCGCCGCGCCAGCGCGGCAGCAGGCTAGCATGAATGTTGAGGCAGCCGCGCCTCGGCGCATCCAACATCGCCGGTGGCAAGAGAAGCCCATAGGCCGCTACGACCGCTGCATCCAGGTCAAGCGCCGAGAAGGCAGCCTGAGCCTCGGCGTCATGCCGCAGGCGAGGCGGCGTCCTTACCTGCAGGCCCAGGCCCTCGGCGGCGACGTGGACCGGGCACTTTCGATCCGCTTTGCCTCGGCCTGCGGGTCGGGGGGGCTGGCAGTAGACGGCGACAATCGTGTGTCCGGCACCATGGAGCGAGCGAAGGGCAGGGACCGCGAAATCCGGGCTACCCATAAATGCGAGGCGCATCTCGGCCTAATGGGACTTGCCGCCGTCAGGCGGACGTCCGAGCCCAGGTCCCGCGAGGCAGGGGATGCTAACGCTGCTGGTCATCACGCTTCTGCCGTTGTTCCTTGGCCAACCGGCGCATGATCATGTTGCGTTTCAGGATGGAGAGATGATCCACGAACAGAATGCCATCAAGATGGTCGAGTTCGTGCTGAAGACAGGCCGCGAGCAACCCTTCAGCCTCGATCTCCTGCCTGGCGCCGCCCAAGTCCAGGTAGCGGATCTTGACCTTGGCGGGCCGGGTGATGTCGGCGTATTGATTTGGCAACGACAGGCAGCCCTCCTCGCGCGTGGCGAGATCTTCACTGACCGCGACAATCTCGGGATTGATCATGCCGTATGGTTGCTGTTTGTCGTCCGGCATCAGGTCGACCGACCAGAACTCGCAGGCCGTGACCGACTTGCGGCGCCGCGAGCCCAATACCCGGCGCCCGGTACATCGTGGCGAACATGCGCGGGACCAGGTCCCGCACCAGGTCGCTGTCGGCGGGCTGCACGGCACGCGCCGGAGTTTTAAGGGTCTGGTTGGGCGCGATCAGAATAGGTAGGGTTGCCGCCGCGGGCGGGGCAGCTATCACGGTGGCGCGTGGGGGGTCATTAATTCGGGCAAGGTTATTCATTCTGGCGCCTGATGTAGCGGCCCGACGGGTTGCGATCAACGCCATCCGCACAAGTAATATCGCCGGTTGGTGCCGCGTCTGGCCCGTCTTGCCGGCGAGCCCCTTGCAACCGCGATCATCGGTGCCAAGATGTTCCAACATCCGGATGCCAATCTGGGTCCGGGTGGTTGCTTCGCTCGTAGGAGGGGGCCTTGACTACTCGAATGTTCACCTCGCCTTTGTTTTTGGGCTTCGATCACCTCGAGCAAATGCTGGAGCGTGCGTCGAAAACCTCATCCGATGGCTATCCGCCTTACAATATCGAGCAGGTCAGTTCGACCGGGCTCCGAATTACACTCGCGGTTGCCGGCTTTGTCATGGATGACCTGCAGATCACCCAGGAAGACAATCAGTTGGTGATCCGAGGGCGACAAACCGACGACAGTCAAGGTCGTATCTTCCTGCATCGCGGTATCGCGGCACGCCAGTTCCAGCGGTCGTTTGTCTTGGCCGAGGGGATCGATGTACGCGGCGCCTGGCTGGACAATGGCCTGCTCCACATCGATCTGGCCAAGCCTGAACCGGAAGTGAGGGTAAAGACGATACCCATCTCGCGAAACGGCGCGGTGACGAGCCTTCGCCCGAATGGAGCTGATGACGGCCCCGTGGTGGAAAGTAAAGCCGAGCGGGAATGAGCTGAGCGCGGGAGCCAGCACCTGGACCCGCGGCATGCGAGGATCGCGACGGTGCTTCGACAAGGCCGCCGCTGGAAAAGGAGTAGTCAGTATCATGAACACGAATTCTCAAGATCAATCGGACACTGGCACGCAGGAGCATGTGGCGTTCGATATCCGGCATCTTTCGGCGGAGCAGCTTGGCGTGTTGGGCGTCTCGCATGTGGCCTACGTCAAGCCGATTGTCCTGAACGGCGAGCATGGGTTCGCAATCCACGCCGCGGACGGAACGCCGATGGCGGTGGCCGGCGATCGGGACGTGGCCATTGCCGCAATCCTGCAACATGAGATGCAGGCACTTTCAGTGCACTGAGTTTTAGTCGGGGTTCGAACGGGTCTAATCGACCCGTTAGCGCCTCGCTGTTACGGCCTCGGGTTCGCCTGGCGCGATGCGGCGGGCAATGCCGCCGGAGCCCCGCTTTTCAGGAGATCTCTGATCTCCCCCAGCAGAAGCTCGGTCTGGGTCGGGCCGGCGGTCTTCTGCTCCTCCCGGACGTTGAGCCTGGTCAGTGCCTTGACGATCCAGAAGACCGCGAAGCTGACGATCAGGAACTGGATGATCGCGTTGATGAACAGGCCGACGTTGAGGGTCGCCGCGCCGGCCTTCTGAGCATCGGCCAGGTTGGCGTAGTGCTGGCCGTTGAGCGCGATGAACAGATTTGAGAAATCGACGCCGCCGGTGAGCAGGCCGAGGACCGGATTGAAGACGTCCTTCACCAGGCTGCTGACCACGCCGGTGAACGCGGCCCCGATGATGATGCCAACCGCAAGGTCGACCACATTTCCGCGCATCACGAAGGCGCGGAATTCGTTCATCCAGGACAACCCCTTGGGAGCGAGCATTGGTGTGGTTCCTTCCAGGCCTTTTGCCTGGAGCGTTCCACCACATTTCGGCGCCGGAAGGTAGACCGCCGGCACTGGCGACATGGCCGGCGAAACCCTCAACCGCCGCGCCTTTTGCCGAGCACGCCCCCGGGACGCGGCTTGACTCCAGCAAACCGCCGGGCTCAGTCTTTTCGCAACTCATGAAACAGGTTCACGGGTGTCAAAGTGGACCCAGGGGGGACGACCAATGCGAGAGACTGTACGATGCCTAGATGTTCGTGGCGCGGCAATTGGCCTGGCGATCGGCCTGGGCGTAGCGGTCGCGCTTGCGCTGGCACCACACGCTAGGGCGCAGAACTTTACCCTCGGCTACTCGACCGGGTTCCTGCAGGACCCGTTTCAGGTGATCCAGGCCGACAGCGTGATCGCGAACGGCAAGAAGGCTGGCCTCAAGACCCTGCCGGTGGCCAACGCCAACGGCGACCCGGGCAAGCAGATCACCGACTTCCACAACCTGATCGCCGAGGGCGCGCAGGGTATCCTGTTCGTCGCCCGTGACAGCGAAGCGATCGTTCCGGCGCTCGATTTCGCCGCCAGCAAGAACGTCCCCGCCGTCTCCATCGACATGGGGCCGGCCGGCGGCAAGGCGGCGATGGTGGTGCGCGCGGATAACATTCGGATGGGCGAGGACGCCTGCAAGCTCACCGGCAAGGCCCTTGGCGGCAAGGGCATCGTGCTGTCGCTGATGGGCGACCAGGCCACGCTGAACGGCCGCGACCGCACCAGCGGTTTTTCGTCATGCATGAAAAAGGATTTTCCCGACATCAAGCTGATCGAGCAGCCAACCTACTGGGCGACCGACAAGGCAACGTCGATCGCGCAGACAGTGGTGACCTCGACGCCCAACCTGGGCGCGATCTACATGCAGAGCGACGCGGTCATGCTGGCTGGAGTGCTGAACGTTCTCAAGAGCGCCGGCAAGCTCAAGAATGTCGGTGAGCCCGGCCACATCTTCCTGGTCAGTATCGATGGCACGCCGCTGGCGATGCAGAAGATCCGCGAGAACCAATTGGACGCCGCAGTCTCCCAGCCGCTGAACCTGTACGTGAAGTGGGGTCTCTACTACCTGCAGAACGCGGTGGGCGGAAAGACATTTCCCCCCGGCCCGACCGACCACGACAGCCGGATCGAGATGTTCAACGGCAACCCGATGGACATGCTGCCGGCGCCGATCGTGACCAAGGCCAACGTCGACGATCCGGGGCTGTGGGCGAACGCGGCGAAGAGCTGACCGGATGGTCTGGCGACGCGGCGATGTCGGGCATCCCGCCAGCCGCGGGAGCCAACCCGGTGCCCGCTCCCGCGATGGTCGAGGTGCTCGGCGTTTCCAAGCATTTCGGGCTCAATCAGGCCTTGAGCGACGTCTCCATGCGGGTTCCCACCGGCGACTCGCGCGCGTTGGTCGGTCGCAATGGGGCAGGGAAGTCTACCCTGGTCGGGGTGCTGACCGGGATCCTCGCCCCGGACACCGGCCACGTGCGCTTCGCCGGGCAGGACGCGCCGGCACTGGCCGACCGCGGGAAGTGGCGCGATCGGGTTGCCTGCGTTTACCAGAAGTCGACGCTGGTGCCGACCCTGACGGTGGCGGAGAACCTGCTGCTCAACGCCGCATCCCACTGGCAGCCTTGGCTGGATCCGCTGGGGCGCGGCGCGGCGTGAGGCGGAACGGGTGCTGGCCGGCTGGGGAATGGAACTCGATGTCGAACAGGAATGCGCCCGTCTGTCGGTCGAGCAGCGGCAGATCGTGGAAATCGCCCGGGCGCTGATCCAGGGCGCGCGCTTCATCATCCTGGACGAGCCCACCGCCGAGCTGGAAGGGCGCGAGGTGCGGCGCCTGTTTGACCGCATCACCCACTTGCAGGCCAGCGGCGTCACCTTCCTGTATATCTCCCATTATCTGGAGGAGATCTACGAAGTCTGCCGCAGTGTGACCGTGCTGCGCGACGGGCGCGTGGTCGCCGAGGCGCCGCTCGGGGAGATGCCAAAGGAGAGAGTGGTCGCCGCCATGGTTGGCGACGCGGCGCGGGCCGCCGGTGAACGCCGCGGCGCCAATACCGGCATCGCCACGACATCGCGCGCGGCACCGGTGCTGGAGCTGAGTGACCTGCAACTCGGTGACGTCGTCTCGGGTGTGAGCCTGCGGGTCGCGGCGGGCGAGTGCGTCGGGCTGGCCGGGTTGGCCGGCTCCGGCAAGGGTCAGATCGGTGACGCCATCGCTGGCCTGATCACGCCCTCCAGCGGGGTGATCCGGGTCGGGGGCACCGTTCTGCGAGAGCGGCGATGTCGCGCATGCGCAGCGCATGGGCGTCGGCTATGTGCCGCGCGACCGCCACGCGCGGGGCATCGTCCCTCTGCTGTCCGTGGCCGAGAACATGACCATGACCATTCCCGAGCGGCTGGGGCAAGCCGGGATCATTCTGCCGTCGCGCCAGGCCGACGCGGCGAGGCGGATGGTGCACTCGCTGCAGATCGTCGCCGGCTCGACCGAGCAGCCGATCAAGGAACTCAGCGGCGGCAACCAGCAGAAGGCGGTGCTGGCGCGGGCGCTCGCCTCCGACCCCAAGGTGCTGGTGCTGCTGTATCCGACGCAGGGCGTGGACATCGCCTCGAAGGAGGCGCTGTTCGCCATCGTCGAGCGGGCGCGCGCCGGCGGCACCGCCGTGCTTATCATCAGTGACGAACTGGACGAGTTGTCGGTGTGCGACCGCGTGCTGGTCATCTTCAAGGGGCGCCTGACCGCCGAGTTCGCCGCGGGCTGGGAGAGTGAGGCGCTGGTGGCGGCGATCGAAGGGATCGGCGATGGCGAGTGAGCCGGCTGACGCCACGCCGGACCGGCGAGCCACACCACGCCCACGCGGCACCTTGCTTGGGTTGCGCGAACTGACCCTGGTTCCCGTCATCATCCTGGTCATCGCTCTTGGCGCGTTTGCCTCCGACGCCTTCCTGACCACCGACAATTTCCTCAACATCCTGCAGCAATCGTCCGAGCTCTCGGTCGTAGTGATCGCAGAGACACTGATCCTGCTGGCGGGGAAGTTCGATCTTTCACTGGAGTCGGTGGTCGGGCTGGCGCCGATGCTGGGGGCGTGGCTGATCATCAAGGACGTGCAGATCGGCGGTTCCGGCGTCGGGCTACCGTGGTGGCTGGCGATCGTAGTGGTGCTGGCGACCGGCGCGCTGGTCGGCCTGATCAACGGCTTCCTCATCGTCAAGCTGCGGCTCAACGCCTTCATCGTCACGCTGGCGATGCTGATCCTGCTGCGTGGCGTGCAGCTCGGCACCACCAACGGCAAAACGCTGTTCGATCTGCCGGACGGGTACCTGTATCTCGGCTCCGGCAAGTGGGCGGGCGTTCCGGTCTCCATCTGGATCGCCGGCATTCTCTACCTCGTGTTCGGACTGTTCCTGCGCTATCACCGGCTGGGCCGAGCGATCTACGCCATCGGCGGCAACGCGGACGCGGCGCGGGTCGCCGGCATCCGGGTGGAGCGGGTGCTGTGGGGTACGCTGATCGTCAGCGGCACGCTGGCGGCGCTGGCGGGGCTGATGCTGACAGGGCGCATCGCCTCGGTGGTGACCAGCCAGGGCCAGAACATGATCTTCTACGTGTTCGCGGCGGCGGTGATCGGCGGCATCAGCCTGAACGGCGGCAAGGGTCGGCTGATCGGCGCGCTGACCGGCGTGCTGCTGCTGGGGATTCTGCAGAACGTGCTGACGCTGGCGGAAATCCCCGCGTTCTGGATCGACGCCGTCTACGGCGCGATCATCCTCGTGGCCCTGGTGGTTGGCCGGGTGACCGGGGGCGCGACGGAGGAGGTGTAGGGGAGCCGAGAAGCCTGGTAAGCTGGCTCACTGCCTGACGTCCGCCGCCACCACGATCGTAGCTCCACACGAATCGCGACCGTCTCCCGCCTTGTTTGCGGGCGGCAACGTGGCCTGTCAGGACACAATGTCGAGACATTTGTATCCAGATCTGGCGGGCGATGGGACCAATGGTTGCGTGCCGCAACGGCGCCACGATCCTGGCCTTGTTCAGGCAAAATCGTGAGCCAAACTACGTCCTGGGTCAAACAGGAGACTTGAAATGCGTAAGGTTCTGCTCGGGATGGTCGCCATCACGGGGTTGTTCATGCTCTCGACATTCGATGCCTCGGCTGCTCCGTCCGGGCCCGCGCCAGGCGTCCATGGTATGCCCGCCCGGGTAACTGCGACGAACGTCGACTACTATTGGAATCATCATCATTATCATCATCGCCAGTGGGATCACGGCCATTGGCACTATTGGGGCGAATGATCTGACGACCGGTGACGCCCGTTTTAAGGGCAATCCGGCGTCATGACGGGCGGCCGGCATCTATGCGCGTAATGTATTTCTCGCGCCGTCATGCCGGCGTCCCGCATATCCCGCAGCGTCGTCGCCCGGTCGCGTTTCGCCAGTCGCTTGCCGTAACGGTCGAGCAGCAGGGGATGATGCGCATAGTGCGGCGCGGGCCAGCCCATCAGTGTCTGGATCAAGCGGTGCAGATCCGTCGCCGGCTTCAGGTCGATGCCGCGCGTAACCAGAGTCACCCCCTGCAGCGCGTCATCGTGCGTCACGCAAAGATGATAGCTGGCAGGGGCATCCTTGCGCGCCAGCACCACGTCGCCGAAGCGTTCAGGTCGGCAAATCACTGGCCCTTCGCCGGCTTCGTCGTAGGCGAGGCTCCTGCCCGGGGAGGAGCCCCAGGCGCCGCAGCGCCTCGCCCATGTCGAGACGCAGCGCGAACGGCGTCCCGGCGGCGATCCGATCCTTGCGTTGGGTTGCCGAGAGGGTCCTGCAGGTGCCGGGATAGACCGGGTTTCCGTCCGGCGCATGCGGCGCTGCAACAGAAGTCGGCAACCTCTCGGAGAATGTCCGCCCGCGTGCAGAAGCAGGGATAGAGCAGACCGCGTCGCGTCAATTCATCGAGCGCTGTCCGATAGTCGTCCAGGTGTTCCGATTGCGTCCTGACTGGTCCGTCCCAGTCCAGGCCAAGCCAGGCCAGGTCCTGCTGGATCGCCACGGCGTATTCGGGGCGGCAGCGGGCGGGATCGATATCCTCCATGCGCAACAGGAACCGGCCACCGCCTGGCGGGCGGCCCGCCAGCCGTTTACCGCCGAGACAGCGTGGCCCAGGTGCAGATATCCGGTCGGACTTGGGGCGAACCGTGTCACTATGTGCATTGTTGCAGGCGGCCTGAGTGGCGCGATGCTGGGATGCGGCGCGGTGCGTTGCTGAGTGGGCGACGGGAGAGAGTGGTGGACAACCTCGAGGCGATTCACTGGGGGCCGGCCTCCAAAGCGACACCCCAGGCAGTTGGTCGTGCTATGCCACGGACTTGGGGCCGATGCCTATGACCTGATCGACCTGGCGCCGGCGTGGTCGCATGCCTGCCCGGATGCGCTGTTCGCCTCGGTGCACGCGCCTTTCCGGCACGACTCCGGTTTCGGCCGCCAATGGTGGAGCGTCGCCGACCGCTAGCCCGTCCGTTGTCGAAGCCGGCGTGCGGACGGCGGCGCCCTATCTGCACGACTTCATCGATGCGGAACTTCTCCGGCTGGGGTTGCCGGCCGACGCCTACGCCTGATGGGGTTCAGCCAGGGTGCCATGATGTCGCTGTTCACCGGCCTGCGCCATCCGATCGGACCCGCCGCCCTCCTGGCGTTCTCCGGCGCGCTGGTCGCACCCGACAAACTGGCGGTCGGAACTCGCCAGCCGGCCACCCGTTCTGCTGGTGCACGGCGAGGCCGACGATGTCGTTCCGGTGGATCGCTCCAGAGCGGCCGAGACAGCACTGCGCGCCGCCGGCGTGCCGGTCGAGGCGCACTATATCCCTCGTCTCGGCCACGGCATCGACGATACCGCGAATTTCGCTCGGCGCACTGGCCCTGCAGCGCGGATTCGCCTGACGGAACAATGCAGTCACGGAACAGTGGCGTTGCCGGCGCAGCCTGTCGTTGCGCCGCCAGATGGCTGAGCGCCTAAACCTCCAGCCACTCACGCCGGATGTCGCCATTCGCGACCAGATCGTCAGGGGTGCCCTCGAACACGATCCGGCCATGGCCCATCACATACAGCCGATGCGATATCTTCAAGGCGATCGTCAGCTTCTGCTCCACCAGCAGGATCGCCACGCCACGACTGGCGATTTCCGCGAGCAGAACGCCGACCTGTTCCACCAGCAGCGGCGCCAGCCCCTCGGTCGGCTCATCGATCAGGATCAGATCGGGATCACCCATCAGGGTTCGGCACATCGTCAGCATCTGCTGCTCGCCGCCCGACAGCACGCCGGCCAGATTATACTGTCTGGCGGCCAGGTTCGGAAACAGCCGGAACACATCCTCGAACGTCCAGCGGCCGAAACGACCTGCCCGCTTCAGGCCAAGCTCCAGGTTCTGCCGCACGCTCAGCGTCGGAAAAACCTGGCGGTCCTCGGGCACGTAGCCGATGCCTGCCCGGGACACGAGATCGCTGCGCAGGCCTGCAAGGTCGCGGCCGCGGTACAGCACCCGACCCTGCGGCGGCACCAGGCCCATGATCGCCTTGCAGGTGGTCGAGCGGCCGACACCATTGCGCCCAAGTAGTGAAACGATCTCGCCCTCCGCCACGTCCAGATCGATGCCGTGCAGGATGTGGCTCTGGCCGTAATAGGCGTGCAGGTCGCGGACCTCGAGCATCATCACTTCCAGCGCCCCGAGATAGGCTTCCTGCACCGACCGGTTGGCCCGCACCGCCGCCGGCGGACCCGAGGCTATCACCTGGCCGTAGACCAGCACCGTGATCGTATCGGCCAGGTCGAACACGACCTTCATGTCGTGCTCCACCATCAGCAGCGTCTTGCCGCGGGTCACCTGCCGGATCAGCGCCACGGCGTAATCCGTTTCGGTGTTGCTCATGCCGGCGGTGGGCTCGTCCAGCAGGATCACCGACGCGCCGCCGGCAATCGTCATGCCGATCTCCAGCGCGCGCTGTTCGGCATACGCCAGCAGCCCCGCGGGAATGTTACGCCGGCTCGCCAGATTGAGGTCCTCCAGCAGCATGTCCGCGCGTTCGTTGAGTGCCTTCTGCCGGCCCAGCGGCGACCAGAACGAATAGCGATAGCCGCTGCTCCACAGCAATGCGCAACGAAGGTTCTCGAACACCGACAGGCGATGGAAGATCGAGGTGATCTGGAAGCTGCGGGACAGCCCCATGCGGTTGATCCGGTGTGGCGGCATGGTGTCGATACGCGTGCCATTCAGCAGAATCTCACCCGAGGTGATCGGAAACCGTCCGCTGACCAGGTTGAAGCAGGTCGTCTTCCCGGCGCCGTTCGGGCCGATAATGCAATGACGCTCGCCCGACGCGATGTCGAGCGTCACGCCGCGGATGATTTCGGTCGGGCCAAAGTTCTTGCGGACGTCGCGAAGCTGCAGCGCCGTCATCGCCGGGACTTCAGCTCGGCCGTGAGGCCTTCCCAGACCCGGTGGAAGCTCGCGGCTTCGAACCGCAGCCAGATCATGCCGACGATCAGGCAGCCAGCCGAAATCGCCCACGGCATCGTCGCCTTGACATCGATCGGATCGCCGAACAGTACCAGTTTCTTGCCTTGCGCGGCGCCGATGGTCAGGAACGACAGCAGCTCCACCAGACCGACGAAACCCAGCACCAGCGCCAGCGACGGGATGACCAGCCGCAGATAAGGCACCAACAGGCGTCCGAGGCGACCGCTGCGACGGATCGGACCGTGCGCCATGGATGATCCCCGCAAGTCCGGTCGGCGCAAAGATCACCATCGCGATGAACAGCACCCCGACATAGACCAGCCAGGAGTTGGACAGCAGGCTGACGCCGCTCTGTAGCAGGGTGATCAGGATCGCGCCCAGGATCGGACCGGCGAACACCGTGACGCCGCCGATATAGGCCATCAGCAGCGCATTGGCCGACAGCGGCGCGGCGAGTGCGTCGAACGTCACGATCTCATAGGTGATGGCGTATAGCCCGCCGCCGATCCCGGCGAAGAAGCCCGACAGCGCGAACTGGAGGAAGCGCACCATCCTCGGGTCGTAGCCAATGAACTGGGCACGCTCGAAATTGTCGCGGGTGGCGTTCGCCATCCGGCCGAGCGGCGTCTGGGTGAGGAAATACATCAGCGCCCGTCGAGATCGCCGTCCAGGCGAGGATCAGGTAGTAGACCTGGATACCGGATGCATAGTTCAGCCCGAACAGGCTGTGGTCGATCATGCGATTGGTGGAGACGCCACCTTCGCCGCCAAAGAAATGATGGAACATCAGCGCCGCGGTCGACACCAGTTCGCCGATGCCCAGGGTGATCATGGCGAAGGCCGTCGCACGCTGCTTGGTTGCCATGGCGCCGAACACGATCGCCAGCGCCAGGCCCGTCAGTCCGGCCAGCAGCGGCATCAACTCCATCGGCACCGGCAGGTCACCGTCCCCGGCGGCATTGAGGAAATGCACCATCGAGTAGCCGCCGATGCCGAAAAACGTTGCGTGGCACAAGCGAAAACAGCCCGGCCTGGCCGAGCAGCATGTTGTACGAGAGGGCCAGGATCACCATCATGCCCATCTGGCTGAGCATGGAGATCATGAAGCCCGAGCCGCGGTGATGCGCCCAGTCGTAAAATATCCATGGCAGCGCGATGGCGACCAGCACGACGACGATCAGTCGGCCACCATCTCGATGCTGCCCGTGAAGCGCTCATGTATCGCGCGTCCCCATCAGCCCGCGGGGCCGGAAGAACAGGATCAGCACCATCATCACGAACGGCAGCAGGCGCTCCGATGCGCGACACCGGTACGGTCAGCACCTCGGTCAGCAGCGTGTCTCCGTGCAAAGCCAATCCGACCGGGGCGCAGCAGATCGGCGATCGAGTAATCGATCACCACGGCGAAGGTCTGGATCATGCCCATGATGATCGAGGCGATGAAACACCCAGCCAGCGAGCCGAGACCGCCGAACACCACCACGACGAACACGATCGGTCCCATGGCGTCCGCCATGCCGGGTTCGGTCGTCTGATAGTTGCCGCCGATCACCCCGGCCAGACCCGCCAGCAGGCAGCCGCCCGCGAACACCGTTGTGAATACTACCGGAACGTTATGACCCAGCGCGCCGACCATGCTCGGGTGCGTCAGCGAGGCCTGGATGATCAGCCCGATGCGGGTTTTCTTCAGCAACACCCAGGTGCACAGCAGCATGCCGGCGGATACCAGCAGCATGAAGCCGCGATACGCCGCGAAAGTTGGCGCCATAGATGGTGAACAGCGGAAAATCGAGCAGCGGCGGCACGCGATAGGCCATCGGCAGCATGCCCCAGGTCATCTGCACCAGACGCTGGATGATGAACACCAGCCCGATGGTGAACAGCAGTTCGGCGATATGACCATTGTGATGAACCCGGCGCAGTCCCCAGACCTCGATCGCCGCGCCGATCAGGCCGCACACCAGTCGGCGCGATGATCAGCGCCGGAAAAAACCCCAGCAACTGACTGATCTGATACGCCAGATAGGCGCCGACCATGTAGATGCTGGCGTGAGCGAAGTTCAGCACACCCATCATGCTGAAGATCAGCGTCAGGCCGCTCGCCAGCATGAACAGCAGCATGCCGTACACCAGCCCGTTCAGCAACGAGATGAGAACGATCTCCATGTCGCGTGACGAACCGCGGCTAGGAGGTGGGCCGCTTCATCTTGCAGGTGGTCGGCAGGGTGAGATCCTCGGTCGAGGCGATGAAGTCGGTCTTCCAGCCGAGACCGGTCTTCTCCGCGTCATACTTCACGTTCTTGGTGAAGGTGACGGCGTAGTAGGGCATCAGCAACTGATGATCCTCCGCCCGCATTTCCACCGGGAAGCCGACGAGATCGGTGGCCTTCATGCCTTCCAGCGCCAGCGCGACCTTCAAGGCGTCGGTCGATCCCGCCTGGTTGATCGCCTTTGCCAGCATCTGGAACATCGTCAGCCAGGGCAGGAAGCCAAACTCGGTATCGTGGTTGGCACGCCAACCGGTGACGAAGGCTTCGGCTTCCGGCTTGTTGAGTTCGACCGGCACGTTGGAATTGAATTCGGACACCGTCGACAACCGGTTCTCGCCAGCGGAGCCGATCGACGTGGCTCCGCCGAGCACCTGCGCCAGATAGGTGTCGAACCGCACGTCCAGACCGGCATCGACCGCCGCCTTGATCAGCAGGTTCAGATCGCGATTATAGTTGCCGGTGATAACGGATTGCGCGCCAGATGCCCTGATCTTGGCGATGTAGGACGAAAAGTCCTGAACCTTGCCGAAGGGGATCAACTCGTCGCCGACGATCTGTATGTCTGGCCGCAGCTTCTCCAGCCATTTCCTGGTGTCGTGCTGCACGGATTGTCCGAACAGATAGTCCGGATTGAGCAGATAGACCTTTGTCACGTCCTTGGGCAGCGCCTTCACTCGCGCCACTGCACGCATTTCCACATTGCCGATAAAGCGGAACTGCCAGAAGTCGCACTTCTCGTTGGTCAACTCGGTCGCCAGCGCGCCGCAGTTCAGGTAAAGGACGCGGTTGTCGGGGTTGCGGGCGTTGTGCTTTGCCACTGCATCGACCAGCGCCGCGCCGACGTTGGAGCCGGTGCACTGCATCACAAAGGGCATGTTCTGATCGGTAATGGTCTTCAAGGCGATCAGTGCCTCGGCCGGCTGTAGCTTGTCGTCGAACGGCACCAGCTCGAACTTCTTGCCGAGGGCGCCGCCTTGAGCGTTAATCTTTTCCAGCACATAGCCGAAAATCTTAAGAGCCTCGTCGCCGGCCGAGGCGAAGGGGCCGGAGAGCGCCTCGATATAGCCGATTTTGATGGTGTCCTCGGCCAGCGCCGGGCGGCCGGCCAATGCCAGCACCATCGCGGCCTGCAGCATCATAACGGACAGAAAACAACCACGCCTGATTAATGCCGTCATGCAACCCCCCGAGGGCCAACGAAAGGCCGATTATTTATTGGCAAAACACTTGGCATCGAAACGGCGGGGTGTCAATCGCCAGGCGTTTTCCCGCTCTGTTCACGACTATCGACCGGCACGAACACCCCTCGGGATCGCGAGATCAATTCAGCGGCATGACCTCGCTTGCCCGCCGCGACAAAACGCGCGGCCGATTATTTCGCACGATAATGGCGATGACAGGCACCGCACTGCTCTCCCATGGCCTTGGACTCGACCGCGACCGCATCGGCATCGCCGGCCTTCGCGGCCGTTGCCAGCCGGTCAGCGGCCGCCCCCATTGCCAGGGCGATTTTCTCGAACCCTGCCCGGTCTGACCAGATTTCCGCCAGCGCCTTGGTGTTGCCGCCCTGATCGCTGCCCGGCGGGAACACCAGGGGGATCAGCCCGGCCCATCTCGCGATCGCCTTGGCGGAGGCCTCCAACGGCTTGACATCACCCTTGGAGGCGATGACCGAGCGGACGAAGGCGAAGTTGCCGTTGGCCAGGTCCATCCCGGCCTGCCGCACCGAGATCGGATCCAGGCCATCGGCCCGAGCGACGCCGATCATCGCCACCATAATTGCAGCACACCACACTAGCCTTTTTCCCATCTATACGAACCTTCTCTGCTCGGCCATTGGTCAGCCGCTTTGCAACGATTTCCACCGCCTTGGCGAGTTCGCAGCCAGCTTCGCTGGCGACCCTACAGACTGCAAGACCACCAAAAAGGATAATCATGCCGGCCATCCACTCACTCGCCGTGTTCTGCGGCTCCCGCGTTGGCGCCGGCCCGGCCTACGCCGAAGCAGGGCGGGCGCTGGGACGCGGTCTGGCCCGGGCCGGCATCCGTCTGGTCTACGGCGGCGGGCGCATCGGCATCATGGGCGTCGTCGCCGACGCGGTGCTGCAGGCTGGTGGCAACGTGCTGGGCGTCATCCCGGATTTCCTCACCCGCATCGAAGTCGCGCATCAGGCTGTTAGCGAGATGATCGTCACCGACAGCATGCATGCCCGCAAACTCCGCTTATACGAGGAGGCCGACGCGTTCCTGACCATGCCCGGCGGTCTGGGAACTTTCGATGAGACGTTCGAGGTCATCACCTGGCGCCAGCTTGGCCTGCACGACAAGCCGATCCTGCTGTGCAATGTCGCCGGCTGGGCGGCGACCGATCGTCGCCACCATCGATCATGCGATCGCCCAGGGTTTCGCCGCGTCCGACTGTCGCAGGCTGTTCGAGGTGCTCGACGGCGTTCCAGCCGTGCTGGAACGGCTGCGAACCCTGCCGGCCGGTACCGGAGGACCAGCCGAACGGTTCTGACGGCAAAACGCCTGATCCATTCGGCTCAAGCTTCCTGCGCGGCAAAGGCAACGGCCGACGCGGGAGGCCGCCATGCACAGCCCTGAGGCCAGCACCGCGAGAGCACCATCTAGACATAAGGATATCTTTATGTCAGTGACGCTAGTCATGGATCACCTCCTCGCCAGCCTGCGCGCCGCCGCTGAACCGACCCGCCTTCGCCTGCTGGCGCTGGCCGCGCGCGGCGCGTTCTGCGTCATGGAGTTCACCGAAATCCTCGGCCAGTCGCAGCCGCGGCTGTCGCGCCACCTGAAGCTGCTGTGCGACTGCGGGCTGCTGGACCGGGTGCGCGAGGGCGCGAATGTCTGGTTCGCCCTGCCGCCGGGCGATGACGGCGCCCTGGCGCGTGAACTGATCGCCCGCCTGCCGCCGCACGATCCGGTGCTGGACGCCGACCGGCGCCAGGCTGCTCGGGTGCTGGCCGAACGCGCCCGGATCGCCTCGGAGAGTTTCCGCAACAAAGGCGCCGACTGGGATGAGATGCGGGCGCTCGAACTGCCCGCCGCGGCGGTGGAAGACGCGCTGCTGTCGCTGGTGCCGCCCGACGACGCCGGCAGCCTGCTGGATATCGGCACCGGCACCGGCAGGGTGCTGGAACTGCTGGCGCCGCGCGTCCGCCAGGCGCTCGGTATCGACGCCTCGAAATCGATGCTGGCGCTGGCCCGCGCCCGGCTGGCCGGCCCGGACTTGCGCATTGCGCGGTTCGCCTGGCCGACATGTACCGGCTGCCGCTGGCCAGTGCCTCCTTCGACACCGTCGTGCTGCAGATGGTGCTGCACCATGCCGAGGACCCGGCGGGCGTCATCGCCGAGGCGGCCCGCGTGCTGCGCCCCGGCGGCCGGTTGCTGGTGGTCGATCTGGCCGAGCACGGGCAGCAGGACTTGATCGGGCGCCTGGCCCATCGCTGGCCGGGATTCTCCGACGACGCGATCGATCGCCTGTTCGCCGCGGCCGGGCTGGATCGGTCGCCGCCGACTGACCATTTCCGGCGGCCTCGATCGTGCGGATCTGGTCCGCCAGCCGCCCGGCTACGGAGATTGCCGCCGACAGCCTCCGCCGGTAGCGCTTGCCGGCCTCGCCGATCGCAGCCCCACCGCGAACTCAGCCTCTGAAAGCCACCCGAATGACCCGTCCCCATCTGCTCGATGCCCTGCGTGACCGCGTCCTGCTGTGCGACGGCGGCATGGGCAGCCGGGTCCAGGCGCTGACGCTGGATATCGAGAAGGATTACTGGGGCCGCGAGAATTGCACCGACGTGCTGGTGCTGTCGCGTCCCGACATGGTGCGGGAGATCCATCGCGGCTACTTCGCCGCCGGCGCCGACATGGTGGAGACCAACACCTTCGGCGCCTCTCCCGTCACGTTGGGCGAATTCGACCTGGCCGACCGGGCGTTCGAGATCAACAAGATCGCCGGCGAACTGGCCCGCGAGGCCGCCGAAAGATTTGCCGATGACCGCCATCGCTGGGTCATCGGCAGCGTCGGTCCGGGAACCAAACTGCCGAGCCTGGGCAACATCGCGCTACGACCCGCTGGAGGCCGCGCTGGCCGAACAATGCCGCGGCCTGATCGCCGGCGGCGTCGATGCGATCCTGATCGAGACCTGCCAGGACACGCTGCAAATCAAGGCCGCGGTCAACGGCGCCAAGATCGCGCGCCAGGCGGCGGGCAAGGACACGCCGATCTTCGTTCAGGTCACGGTGGAAACCACCGGCACGCTGCTGGTCGGCCCCGACATCGCCGCCGCCGCGGCGGTGTTCATGCGCTGGACGTGCCGCTGATCGGCCTGAACTGCGGCACCGGCCCGCAGGAAATGGCCGAACACGTCGGCTGGCTCGCCGCCAACTGGCCCGGGCTGCTCTCGATGCAGCCCAACGCCGGCCTGCCGGAACTCGTCGATGGCCACACGCACTATCCGCTCGGCGCCGCTGAACTCGCGACCTGGCTGGAACGCTTCGTCGCGGAAGACGGCGTCAACCTGATCGGCGGCTGTTGCGGCACCACGGTCGACCATATCGCCGCGCTGGACGCGATGCTGCGCAGGCGAGGCGAATTCCGGCCCGCCGCCGGTCGTCCCGCAAATCGGTCTGGGTGCCCGGCGTCGCCAGCCTTTATCAGGCGGTGCCGTTGCGCCAGGAGAACGCCATCTTCGCCATCGGCGAGCGCTGCAACGCCAACGGCTCGAAGAAATGGCGCGAGTTACAGGAAAAGGCCGACTGGGACGGCTGCGTCGCCATGGGGCGCGAGCAGATCGGCGAAGGCTCCCACGCCCTGGACATTTGCACCGCCTTCGTCGGCCGCGACGAAAACGCCGAGATGACCGAGGTGATCCGCCGCTTCACCGCCTCGGTGAATTCGCCGCTGGTGATCGACAGCACGGAAACGCCGGTGATCGAGGCGGCGCTGAAGCTGCACGGCGGCAAGCCGATCATCAACTCGATCAATTTCGAGGACGGCGAGAAAGCCGCCACCGACCGGCTGATACTGGCGAAGCAATTCGGCGCCGCGGTGATCGCGCTGACCATCGACGAGGTCGGCATGGCGAAGACCGTCGAGGACAAGCTGCGCATCGCCAGCCGGCTGGTCGATTTCGCCTGTAACCAGCACGGCCTGCCGCAATCCGACCTGCTGATCGACCCGCTGACCTTCACCATCGCCACCGGCAACGAAGACGATCGCAAGCTGGCGCAGTGGACGCTGGAAGGCATCGCGGCAATTCGCGACGAATTTCCCGACATCCAGATCATCCTCGGCCTGTCCAATGTCAGCTTCGGCCTGAACCCGGCGGCGCGCGCGGTGCTGAATTCGGTGTTTCTCGATCATGCCGCGCGGGCCGGCATGAGCGGCGCGATCATCCACGTGTCGAAGATCCGCCCGCTGCACCTGATCGCTGACGAAGAGAAGCAGGTCGCCGAGGACCTGATCTTCGATCGCCGGCGCGAGGGCTACGACCCGCTGCAGGAATTGCTGAGGCTGTTCGCCGGACGCAAGGCCGTCGACGCGGTGAAGAAGGAACGCGCCGAAACCGCCGAGGGCCGGCTGAAGGACCGCATCGTCGACGGTGACCGCAAGGGGCTGACCGACGACCTGGACGAGGCGCTGAAGACCCTGGCGCCGTTGGACATCATCAACAACGTGCTGCTGGACGGCATGAAGGTGGTCGGCGATCTGTTCGGCGCCGGCAAGATGCAGTTGCCGTTCGTGCTGCAGAGCGCCGAAACGATGAAGAGCGCCGTCGCCTACCTCGAGCCGATGATGGAACGGGTCGAGGGTCAGGAAAAAGGCACCATCGTGCTCGCCACGGTGAAGGGCGACGTGCACGACATCGGCAAGAACCTGGTCGACATCATCCTGACCAACAACGGCTACCGCGTGGTCAACCTGGGCATCAAGGTGCCGCTGGCCGACATGCTGGTGGCGATGCGCGACAACCACGCTC
Source organism: uncultured Alphaproteobacteria bacterium (assembly GCA_963759425.1). GTDB lineage: Bacteria > Pseudomonadota > Alphaproteobacteria > Acetobacterales > Acetobacteraceae > Rhodopila. The sequence goes on from CAVWZM010000002.1 coordinate 125,766, forward strand.
ACGCCATCGGCATGTCCGGCCTGCTGGTGAAATCGACCGTGGTGATGCGCGAGAACCTGGAGGAAATGTCGCGCCAGGGCGTCGAAATCCCGGTCCTGCTCGGCGGCGCCGCGCTGACCCGCAACTACGTGGAGGACGACTGCGTCAGCGCCTACGCGTCAGGCCGCGTCGCCTATGCCCGTGACGCGTTCGACGGCCTGCATCTGATGGACAAGGTCACCGGCAACGGCTTCGACGACTACCTCGCGGCGATCCAGGCAAAGCGCGTCGGCAAGGCCCGAAACACCGCGCGAACCCTGGGCCAGGCCGACGCCCGCGCCTTCCAGCCGGTCGATGTCGCTGGCGGTCCAGGCTCGCCGTCACCGCCTGACCCGCGACGTTCCGGTCGATCACGCCGCCGTTCTGGGGCGCGCGCGTCGATCGAATCCGCGCCGAAAGCCATCGTGCCGTTCGTCAACGAGCGCAGCCTGTACCAATTCCAGTGGGGCTTTCGCAAACAGGGCCGCTCGCTGGAGGATTTCCTCGGCTGGGCGAAACAGGAACTGCGGCCGGTGATGCGGCGCATGCTGACGCTGTGCGAGGAACAGGACATCCTCAAGCCGCAGGCGGCATACGGCTACTGGAAGGCGGCCGGCCAGGGCAACGACCTGGTCATCTTCGAGCAGGACGGCACCACCGAGGTGACGCGCTTCTCCCTGCCGCGCCAGCCGAAGGAGGACGGCGAATGCATCGCCGACTTCTTCCGCGACATCGACGACGCCGAGCGGGACGTGATCGCGCTGCAGGTGGTGACCGTGGGCCAGAAGGCCTCTGACACCGCGCGCCTGTGGTTCGAGGACAATCGCTACCAGGACTATCTCTACCTGCACGGCCTGTCGGTCGAGATGGCCGAGGCGATGGCGGAATACGTCCACAAGCGGATCCGCGCCGAACTGGGCTTCGCCGGCGAGGACGACCGCGACATGGAAAAAATGCTCGGCCAGGGCTATCGGGGCAGCCGCTACTCGTTCGGCTATCCGGCCTGCCCGCGGCTGGAGGACCAGGCGCCGATCCTGGGCATGCTGCATGCCGACCGGATCGGGGTATCGCTGTCGGACGAGTTCCAGTTGCATCCGGAGCAGTCGACGTCCGCCATCGTTGTGCTCAATCCCGCGGGCGAAGTATTTCTCGGTGTGAGCCGACCGGCGTGAGGCGCGGTATGGCCGCTCCGGCCGATCGGCTGGTTTGAGAAGGCGCCGTATGTTCGACGGCAACTCTGACGACACGATTCGTAAAATCCTGAGCACCACCGGCCGGATTGCGCTGGTCGGGGCGTCGGCCAAGTCCTGGCGGCCATCCAACGAGGTGATGCGCTTCCTGCTGGATCGCGGCTACGACGTGGTCCCGGTAAACCCGGGCCTCAGCGGTCAGACGATACACGGCCGCGTTGTCGTCGCCAGCCTGGCGGATGCTGCGCCGCTGGATATGGTGGACGTGTTTCGCAACTCCTCGCATGTTGAGGCTCTGGTGGATCAGGTGATCGGGCTCGGCGCCCGCACGATCTGGATGCAGTTGGGGGTGGTTCACGAGCCGGCGGCGAAAAGGGCGCGTGATGCCGGAATCAGGGTGGTCATGGATCGCTGCCCGGTGATCGAGAATCGCCGCCTAGGGCCGTTTCGCCGGGTGGCCCCGCAGCCGCCGTGAATTGCCAGCTTGTGACACGCGCCCGCCATTGAACCGCAGGCGTATCGGCGCCACATTCGCCATGCGAGAAGCTGTCTTCACAACCCGCAGGGTTATCGCAGGGGGCGCGCATGACGAACGAAGAACGCGACATCATCAGCCAGTTCATCACACGGGTCAGTGGCGAGCCGGCAGCGTCCGGGATTAGCGGCGGTTCGGTTCCAGCGACGCAACCGGCGCTGCCTCCGGTGGACCGCGAGGCGGACGCGCTGATCGGGCAGCTTCTGCAACGGTACCCGGAGGCCCGCTACCGCATAACGCAGCTCGCCTTCGTGCAGGAGCACGCTCTCACCGAGGCGCAGAACCGGATCCAACGGCTGCAGTATGAGCTGCAACAGTCGCAGCAGGCGGTGCAACAGGCGCAGCAATCGCGGGGAACAGCGCCGTCGTCGGGCGGCGGCTTCTTCAGCGGGTTGTTCGGCGGCAACCGGCAGCAGTCGGCGCCACCCCCCGGTGGTGGTTGGAATCAGGGTGGCCAACCGCAGCAGGGTTACGGTCAGCCACAGCCGCCTCCGCCGCAATACGCGCCGAATTATCAGCCAGGCATGTTTCAGCGCCAGGGCTCCGGGTTCCTTGGATCGGCGCTGACCACAGCCGCTGGCGTGGCGGGCGGTCTGGTGGCGGGCAATGCGCTCATGGGTCTGTTTTCGGGACACGAAGGCGGCGGCGGGTTCGGTGGGGCGGCCGCTGGCGGTGGCAGTCCCTGGTCCAACCCAACTCAAGGCGCTGTCGACAACGGAACCTGGGACAATGGCGGATCGGGAGCGGCAGCCGGCAATCAGGACTACGTTGACAACGGCACCTGGGATCAGCCGACCGGGGGCGACGCTCCATTGCCCGACGACGGCGGCGGCAGTTGGGATTCAGGCGGCGGTGGCGGCTGGGACAGTGGCGGTGGCGGCAGTTCCGACGACACGTTCTAGAGCCAGACGTTCGCCTGCCGCCTCGCGCTATGTCCAACGCGGCCTTTGTTGGCTCGATGCGACCTCGGTTGTGAATTCTCGTGACTGCGGCCGGGGTTGAATGCTCTACTCGCAACCCATGGGCGGATCACCCGCAACAGGCCCAGCTTCAACACTCGCGCTGCTTTCTGTTGATGCAAGGGATTCGCTAAAGCGTTCGACCCTGACGATCTGAAGCCCGAAATCAGGTCACGATCCTGGGGGATGCCGTGCAACCGGTTGCACTCACCCGCGCAAGCCTTTCCCGTTTGCAGTCACCCGTGCTGGTCCCTCGTTTCGATCCGGCGCACGTGACCGCCGGCATCGTCCATCTGGGGCTGGGCGGCTTCCACCGGGCCCACATGGCACGATACTGCCACAACCTGATGGAGCTTCGGGCCGACGCGCTCGAATGGGGCATCATCGGCGCCGGCCTGATGCCCGCCGATCGCCGTATGCAGGAAAGCCTGGCGCCGCAGGACAACCTCTATACGCTGGTTGAGCGCGGCGGCGGGCAGGAGACGGTCACCGTCATCGGTTCGCTCGCCGATGTGGTGTTCGCCGGCGAATCCAGTGCCGCTCTGTTGCAGGCGATCGAGCAGCCCCGGATCCGCATCGTCAGCCTCACCGTCACCGAGCATGGCTACTGTCTGAACCGGTCGACCAAGCAGCTCGATCCACAGCATCCGCTCATTCGCAAGGATCTTGCACACCCGGAGCGCCCGTCCAGCGCTATCGGCATCGTCGTGGAGGCCTATCGCCGCCGCATGGAGGCAGGCCTCCAGCCATTCACCGGGCTGAGTTGCGACAACATTCAGCACAACGGCACCGTGCTGCGCGACGCGGTCCTGGCGCTCGCCGAGCTGCGCGACGCCAAGCTGGCCGGCTGGATCGCCGCGAACGGATGCTTCCCCAGCACCATGGTTGATCGCATCACGCCGGTAACCGCCGATGCGGACATCGCGGCGTTGGCCGAGCGCTACGGCGTCGTGGACAGGTGGCCGGTGTTTGCCGAGACGTTTACCCAATGGGTGATCGAGGACCGTTTCACCGCCGGTCGCCCGGCGTGGGAGGAGGTTGGCGCGCAGTTCACCGCCGACGTCGCGCCGTATGAATTCATGAAACTGCGTCTGCTCAATGCCAGCCATTTGGCGGTCTCCGGCATGGGGCGGCTGGCCGGCTATGTGACGATCGACGAAGCGATGGCTGATCCGCTGATGGCCCGGTTCATGGCCGCCCTGATGGACCGTGAAACCGGGCCGACGCTGCCGAATGTCCCGGGCATCGACCTGTCTGGCTACAAGGCGAAGCTGATCGAGCGGTTTGCGAATCCGGCAATCAAGGACACCGTGGAGCGGGTCAACACCGACGCCCCGCTGAACATATTGGTCGATCCGATCCGGGACCGGCTGCGCAACGGTAAATCGGTCGATCTTCTGGGGCTTGCATTGGCGGCCTGGTTGCGGCGGGTGCGCGGCGAGGATGAGCAGGGCCAGCCCATCGACGTGCGCCACCCGCTCGCCGACCAGTTGCGAGTCAAGGCGATAGAGGGCGGCGCCGACCCCCGCCCGCTGTTGGCGATCGATTCACTGTTCGGCTCGACGGGGCTGGACCAGCGTCTGCAGCAGCCGGTTGGACGCTGGCTGGCCTCGCTTTACGCCAATGGCGCCCGCGCGACCTTGGCCGAGGCGGCAAGCACGCTCGGCTTCTAGCGGCCGGTAAGAAGACTTTTCTGTCGCGCACACGCGGCGATCATCATCCACAACGAAACGTTGACCGCGCCGCGAGACCATGAGACCGTTTGCGCCAAGCCGCCACGACAAGGCGGAGCAACGCTGGTCATGGGAGGCACGCCATCACCCATTTTCTCCGCGACAGCCTGACTGCTGTCGTTTCGGCCACCGCGCTTTTGTGCGCCGGCGCCGGCCTTGCCCAGGCGGAATCCACCCTCACCATCGCGACCGTGAACAACGGCGATATGGTGGTGATGCAGAAGCTGTCATCCGAGTTCGAAAAGCTGCACCCTGATATCCACCTGCGCTGGGTCGTGCTGGAGGAGAATGTTCTCCGCCAGCGTGTCACCACCGATATCGCCACCAAGGCCGGGCAGTTCGACGTGCTGACGATTGGCAACTATGAAGTGCCGATCTGGGCCAAGCAGGGCTGGCTGACGCCAATGGAAGACCTGCCAGACGGCTACGACGTCGATGACCTGCTGAAGCCGGTGCGCGCTGCGCTGACCTGCGAGGGCAAGCTCTACGGTCTGCCGTTCTACGGCGAAAGTGCGATGACCTATTACCGCACCGATCTGTTCGAGAAGGCTGGCATCAAGATGCCGGACGACCCGACCTACGAGCAGATCCGCGGTTTCGCCGACAAGATCACCGACAAGCCGAATCAGATCTACGGCATGTGCCTTCGCGGCAAGCCCGGCTGGGGCGAGAATATGGCCTATGTCACCTCGCTGGTGAACGCCGAGGGCGGCCAATGGTTCGACATGCAGTGGAAGCCGGCGATCAACTCGCCCGAGTGGCACAAGGCCGTAACCTTTTACGACGACATCCTGAAGGCCGACGGTCCGCCGGGAGCGACCTCGAATGGCTTCAACGAGAACCTGGCGCTGTTCGCCAGCGGCCATTGCGGCATGTGGATCGACGCCACCGTCGCGGGCGGTCTGCTGTACGACAAGAAGCAGTCCAGCGTCGCCGACAAGGTGGGCTTCGCGGCGATGCCGACCGGCAGCTTCAAGGGCGCGCCGACCTGGCTATGGAGCTGGAATCTCGCCATCCCCACCACGTCGAAACAGAAAGATGCCGCGCGGACCTTCGTGACCTGGGCGACCGACAAGCAATACATCCGGCTCGTCGCCAAGGAGAACGGGTGGGTGTCGGTGCCGCCTGGCACGCGCCAGTCCACCTACGACGATCCCGAGTATCAGAAGGCGGCGCCGTTCGCTGCGTTCGTGCGCAAGGCGATCGATGTCGCCAATCCGAATGGGCAGACGCAACAGCCGCGGCCTTACACCGGCGCCCAGTTCGTTGCCATTCCAGAATTCCAGGGTATCGGCACACAGGTAGGGCAGACCATCGCCGGAACGCTGACCGGCCAGACCACGGTCGATCAGGCCCTCAAGACCGCCGAGTCGGCGACCGAGCGTACCATGCGTCAAGCAGGCTACCCGAAGAAGTAGCGGGACCGGCCATGTCGGCGACACTCAGCCCTGGCGCGTCGGCGCCGCCTCACGACACCGAGGCGGCGCCGGGCCGGAAAGTCGGCTCGCTGCTGCTCATGCCGTCGGTCATCGTCCTGCTGGCGTGGATGATCGTGCCGCTGGTGATGACGCTGTGGTTCTCCTTCCAGTATTACAATCTGGTCAGCCCGCGAGACCCGCGGTTTCGCCGGCATCGACAATTATCAATACCTGGTCACCGACCCGGATTTCTGGGTATCGTTGGAAAACACGCTGATTCTGCTGGTCTCCGTGCTGGTTATCACGGTTGGCCTGGGCATCTTGCTCGCGGTCGTCTTCAACCAGCCGTTTCCCGGCCGCAACATCGCCCGCGTGCTGGCCATCTCGCCATTCTTCGTCATGCCGACCGTCAGCGCGCTGATCTGGAAGAATCTGCTGATGCACCCGATCTACGGCGTGTTCGGCGCACTGGCGAACACGATGGGTTTCAACGCGGTCGATTGGTTCGCGCAGTTCCCGCTGTCCTCGGTCATCGCCATCGTTTCCTGGGAATGGCTGCCGTTCGCGCTGCTGATCCTGCTGACCGCGGTGCAGTCGCTCGACCATGAGCAACGCGAGGCCGCGCGCATGGACGGCGCCGGCGTGATCGCGCAGTTCTTTTTCATCACGCTGCCGCACCTTTCCCGCGCCATCGGCGTGGTCATCATGATCGAAACGATCTTCCTGCTGACGGTGTTCGCCGAGATCTTCGTCACCACCTCCGGCGGCCCCGGCAATGCGACCACCAACCTGGCATTCCTGATCTACGCCCGGGCGCTGCTGCAATACGACATCGGCGGCGCCTCGGCCGGCGGCGTCGTCGCCATCGTCCTCGCCAACATCGTCGCCTTCTTCCTGGTACGCAGCATCGCCCGGCGGCTGGAGGTGTAACGATGCGCGCAACGCCACTGCAACGTTTTCTCGCCACTCTGTTCGGCTGGGGCACCGCGCTGCTGCTGTTCTTCCCGATCGCCTGGATGGTGCTGACCAGCTTCAAGTCCGAGCGCGACGCGATCACGCCGGGCCTGGCGTTCGCCCCTACGCTGAACTCGTATCGCGACGTGTTCGCCCGCGCCGACTATCTCAACTTCGCCATGAACAGCATTGTCATTTCTCTCGGCGGCACCGTGCTGGCGCTGCTGTTCGCGATCCCCGCGGCATACGCCATGGCGTTTCATCCGACCGAGCGCACCCGCGGCACCCTGCTGTGGATGCTGTCGACCAAGATGCTGCCGCCGGTCGGCGTGCTGGTGCCGATCTATCTGTTGTTCCGCACCGTCGGTATGCTCGATACCCGCAGCGGCCTGGTGATCATCTACGCTCTGATGAACCTGCCGATCGTCGTCTGGATGCTGTTCACTTTCTACAAGGAAGTGCCGCACGAAATCCTCGAGGCCGGCCGCATGGACGGCGCCAAGACCGCCGGGCGAGGTCTGGTATCTGCTGCTGCCACTGACGTTGCCAGGTGTTGCATCGACCGGCCTGTTGTCGCTCATCCTGTGCTGGAACGAAGCGTTCTGGAGCCTCAATCTGACATCCGCCGGCGCCGCGCCGCTGACCGCGTTCATCGCATCGTTCTCCAGCCCCGAGGGACTGTTCTTCGCCAAGCTGTCAGCGGCATCGACCATGGCCGTCGCGCCGATCCTGGTGTTCGGCTGGTTCAGCCAGCGCCAGCTCGTGCAAGGCCTGACCTTCGGCGCCGTGAAATAAGGAGCCCGAGCATGGCAACGCTGCAACTGCGCAATATGCGCAAAAGCTACGGAACCTTCGAGGTCATCAAAGGCATCGACCTCGATATCGACGATCGGGAGTTCGTGGTCTTCGTCGGTCCGTCCGGATGCGGCAAGTCCACACTGTTGCGGATGATCGCCGGCCTGGAGGAGATCACCGCCGGCGACCTGATGATCGACGGCAAGCGCATGAACCGGGTCGGGCCGGCGGATCGCGGCCTGGCGATGGTCTTCCAGTCCTATGCGCTGTATCCGCACATGACGGTGCGCCAGAACATGGCGTTCGCCCTCCGGCTGGCGCGCGTGTCCAAGGCCGAACGGGACCGCAAGGTCGACGAGGCCGCGCGCATCCTGCAGTTGGAGCCTTATCTCGAACGGCGCCCGAAGGATCTGTCCGGCGGTCAGCGCCAGCGCGTCGCCATCGGCCGCGCGATCGTGCGCCATCCAAAGGTCTTTCTGTTCGATGAGCCGCTGTCGAACCTCGACGCGGCGTTGCGTGGCCAGATGCGCATCGAGCTGTCGCGGCTGCACGAGGAACTGGACGCGACCATGATCTACGTCACGCACGACCAGATCGAGGCGATGACGATGGCGGACAAGATCGTCGTGCTGCGCGCCGGCAACGTCGAGCAGGTCGGCTCGCCGCTGGAGCTGTACCACCACCCCGCCAACCTGTTCGTCGCAGGCTTCATCGGTTCACCGCGCATGAACCTGCTTGAAGCCAAGGTCGTCGAATCCGGCGCTACCGGAACAGCCGTCTCGCTCCCGTCAGGCACCCGCATCGTGGTGCCGGTCGAGGGCGGGACCGCGCGCGTCGGCGACACGGTCACCCTCGGCATTCGCCCGGAGGGACTGCGCATCGACGCCGCCGGCCCGATCGCCGCAACCGTCGTCCTCGTCGAGCGGCTCGGCGGGCTGACCCTGCTGCACGTGAATGCCGAGGGCAATCAGGAGATCACGGTGCAGATCGAAGGCAGCGCCGCGACCCAGGCGCACGAACAAATCAGGCTCGCGGTCGATCCGTCCGCCTGCCATCTGTTCGACAAGGCGGGGCAGGCCCTGCCGCAACTTGGCCGGCACCCGCTCGCGGCCTGAGCAGCGGGCTTGGCCGCGTGTTTCTCGGCCTCGATTTCGGCACATCCGGCGGTCAAGGCGTTGTTGGTTGACGGCGCGCAGACCGTGCTTGCCAGCGTCACCGTGCCGCTGTCGGTGCAGCGGCCGCGCCTCGGCCACAGCGAACAGGATCCACAGGCTTGGTGGCAGGCCATGTTGGACGCTGTCGATGCGTTGGGGCGTGACCACGCCGCCGCGTTGTCCGCGGTCGAGGGCATCGGCCTGTCCGGCCAGATGCACGGCGCCGTCCTGCTGGATGAACGGCGGCGACGTGCTGCGGCCCGCCATCCTTTGGAACGACGTCCGCGCCTCCGCGGAGTGCGCCGAGCTGGAGGCGACGGTGCCGGGGATGCGGCAGGTGACCGGCAATATCGCCATGCCGGGCTTCACCGCGCCCAAGTTGCTTTGGGTTCGCAGGCACGAGCCGGACGTCTTCGCCCGGGTGCGCACCGTGCTGCTGCCGAAAGCCTATGTGCGTTACCGCATGACCGGCGACATGATCGAGGAGATGTCGGACGCGTCCGGCACCCTGTGGCTCGACGTCGGCGCCCGTGACTGGTCCGATGTCATGCTCGCCGCCACGGGTCTGTCCCGCAGCGCCATGCCGCGACTGGTCGAGGGCAATGCCGCGGCAGGCATGCTCAGCCCCGAACTTGCGGCACGCTGGCGAATGACTCGCCGACCGATTCTGGCTGGTGGCGCGGGGGACAATGCCGCCGGTGCAGTTGGTCTGTCGGCAATCCGGCCCGGCGATGCGTTCATCTCCCTGGGCACGTCCGGCGTGCTGTTTGCCATCACCGACGCATTCCGGCCCTATCCGCAGGCCGCCGTTCACGGCTTTTGCCATGCGGTGCCTGCAACCTGGCACCAGATGGGCGTCACTCTTTCAGCGGCTGCCTCGCTGGCCTGGTGGTCGGGCGTAACCGGACGGACCGAGTCGGAACTGCTGGACGAGGTCGGTTCGCCAGCCTCGCCGAGTCCCGCGTTATTCCTGCCCTATCTCTCCGGCGAGCGGACGCCGCACAACGGTGGCACGATTCGTGGCGCTTTCTTCGGGCTGTCGCACGACACCGACCGCCCCCTGTTGACCCAGGCCGTGCTGGAGGGAGTAGCGTTTTCGCTGCGCGATTGCCTGGATGCACTGACTGCCTCGGGGACCCGCATCGAGGCAGCGGACGTGATCGGCGGCGGCTCCCGCTCCCGCACGTGGATCGCCATCATCGCCGCCGCCCTGGGTATTCCGTTGCATCGTCTGGCGGAGGGCGAGCACATCGGGGCGATTCGGGGCGGCGCGGTTGGCGCGGATGGCGGTGACCGGCGAGGCACCCGAGGCGGTGTGCGTGCCACCGGCCCGTGCGGAGACCATTTTACCTGACCCGGCGCTGACGGCGGCATACCAGACGCGGTTCGCCCAGTATCGGGCCTGCTCCGAAAGCGGGGCTTTGTCCTTGCCGTCTCCGACGCCTCAATGAGCGTCGGCGGGGGGCGCCTGAGGCGGCACGACCTTCCGCATCAACGGCACCATGATGGTGGCAAAACCCAGGCACATCATCAGCGCCAGAAAGGCGTCGGAGTACGTCTGGGTCTGTGCCTCACGCATCGTCAGCGTCCATAGCTGCCGCAGCGCGAAAGCGTGCCCCATCGCCGCATCGCCGCCGTTGATCGACGTGGCATTGGCGGCAACCCTTCCCAGTGTTTCGACCATGGCCGTGTTGCCGTTGTTCAAATGCTCGGCCAGACGCAGGAAATGCAGGTTGGTGCGGTCGTTGAGGATCGTGCCGCAGCCGGCGATGCCGATGGCGCCACCGAGGTTGCGCATCAGATTGAACAGACCAGACGCCAGCTTCAACCGCTCGGGTGCCAGCCCGCCCAGCGTCAGCGTCACCGTCGGCGCCACTGCGAATTGTTGCGAGAAGCCACGAAACGCCTGCGGCAACAGCAGTTCCCGCCAGCCCCAGTCATGCGTGATCGGGGTGAAGTTCCACATGCTGAGCGTGAAGCACGCAAGGCCGAACAACATCAGCCAGCGCAGGTCGATCTTTCGCGCCAGGAAAGTATAGACCGGGATCGCCATGATCTGGAAAATGCCGGTGGAGAACACCGCCAAACCGATCTGCAACGCGCTGAAGCCGCGCACGCGCCCGAGGAACAGGGGCGTCAGGTAGATCGTCGCGAAGATGCCGATGCCGGTCATGAAGGAAAAGAAACATCCGAGCGCAAAGTTCCGGCTTTTCAGCGCGCGCAGGTCAACCACGGGGCGGTCGAATACCAGGCTGCGCCAGATGAAGGCGATGCCGGCGACACCGGAGATCCACGCCGTGGCGCGTATCGTATCGTCACCGAACCAGTCCCATCGCGGGCCTTCCTCCAGGGTGTATTCGAGGCAGCCCAGGAATACCGCCATCAGCGCCATGCCGAGATAGTCGGCGCCTTTCAGCAGCGACAGGTCCGGTTTGTCGATCTTCACCAGGATCGGCACGACGATGGTCACGAACAGTCCCGGCACCAGGTTGATGAAGAACAGCCAGTGCCAAGAGTAGTTGTCGGTGATCCAGCCGCCGATGGTCGGGCCTAGCGTCGGGGCCAGCGACGAAATCGCGCCGATCGTCGCGGCGGCGATGACCCGCTGGTGGTTCTGAAAGTAGAAGAACGCGGTGGTGAAGACCGTCGGGATCATCGAGCCGCCGAGGAAACCTTGCAGCGCGCGGAAGATGATCATGCTCTGAATGTCCCACGCCCAGCCACACAGCAGGCTCGTGAGGGTAAAGCCGGCGGCCGAGGCGCAAAACAGCCAGCGGGTCGACATCACCCGCGACAGCCAGCCCGATAACGGAATGACGATGATCTCGGCGATCAGATAACTCGTCTGTACCCACGCCACCTCGTCGGCACCGGCTGACAGTCCGCCGCCGATGTCACGCAACGAAGCAGAAACGATCTGGATGTCCAGCAATGCGATGAAGAACCCGACCGACATGGTCGCAAAGGCAAACACCTTCGCCGCCATGCTCATTTGAGCCGGACTGGTTACCCGGGGTGAGATGCCCGCCGAGGTGACGGCATTCATCGGCTGGCTCTCTTGCTGTCGTTGTCGTGGCTGCTCGGCGACCGCGCTCTCTTGTCGCAGGTCTACATCGGCAACCACGGACAAGCCTGGACGCAGTCGTCCCAACTCCGACGCGTCGCCGTCCAGTAGGATGCGTACCGGCACCCGCTGCACGATCTTGGTGAAGTTGCCGGTCGCGTTCTCCGCCGGCAGCACGCTGAACTGTGCGCCCGTGGCCGGAGCAAGGCTGGCGACATGACCGCGGAAGACTTCGTCGGGCAGGACATCGGCGCGGATGAGTCACCGGCTCGCCAGGCCGCATGTGGGCGAGCTGATTCTCCTTGAAATTCGCATCGACCCACAGGCCGCGCGCCGGGACGACGGCAAGCAACTGCGAACCGACGCCGGCAAACGCTCCGGTCCGGGCGCTGCGGTTGCCGATCGTGCCGTCAAACGGCGCACGCAGTTCGGTATAGCTGAGGTTCAGACCAGCCGTGTCGCGATCCGCCAGCGCCGCCTCCAGCGCCGCCTGTGTCTGCTGTTTCTGAGTGTCGATCACGTCGAGTTGGCGTTGCGCCGCGTCCAGCGTGGCGCGGGCTTTTTCGGCGCCCGCCAGCGCCTTCTTGTAGTCCGCGTCGGCAGCCTGGAACGACTGCAGCGACGCGGCGGCGGTACGGGCCAAGGTCTGGAAGCGCGCCTGGTCATCGCGGGCTCGCACGGTTTCGGCGTCCGCCGCCGCGATACCCGCCTGAGCCTGGGCGATGAGCGATTGCTGCAGCCGCCGTGTGGCGTCGAGGTTCGCCAGCGTGGCCCGCTGTCCGGCCACCATGGCCTCGGCGCGCGCCAGTGCGGCGCGGTAATCGCGGTCGTCCAGCCGGATCAGCAGGTCGCCGGCGTGCACCACCTGGTTGTCGGTCACCGCGACCTGATTGATGAAGCCAGACACCTTCGGCGCCATGACCGTGACATCACCGCCGACATAGGCATCGTCGGTGCTTTCGAAGAAGCGGTCGACGGTCCACCATTTGTGGCCATAGTAGGCGGCTCCTGCGGAGATGATCAGTGCCGCGGCGAACATCGCCGGCCGCTTCAGGCTACGGCGTCTCGGCCTGGACTGGGCGATGATGTCGGGCGCGCGTTGCAACACGGCGGCGGTCATGGCTGGCTCCTCCCGGCGATGGTCGCGGAGCGGTCGGCATGACGTAGACGGGTCACGGCATCGGCGGCGGGCCCGGCGGCTGAGCGGAACGCGGTCGCAACCAGGGGCTTGCCGCTGTTGGCATCCACCATGATCGGATCGGCTCGCTGCCCGGTCGCACGATCCACCAGCAGGACGCTTTCGCCCTCCGGCGCGAAGTGCCTGTTGCCCCAGGCGAGCATCGCCCACAGCACCGGCCGGAAATCACGCCCGATGTCGGTCAACACGTACTCATGCCGAGGCGGGCGATCGCAGTAGCGCCGCCGCTCCAGCAGGCCAGACCGAACCAGGCCGGTCAGCCGGCGGGACAGGATGTTCGGGGCGACCCCCAGGCTTTTCTGAAACTGGTCGAACCGGGTGAGCCCGTGGAAGGCGTCGCGCAGGATGAGGATGCTCCACCATTCACCGACCCGGTCGAGGCCGCGGGCGATCGGGCACTGCATCGCGGCGAGGTTGGTATGCTGCATGATGGCGACCGTCCGTAGCTTTCACTATGAAAGCCACATAGCGATGTGAATACCATATTGCAAGTCTCACTTTTGGGCGGGGCTAGGAGGCGGTCGGAGCCCGGCCGAACCCCGGCAGCCCGCTGAGAAAGGGTCTTGCGAGGCCGCTGCCAAACCACTACGAAGTCCGACTTCACGGCGGATGGGCGCGTAGCTCAGCGGGAGAGCATCGCCTTCACACGGCGGGGGTCACAGGTTCAATCCCTGTCGCGCCCACCATCCGTTTCAGAGGGTCAGAGGGTTCGTCTGCCGGTCGGAGCATCGATTTCCGGTCGCCAAAGTCTTCTAAGTGTCATGGCCGTGCTCAGCACGGCTACCCTCGTCTGCCTGTGCCGAGCACGCAACGTCGTGAGTGGCCGGCATGCGCCGGTCATGACACCTAGAGTGGTACCGAGGTTAGGCCGAGAGCGCAGCCGGCTCGGTCCGCAGCCGTTTCACCAGCAACTTGTTGAGTGCATGAACGTAGGCCCGGGCGGAGGCGACAATCGTATCGGTGTCCGCGCCCTGACCGTCGACCATCTTGCCGTTCTCTTCCAGCCGCACCGTCGTCTTGGCCTGCGCGTCGGTGCCCTCGGTCACCGCGCCGACCGAGAACAGCACGAGATTGGCGGTGTGCGGGAAGATCATCTGGATGGCCTTGAACGTCGCGTCCACCGGTCCATCCCCGGACGAGGCGGCTGACTTCATTGCTCCGTCAACTTCCAGTTCCAGTTCCGCCCGCGCCGGGCCCTTCGATCCCGCATGCAGGTCCAGCGAAACGAAACGAATCCGCTCATGGTCACGCATCACCTCATCATCGACCAGCGCAACAATGTCCTCGTCGAATACCACCTTCTTGCGGTCGGCCAGGTCCTTGAAGCGGCGGAACGCGTCGTTCAGCTTGTTGTCGCCGATGATGTAGCCCATCGTCTTCAACTTGTCGCGGAAAGCGGCGCGCCCCGAGTGCTTGCCCATCACCAGACTGGATTTCTGCCAGCCGACGCTCTCCGGCAGCATGATCTCATAGGTGCCGGCATGTTTCAGCACGCCGTCCTGATGGATGCCGGCCTCGTGGGCAAACGCGTTACGGCCGACGATCGCCTTGTTCGGCTGCACGTCGAAGCCGGTGATCGCCGCGAGCATCTTCGAAACTCGCAGGATATTGGGTGTCTTGATATTGTTCTTGAACGGCACGGCATCGTTGCGGATGCGGATCGCCATCACCGCTTCCTCCAGCGAGGCATTGCCGGCGCGCTCGCCGATGCCGTTGATGGTTGCCTCCACCTGACGCACACCCGCACGGATCGCGGCGAGCGTATTGGCGACGGCCAGCCCCAGATCATTATGATTGTGCGTCGACAGAATGACCTTGTCCGCGCCCGGCACGCGGGTCCGCACCATCGTGAAGATACGTTCCATATCCTCCGGCACGGCATAGCCGACAGTGTCCGGGATGTTGATCGTGGTCGCGCCCGCCTCGATCGCGGCCTCCACGCAGCGGCACAAGAAGTCAGGGTCGGTGCGGGTGCCATCCTCGGCCGACCACTCGACGTCATCGGTATAATTGCGGGCCAGGGTCACGCTGTCGCTGACCGCCTGCAGCACTTCGTCCGGCTCCATCCGCAGCTTGTATTTCATGTGCAACGCGCTGGTGGAGATGAAGCTGTGGATGCGCTTTCGTTTCGCCGTCCGCACCGCATCGGCGGCGCGCAGTGATGTCCTCGCGTCCGGACCGGGCCAGGCCGCAGATCACCGGGCTGTCGTCACGCTGGCCGACGAACTCGGCGATCGCCTTGACGCTTTCGTAATCGCCGGGCGAGGCGATCGGGAAGCCGGCCTCCATGACGTCGATGCCCAGATCGGTCAGTGCCTCGGCCATGCGGATCTTCTCCTGAATGTTCATGGAGAAGCCCGGCGATTGCTCGCCGTCGCGCAGCGTGGTGTCGAAGATGATGATGCGGTCGTCGGCCAGCGTGCCGAAGCTGGGATGGGTGATGCTCATGATGCAGTCCTACGCAGGATGTTGACGCGACAATAGCCTCAGGGGTTCCCCTGAGCGAGCCGGCGTTCAGCAACCCGGCGAAGCGCTCAGGGGCGGCTAAGTCGAAGGAGGAGGAACAGGCTGGCGCGAGCGACGAAACTGCGCTGCAGAGGTCGAACGGCCGTGCAGCGGGACCGAACGCGCAGGCGTTCAAGGTCAGGCTGGCATTGGACGCGCCTCTCATCATTAACCGAATATAGCCGGATCGTTCATCCGTTGCAACACCCGATGGCACCGTTGCATGCCGCGCCAATGTCAACCGGTCAAGGCTCTCCGACCTCGAACCTTCTGGCGCGATCCTTGCTGGCAACCCTATAAGTCTCGATCGCATGGGAGCCATGCGAAACCGGAGGGGATCATGATCGACCGTCCACATCACCCGGCGAACCGTAGCAGCCGGGATTGCCGGCATTGCCGCTGCGGCCACCTCTGGATTCCGCCCGGTTTGGGCGGCCGACAAGTCAGTAACGGTCGGGATGAACCTCTCCCTCACCGGCGCCCAGGCGCAAGGCGCCAAGCTCGTGGAATACGGCGCGATGATGGCGTTCGACGAGATCAATGCGAAAGGCGGCGTAAACGGTTACAAGATCGTGCTGACGCCCTATGATGACGGCACTGCGACTTCCGGCCAGTACGATCCCGCGCAGGCGGCGACGAACGCCCGCAAGATGGTCTCCGACAAGAGCCACCGTGGCCGCGATCGGTCCGCTCAACAGTGGTTCCGGTAAAGCAATGGCGCCGATACTCAGCCAGGGCGGTCTCGCCACCATTACGCCAAGCTCGACCAATCCGGACATCACCGACCCGAAGTTCGCGGCACAGTACCGGCCCGCCGGCAAGGCGATCTATTTCCGCACCGTCGCGACCGATGCATTTCAGGGACCATACATGGCGAACTATTACGCCGACGTGCTGCATGTGAAGTCGGTCTTCGTTCTTGATGACAGCGGCGCCTATGGCGTCGGGATCGCGGACGCCTTCCAGGGCCAGGCGGAGAAGAAAAACATCAAGATCATCGGCCGTGACCGTCTCGATCCGAAAGCCTCCGACTACTCGGCCGTGCTGACCAAGATCAAGTCGCTGAACCCCGATGCCATCTATTACGGCGGCGACATTTTGGCCGGCGTCAAACTCGCCAAGCAGTCCTATGACATCGTGCCGAAGATGACAAAGGGCGGCGGCGACGGGATGATGGGCCCCGAGTTGCTGACCGCCGCTGGCTTTCCGGCCAGTGAGGGCTGGTACGCCACCAACGCGTCGCCTCATCTTACCGACGAAGCCAGGATGGCGGACTGGGTGAAGTCGTACAAGACGAAGTACAACGTCGGTCCCAACCGATTACGCGGTTACCTCTTACGACGCCGCAATGGTCATCATAGCCGCGGTCAAGCAGATAACCGACAGCGGCGCATCGCCTACCCGGGCGGCAGTGCGCGATGCCATCCAGTCCATCAAAGTGGACACCCTCCAGGGACCGGTATCGTTCGATGCCAATGGCGACCTGGAGGACAAGACGATCAGTGTCTTCCAGGTCAGGCGGGACACGAACCTGGCGCCGGAGGACCTGCGCCAGTATCATTACATCGGTGCCGCGCCCTCGGCCTGATCCTGTCGCGATGACGACCGCCGACCTGCTGCTGCAACAGACCATCAACGGACTGAGCCTGGGCGCGATGTACTCGCTGCTCGCTCTCGGGTTCACCTTGGTCTACGGCATCCTCGAGCTGATCAATTTCGCCCACTTCAACGTCTTCATGGTCGGCAGCTTTATCGGCATGTGGACCCTGCAACTCATGGGCATCCACGGCCAGGCGGTCATCCTGACCGGATTGCCCCTGCTTGGGGTCATGGTGGCGACGCTGCTGGTTACCATGCTGCTGTCCGGCACCCTCGGCGTATTGATCGAGCGGCTGTCGTTACGACCATTACGCGACGTGAAAGGGCCGGCGGCGATGATAACGACCATCGGCGTCTCCTATGTCCTATTCAATATCGTTCTTCTTGCGGTCGGTGCGGACTCGAAAAATTACCCAAATCCCCTGCCGCCAGTTCAGTTCGCCATCGGCGGTGCGATCCTTCGCCTGCGCGAGATCCTGATCTGGGCCATCGCCGTTATCCTCATGCTCGGACTGCAAGTCCTGGTGCGGCGCTCCAGGATGGGGCGAGCGATGCGGGCCACCGCGCAGGACCCTGAAGCGGCGCGCATGATGGGCGTCGAGGTTGACCGTGTCATCATCATCGCATTCTTTATCGGGTCGGCGTTGGCCGGCGCCGGCGGATTGATCTTCGGCCTATACTACAATTTCACCAGCTTCATCATCGGCTTCACCGCCGGATTGCGCGCCTTTACCGCGGCGGTGCTGGGCGGGATTGGCAACGTTCCGGGCGCCATGCTTGGTGGCATCATCATCGGCCTGATCGAGGCAATGGGCGGCCAGTTTGTCGCCAACGCCTGGACCGACGTGATCATTTTCTCGATCCTGGTTCTCGTGCTGGTATTCCGTCCGTCCGGCCTGCTCGGCCGCATCGCCCCCAACAAGTCGTAGGAGGCCAGCACGACGCCAACCGAAGCGGCCGGATCGGCCTGGGCACGTCACCACTTCGCACGCATTCCACGTGCCCGCCGCGAACAGATACTCACACTCCTGATCGCCGCCGTAGCCATTGCCTTTCCGCTGGTCCATGACAACGACGCGGACATCGACTCGGCGGCGAACGCAGCGGCCTATGCCGCCCTCGCGCTCGGGCTCAACATCGTTGTCGGTTTCGCCGGGTTGCTGGATTTGGGTTACGCGGCATTCTTCGCCATCGGCGCCTACACTTACGGCATCCTGACCTCGTTTCAGATTATGCCGAACTGGGGTCCGGTCTGGGAGCCCTTCGCCTGGATGGATTTGGTGCAGCGCGTGCCACAGCCCAGCGGTGATCTGGTGCATTTCAGCGCCTCGTTCTGGATAATGCTGCCGGTCTCGGCCCTGATCGCGGCGGGCTTCGGCGTGCTGTTCGGTGCCCCCACCTTGCGGCTGCGCGGCGACTACCTGGCCATCGTCACGCTCGGCTTCGGGGAAATCGTGCCGATCGTCGTACGTAACGTTGACAGCGTAACGAATGGGGCGGCCGGTCTGAACGGCATTCAGGCACCAATGCTCTATGGCCACAGCTTCGGTGTCGACGCGTGGCCGTACTATTATGTCGCCATCGCACTGGTGGCGCTGCTGATCTTTATCAGTGTCCGTCTGCGGGACAGCCGTATCGGCCGCGCCTGGATGGCGATCCGGGAGGACGAAATCGCAGCCGCGGCAATGGGGGTTGACCGAACCCGAACGAAGTTGCTCGCTTTCGCCATCGGCGCCGCGTTCGCCGGCGCCACCGGCACCTTCTATGTCGCCAAGCTGCAAACCGCGACGCCGGACATGTTCGGCTTCCCAGTGTCGGTGATGATCCTGGTCATGGTCGTCCTCGGTGGCATGGGCAGCGTATGGGGCGTCGTGACCGGCGCGGTCGTCCTGCAACTGTTGCAGTCATGGTTCCTGGAGGATTTGTCCGGCTGGCTGCACGCCCTTGGCCGAACCATCGACGTGGCATGGCTGCAGCGGATCGACCTGACCCAGTCGATCGAGCTCATCTTTGGTCTCATCCTGGTGTTCATGATGCTGTTTCGCCGCGATGGGCTGATCCCCGCCTCCCGTAGGCAATCGGCCCTGACCGAGGAGCAGCAACAAGCCGAGGTCCGTCCGGGCGACTTCGGTGCGCTGACGGGCCTGGGGACTTTTGCGCACGAGGGCCGGCATGCTGGCCTGGACGTGAGGGGCGTCACCGTTCGTTACGGCGGCCTGCTGGCGCTGAACGCGGTTGACCTTTGCGTGCCGACCGGCGGAGTGGTCGCGGTGATCGGGCCCAATGGGTCCGGCAAGTCGACATTGTTCAACGCCATCACCGGCCTGACTCCAGCCGATAGCGGAACGATCCGCTTCGATGGTCATGACCTTGTGGGCTTGCCGCCGCACGAGATCATGCGGCTCGGGGTCGCGCGCACTTTCCAGAACATCCGCCTGTTCACCAACCTTACCGTCCTGGACAACGTGCTGATCGGCCAGCACGCCCGGCTCAGGACCGGCCCCATCGCCGCCGTGCTACGTCCGCCTTTCAATCGCAGGGAGGAGACGGCCGCGCGGGAATGGGCGCTTGAAACTATCTCGATCTTCGGCAATCGGCTGACGCCTCGAGTCACTCAGACTGTGGGTCATCTCTCCTACGCCAATCGACGCCGTGTGGAGATAGCTCGTGCGCTCGCTTCCCGGCCGAAAATCCTGCTGCTGGACGAGCCTACAGCCGGGAATGAACCCGGCCGAAACACTGGAACTCGCAGACCAGATCAAGCGCCTCCATGCGCTCGGCCTTACCGTCCTGTTGATCGAGCACAAGCTGGATGTCGTCACTCGCCTCGCCGACAAGGTCGTGGTGCTGGATCATGGCGAGAAAATCGCCGAAGGCACGCCCGACGAAGTGCGTAACAATCAGGACGTGCTGCGTGCCTATCTTGGCCGCGGCGCCCTGACGGAAAGCGCGGTCAATGTCTGAGCCGGCACTGCTGCGGTTCGACGCGGTAAACACCCACTACGGTGATCTGCATGTCCTGAAGGACGTCAACTACACGAGCATGTCAGCGCTTGCTGACGGCGTCGGGGCATCGTGGCCTGCTCCACCAGGGAGCGGCGGTTGCGTCGGAAGCAACCTTACCTGGGCCGAAGCAGCGATCGAGCATCGTCACGGCCGGCCACCGAAACCCAGGCGCGGCTAGCTTGCGCCTTGAAGGTTATTGACTGGTGACCGTCCCGGCTGAAGCCGCGGCGCTAGCGGGCGACGGGGCTCCGGTTTGGCTAGTATTCGGTACGACAGCTTGATAGCTGGGCGATACCATTCCGCCGCCCGAGCTATTGGCGATGCTGCCACTATCCCCAATCGTCGGCGCGGGCGCGCTTCCGGTCCGGCCGCCGCTGCCATCAGAGCGAGATCCTTGCTGCGCGTCAGCATTCGCTCCAAGAGCGGCACTGGGATGGTCACTGCTGGCGAAGCCTGACCGAGGCAACGCGAGGGTTAGGGCGGTGGCAAATGCGATACGAGGATGCGTGGCATGGAATGTCTTTTCGGCAGAGTGAGAGTTTAACCGATCATCTTCTTGATCGGTTGACAGTTCCTCCGTCATATCTGCTGATCCAGCGCGACCTGCCGGCCAAATCCGCATGCGCGTTCGTGCCATTGTCAGGAAATCGCGGTCCGGCTTGTGCTGTAACAGTGGAAGCAGCGCCTAGGGAGAGACACATATCATCGCTGCCACTGCCACTGCCCACCACGAGCGACGCGGCGTCAGGATGTGGCATCCGATTACTACGGATAGAAAACACGTCATCGCTTCTGCTGCTCTGCCTCGATCTCATCGAGCACCGTCTCAATAGCCACGTCTTTCTTGATCTCGCTCAACTCGGGATGATTGGCGGTCGTAATGTCGAAATGCGCGGCCACGGCCTCGACCATCTCGGTGAGCTTGGTCAGTTCGTGCTCGGTGAGCAGGCTGATATGCAGGTCGAGATCGGCCCGCTTGTCCGCTGCATCCGCCATGCGGTTCTGGCTGATCAGGACGAAGGTCGAGAGGAAGATGGCCTCGATGGAGGCGGTTGTCGCCAGGCCGGTGAAGGAGGGGTCAAATTTCAGGATGCCCGGCAGCATTCCGAGGGCCGCGAGCACCCAGGCCCCATAGAACGCCGCGTGCAGGTAGACAAACGGCATACTGCCCATGAAGGACGTGATCGACACGATCACCTTCTCCTGCCGCGTCGTCGCCACCGCCTCCCTCGCTCGCCGTTCTTCCAGCGTGCGGATGTTACGGGTCAGCGCGCTGCTGAGGCTGTCGGGACGATCGGAGGGCATGGGACGCTTCCCCGCAGACTTTGCATAATTCAACCGCCAGGCCGTCCGGCAGGTTGCCCGGTTCAAAGCGAGGTTCGCGTGGGCATCGGTTGTCCCCTTCCCAGCGGGCGCATGCAACGAACAGATGGAACTGTTTTTGCAAATTCCCGTACGCTCGCGCTCGCGTGCGTCTACGGCCAGCAACGGAGGCCTACGCCGAAGTGTTAAGCCGGTCGTCTCGCAGAGGATGCTCTTCTATGGCCTCATTGAAAGATTTGCGCACTAATCTGGCCAATACCCAGGCGCAGATCCATGAACTGCAGGGGCAAGTTGAGGCACTCGTGAATGAGCGCCTGATGCCGATCGCTGCCGATACGGCAGGCAGAGTGAGATCAACATCCAGAGATGCTTGGGGCAGCGCGAGCCAGCAGGCCAAGGTGATGCCCCGCCGCGTTCAGCAGCAGCCCCTCCTTTCGCTTCTCATGGCTGCAGCTCTAGGGTGGGTGATCGGGCGCGTGAGACTTTGACGGTGCGTCTCGTCGCACGCGCACGTATCGTCGTCGAGGCCGATGCGCACCGAAGGCGAGGCTTTGGGCGTTCGATCGCGCTTGGTGCGCGACAACTTTGCCGGGGCATAGCTAGCAGATGGCACACTGGAACTACCGCATAATCCTGCACGACAGGGCACCCGAAGGAGACCGCTACTATGGGCTCCACAAAGTGCACTACGAGGGCGATCGCATCGTATCATGGGCGGAGAACGCCGACCTCATTCACCTGCGATCACGACGAAGCACCGCAGGGGGTGATCCGGTTGCTTGAAATGGCACTAGCGGATGTCCGAAGCCGGCCGGTTCTGATCGAAAGCGAGATTTCGGCAAAGCCGGCATGATGACATCGAGACGGCCCAGCGAGAC
>CAVWZM010000003.1:0-49090 GCA_963759425.1 uncultured Alphaproteobacteria bacterium
CGACGCCTCCGCGCCAGCCACACTTGACTACACGAACACACTCCAAATCGCGCTGGAATTAATCGATGCCGGCATCCCGATATTTCCCGTGAAACTAGTCGGCACCAAGAAAATACCTGTCGTCAAATGGCGCTATGAAGCGGCCCGCGCCTCGACTGATGAAGCCTACGTCCGGCGCTGGTTCACCGGCACCGAATATCTGATTGGGGTCCCGACGGGGCGGGCATCAAACCAGGGCGTGCTGGACGTCGACCTGCACAAAGCAGCGGCCAGGGAGTGGTATGAGAAGAACAAGCCAAGGCTACCCCCTACCCCAGCTATCAGACCCTACAAGGCGGCATTCACTTTCAACTCGAACACCACGAGGGGATGCGCAGCTCCGCCGGCAGCTCCGCCAGTGGGATCGCGGATGGCGTTGATGTTCGCGCGGAAGGCGGCTTCGTCGTCTACTGGCCAGGCGTCGGTACACCTTACCTGAGCGGCGGGCCAATATGCACCCTGGCCGCCGTGGTTGGCCGAGCTGGCGATGAAGGACACCCCGCGCCAGGCGATCGGCAACGTGCCCCTGCGCGACCGCAAGCCCCCGTCAGCCCAGGCCGTGATCGAGTTGCTGACCAAACTGCCCAACCCCAAGAACGTCGGCCGGGACATGTACCTGCAAGTGATGTTCGCGGCAAAGGGCTGCCTCGACGCGCTCGACGAGACCGGTGAGCCGACCGACCTGGAGACCGAGCATGCGATCGCCAAGGCCGCCTGGGAATGGGCGGAACGCTGGGAGGGCTATAGCGGCACCGATGAACAAGCCAAATGGTACAACGACTTCGCACATAGCACCGGCAAGCTGGCCGCCTGGCAGACCCTGGCCAAGGTCGCAGGTGATCTGATCCCAGGATACCGGGATGAACAAGCGGCGGCACAGTTCGGGCTAGCGCCACCCCGGCGGCGACAACCTGGCTACCTCAAGCTGGCCGAGTATGCTCCGGCAGACCAACAAGGGCGTTGCGGAGTCCAATCTGCTGATGAATGTCTGCATAGCGCTGCGCCACGCGCCGGAATGGCAGGGTGTTCTGGCAAGGAATCTCCTGACCGGAAACGTGGACCTGCTGTGCGCTCCTCCTTACGGCAAGAGCTTCCTCCAGGCTCGGCCGCTGGACAAT
Organism: uncultured Alphaproteobacteria bacterium; assembly: GCA_963759425.1. Lineage (GTDB taxonomy): Bacteria > Pseudomonadota > Alphaproteobacteria > Acetobacterales > Acetobacteraceae > Rhodopila. The sequence continues at coordinate 1,158 of CAVWZM010000003.1, forward strand.
CTCGACATCTCCCGCACCAAGATTTGGCTAGAGGAGAAGCACGTCGACGCCACGGCGGATACCGTTCTGCGCGCTATCAAAGTGGTGGCGTCGGACAATGCATACCACCCGATCCGCGCCATGCTCACGGGCCTGCCGTGGAACGGCACGGTGCTCGACGGGGCCGGCGAACCGGCGCTGGATACATCAATATCCGGCACCTCGGCGTCGAGGACACGGCCTTGAACCGCGCCTACGGCCGCAAGTTTATGATCTCCCTGGTCGCGCGGGCGATGGACCCAGGCTGCAGGACGACACGGTGCTGATCCTGGAGGGGCCACAGGGAGAGCGGAATTCGGCATTGCTCCGGGCACTTGGGGAGCCGTGGTTCACCGATCACGTGCCCGACCTGGCGTCGAAGAGGCGCCCAGATGCAGCTCGCAGGCATGTGGCTAGTGGAGTTCGCGGAATACGGCAACCTTGGCCGGGCGGACAGCAACAGGGCGAAGAACTTCATCACCATTCAGGTGGACCGACTGCGGAAACCGTCCGAGGCGCTGGTCGAGGAAGATCGGCGCCAATGCGTGTTCGTGGTCACGTAGAATCCCGAGGCGCATCCGTGCAATGAAGGACGTCACCGCCAATCGGCGCCACTGGCCGACGTTGTGTGGCGCAACCTGGGCCGCGGGCCGCCAGATCGATCTTGCAGCATTCAAGCTGGAGCGGCCTCGGCTGCTGGCAGAAGCGCTGCACTGCTACAGCCAGGGTGAGCGGTCCTGGCTGTATGAGCCAGAGTTGATCGAGGCTCACCTTTGGAGCGTCGCCGATCGGGTGGACGGCGGGCCGCTGTTTGGCCGTGTGGCCGGCGGCCTACAACGCCTGGTTGGGGCACGGTTGAGCCAAGCTACGATGAATTATGCGCGGAAATAGGCTTAATATCGGTTAAAGACCAGTCGCTATCGCTGCAAAAGCAGGTCGGCCAAGCGGTGACCTTGCTCGGATGGACCCGAAAGCGCGTCGGGGACGGCGGTGTTCGCGGAACGTTCTACGTTCAGAGCTGACTGGGCCACGACGTGCCACGTCAAACACGGGGTTCAACTTTATATGAGAGAATATGTAAATTACCGTAATGAATTAGATGTTCATTACGGTAACACAGATATTATTTTCCATATAGAGTTGAACCCTATGTTTTGACGTGACCCATCGGGGCGACGCCCTGGCCCGGCCGAGATCGAGGCGCGTTCCCTGGGGATCGAGGCACGGCTCTCACCACGATGGACGGAGCGCCCTACGACCTCAGATTGCAGGATGACGACCTGGTCGCCACAGTGCTGTATTTGCTTACAGTATGGCCCATCAGGTACACGGATACGTCGACGATGACCTCGACCACGAGAGCGACCCTCGCCACCGAGGAACGGTTCATGACGCCGCCAGGCTGCCGTTATCGCCTCGGCGAACTCGAAACCGTAACCTGTAGCACCGGGCAACGCGCCGGCCCGCTCATGCTGCTGTTCGATGAGGAACTGGCCGGCTATCGATATGGTTTTCAGGCTAAAAGCGACCGCTTATGACCCCATTTCACCGAAACCGATGAAATGCGGCCTCGCGCGTGTGCGCGACCCACGGCACCAGACACGACAACTCCGGGTGAAACCGTCGGGGCGGGCGCTCCCGACCGTACGCAGGATGGCTTTGTGGTCCCATGCGACCGCGCTTAACTCAGAAATTAGCCAGACTAGCCAGAATGTGAAGCCGAGGTCCAAGTGGTGGCGGCCGAACCGCAAACCTGTGCCAGGTCGCTACAAACCCCGGCCGCCCAGCACAGCCCGTGAGCTGATGATGGAGTATCTGAAGAGCGACGCGTTCGAGGCGTCGATACAGGCCGAGAAAGCACGCGCGCGCGGGTGGTAGCCCGGTTCGCAGGACCGCGCGCCCTCAGATCTTGTGCATCGCGGCCTCTACAGCCGGTCACAGCGATGTCCCTCGCGGCCTGATCACATCTGTTCCCACAAAAGGGCAGCGCGCCCATGCGGAAATCCCCAGCGAAACGCAGCGCTGAGATCGGCCTCCAGGGCGGGCCTCGATCAGCGTTTCCCGGGCATGCGGCGGACTATAGGAACCCGCATCCACCTCGACCGCCGCCCGTTCAGCAGCGCGCGTCCAGGGCACGCTCCGGGCTGCGAGCGGCCGTCGAGCTGGCCGATCGAGGTCCACGAAGTCGACGGATCCGGATGAGACAAACAGGGGTGGTGGCAGGTGCCATCGCTTCTGGTCACGCGCATATCGCCTTGGAAACCCTCGTTTGCATCCGGCCCCTTCCAGTCCTCTAAAGACCTCGACCCCGATTTTTTTTTGATTCGGAAATGCTGGAGTTGGTTCAATGCAGACTTTCTCCCTGCGTTTTCTATAGTTCGGTATCTGCGAAAGCTGGTGCTGGCGCGTCATCGGCGCGTTTGAGCGTCACGTAGTCATCGCGTCGAACTTGTTCCTCCAGATCGAGTGCCTCTCCAATGAAAATGGTGGCGATGGTCGCGAGGGTTGCGCATCGCGCCCGGCCTTGGCTTTCGGTCGCTTTTCGATGATCGGTTCCAGGTGAATGTTGATGGATGCCTTACGCCACCATCTGGCTTTGCAGGCGGTGTGAAGGGTGGTTTTGCCATCAAGCACTTGTTGCAGTTAGTCCGCAGCTTGCTGGTCACCGCGCCATGCGGCTGTCGACACGACACAGATTTGCAGACTGAGTTGGCGTCTTTGGTTGGGTAGATCATGCCCCACACCCGAAGAGTGACATCGTCATTCTTGCGAGGCTTGGATGCCCTGCTGGTCAAGTGTCACATTGTCATTCTTGACTTAACTAGCCCTGCTTGACAGTCGGTCAAGCTAGTCCCCCGACACTGTGGCTACTCGGCGCTGACTGTGACCGTCGCTTTGACGGCCAGGGAAACGATGCCCACGTTAACACCAAGGGAATCCTTCTCCCTCAACTCGTTTGTTCCGGCAACGTCACATGTAGACGCGAGCATCCATTTACCGCCCACAGCCACGGCACCAAGACGTTCCTGCGTTACGACATGCACAAGCTGACCTACTGGTGTCCTAATTCTCAATTTCCGGCCAATAACTCATGCGGCCGCGGCGCCGTCGATTACGGCGCGTGCGCGTTAGAGTTTGGCGAGGATTCACGGCACCGTCTGCCCTCCAAATGGTGCCATCCCCAATTCCCCGAGGCGGTTCAAGGTGGGAGGCATCTTACCGGTATTTGAGGGGCAGAACACTAGGTTGACACCCGCCCAGTTTGGACTGACCGAGCAGGCCGCCCTCGGGACAATTGGACATTCGGAGGCCGGATCGTCGTGCCGATCGTGGTCGGTGGTCGCCAGAAGCGACTGATGGCCGGCTAGGGTGAGGTCGATATGTGCCCCGGCCGCTGGCCGCGACGGCAGGGGACCTCTTCGACAAGCCTCTCGCCGACGGCGCAGGCTCGCCCGAGCGGGCAACTCGCGTCCAGATGCTCGGCTGCGGCACCTCCATTTCACGGCTGCATGTTGAGAAATTCTGCCGAACCCGCAACAAAGTGCCTTTCAAGTGTATCATTCCCTCTTGATAGCAACGTTCAGACCAAAACGGGCTTCGGCTCGGGGTCGGGAGGTTTCCCGTTGCCAAAAGATCACAGATGGCCACGCAAGATCGAGAATTGACGAGAAAAGATGGATTTGCGCTATCCCACTGGTGGTCGGAGAGTTACCCTCGGACGCTTCCGTAATGATAACAAGATCGCGGACTTCTTATCATCCATGCTGACCGGCACCCCGTGATATGCTCCATTTCGCATCGAACTGGATTGCGATAGGCCTTCGTCGCAAGGCATCCCGATCTCAGCCTATCGACACCGTCGGCACGCCCACACGGACCGCGGAAATCTGCGGTCTCCTGTTCGCAACGGTTCTTCTCGCGGGTGTCTCACTTGCTCCGCTGCCTGCGTCGGCGAACTGCACGATCGGCTTGAGCTCGACAAGCTGCGACACCGCCGCCCCCAATCCTTACACCGGGGCTCCGATCGGGACCGGGCCAGACACGCCGTCCCCTTACAACGTGTTGCTGAACCAGGGCGCCCAAATTCGGGTGATCAACAAGAATGCCATCACATTGGGTGATAACGCGACGATCACGCTCAATCCGGGAGCCGTGGTTCAAACGACAACCACGACCTCGGATGGCGGCCAAGGGCCGTACCATAGAGGCTGGGACGCCATCGAAGTCAATCACAATGGAACGATCACGGTAAGCGCTGGCGCCTCGGTGATTGCCACTGGCGTGGGCCCCACCTCCGAGGCCATCAACCCGGTCTCGTTCGGCAATACCATCATAAACCACGGGCTCATCGCCGGTGGTCCTAGTTCCCCGATCGTCTTCGAGAACGTCAATTCCAATGCAAATAGTCCACGGAACACGGTCCTGAATTTCGGCACTATCAGTACAAGCAATTCCAACCGCGACGCAATCGGCAGCGACTTCACGGTTGGCATTGACTTTGTCAACGAACCCGGTGGCGTTATCCAGGGCAACCTTGGTCTGCAAGGAGGCAATGACAATGTCACCCTATTCGCGGGATCGAAGATAGCCGGCAATCTCGACGGCGGAGGCGGCGCCAACACGCTTGCCCTCGATGGCGCCGCCGGCACCTCAGACACTATGTCAGCCAACCTGACCAATTTCGGGTCCCTCACGAAGAACGGGGCTGGAGCCTGGACGTTGAGCGGCACGGCTACCGATAATCTCGGGGCGCAACCTCTGAACGTTACCGTTCAGAACGGTCAATTGATCTTGACCGGGAACAATCCTGGCTTCAGGGGATCGGTTCTGGTCGATCCAGGCGGCACACTGCAACTCGGCAACGGCGGCACCACAGGCAGTATCGGTGGCAACGTCACGGATAACGGCATGCTCGTGATCGATCGCAGCAATCTGGTCACACTGCCCGGCGTCATCTCGGGGACCGGCGCGCTTACCCTGGCCGGCACCGGAACCACCGTGCTGACCGCCGACAACACCTTCACCGGCGGCACCACCATCTCGGCCGGAACACTGCAACTTGGCAACGGCGGCACCACCGGCAGTATCGTAGGCAACATAACGCGATAACGCCACGCTGGAAATCGATCGCAGCAACCGGTAACGCTGCCCGGCGTGATCTCCGGGACCGGAGAGCTCAGCCAGGTCGGCCCGGGAACCACGATCCTCACCGGGGACAACACCTACACCGGTGGCACCACCATCACTGCCGGCACCCTGCAACTCGGCAATGGCGGGACGACGGGCAGTATCATCGGTAACATCACCAATAACGGCACATTGGCCATCGACCGCGCCGGCGTGGTGACGCTTCCGGGCACGATATTCGGGCCCGGGCGGCTCAACCTGATCGGCTCCGGAACCACCATCCTGACCGGCGAAAACGTCTTTGTCGGCGGCACCACCATCAGCGCCGGCACGCTGCAGCTCGGCAACGGCGGCAACACCGGCAGTATCGTCGGCAACGTCACCGACAACGGCACCCTGGCCTTCGACCGCACCGACGTGGTGACGTTTCCCGGCGTGATCTCCGGCACAGGCGCGCTCAGTCAGATCGGCACCGGAACCACTGTTCTGACCGCGGATGAAACCTATACCGGTGGCACCACCATCAGCGCTGGCACACTGCAGCTTGGCAACGGCGGCTCCACCGGCGGTATCGTCGGCAACGTTACCGACAACGGCACGCTTGCTTTCGACCGCGGCGACATGGTGACGTTTCCCGGCGTGATCTCCGGCACCGGCGGAGCTCAGCCAGATCGGCCCCGGAACCACAATCCTGACCGTCGAACAACACCTATACCGGCGGCACCACTATCGAGGCCGGCACCCTGCAACTTGGCAACGGCGGCACTACCGGCGGTATCGTCGGCAACGTCACCGACAACGCCATGCTGGTCATCGATCGCAGCAATCTGGTTACGTTTCCCGGCGTGATCTCCGGAACCGGCGAGCTCAACCTGACTGGCTCCGGAACCACCATCCTGACCGGAGACAACACTTACACCGGTGGCACCACCATCAGCGCCGGCACCCTGCAACTCGGCAACGGCGGCACCTCGGGCAGTATCGTGGGCAATGTAACGGATAACGCCACGCTGGAAATCGACCGCAGCAACCAGGTGACGCTGCCCGGCGTGATCTTCGGGCCCGGAGCAGCTCAACCAGATCGGCCCGGGAACCACGATGCTCACCGGAGACAATACCTATGCCGGCGGCACCACCATCAGTGCCGGCACGCTGCAACTCGGCAACGGCGGCAACACCGGCAGTATCGTCGGCAACGTCACTGACAACGGCACACTGGCCTTCGACCGCTCCGACGTGGTTACGTTTCCCGGCGTGATCTCCGGCACCGGCGCGCTCAGTCAGATCGGCACCGGAACCACCGTTCTGACCGCGGATAACACCTATACCGGTGGGACCACCATCTCCGCCGGCACCCTGCAGCTTGGCAACGGAGGCACCACCGGCAGCATCGTCGGCAACGTCACCGATAACGGCACCCTCGCCTTCGACCGCTCCGACGTGGTGACATTTCCCGGCGTGATCTCCGGCACCGGTGCGGTCAGCCAGATCGGCCCTGGAACAACCATACTTACCGCCGACAACACCTATAGCGGCGGCGACCACCGTAAGCCTCGGAACGCTTGCGGTTGGCGATCCCGGCCATCCCGGCGCTGCCCTATCCGGCGGCGGCCCGATCCACGTCGATCCCCTGGGGGTGTCCTCGGCGGCTACGGCAGCGTTACAGGTAACGTCACCAACAATGGCACCATCGCGGTCGCCAATGCCCTGCCGGTCTTTGCCGCCGGCCCGACCGGAACGTTCGCCATCAACGGCAATCTCGTGAACGGCGACGGCGTGGTCAACCTTGCCTCCGGTTCGATCATCGGCAACGTGCTCGCGGTGCATGGCAACTACAGCAGCAACGGTGGCACGCTGGCGGTGAACACCATGTTGAACGCTGGGGGTCCGTTGTCGAACCAGTCCACCGACCGGTTGTTGATCAGCGGCAATGCCAGCGGGGTCACCACCATCCAGGTCAATCCGATCGGGCCGGCGCGATGACTAACACCAACGGCGTTGGCCCCGCCAAAATCCAGGGTATCTCCGTCATTCAGGTCGGCGGCACATCGCTCGCCCGGTGCGTTCCAACTGGCGAACGGTTATGTCGCCAGCAGTTCCGGCATCGCCTACAAGTTGTTCCAGTTCGGTCCCGGATCGTCCTTCGGCGCCGGCTGACCCCGCGCCAACTTCTGGTCTGCGGATCGAAAGCCTGGGACTATCGCCTGGAAAGCAGCTTCGTCACCAATGGCCCGTCAACCCGGCTGGAGGTGGCGCCACAGGTCGCATCCTACGTGACCGATACCGACGGCATTGTTCAACGCCGGATATCCAGAACCTCGACTCGTTGCATCGCCGCCTCGGCGAAATTCGCGACGATCAGCTGGAGGGGCGGACGCAGCAGGATGAAGTTGTTCATCCGCGCCTTCGGCCAGACGTTCAACTACACCTCCAACAAAAGCTTCACCGACTTCGGCTTCAACTCGCAGCAGGACTATGCAGCCGTACAGCTAGGCGACAACTGGATCGCCTCGGACGATCCAACCGGGCACACTGCGGCTAGGACTGTTGGAACGATCGGCCGGCTGTGGTTCCAGCCCAGTGCGGCGGACGGTCCCGAGCAGTGGTCTGTTCAATGAGGAAACGCTGGCCGGCACCATCACCTGGCAGGCCAGAAATGGCTGGTACGTCGATGGCATCATCTCCGGTGGCATGTTCGACGGAACCATTTCCACCGCCGCGCGCGGCGAGGTGACTCGGCATGAACGGCACCACCATCGCAACCTCGATTGAGACCGGCTACCCGATCCCGATCGTCGATAAGATCGAGCTCGAACCCGAAGTGCAGGGGGTGTTCCAGCATCTCGATTTCCCGCAGCGCACTGACATTGACGGCATCGGCGTCAGATCTTGGCAACCCAAACCAAGGCGTCCTCCGCGCCGGAGTGCGCCTCCTGGACCGCGTAACGACCAAGCGACGGAACGTTGGTCACGCCTTATCTGAAGGCCAACTTGCTGCAAGGGCGTGGGCGGCGGCAATTCGATCCAACTCAGCAATGTCTCCTTTCCGGTCGGCGACTTCGGCAGCGCGATCCAGCTCGGCGGTGGCGTGAATGGCACGTTGACGCGGAATTTGTCGCTCTACGGTGACGTTGCGTGGCAGAACCAAATTGGCAACGGCGGCTTCCGCGGCTGGGCCTTCAACGGCGGACTTCGCTATGCCTTCGGCGGTGCCCCGCCCCGCTGCCCGCCGTGACCCGCGCCGCCGGCGATAGCACGCACCTATCTGATGTTCTTCTATTGGGACAAGGCCGATCTCACCGAGCGTGCCCGACAGATCGTTGCCGAAGCAGCCGCCAACGCGCATAAATTGCCGCTCACTCGGATCGAGGTTGATGGCTATACTGATACCTCCGGGACGCATCGCTACAACCAGCGCCTGTCGATACGCCGAGCCAAGGCCGTCGCCGACGAGCTGGAGCGGGATGGCGTGCCGCGCGAATTCGATCGAGATGCACGGCTACGGTGACACGCATCTGCTCGTGCCGACCGGCCCGGGCGTGCGCAACGCGGAGAACAGACGGGTAGAGATCATCTTTCGTTAGGTGCGATCGGCGGCGCAAACGACGAGCCCGATATTCCGGTCGCTCCTCTCGGTGTCATCCTCGTGCTCGGCACGAGGATCCACGACTTGCCGTGCGAGCGAAATTCTGAGACCCGAAACAGGCTCCCCCGGCCTCAATCCAGCAGCCAGGGCGCGGCGGCGGCCTGAGCGATCTGGCGCACCTGATTGAGCAGACCGGCGCCGACCGGAATGCCGTCCCGCATCCGCGCCTCGGCGTATTTCCATTGCGGATCGCCGGCGACCATGACCGGCCGAGCAGGATCGATCGGGGTGGTGGCACGGAGGTCGCCGAGGAACTGCGCGACGTCGCTCTGGAAGTCGTCCGACGGCCGCATGATGGCCGGGTCGATCGCCATGAAGAAATGCCCGATGTCCATCCCCTGCGGCTTCTTCGTGTGCATCGGATCGGTGACCAGCGTCGCCCCCGACAGACAGGACGCCAGAATATTCACCATCGCCGCCAGGCCGTAGCCCTTGTAACTGGAGTTCTCCGGCGAGCCGCCCAGCGAGGTCAGAAAGCCGCCCTTCTGTTTCGCCACCAGCGGATCGTTGCTGGGGTTGCCCTCGGCGTCCAGTACCCAGCCATCCGGCGTCGGCAGGCCCTCGTTGGCCTTGTTGCGGATACGCCCAGCGGCAACCGTCGTGGTCGCCATATCCAGCAGGAACGGAACGCCATCCGCGCTGGGCGCGGCGAACGACCAGGGATCGGTGCCGAGCCTGGCCTGCTTGCCGAAGGTCGGCGCCACCTGGATGCCGGAGGCCGAGGTGCAGGACATGCCGATCAGCCCCTGCCGCGCCGCCATCAGGCTGTAATACCCCGCTGCGCCGAAATGCGCCGAGTTGCGCACCGAAGTGATCGCCATGCCGACAGCACGCGCCTTGGCGATGGCCACCGACATGGCGAAATGTGCCGGCACGTGACCCAGGCCGCCGCCGCCGTCCACCAGCGCGGAGACCGGCGTCTCGCGAATGATTTCGGGCCGTGCATCCATCTTCGCCCGCCCCGACCGACGCAGCCCGTCATAGCCCGGGATCATCGACATGCCGTGGCTGTCCACGCCGTGCAGGTCAGCCCAGGACAAAATATCCGCCGTGGTCTCGGCGTTGTCCTCTGGCATGCCCCACGCCAGCAGAATGGCCCGCAACTGCGCGCGGTGGGTTTCATACGATGCTGGCATGGCCGGTCCTCCGGTTGCCGGCCCGCTGCCGATGGCGGCTCGGCGGTCGCCAAACCTTGCGCGTCGGCGGTGTTCCGGCAAGGGTGACACGCGACAACGGGCAGAGACCGAGGAGACGGACATGCCACCCGCATCCGGGGCACCCGACTGAGGCGACCAGCGGCAGCGGGACAGAGGAGGCGGCCAGCCAGGCGTTGTTGCAAGCTCGTTTCGGCATCGATCTGCCCGGAGACGCGGGTGCCCGACGCCATCGCCGGCTTGCTCGACCGGCGGGTGACCCGACGCTACACCGAACAGGACGTTCCGGATTCGCTGCTGGACGCCTTGCTGGCGGCGGCCCAGTCGGCACCCGCGAAATCCGATCTGCAGCAGTTCTCCGTCATCGTCATGCGTGATCGCGCGAGGATCAAGCAGATCGCCGACTGGATCGGCACCATGGACTGGATCGCCACCGCACCGGTCTTCCTGGTGTGGTGCGGCGACATGCGGCGCGGTCAGCTTCTGTGCGCCATGCACGACATGCCGCATGCGAACAACAATCTCGATACCTTCCTCAACACGGCGGTGGACTGCACCTTGGCGATGGGCCAGTTCATGGCCGCCGCCGACGCAATCGGCCTCGGCACCTGCCCCATCAGCTATGTCCGTAGCCATATCGAGCGCGTGTCGCCTTTGCTCGGGCTGCCCGCCGGCGTCTATCCGGTCGCCGGCCTCAGCGTCGGCTGGCCGGTGTTCCGCCGCCCGGTGTCGATGCGGCTGCCGCCATCCGTGGTGGTGCACCGGGAGCGCTACCAGGACGAACATCTGCCCGAGGCAATCGCCGCCTATGATGAACGTCGTCGTGCGCGCGAGCCGGTTGCCGCCGCCGGCCTGAAGAACAACGACATCTATCCGCCCCGCGACGGTGTCGGCTGGAGCGAGAATGTGGCGCGACAGCTTTCGGTGCCGGAACGGTTCGGCTTTCGCCGCGTATCTAAAGACCAAGGGATTTGATCTTGCCTGAGGACCATCTCCACCACGCTCCCTTGGTTGACCAGGGCGAACCCGCCCGTCCGCGGGTGGTCCGCGCCAAACACGCCGCCAGCCTGATCGTCGTGCGTCTGCAACCTGGCGCTTCGCCGAAGCGGCTGAGCCTCACATGCTGATGGGCATGCGTGGCGCCAGGCATCGCTTCATGCCGAACCGTCTGGTGTTTCCCGGCGGGCGCGTTGATCGCGTTGACCTGAGCGCGCCGTCCGCCACGAAGCTGTCCGCCCGGACCGAAAGGTTATTACGCAAACACACCAATGCCCGACTGGCGCATGGTCTTGCGCACGCGGCGGCGCGGGAACTTCTGGAAGAGACCGGCCTATCGCTGGGCGCGCCGCCGCAAGCTGGACCGGCTGCACTACCTGGCGCGCGCGGTGACGCCGCCCGCCAGCCCGATTCGCTTCAACGCCCGTTTTTCATGGTGTATGCCGAGCATGTCACCGGCACGCTGGGCGGTGACGGCGAACTGGACGGGCTGCGCTTTTACCCATGTCCGAGGCTCTGGAACTGGATCTGGCGCTGCCTACCCGCCGCGTGCTGGAGCGTCTGCAGAATCTGGCTCGCCATGACCGAAGCCGAGCGCGACGCGCAGACGCACACGCCGGTGCTGCTGCGCGACCGCGGCTGGCGCATGGAGTAGCCGTCAGAAGCGGTATCAGAGTGCTCCGCTCGAAGGCTCTGGAATTGACTCACGTAGAGAGAGGTCAACATGGCATCAGGCCCAAACTCACCCAGCATCGACATCGCAACATTCGGCTCCAGGCTGGATCGCGCCGGCCTTACTTTGACCGACGCACAGAAATCCGCCCTGTTCGAGGTCTATCCGCTGTTCCAGGCGATGGTCGCGCGCGCGACCGCCCCCCTGCCCGGGAAGCCGAACCGTCCGTCATTTTCCTGCCGGAGGTGAAGTGATGGCATCCTTCCTCACCATCGCCGAAGCCGCCGAGCTGATCGCCACGAAGCGACTGTCGCCGGTCGAACTCACGCGCATGTGCCTGGACCGGGTGAGGGAACTCGATCCCACCTTGCACAGTTTCCTGCTGCTGACCGAGGAACGTGCCATGGCGGACGCCGTCGCCGCCGAACAGCGCATGATGGCGGGCACGCTGAAGGGAAAACTGGACGGCATCCCGATCGGTCAGAAGGACATCTACAACACCGCGGGCATCCGTACGACGGCTCATTCCCGGCTGCTGGCGGGACAACGTACCCGCGGAGGATTCGACCGTGGTGCGCAAATGGGCCGAGGCGGGCACCATCATGATGGGCAAGCTCGCGACGCATGAGTTCGCCATCGGCGGTCCTTCATTCGACCTGCCCTGGCCACCGGCCCGCAACCCCTGGAACCCCGAACACTTCACCTCCGGCTCGTCATCCGGCACCGGCGCCGCGGTCGCCGCCGGCCTGATCATGGGTGGCACCGGATCGGACACCGGTGGCTCCATCCGCGGTCCCGCCGCTCTGTGCGGCCTCGCCGGCATCAAGCCGACCTATGGCCTGTCGAGCCGGGCGGGCGTGCTGCCGCTGTCGTTCACCTTGGATCACACTGGGCCAATGGCCTGGACGGTGCAGGACTGCGCGTTGCTGCTGCAGGGCATGGCCGGGTACGATCCCGCCGATCCCGCGAGCGCCAATCGCCCCAGTGGCCAACTTCACCGCCGATCTGGACAGCGGCGTGAAAGGCCTTCGCATCGGCGTCATCCGCCACTTCCACGAGGTCGACAACCCGGTCAGCTCGGCCACTAGCAAGCGGCATCGAGACGCCCTGGACGTGTTCCAGAAATCCGGCGCGGAAATTCGCGACGTCACACTGTCGCCGATGATGGACTACAACGCGCCCGGCTGGGTGATCCTGACCCTGGAGGCCTATTGCGTGCACGAACCCTGGTTGAAGTCGCGCTTCAACGACTACGGCGAACTGTTGCGTGATCGCCTCGCGTTCGGCGCCCTGCTCAGTGCGTCGGATTATTTCCAGGCGGTTCGCCGCCGCCGGGTCATTGTGTCTGGAGATGCGCGACGCGATGGCCGACCTCGACATTCTGATCACCGCTTCCGCCCCGGCCGAGGCGCCGAAAATCACCGAGGTGCCGAAATGGGGCATGCTGGAGAAGCCAGGCTTCACCATGCCGTTCAATATCACCGGTCTGCCGGCCTTGAGCGTCTGCACCGGCTATGGCGCGGGCGGCCTGCCGGTCAGCATGCAGATCGTCGGTAAACCGTTCCAGGAAGCCACCGTCTTCCGCGCCGGCCACGCCTACGAGACCGCCACGCCGTGGCGCGCCACCCGTCCGCCGATGTCGATGGCCCTGGTGGCGTAGCGGCAGACAGCCGCCCCGCGACAAACAAAGTAGGTTGTGTCATGGTCGTGCTTGGCGTGCTTGGCGCGACCGTCCGAAGCACCGGAAGGTTCGGTATCGCTCAGCCTCAATTCGCGCTGCCTAAAATCGCCCGGCAGGCGGTCGGCAGGGGGGAGGCTTGTAGGGCGCCGCCGGCTTGGCTGTTACGTCAAGCTGATCGAACCACCATTGCAGCGTCGCGTCGCAACCATCGCCAGCCGGGGGTGGCGCCGCCTGAATGCAATCGGCCTGGCCCGCCGGGCAGCGGAAGCGAATGTGCATGTGCGCGGCATGGCCATACCAAGGCCGTATCAAATGCAACCACTCGCGGTCACCTGTCACCTCCTGGCAGAGCTGCAGCTTGATCGCCGGATTGATCAGGATCCGGTCCACTTCGGGCAGGTTCGCGGCAAGGTGCAGCAAGCTGATAACCTGGGGCGTCCAGACGGCGGTATCCACGCCGCGCCGATCCGGCCGCACCAGGCTGGCCAGTTCGACCGTCTCGCGCATTGAAGGATCAAGCTTCGCGCGTGGCCGCATGTCCAGCCCAACATCGGCATCCAGACCGATCTGATGGCTGACGTGGCCGCCAGGCAGCGGCCCCCCACGCGGACGCGAGATATCCTCGATCAACAGCCCCGGCAGTCCGGCCGCCCGGGCTTCTTGGCTCAGCTCTTCGAGATGCAGGATAGTGCTCGGAGCCCCCCAAAAGGCGCTGCGGCTCTGATGAATGGTCTGAAACCCCGGCCCCTCAGAGGGCAGTCTTACGGCGCCGGCAACGCAACCACCCGTCGCGGAACCGCCGATGATATGCAGGGTACCCGGCACCGGTCCCGTGGGAGCGGGCATTACGCCTTCTGCCGCGGCGATCCTTGCTGCCAACGGCGCTACCGCCAACAGCGCCGCGAGAATCCAACCGCCCACGACGCGCGGCCGACTAACCGTCGCCGCATCCATGCCTGCCCGGCACCTTCCCTCAGTCGCCGAGCGGTCCCAGGTTCGCACTGCGCCAGCATAGAGCATGCGCGCGCGCGGCGGAACATCTTGCGCGGCGGCCCTCGCCCGGCGCACCCGGGACCGCACATTCGATGCTCCCTGCGCCACCAATCGATCAACAACCGCCTGAACTTGTGCTAGCCTGCCGCGCGCCACGCCGGGCGGCATGTCAATCACGGCAAAGCAGTGACCTCGGGGCCGAGACATCCACCTGGCAGTCGGACATCGAGCGGCCGGAGTTCGCAATACCTCTGGAGGAAACATGTCGACCGATACCGCGCCTTTCCGCCCGGTCGAGCCCGGCAGCCAGCCACCCAATGATACCCCGTCCTACGGCAGCACGCATCTACGTCACCCGGCGCAACCCCCGCTCCGCATCCCCCAGACCCTGACCGAGACGACCGGGCCCCGCTTCGCCGCCGGCAGCTTCGGCGCGATCGCCGACCTGTCGACCGTGGGTGGTCGCGCCGCCCTGGGCGAGCGGATCGTCGTCCGCGGCAAGGTGCTGGATGAGAACAATCGCGCCATGCCGCACACCATGATCGAAATCTGGCAGGCCAACGCCGCCGGCCGCTATGCTCATCCCGGGGATCAGCACGATGCTCCACTGGATCCGAACTTTCACGGCGGCGGCCGTGTCTTCACCGATGCGGATGGGTGGTATCAGTTCACCACCATCAAGCCCGGAGCCTATCCGTGGCGCAACCATCACAACGCCTGGCGGCCGAACCATATCCACTACTCGCTGTTCGGTACCGGCTTCGGCTCACGCCTCATTACGCAGATGTATTTTCCCGGCGACCCGCTGCTGGCACTGGATCCGATTTTCCTGGCGGTCCCCGACGCCACCGCCCGGGAACGCCTTGTCGCGCGCTTCGACCTCGACGTGACCGTCCCGGAACGTGCGTTGGGGTATCGATTCGATTTCATCCTCCGCGGTCGCGATGCAACGCCAGCGGAGCACGTCTGACATGCCCGCCGCGACCGCCAGCCAGACCATCGGCCCGTTCTGGCATCTGATCGATGATCCGGACTGGGCGGACCTGACCCGCTTCGGCGGCATCGGTGAAAAAATCGCGCTGACCGGCACCGTAACAGATGGCGGCGGGCAGCCGGTCGGCGACGCGGCGATCGAAATCTGGCAGACCAGCCCCGCAACGACCGATACATTCCCCGGCTTCGGTCGCTGCCGCACCGACCCGCTCGGGCGTTTCCGCTTCACCACACTGAAACCTGGACCAGTCGCCGGTCTCGGCAACACCCTCCAGGCACCGCATGTCGCGATCCTATTTTCGCTCGCGGATTACTCACTGGCCTGACTACACGTCTGTATTTCGAACGCGAACCTTTGAACGAAACCGACCCGGTGCTGTCCCTGATCGACGATCCAGCGCGCCGGCAAACCCTGATCGCTCGGCAGGTTTCGCGGCGGCGTGTGGCAGCTTGACATCCGCCTGCAGGGCGATCGTGAGACGGTGTTCATGCAGATTTGATGTTCGGCAATGCACTTGCGTTTTTACTTGTCTGTTCCTGCCAATGCATGACCCGGCGAGACCGCGAATGACAGTCTACGAGACGATTGCCCGCCCCCGGAACCACGATCGCTGCCTCGCGGTTTGCGACAGGCGGCATCGGGAACGTCCGCCGCCGACGGTTTCTGGCCGGTGTGGGGGCAGCAGCGACCGCCACTCTGTCCGCGCCGTTCGTTGCGCGTGCGACCGAACCGATCCGCATCGGGCTGCTGCTGGCCAAGGCCGGGCAGATCGCAGCGCAATCGGACTATCTCGCCAATGGCTCTTTTCTGGCAATGCACGAGCGAGGCAACCAGATCATGGGCCAACCGGCCGAGCTGATTTGGCTGGATGAACCGACGCCCCATTTGGCCGCATTGAACATGCACAGGCTGTTGCAGGAGCATAAAGTCTGCGCGGTCCTCGGCGGCTCCCTGTCGTCGAATGCGCTAGCCGAGGAAGCCACGGCGTCGCAGCTCAAATTGCCGTTCGTCTGCGACAACGCTGCCGCGACCGACATCACCGGAACCGACTGCAACCGTTTCACTTTCCGGCTCAACACCCCCGTCGCCGTGCAGTGCCGCATGCTGGCGCCGTTCGCTCTGGACTACGGCAATCGATGGTATCATATCACTTCATCTTACGCCTTCGGGCAAGACATCCTGCTCTCATCACGGCAATTGTTGCAGGCTGCCGGCGGCATCGAGCTGGGCTCGGACGAAATTCCATTGAATACAGCCGACTTCAGTTCGTCCATACTGAAGATCAAGCAGGCCAAGCCGGATGTGGTGGTGGGCGGCTTGTCGGGGAGCGACCTCTCCAACTTCCTGAAGCAATGGAACGAGCATGGCATGAAGGGGACGATCCCCTTCGCGGAGATCGCCATCGGTGACACCGATATCTGGACGGCGGGGCCGACCGCGGCGACCGGCATTTTCACCAAGCTGTGGTACTACGCCAATCCGGACAATCCGCCGGAGGAGCAGGCGTTCGCCGCGACCTATCGGCGGAAGCATGGCAAGCCCGCGGCCGACAAGGCATGGATGGGTTGGATCGCTGCCAGGTCGTTATTCGAGGCGATCGATACCGCGAGGTCCACGGACCCGATGGCAATCGTCGAGGCGCTCGAGACCTGGAAGATGCAGGCGGGACCAACGACTTACAGCTATCGCAGGTCCGACCATCAGATGCTGGTCCGAAACCTTTTGGTGTCGGTCAAGGATCGCATCACCGACCGATGGGACTGTCTCGACTTGAAGGCGACATTGCCCGATGACGTTGCCGATCTGGACAAAGTCTTCGGCACGCCGGAGGAAACCGGCTGCAGGATGATCTGAGCCGGAGTGCCATCGGTGTCTGCTGCGTTGATTGGCGTCGCCATCGCGTCAACACGACACACTAGCGCGGCCCGGCCACCCCCAGCCGACCCGCCGTCTCCTGGATGAACTGCCAGGCGACGCGGCCGGATCTGGCACCCCGTGTCACCGACCACTCCACCGCTTCGGCGTGCAGTTCCTCGGGGCTGATCGGCAGTCTCAAATCGGTCGCGTAGCCGTCGACCATCGCCAGGAACGTCGGCTGGTCACAGTTGTGGAAGCCCAGCCACAGGCCAAACCGATCGGACAGAGAAACCTTCTCCTCGATCGACTCGTTCGGATTGATCGCCGTAGACCGCTCATTCTCGATCATATCGCGCGGCATCAGATGGCGGCGGTTCGAGGTGGCGTAGAACAGCACGTTGTCGGGCCGGCCCTCGATACCGCCGTCCAGCACCGACTTGAGCGCCTTGTAGTCGGCGTCCTCCTTCTCAAACGACAGATCGTCGCACAGGATCAGGCAGCGGCGACGCTCCGGACGCAGCAGGTTCAGCAGTTCCGGCAACGTCCGTATGTCCTCCCGGTGGATTTCGATCAGCACCAGGCATCCCGGGCTGTCCCGGTTCGCCTCGGCATGCGTGGCCTTCACCAACGACGACTTGCCCATGCCGCGCGCGCCCCACAGCATCGCGTTGTTGGCCGGCAGGCCGCGTGCGAACCGCAGCGTGTTCTCCACCAGGATGCTCTTTTGCCGCTCCACGCCCTTGAGCAGCCCGATGTCCACCCGCGAGACCTCGGGGACCGGCGCCAGATGCGGCGGCGAGGGGTGCCAGACGAAGGCATCCGCCCGCTCCAGGTCAACGCCTGCGGGAGGCGGCGGAGCCAGACGCTCCAGCGCATCCGCGATGCGGCTCATCAGATCGATCAGGCGTTGTTCCATGCGGCCGAGGATTCCGGGACAGCTTGACGAAAGGAAGGCGGAAACTATGGTCCGGCCCGCCTCCTCGCAAGGACTCGCCCACCAATGACCCGATTTCCATGAACCCGTTCGCTCTAATTGCCCCCGCTTACGCACAGGACGTGTCGGGGCTGTTGGGCAGCGCCACGCAATTTGCGCCGCTGGTCCTGATCTTTGCCGTCTTCTACTTCCTGCTGATCCGGCCTCAGCAACAAAAGCAGAAGGAGATGCGGTCGATGCTGGGAATGCTCAAGCGAGGCGACAAGGTCGTTACCGGGGGAGGCATACTGGGCACCGTCCAGCGCGTCCCAATGGTGCAGGACAAGGACGGCAAACAGGTCGCGTCGAACGAGATCGAGGTCGAGATCGCCCCCAACCTGCGTGTCACCGTGTTGCGCGAGACCATCACTTCTGTGATGAAGCCGGTCGCCGCGAACGACACCAAGCCGGTGAAGGACAAGGTGTCCTGACGCGGATTTCCGCGTATGGGAGGAGTGCCATTCCCAACCACTGGCCAGTACGCCGCTCCTACGAATGATCGGGGCGGCAAGTCGGTGATGCTCGCGGTCCATGTCCTTGGTTCGATCAAGCCGCCGGTTCTTTTGTGCCCACCTGCCGTTTCATCAGCAGGCGCGCCTAAAACCGGTCAAAGTCGCCGTTGCGGCGGGACCGGAGCCACCCGCAGCCGCCCGGGGCGAGCACGATGAGGACCCAACGATTTAACTGGGCCGAGCACGGCCCCACGCTCACGGGTGGCGGCGGTCTATTGTCGTGTAGCCGCGGGCGATAGAGCCTCGCGCTCAGTGGTGCCCACCGCCGCCGTGTCCACCTCCACCGCCATGCCCACCCCCACCGCCGTGGCCCATTCCGCCGCCATGAAAGCCGCCGTGGTGAAATCCGCCACCGTGAAATCCACCGCCGTGGAACCCGTGATGGTGTTGTCCGTGAAAGCCGAACACGGCAAACCCGCCGCCAAATCCCGCATTGAAGTAATTATAGGGGTAGGCGTAGGGATAGCCGTAGCCATACCCAAGCCCGGCGTCGGAATAGGCGTATTCCTCGTCGTAGGTGGGACCCGGCAACATCTGTACAACGTCGCCGCGAGCGGCCATGCACTGCGCGTAGCCTATGTCGTCCGTCGACTCCGCGCCCGCCGGAACCGAAACGCTGTTGCCGGTAGCCCCGGTCAGGGTCGGCGCTTGCCCGGCAACGGCGCCACCGGACCCATCGCCGGCAGATTTCTGCTCGACCGGCACCGACGGATCACCCCAGCCAGTGTGCGAGATCGCGTGCTGCCGGCAGATCGCTAGATCCTGCTGAAACGCGATCGGGCTCTTGTCCTTTCCGGGCATGGCCAGGATGGGCCCTTGCGACGGATTTGCGGCACATGCACCGACGCCCAGGCTTACGGCCAGCGCCGCCAGCGTGCGGGCTCGTGTGCGGACGAGATACATTGCTGTCCCTCCAGCGTCCTAGCGTTCGCGTCACACGTTTGGTGACGCAGCGACAGCATCAAGGTATGGCGCTGGAACATGGCAAAATTGTTAGCGATCAAACGGGCGGGCGTGCTGCAAGTCCATGTTCAGGGATCGCAAGCCGTCCACACAACGGATGTGGCCCACCCACTGCGTCGATCACATGGCTGTCAGGCTCTTTGCCACCGGGTGGAAGTGCAAGGACGCTCGATGAGTGCACATCGATCGGGATGTCCGAGACCGGCAATAACCGGAGCGCATGGCTCCTGCGCTACCGCATACCCCTACTGCGCCCAAATAGCCCGAACTACTCCAGTACGCCTTCGGTCTTCGCCTTGATCAGCGCGAAGTCGATCGGCGCGCCGATGCCCGGGGTCGTCGGCGCGTGCAGCAGCCCGTTCCGATCGATCCGCGGCTCCTGTTCAAGACCGTAACGATGTGCGCCGTCCGGCAGCAGTACCTCGAAATACGTCGTGTTCTTCAGCGCCAGCGCCAGATGCAGATTGGCGTAGTTGTTCGCCGAGTTGCCACTGTGATGGATCTCGTAGTTCATGCCGAACGCTTCGGCCAGATGCGCGGTCTTCAGCATGGCGGTCAGGCCGCCCTTGTTGGGGATGTCGCCACGCAGATAGTCGGTCGCCCGTTCAGTGATCCAGACCGCATAGGTATCGAGCCCGCCCGCCGGATACTCGGTCGCCATGATCGGGATATCGAGTTTCTGCTTCAGGCTGATATAGTTGTAGATGTCCTCATCGGCGAGCGGATCTTCGTACCATTTGTAACCAAGCCGCTCGACCACCCTGCCGACCCGCAGCGCGTCGGGATAGGTGTACGACCAGGTCGAATCCAGCATCAGCGTGTAGTCATCCCCGACCGCTCGCCGCACCTCCTCGCACACCCGAATGTCGGTGTCGGGATCGCGCGGCGGATGGATCTTGTAAGCCGCCCAGCCGGCCTCCTTGAACTCCACCGCCTGCGGCGCATAGGCCTGCGAGGGCAGCACCTCGGAACTGGCGTAGGCCGGAATGGAATCGCGGAAGCCGCCCATCAGCGCGTGCACCGGCAATCCTGCCGCCTTGCCGCCGATGTCCCACAGCGCCACGTCCACCGCGCCGATGGTGCGGTACGAAACGTTGCGCGAGACCAGGCGCATACTCTGATGGATCGCCTCGCGGGCCAGCGGGTTCTTGCCCATCAGCATCGGCTTCAGCGAGCGGATCAGTTGCGGTCCGTCCATCGAGCCCGGATTGGCGGCCGAGCCGAGAAACGCGTTGCCCTCGATCCCGCTGTCGGTGCGGATACGCAACAGGCCGAGATTACTGTCGCGGCCGGCAAACGCGCCTTGATGATAGTGGGTCGCGGGGATGCCGTCCCAGGTAAAGATGGTCAGCGACACATGGTCGATTTTCATGCGGTCCCCCTGATCGGCCGCGGCCCGGCGGCTTCCGCCACGGGCGGGCCACCAGGTGCATTGGTCCCGGCCGTGGCGCCGGAACGTATGGTCTGCCCGGGCGGGCGTCAACGACGAGGCGGGGTCTGACAACAGAGGGGTCTCGGTCAGTTGCCGGCAGCCGCCGTGGCGGATTTTCCTGCCGGTTTCCGTCCGGTCTCGAAGCGCCGGCGGTAAATAGCTGGCGGCGCGATTTGCACGACGTGGGATCGGCATGATAATTCGCGGCATGGTCATTCTGAATGCACAACAAGACCAGCAACCGTCCGATCCGGCCGTTGACGCCCCGTCGGGCCGGCCCGGGATATCGCCTGTGCAGGGCGCCGGCGTTTCAGCCGTCAGCGAGGCGGCCAGCCCGAGTACGGGGATGGTTCCGTGACGTCGGCGGCCGACGTGATCGCTCGGGCTTGCCGCTTCCGCCCGGCGGGGCAACCTGGATCGAGGTGCGCAACGTCCAGGTCCGCCATGGCCGGTTCGTCGCCCTGGAAGACGTGAGCGGGCGCTTCGCCGCCGGCAGCATGACGGCCGTGGTGGGACCGAACGGCGCCGGCAAAAGCACCTTGCTGAACGTGCTCTCCGGCCTGGTCCGCCCCAATCGGGGCGCCGTCGTCTGCCCCGCTCGTGGGCGCCGGCGAATGGCGTATCTGCAGCAGCAGACCGAACTCGATCGGGATTTTCCCGTCACCGTGGCCGAACTCGTGGGGCTGGGCCTGTGGCGCGGCTTCGGCGCCTATCGCGCGCCCCCCCGCATCGTCACCGATCGCGTCGTCGAGGCGGTGGGCTCCGTCGGGCTGCTGGATTCGATCCACAAGCGCATCGGCGAGCTCTCCGTCGGCCAGATGCGGCGCGCCTTCTTCGCGCGCCTGTTGCTGCTCGACGCCGAGGTGATGCTGCTGGACGAGCCCTTCGCCGCCGTCGACACGTCCACCGTGGAGTCGCTGCTGACACTGCTGGCGCGCTGGCATGGCGAGGGCCGCACCATCGTCGCCGTCATGCACGAACTGGATCAGGTGCGGGCGCATTTCCCCTCCGCCTTGCTGCTGGCGCGCAGGCCCGTCGCCTGGGGCGACGCCGCCGCCGTGCTGACCGGCGAAAACCTGGCGAAGGCGTTGTCCGCGGCATGACCCTGTCGCTGCGTACGCCACGCTCGTCGGGCCGTTCGAGAGCTTCGCCTTCATGCGCATCGCGCTGGTCGCCTGCCTGGCGCTGGCGCTGGCGAGCGGACCCCTCGGCGTCTTCCTGCTGTTGCGGCGGATGGCGCTCGACGGCGACGTTCTCTCGCACGCAGTGATGCCGGGCGCCGCGCTGGGCTTCGTCTACTCGCTGCATTCGCTGACCGCGCTCAGTCTCGGCGGCCTCGCCAGCGGCACCGTCGTCGCCGGTCTCACCGGCCTGCTCGGCCGAGGCAGCGGCAGAGCCGCGGGTCACGACGCCGGCCTGGTCGCATTCTACCTTGTGACCCTCGCCCTGGGCGTGACGCTGGTCGCCTTCTTCGGCAGCAACGTCGACACCGTTCGCGTGTTGTTCGGCACCGTGCTGGCGATCAACGTGACGGCATTGTTACAAATTGCAACGGTCAGCACCCTGACCATGCTGCTGTTGGCGGTCTTCTATCGTCCGATGGCGGTCGATTCGTTTGATCCGGTGTTCCTGCGCCTGGTCGGCGGCCATGGCATGCGCTGGCTGTTCATCGTGTTGGTGCTGTTCAATCTTGTAGTCAGCTTCCAGGCCTTTGGCACGTTGATGGCGATCGGGCCGATGCTGCTGCCAGCCGCAGCGGCGCGATGCTGGACCAACCGGCCGAGTGTGATGATGGCGGTCGCGGCGATGGTCGGGATGGTATCGTCATACATCGGGCTGTTGCTTTCGTATCATCGCAATCTGCCGTCGGGTCCGGCGATTGTCATGGTCGCCGGAGCGTTGTACGGCGCTTCGCTGCTGGTAACCGGCACCTCGAACTTCATTCGAGCAAGAAACCTGGGAAACGATCGATGAAACATCTGCTTCGTGCCGCTTTGGCGCTGGCGATCGGCAGCGTCCTGATGCTGCCTGGGATCGCCACCGCAGCGGACAAGATCAAGGTCGTCGCGACCTTCAGCGTGATCGGCGATATGGTGACCAATATCGCCGGCGACCTGGTCGATCTGGTGACGCTGATCGGCCCTGACGGCGATATCGAGGTCTATGAGCCGACCGCCGCCGATATCCCGAAGATCTCGGGCGCGAAGATCCTGTTCATGAACGGGCTCAACGACGAATTCGAGCCCTGGCTGCCAAACCTGATGGCGCAGGCAAAATTCAGCGGCACCAAGGTCATCGTCACGCGCGGCGTCAAGGCGATCACCGCCGAGGACGAGCATCCGATGGGAGGCAAGCCCAAGGCCGTGGCGCTTGATCAGCACGCCTGGATGAATCCTCGCAACGGCATCATCTACGTCAAGAACATCACCGACGCGCTGGTCCGCGCCGATCCGGCCAATGCCGACACCTACCGCACCCGCGCCGCCTCGTACACCCAGCAACTGAAGGAGCTGGACAGTTGGGCGCACGCCGAGATGGCCGCCGTGCCCGCCGCCAAGCGGCGCGTGCTGGCGTCGCACAATTCGTTGCAGTATCTCGCCACCGCGTTCGGGATCACGATGATTTCGATCAACGGCTGGACCAACAAGGCGGAGCCCTCGGCCGCGGATCTGGCGCGTCTGACCGACCAGATCCGGCGCGAGCACGTGAAGGCCCTGTTCCTCGACAGCATCACCGATCCTCGCGCCATGGAGCGGATCAGCAAGGAGACCGGTGCTTCGATCGGCGGTACGCTCTACGGCGACGCGCTGTCGAAGCCTGATGGCGAGGCCGGCACGTATATCGAAATGATCCGGCACGACATCTCCACCCTGAAGGCCGGCATGCTGGTCAACTGAGCCGGTGAACCGAACCCCGTGAAACCGAACCACGTGAAACCGAACCTGATCGACCCGTGAGCCAGACCCAGCCCTTCGGCGGCCGGCGCGGCATCGGCGGGCTGCTGCTGCGCGGCGCGCTATCCCGCCTGCAGGTGGCGGTGGTGTCGTCCGCGCTGCTGTGGGCCTGCGTGCTGTGGGCCTGTCTGTCGCATCCGGTGCCGCCGAAGCCGGACGAGCCGCCACCGCAGTTACCGCCGGCGATGCGCCGTATCGTCGGCACCGGTCAGCAGACGCCGATTGGTGGCATCTTCGACCGGTTCGATGTGCTGTCGCAGCCGATCGTCGCCCCGGTCAACGCCGGCGGCGACGTCGCGTTCTATGCCACCATTCTGCGCAACAAGGCGACCGAGGGAATTTTCCTCGCCAGTGGGGGACATTTCACCAAGATCGCCGCCGTCGGCGACAGCGTGCCCGGCGGCGGGATCCTGACCCAGTTCGCCAAGCACCCGATGCCGTGCCTGAACGATTCCGGCACCGTCGTGTTCGGCGCTGCCGTCAGCCAGGCCCAGACCGCCGAGGGCATCTTCATGGTCAAGGACGGTGCCCTGAGGGTGATCGCCGTGGTGGGCGGGGATGCGCTCGGGGTGGTGGGGGGCACCTTCGCGGCACTGGATACGCCGACCCTGAACAACCGCGACGAGGTCGCCTTCGTCGCCACCGTGCGACACGGGCGGGACACCTTTCAGGTGCTGTATCTCTACACCTACGCCAATGGCCGTCTGCGGAAACTGCTGGCGGAGGGCGATCCCTACCTGGGCGGCGGCTTTTTCGAGGGCTTCGGACTGCCCGCGCTCAACAACCGGGGGGTGATCGCGCTTCCGGTAACGTTGGACCATGGTCCGGTGCTGGGCGGCATCTTCGTCACCGGCACACGCGACCTGAAGATGCTGGTCGGGGCCGGCGCGTTAGCTCCCGACGGACGCATGGTGCTTCGGTTCTCCGAACGCCTTGCGATCGACGATAACGATGACATTGCCTTCGGCGCCCATCTTGGCGCCGGCACCAAGCGCAGCGAGGCGGTGATGAAGGTCAATACCTCCGGCCTGACGCTGATCGCGGCCGCGGGCGACCCGGCGCCGGAAGGCGGCAAGTTTTCCGGCTTCGGCGAGTGGCCCAGCGCGGGCCCGGTCGGACGCATCGCCTTTGTCGCGGCGGTCGACGACGGGCCGGCGCCGATCGGCATTTTTGCCTGGCAGGCTGGCACGCTGAGCCAGCTCGTGCAGTCCGGAGGGAAGTTGCCGGACGGAACGATGATGCCGCCGTTCGCGATCAATCCAGTCACATCGGCTGGCACCAACGGCGCCGTCACCTTCGCGACCATGGGCAATCCGGCCGGCAACCGCATATACTATTTCGGTCCGCCGCCACGGTAGCTTGAGCCACCGGCGGCGGGGCACGAGGCGGCCGCAGGGCCTCGTGCGGTGGCGCCGCACCTGAATTGACAACGCCGGAGGTTGGGTTTAGGTTCGGTAATCTTTTGGAAACGCTCGTTTTCAGAGAAAAGGATGGGGCGCCGGCCCCGCCGATAGAATGCTACATGAGGGGAAACCATGAAGTTCAAGAAACTCGCGGCTCAGGCCGCGATCGGCGCAATCGTTGCGATCGGCGCTGCTGGGGGCGCGTTTGCTCAGGCAAGCGATTGCAAGTCCCTGGTCCAGGCGTCACCATTTGGGCCCGATGACCAAGCCGGGGCGAGCAACCGTGTCACGCCGGCGGTCACCAAGGCGGCCGCAGCAGAGATCAAGACCGGCGAAGTCGTTCCGATGGCGAATGTCCTCGTGGACGGAATTCCCCTGTTCGGCACCCGCTTCTCGAAGGACATCCTGACGGCGACGGGCCTGGCGGCCGGCGCAGCCCAGGGTAAGAACGAAGCGACTTACATGGAAGACACCTGGCTCAGCCAGAGCCACGTCGGCACCCATTTCGACGGCATGGGCCATATCGGCGTCAAGGACTGCTATTATAATCAGACGCCTATGGGGAAATACGTCACCCAAAACGGCCTCAAAAAGCTTGGCCTCGAGAACGTCAAGACATTCGCCACCCGCGGCGTCATCATCGACCTTGTTCGCGTCTTCAAGGAAGCCGGCAAGCTGAAGAAGAACCCGAACTGCAAGGGCGACTGCCTCGATGGCGGCACACTGATCACCGCGGCCGATCTTCAGGCCGGCCTGAAGATGTATAACGTTACGCTGCGCGAAGGTGACGCTGTCTTCCTCAACACCGGGTATGAGGATCTGTTCCTGCAATATCCCGCCATGAACGCGGTCTACAACGCCTCCGAGCCGGGCATCGGCATGGAGGCCGCGCAATGGCTGGCGGATCAGAAGGTGGTGCTGGTCGGCTCCGATACCTTCGCGGTCGAAGTGTGGCCGTCCGAGAACCCGGCTCTGGCGATCCCGGTCCACGTCTTCCTGATCCCCAACAACGGCATCCATATCATTGAGAATGTCGCGCACCGACCTGATCGCCGCCGCGGCGCAGAAGGACGGCCGGGCGACCTTCTTCCTGAGCATGACGGTGCCGAAGGCGGTCGGTTTCACTGGCAACTTCGTCAACATCGAGGCGATCCGCTGATCACTCGCACTACCTCGCCAATGTCGGCGTCCCTTCTGGGGCGCCGGCAGCTTCTTGTCGGCGCCGCGGGCGCGGCCTTCATTCCGGCCGTGACGAGGGCCGCCTCGCCGCCCTACCGCATCGCCTTCGCCAACATCAACGATGCCCCGGGTGTGCAAGATCGAGGGGCTGGGGTTCACCGGCTTCGACGTCCGCCGCAGCATCGAAATGGCCGCCCGCACGCTGCCGGTGGACATCATCTACTACGACAATGCTGGCGACGAAGAGACCGCCATCTCCAACGCCACCGACGCGATCAAGCAAAAGGTCGATCTGCTGATCGAATACAACGCGGAAGTCGGTGCCAATCCGGAGATTGCCCGCAAGGCGGCCGCGGCCGGCATTCCGGTCCTCGCCATCAACTATCCCGTGGGCGACGCGCCGCTGTATGGCGCCGACAATCTGGCGGCCGGTCGTATCGCCGGGCAAACGCTGGGCGCATTCAGCAAGCAAAGCTGGCCCGACGAGACACCCGTTGCTGTCGTCCTTGGCGATCTGGGCGACCCGAGCGATGCAGTCGGGCTGCGTATCAAAGGCATCATCGAGGGTCTGCACGCGGAACTGCCCGGCGTGGAACCGGCGATGCTCGACAGCGGCGGACAGCCGCAGCGCGGCGACGATCTGCTGACGAAATATCTGCGTCAGCAGTCGCGACGCAAAGTGCTGGTCGCAACGCTCGATGACGCCACCGCGCTTTGGGCGAGGACCGCGGTCGAAGTGTCGCTTCGGATCAACGACTGCGTCATCGTCAGTCAGGGCCTCGATCGTAGCATCCATGGCGGCGCCCACGAGAAGAAGGAAATCGATCCCGCCAATCGGGCCAGCGTGGTGCTTGGTTCCGTCGCCTACTTCATGGACCGGTCACGGCTACGATGTGCTGCCACTCGCGATCCGCATGCTGAAAGGCGAGTCGGTGCCGCCGCGCACGTTCACCGAGCACACGCTCGTCACCGGCGCGAACGTGTTTCGCGAATATCCCCCGATCGATATGAACTGACCGGGTTCCCGCACGATTGCGCTCGGCGGGACGGTCTGGGCGCGCGTAGTCAGTGCGGTCAAACGCTGGGCCATCCCTTTTTTGTGACGCAGTCAACCTGAGCCTGCGGGGTACCACCCGCACCGTTCAAGCGCGTCGGTCATATGCGGTGGTGGACTAGCGGTCGCGCTCACAGGTGGATGCAAGGGAAGGACGATGGACCGGGCCAGCAGATGCAGGCCACCGGCCCCGCCACCATAGCGCTCATCGCCGCGGATCGGTGCGCCCAGCATCTGACAATGCACCCGGACCTGATGCGTTCGCCCGGTTTTCGGATCCAGTTCCAGCCACGTCAGGCCCGTCCCCCTGCCGAGCACCCGCCATTCGGTGACGGCGCGCTGGCCATTCGTGGGGTCGACGACCATCCGCCACCCGAGCGGACCGGTGTGACGCCGGAGCGGCGCGTCGACAACGCCATGATCGCCACTCACCTCGCCGGCTACCAGCGCCCAATAGACCTTCCTGGTCGTTCCTGAGACGAAACATGCCTGTGCCGCCAGCAGCGCGGCATGTCGCAGGGCGATGACCAGGCAACCGGAGGTATCGGCGTCGAGCCGATGGGCGAGCCACGGCCCGTCCTTGCGGCGGGACAGCAGCGGAAACCAGTCCTCGACGCTGCGGCCGCTCGACGGCCCCGGATGCACCGCCAGCCCCGCCGGCTTGTCCAGCACAACGAAACGATGGTCGCGAAACAGTTCAACCGGACCGGTTGGTGGTGGCGTCATCGGCCACGGCTTACGCAAGCCTGGGCGACGGATGCAAGTGATGCCGTCATTGAAGGCGCGTTGTCGTCGTTGCCATCCGAGCGAGGCGCGAGCTCGACGGGCGACATTGCTGCGACCACGGAAGAGGCGGCTACAAGCTGTCTCGGCAGGCACAAGTCGACAAAGATCGAGGAAAACATCATGAAGATCGCCCGCATCGAGACTTTCCTGTTCGATCCCGGTACCGCGAAGAACCTGCTGTTCTGCCGCGTCGAAACCGCCGGCGGCCTGCATGGCTGGGGCGAGGCCTACGTCACGCCGGGCAAGGAGCCCGTCATCGAGCACCTGCTGCGCGAACTGGCGAAATACATGATCGGCCGCGACGCCTTCAGCATCCGCCACACCGCGCAGGTGGTGTTCGAGGATTTCGCCATGCGCCGCACTTCGCTCGACCTGATGTCGGCGTGGAGCGCGATCGAGATCGCGCTTTGGGACATCGTTGCCAAGCACGCCAACCTGCCGCTGCTACAACCTGCTCGGCGGCGCTTCGCGCGAACGCGTCAAGGTCTATGCCAACGGCTGGTCGAGCGGCACGCGAAAGCATCGAGAAGAACATCGAGCGCGCGCTGACGGTGAAGGAGATCGGGCTATACCGCGCTGAAGTGGGATCCGTTCCCCGGCCCTTGGCGCAGCTTCATCCATCGCGAGGACGAAGACCACGTCGTCCGCTACGTCCGCCTGATGCGCGAGGCGCTCGGCCCGGACTTCACGTTGCTGGTGGAGGTGCACCGCCGCCTCGCGCCGATGCATGCCATTCGGATCGGCCGCCGCATCTGCGCGAATATGATATCGGCTGGTACGAGGAACCGTGCCTGTGCGACAATATCGAACTGGTCGCCGAGGTCAGGCGCGCGCTGCCGCATGCCGATCGTTACCGGGCGAGGCGATCTACTCGAAGGAGGGCTTCGCCGCGGCGCTGGCCGCCGCGCGGCGGACATCATCAACCCGGATATCTGCAACTGCGGCGGTATCTCTGGCGATGCTGGACATCGCGGCGATGGCGCAGCCGCATGCGGTCGCCGTCGCTCCGCACAACTACAATTCCACCCTGGTCGGGCTCGCGGCGACGGTGCAACTTTCGGCCATGATCCCGAATTTCTGGATCGCCGAATGCTTCGTCAACCTGAAGCCGGCATGTGACGAGATCGCGGTGACGCCGCTGGTGGTGCGACGGCAGTTTCGTCGATCTGCCCACCACGCCGGGCATCGGCATCGACCTGGACGTGGCGAAGCTGCGTGCGAGGCCGTACCGCGACATGGGCACGCGCATGGGCAAGGGGCTGCGCTCCTACACCGAGGAGTTTCCGCGCAAACATTACGCTGTCGAGGCGACGCGAACCGGATACTGAACAGGCTTCGACACTGGCTCGAACTGCTCCGCGGCGGAAGGCAAAAGGTAGACCTGTGCCCGCATGTCCCTGCGAAGGCGGGGGGACGGGGATGACACCTGCCGAGTATCGGCGTGTCCATCTATCGGGCGAGCGACACGCCGTCCAGCGGACCGTCCGCACGCTTCCATGCGTCGATCCCGCCTTCGATGTGGCGGGCGGAGCCGAAGCCGGCGTCCTGCGCCGCCTGGACCGCCATCGCGGAGCGTTCGCCGAAGGCACAATAGAACAACATCATCTGTCCCGGCACGGTGCCGAGAACATGCAGCACGCCGCCGCGCGATATGTTGGTCTGCAGATCATGATAGGACAGGTGCAGGGCGCCAGGGATCTCACCGTGCCGAACGCGCTCACGTTTCTCGCGGAGATCGATCAGCGTCACGTCGGGGTTGCCGACAAGCTGCCTTGCCTGATCCGCCGTCAGCGCCCAGCCACGACGAGCGATCTGCTCTTGCGAGAGGCCTTGGTGCATGTTGGCCGGGACGGCGACGTCCATCATCTTCGGGTTCGCGAGGTTCAGGCCGTTCATCAGGTCGACATATTCCTCTACCGATTTGACCTGCAGCCGAGGATTATAGTTTCGTTCCTCACCTATCGTGCTGACCGTATCCCCCTTGTAATCGTGTGCAGGGAACACCAGGGTATCATCCGGCAGCTTTAGCAGACGGCCGAACAGCGATTCGTATTGCATGCGGGGGTCGCCGTTCTGGAAGTCGGTTCGGCCAGTGCCCCGGATCAGCAACGTGTCACCAGTGAAAACGCGATCGCCCAACAGGAAACTATAGAAATCGTCGGTATGTCCCGGGGTGTAGATGACCTCGAGGCCGATGCCCTCGATCTCCAGCAGGTCGCCGTCGGCGACTCGAATGGATACGATATCGACCTTGCTTTGCTCGCCCATCACCGTGATGCACTGTGTGCGGTCCCGCAGCGCGCCCAGGCCGGTGATGTGATCCGCGTGCAGATGCGTATCCACTGCCTTGACCAGGCTGAGGCCGAGCTCCTTCAGTAGTTGCAGGTAGCGGTCCACTTTCTCCAGGACCGGATCGATGATCAGCGCCTCACCGCCGCGGCGACTGGCCAGCAGGTAGGAGTAGGTGCTCGACACAGGCTCGAACAACTGGCGAAAGATCATGATTTCCGCGGCTCCCGCGCGAGGTTGACGGATCAGCGGCAGACACCCCGTCAGCTGCGCCGGGGTATGGTTGAGCGTTGGATGGAAACCAATCGGCCCGGGCCGCGGCAGTCCGGGCCCGGGACACAGCATGGCCGGTTCAGTCGGTCGGTTGGGCAACCACGCGCAGATAGGGCTTCAGCGTCTTCCAACCGTTCGGGTTTTGCTTCGCCGCCTCGTCGGAGACTGCCGGCGGGATGATGACGTCTTCCCCTGATTTCCAGTTGACTGGGGTGGCAACGGTGTGTTTCGCGGTCAACTGACAGGAATCGAGCAGGCGCAGCACCTCGTCGAAGTTGCGACCGGTCGACATCGGATAGGTGAGCATCGCCTTGACCTTCTTGTCAGGCCCAATAATGAACACCGAGCGCACGGTGGCGTTGTCCGCCGCGGTGCGCCCCGAAGCATCCCCCGCCGCTTCGGCCGGCAGCATGTCATACAGCTTGGCGATATGCAGGTCGATGTCGCCGATCATCGGATAGGTGACGGCGTGGCCCTGGGTCTCTTCGATATCTCGTGCCCAGCGCTCGTGATTGCCGACCGGATCGACGCTCAGGCCGATGATCTTGGTGTTCCGCCGGGTGAACTGCGGTAGCAGCCCGGCCATGTAGCCCAGCTCGGTGGTGCAGACTGGCGTGAAGTCCTTGGGATGGCTGAACAGTATTGCCCACCCGGAGCCGATCCAGTCATGGAAATCAATGGTACCCTGAGTTGTTTCGGCGCTGAAGTTCGGCGCTTCGGAATTGATTCTGAGCGACATCACGATCCTCTTGCTTCTTCGCAGTGCAGCTTGCCGGTCGGCGATTCCGATGACCGGCGATCCGCCGTTTCTACATTAGTTCATTCGACGGATTGCATAAGCGCCGATACCCCGCGTCCCGCAAGGGTGATCAGCAGTGCCGCTCGTGGAAATTTGTATGAAAGGCCAGATAGCCCGGATGGTGGGGGCGGCGGCCGATTTCCGCTCGCCGCGACCCGGCTGCCTGCCGCGGGTTGAAAGGTAGAGCAGACCGTGCTACATGAGTCGCATGACGAAGACACTGACCCTGCGCGACGCCAACCAGACGTTTGCCCGCTGCATCCGTGAGGTGGAGGCGGGCGAGGAAATAATCATCACCCGTAACGGCACGCCGGTAGCCCGGATTTCACCTGTCAACCAGCGCCGGGTTCTGACTCCGAAGCAGCAGGCCGCGTTCGACCGCCTGAACGTCGCAATGGAGACAGGTTGGGACATCGGGCGGGTCCGCTCAACCGTGACTCGCTGTATGAGCGATGATGCGTTCACCCTGGACACCAATATTCTGGTCTACAGCGTCGATCGAAATGCGGGCCCCAGGCACGAACTCGCGAAGTGGATTGTCCGCAGAGCAGGCTTCACGTCCTGCCACCTGACGCTACAAGCTGTTTCCGAATTCTATGCGGTCGTGACCCGCAAGCGGATGATGCCGCCACCGGCCGCCGCACAGGTCGCTCGCGACCTGATCGAACTGTTCCGGACGGTCGCCGTTTCGGCCAGCGCCGTCGAATTCGGCCCTGACGATCGCGGCCAGCGGACGCGCCTCGTATTGGGACGCGCTCCTGGTGGCGACCGCCGCCGAAGCCGGGTGCTCGATCATCCTGACCGAAGACCTCGCGGATGGAACCCTCCTGCTTGGCATGACGGTGCTCAATCCGTTCGCCGGCACCGTGCTGACGCCGGCGGCGTCGGCGTTGCTGGCCCCGGACTGACGCCCCGTTTAACCTGCGCCGCCGTCCAACCTGCGTCGCTCCACGCTACCCCCGCTGTCAAACCTCCAGCGTGCCGCGCATAACCGGCACGCAGCTTCCGGCCACAGTCGCGAGCACCGGTCCCTCCCCGGTCTTGCGAGCGGAGGCGATAAGGTGGCTGGTTCGTCCCATCTCGACGCCCTGCTCGATATCGTAGTGCAGATCGACGTTCACGCCGGGGGCGAGCGATGTCAGCAGTGCCGCCAACGCGGCCGCGGCACTTCCGGTCGCTGGATCCTCCACAACCCCGGCGCGGGGCGCGAACATGCGGGCCCGCAGGTGCAGGAAGTCCTCGCCGCATCGCGTATACAGATAGAGGTTGAAGTGCTCCGCCAACGTCGGAATTCGTTCGGCGCCGGAGCGAAACGCGCTCGGGCTGGGATGCGCGCGCGCCAGGGCATCGAGGGAGGCGACCTCGGCGATCACGAAAGGCGCGCCGACCGAGGCGACAATCGGATAGTGGATCTCGGTGACGATGTCGTCCTCCGAGACCCCGGCGCAGGCGGCGACCAGGTCGACCGGCACGGCGATGTCGAGCGACAGCGCGCGCGGCGCGGAGATACGGGCGCCCGAAATGGTGCCGGCGGCGTCCCGCAGGATGTGGACCCGGACCAGACCGGCGATTTCCTCGAACGTGTAGTGTTCGGGCGGGTCACCGGCGATGCGGGCCAGAACATAGCCGGTGCCGACATTGGGATGGCCGGCGAAAGGCATTTCCGCCTTCGGGGTGAAGATCCGCACCCGCGCGTGATTGCGCGGGTCTTCCGGCGGCAGGATGAAGGTTGTCTCCGACAGGTTGAACTCGGCGGCGATGGCCTGCATCTGCTCGTCTGTCAGGCCGCGGCATCCGGGAACACCGCGAGCGGGTTGCCGGCGAACCGCTCGTCGGTGAAGACGTCGACGGTGACGAAGTCATAACTTGGCATTGCGGATCTCCTGGTCGGCCTGCGTCATATCGCAACGGCCGCTGCTGGGCGAGCCAACAAAAATGTGGCCCAGTCGAACTTCGCCCTGCAAGGTCCGGCCGACCGGTGTTGCCAGATAGCGCTCGACGATCGTCGTAGCGACGGGGGCCAACGTGGTGGCGATCGATCGTTATCCCAACGATGGTCCATCGCTAATTCGTCGCGCGCCTGGCGTCACAGAGAGGCAGGTGGGTCATCTTCGGATATTTCTGCAGTTCCGGCTGGGTGGCGCACTCGTTCAGGCCGGCCTTGCGCACGCCGTCGAGGTACAGTGCCAGTGTCGGCTGGTCGGGGATCTCGCCTTGATCGCTCATAAAGCGCTCCCATGAAAATTCGGGATAGCGCCGCAACAGTTCAGCCTTCGCCGCCTCCATCTCGGTCTGCCGACCTAATTTCGCGTAGCTCATGGCCAATACCGCTTGGCACCATAGGCATGTCTCTCCTACGGTTCTACGAACCATCGCAATGACCTGGTCGAAACGGCCAATCACGTAGTATGCATCAACGGCATTGTTGTAGAAAGGCGGGTAATGAGGGTTGAGGCGAAAGGCCCGATCCATCATCTCGGCGGCCTCTTTCGCCCTTCCGATGTAGGCCAGATTGAGACTGACATGAAACAACACATCTGGATCATTGGGGTTCAGGTCTAGTGCCTTGTCACCCACGGCGACGCCGCGATCAAAGTCGCTCAGTGCGAAATAGTTTAAGGCCAGCAGCGAATAAGTGAGTGCATCATTCGGGTCAAGGGCAATCGCCTTCAACAGCAGGCCCTTCGCCCTTTCAAATAACACGGTCGTGTCTTCATCGCTGAAGCCATAGTAGGCCTGGGTGAGGTAAACGTGCGCCAAGCCATAGTAGGCCCGCGCGAACTGTGGGTCCAGCTCGATGGCCTTCTTGAGCAGCCCCTCAGCCTTCGCGACATCGTCCTTTGTCTCCTTATAATGGAGTTCCTGGCCCTGTACGTAGTAGTCATAGGCGGTGAGGTTCGCGGGGGGCTTGCGTCTGATGCTCGCCGCGTCCACCGCGGCCAGAGTGCCGGTCATCCCACTCAGTGTGCCGGCGATCTTCTGCGTCACCTCGTTCTGCACTTCGAAGATGTCGTTGAGGGGGCGGTCGTAACGGTCCGACCACACATGGGAGTCGGTCGCTGCATCGATCAGCTGCGCGGTGACCCGTATCCGGTCGCCGTTCGTCTGGATGCTGCCTTCCATGACGAACCGCACGCCGAGCTCCCGCCCGACCTGCTGCACGCTCACCGCCTTGCCCTTGTAGGTCATGACCGAGTTGCGGGCGATGACAAACAGGCTGTGATAGCGCGAGAGATCGGTGATGAGATCTTCGGTGATGCCGTCCGCCAGGCGCTCCTGCCTGGCGTCGCCGCCAATGTTGGTGAATGGCAGCACGGCGATCGAGGGCTTGTCGGGCAGCGGCAAGGCCGCGGTTGTTACTGCGGTGATCGACTGCGGCGCTATGGGCGGTGACGTGCGGTGCAGCCCGAAGCCGACGGCGGCGCCGACAGCCACAATGCCCAAGACGGACGCGGCGATAGCGTTTCGATATCGCGATCGTTTCGGCGGCCCGGTGGAGATGACGGCCGGAAGCGCCGGTGAAAGGGCGCCCGCCCCCGCATCAAGCCGCAGCACGAATGCCTCGACCGGACGGGCGATGTTCTTTAGGTTCAGCATCCCGATCGGCTCAAATACTAGATCGAGCCGGTCCTGCACGTGATCGCGCACGGCTCGCGTGACACAGATACCACCCTCCGGGCATTCCCCTTGCAGCCTCGCGGCTACATTCACCGCGTCGCCATGAAAGTCGGTTCCCTCGGCAATTACATCGCCGACATTGATGGCAATTCGGAACCTGATGGCCTTATCGGGCGGGATGGTCGCCATCATATTCGGGTATCTGCCGCTGCACTTTCACGGCACATCGGACCGCACTGTCGATGCTGTCGAACACAATGAGTAACGAGTCGCCCCCGGTCTGGACGATTTTACCGCCAAACTCTTCGATTGCCGGATCTATGAGCGTACAGCGCAGCGTTCGCAATCGCTCGAGCGTTTCTGCGATACCCAACCCAATAAGGCGGCTGTACCCGACCATGTCGGCATAGACGACAGCGATCAGTCGCCCCCCGGGCGACCTCCTGGTCAAGTCTGACGCGTTACTCCCTGACACAGCGAACTGCCCCACGATCTGCCACGCGGCGAGCGAAGACTTCGACAACCCAGTAGGCGGCGAAGGTCGCCCATCGCGTTTGACTGGTCAACGAAGCCCTCAGTTTATAACCCTATCACCGCGCATTGTCCCCGACGAGGGGTTTCGTCACAAAACTATAGAGCCTTGTATTTGATCTGGCAGATGGCAGGGACTGCCGGGCAGAAACGGTTGCACGATGTCGCCCCATCGATTGCGGCAGCGTGGTCCTGACCCGCTCGGACCCGGATCGTCATCACCACACCTGCTTGGTTTGGCCATTTGGCTCCAGACAACATACGCGCGAAAGGTATTTTCGCTGACTTCCCGCACTCAACAGCCGTTTCCTAATTCGTCGCACGCTTTGCGTCGCAGAGAGGCAGGTGGGTCATCTTCGGATATTTCTGCAGTTCCGCCTGGGTGGCGCACTCGTTCAGGCCGGCCTTGCGCACGCCGTCGAGGTACAGCCCCATCGTCGGCTGGTCGGGGATGCCGCCAAGATCACTCATAAAGCGCTCCCATGAAAATTCCGGATAGCGCCGCAACAATTCAGCCTTCGCTCCGCCTCCGCGTCGGTCTGCCGGCCCAATTGCGCGTAGCTCATAACCAATACCGCTTGGGACCACGTAGATTGTCCCCGGTTGTTCTACGAACCATGGTGATGACCTGACGAAATTGGCCAGTCGCGTAATACGCATCAACGGCATCGTTGTAAAAGGGCGGATAGCGAGGGTTGAGCCGAAAGGCCCGATCCATCATCTCGGCGGCCTCTTTCGTCCTGCCAACGAAAGGCAGACGTTAGCCACATGGAACAACACATCCGGATCATTGGGGTTCAGCTCTAGTGCTTTGTCAAACACCGCGACGCCGCGATCAAAGTCGTTCAGTGCGAAGTAGGCCAGGGCCAGCAGCGAATAGGCCAGGGCATCGTTCGGGTCGAGGTCAATGGCCTTCAACAGCAGGTCCCTGGACCTTTCAAGCAACACGGTCGTGTCCTCATCTCCCCAACCCTAAACGCCCTGGGTGAAGTAGCTGTGCGCCAAGCCAAAATAGGCTCGCGCGAACTGCGGGTCCAGCTCAATGGCCTTCTTAAGCAACACTTCAGCCTTGGCGACATCGTCCTTTGTCAACTTATAATGGAGTTCCTGGCCCGCTATATAGTAGTCGTAGGCGGTGAGGTTCGCGGGGGGCTTGCGTCTGATGCTCGCCGCATCCGTCGCGGCCAGAGTGCCGGTTACACCGCCCAGTGCCCCGGCGATCTTCTGCGTCACCTCGTTTTGCACTTCGAAGATGTCGTTGAGGGCGCGGTCATACCGGTCCGACCACACGTGGGCGTCGGTCGCGGCATCGATGAGCTGGGCGGTGACCCGCACGCGGTCGCCGTTCGTCTGGATGCTGCCCTCCAGGACGAAACGCACGCCGAGCTCCCGCCCGACCTGCTGCACGCTGACCGCCTTGCCCTTGTAGGTCATGACCGAGTTGCGGGCGATGACAAACAGGCTGTGATAGCGCGAGAGATCGGTAATGAGATCCTCCGTGATGCCGTCCGCCAGACGCTCCTGTTTGGCGTCGCCGCCGATATTGGTGAACGGCAGCACGGCGATCGAGGGTTTGTCGGGCAACGGCAAAGACCCGGTTGTTACTGCAGCAACCGACTGCGGCGCAATCGGTGGCGATGTGCGGTGCAGCCAGAGGCCGGTGGCAATGCAGACCGCGACGAGACCCACGACGGACGCGGTGATGACTCTGCGATATCTCGATGTCTCGGAGGGTAGGGATGACGGCTGGAAGCGCCGGTGAAAGGGCGGTCGCCCCTGTATCAAGCCGCAGCACGAATGCCTCGACGGGACGGGCGATGTTCTTTAGGTTCAGCGTCCCGATCGACTCAAACGCCAGATCGAGCCGGCCATGGACGTGATCGCGCACGGCTCGAGTGACGCAAATGCCACCCGGTGGACATTCGCCCTGCAGCCTCGCCACGACGTTCACAGCGTCGCCATGGAAGTCGGTGCCCTCGGCGATCACGTCGCCGACGTTGACAGCGACGCGAAAGCGGATGGTCCGATCGGGGGGCTGGTCGCCGTCATAGTCGGGCGCCTGCCGCTGCACTTTTACCGCACATTGCACCGCACCATCGATGCTGTCGAAGACGATAAGTAACAAGTCGCCCCCGGTCTGGACGATCTTGCCACCATACTCGTCGATCGCCGGATCTATCAGACCAGTGCGCAGCGCCCGCAGTCGCTCGAGCGTTCCGAGGTCGTCCAAGCCGATAAGCCGGCTGTATCCGACCACGTCCGCATAGACGACGGCGATCAGCTTCCGCCCCCCGGGCGACCTGCCGATCAGGTCTGAGACGTTGCTCCCTGACATGGTGGACAGCTCCACGATCCGATCGTTACTGTAAACGAAAACACCGACAATCCAGCAGGAGGCGAAGACCGTCTCTCTGACGTTCACCGCCCCCGCTGACTGCTGGTCAAGCCCTCAACAGGAGTAAAATCTACCATCGAACGTTGTCACACGCGAGATCTCTCTCTCAGGCTCGGCGCCCACGCCGCGTCCTGCTCGCCAGCATCGGCAGGCGCGGCCGCCCATACCGGGATTGATACCGGTGTGG
This sequence comes from uncultured Alphaproteobacteria bacterium, assembly GCA_963759425.1. Lineage (GTDB taxonomy): Bacteria > Pseudomonadota > Alphaproteobacteria > Acetobacterales > Acetobacteraceae > Rhodopila. The sequence goes on from CAVWZM010000003.1 coordinate 39,645, forward strand.
CCTGGGAGTGCGTCGATTGGGAACGCTACTCCTTGAACAGGTCGACGCCGATCAGCGTCGTGGTTTCGGTGCCCTTGTTTTCGGCCCAGTGATCAACATCGGTGGTTTCGACGATAACCTCGCCTGCGCTGTACGTTCGGTCGGCACTGCCTTTGCGGTGCTCAAGCAGACTGCCCTTGAGCACATAGGTAAGGGCCGGACGCTGCGCATGGCTGTGAAAGGCAGCGGCGCCGCCGGGCTCAACTGTAATCAGCCGCATACGCATCTGCCGCTGGTCGAGATCCTTGAGCCCCTGTTTACCAAGATCAAAACCTGACAGTTGGGTCGCGCTCATGCCCTTGTTCTCACTCGGCGGTTGTTGCGAGAACGCCGTGCCTGCCCACGTCAACCCCAGTGTCAAACCCAAAATCATCGATGCTTTGGTCATCCTCTTTCTCCCCTATCTTCCTACCCGGCTATTTTGTGCCACTTAAATCGCGATTAACACATGTTCAATGGCGAGTCTTCACACGACGGTATCGTTGCATGGGTCGAGGGGTCGCGTCTTACCATCCCAACTTCGTCCTAAGTCCGACAATGCGGTCCAGAGCTTGGCGGTAATGGCAACTTCCGTGGCCCGGCGTCCGAGGCCACCACCCGCGCCGCTGATTGGTCCTCGGCCCGAGAGGCGATGAAAACTGCGGCCGGGTCCTGCTGACCCGCCTGTAGCCGCCCAGCGCCTCGTCGATTGACGGTCAGGTGAACCTGTTCAGCCGGTTTGATATGGGTCGATATTGCTCGGCTTGGTGCCCATCCAGTTCTTGCGCCATGCCGCCGAATACAAAAAGCCTGAAATCTTGCCTCTGCGAGATCTGCCTGCAACTTCTCGTTGAACGTTCTGAGAAACACTACGCTCGTATCTGTACCGGTTTAGTGATCGCACCTCTGCGGAGCGGGTGACCAGGAAACCACCAGCAACCTGATGATCCGCCCAGAGTTGCCGAATAGATTGGACCAACGAGCCGACGCGCCGGCAAGCAACGCCGCCGTGAGGTTCCGTTTCGAAAGTATAGTTCGCCAGTTCTCCAAATCCGGGCGGGCGGATGACGGCTGCCTTTCTGTTACGAAAATGAGCCAAGCAGAAAGTGGCGCCGCTGACCATGCAACACAACGAGGTCCGCGGAGCAGACATCGCCGCGTGGCAATTGGCTTACTGTAGGAAAATTCAGCGCCCCGTCGGAGCCTGCGGTTTTGCTGAGACCCTCCAATTGCCTCGCGATTGCAATCGGGCTGCCACCAAAACTCCCGCCCCAACCAGAAGTCCGATCGCCATCGCCGGGTTCCGCCGCATGTGCTCGACGACTTTAGCCAGGCCGATGTCTACGCAGGCCGCTCCGTCGATTGCCACCGGCATGATCCGCTGGTCAAAGAACCGCTTCAGGTCCGATGGCGGTGCCGCTGCACGGTGAAGGTAGAGGCTGCTGACCATCGCGCCGACTCCTCGTGCTGCCCATAGCCACAACAACGGCCTCCGCAGTCAATGGTTCCGGAGCGAACGCAACCCACACCCGATCGTGGGGTTGTTGGATTGCGCCCCTGAATTTGGGCACCCGTTGACCGGAATCCCAGACATGCAACAGAAAACGTCGTTCAAGCCATACACTTCACCATCCGGTGGCTGGGGCTCGGCCCGATCCCTGGGCAATATCCTCAGACGCGAGGGAGTTCTACTGAGCGGCTCGCTCGCGCTAACCCGACAGAACAAGGTCGACGGTTTCCAGTGCGTGAGTTGTGCCTGGTCCAAGCCGGCAAAGCCGCTGGCCGCCGAGCTCTGCGAGAACGGCGCCAAGGCCACGGCCTGGGAGATCACCACCCATCGTTGCACCCCCGACTTCTTCGCCCGGCATACGGTCACTGAACTGTTGGGCTGGGACGACTACAGCCTGGAGCAGGCCGGGCGGCTGACGCATCCGATGCGCTACGACACCGCGAGCGACCAATACCTCCCGGTCAGTTGGGCAAATGCCTTTGCCGAGATCGGCCGCGAGCTGCGCGCTATCGAGGATCGCAAGAGCGTCGTCTTCTATAGTTCCGGCCGCTGCTCCAACGAGGCCAGCTACATGTACGCCTTGCTGGCTCGCCTGTACGGCAATAACAACCTGCCCGACAGCTCCAACATGTGCCATGAGACGACGTCGGTCGCACTGCCGGCCAGCATCGGCGTGCCGGTCGGCACGGTCAGCCTCGATGATTTCGGCCAGACCGACTGCATTATGTTCTTCGGCCAGAACGCCGGCAGCAATAGCCCGCGCATGCTGCACGCCCTGCAGCACGCGAGCGAACGCGGTGTTCCCATCATTGTCTACAATCCGCTGCGTGAACGCGGCCTGGAAAGTTTCATCAATCCGCAATCGCCGACCCAGATGCTGACAGGTCACCGGACCCGAATCGCCTCGCAGTACCATCAGGTGAAGGCAGGCGGCGACCTCGCGGCACTGACCGGCATCTGCAAATCACTGGTGGAGATCGACGACGTTGCACGGGCTGATGACGTGGTAACGGCCCTGGACCACGCATTCATCGCCGAACACACGCATGGTTTGGGCGCCTTCGTCGCCTGGTTGCGCCTGCAGGACTGGTCTGAACTGGAGCGCCGCGCCGGATTGCCGCGGGCGGCGATGGAGGCGACAGCCACGGTCTATGCCCGATCCCGTGCGTCTATCGGCATCTACGGCATGGGCCTCACGCAGCATCGCGCCGGGGTGGAGACCGTGCAGATGCTGGTCAATCTGCTTCTGCTGCGCGGGAATATCGGACGCTCCGGTGCCGGCATCTGTCCCGTGCGCGGCCACAGCAACGTGCAGGGTCAGCGCACCGTTGGCATTTCCGAAAAGCCGGAGCTCGTGCCACTAGATCGGCTGGCGGAACAGTATCATTTCAGTCCGCCACGCGAACCGGGCTACAATACTGTCGAGGCCTGCGAAGCGATCCTTGCCGGCAAAATCAAGGCGTTCGTGATGCTGGGGGGCAATTTCGTGCGCGCCATTCCGGACCGGGACCAGATGGAGCCCGCTTGGCGGGGCATCCGACTGACGGTGAACGTCGCGACCAAACTCAACCGCAGCCATCTCGTGCATGGTGCCGTCAGCTTCCTGCTGCCGGTGCTTGGTCGCATCGAACGCGACGTGCAGCGAAGCGGCGAGCAGGCGACCTCAATGGAGGACAGCACAGCGTGTATCCACGGATCGCGCGGCGTGCGCGCACCAGCCTCGAAACATCTGATCAGCGAGGTGAAGCTGGTGGCCGAGATCGCCAAGGCAACGCTCGACCCCAACCCGCACGTGCCGTGGGACGCGTGGGCAAATGACTACAGTCGGATCCGACGCTCGATCGGCGAGACCTACCCTGACATCTTCCACGACTACGAACGGCGGATGTGGGAGCCGGGCGGCTTTCATCGTAACATTCCAGCCCGCCACAGGGCGTGGAAGACGACGACGGGCAAAGCCAATTTCATCACGCCGCACGGGCTGGCCGAGGACAGCGACATGCCAGAGGTCGGCCATGACGTGCTGCGCATGATGACGCTGCGCAGCAACGACCAGTTCAACACCACGGTCTACGGCTACAGCGACCGCTTCCGCGGCATTCACGGCACGCGTATGGTGGTGCTGATGAACCGCAACGACATGGACCGCATGGGTCTGGGTGAGGGCGAAATGGTCCGGCTGCGGACATCGTCAAATGACAATATCGAGAGAGCCATGTCCGGCTTCCGCATCACGCCGTACAACATCCCGGCCGGCTGCGTCGGTGCCTACTACCCCGAGGCAAATGCCCTGCTGCCAGTCTGGCACTATGCCGAGGGCAGCAAGACGCCGGCGGCGAAATCAGTGCCGGTCCTGGTGGAGCGGATGCCGCCGCAATGACAGCCGGATCCTCGGATGTATCGAGACCTCGAAGCTGCGCTCTCCTAGTCAATGTCCTCCCACCGCACCCGGATGACGCCGAGCCGCGTCGCCAGATTGCGGACCAGATCCGTCGACCATGCCGGATATGGCCCGCGGTAGCGGCCGACTACAGGTGAGGGTTATGGTGGCGCCGGGCAACAGCTCGATCCGGCGCGACCGCATGACAAACCCGCGCTCGGCCAGCAACGCGAACATGGCGCCTTCCTCCGGACCGTTCGTGGAGAGCGTTATGGAGATCGTCCCGCGCCGCTCTGGCACCAACAAAGGCTCCACACGCTTAATCAGCCAAAGCGTGGCCAGCGCGATAATCGCCGCAGTCACGCCAAGCAGGGTCTGACCACCGCCGAAGCACAACCCGATGACCGTCACCAGCCACAACGTCGCAGCCGTGGTAAGCCCCCGCACCATTTCGCCGCGACGCAGGATCGCCCCGGCGCCGATGAAGCCAATCCCCGACAGAATGCCGAGCGGCAGGCGCATCATGTCGAGGCGGAGGATCGATATTTGCGTGTCGGTGGTGTGGACGAGGAGCCAGTTGGCTTCGATCATCCCAGTCGTGGCCGCGACTGCAACCAGAATCGTTGTCCGCAGGCCGGCGGTATGGGCATGCTCGCCACGATCCAGACCAATCAGAAATCCCGCCGCAAATCCAAGCGCCAGGCGAAACAGGACGTCTGCCCAGGACAGCGTTGGGCTCATCTGGTCAGGCCCAGAACCGAGGTTGATCTGAGAATGCGTCCCACCGCTTCGCCAGAAGGCTCAGCGCATCGCCACGGCGCCGGTCAAGTTGCTCCGCCAGCGCGGCGACAGCGGGTGCCAAATCGACCCGCGCGCCCTTTGCCAGGCCTTCGGCCAGCGCCGTCGCGCTGACCGTGTCGTTGATGTCGCCTAGCGTCTGCTGCAGTTTCTTGCAGTCGCGCATGTAAGGTTTCAGCGGCGCCGGGTCGAACACCGGACGCAGAAAATCGATGCCATATCGCAGCTTCTTCAGTGACTTCCGCAGCGCATGGAGTTCCGCTTCGGATCGATGCCGGATCTGCCGTCCGCGCCGAGCCACCTTCGCGGCCAGGCGGTCGAGCAGGGCTGGACACAGGCCGTCGATCGGTCGTTCCGGTTCAGAAAGACCCGGCAAGCGCATCTCCTCCGCCCAGGACGCCAGACCGAGCATCAGTCGGGTGAAGGCGGGGTCACGGATTTCCCTGGTGAAGTCGGTGTGTGCCGCGGCTCGGGCCACGGCAGCCGGCTCCAGCAGCAGGTCGCGCCAGCCGGCGTCATGCTCGGTTTCCAGAACATCGGGCAGGATCTGCAGGCAGAACACGTCCCAATCCCGTGCCTGACCGAAGACGCGCCCGATACGTCGCAACTCGTCGTGGAACAATGCCGCCGCATGCCGCACGCAGAGCGGCACGGTTTTGATCGATATAGATCCCGCGCCAAAACAACGGCATATTCATGCCCGCCAAGGCCCATAAAAGATGCACAGATCTCGACGATCTCATGCTCCTGCAAGGCATCATAGCCACCGTCCGGCATGTCAATATGGATGATCACCGGTTCCGTCAGGGGTGGTCGACATGATGGCAAAGCCGACCCAGTTGACGATCAAGTCGAGGTGATTGGCCGGGACAACCTGCCACCAAGGTCTGACCAATGTTTGATCCAGACCGCTGATCCCGCTGATCACGTCATGCAAGAGTCTTCCCAGCTATCATCGGTCAATGGCGTAGGCGCGAGATGGTAGGCGGGGCCGAGGTAGCCCGCCGTCCGGCTATCGGGGACCCAGGCCACCTAGTTTAGCCGGCCAATGCGCTGACGCCTGATCTTGCGGTTGGCGACCGCTTGGCCGATCACCGAGGGGCTGGTCGGCACCGATGACATCGCGCAACTGCTTGGCCGCCTCACCATGCAGCTTGGCCAGATAGGCCAGATTACGGGTCGGCTGTGGTCTTTTTTGCCGCCACTCGCCTCGTTGATCAGCCGGTCATAGCCATCGGCCAAGGCCTCGTCGTACTCGGCGTTCTTTTCGACGGCACTGCAAACGCGGGAATACATCGGGAGGCCTCCTTTTACCAAAGGGGTAAATCAACTACATGTCCTTGATGGTCCAGACGATACTGTTGATGTCGTCGGCGATGTCGATCAGCGGCTTGACGCTGCCGTCAGCGATCTCCTCGCGCGCCAGTTCCATCAGCGACATACCGCGGCGCGCGGCCTCGCGCTGGCGTCGCGCTTGGCCTGTCACACGGTTGACGACGGTCATCGGCTATAGCGGCGGCTGGAGACCGGCCTGGATGGTCTTTTTGATGCTGTTGACCGCCGCTTGGCCGGCTTGGCCCATATGCTGGATAGCCTTGGCCTGATTGCCCTCGAGGCCGCCTGCGCCGCCGCCGCCAGCCGCTTACTGATCTCGGCCTGCGCCGCCTGGATCCCCGGACGCATATGCGGTCTGGGTGGGGATGCCCTGCGCCGGCCAGCCATATCTGGTGGATATAGCCGATCGCCGCGTTGCCGATCGATGAGCCCGGTAACAGGTCGTTTCCGCAGGATGCCGACCAAGACACGCTTGCGCGACAAGGCGGCGACCGCTTGGACAAACAGGATGTGCGGTCAGGCATGGTTATCCTGCCATCAAAAACGCCACGATGACCACCAACGCGATAGATAGCAGACCCAACGTCAGACGGTCAGCGGGGATCGGCGGTCGCATCAGCCCGGTCCTGTCCAGCCCTGCGCGATGGTGTTAGGCCAGGCGGCCATCGCTAGCCCAAAAAACCGATAAAGGCCGCTGGCGGGGCTTGGCGGCGGTTTTAGGCGCTGCCCATCGGCGGCGGCATCGGCAGGCCGTCAAGCGCGACGATCGACTCGGCAATCGCCATCATAAACCCGCGGCCATAGCCGCTATAGTCCTCTTCATGCCGGATGACAAAAGTCGACCCATGCCAATCGATCTCGTCTGGGTGCGTCGTCTGGTTACCACTGACCTTGTCGATGATCGGCCCCTGCAACCTAAAGCTGGGCGAGTAGATCATGATCAACTGGGACATAAACTGGTAGTCAGGCAGGCGCTCCAGGTCGGCGGTGACGGCGGCGACGACCGCCGCAACGTTGTAATAAGATGTGCGCTGCATATGACCCGGCCGGTCTGCGCGATCGTCTCGACGATCCGCCAGACCATGATGCTGTCCATAAACAGCACATCAAATGCGTCATTTACGTCAAGATGAGGGCCATATATCAAAGTGATGACAAGACCCATTAAAAACGACCGCGACCTACCAACAGGTAGATGACCAGCAGATCACCAGTAGCGATGCCGCCGATACCGAAGCCACCGTAATACCCGCCGCGATAATAGCCAAAGCCACCACCAAAGATAAGCAATAGACTTATGATTATAAGACTTAAGTAGCAATACGGTTATCTTTTTGTTGTACTTGGTTCGGTTGGGTCTTGCTACTTAATTCTTATAATCATAGTTCTATTGCTTATCTTGGGTGGTGGCTTTGGCTACTATCGCGGCGGTGCTGCGATGGCTTCGATCTGGCGGCATCCTACTGGTGATCCTGGTCATCTACCTGTTGATCGTCGCAGTCGTTTCTAAATCGGTGTTGATAATGCCCTTACTTGACATAAATGACGCATTTGATATGCTGTTTATGGACAGCATCACGGTCTGGCAGATCGTCCAAGACGATCGCGCAGACCGGCCGGGTCATACGCAAGCGCACACCTTACTACAACGTCGCGGCGGTCGTCGTCCCGTCGTCACCCGCCAACCTGAGGCGCCTGCCTGACTACCAGTTGATGTCCAAGTCGATCACGATCTACTCGCCCAGCTTTAGGTTGCAAGGGCCGATCATCGACAAGGTCAATGGTGACCAGACGACGCACCCGGACAGATCGATTGGCACGGGTCGACTTTGTCATCCGGCATGAAGAGGCTATAGCGGCTATGGCCGCCAGGTTTACGATGGCGATTGCCGAGTCGATCGTCGCGCTCGACGGCCCGCCGATGCCGCCGCCGATGGGCAGCGCCTAAAACCGCCGCCAAGCCCCGCCAGCGGCCTTTATCGGTTTTTTGGGCTAGCGATGGCCGTCCTGGCCTAAGACCACCGCGCAGCGCTGGCCGGGCCGGGCTGATGCGACCGCCGATCCCCGCTGACCGTCTGACGTTGGGTCTGCTACTCATCGCGTTTGGTGGTCGTCATCGGCGTTTTAATGGCCGGGTAACCATGCCCGACCGGCACACCCTGTTTGTCCAAGCGGTCGCCGCCTTGTCGCGCAAGCATGTCTTGGTCGGCATCCCGCTGGAAAACGACCCGCGACCCGGCTCACCGATCGGCAACGCGGCGATCGGCTACATCCACAGAATACTGGCTCGCCGGCGCAGGCATCCCACCCAGACCGCATATGCGTCCGGGGGTCCAGGCGGCGCAGGCCAAGTCAATAAGCGGCTGGCGGCGGCGGCGCAGGCGGTCCTCGAGGGCAATCAGGCCAAGGCTATCCAGCATATGGGCCAAGCCGGCCAAGCGGCGGTCAACAGCATCAAAAAGACCATCCAGGCCGGTCTCCAGCCGCCGCTACAGCCGATGACCGTCGTCAACCATGTGACAGGCCAAGCGCGACGCCAGCGCAAGGCCGCGCGCCGCGGTGTGTCGCTGATTGAAACTGGCGCGCAGAGATCGCTGACGGCAGCGTCAAGCCGCTGATCGACACCGCCGACTACATCAACAATATCGTGGACCATCGAAGGCATGTCAGTTGATTTACCCCTTAATAAAGAGGGCTTCCCGATGCATTCCCATGTTCGCAATGCCGTCGAAAAAACGCCGAGTGCCATGCGGCCTTGGCCGATGGCTATGACCGGCTGATCAACAAGGCAAATGGCGGCAAAAAAGACCACAAGGCCGACCCCAATCTGGCCTATCTGGCCAAGCTGCATGGTGAGGCGGCCAAGCAGTTGCGCGATGTCATAGATGCCGACCAGCCCGGTGATCGGCCAAGCGGTCGCCAACCGCAAGATCAGGCGTCAGCGCACTGGCCGGCTAAACTTAGATGGCATCGGTCCCCGATAGCCAGACGGCCGGCTACCTTGGCCCCCGTCCACCACCTGCGCCCACGCCACTGACCGATGATAGCTGGGAAGACTTTCTGCATCGACATGATCGCCGGGGTCGGCGGTATCGGATCCAACATTGGTCAGACCTTGATGGCAGGTCGTCCCGGCCAATCATCCCGACTTTACTGTCAACTGGGTCGGCTTTGCCATCATGTCGACCACCCCTGACTAGAACCCGGCGATCATCCATATTGACACGCCGGGCGGTGGCTATGATGCCTTGCAGAGCAGTAGAGATCGTCAGAATCCTGTGCGCCTTTTATCGGCCTCGCCAGGCATGAATACGCCTCGTTGTTTCGGCGCAGGATCTATATCGATCAAAAAACCGTGCCGATCTGCATGCATGTGCATGCGGCGGCTGTGTTCCAGGACGAGCT
>CAVWZM010000004.1:0-39725 GCA_963759425.1 uncultured Alphaproteobacteria bacterium
CGTGAAGAACATGTGCTGGCGGTAGTTTTCCCAATGGCCGGACTTCTCCCACAGCGAGCGGTCCAGCAGTTGCGGGGTCTTCACCTCGCGATAGCCAGCTGCGTCCAGGCGGCGGCGCATGTACGCCTCCACCGTCAGGTAAAGCTTCCAGCCGTTGGGGTGCCAGAAGATCGAGCCGACCGCTTCCTCCTGGATATGGAACAGATCCATCTCCTTGCCGATCTTCCGATGGTCCCGCCGCTCGGCCTCCTCCAACTGGTGCAGGTAGGCATCGAGCTCCTTCTGGTCGCGCCAGGCAGTGCCATAAATACGAGACAGCATGGCGTTGCGGTGATCACCCCGCCAGTAGGCGCCGGCGACCTTCATCAGCTTGAAGGCGGGTCCGACGTCGGCGGTCGAACGCATATGCGGCCCGCGGCAGAGATCGATCCAGTCGCCCTGGCTGTAGAGGGTGATGGTTTCCGAAGCCGGCAGGTCCTGGATGAGCTGCGCCTTGTATTTCTCGCCCTTTGCCTGGAAGAAGGCGATGGCCTCGTCGCGATCGATCACCCGGCGCTCGAATTTGGCGCCGCGGGCGATGATCTCCCGCATCCTGGCCTCGATGGCCGGAAAATCCTCCGGCGTGAACGGCTGGTTGCGGGCGAAATCGTAGTAGAAGCCGTTCTCGATCGATGGGCCGATGGTGACCTGGGTGCCGGGATACAGATCCTGCACCGCCTCGGCCAGAACGTGGGCGGCGTCGTGACGGATCATCTCCAGCGCCTCGGGGTCGCGGCGGGTGATGAACACCAGGTTCGCGTCATGCTCGATCGGGGTGGCGAGGTCGACCGTCCTGCCATCCAGCTTCATCGCCAGGGCGGCGCGGGCCAGGCCGGGGCCAATCGAGGCGGCCACGTCGGCGCCGGTCAGGTGCCCGGAAGCCGGCGCATCGAAGTGACGCACGGAACCGTCGGGCAGGGTAATCGCGGGCATCTTCCAGGGGTCCTGTGTTGCGAGCCGTGTCTATGGCGTCGGCAAGGCTCTGTCGCAACCCTTGAATGGCCCTACTTGACGGTAATGGTGCCGACCATGCCGTCCCAGTCGTGGTCGGCACAGGTCAACTTGTATTCGCCCTTGACGCGGGGCATCAGGAAGACCCGGGCGGATTTGCCCGGCTGCACCACGACCTCGATCCCGCCGTTGGCGAGCATGCGCCTGTCACGCACGGTCGCGGCGCGGAAGAATTCCGGCGCGGTGAACTCGTGCAGGTCCTTGCCGTGGTTCTCCAGCCGAAGCTCGTATGGCTTGCCGGCCTCGAAAACCAGGTGATCGGGTTGGAAGCTGTCGTCGACCATGACCACGGTGACCGGTTGGGCGTGGCTCCACGGATCGGCGCCATGAGCGGGAAGCCCCAGCAGAGCCAATAAGCCGGCACATAGGATCCGGTCGGCGTGCGGTATCATCGGCATGAGGCCTCGGGGCGGGTTGCTAGCTGACTATACCCGGCATTTGATGCCTGGGCGCGCGCGGCAACCGCCATACGCGCGAAACCGGTTCAGGCCGCTGCTGGAGAGCGGTCGTGAGACGTCCTCCAGCGACTTTCCCGCCGCTTCCACGCCCAGCAGCGCCTCGCAGATAGCGGCACCGATCATCAGCGCCGCCGCTCCGGCATAACCGCCCGCCACCGCCCATTGGCTGCCCGAGCCGATCAGAAAGCCGAACAGAAGCGGTCCGCTGACGCCGCCGATCAGCGTGCCCAGGGCATAGAACAGCGCAATGGCCATCGCCCTGCGTTTCCAACGGAAAGATTTCGCTGGCGGTGAGGTAGGCGGAACTGGCGGCGGCGGAGGCGACGAAGAAGACAGCGATCCAGCAGGCGGTCTGGGTCCAGGCGGTCAGCAGATCCATGCCGAACAGCACCGCCACCGCGACCAGCATCACCCCGGCCAGTCCATAGGTGCCGGTGATCATCTTCTTGCGCCCGATCGTGTCGAAGAAATGGCCCGAGCAGCAGCGGTCCGAGAAAATTCCCCACCGCCAGAGGCAGGATATAGACGCCGGCCCGCGCCTCCTGGACGTGATAGAAATTGGTCAGGACCAGTCCGTAGGTGAAGAACACGGCGTTGAACAGGAAGGCCTGCGCCACCATCAGGGTCAGCGCGAGAAAGCTGCGGCCGCGGTTTTCCCCCAGCATGGCACCCAGGATCAGGCCGAAACCGAACACCTTGCGCGGACGGACCTTGAGCGTGCCTTGCGCCGGCGGCAGACGTTGACCGACCTGCCGCTCGATCTCCTCGGTGTTTTGTTTCGCCTCCTGCTCGCGCCCGTGGGTGATCTGCCAGCGCGGGCTCTCCGGGCACGAAGCGGCGGAGGAACAGGATGAAGCCGCCGAGAACGGCGCCGATGCCGAAGCCGAGCCGCCAGCCAAGGTCGATGCCGACGAGGCGCCCGGACAGCAGCAGCAGCGAGGCGCCCGGCGCCGATCGCCGCGCCTGCCCAATAGCTGCCGTTGACGATCAGGTCGATCCGACCACGCAGCCGCGCGGGGATCAGCTCGTCGATCGCGGAATTGATCGCGGCGTATTCGCCGCCGATGCCAAGGCCGGTCAGGCAGCGGAACGCCGCAAAAGTCCAGAAGTTCCAGGCGAAGGCGCTGCACAGCACGCCCACCACGTAGATGCCGAGGGTGACGTTGAAGATCAGCCGGCGGCCGAACCGGTCGGTGAGCCAGCCGAACACCAAGCGCTCCGATGACCGCGCCGGCGACATAACAGGCGGCGACGCTGCCGATGTCCTGATCGGTCAGAGCCGAGGGTCCGCTGATCCTGCAGGATCGGGCCGATCGAACCGACGATCGTGACCTCCAGGCCGTCCAGCACCCAGGTGATGCCGAGGGCGACCACAACCAGCAGATGAAAGCGGCTCCATGGCAGCCGGTCCATCCGCGCCGGAATATCGGTGGTGATTTCGCCCGCGCTCATTCGCTGCTCCGATCGATGCAGCGGAACAGCGCGGCAAGCCGTCCGGGTTCCCGGCGCGCGCGGTATCGTGGTCACCGCCGCCGGCGTCGAACGCTCGGCCCGTTCGTCATCAGCTCGCGGCAGCGAGCCCGCGCGGCTGATCACACGCCGGATCGATCACCTGCCGATAGGTCACATGCCGATTGGGTCACATGAACGGCGAATCCGGCGCGATCATCGACTCCTGCGCCTGAGCCAAAGGATAGTGCACACTGACATAGGCGCCGCGATCGCCATACCGCAGGAGGGTGCGCCGATCCGGATGATGCCTGAACCAGAACGGTGTCGTCGTCGCGGGATGATAGTGCGTCACGCAGGACAGCCGGCTGGTTTCCTCCGGCAGCGACCGCGGGTGGCTGCGGTGCACCAGGTCGGCGGCCCAGAAGAACACATCGCCCTTCCTCGCCATGAAGCGCTCATAGCGCATGTCTTGCTCGCGGCAGGCGGCGTCGAGATCCTCGATGTACTGTGCCTGGTCGTCGGCGCTAAAGTTCATCCGCTTGCTGCCGTCCTTGAACACATAATGCGGCAGCCTGTGACTTCGGTCGTAGAACGCCAGTTCGCCGCTGCCCTCGATGACGTCCTCCAACGCGATCCAGCTCGCGGTCATGAGCAATGGATCCTCGACCGCCACCACGGAGGTGTCCTGATGGACGCGATGACCGTTGCTGCGCTGAAACAGCAGCTGCTGGCATACGACCGGACTGGATTCGAACACCACGGTCAGGAAGCGCGAGATCCGCCTGTGCAGGCAGACGTCGCGCGCCGAGGCCAGATTGACGTAGAGGTCGAACAGGCTCTCGAACCGGTCGGGGTGTCGCCGGAGATCTTGCGGTTGGATGAGCCGTGACGATGATTTGTCGTCAGAAACATACCCGGATGGGTGTAGTACGACCGGATATCGGCGACGAAGCGGTCAATCAGGTCCGGCTCGATTGCGCCACGCCAGACCAGCCATCCATGGTCGATGAAGTGCGCCAGTTCGTCGCGTTCGGCCTTGCGGATACGACGCGACTTGTAGAGCGCATCCAGTCGCTCCATCGCATCGGGCGCTTCGGTCCAGAGCGTCTTCAGACCAAGCCCGTCGCCAGGCGCTGCCCACATGATCGCCTCACGAAATGTTTCGTCGATCATATAAAGCCGCCTCTGGCGCCGGATGCATCAACCTGCCGTGTGCCGTCGGGAGCAACGTTGTTGGGACGGCGAACCTGTCCATCCGTTGACTACGCCCGCCGCCGCGTCCTCCTCGGAGCCTCGATCGGCCGGCAGCAGCGGTGCCAGAAACCGTCCGGTGTGGCTCTCCGGGTTCCCGGCGATATCTTCCGGCGTCCCTTCGGCGACGATGCGGCCACCGCCATCGCCGCCCTCCGGACCGAGGTCGAGGATCCAGTCGGCGGTCTTGATGACCTCCAGATTGTGCTCGATCACCACCACCGTGTTGCCCTGGTCGACCAGCGCGTGCAGCACCTCCAGCAGTTTCCTTACATCCTCGAAATGCAGGCCGGTGGTGGGTTCGTCCAGTATATAGAGCGTCCTGCCGGTGGCCCGCCGCGCGAGCTCCTTGGACAGTTTGATCCGCTGCGCTTCGCCGCCGGACAGCGTCGTGGCCTGCTGGCCAAGTGCGATGTACCCGAGGCCGACCTGTTGCAGGATCTTCAGCCGATCGTGGATGCGCGGCTGGGCGCTGAAATAGGGCACCGCCTCGTCCACCGTCATCGCCAGCACCTCGGCGATCGACTTGTCGCGGAACTTTATTTCCAATGTTTCGCGGTTGTAGCGTTTGCCCTTGCAGGTGTCGCAGCGCACGTAGACGTCCGGCAGGAAATGCATTTCGATCTTCAGCAGCCCGTCGCCCTGGCAGGCCTCGCAGCGGCCGCCCTTCACGTTGAAGCTGAAACGACCTGGCTTGTAGCCACGCGCCCGGGCCTCCGGCAGTTCGGCGAACCAGTCACGGATCGGCGCGAACAAATCGGTGTAGGTGGCCGGGTTCGACCGAGGCGTGCGGCCGATCGGCGACTGGTCGATGTCGATGATCTTGTCGAGCTGCTCCAGCCCCTCGATGCGGTCGTGCGACGCCGGCACCAGCCCGGCACCCATCAGCCGGCGGGCGGCGGCCTTGTAGAGGGTATCAACGACAAGCGTGGATTTCCCACCGCCGGAGACGCCGGTGATGCAGGTGAATGTGCCCAACGGAAAATTTGCCGAAATGTTCTTGAGGTTGTTGCCCCGCGCGCCGACCACTCGCAGCACGCGGTCATTCTGCACCGGCCGGCGCATCGGCGGGATCTCGATCCGGCGCCGCCCGGACAGATAGTCGCCGGTAAGCGATTTCGTGTTGGCGGTGACCTCGGCCGGGGTGCCCTCGGCGACCACCCAACCGCCATTGATGCCAGCCGCGGGGCCCATGTCGATCAGGTGATCGGCGGCGCGGATCGCGTCCTCGTCATGTTCCACTACAAGAACGGTATTGCCAAGGTCGCGCAGCCGCCGCAGGGTGCCGAGAAGGCGTTCATTATCGCGCTGGTGCAGGCCGATCGACGGCTCGTCCAGCACGTACAGCACCCCGGTCAGTCCGGAACCGATCTGACTGGCCAGCCGGATGCGCTGCGATTCGCCGCCGGACAGCGTCGCCGAACCCCGTGCCAGGGTCAGGTAGTCGAGCCCGACATCGACCAGGAAGCGCAGCCGGTCGACGATTTCGCGCAGAATGCGGCCGGCGATTTCCTGTCGTTGCGGGGTCAGTTGCGGCAGCACCTCGGCGAACCATCCCAGCGCGGCGCGGATCGACTGCTCCGAGGCCTCGGCGATGTTCTTGCCGGCAACCCGCACCGACAGCGCCTCCGGCTTCAGGCGGGCACCGTTGCAGACCACGCAGGGTTTTTCGGCCTGGTAGCGGGACATTTCCTCCCGCACCCAGACGCTGTCGGTTTCCTGCCAGCGGCGTTGCAGGTTCTTCAGCACGCCCTCGAACGGTTTGGTCACGGTGTAGCTGCGCGTGCCGTCCTTGTAGGTGAAGGCGATCGGTTCCTCGGCCGAACCGTGCAGGATCGCGTCGCGGACCGCTGGCGGCAACTCATGCCAGGGTGTCCTGGTGGTCTGCCTGTAGTGCCGCGCCAGGCTTTGCAGCGTCTGGTCGTAATAGGGCGACTGCGCGCCGGTCCAGGGGGCGATGGCGCCGTCGGCCAGGCCAAGGCGGTCATCCGGCACGACCAGTTCGGGGTCGAAGAAGCTTTCGACACCCAGGCCGTCGCAGGCCGGACAGGCGCCGTGCGGGGAGTTGAAGCTGAACAGCCGCGGCTCGATCTCCTCGATGGTGAAGCCGCTGACCGGGCAGGCGAAGCGCGAGGAAAACACCGTGCGCTCGCCGGTCTCGACGCTTTCGGCGTAGACGACACCATCCGACATCGCGAGCGCGGTCTCGAAGCTGTCGGCCAGCCGTGGCGCGATGCCGTCACGCACGACGACGCGGTCCACCACCGCCTCGATCTCGTGTTTGATCTTGCGGTTGAGCGCCGGGACCTCGCCGATCTCGTACAGCGTCCCGTCGACCTTCGCGCGGGTGAAGCCGCGGCGCTGCAGTTCGGCCAGTTCCTTGCGGTATTCGCCCTTGCGGTCGCGCACCACCGGCGCGAGCAGCAGCAATCGCGTGCCCTCCGGCATCGCCATCACCCGGTCGACCATCTGCGAGACGGTCTGCGCCTCGATCGGCAGGCCGGTGGCGGGGGAGTACGGCACGCCGACCCGCGCCCACAGCAGGCGCATGTAGTCGTGGATCTCGGTCACCGTGCCGACAGTGGAGCGCGGGTTTCTCGAGGTGGTCTTCTGCTCGATCGAGATCGCCGGCGACAGCCCGTCGATGCTGTCGACGTCCGGCTTGCCCATCAGTTCCAGGAACTGGCGGGCGTAGGCCGAGAGCGACTCGACGTAGCGACGCTGGCCCTCGGCGTAGATGGTGTCGAAGGCCAGCGACGATTTGCCCGACCCGGACAGGCCGGTGATGACGGTAATGGTGTCGCGCGGGATGACCACATCCACGTTCTTGAGGTTGTGCTCACGGGCGCCGCGCACGTGGATGGAGCCGGCCATATAAGCTGATTTCTCCGCGTTCGGACTGCCGCTCGCCGCCGATGTTTTCCGGTGGCTTTTTCAATCCCGGGGGCCTATGTTCTGCTGATGTTCCCCAAAACCATATGCCATTCTTTTGGGGTCATTGGAAGATTTTTAACCATGTGGCCCGCGTATGGCGTTTGGGCTAGGGTCTAGAGTCTCGGGAAAGGATCGGTAGGATGGCTGGCAGCGTCAACAAGGTAATTCTGGTGGGCAATCTGGGTAAGGACCCGGAGGTGCGGACGACGCAGGACGGCAACAAGATCGTCAACCTGACCCTGGCGACGAGTGAGACGTGGAACGACCGTGCCTCGGGCGAGCGCAAGGAGAAGACGGAATGGCACCGCGTCGTGATCTTCAACGATCGGACCGCGGATGTGGCGGAGCGGTTCCTGAAAAAGGGCGCCAAGATCTATGTGGAAGGGTCGCTACAGACCCGCAAATGGACCGACCAGTCGGGGCAGGAGCGCTACACCACCGAGGTGGTGATCGGACGCTTCAACGGGCAACTCACGATGCTGGATGGGCGCTCCGGGGGCGGTGAAGGCGCCGGCTACAGCGGCGGCGAATCTGGCGGAGGCTACGCGGCGCGTGACCGGGCTCCGGCCGTGGCAGGAGCGCGGTCGGGCGGCGCGGGTCGGGGAGACGCCGGTCGGGGCGAGGCCGGCACTCCGTCCTGGGACGCGCCGAAGGGCGGTGATCTGGACGACGAAATCCCGTTCTAGCAAGCAGGGCGAGCAGGGAGAGCGCCGCGGAACTCGCAGGTTCCGGTCTGACGAATATGCCTGTTGCGGCGAGCGCGGCCGAGGCTGACCGCCCTAGGGCCTGTCGGGGATAAGCGAATTGGTTGGCGTGACGCACCGCCCCCATCCATGCCGCGAAGGCGGAACCATCCACGACTTGCAGTGCTGGTCTTGGCAAATTCGTGGGTCCCCGGCCTCCGCCGGGGATGACACGCGGTGGCGACCGTGCCTGACTTGCAGCGTTAATTCCCTGACAGGCCCTTAGCGCCCAAAGCCTTCCAGAACGATCTTGCCGCGGGCGCGTCCGCTCTCGATCAGCGCGTGCGCACGCTTCAGGTTCGTGGCGTTGATCGGTCCAAAATTCTCGCCCATGCGTCGTGCGTATCGTACCGGCGTCGACCATGCGGGCAACCTCGTTCAGACAGCTCGCCCTGGGCGCCCATGTCCGCCGTCTGGAAGATCGAGCGGGTGAACATCAGCTCCCAGTGCACGGACACGCTCTTGCGCTTGAACGGGTTGATGTCGACGGTCGGCGGGTCGTCGATCAGCGCGAAGCGGCCCTGGGGAGCGATCAGTTCAGCAATTTCGCCGAGGTGCCTGTCGGTATTCGTGGTGGAGAAGACGAAGGCCGGTTCACCCAAACCCAACGCCGTCATCTGATCGGCCAACGGTCTGGCGTGGTCGATGACGTGATGCGCCCCAAGATCGCGAACCCAGGCCTCGGGTTTCTGGCCGAGAGGCGGTCGCGATGACGGTCAGGCTGGTCAGACGACGCGCGAGCTGGACCGCGATTGATCCGACTCCCCCGGCACCGCCGATGATCAGGATCGCCGCAGCGGCGCCTGGCACCGGCTTTCGGACGTCGAGACGATCGAACATCGCCTCCCAAGCGGTGATCGCGGTCAGTGGCAGCGCGGCAGCCGCCGCCCAGTCGAGAGAGGTCGGCTTGCGTCCTACGATCCGTTCGTCAACCAGATGAAATTCAGCGTTGGTGCCGGGCCGGTTGATGTCGCCGGCGTAGAACACGGCGTCGCCCGGTTTGAACAGGGTCGCCGACGGCCCGGTGCCAACAACCACACCGACTGCGTCGTAGCCAAGGACCTTCCACCCGCCGGCTTCGGCCTTTGCTCGGCGGCGCACCTTCGTGTCGACCGGATTGACCGACACGGCTCGCACCTCGACCAGGATGTCCCGGCCTCCCGGTGCTGGCTTCGGCAGCTCGATATCGACGAGCGCGGCGGGTGCATCGATGGGAAGCGAATCCTGATAACCCACGGCGCGCATCGCAGGACCTCCTTGTTGGCTGGGACGAGCGGGCGTCATGCCTCGTGGGCCAGCCGCAGGCCGGGTCCATCCCACTCCATGGCGACGAGTTGCCCGGTCCCCGATAGCGTCATGAAGGCGGTGCGCAGATCAGGCCCGCCGAAGCAGATATTGGTACAGAACATTTCCGGCATCGGCACCTGACGCAGCAGACCACCTTGCGGTGCCACCACACTGACCGACCCGTTCACCAGCGTCGCCACGCACACATTTCCGGCGCCATCCACCGCCAGGCTGTCGAACCGCTGGAACCCGCCGAGGCCAACCATCAGCCGGCCGCCGTGCGGTGACGGAAAGGGCGCCTTCCCGAGCACTCCCGGCGCGAGCACATCAAACGCCCACAGCCGGGCCGTCTCGGTTTCGGCGACATAGAGGGTCTTGCCGTCCGGGGACAGACCGATCCCGTTCGGCGTCAGGATCGGATGCACCACCTCGGTGATGCGCGATCCGTCGGCCAGCGCATAATACACGCCGCCCCAATCCCGGTCGCGCGCCCGCGACTTGCCCAGGTCGGTGAAGTAGAACCCACCCAGGCCGTCGAACACGATGTCATTCGGACCGACCAGCTTGTTCGGGCCGCAATGGTCGTACAGAACAGTCACCGATCCGGTGCCGGATCGATCCGCTCGATCCGCCCGCCCCGGTAGTCCGAGGGCGGTCCAGCCGGCCGCAGCAGGTTCTGTTCGGTGCGCCACTGAAATCCGCCGTTGTTGCAGAGGTAGAACGCTCCGTCCGGGCCAACCGCCAGGCCATTCGGGCCGCCGCCGGTGTGGGCGATGACCGAGGTGCGCCCATCCGGAGCGATCCGGGTAATGGTCTGCCGCTCGATCTCCACCAGGACGATCGATCCGTCCTTCATGGCCACCGGGCCTTCCGGAAAGCGCAGACCTGTCGCGACGACGCGCATGGTGTTTCCTTCTGAATGTCTCGGCAGGATAGCCGATTATCCGTCGCTGCCAATGCAACCTGGCCGCCGCATGCGGTAAACCGTTTGTTTACCGTTTGGGGCATACCGACGCAGGATGCGCTCGATCCTTCCGCTCGGCCTTCCTGCCGGCAACCACCCGGACGGGGCGATTCTGTGTGCCGCCGCCTCGCTGCTGGCCGTGGCGTTTGCCTGCGGCCTGATTGCCCCGCCGCTGTTCTGGCTCTGCTCGTCGCCTGTATCGCACTGGGCGTCGCGTTTCTGGCCTATCGCCACTCCACCGGGTTCTGTGTCGGCTGGTTCCTGATCGCCAGCACCAGCCTGGAGATGACGATATACGATTTGTATCGGCGACGCGATGTTTCAGACCACGATCCTGGCGGTAAAGGGCACCGAGCTCGTCCTCGCGGCGCTTTGCGCGTTGCGCTACGGCCTCCGTCTGGACGCCTTCAATCCAGTCTGGGCGTATCTTGTCATGCTCGGCGTTGGCTTCGTGCACGGCCTCTATCCGGCGATGACGCCGGCCGACAGTTTGCGTTCGTTGGTCGGCTCGGCGGCGCCCTTTGCCTTCTGCTTCTGCCGCCTGCCGCGATCGTGGGGCGAAGCCATGATCCGCGCGACGAAATGGAGCGCGCTGGTCGCCGTACTGGCGGGCGTCCCGCTGGCCCTGGCCGGTATCCGGCCATTGTTCATCGACAGCGGCGGCGCGCGGCTGAGCAGCCTGGGCCATCCCGCATTCCTCGCCAGCGTCTGCCTGGCGGCAATCTACGCATGCCTGATCCAACTCTACCGGGAGGGACGCCGCGGTGATCTGCTATCTGCTCGCCGTCAACTTTCTGATCCTGCTGCTAACCGGTGCGCGGGCGCCTCTTGCCTACGCCGTGGCGGTAGGTCTCCTGACCTTGGTATCGATACGCTCGGTGGTGGTCCCGCCGCGTCACCGACTGCTGCTCGTGCTTGCGGCCGCCACTCTGTTGCCGCCGCTGGTCTTGCTGGCTGGCGAACTCGATGAACTTCGCCTGTTCAACATCGCGGTCAACGAGACGGTCAATCTGAGCGGGCGTACCTTGCTCTGGCCGATGTTCGAGGCGGCGGCCGATCAATCGCCCTGGTTCGGCTGGGGCATCGGCGCCGGCAATCTGGTGATCCCGCGGACCGGTCCCATCGTCCAGATCCTCCACACCTGGGCGGCGCACAATGAATACCTGCGCATCGAGGTCGAAGGCGGCCAGGTCGGGCGTGCGTTGCTGATCGCACTCTTCGTGGCCTGGGTGATCGTCAACACGCGAGGCCTGCGAACGTCCGACCGGCGGATCATGCGGCTGGTGTTCGTGGCGTTCGCTCTTCACGCGCTGACCGACAACGTGCTGATCTCCACGCCCGCCTGTGTGCTGTTTGCGTTTGTCACCGCCGTGTTCACGCGGAATGGCGAGGCGGCGGAGCAACGGACCTTGCCGGGGCGCGCGCGGGTGGCGTAGGGAACGGCGCCATCAAGCCGGAGAATCCTCCACTATGCGGCGGCGTTTTGTCGGTTTTCTTCCACGCCCTGTGCAATCGTTTTGGCGTTGTCGGCCGCGGTCGCGCCAGCGCCGGCTCGCGCCGGTGGCATAGCCTTTGTCATCAATTCCGGAGGCGCATCGATCAGCGTGATCGACATGGCGACGCAAAAGGAGGTGCGGCGCATTCCGGCGTTGCGGGAGCCGCATCACCTGGCGCTGAGCCCGGATGGCGGCACGCCTGCTGGTGGGTGACACCGCCGGCAACCAGATCATGTTTCTCGATCCCAACACCGGCGAGGTTCGGGCTCACATGCCTGTTGCCGATCCATACCAGTTGGGTTTCAGCCCGGACGGAAAATTTCTGACGGTGAACGGGCTGGCGCGCGATCAGGTGGACATTTACGACGCGGCGAGCATGAAGCTGCTGAAGCGTTTTCCGGTGGTGGCGACGCCGAGCCACCTGGCGTATGCGGCGGATTCGTCTGCCGTGTTTGTAAGTTTGCAGGGCAGCGACAAGCTGGCGGCGTTCGACCTGAGGACGATGACGGAGAAATGGAGCGTGCCGGTCGGCAAGACCCCCGCGGGCGTGATGTGGCTGAACGGTCGCATTCTGGTGGCCGATATGGGCACCGATTACATCGCCCAGGTCGATCCGGAGACCGGCCGGGTGCTGGGACACATCGAGACCGGCAAAGGCGCGCATAATCTGTTCCTGTCGCCGGACCGGAAAATCCTCTGGGTCAACAACCGCGCCGGCGGCACCACGGTGTCCCTGGACGCGACCACCCTGAAGCCGATTCGCAGCTACGCCATTCCCGGCGGTCCGGACGACATGGACTTCGCGCCCGATGGGAAAATCTGGATCACGCGCCGCTGGGCGGAAAAAGTCGCGGTCCTTGATCCCGTGACCGGTCTCTATCAGACAATCGCGGTCGGCCGCTCACCGCACGGGCTGTTCCTGAACCCGAAGGCGCCGTCCCCCACGGTGGTTTCCAGCCGCTGATGGGTGATCCGTTCGACCTTGCCGCGGGTTGGCTGGAAGAACACCTGCTGATCCCGGCACTTTACCAGTTCGGTTTGATGAACTGGGAGGACGTCTCGTACGGCTGGGCGCTGTTCGCCGTGTACGGCGCCGTGCAGGTGGTCGTGACGTTCGCGGTCTGCCTGCCGCTGGAGCGCTGGCGTCCGGTCGAGCGCTGGCCCGACCAGCCGCGCCGTCTGGGTGGATGTCGCCTACACCGTTTTGTCGCGCGTCGGCATTCTGCCGTTTGTGACCTATGTGCTGTTCTATCGCGCTCAGGTTGCGGTCAGTGGATGGATGGCCGACCACGGCCTCGTCCCCCTGACCCTCGAAGGCCTGTTCCCCCCGTTGCTCGGCCAGCAGGTCCTGACCTTTGTGCTCTACGCGATCATCCTCGATTTCGCCGACTACTGGCGGCACCGGTTGTCGCACATGTTCCGCTGGTGGTGGGCGCTGCACTCGCTGCATCACGCGCAGCGGCAAATGACGTTCTGGTCGGATGACCGCAACCATCTGCTGGACGACCTTATTTCCTTTCGTCTGGTTCGGCGTCATCGCGTTGGCGATCGGCGTGCCGCCGTTGCAGTTCCCAGTGCTGGTGCTGGTATTGCGCTTCCTCGAGTCGCTATCGCATGCCAACGTGCGGCTGTCGTTCGGCTGGCTGGGGCAGCGTCTGTTGATCTCGCCGCTGTTCCATCGCGCGCATCACGGTGTCTTGGCCGCCGGGCGGCGAAGCCGCAATTACGGCGCGGTGCTGCCTTGGTGGGACATGCTGTTCGGAACGGCGGATTTTTCCCGCGACTACGTCCGGACGGGCGACCCCTCGGGCGACGAGGAGCTGGCGACCGGTACCTGGGCGCAGCAGCAATGGGCAGGACTTTCGCGTTTTGCCCGCGCCTTGGGCCGGCCACGGGCTCGTCAAGGGCTGTGAATTGCAGGGTTCCTGATTGAGCGCGATCGTGCCCATCGCCGGTTGGGCCTTGGCGTATTTCCGCTGACCTCCGCGCGTGGCAGCATGGCGCCGGAGGAGACCGAGCATGAATGATATGCCAGCAGTGCAGGGCAACCCGGGCTTGGATGGCAAGGCCATCGCCGATCTCGCCGAACAATTGAATCAGTTGCTCCGGTTGCGGACCTTTCCGATCGGCATGAAGCTGTTCTCGGACGTGGCCGAGATGGAGGCTGTCCCTGGCCTTCGCCGGCCAACGAAGGGAAAGACCTATTCGACCTGCCAACTGGTTACCCAATCCCGCATGGCTGGCTTCACCCTTGGCATCACGACCGAGAACGTGCCGCCGTTTTCAAGCTGCAGCAGCGTGATCGGGCTGGACGCGCCGGGGGAAATCTACACCTCCGGCCGCAAGATGGAGGGCGTGTGGTTCGAGAACCGGGAGGCCGCCGCGGCGCACCAGGCGGGAATGCCCCGGGTGACGCCGGGAACATACCACGGTCTGGCGATCTCGCCGCTGCGAACCGGCCGGCTGAGCCCGCCGGATGTCTGCCTGTTCTACGGCAATCCGGCGCAGATGATCCTGTTCATCAACGGACTGCAATGGCGCAACTATCAACGCTATGACTTCAGCATCACCGGCGAGAGCGCCTGCGCCGATAGCTGGGGCAGCGCCCTGAAGAACCGGAAGGTCAGCCTGTCGATCCCGTGCTACGCCGAGCGTCGTTACGGTGGCGTAGCGGATGACGAGATGCTGATGGCCTGCCCGCCGGCTGACCTTCAGCGCGCGGTGACCGGGATGCAGGGACTGTCGAAGGCCGGGCTGCGCTATCCGATCATGCCGTTCGGCCCACAGGCCGAACCGGGTGAGGGGATGGCGAAAAGCTACGCCGGAAAGAGTTGATGGGCGTGGTCCGGCGCGGTGCCCAATTGCCGCCGGAGCGCCGTGGGATCGACATCCGGCAGAACGGCAGTGACGGCCTGATCGCGGAATTTTTGCGCTTGCCCGGGGCTGATCGTTGCCGGCATGGAATCAGGAGCCGGACGGCGCCGCTGACCCCTTAAGGGTCGCTTTCGGAGGGCTCTTGGAGTCGGTTGCGGGGCGAGTAGGGGCTTCGGACCTTGTGGCCCATCGCGCGGCACCGTGACCGTCTGTTTGGTATCCGTGTTCATTGGCGGCTGAGCCATAAATCTGAGATGAAAGGCATTGCGAGGACGCAACGGGTCCCTCGTCGCCTCGTGCGGGTGCTTGCGGGCAGCCTTACGCAGCGCCATCCAGGCGCGGACGTCGTTTTCGGTCACAAAGCCCCGGCCATCCACGTCGATCGCGTGGAAATGGCGCGAGATGGACGGATAGCCAGCCTTTGCCTCATCGAGCGTCAGATGGCCATCGTGGGCGAGATTGGCTTGCGCGAAATGCTCCTGCCAGCTCAGTCGGGCGTGGTGAGCGGCCGGATGATCGTCGCTTGGCTGATCCTGGGCCGCGGCCGAATACAACACGGCTGGCCAGACAACCGAGGCTGACAGCAGAGCCGGGAACAGGAATCGGCGCATCGGCCTCTCACATCGTTCTTGTCGCGTCCCGGCCTATGTATCCAGTCTTCCTAACCAAAGGTGAATTGGTGGCCCTCACTCGCGTTAAGTCGAGCGACCGCACCCGTTTGGCCACACCGACGCTTCGCCGGTCGCAGGACAGGTTCCCGTTGCGGCCCGCCGATATCAAGCCGACCAGACGAGGCGTCCCCCAAGGCTCACATCGAGCGGCCGGTAGCCCGCGCTCCAGGTGACACGGCTCGGCTGCGCCGCGATCCGATGCCAGGCCAGCGCCGGAGCGATCAGGGCGGCGGGCTGCGTGGACGCCATCGCCAGGGCGGCAGCCGGACTTGCCAGATTCCAGGCGATCATGTTGCGCACCGCCTGATCGAGGCACAAGGCAGACCCTGCCAGGGTGGCACCGCCGGGGACCGTGACGGAACCGTCCTCCATATGCTGGACCGTCATTCCGGCGAAATGATAAAGCCCGGGTGCGGTGCCGGCCGCCGCGGTGGCGTCGGTGATCAGGATCGACCGCGACACGCCTTTCGCCCGCAGCAGCACCCTCATCGCGTGCGGCGGGATGTGGATGCCGTCGGCGATGAAGCTGGCATGCAACCGGTCGCGGGCGAGTTGTGCCATCAGCGGATTGTGGAATTTCGGCTGCGGCTGAGGCAGCGCGTTGCCCAGATGCGTGCTGAGTGTCACGCCGGCCTGGATGGCCCGGTACGGTGAAGGTGGCATCGGCGGCGGTGTGGCCCATGGCCACGACCATGCCGCGTCGCGCGGCCCAACTTGATCAATCGAATTGCGCCATCGAGTTCGGGCGCCAGGGTCAGCAGCAGGACCGGACGCCGCAGGCCATCGGTCAGCCGGTCAAGGAGCCCGGCGATCGGGAGGCACCATCGCCGCCGCGGGATGGCAGCCGGCGTAGCCCGGGGCCGGATTGAGGAACGGGCCCTCCAGATGGAAGCCCGGCACCATCGCCGGGCCGAGACGGCTGCCGGCGACGGCGGCGTCGAGCGCGGCGAGGCGGTCGGCGAGGGTCGGCCTCGGCGGCGGTGATCAGTGTGGGCAGGCAGGTGGTGACGCCGGCGCGGAGCATGGCGTCCAGCGCGTGGTCGAGGGCGTCCGGGGTGAGCGCCGCGTCGTTGAAATCAACGCCGGCGTAGCCGTTGACCTGAAGGTCGGTCAGGCCAGGGGTTTCCACCGTGTTGCGGACCTAGCCCCGCAGCGCCGCCAGGATCGCCGTCGCGCACGGCGTCCGGCTGCGCCTCCACCGCGCGCGCCACGGCGCGCATCTGGCCGCGCAGATCATAGACCTGGTCCAGCAACGACAGCACCAGCGGGATCGTCTCGTCCTGCACCGCCATGCGCGTAGCGCAGGTCGTGGATCAGCCGCACGCGGGCGACGTCGATCTCCTCGAAGACCCAGTCGCTGTCGCTGGCCGCCGGACGAACCCAGCCGCGTTCGACCCAGGCCGTCAGCTCCGGCTCCGGCAGGTCGGGGAACAGGGCGATCGACGGCGGTGAGGCGCATCAGGTTCCCCTCCCGCGGGATTGAAGGGGTGGCGCGGCGTCCAGTCCTTGAGGAATTCGGCCAGCTCGGGTTCCTCGCCCGGCGGCACGACGACCTTCAGCTCGACGAACTGGTGGCCGTCGCGGATGCCGCGGCCGCGCAGCCGCAGCCGCGTGCCGGTCCCGGATCCGGGCGGGATGGTCAGTCTCACCGGGCCCTGATCGTCGGCACCTAGACCGAGGCGCCGAGCACCGCCTCCTTCAGCGTCACCGGCAGATCGATGATGACGTCGTCGCCCTCGCGGTGGAAAAGCGGATCCGGTGCGACGGTGACCTCGATCAGCGCATCACCGGCTGGCGCCGCCGCCGATCCCGAGGCCGCCCTGGCCGCGCAGGCGCAGCATGTGGCCGTCCTCGGTCCCGGCGGGATCGGACGTCCAGGGTCTTGCCGTCGGGCAGCGCAGCCGCCGCGTGGTGCCGTTGGCGGCATCGAGGAAGCTGAGGGTCAGACCGTAATGCAGATCGCGCCCCGGGCGGCGAAGCCCGCGCCGCGGTCGGCCCGGCCGCGCCGCACCCTGGCCGAAGCCGGGAGAAGAACGCCTCGATGTCGTCCTCGGTGAAGCCGCCGTTGCGTCTGGTAGCGCTCCTGGCCAGCTCCCTGCTGGAAGTCGCGGTAGAACGGGCGCTGCGGCGGCACCTCGTGGCCCTCGGCGTCGATCTCGCCGCGGTCGAAGCGGGCGCGCTTCTCCTTGTCGGACAGCAGGTCGTAGGCGGTGTTGATTTCCTTGAAGCGCTCCGCCGCCTCGGCTTGCCGGGATTGACGTCAGGATGGTGGCGCTTGGCCAGCTTCGATACGCGGCCTTGATCGCCGCCTCATCGTCGGTCCGCTGGACGCCGAGGATTTCGTAAGGGTCTCTCATCGGTATCCGTTACGTGGACGTGCGAACCGTCAGCGGATCAAGTCCCGGTCCAGACCGGCTCGCGCTTTTCCGAGAAACGCGTCGATGCCTTCTTCGGCGTCGCGGGCCAGCATGTTGCGGGTCATGACCTCCGGCGGCGTAGGCGTAGGCGTCGGCGAGGTCCATCTCGGCCTGGCGATAGAAGGCCTCCTTGCCGATCGCGAGGGTCAGCGGACTTTTCGCGGCGATCTGGCGGGCGAGGGCGCGACCGCCTCGTCGAGGTCGCGTCCTCGGGGACGACGCGGTTGACCAGGCCGATCTCGCGGGCGCGGTCGGCGGCGATCAGGTCGCCGGTCAGCAGCATCTCCATCGCCGCCTTGCGGCCGACGGCGCGGGTCAGCGCCACCATCGGCGTGGAGCAGAACAGGCCGATATTGACCCCCGGCGTGGCGAAACGCGCGGTGTCGGCGGCGACGGCGAGATCGCAGGTGGCGACCAACTGGCAGCCGGCGGCGGTGGCGGCGCCGTGGACCCGCGCGATCACCGGCTTGGGCAGCCGGACGATGCGCTGCATCAGCACGCGAGCAGAGCGCGAACAGCGCCTCATAGGCGTCACGCGGTCGGGGTGGCGCGCATCTCCCGCAGGTCGTGGCCGGCGCAGAAGGCGGGGCCGTTGGCGGCGATGATGACGACGCGCGATGGCGGGATCGTCGGCGATGGCGGCCAGAGCGGCGTCGAGCGCCTCCATCAGGCCCATCGACAGCGCATTGCGCGCCGGCGGGCGGTTCAGGGTCAGGATGGCGACGCCGTCGCTGTCGCGGCGGAGCAGCATATCGGTCATGCACCGGCTTATAGCACGCCGGTCGCGCGCTTGAAGGAGGCTTTGCCGTGTCGAATGAGACTGTTCAGTCCCCGGCGTCACCGGATTGCCGGTCGGCGCAACAGAAGAGCAGCCGCGCGGCGAGTTATCGCTGCGAACCGTCGCGATGCCGGCGGACACCAATCCTTCCGGCGACATCTTCGGCGGCTGGATCATGTCGCTGATGGACCTGGCCGCGGGGGTGTCGGCTGGCACCCGGGCGAGAGGCCGTGTGGCGACGGCGGCGGTCTCCAACCTCAGCTTCCTGCAGCCGGTCAAGGTGGGCGACGTGGTCTGCGTCTATACCGATATCACCCGCACCGGACGCACCTCCATGACGGTCGCCGTGGAGGCCTGGGTGCTGCGCCGCGGGCAAGGCGAGCGGACGCGGGTGACGGCGGCGGAATTCGTCCTGGTCGCGGTGGACGACGACGGCAAGCCGCGGCCGGTGGGACCGGCGTGACGTTCCGGTGGCGACTGGACAGCCGGCGCTTGGCGAACCGGCGTGGCTGCGGCAGTGTGCCGCGAGTGTCCTGCCCCCGAAGCTTGCCGCCCTAAACGGCGGGCGTAGGGGATCGGCAGGCCACTGAAAAGAAAGCACCAGCGGCGCGAAGCCGAGGTTCGCCAGTCACGGCGAACTTCCGCGATGGGGCATGGGTTCGGATCGACGTCGAAGGAGCGTGGATGGCCAGCATCCCCAATCGCCTGCCGGGGCTGAACTTCGATCTGGGCGAAGCGGCCGACATGCTGCGCGCTCAGGTCGAGGCGTTCGGGGCCGCCGAGATCGCGCCGCGGGCAGCCTCGATCGACCGGGACAACGCGTTTCCGATGGATCTGTGGCCGAAGATGGGCGCGCTGGGCGTGCTGGGCGTCACCGTCGGCGAGGAATACGGCGGCGCCGCCATGGGCTACCTGGAGCACGTCGTGGCGATGGAGGAGATTTCCCGCGCCTCGGCGTCGGTCGGTCTGTCCTACGGGGCGCACTCGAATTTTTGCGTCAACCAGATCTTTCGTAATGGGACCGAGGACGCAGAAGCAGCGGTACCTGCCCGGAGTTGATCGCCGGGACCCATGTCGGCGCGCTGGCGATGAGCGAAGCCGGGCGCGGGGTCGGACGTCGTGGGGATGCGGACGCGGGCGGACAGGAAGGGCGACCGCTATGTGCTGAACGGCAGCAAGATGTGGATCACCAACGGGCCGGACGCCGACGTGCTGGTGATCTACGCCAAGACCGATCTCGACGCCGGGCCGCGCGGGATCACCGCTTTCCTGGTGGAGAAAGGGTTCAAGGGCTTCTCCACCGCGCAGAAGCTGGACAAGCTGGGGATGCGCGGGTCCAACACCTGCGAACTGGTGTTCGAGGAATGCGAGGTGCCGGAGGAGAACGTTCTTGTCCACGGTCGGGCGCGGCGTGAACGTGCTGATGAGCGGGCTGGATTACGAGCGCGTCGGTGCTGGCGGCCGGGCCGATCGGCATCATGCAGGCCTGCATGGACGTGGTGGTGCCGTATGTGCACGAGCGCAAGCAGTTCGGCCAGGCGATCGGCGAGTTCCAGCTGATGCAGGGCAAGCTGGCGGACATGTACACCACGATGAACGCCGCCAAGGCGTATGTGTATGCCGTGGCGAAGGCCTGCGATCGCGGCGAGACCACCCGCAAGGACGCCGCCGGGGCGATCCTCTACGCCGCCGAAAAAGCCACATGGATGGCGCTGGAGGCGATCCAGGCGCTGGGCGGCAACGGCTACATCAACGATTATCCGACCGGGAGGCTGTTGCGTGACGCCAAGCTGTACGAGATCGGCGCCGGCACCAGCGAAATCCGCCGCATGCTGATCGGCCGCGAGCTGTTCGCGGAAACCGCGTGATGACCGTCGCTTGCCCTCACGTGTCATGGTGTGGCCACGTGTCATCTTGCCTCACCGGTCAGGTTCCCCTCCGTGTAACTTGTCCGCCGCCAGTGTCATGTCGGCCGCTGCCAGTGTCATCCCCGGCGAAGGCCGGGGACCCACGTCTTACTCCCTCGCGGCTCCGCTGGTCAGTCCCACTGGCCCCCGCCCCGATGACCACAATCCGATCCGACATCAACACCCGTTCCGCTGAATTCGCCGCCAATGCCGTCGCCATGCGCGGCCTCGTCGACGACCTACGCGCCCGCGTGGCCGAGGCTTCGCAGGGTGGCGGCAAGGTCGCGCGCGAACGACACGTGGCCCGAGGCAAGCTACTGCCCCGAGACCGGGTCGCGGCGCTGATCGACCCCGGTTCGCCGTTTCTGGAATTCTCCCAGCTCGCCGCCTTCGGACTGTATGGCGGCGACGTTCCGGCCGCCGGCATCGTCACCGGCATCGGCCGCGTGTCCGGGCGCGAATGCGTGATCGTGGCAAACGATGCCACGGTCAAAGGCGGCACCTATTTTCCCATGACGGTCAAGAAACATCTCCGCGCGCAGGAGATCGCCCGCAACAACAATCTGCCCTGCCTGTATCTGGTCGATTCCGGCGGCGCCTTTCTGCCGATGCAGGACGAGATCTTTCCTGATCGGGAACATTTCGGCCGCATCTTTTTCAATCAGGCCAATATGTCGGCCGAGGGCATCCCGCAGATCGCCGTCGTCATGGGCTCCTGCACCGCCGGCGGCGCTTACGTGCCGGCGATGAGCGACGAAAGCATCATCGTCCGCAAGCAGGGCACCATCTTCCTGGGCGGCCCGCCCCTGGTGCAGGCAGCGACAGGGGAGATCGTATCGGCCGAGGATCTCGGTGGCGCCGACGTGCATGCCCGCACCTCCGGCGTGGTCGATCATTACGCGCGACACGACCGCCACGCGTTGTCGATCTGTCGCCGTATCGTCGCCGGGTTGAACCGCGACAAGCCGCTGGACCTGGAGTTGCGCCAACCGGAGCCGCCGAAATACGATCCCGCGGAACTGCACGGCGTGGTGCCCGCCGATCTGCGTGCGCCATACGATGCCCGGGAGGTGATCGCGCGTATCGTCGATGGCAGCAATTTCGACGAATTCAAGCGGCTTTACGGCACGACCCTGGTGTGCGGCTTTGCACATCTCTACGGCTACCCGGTCGGCATCATCGCCAACAACGGCATCCTGTTTTCCGAGTCCTCGCTGAAAGGCGCACACTTCATCGAATTGTGCAGCCAGCGGAACATTCCGCTGGTGTTTTTGCAGAACATCACCGGGTTCATGGTCGGGCGCAAATACGAATCCGGCGGCATCGCCAAGGACGGCGCCAAACTGGTTACAGCGGTATCGACAACGGCGGTGCCGAAAATCACCCTGATCGTCGGTGGCAGCTACGGCGCTGGAAACTACGGCATGTGCGGTCGCGCCTACGATCCGCGGTTTCTGTTCATGTGGCCGAACGCGCGCATCTCCGTCATGGGCGGTGAGCAGGCGGCCGGCGTTCTCGCAACGGTCCGCAGCGGCTCCGCGTCCTGGACTGCGGAACAGGAGGAGGCATTCAAGGCGCCGATCCGCGCCCAGTACGACAGCCAGGGCCATCCCTATTACGCCAGCGCTCGCCTGTGGGACGACGGCATCATCGATCCCGCCGATAGCCGCCGCGTTCTCGGCCTCGCTTTGTCGGCTGCGCTCAATCGTCCGCTCGCAGGAGACCCGCTTCGGCGTGTTCCGGATGTGAGCGTAATGTTCCGCTCTCTCCTCATCGCCAACCGTGGCGAGATCGCCTGCCGCGTCGCCCGCACTGCCGCGGCATGGGTATCGAAACGATCGCGGTGTTCTCCGAGGCCGACGCGCACGCGCTGCACGTCAAGGCAGCCGATCGAGCCTACCCGATCGGACCGGCACCGGCGCGCGACAGCTACCTGAATATCGCCCGGATTATCGCCACGGCCCAGGCAGCCGGAGCGGACGCGATCCATCCCGGCTACGGCTTTCTGTCGGAGAATCCCGCCTTCGCCGAAGCCTGTGCCGCCGCCGGTATCGTCTTCGTCGGGCCGCCAGCCTCGGCGATGCGCGCGATGGGCTCGAAATCCTCTGCCAAGGCCTTGATGGAGCGATCGGACGTCCCTCTGCTGCCGGGCTATCACGGCGACGCGTCAGGATAGCGCCTTTCTGGCCGACCAGGCGGTGCGGGTCGGTTTCCCTGTCGTTATCAAAGCGGTTTCCGGCGGTGGCGGCCGCGGCATGCGGGTGGTTACCTCGGCCGGTGATTTCCCCGCCGCGCTGGCGTCCGCGCAACAGGAGGCGGCGTCCGCATTCGGTGACGACCGCGTGCTGATAGAACGCTATCTGCAACGGCCGCGCCACATCGAGGTCCAGGTCTTCGCCGACACTCACGGCAACACCGTCCATCTTTTCGAACGCGACTGCTCGGCCCAGCGCCGCCATCAGAAGATCATCGAGGAAGCGCCCGCGCCGGATCTCTCGGAAGCGCAACGAGAGGCCATGGGATCCGCCGCCGTGGCCGCGGCGCGCGCTGTCGGCTACGTTGGCGCGGGCACGGTCGAGTTCGTCGCCGAAGTCAGGCAAATTCTTTTTCCTGGAGATGAACACCCGGCTCCAGGTGGAGCATCCGGTCACCGAAATGATCACCGGCTTCGACCTGGTGGAGTGGCAGTTGCGCGTGGCGGCCGGCGAGGCGCTGCCGGTTACCCAGTCCGCGATCACGCGATCCGGCCACGCCATCGAGGCGCGTATCTACGCCGAGGATCCGGCCCGCGATTTCGCCCCGTCGGTCGGCCGGCTGGCATTGTTTCGCATGCCGCGAACCGACGCGGAACGCGGATCGATACCGGCTTCGTCACCGGCGACACGGTATCGATTCATTACGATGCGATGCTGGCAAAGCTGATCTGCCATGGCCCGACCCGCGAGGCCGCGCTGCGCCGAATGCGCCAGGCGCTGGCGGACAGCGCGGTGGTCGGCGTCGCCAGCAACCTCGATCTCCTCGGCCGTATCGTTGCGCATCCGCAATTCGCGGCGGGTGGCATCGATACCGGCTTCATCGCCCGTGAAGCTGGATCGCTTCTGACTGACGCCGGTCCACCGACGCCGGAGGTGCTGGCGATCGCCGCACTGGCGGCTGCTCGACCTGGAGGCGGAAGCAGCAAGCCAGGTGGCCGCGGCCAGTAGCGATCCTCATTCACCCTGGCACCAGCACGATCTGTGGTGGCTGAACACCGCTCCGGCGCGGGTGCTGGAATTCGCCGATGGGGAGAGCGAATGGCCGGTCTCGGTAACGCGGGACAAGGCCGCCTGGCGCATCGAAGCAGGCGGCCAACCATCATCGCGACAGCAGAACGACTGGACGCCGGTAGGCTGCGCGTGTCACTGGACGGAGCGTGGCGGACGGTCACTGCGTCCAGGATCAGCACATCGTTACGGTGCGCGACAATGGCCTGACCTGGCGGCTGTCCCTGCCTGATCCGTTGGCGTCGGCCGACGATGAGGAAGATGCCGGCGACAGGCTGGTGGCGCCAATCCCGGGCCAGGTCACGCAGGTCACGGTCGTGCCCGGCGACCAGGTGACACGCGGTCAGGTTCTGGTGGTCCTGGAGGCGATGAAGACGGTCTTCCGCCTGTCCGCGCCCGCCGACACCGTCGTTGCAGCGGTATCCTGCTCGGTCGGGGAGATGGTGCAGGAAGGACAGATACTGGTGAAGTTCGTCGAGCCTGCCCCTGCGACCTAGACCCTCCCGTTGGTTGCGTGATTCGCTGCCTGCTGTATTGAGTTCCAGTGCATCGATAGCGGCGACAGGAGGAAGCGTGCCAAACGAAACCGGCCTGCGGTCCGCCGCCGACAGCGTCCCGCTCGATTGGAACGCGGTCCGCGACTATTTGGCCGCCAAGGGCCATCGTCTGGACCTCGACCCGCCGCCGCGCCAGTTCGCCGGCGGTCTGGCCAATCTGAATTACCTGATCCACCTGGACGGCAGCCCGCCGTGTTGCGCCGCCCGCCAATGGGCGAACTGCCTGCCGGCGCCTATGACATGGCGCGCGAGTTCCGCATCCTGTCGCGGCTGCCGGACGCTTTGCCGTTCATCGCCGCGGCCTGCATCTGTGCGACGACCCGGCGATCATCGGCCAGCGCTTCCAGATCATCGAGTACCGGCCCGGTCTGGTGATCCGCGAGCACATGCCGCCGGAACTCGCGCATCGGCCGGAGATCGGCGCCCGGCTGTCTCAGGTGTTGCTGGAAACCATCGCCGCGATCCACGCCGTGGACACCAAGGCGGTCGGACTGGACGACCTCGGCCGCCCGGATGGCTTCCTGGCGCGCGGCGTCGCCGGCTGGCGCAAACGCGGGCTGGCGGCGATGGAAGACGGCACCGACAGCCTGCACCACGACATCGGCACCTGGCTGGAACAGAACATCGTGCCGGACGGCCCGCCAGGACTGCTGCACAACGACTTCAAACTGAACAACATGATCCTGGACCCCAACGATTTTTCTCCGCGCGCGGTGGTGGACTGGGACCAGGGCACACGAGGCGATCCTCTGTTCGACTTCGCAACGCTTCTGACTTACTGGATCCACGCAGACGACCCCCAGCCATGCACGACATGGAGCAGATGCCGGCGGTCGAGGCCTGCCTGTGCTCGCGTCAGCAGGCGGTCGCGGAATACGCCCGGCATTTCCGGCCGCGACATGTCCGACTTCCTGTTCCACCGCGTGCTCGCGATGTACAAGCTGTCCGTCATCTTCCTCCAGCTCGGCCTGCGCTATCGCACCGGCGCGACGCAGGAACCTCGCTACGCGCCACTGACCGGCATCGGCACCGGCATCCTCGAATTCACCCACGAGATCGCCCAAGGACGCGCATTCTGATGGATTTCTCCCTCACCCCCGAGTTGCAGGAACTGCAGCAGCGCACACGGGCTTTTATCCGCGACAAGATCATTCCGCTCGAGGGTGACGAGCGGCAGACCCATCACGGCCCCACCGAGGAATTCCGCCGCGAACTCGTTGCACTGGCCGCGGAAGCCGATCTGGTCGCGCCGCATGTCGGCGTCGAGTACGGCGGCCTGGGCCTGAGCCATGTCGGCAAGGCAGTGGTCTTCGAGGAAGCCGGCTATTCGCTGCTCGGCCCTGTCGCGATGCACATCTTCGCCCCCGATGAGGGCAACATGCATCTGCTGGAGGCCGTTGCTTCGCACGAACAGAAAGACCGCTGGCTGCGTCCCTTGGCCGCCGGCACGACGAGATCGTGCTTCTGCATGACCGAGCCAGCCCCCGGCGCCGGGTCCGACCCGGCGGCGCTGAGCACCACCGCGGTCAAGGACGGCAATCATTACGTTATCAACGGCGACAAATGGTTCATCACCGGGGCTGACGGCGCCGCCTTCGCGATCATCATGGCGAAGGATGAGGACGGCCACGCAACGATGTTCCTGGCCGACATGGACACGCCGGGGATCGAGATCGTCCGCGCCATGGACAGCCTGGATCAGGCCTTCGCCGGCGGCCACGCCGTGGTGCGCTTCAACAACGTTCGTGTGCCCGCTAGCGATATACTGGGCGAACCCGGCAAGGGGTTTCGTTACGCCCAGGTCCGCCTCGCCCCCGCCCGCCTCACCCACTGCATGCGCTGGCTCGGCGCCGCCAAACGCGCCCATGAAATCGCCACCTCATATGCTTTGAAACGAGAGGTCTTCGGCTCGAAACTCATCGGCCACGAAGGCGTCGGCTTCATGCTCGCCGACAACGAAATGGATATTCGTACCAGCCGACTGTCGATCTGGCACACCGCCTGGCTGCTGGATCAGGGCGAACGCGGTGGCACCGAATCATCCATGTCGAAGGTGATCTGCTCCGAGGCGATCTGGCGCGTGGTCGATCGTTGCGTTCAGGTACTGGGCGGCCAAGGCGTCACCGGCGAAACCCTCGTCGCCCGCATCTTCAACGAAGTGCGCGGCTTTCGTATCTACGACGGCCCCTCCGAGGTGCACCGCTGGAGCCTGGCACAACGCATCGCCCGCAACGGAGCCAACTGGTGAGCGCCATGGCAGCCAAGGACTTCGATCTGACCGGCAAGGTCTGCATCGTCACCGGCGCTGGACGAGGCATCGGCCGCGGCATGGCGGAGGGCCTCGCCAGGCACGGCGCGACTGTCGTGCTGAGCGGCCGCACCCGCGCCACCCTGGAGGAAACCGCTGCCGCGATCGGCCAACGCGCCATTGTCCAGACCGCGGATGTTTCGGACGAAACGAGTGTGCTCGCGCTGCGCGATGCCACGCTGGCGGCCTGTGGCAAGATCGACGTGCTGGTGAACAACGCCGGCGTGAACGCGATCTTCAAGGGGATCGAGCGCACCACCCTGGCCGAGTGGCAGGATATCATCGACGTCAACCTGACCGGCATATTTCTGTGCTGCAAGCATCTCGGCGGAGCAATCGGCGAGGGCGGCTCCGTCATCAACGTCAGCTCGGTCGCCGGCCACGGCGGTCTGCTGCGGTCGGTGCCCTACTGCGCGTCGAAGGGCGGCGTGGAGATGCTGACCAAGGCGCTTGCGCTGGACTGGGCGAAACGAAAAGTCAGGGTGAATACACTGGCGCCCGGTTGGGTCGATACCGACCTGACCCACGGCCTGCTCGAGCACGACGTGCACGGCAAACGCCTGCTCGACCGGACGCCGCTGGGGCGGTTCGCGACGCCGCTGGACATGGCCGGCGGCGTGGTGTTCCTCGCCAGCGATGCATCCGCGTTCATGACCGGCCAAAGTCTGGTCATCGACGGTGGCTGGACGGCGGAGTAGTGCCGCCCGACCACCGCCGGCGAACTGCCTGTGTCAGCGCGTTCCTGTCCTGGCCCGCGCCTTGTCGAAGTCAGGCACATTGCTGGCCGATGCGCTCAGCATGGAGGACTTGGTAACGGCGAGTGCCGCGGCGGCGGCCTCGTTCTCGTTGATCTTGCTCATCACGGCTTCCTTCGCGCGGTCGAAGTATTCCCGATTTGTCGCGACGAACTCCCGCGATTTCCGCAGGCCGGCGAGATATCCGTTGATCTCGGGAACGACATAGCGGGCCACCATGTCCCAGCTCCGCATGGTGTTTTCCGGGTTGGCCCAGTCGTGCATGAAGCCGACGACGGTGCCAAAGCCGCCGCTGATCTCGAGCACGGATTTGATGCTGCGGACCAGATCGTCCGGCGTCCCGATGGTTGCCGCCGCACTGTCAGAGAACGCGGTCAGGTCGACCGCTTCATCGGGCGTCTTGAAGGGCTTGGCGCCGGGGCGCTGCAGCGTCGCGGTGATGTACTCGTTGTGATGACGGAATAGCCCGTCCTTCGCCTCGGCGCGGGCCTTTTCCCGTGTCTCCGCGATATGCCAGCTCAGCAGAACCCGCCACTGCCCGCGGTCGGCGATCTTGCCGGCCTTGGTCGCGGCCGCCTCCGCGAAACCCCATTGCGTCGGCAGGGCATTGAGACCCTCGGCCGACAGAGACCCGATCGAAATGATGCCGATGCCGTGCTTGCCGGCGAGGGTCATGCCGGAGGGGCTGATCTGCGACGCGACCGCGAAGGGCATCTCCTCCTGCAGCGGCAGCAGTTGCAGCGCCGCGTCCTGCAGCGTGAACCACTCGCTCTTCACGGTGAGCGCGCTCGCCGTTGAACAGCCGGCGGATGATGCTGATCGCCTCGTCCTGGCGGTCGCGCAGCAGCATTGGATCGATGCCAAGGGCGTGGGCGTCGGATGCGAGCGCGCCCGGGCCTGAGCCGAAGATCGCTCGGCCGCCGGTCATATGGTCGAGCTGGACCATGCGCTGCGCGACGTTGAACGGATGGTGATAGGGCAGCGACACGACGCCGGTGGCGAGTTTGATGCGATGCGTCCTTTCACCCGCGGCGGCGAGGAACATTTCCGGCGAGGCGATCATTTCCCAGCCGCTGGAATGGTGTTCACCACACCAGAATTCGTCGTAGCCGAGCTTGTCCAGACGTTCGACCAGGTCGAGGTCGCGACGGAACTGCAACATCGGATGTTCGCCGATGGGATGATGCGGCGCGAGGAAGGCGCCAAAATTCAAACGAGACATGAGGGGTTCTCCGGGAGAGGTTGAGACGAAGCGATCGCGTCGGTTGCAAGTCATAATACAGATTGTCGGACAGTGAGGACAGGATCGGCAAGTCGCGCGCGACCTCGCGAGCAGTGCCCGGCATCGAAATGGCCTCGGTTGTCGTGGCGTGGCGCCCGACCGCGCCTCAGTCTGTCGTGGCCTTCGTGCTGAGCTTTCGAATCTGCAGATCGATATCCTGTTGCACCTGATCGATGGTGAAGCTGGCGGGTGCCTGGCTCGGCGGGTATTCTCCGAAGGTCTGCAGGAACGCCGCGGCTTTGAGGTTCAGCCATCCCATCAGATAGGCGTTCTTCACCCGCCAGTCGTCGTATTGGTCGGAGACGACATCCGCGCGTTCATACGGGTCCATCCGCAGGTTGAACACCTTGGGGATGCGATAGGCCGTGAGCGGCTCATACCAAACCGGGAAACCGCCTGGCTTCTTCTGCTCCTGGAACACCGCCTTCCAGTCGGCGTGACGGTAGGCCACGAGATCACCGTCGTCATCGAAGTAGGCGAAGTCGGTGCGCGCCCCGGTCGCGTCTTTTCCGGTCAGATAGGCAAGTTGGTTATAGCCATCGAGATGCACCTTGAAGGTGGTGCCGCCGAGATCGGTTCCTTTCAGGAGGCGATCCTTGACCGTGGTGTCGCCCGCGGCAGCGAGGAGCGTCGGGAACCAGTCGAGACCCGAGAACATCTGGGTCGAGATTTCGCCTGCCCTGATATGACCGGGCCAGCGCACCATGGCGGGTACGCGGAACGCTCCTTCCCAATTGGTGTCCTTCTCACTGCGAAACGGCGTGGTCGCCGCATCCGGCCAGGAGAACTGGTTGGGGCCATTGTCGGTGGTGTAGACGACGATCGTGTTGTCGGCGATGCCCAGATCGTCGAGCGCCTTGAGCAGCTTGCCGACATCGCCGTCGTGCTCGATCATACCGTCGGCGTATTCGTTGCCCCGCATGCCGCTTTGACCACGCATGGACTCGCGCACATGGGTGAAGACGTGCATGCGTGTCGTGTTCATCCAGACGAAGAACGGCTTACTGGCTTTGACCTGTCGCCCCATGTAGTCGATAGCCGCGGCGGTTGTTTCGTCATCGATCGTTTCCATCCGCTTGCGGTTGAGCGGACCGGTGTCCTCGATCGTCTGCTTGCCGACCCGCCCCCAATGCGGCTGCACCGTCGGGTCATCGAACTCGGCGGCTTTCGCGCGCAGCACGCCACGCGGCGAGTTATTGTCGACATACGGCTTATCGTCGGCGGGCCAGTAGGGGCGTTCAGGCTCCTCCTCGGCGTTCAAGTGGTAAAGGTTGCCGAAGAACTCGTCGAAGCCGTGCACGGTGGGCAGGTATTCGTTGCGGTCGCCGAGGTGGTTCTTGCCGAACTGACCGGTGGCGTAGCCGAGCGGCTTCAATGCCTGGGCGATGGTGACGTCACGAGGCTGGAGGCCGATCGGTGCCCCTGGAATGCCGACCTTCGACAGTCCCGTTCGCTTCGGTGTCTGTCCGGTGATGAAGGACGAGCGGCCCGCGGTGCAACTGTTCTCGGCGTAGTAGTCGGTGAACATCATGCCCTCGCGGGCGATGCGGTCGATGTTCGGGGTCTTGTAGCCGAGGACGCCGAAACCATAGGCGCTGATGTTGGTCTGGCCGATGTCGTCGCCGAAGATGACGAGGATGTTTGGCCGATCGCCCGCGGCTGAGGCTTGCTGTGCGTCGGCGACCCGAAGTGGTATCGTTGACTCCAACATCATTGCCCCGGCGAGGCCGGTACCGCCGAGCAGAGTGTTCCGCCGACTCAAGCCGCCGGCGCTGACCGTTCGGGGATGCTCGTTCTGGGCCATATAACCTCTCGCTGTTGCCTCAGCAGCGAAGGCTGGCATCGGGTGCGAAGTTGTCAACGGGGCGAGTAGGGTCGTTTTGAAACGTCCGGGGTTGGATGCTGGCGGTCAAGCGCCGTGGCGCGGTCGGCGAAGCAGGAGGACGAGCCACCCCGCGCCTCGAGGAGGTCGAGGCGGCGTGCGATCAGCCGGCCGCGCACGCGTGAACCGAGGTGCGGCGACCCGGTCAGGTGGCCAAGGTCAGCTCGACCTTCGCCTCGGACTCCGGCGCGCGTTCGAGCACATCGCCAAGTTTCTCGATCAGATAGTCGGCATCCCCGGCATCAACGTATTCGGCCGTGGTCAGCACCCTACTGATCACACGGGACCGAAAGCGCTCGAGGTCCCATGGGTTGCCATCAAAGCCCGTCTCCTCGACCACTTCGAGGGCGGCACGAACTGCGCTGAACAGTGAGTTCCGGCATGACCGCTTTACGATACAGCGCGGCGAGACCGCGCCGGTTCGGTTCGTGAATAAGAATCTGCGCGTTGGCGATCGGCACATTGCCCTTGATCGCCATCGCCGCCTCGAAGAACGCAACATCGCCGGTGCATAGTGCGCGCAGCATCAGGGTTGGCGTCAACCGGCCGTTGTGATGCATTTGCGCAACCATCCGGCGCAGGTCCTCATTAGATGAACCCATGCTTAGATGCAGGATCTCCCGTTCCCGGCTGCGCAGCACGATGTCGGCGGCAACTTTCGGCGAAAGCGCGTGCATTTTCACCAAATGCTCCTGGAATTCCTTCGACACCAGCGTCACGAGCCGCTCGGACACGGTGATTGGCAGTCTGTGCCGGAGCACCATGGCCTGCTTGACCCAGTCATTTTCGGCGAACCGTGTGATGGCGCGGTTTAGGCTATCCTCGGCGATCCTCGCGGTGCCGTTTCCCATCACCACCACCACCGCCGGCGGGTCGGCGTGGGTGATGATCACGTCCGATACCGCCTCGCTGAGGTTCGGGCGCCCGGCTATCGTCTCCTGCCTGATGGAAGAGCCATTACGGACAATCTCCATCAGGTCCTCGTCCGTCAGGACCAGGGATTCAGCCAGCAACGGCAACGCGACCGCATCGATGTCCTCGGCGAGTTTCAGGGCCACATCGTGCGGCAGATGCCGGGACTGGCGCAGACCGTTCGCCAGCGACGCCCGCACGTTCGCTTCAACATCGCGCGCCAGTATGCGAACGATATCCTGCGCTATCGAGATTTCGCCGGCGGTCAGCCCATCACGCGCGAGATTCGCCGCGATCTCATCGGCCAGTTCGGTGCGCAGGTCGGGCGAAGGGTCGGCAAGCAGCCGAGCAACGTCGGGCGACGTGAGGGAGATGGCCATGGGAGACCTCGTGGCAAGGAATAATCAATATTTTATGCCAGCGACCGATGAACGAATGGTTAAGTCGGGTGCGAAATCGCGTCGAATAACCGGTTCGTCCGAATCAGGGTGGGTGTGGTGGCCGGTCAGCCCGCTTTCGGAAATCCGCCCAGCCACCGCAAGCAAGACTGGCGATCGGCCGGTTGCCCCGGCGAGACTGACGGCAACTGCCGTTCGGTCAGTCTTCGAGTATCTCGGACGGCACGATTTCTGGTGGTCCGCTTCCCTCATTTTTCCCGCACCTGGATGCGGAAGCGGAACGGCGAATTCTGGCGACCGGCGATCACGTCGTTGGCGCCGGGGTGCAGCATGGCAAACGGCTCGCGGAACTCCGCCGTGATCGCTGTTCCGTTGACGATGGTCCCGAACCGGCTGCGGAGGTCGCGCACACCCAGTGCCCCGTCGCGACGAAGGATCTCGAAATGGGGCATGGACAGGTCGATCTCGCCGCGAGCCGCGATACGGTAACCCCGATCGGAGGGGGCAACCGGCGTGCCCTCCGCGGCGGAGCAATTGCCGACCTGGAACGGCAGGCGTCGCACCTCGACTGGTGACATATGAAACTGGGTGACGAGCCGGCCGCGATCGGGCAACAGGCGAATGTCGGCCTCTCCCACTGGCGTCAGGGTCGATCCGTGCGGCGCTTTGTTGGATTTTGTCGCGCGCGGCTGGTCGGCCCGGGGTGCGTCCGGCAGCACAGGGCGTAGCTCGCGCGCCGGGTTGGAACGCGCGGCACGCAGGGACGTTTCCCGCAATCGCCGGCAAAGCAGCTTGACCAGAGCCAGGGCGCGATCGTTGGTCATGCCAAACGCGTGAAAAAACGTCTCTGCCTCGGTCACCAGCAGGGTTGTGGCGGTGACCGCCTTGGCGGTCGCGGCGCGGGTGCGACCCTCCAACACGCCAGATTCGCCAAACAGTTCGCCGGCGCCCAGTCGCGCGACGCGTTCGTCTCCCGCGGCATTGTTGTCCACAGTGATGGCGACCTCGCCGTCCGCGATGACGTAAACCGCGAGACTGGGATCACCGGTCCTAAAGATGGTCGCACCGGCTTCGATGTGGATCGTCTGCATCGGCGTCGCCCTATAGGACTGATCGCGGAGGGCAATGATACGCTCAAAGTATTGACAGATGATTAATACCAGCAGCAATTGGGCCGACTGGTATGCGCGGGTCTGGCGGGGTGAGCGCCTGGACCGCGGAGCGGGTCAAGGCCACACAAGCGGTCAACCGGCTTCACGCAAATAGGGTGGGCCATGCACCATCAAGACGAGATACGCCCGATTCGGGTGGGTGAATGGCCACGCCCCGAGCGAGAGCAGGAATTGACGTATCTCGGCACGCACAGCGAGCATCGTGATAGGATGGCTGCGACGGGAGGCAGAAGTTTGAAGAGGGCAACCGCTGCGAAAGCGCGCCATCTGAGTATCCGCGGGGTTCTGGCGCTGACCGCCTTGTTAGCGTTGCCACACGCCACCAGCCATGCTCGCGACTGGATAGAGGTCGGAAATGTGCCGAATGGCACGCTCTCGGTGGACACGCGATCGCTTCGTTCGGATGATCACCAGATCGAAACGCGCGTGAGAGTCGACGCAATCGGGCATTCAATACGAACCGAGGGCTTTCTGGCTGGGTCGGTCGTAATGACCGAGGTTATTGATTGCAAGGCCGGCACCAGTGCAGTGATTATAGACA
The DNA here is from genome assembly GCA_963759425.1 of uncultured Alphaproteobacteria bacterium. Taxonomy (GTDB): domain Bacteria; phylum Pseudomonadota; class Alphaproteobacteria; order Acetobacterales; family Acetobacteraceae; genus Rhodopila. The sequence continues at coordinate 33,353 of CAVWZM010000004.1, forward strand.
GATTTTATTCACTGGTCGGAGGCACGGGCCGGTTGCTCAAATGCAAGGAAGTGCATGAATCCCTGGAGCCAATCGGTCCCGGCGAGAAACCCCTCTTCGATTTTCTCTGTTCCAATCCGGCGTTCAGGAACAGACAGGCCTACCCAAACGCTAGATCACCACCTCTCTATCAGTTTGAGGTCGGGCCAAACATTGGCTGCCAATTTCTTCCGGGCGGCAAAATGAATTGTTCGGATAAGGCAAAGGATGCGCGGAGCACACAGCAGGCTTTGGCGGAAGAAGAAAGAGCATTCGCCCATTGCCCGTAAGGGTCTACGATAGACTGCTCATCAGGATCGTAACACCTGGACCGCCATTCCCCCATGCTTCCTGCCGGTCGCCAGAAAAGGTATATCCCCCTGTCTCACGCAATTTTGGACGTCCAGCAATCCGGCGAGTTGTCTCCGAAACCACGCTCCAAATGCCGCGTCGGAATGTTCTGCTGGCCTGTCTGATCCCGCCGTTATGCTCGGCGCTGGGTTTGACTCCCGATGGCACACGGATGACGTCGCATCCCGTTGTGGAGGTTCCGGCTAGGGGCGGTCAGGCAAATTGGATGTCGGGGCCGCTGGTCATTCTTCAGTCTGGAGAAAAACCTGCTCAGACCGTCTTGAGATATGAAGGGTGAAATGTTGCAGGACATCCCACCCGATCACCAGATCGAAGCCTGACCCCGAACTTACGAATGCCTGACCCGGCCCTTCCGTGCTGTACGCGATTGCAAGGTCTCTGAAATACAGCGTGAAATAGTATCCATTTGATGGGACCAACTGCCCAAGCAGATTAAGATCTCCAGTCCTGGACACCGGCAGATCCAGTCTCTTCGCAAGGTCTACGTCAATCGATGAATTCTGCGCGCCGGTGTCAACGAGACCTCTCAGATCGTCAGCAATGACATTTGGGCGATCGGGTTGTCTGGCGACCGATTGTGGATTTATCAGGCTTACAGTCAACAATGGGCCCCATAGGCGCTTGTCATCCTGGTTTTCGAGCAGTGGCCCAAAGCGGCCAAATATCGTCTTGACGGGCATCGTCTTGTCTCCTGGTATTGGCTGGTCACCCGTTCAATCACTCAAACGAGGCGACAGCCGCAGGTCGCTCTCAACCCTCCACGCCGAGCGTGTGGCGAAGGGCCGGCGGCAGCAGTTACAATAGGGGCGGGCTCCATATGGCGGTGCAACGCACCGCTAGCACGAGGTGCAGAGTCTGGGCCAATTATGCGACGGGGTGAAACTCTGGGCCGGTGAGGAAGACCGACTCCGGTATTCAGCGGCGTCGAAGTTCCGCGAGGACCGCTTGCGTGGCGGCTCCGCCGCAACAACTCCTAACATCGATCGAGAACGCAACAAATCGAGCCAACTCCACCGGGTTTCGTCGCCAAACCAACCGCGGCGGCACGATGCAGCGGGACTTGCCAGGGCAAACACAACCGCCGGAGCTTTCAAACAGCAGCATTGACCTGCATGACGCGCGTCGGCATCTGTGCCCGCCATGCAGGTCGCAGCCATTCTCGTCGCCGCCGGTTCCGGCAACCGCTTCGGCGCGGAAATCCCAAAGCAGTTCCTGCTACTGGCCGGCAAGCCGGTCATCCGCCATGCCGCTGAGGCTCTGGCCATTCACGCGTCGCTGCTACAGGCGGTCGGCGACGCCACTCTGATCGATACCGCACTCAGCGACCTTGAGGGACGGTTGCCGACCGTCGCCGGCGGAGCGACGAGGCAGGACAGTGTCCGTGCCGGGCTCGAAGCCCTTGTGCCGCACGCACCCGAAATCGTGCTGGTGCACGACGCGGCGCGACCGGTCATCCCGGCTGGCACCATCCCCGCCCTGCTCGCCGCCCTGGCGGAGGCGCCTGGCGCCATCCCGGGCGCACCGGTTGCCGACACGCTGAAGCGCGTCGTGCGCGGCGTCATCACCGAGACTGTCCCGCGCGTCGGGCTGTTCCGGGCGCAAACCCCCCAGGCCTTTCGCTTCGCCGCCCTACTGTCGGCACATCGCACCGGCATGGCCGGTGCCACGGATGATGCATCGCTGCTGGAAGCCGCCGGCCTGACGGTCGAGGTCGTCCCTGGCTCTGACGACAACATCAAGCTGACCTATCCCGAGGACCTTGTCCGCCTGGAGCGCTTCATGGCCGTCCATCCGAACCCCTCGCCGATCGGATCTCTGGTCACCCGGGTCGGCACTGGCTTCGACGTGCACCGGCTGCAACCAGGTCGTCCCTTGTTCCTCTGCGGCGTCAGGGTGCCGTACGAGATGGGTCTGGCCGGGCATTCCGACGCCGACGTCGGCATCCACGCGCTGTGTGACGCGATCTACGGTGCACTGGCCGAGGGCGACATCGGCCGGCACTTCCCCCCAGGCGAGGCCGCCTGGAAGGACGTCGACAGCGCCCACTTCTTGACCGATGCCGCCCGCCGCATCGCAGCGCGGGGCGGCCACCTGGTGAACGCCGACGTGACACTGATCTGCGAGCAGCCAAGGATCACGCCCCATGCCCCTGACATGATCCGGCGCCTGGCATCGTTGCTCGCCGTGGACGCTGCCCGCATCTCAGTCAAGGCAACCACCACCGAGAGGCTCGGCTTTACCGGACGTAGCGAGGGCATCGCCGCCCAGGCCGTGGTATCAGTGCTGATACCGGAGTGACCCGCTCGATCGCCCCGGCATCCGCAATCAAGCGGCAGGTCCTGATACTCTGCGCGTGCCTGTCGGTCGATATACTCGCGGCCTGCACCACCCTGCCGGCCACGGCCTACTCCCACCCGCCGGTGCCGGCATTGATTCCTGAAACCATACAAAAGCCGCCGATCAATGCGGAACCGCTGATCTGGCAGCCAGGCCATTGGGACTGGACTGGCGGCGGCTACGTCTGGGCGAACGGCCAGTATGTGCCCGCCCAGGGACATGGCCACCGCTGGGTCAGCGGTTGGTGGTCTCGGACGCCGACGGGATGGGTCTGGCAACCACCGCACTGGATGTCCTGACCTTGACCCACAGGAACAAAGGCAGTCCATCGGGCTGACGGCCCTGTCGATGGCCACTGGACGTTCGCGGATGCATCAGGCTGGTTGCCGCCAGGTCCTCGGTGCCTCTGGGGCCGCATCAGCGGGTCATCGGTCGCCGCGACCGGCGGTCCGGTCGTGCCTTGTCGGGCGCGGCGCCAGGCGAGGCCGTGATAGCGCGGTCGGCCTCTCCATAGCTATTCCGCCACGTCCAATTTCAAATAATTGGTTTGCCGAGGAAAGAGACACGTCCAGACGGTTCGCTTCGTGACGATCTAGCACAATCAAAACTAATAGATCAACTAGACAACGACTACTTTTGGTAGAGTTAGACTGGGCATTATTCGCTCATGTACTGCCACCTCATAGGGCGGGCGTGATTGATTGCCTGGTATATCACTCTCGGTCTTAATTGATCCGCAGCGGCAATGAGCAGCCTCGCAACCAGTTTATGTCGGTATAGCAAATGCCGAGCAGCCGGCTGACTGTGTTGCGGGATGGCAAACAGTGGAGCCGCCGAAGCTTGCCGAGCTTAGTCACAGCGACCATCAGCCGAGCGCGTTGATATTATGTCGTTCCTTATGACCGCAGTTTTCCCTGTTACAATGGAAATTCTGCCCGGGCTAGGCAACGTCCCGTTGCCAAATGGTCACAGGCTCTTGCTCAAGATTGATTGGTAACAGAAAAAAACGGCATTTGAGCTATTCCACCGATGATCCGGCAGGAATGGGACAGGGAATTTAATATCGTAAAAGAACCATGAGCTTACAGACGATCATCCGCATTTAACAGTTTAGTCGTAACCACTGATGTAAGCAATCTGGGTCGGCGGATCGCCAAGTTTCCCCTTGCGGTGCGACCGGTGGATGGGGTGGCTACCACCCTAATGCCGACAGATGAGGGGGATTTGCGCCACTGCCGGACGGTGCGGCGACAGTCGGGGTGCTGGCGTCCATCGAGATCTGCTTTTAAGGCCACGATGCTGGCAGCAGGTCCGGGTTGTATGTAGCGAGCCCGGGCCATTATTCGGAAGCCTATTCGATGCAGCCCTCGCCCGCCGCATTGCTGCAGTCGGTCAGCGGGTATGACCGGCGCGCCTTATTTTATTACCCCGAAGGCGGGCAGGTCATCGAGGACGCGGAGCCGATGGCGCTTGAGGCCGAGCGCCGGCGCCGCGAACATGCCGAGGCAGCCGACTGGCGTCAGCGGAACGCGACAAGCGTATTGCCGAGCGGACGTAGCAATCCCTGGCCATCGAGGCCGGCCCAGGAACAGAAACCGTCCCTCCGGCACTTGTCCATTTCTCCGTCACCTTGATCGGATCGCGGCGGCGGCATGCCTCCGCGCCGCTGAGGTCGCCAACGCCGTTGTCGGCCGCAACACCCCGCAAACTTGTTCTATCAGACTGGAAAACAAAGGTTGCCGAGGGTTCAGGCGGTGGCCGGATTTTTGGCAGCATGCATTGCCGCCGCATTGCCGGATCGCAGAACGGGAGCAGCTTCGCGGAAAGTTGGCCGAGGCGGGACCGCTCGCCAGATCGGCTAACCTAGCGAAAGATGATCTCTACCCGTCTGTTCTCCGCGTTGCGCACCCCGGGTCCGGTCGGCACCAGCAGATGCGTGTCGCCGTAGCCGTGCATCTCGATCGAATTCCGCGTGACCCCATCCCGCTCCAGCTCGTCGGCGACCGCCTTGGCTCGGCGTACTGACAGGCGCTGGTTGTAGCGGTGCGTTCCGGAGGTGTCAGTGTAGCCATCGACCTCGATCCGAGTGAGCGGCAATTTATGCGCGTTGGCGGCTGCTTCTGCGACGACCTGTCGGGCACGCTCGGTGAGATCGGCCTTGTCCCAATAGAAGAACACCAGATAGGTGCGTGCGATCGCCGGCGGCGCGGGTACTACGGCGGGCAGCGGTGGCGGGGCACCGCCGAAGGCATAGCGAAGTCCGCCGTTGAAGGCCCAGCCGCGGAAGCCGCCGTTGCCAATTTGGTTCTGCCACGCAACGTCACCGTAGAGCGACAAATTCCGTGTCAACGTGCCGTTCACGCCACCGCCGAGCTGGATCGCGCTGCCGAAGTCGCCGACCGGAAAGGAGACATTGCTGAGATGGATCGAGTTCCCGCCGCCCAGCCCTTGCAGCAGGTTGGCCTTCAGATATGGCGTGATCAATGTTCCGTCACTGGTCGTTACGCGGTCGAGTAGGCGCACTCCAGCGCGAAGGACACCCTGATTGGGGCTGCCAAGGCTGACGCCGATGCCGTCAACGTCAGTGCGCTGCGGGAAATCGAGATGCTGGAACACCGCCTGCGCTTCCGGTTCGAGCTCGATCTTATCGACGATCGGGATCGGATAGCCGGTCTCAATCGACGTGGCGATGGTGGTGCCGTTCATCCCAGTCACCTCACCGCGCGCGGCGGTGGAAATGGTTCCGTCGAACATGCCACCGGAGATGATGCCATCGACATACCAGCCATTCCTGGCCTGCCAGGTGATGGTGCCGGCCAGCGTTTCCTCATTGAACAGACCACTGCTGGGACCGTCCGCCGCACTGGGCTGGAACCACAGCCGGCCGATCGTTCCAACTAGGCCCAGCCGCAACGTTCCCGATGGATCGTTCGAGGCGATCCAGTTGTCGCCTAGCTGTACGGCTGCATAGTCCTGCTGCGAGTTGAAGCCAAAGTCGGTAAAGCTTTTGTTGGAGGTGTAGTTGAATTTCTTGGCCGAAAGGTACGGATGAACAACTCATCCTGTTGCGTGCGGCCCTCCAACTGATCGTCGCGAATTTCGCCAAGGCGGCGGTGCAGCGAGTTCGAGGTTCTGATATCCGGCGTTGAACAACGCGGTCGGTGCGGTCACGTAGGATGCGACCTGTGGCGCCACCTCCAGGCGGGTTGACGGACCATTGGTGACGAAACTGCTTTCGAGGCGATAGTCCCAGGCGTTCGATCCGGAGACCAGCAGTTGGCTCGGGTCAGCCGGCCCGAAGGACGATCCCGGGACCGAACTGGAACAATTTGTAGGCGATTCCGGAACTGCTGGCGACAAAGCCGTTGGCCAGCTGAAAGGCACCGGGCGAGGATGTGCCGCCGACCTGAATGACGGAGATACCCTGAATCCGGGCCGGCCCAATGCCGTTGGTGTTGGTCTTCGCGCCCGGTCCGATCGGATTTACCTGGACGGTGGTGACGCCGCTGGCGTTGCCGCTGATCAGCAACCGGTCGGTGGACTGGTTCGACAGCGGGCCCCCGGCGTTCAGCGTGGTGTTCAGTCACCACCGAGCCACCGCTGCTGTTGTAATTGCCATGCACCGCGAGCACGTTGCCGATGGTCG
>CAVWZM010000005.1:0-63618 GCA_963759425.1 uncultured Alphaproteobacteria bacterium
GTGAACTACACGATAGCCTCAGGGCGGAATCGTTTCGCTTCTCGGAGGAAATGCCAGCGGCAAATCGACCACTATGAAGACCATTATGGGGATCGTTCGGCCGACCACCGGATCAGTCGTGTTCGACGGCGTCTCGATCGAAAAAGTTTCCACCGCCGATCGCGTCAAGCGGGGCATTGCCCCGGTTCTGGAGGCCAGGCGCCTGTTTCCACGCATGACGGTGTTCGAGAATCTGGAAATGGGTGCCTATACCCGGAAGCGTGGACCGGAATTCGCCGAAGATCTCGATCGGGTCTACGCGTTGTTTCACGCGTGAAGGAACGACTGAGGCAGATATCCGGGACGCTATCCGGCGGCGAGCAGCAAATGGTTGCCATTGGTCGCGCCTTGATGGCGCGGCCGCGGCTGATATGTATGGACGAACCGTCCATCGGACTGTCACCACACTACGTTGAACAGGTATTCGACATCATACGGACCATCAACCAGCAGGGCACGACGGTTTTCATGGTCGAGCAGAATCCCAACATGGCGCTGTCGATCGCCCACAGAGCGTATGTGCTGCGAACTGGCAGGGTGGTGTTCTCCGGTTCAGCGGCCAACTGCGGCGCGACCCAGCGATTCGCGAAGCCTATCTAGGTGAATTGCAGGTCCTCGATACCTGCGGCCCCGTTCCTGTTCAAAATCCTTGAATATTGAGTATATCTCGCTTGAGGGAACATGCCAGGCTCTCGACGCGAGGATCGGAAGGTAGGCCGTGTAGCCACCGAGAGAGTGCCCAGTTCGCGGACGCGCATGGAACATATACGTAAGATCAGCTTGATGGGTCCGATAGAACAACGCATTACATCGATACGGTTTGTTCGGCGCGAACTGAGGCTTTCATTTGAAGTAGACACAGCGAGGCCCCAAAGTGTGATCGTTTTATCACTATTTCCCGTTGACTTCAGAGGATCAGCGGTGCTTCCTCTGCATTGCTCTGAGAAAGCGCTCGGAGGCTTGATCAAGGGCCCGATGCACCGATGATTGCGGGGATACGCGCCCAACCTGCTGGGCCCAACCTGTCTGCCGTCTAACGACGACGCGCTCTGCGGACGTAATTCGCGATAGTCACTGATCCGGCTTCGCGACCGGCGACACGCAGACAAGCGTTGCCTAAATAAAACAGGAATTGCTAAAAGGGAGGCAACAATGTTGCGTATGCTCCATGATCGTACCCCTGCTGGCGATCGCGACTGGCAATGCCGACCGTGGCGGAGCAGATTTCTCAGCAGGACGCAGACCAGGTCGCCAAAAGCGTCAACGAGCCATTCAACGAGGCACTCCACGCCAAGGACGCAGCCAGGATAGCGGCCCTCTACACGGAGAATGCGGTTCGCGTTGCGCCAGAGGGGCCACAGTTTGGTCGCGCCGAAGTCGAGAAGACATGGATGCGGGGGTTCAAGGTCTATGACCCGGGGTTCGTCAAGGTCGAGCGTGTCGCAGTGATCGGTCACGACGTAGTATCGAGCTTAACAGTTGTGCCGGCACACATAACAGCCCGGACGGACCGGTTCCCTAAAGGGTTACGCTACAGGGACCGAAGTGCGTGACGGGCGGGAATGGAGGATAGCCGACGAGACATGCCACGTGACCCCAGCACCGCCTCCGGAAGCAAAGAAATAACGACCCAAGCAGGTCAAAAGGTTGTCTCACGTGGGCATCGCTCGTTTTGTCTTCCGGCTCAGCGCGAAATCTGCTCCAGCTCCAAATTTCCTGTCCGCGGACCGAAGATGCCGATGGAAAGCACCACCATCAGCATCGCAAACGCGATCAGCCCGAACACGCCCGCCGTCCCACGGAAGTGCGCGAAAAAGAACCCGATGATGAAGCTCGCGAACACCGTGCTGATGCGGCTGAAAGCATAGGTGAAACCGATCGCCCTGGCGCGCACGCGCGTCGGAAACAACTCGCTCTGGTAACTGTGAAACGAGTAGGACAGCACATTGCCGGACAGCGTAATCAACACGCCGAACAAAATCAGCAACGGCATGGTGGTCTGCTGGGAGAAGATCAGACCAAAAACGCCGATGCCCACGGCCGCACCCACCAGTTGCCATTTGCGTTCCAACCGGTCGGCGAAGGTCATCGCCAGCAGCGGCCCAAACGGGTTGGCGATTGCAATGATGAAGGCATATTGCAGACTGGAGCCCAGGTTGATGCCCACCTGCTGTGCGATAATCGTCGGCACCCACGCGGCAAAGCCGTAGTATCCGAAGGTCTGGAAGAACTGGAACACCATCAGCATGATGGTCCGGCTGCGATACGGTGTTCGCCAGATTTCGCGAAACTGTCCGGCGCCGCAAGCTCATCCACCGCATGCGAAGCTGGCGGCGGCAAGGAGACGCCACCATGGTCGGCCCTCACCCTGCTCTCGATACTTGCAGTGACTGTCTCGGCCTCGGTGAGGCGTCCCTGATGGATGAGCCAGCGCGGGCTCTCGGGAATGCTGCGTCGCAGAAACCAAACGAACAACGCACCGACGGCCCCGATCGCCACCACCCAGCGCCAGCCGTCCCAGCCGAGCGGACTTTGCGGCACCAAAATGTACGCGAGAAAGGCGACGACGGGCACCACGGCGAACTGCAGGGTCTGGTTGAACGCAAAGGCTCGGCCGCGCAATGCTTCGGCACCAATTCGGCAATGTAGGCGTCGATCGTAACCAGTTCGACGCCAATGCCGACGCCAGCGATCATGCGCCAAAGGCAGACGCCGAGACCAGTGGTCTGGAACGCCATGACCAGCGTAGCGGCGCAATAGGCCAGCATCGAAAAGGTAAAAATCGCGCGGCGCCCATATTTATCGGCAACGAAGCCAAACACGAAGGTGCCGATGAACAGGCCAAAAAAAGTGGAGGCCACGAACAACGCCGGCCCCGAGAACATGCCGAGCGAGACCCCGGTCAGCATCCCCGCCTTGACCAGGCCCGGGATCACATATCCGGTCATGAACAGGTCGTAGAACTCGAACATGCCGCCGAGCGAGAGCAGCGTCACCAAAATCCAGATGTGGCGCGTGGCTGGAAGACGGTCCAGTCGCGCCAGAATAGCGGACGCGGTCTGGTGCTCGGCGTCGCGTGAGGCCGTGTCTGTGGTGATGGACATGTCAGGTCTCCGCGGGGATCGCCCGCCTGAAGCGATATGCGGCGAGCGGGAACCGCCGGTCCGGGATGTCATCCCGAACGCCCGCAACGCTGACACACGGTTGTCGAAGTGTCACCACTGGCCTTAGTCCCTCCCACCGGCTGCGCGGCAGAACCCTTGCGAAGGCGAGTAAGGACAGACTCGGCTGTATTTTGGCCTTTCGTCCGCGGCGGTATACAAGTGTCGGATGCCGCGACCTCCTCGTCCTGACCTCCCGCCGCCATCGCTGATCACGACGACCGCCGAACTGGACGGCTTCTGCCAACGCATGCATGCCGAGACGTTTGTCGCCGTCGACACCGAGTTCATGCGCGAGCGCACCTACTGGCCTGAGCTATGCTTGGTGCAGATCGCCGGCGAGCGCGAGGTGGCGGTGATCGACGCCATGGCGGACGGCATCGATCTCGCTGTGCTCGGCCGCTTGTTCACCGATCAGGCGGTGACGAAGGTGTTCCATGCCGCGCGCCAGGACATCGAGATCTTCGTGCTGCATTTCGGCGATGTGCCGCGTCCGCTGTTCGACACCCAGGTGGCGGCGATGGTGGCCGGGTTCGGCGACCAGGTTGGCTACGACGCACTGGTGTCGGCGCTGACCGGTGGCAATATCGACAAGGCGCACCGGTTCAGTGACTGGTCGGTGCGGCCGCTGTCGGACGCGCAAATCACCTATGCCGCCGCCGACGTGACCCATCTGCGCGAGGTCTACAGGCGCCTCAGCCGCGGCTCGAGGAGGAGGGGAGGCTGCCCTGGGTCGCCGAGGAGATGGCGATCCTGAACAACCCCGCGACCTATCGCACCGATCCCGAGACAGGCGTGGGAGCGGCTGCGCCCGCGCTCGAACAACCGCCGGTTCCTGTATGTGCTGAAGGTGATCGCGGCGTGGCGGGAGCGCGAGGCGCAACGGATCAACATCCCGCGGCAGCGCCTGGTGAAGGACGAGGCGCTGCTCGAGGTTGCCGCAACCGCACCCGCCGACCGCCGATGCGCTCGCCCGGGTGCGCGGGGTCACTCGCGGCTTTGCCGAGGGCCGTTCGGGTGCGTCGCTGCTGGAGGTGATTGCCACAGCCCGCGCCATGCCCGACCGCGACCTGCCCGCGGCGCCTCACCGCGCGACAGCGCTCGGCCGTCCGCCGCGCTGGTCTCGCTGCTGAAGGTGATGCTGGCGGCGAAGTGCCGAGCAACACCATGTCGCACCCCGGCTGGTCGCCAGTTCCGACGACATCGACCGGCTGGCGCTTGAGGACGAGCCGGATATCCCGTCGCATGCATGGCTGGCGGCGGGAGGTCTTCGGCAATGACGCGCTGCTGCTGAAACAGGGGCGCATTACGCTGGGCGTAGACGGCCGTCGGGTCAAATTCATTCCGGTGTGAGCGCTCCGGCTGGCTACCTGGCGAGATCTCCCCTCGGGTTTCGATCCAACCTATGGTTGTTCATGCAACCGCCGCGAACAAACTTGCAAACATGCAGATATCTTTATATATCGCCGCGACCCATAGCAGGAGCTTGCAGATGGCCAGCACCACCACGTCCCCGGATTTCAAGGTGAAGGATCTTTCGCTCGCGGAGTGGGGCCGCAAGGAAATCAGCATGGCCGAGGACGAAATGCCCGGCCTGATGGCGATTCGCGCCGAATATGGGTCATCGAAGCCGTTGCAAGGGCGCGCGTATCGCCGGCTGCCTGCACATGACGATCCAGACCGCGGTGCTGATCGAAACCCTGATCGCGCTGGGCGCCACGGTGCGGTGGTCGTCCTGCAACATCTTCTCGACGCAGGATCACGCCGCCGCCGGCATCGCCGCCGAGAACATTCCGGTGTTTGCCTGGAAGGGCATGAGCGAGGAGGAGTTCTGGTGGTGCATCGAACAGACCGTGCGCGGGCCGGCCGAGGGGAATGGCAAGCCTTGGACCCCCAACATGATCCTGGACGACGGCGGCGACCTGACGCTGCTGATGCACCAGAAATATCCGGAAATGCTGGCCGATGTTCGCGGCGTCTCGGAGGAGACCACCACCGGCGTGCACCGCCTGTGGGAGATGGCGCGGGCGGGGAAACTGCTGACGCCCGCGATCAACGTCAACGACAGCGTGACCAAATCGAAGTTCGATAATCTCTATGGCTGCCGCGAGTCGCTGGTGGACGGCATCCGCCGTGGCACCGACGTGATGATGGCGGGCAAGGTCGCCGTGGTGAACGGCTTCGGCGACGTCGGCAAGGGTTCGTCGGCCTCGCTGCGCAACGCCGGGTGCCGCGTCATGGTGACCGAGGTCGATCCGATCTGCGCGTTACAGGCGGCGATGGAAGGTTACCAGGTTGTTACGATGGACGACGCCGCGCCGGTCGGCGACATCTTCGTCACCGCAACCGGCAATGTCGACGTGATCACCCTCGACCACATGCGCGCGATGAAGCACCGCGCCGTGGTGTGCAACATCGGCCATTTCAACTCTGAGATCCAGATCGATGCGTTGCGCAACTATAAGTGGGAGAACGTCAAACCGCAGGTCGATGAGGTAGTCTTTCCCGACGGCAAGCGACTTGATTCTGTTGTCGGAAGGGCGCCTGGTGAACCTGGGCAACGCGACCGGACACCCGAGCTTCGTCATGAGCGCCAGTTTCAGCAATCAGGTGCTGGCGCAGATCGAACTGTTCACCGCCCCTGCCGGCAAATATGAGCGCACGACGGTTTACACTCTGCCGAAGCATCTCGACGAGAAGGTTGCCGCACTGCATCTGGCGAAGGTGGGCGCGAAGCTGACGACACTCTCGCCGAAGCAGGCGGAATACATCGGTGTGCCGGCACGGGGGCCGTTCAAGCACGAGCTTTACCGCTATTGATTAGTGAATTGTTCACCTCCTTGTCATGGCGGCTAGCTGGTGAACCAGCGTGGTTGTTCCTATTTGCAAGCGGCTCCGCCTGATGCGCCGATCCCGGGTCAATAAGGTCCCCGAGGAGTAGCCCGGGCGGTATCCAGGCAACATTGGGAAACGTTGGATGTCGACCGCTTCAACTCCACCGAAGCCGCCCTTCACGCAAGCCGTACGGAGGGCGCTGCAGGGGGCCAGCGACTCCCGTATCGAGGCCGACCTGCTGTTTCTCGAGGCTTGGGAAATCCGTCCATCACCGCATTTGGGTATGACGCTGCGAGCCAGCCAGATCCGCCGCGCGAACCCGTCCCTCGCTGCCGAAATCGATGCCGAGCTTAGGGGTGCCATCGGGGCCTCGGACGTCGCGTAGCGGGGGGCCGTTACGGTCGCCGAGCCGGAAGGCTCCGACCGAGGGGCCGCGGCATGCCGGCGGTTGTGCTGCCCCTACCGATGTGGTGGCATCGCCCGCTGATCGAAGGGGAACGCAATGGCCACGCACCGTATTGCCTCGACACCGGAGACCGTGCGCTGGGGCGTCTTTGACCGGCTTTCCCGCCCCTGATCACGATCGACTCCGGCGACACCCTGGTGCTGGAATGCGTGTCTGGCGGTCCGGAAGTGATGCCGCCGCCGGAGTCTGGGCTGAGCATCCCGCCGGCGCTGGCTGCGATCCATGCCGCCAATATCCCGCGCGCGCCGGGTCATCTGATCACCGGGCCGGTGGCGGTCTCCGGCGCCGAACCGGGCGACATGCTGGAAGTGCATGTCAACGAGATCGAGCTTGGCTGCGACTGGGGCTATTGCGGCTTCCGTCCGTTGGCCGGCACCTTGCCGGAGGACTTCCCCGAGCGCTTCATGTCGCATATCCCGGTAGATCGGGAGCGCAAGACCTGCCGGCTGCCCTGGGGCACCGAGCTGAACCTGTCGCCGTTCTTTGGCGTGATGGGTGTGGCGCCGCCGCCTGCCTATGGCGCGATCTCCACCGTCCAGCCGCGCGAGCACGGCGGCAACCTGGACAACAAGGAACTCGGCGCCGGATCGACACTGTTCCTGCCGGTGTGGGCGCCCGGGGGCGCTGTTCTCGGCCGGCGACGGTCACGGCGTGCAAGGCGACGGCGAGGTCTGCATCAACGCGCTGGAGATCTGTCTGACCGGGACCTTCACGCTTGAAGCTGCACAAGGGCGGCGGCGCGCGCAATCCGATGTTGAAATACCCTCGGGCCGAAACCGCCAGCCACTTCATCTCCATGGGCATGCACGAGGACCTCGATGTCGCGATGAAGACCGCGCTGCGGGAGATGATCGCCTTCATCACCAGCCGCACCAATCTGTCCCGGCAGGAGGCCTACCAGTTCTGCTCCCTGGCGGTGGATTTCCACGTCACCCAGACGGTGAACGGCGAGAAGGGCGTGCACGGGCTGCTGAAGAAGGGGTTGCTGTTCTGAGGCGCTGGGTCACGGTCGGCTCGAACGCTAGCCGCAAGCAAGGAACCAATGCCTCGCAAGACTGGCTGTTTTATGATCACCAGCAGGCTCGACGAGTAAGGCGCAGACGACGATACCACAGCCGGTTCGAGCTGGCTCTGGGCCTCAGGGCCGGCGACGAGATCGCCTACGTTATTGAAAATGGGACGTGTGGTCCTGCAGCGGTTCGAGCCTCGCCCGGAGGCCGATGACCCCTTCGCGTCATTCCACGAATGGAGCACCGAGGCCGACGTCGAGGCCTATGGCAAGCTATGAGGCTCTGGGACGTCGTCAAGGTTCGCGTTCCCGTACACAAATCGACCGGTGCGGCAGTATCGTCCCGGCCCTGGTGGTTGCACATGGTACATCGAGTGCCGGGTTCTCTTGCCCTGCTTTGGGTTTTAATGATCACCAGCGCGGGCCATCCGGCGCTGGCCTGGCCGTGCCCCGCGCCGACCGATCGACGCGATAACCGGCGATCAGCTTCCTGGCAAGCATTGAGCTTTTCGTGCTCGGCGGGGGCGAGCAACCGTCGAACTTGCGCCTCGTTCGCGACGTGAGGGTGATCGTTTCGTCGATGACGCGTCGGCCGGCGGCGGTAAGCGCGATCAGCTTCCCGCGGCGATCGTCGGGGTCGAGGCGGCGCTCGATCAGCCCGGCGCGCTCGAGCCGGTCGAGGCGGTTGGTCATCCCACCTGACGAGATCATCGCCGCTTCGTAAAGCCTCGTAGGCGACAGCATATAGGGTTCGCCCGAACGCCGCAGCGTCGCGAGCACGTCGAATTCGCCCGGCTGCAGGCCGACATTTGCGAACAGGGGGTTGAGATGATCGCGCATGATGAGTTCTGCGGCTTCGGATAGTCGGCCGAGCACTGCCATCGGGAGCGAGGGGAGATCCGGGCGCTCGCGGGCCCATTGGTCTATCGCGATCTCGGCACGATCCATGATATATCTCTCTTCACAATGTATCTTGACATCAAGATACATCACACCTACTAACATTGCAGCGAGACGATAGCGTGGCTCGCGGGACTGGAGAAGGAGGAAGTGATGTCCAAGTTGATTTTCGTTAACCTGCCGGTCAGCGACCTCAAGCTCGCAACCGACTTCTATGAAGCGATCGGCAATGAAATTGCCGCGATGGTTGCGGCCGTGCTGGGGACAACAGGCTAACCCGCCACGTCGGTCGCTTCCAGGGCGCGGATTTCGCGAAAGGGCAGGTCTGTTGCACGCCCATCACCCTGCAAGTAACGTCCGACCGCGTAACAGGGGATGGTTTCCGCATGGACATGACGGGTGAGAGGCGCATTCCCGCGCCGCGCCAGATGGTTTGGGAAGCTTTGAACGACCCGGAGGTCTGAAGGCCAGCATTCCGGGCTGCGAGAGCCTGGAGAAGACCTCCGACAACCAGATGAAGGCGACGGCGGCGGTCAAACTCGGGCCCATCTCGGCCCGGTTCAACGGCGCCGTGACTGCTGTCCGACATCGATGCGCCGAACAGCTACACCATCACCGGCGAGGGCCAGGGCGGCGTCGCCGGTTTCGCCAAAGGCGGCGCCAAGGTGTTTCTGACCGACGACGCGGCGGACACATTGCTGAAATATCAGGTGAACGCCCAGGTGGGCGGCAAGCTGGCGCAACTGGGGGCGCGGCTGATCGATGCGACGCGCGAAACAGATGGCCGAGCAGTTCTTCACCAAATTTCCGCAAGAGGTGCAGAAGCTGGCCCCGCCGCCGACGCCGCACCAGCGCCACGGTGACGGCGCGCGCCGTCGCTCGAACCGTCACCGCCGCCGCCGAATGCACCGCCCGGCATTCCGATCTGGGCCGCTCATCCCGCCGCGAGCCGTTCGGTCTGCCGCTCGCCGCCTGGATCGGCGGGGCGTTCGTTCTGCCGGTCATGGTCCTGCTGATGCTGGGAAGCATGATTCGTGGGATGTTGCTGCCTGTCTGGCGAGCATCTGTCCGCCTCCGATCTGCCGAAATCCGTCGCGGAGACCGAGCAGCTGCTGGCCGACCAGGGCTATATCGCCGACCGCGAACTGGCGACGACGGTGCACCTGGCACTGGCGATGCAACGGCCGTTGTTCCTGGAAGGCGAGCCTGGCACCGGCAAGACGGAGATCGCCAAGGTGCTGGCGGCCGGTCTGAACCGGCGGCTGGTGCGGCTGCAGTGCTATGACGGCATGGACCTGTCGGCGGCGGCGTACGAGTGGGATCACGCCCGCCAGCTGATGGCGATCCGCCTGGCCGAGGCGGCGGGCCAGACCGATCGCGACGAATTGTCGTCGCGACATCTACACCCGGGAGTATCTGCAGCGCGCGGCCGCTGCTGTCGGCGGTCGACCCGGACCAGCCGCCCGCCGTGCTGCTGATCGATGAACTGGACCGCGCGGACGAGCCGTTCGAGGCGTTCCTGCTGGAGCTGCTGGCGGATTTCCAGATCAGCGTGCCTGAATACGGCACCGTGCGCGCGAAGACCCGGCCGGTGGTCGTGCTGACCTCGAACCGCACGCGGGAGGTGCACGACGCGATCCGTCGCCGTTGCCTGTATCACTGGGTCGATTATCCGGATGCGAAGCGGGAGCGGGCGATCCTCGACGCGAAGGCCCCCGAGGTGCCGGCGCACCTGGCCGCTCAGGTCGTCGCGTTCGTCCAGACGCTGCGCGGGGAGGAGCTGTTCAAGCTGCCCGGCGTCGCCGAGACGATCGATTGGGCGCAGGCGCTGACTTACCTGAACAAGACCGAGCTCACCGCCGGCGATGTCGATGAGACACTGGGCGTGCTGCTGAAGTATCAGGACGATATCGCCAAGGTCCGTGGGGCGGAGGCCGCCAGGCTGGTGCAGCAGGCGGCCGGGGCCTGACAGGGCGGCCTTCGCACCCAACCCGCGACATGATCAGGCCGGCACCACCGGACTCTTCTGCTTCCGCAGCGCCGCCATCACCGCCTTGTCGAGATGCAGATGCGCTTCCAGGAGTTCCGGTGGCGTCAGTGCCATCCACTGATTAAGTGACACATCGGCGTAGTAGCTGCTCTTGAACATCTCGAGGAAACGCAGCGTTTTCGTGCCGGTGTTCTCGATATAGTGGCCCATCGCAAAGGGCACGTATCCGACGTCGCCGGCGCGGAAATTGAAGGTCCGTGCCTGGCCGGAGGAGCCGAACACGCCCATCCGCGCCTCGCCCTGGATGTAGTACTGCCACTCGTCGGTGTTGGGATGCCAGTGCAGCTCCCGCAGCCCGCCCGGCTCGATCTCGACGAGCGCGGCCGCGATGGTCTTTGAGGCCGGGAAGTTGCTTGAATTCGGCGATCCGTACCGTGCCGCTCCTGGTTCTGATCGGCTCCTGCGCCAGCATTCTGTGACTGAAGCTCTGTGGCACCGGCGCGGCCCCCATCAGCCGGTCGGGACCGAGTGGTCGCGGGCACCTGCGGCGCTGAAGATATAGAGGTCGCTTGGATCGGGCGTATGGCTCAGCAGATCGGCGGGAACACCGAAATTCTTAGCCAGCACCTCGGGAGGCACGTGCTTGAACCAGTCGCTCAGCAGGAAGGTGCTGTCCTCGTCGAAGTCGCCACTGTCGAACACCAGCAGGAATTCGCAGCCGTCGGGGTTCAGCCCCTGGATCGAGTGCGGCATGCCCGAGGGGAAGAACCAGAGATCGCCAACGCCGACATCGTCGACGAAATTGCGGCCTTGCTCGTCGATCGCCGTGATCCGGCGCATTGCCGTAGAGCATGTATGCCCATTCGGCCTCCTTGTGCCAGTGCAGTTCCCGAACACCGCCGGCGTTGAGCCGCATGTTGACCCCGGCGATGCTCTTGGAGACACCCAGTTCACGCTCGGTGATCTGGCGGGTCCAGCCACCGCTCTCCTGCCTGACGTGAGCGTCAGCGAAAGAGAACCGCAGATTGGGCAGCGTGCCGTGATCAGTCGCGGGCGGATTGAGAATGTCGGGGTTTTCCGCCTCCCGCATCGGGTCCCGGGGACCTGGATCGCTTCCGCCAACGCCTGGCCCTCGGTTTGGCTGGGGTTCGGCCGCGGCTACCACCTGAGCGCCCAGAAGGCTGCCGGCGCCGAGCGCGAGGCCGGCCAGCAGGTCACGCCTTTGAGATGAAGCCAAGGTATCTCCCCCATCGATATGCATCGCCTCTTGATCGCGAGCAGGCCGCGGACCGTTCCATTGACGCCGCGTTCCGTCAACGCCCGGTGCATGGACATCGGGCCCGCTCCCGGCACGGCAGCTTGCAATTCGGTGCCGTCTCGGCCATACCCCGCACGTCGGCGGTCAGGACGCTCCCGGGGAAATTGCCCGGAGCTGACGGCTGCGGATAATTCACACGCGGGGTCCTTTCCCGGCCTTAACCGGCTCGGGTCCGGTGCCGATCGGCAACCCCCGCGGAGGCAACAACCGGACGACAGGAAAGGAGCACGCCGATGGCGATGCCCGAATTCACCCTCCGCCAGCTTCTGGAAGCCGGCGTTCACTTTGGCCACCACACCCGGCGCTGGAACCCGCGCATGGCGCCGTTTCTCTACGGCACCCGCAACCAGGTGCACATCATCGACCTGCAGCAGACCGTGCCGATGCTGGACCGCGCGCTGCGTGCCGTGCGTGACGTGACCGCCGCCGGCGGGCGCGTGCTGTTCGTCGGCACCAAGCGCGCCGCCGCGGAACAGGTCGCCGAAGCCGCCAAGCGCTGCGGCCAGTACTACATCAACCACCGCTGGCTCGGCGGCACGCTGACCAACTGGAAGACCATCACCGGCTCGATCAAGCGGCTGCGCCATATCGAGGATCTGGTCGCCGGCGACACCCAGGGCCTGACCAAGAAAGAGGTCCTCGACATCACCCGCGACAAGGACAAGCTGGATCGCGCGCTGGGCGGCATCAAGGACATGGGCGGCCTGCCGGACATCCTGTTCATCATCGACACCAACAAGGAAAAGCTGGCGGTCGAGGAAGCCAACAAGCTGCATATCCCGGTGGTCGCGGTGCTCGACAGCAATTCCGATCCCGACCGGCGTGACCTTCCCGATCCCCGGCAACGACGACGCGATCCGGGCGATCTCGCTGTACTGCGATCTCGTCGCCGGCGCGGTGCTGGACGGCATCAGCGCCGAGATGGCGGCATCCGGGCGCCGACATCGGCGCGCGAGAGGAACTTCCGGCCGAAGCGCTTGCCGACGCCGAGCCGCGCCGCGACCGCCTGAACCTTTTTTCGGAGAAACAACGATGGCTGAGATTACCGCCGGCCTGGTCAAGGACCTGCGTGAAAAGACCGGCGCGGGCATGATGGACTGCAAGAGGGCGCTGACCGAGACCGACGGCGACGTGGAAGCCGCCGATCGACTGGCTGCGCAAGAAGGGCCTCGCCGCCGCCGCCAAGAAGTCGGGCCGGGTCGCCGCCGAGGGTCTGGTCGGCGGTCGCCTCGGCGCCCGGCAAGGCCGCCATGGTCGAAGTCAACGCCGAAACCGATTTCGTCGCCCGCAACGTGACGTTTCAGGATTTCGTGGAAGCCGTGGCGAAGATCGCGCTGCAGGTCGGTGACGACCTCGATACGATCAAGGCCGCGCCGTTCCCCGGCAGCGGGCGCACCGTGGCGGATGAGCTGATCCAGATGGTCGCGACGATCGGCGAGAACATGACCCTGCGGCGCGCCAAGCTGCTGAGCGTCGGACCAGGGCGTGGTCGCGACCTATATGCACGGCGCGCTCAAGCCCGGTGTCGGCAAGATCGGCGTGCTGGCGGCGGTCGAGGGTCCCGGCGAACTGGCTACGCTCGAGATCCTGGGCCGTCAGGTCGGCATGCACGTCGCCGCGACGCGGCCGGAAGCGCTGGACATCGACAGCGTCGATCCCGCGGCGCTGGAGCGGGAGCGTGCCGTGCTCACGAGCAGGCGCGCGCTCCGGCAAGCCGGAGTCCATCATCGAGAAGATGGTCGAGGGCCGGGTGCGAAAATACTACGAGGAAGTGGTGCTGCTGGAGCAGGTTTGGGTGCATGATGGCGAAAGCCGAGTGCGGGCGGTCGTCAAGAAGGCCGGCGTGACGCTGACCGGTTTCGCGCGATTCCAGCTTGGCGAAGGCATCGACAAGCCGCAAGGGCCGGACTTCGCCGCCGAGGTCGCCGCGACAGCGGGAGTTTGAGCCACGCGCGATATGTGACCGCTGGCGCCTTGTTCGCTGCGGGCGGCATCACTACGGTGCGCGCGCCGTCGCCTCAGGGCGAGCCGACTGACGGGAGTCACATGACACAGTCCGCGGTCTACCAGCGTGTTTTGTTGAAGCTGTCCGGGGAAGCGCTGATGGGACGGCGCGAATACGGGCTGGACAACGAAATGGTCGGCGCAATCGCCAACGATATCAAGGATGTCGTCGCGATGGGCGTCCAGGTCTCGGTGGTCATCGGCGGCGGAAACATCTTCCGCGGTGTTTCCGGCGCCGGCGTCGGGCATGGATCGCGCCCAGGCCGACTACATGGGCATGCTGGCGACCGTGATGAACGCGTTGGCCGTGCAGTCGGCGCTGGAAAAGCGCAATGTGCCGACCCGGGTGCAGTCGGCGATCCCGATGGCCTCGGTCTGCGAGCCCTATATTCGGCGCCGCGCGGAGCGGCACATGGAAAAGGGCCGGGTGGTGATTTTCGCCGCCGGCACCGGCAATCCGTTCTTCACCACCGACACCGCCGCGGCCTTGCGCGCCACCGAGATGCACTGCAATGCGCTGCTGAAGGGCACCCAGGTGGACGGCGTCTATTCCGCCGATCCGCGCAAGGTCGAAAACGCCACCCGTTACGATCAACTGACATACCTCGATGTGCTGTCGAACGACCTCGGCGTGATGGATGCCGCCGCGATCAGCCTGGCGCGCGAAAATCATCTGCCGATCATCGTATTCAACATCCACGCCCCCGGCGCGTTCGCGCAGGTGATGCGCGGCGAGGGGGCATTTACCCGGATCGTCGAATCGGCACACTAGAGCGATGATGGGTCATATCAGTGGTTGTTTCGGCTGGAATGCGCGAAGCCGGAGCGGCCCTGGCTGATGCAATTGGCTCGGTGAACAGCGGCCAGCCGTCGGCTGGAAGCCAGCATGGCGTCGGTAAGGGATTGGGCTCAAAGGGAGTTGGGGAGGCACTGATGGCCGCCGCTGATCTGAACAGTCTGAAGCAAGATCTGACTCGCCGTATGGACGGCGCGATCGAGACGCTGCGACGGGAGTTCGCCGGGCTGCGGACCGGCCGCGCCCATCCGGGCCTCCTCGAGCCGGTGAAGGTGGTCGCCTATGGCACCGAGATGCCGCTCAACCAGGTCGGCACCATCGGCACGCCCGAACCACGTATGCTCACGGTGCAGGTCTGGGACAAATCGATGGTCTCGGCGGTCGAAAAGGCTATCCGCGACTCCGGCCTTGGGCTGAATCCGGCCGCTGACGGCATGCTGGTTCGCGTGCCGATCCCGCAGTTGACCACCGAGCGGCGCAACGAGCTGGCGAAGACGGCGAACAAGTACGCCGAGGGTGCCAGGATCGCGGTCCGCGGCGTGCGGCGGGACGGCATGGAGCAGATCAAGGCGCACGAGAAGAAGCACGAGATCGGTGAGGACCTGGCGAAGAACTGGTCTGATGAGGTGCAGAAAGCTCACCGACCAATACATTAAAAAGGTGGACGAGGCGCTCGCGGACAAGGAAAAGGACATCAGGCAGGTTTGAAGCGAGCCCCAGTCCCAGATGCCCGTCATCACCCAGCCGATCACCGACCTCCGCGAGCAAGCTCCTCGTCGTCCGCCGGCTACCGGCCAGTCGGGTCTCGGTCCCGGCCCATCCGATTCCGCGGCATGCCGCGGCCCATGTGGCGATCATCATGGACGGGAACGGCCGCTGGGCGGCCTCCCGCGGCTTGCCCAGGATTGCCGGCCACCGCGAAGGCGCGCGGGCGGTAAGGCGGGCGGTCGAGGCGGCGATCCGCAGCGGCGTCGTCCTGGCTGACAATCTATGCCTTCAGCAGCGAAAACTGGCGGCGCCCGGCAGGCGAAATCCTGGATTTGACCGGATTGCTGCGGCGTTACCTGAAAACCGAAATCGCCGAACTGAAGGCCAACGGCGTGCGCCTGCGCTTCATCGGCGACCGCGAGCCGGTTTGACGCGGATATCCAGGCCGATCTGGAAGCGGCGGAACGCGATACCCAGCGCAACCTGCGCCTTAATCTGACGATAGCATTGTCCTATGGCGCCAGGGCCGAGATCGTCGCCGCCGCGCGGCGCTGCCGCCGAGGCGGTGCTGGCCGGCAAGCTCGAACCCGACAAACTGTGCGAGGACGTCTTCGAGGGCTTCCTCGCCACCGCCGGGACGCCCGATCCCGATCTGATCATCCGAACCTCGGGCGAGCAGCGGCTGTCGAACTTCCTGCTGTGGCAGGCCGCGTATGCCGAACTGGTGTTCCTCGACGTGCTTTGGCCCGACTTCAACGAGACCCATTTCGCCGCCGCGCTCGCGGACTACTCTCGGCGGGAGCGGCGATTTGGCGCTCGCTCAGGCTGAGCAAGCAGCCGCGGAACGGTGCTCCGGCCAGCGACCGGCCGATGGGGCGACCTGCGGACACGGATTCTCTCCGCTGCGGTCATGGTGCCGCTGGCTCTCGGGTGTGTCTGGATCGGCGGGGTACGGCCTTCGCGCGTCCATGGTCGCGCTGATCTCGATCGGCATGGCGTTCGAGTGGCTGCGTTTGTGTCGGCGCGCCCCTCGAGCCCGGCTCTGTCGTGATGTTCGCCTCGCTGCCGCTGGCCGTGTGCCTGACCGCGCTCGGGAGCGGCCGGGAAGCGCGCTCGGCGTGCTGCTGGCGGTATCGCCATCGTCGCCATCGCGCGGACTGTCGCGGCGCGCCGATCGCCGCTGCCGTCGGCGTGCTCTACATCGGCCCGGCCGCGGTCGCGCTGATCTGGCTGCGTGCGACGCCAACCGACGGGTTCGCCGAGGTCGTCGTCCTGCTGATGATCATCTGGGCGACCGATATCGGCGCCTACGCCGATGGGACGCGCCATCGGCGGACCTCTGCTTGCACCTCGGATTTCGCCCGGCAAAACGTGGTCGGGAGCGGCCGGCGGCCTGTTGGCTGGGATGGCGGTCGGCTTCGTCGCCGCAAGCATTTTTGGCGTCCGGCATCGCGGACTGGCAGGCCGCCCTGCTCGCTGGCATGATCGGATGTGTGGGTCAGGCCGGTGATCTGCTCGAAAGCCTGTTGAAGCGGCATTTCAAGGTGAAGGATTCGGGCCATCTGATTCCCGGGCCACGGTGGCCTGCTCGATCGCCTGGACGCAGTCCTCGCCGCCGCACCGGCAGCAGCCCTACTGGCGCTCCTGCTCGGAGGTGGAGTAATGCCTTGGCAATGAATGCCACCCATGATTCGAGTCCGCGTGCGGCGCAGGCCTTCCGAGGCGTCGCGGTCCATAACGGTCCTTGGCAGTACCGGCAGCGTCGGCACGCAAACGGTCACCCTGCTTGCCGCGGCACCCGAGCAATTCAAGGTCAGGGCGCTGGTGGCGGGTCGCAACGCCTCTGCTGCTGGCGGAACAGGCCATCGCCCTGCGGGCTGAGCGCGCGGTGGTTGCCGATCCGGCGGCATTCGCCGGGCTTACGGGATGCTCTCGCTGGCACCGGGATCGAGGTCGCCGCCGGGGCCGAGGCGGTGATCGAGGCTGCCTCGCTGCCGGCGGACTGGACCATGGCGGCGATCACCGGTGCCTCGGGACTCGCGCCCACACTCGCCGCGATCAGGCGCGGCGCCTTCGTTGGTCTTGCCAACAAGGAAGCGTTGGTCTGCGCCGGCGAAGTGATGCTGGGCGCGGTGCGGGAGGCCGGGGCGACGCTCCTGCCGGTCAATTCAGAGCATAACGCCATCTTCCAGTCGCTGGCCGAGGGCAACCATGGCGCGGTGGAGAAGATCATCCTGACCGCGTCCGGCGGTCCGTTCCGCACCGCGAGCCTGGAGGATATGGCGCGCGCTACCCCGGAGGCCGCGTTGCGCCATCCGGTCTGGTCGATGGGCGCCAAGATCAGCATCAATTCGGCGACGATGATGAACAAGGGGCTGGAGCTGATCGAGGCGGCGCGGCTGTTCGACTTGCCGGAGACCGCGATCGAGGTCCTGGTGCATCCTCAGTCGGTCATTCACGGCATGGTCCACTACCATGACGGCTCGGTCACTGGCGCAACTCGGTTCGCCCGATATGCGCATTCCGATCGCCCACGCCCTGGCCTGGCCGCGCCGGATGGCGACGATCTCCCCGCGCCTCGATCTGGCCCAGGTCGAGCCGCCTGGAGTTCACCGAGCCCGACCTGCTCCGCTTTCCTGCGTTGCGACTGGCCCGTGAGGCATTGCAGGCGGCAGGCGGCGCCCCCACCATTCTGAATGCGGCCAACGAAATCGCCGTCGCGGCTTTTCTGCAACGCCAGATCGGATTTCTCGACATCGTCAGCGTCGTGGATCGGGTGCTGCAACAACTGGGGACCCGAGTCGGCGGAGTCGCTGGAGGACGTGATTGCGCTTGACGAGACCGCCCGGCGTGGCGCGCAGCGATTTATTCCGGCTTATGCCGCATGATGCAGTTGTTCCTGACCAGAAGGGCAAAATCGTGATCGTGTTGACCGCTATTCCGGGGTTCGTTCAAAGCGTCGTCGCATTCATCGTGGTGCTCGGCGTACTCGTCTTCTTCCACGAACTTGGCCACTACTTGGCTGCGCGCTGGCGAGGCGTGCGGGTGGAGACGTTCTCCATCGGCTTCGGCCAGGCGATCACGTCCTGGACCGACCGGCATGGCACAGTCTGGAAGCTGGCCTGGATACCCGCTTGGCGGCTACGTGAAGATGCATGGGCAGGAGCGTCCGGAAGACGTGTCCGATCAGGTCCGCGCCGGCTGGGTTGCTGGCGAGACCTTCCATGAAAAGCCGGTGCTGTCTCGGGCCATCGTCGTTGCCGCCGGTCCCGCCGCTAATTTCCTGCTTGCCATGGTCGTCTTCGCCGCCCTGTTCATCGCCGTCGGCAAGCCCGTCGCGCTGCCGGTCGTGAGTGAGGTGATGCCGGACAGCGCCGCTTCCCGCGCCGGCCTGCTGGCCAAGGATCGCATCTCTCGATTGGCGGCGACAAGATAGGCACCTTCGAGGACCTGCAGCGGATCATCACAGCGCATCCGGCGCAGCCGCTGGAGGTCACCATCAAGCGGAGCACGCGGATCAGACGCTCACGGTGACCACCGATTCGCGCGAAGTCGGCGGCCGTCAGGTTGGTCTGCTCGGTATTCGAGGTGGCGACGTCGAATATCAGCATGTCAGCGTTCCCGCCGCGCTGTGGGGCGGCGTGCGGCAGACTTGGACGATCACCGCTGAAACGGTCGGCGGACTGGCGCAGATGATCTCCGGCGCGCGCGGCACCGACGAGCTTGGCGGGCCGCTGCGGATCGCCCAGCTCTCCGGCCAGGTGGCCCAGCTTGGACTGGCCAGCCTGGTCTCATTCATCGCCGTGCTCTCGGTCAATCTCGGCCTGATCAATCTGTTTCCCGATCCCGGTGCTGGATGGCGGCCACCTGCTGTTCTATCTGGTGGAAGCGATGCGCGGCCGCCCGCTGCCGCCGCGCGCGCAGGAATACGGCTTCCGGGCCGGCCTGGCGGTGCTGGCCTGCCTGTTCGTTTTCGCAACCTGGAACGACCTCAGCCATATCGGATTGTTTCGCTGGGTCGCCGATCTGATCGGCTGAACCATCACGCCGCGGCTAATGTCGACGGCATGGTTCTCACTGTGAATCAACCACTTATGGCAAGGCGTCGGCATCGCCAGGGATAGCGCTGGTGCTAGCTTCAGGTGCGGTCGGTCGCTATGGTGCGGCGGCGTGCGCACCGCACCACCGGTCGCCGATCGATTCGCACCGCGCGCATGCCTATTAGGGGGACCAGCCTTTTGTTGATGATCCGTGCTGTGCGGCTTATCGCCGCCTGCCTGGTGCCAATGCTGGTCATCGGTGCCGCCACCGCACAAACCACGCCTCGAGCCACTTCACGATCTGTCCCGACGGCCGCTACCGCGGCAACGCCGACGCCCGCTGCGCCCGGGCGCGCAAGCGCCACGCGAACACGGTCGACCCACGCTGTCGCAACCCCGTCCGGCGTGATCGCGGCGATCAAGGTGGAGGGCAACGCACGGATCGAGGAGGGCACCATTCGATCTTACCTGCTGGTCCAGCCGGGCGATCGCTTTGACGCGGACCGGCTCGACCGCAGCCTCAAGACCCTATATGCCACCGGTTTGTTCCAGGACGTCCGCCTGGAGCGCAGCGGCAACGATCTCATCGTGCACGTGGTCGAGAATCCGATCGTCAATCGGGTGGCGTTCGAGAACAACCACAAGCTCACCGACGATCAGTTGCTGCCGCAGATGCGCTTGCGGCCACGGGCGGTCTTCACCCCCGCCTTGGCCGAGAGCGGATCGGCAGCACATCCTGGATCAGTACGCGCGCAAGGGCTACTTCGATGCGACGGTCGACCCGAAAATCATCCGTCTGCCGCAGAACCGCGTTGACGTCATTTTCCAGATCAACGACGGCTCGGCCACGTTGATCAGCAAAATCGTGATCAACGGCAACAAGGCGTTCAGCGAGGACCGGCTGGCGGAAGTGATCAACAGCCGCGAGTCGCGCTGGTGGCGCTTTCTGTCCTCGTCGGATCAATACGAGCCGGAGCGGCTGAACTTCGACAAGGAGCTGCTGCGGCGGTTCTATCTGAAGAATGGTTATGCCGACGTGCAGATCGTCGCGCGCCAGCGCGGAACTGTCGCCCGACCGGAAGGGCTTCTTCCTGTCGTTCACGGTCAATGAGGGCGAGCGCTACCGAGTCGGCAAGATCACCATCAATTCGCAGCTCCGCAATCTGAGCGGCGCTGACCTGCGCTCGTCGCTTGCAGATCCAGGAAGGCGACTGGTACGACGGCGATGCCATCGGCCGGACCTCGGATCTGATGGAGCAGGCGGTGCATAACCGCGGCTACGCATTCGTCGAAGTAAAGCCGCGCGTCACTCGCGATGTCGCAAAGCACATCATCGAACTGATCTTCGATGTAGGCGAGGGGCCACGGGTGTATGTCGAACGGATCGATATCGTCGGCAACACGCGCACCAAGGACAAGGTCATCCGCCGCGAATATCCGTCTGGCGGAAGGCGATGCGTTCAACGCGGAGGCGGTTCGCCGGACCAAGACCCGATTGACCGACCTCGGCTACTTCCAGGGGGTCGACATCGTGACCAACCGAGGATCGGCGCCCGATAAGGCAATTCTCGTAACGAACATCATCGGAAAAGGCGACGGGCGAACTGACCTTCGGTGGCGGCTACTCGACCGATGCCGGCGCCCTGGTGAACGTCGGTCTGTCCGAGCGTAATCTGATCGGCACCGGCATCAACGCCGGCATCAATGGCACGCTCGCTCAAAGGCAAAGCTCGATCAACGGCTCGCTCACCGATCCGTATTTCCTTGACCGCAATCTCATCGCCGGCGCCGACGTGTTCCTGATCCAGACAAACTTTCTCGGAACCGAACCGTACGATGAGCGGCGGGCAGGGTTCGACCTCCGCCTCGGGTACGACATCAACGAGCATCTCCGGCAGGTCTGGAGCATACTCGCTGGTCGATCGCGATGTGTTCAACGTGATCAGCACCGCCAGCCCGTACATCCTCAGCGAGGCCGGAACGACATTGCTGTCGCAGATCAGCCAGGTGGTGACCCTGGACTACCGCGACAGCAAGGTCGACCCGCACAGCGGTTTTGTGGTGGAGGCGGGAACCGACTTTGCCGGCCTCGGTGGCGATGCGCGCTTCATCCGTGGCAACCTGAACACGGCCTACTACATTCCGCTCGAGCGTCAGTTCGGCGAATCCGGACTGGGTCCTCAAGCTGGGGGCCAGCGGCGGCTACATGACATTGCTCAACGGCGGCCGTGAGGAAATCATCGACCGCTTCTTCCTGGGCGGCGACAACCTGCGCGGCTTCGAAATCGGTGGTGCCGGGCCGCACGACGCGGTGTCCGGCGATCCGCTCGGCGGCCGTTTGATCTGGACCCAGACCACCGAGCAACGGTTTCCACTGCCGGTGTCTCCAGATCTGGGGTTGACAGGCCGAGCCTTCGTGGATGTGGGTGGGCTGACCCAGGCGTCGTTCAGGAACGGTGGAGGCTGCGTTTCCACGGGCGGCGTCAGTTGCCAGATCAATGCCTCCGCGACGCCTCGCGTGGGCGCCGGCGTCGGGATCTCCTGGCGCACCGCGTTCGGCTTGATAAATGTTGACTTGGCGCCGTTTGTGTACAAGCAACCGGGCGACCAAACCCAGATTTTCCGGTTCGGCTTCGGTACGAGGTTCTAGTGGTTCAAATTCGATTTTCTGGCGTCGGCGCGGTCAGCGCACTGGCGTTGCTGTTGCATTCAACCTGCGTTCTGGCTCAGCAATCCCCCAATGGGGAGTGGTTCGTTCCTGGCCAGCCTCGCGCGGGCGGTCCCTCTCCGCCTCGGCAGGCGCCACCCAGGCCAGTGCCCGGCGTGAACGGGACCGGGCTTGGTACATTGCCGCTGCCAGCCGACGGCGGCGAGCAACCCGGCCTGACGCAGCAGCAACTGCAGGTTCAGTTGCCGCCCCCACCTGAGGTCCCCCCGGTGCCGAAGGGTCCGGCGACGCCGGCCGCCATCGTCGGCATCCTGTCGGTGCCAGACGTGTTGCGCGTCTCAACCGCGTATCAGGCTGCCTACAAGGAACTGAACACGCGTGGCCAGAAACTGAACGCCGATGCGCAGAAGGAGCAGACCGCGCTGCGCGATCTCGGCCAGGCTTTCGCGACCGAGCGACCGAAGCTGTCGCCAGAGCAGATCCGGACGCGCGAACGGGAGATCCAGGATCGCGCGACCGAAGCCCAGCGCCGCTTTGGCGAACGTAACCGCATCATCCAGGAGGCCGGCCAATACGTCATGGCCCAGATCAACCGCACGATGGAGCAGGTGGCGCAGCAGGTCGCACTGTCGCGCGGCATAAACCTGGTGCTCAATCGTGCGCAGATCCTTGGGACAACCGCGGATTTCGATCTGACGCCAGCGGTCGCCGAGGTACTGAACAAGGTGCTGCCGGGAGTCATCGTGCCGCCCGATGGCGTCTCGCCCCTGGCGATGGCGACCCCGACCTCGGCTACGCCCGTGGCTGCCACCGTGCCAGGCGCTGACGGGGCTGCCGCGGCTGGCGCCCCTTCCGCCAACGCGGCTGCGATGCCGGCTGCCACTTCAGGCACACCGGCCGGACCCGCCCCAGCCGTCCCCGCCACGGCTGCTCCTGCTCCCGCCGGCCCTGCTCCGACCGCTCCGGCTACCGCTGGCGCGCCGGCCAAAGCACCGCAAAAGCGCTAGTCATGATAGGCGGCCCGGACCGCTCGACGTTGGTCGGCGATCCCCGTTTCTTTCGGCGGACCGGTCCGCATGCGCTGGCGGCGGTGGCGGACGCGGCGGACGGGGAAGCCGTGCCGCGTCGGCTGATGCTGCATCAACTCGCCCCGCTGGCGACGGCGACAGAACAGGACGTGACTTTCTGCATAAACCACCGCAGGCACATGCGCGAACTGCGCGCGACGCGGGCGGCGGCGGTGATCGTACATCCGGATATGCTGGGTGAAGTGCCGCGAACGGCGGTGCCGATCGTCGCCGCCGATCCGCTGGCGGCCTGGGCGAAAGTGGCGGCGCTGTTTCACCCGCTGCCACCGCTCACCCCCGGCATCCACGCGTCAGCGGTCGTCGCCGCCTCCGCGCGTGTTCACCCCTCGGTCGAGGTCGGCCCGCTGGCAGTTATCGGCGAATGTGCCGTTCTAGGACCACGCGGGCGGGTTGCTCCGTTGGCCGTGATCGGCGAAGGCGTCGTCATCGGCTCCGATGCCCGGATCGGATCGCATGTCAGCCTTTCGCACGCTTTGGTCGGCGACCGCGTCTACCTCTACCCAGGTGCCCGCATTGGCCAGGAGGGGTTCGGCTTTGCAATCACCGCGGAGGGACTTCACTCGGTGCCACAGCTTGGCCGGGTGGTCATCGAGGACGACGTCGAGATCGGTGCGAACGTCACCGTCGATCGCGGCGGGCTGGATGACACGCTGATCGGCGCCGGCACGCGCGTCGACAATCTGGTGCAGATCGCGCACGGGGTCAAAATCGGAAAGGCCTGCGTGATCGTGGCGCAGGTCGGTATCTCCGGGTCGACGGTGCTGGACGATCATGTCGTTTTGGCGGGGCAGGTGGGGGTCGCGGGGCACGTGCGGATCGGCGCCGGCGCTCGTATCGGTGCACAGGCCGGAATAATGAGCGATGTTCCAGCGCGGGCCGAGATGTTGGGTAGCCCCGCACAACCGGTCAAGGCGTTCTTTAGGGAGATCGCGACGATTCGCCGTTGGATCCGCACCGGTCAACCGCCCGGTCCTTACACTGCCCGCGGCAACCCTAACCCCGACGTGGATTGAAGGTCATGGATGAGGCAACAGCGAAACGCCCCGAGGAGCTCGGCAATACCGTCGAGTTGATCGACATCCACCGGATCATGCACGACATTCCGCATCGATATCCGTTCCTGATGCTGGATCGCGTGATCGACGTGGTACTGGGTAGTTCGGCCATCGGGGTGAAGAACGTCTCGATCAACGAGCCGTTTTTCGTTGGTCATTTTCCCAACCATCCGGTGATGCCCGGGGTGCTGATCATCGAGAGCATGGCGCAAACCGCCGCCGTGCTTGTGGTCGAGACGCTGGGCCAGGACGCGGCCGGCAAGGTGGTCTATTTCATGTCGATAGAGGGCGCTAAATTCCGCCGGCCGGTGGTACCGGGGGATCAGTTGCGAATCCATGTGATCAAGGAGCGGCACCGCGGGAACGTGTGGAAATTTCAAGGGATTGCCAGGGTGGACGGGGTTTCAGTCGCCGAGGCGACCTATGCGGCGATGATCATGGATCGCACGCCGGATCACTGAGGATTCGCGTAGTCGCCCCTGGACCGGCACTTGGGGGCATGATCGTGCCCAGGAGCACACTTGAGTGCGTGCATCATGCCACACTGAGCCAGATTTCCCCAGCTTCCGGTCAGTCGTGAAATTGGTCGAGTAACGCCAAAATAGTAAGCGAAACAGTGCGTTACTTATTCTGATTGGAAACATCGGGCAACAATGATTGAGTTGGTGTCAACGCGGTAGACCCCTAGGTTGCCGTGGCGGTCGAAGGGGGTGCGGGCCGTTGACACACGGCCGCAAATATTCTCACCACGGAACGGATAAACCATGGATGCAATGACCGAGCAACGCCCACATGGCTCCGACCGGGTCACTATTCACCCTACAGCCGTCGTAGCGCGTGGAGCGGAGCTCGGAGCGGGGGTCCAAATTGGCCCGTTCTGCAGCGTGGGTCCTGACGTGGTGCTCGAGGCCGGAACGAAACTGATCTCACATGTCGTCGTCGAAGGACACACCCGGGTCGGTGAGAACGTCCAGTTGTTTCCCTTCTGCACCGTGGGACTGGCGCCGCAGGACTTCAAATATCAAGGGGAGCCGACGCGATGTGAGATCGGCGCCCGCACTTTGGTGCGCGAGCACTGCACGATTCACCGCGGCACCGTTACCGGAACCGGAATTACCCGCATTGGCAATGATTGCATGCTGATGGCGGTGGTCCACGTGGCTCATGACTGCAACATCGGCGATCATGTGATCGTAGCGAACAACGTGGTGATGGGTGGTCATGTTCGCATCGCCGAGCATGCGGTGATCGGTGGGGCGGCAGCGATCCACCAGTTCGTGCGGATTGGCAGGGCGGCCATGGTCGGCGGGGTTTCTGGCGTGGAAGCGGACGTTATCCCGTTTGGCAGCGTCATCGGCAACCGCGCTCGCCTGGCGGGTCTGAACGTCATGGGACTCAAGCGCCGCGGTTTCGACAAATCGCAGATCCAACGTTTGCACATGGCGTTTCGCAGCCTGTTCGGCCACGACGGTGTATTCGCTCATCGCCTCGAAGCCGCACGGGCCCGCTTTGCCGACGACAGTCTGGTTGCCGAGGTGTTGGCGTTCATTGATGCGCCGAGCCATCGTGGTTTGATCCGGGCAGATCGGTCGGCCCACGCGCCGGGGGTCCGACAAGGCGGATAGGCCGCCTGCGGCCCGCTGGATCGCCAGCGCAAGGCCGCGACACCCAACCACGCGCACGTGCCAATCAGCCTCAGGGCTGGAGGTGCTACGATTGGTCTGACGCGGGAGCCGCACTCGATGATGAGGGCCCAGATCGGTCCATTCCGACATCGATCGGTTTGGCCTTTGAGGACCTACCGGGGAGGACAAAACCGTTCTGAGGGCCCCATGGCGTTGCGGCCGCATTTGGCGCCGCCGACGCCGCAGCAATCTGTGAGGCAGTATAGTAGTCGGGCAGTCAGGGCCGGTTGGCAATCGGTGCACAGCCTCCTCAGGAGGCCTCACAGGGCGTTTAGCTTCCTGAAGTTCATGCGCCCAGCCTTGAAATCGTCGCCCCGCTGACGTTGTAGCTGCGGCCAATGACAGCGAGCGATTCCCCAGCCGTAGGCCTTCACCAGCGCCGTCTTGTGTGCCGGAAACCCGTCAACCACGAGATGCACCGGCTTTGAGCGCCGCCGCATCATCTTTCGAAGCAGCGTGACGAACAGTTCGCCGTTCAATCCATCTTCATAAGTACAATGCCAGAACGCCCCGGTGGCGTTCACGGCTGAGGCCGCGCTGATCGACTGCCGCTGCCCCGGCCGCTCGATGACCGCCGCCTCGATAGAACAGCTTTCGAGGATGCCCAACGGGCGTTGCTGTTGCCCGACGCGGGCTGGTGGGATCCTTCCAAGGCCGCGTCGTTGCCCACGATCCAGCTCCGGCGCCCGAAGGGCCCCACTCTCAACATTGGCTACGCTCCGAAGCCCGGGGGTGTAGTTGATCTGTATATCATGTGGTTCACGACCTGACGAGTGGTAACGACTGCATGCATTACGAGCGTTTTGCGTCCTTCTGAATTCTACCGATCGTAGGCTGGTTGCTGCTTTGCTTGGCTCGCTTGCGTCGCCTGCAAGGTTTGGCGAGGCTGCTCTTTGCCAGTCAACCGGCGTTTGCTTCCAGCAATGTCCGCAGACCGGTCAGGATGCGTCCCGGCGTAGGCGGGCATCCGCTGATCGTCAAATCGACGGGGACGCACAGCCCGATGCCGCCTAAAACGGCATAGCTGCCGGTGAAGACACCGCCATCGATGGCGCAATCGCCAACCGAAATGACCCATTTCGGATCCGGCGTCGCATCCCACGCCAGCGCCAGCGCCGTCTGCAGATTGCGTGTCAGCGGCCCGGTCACCAGCAGCACGTCGGCGTGACGCGGACTGTCGACGAAGCACAACCCGAGCCTCTCCAGATCATAGACGACGTTATTCAGCGCGCGTAGTTCAAGCTCACAGCCATTGCAGCTTCCTGTATTGATATGGCGTATCGCCAGGGATCGTCCCAGGCGGATCTGCGCGGCCGCGTCTAGGCGCACCTTCAGCAACTCGATCGTCCCGGCGTCGGCTGCACCGGCGGTCTCCGCGTGCGACCCCGCGGTGAAAATCGTTCCAAGCGTTCCAAATGGCCTGATCATTCCGGATCCGATGACTGCATTGGCGGTTGGGTGATTGCCGACGAGGCCATCACGGGCCGCATTGCCGAAGGAGGTGGCAGCAGCACCAATGGATGCCTCGCCGGTACAGCCGCCACGACCGCGCGACCGACCATCGCGACACTACAGATCAACGGCCGACACCGGCAGCGCCAACGACGCGCGGATCAGTTCCACGTCCGTAGCGGCGTTGTTCAGCACGAGGCGCTCCGCCAGCGGCCACAGCGCCCAACCGGGATCGCGCGGGAAGAAAGCGGCAATCTGGCCGTGCTCGAGCCGCAGCCAATGCCACACATCGCCGCGAATCAATTCGGCGCAGGCAATGCCCTCGCCACTGTCGGGCGGCAGGGTGACGGTCAGGGGACCGGGCGGCAACGCGTCCAGGGCGGCACTGATCAGATGCATGCTGTCCTCGATCTCGCTGATCCGCATGTGCTGTCGCGCGGCGGCGTCGCCGTCCTGCCGGGGCGTGGGATGCGTGGCTGGGCAAGAGTGGCCTCCGACCAGCGCCCTGCCATCGAATTGTCGACCCGAAGCTCGCCCAACGACGCCACCAACGCCCAGAAAGGTGACCAAACTCCTCTCCGCTCGGCCTACCCCTGTCAGCCGCGCCGCCAGGGCGGTGCCGTCGTGAAGCCGGCGGATCGCAGCAATCTGCGAGGAGATGTCGCCCAACGCTCGCAGGATCAACTCCGGGCCACCATCGGCAATGTCGACCGCGACACCGCCCGGCGTGACGCAGTCCATCATCAGGCGATGTCCGAAAGCGGCAGCGGATGCCCGCAGCAACAGTTCGCGCAGAAACGCGCAGTGGGTATGGACCGGCAACGCATTTGCCAGCCTGCCCGTCTCCGCCAGGTTGTCGAGATGACCGGCGATCCGTTCGATCTCCAGCATGACGGTGCGGAGAACGACCGCGCGGGGCGGGGCGACGGCGTCGAGGGCGGCTTCGGCGGCCGCGGAGAACGCGATGGAGTGGGCAACAGTCGCGTCACCCGACAAACGAGCGGCGAAACGGACGGCGATTCGGGGTGCCTTGCCACGAACCAGCGCCAGTGTGCCTTTGTGAGCGAAGCCCAGTTGCGCTTCGGCGGCGATGATGCTGTTGCCGTCCAGGGTCAGGCGAATATGCGCGGCCTCTTCGATGCGTCCCCAGACCGGGCCAAGCGGCAGTTGCATATGCGGGTCGCGATCGGTCGGCGGTGCGTCCGGTGTCGAATACGGCGGTCGTGGCGGGCCCGGGCGAACCGCCATCGGGCTGGACTGTGCCCAGGTCCCGCGGTCGAGCCAGGGGCCCTGGTCGTTCGCGCTTTCGGCCGAATGGCCCCAGAGGTCGCGTATCATTCGTTCGAACAAGGCCGCCTGCGGGCGCACCGGGGACAGCGCCGGATAAACACCGGCCTCGACCTTGGTGGAAAGCGGAAAGGCAACCAGCGTCGCCTCGTCGAGGAACAGCGCATGGACCTGCTGAGTGTCGGCCCACAGACCGAGCAGAACCAGGGCCTCATTAGGCACTTCGGCCGCCATCGCGACCCAGTCCAACGGAGCGAGAACGTGTCGCTCCCAGGGGCGGCAGGGTATTGTAGCCACGGCGCTGACGACCCCACCCGCGCCAGACTTAGGGTCGGTTGGATACAGCACGCTCATGGTCCCGCCGCGGTCATGGCACGCAGCCAATCAATCATGCCAACCGGCGCGGAAAAGCCAAACAGGAATGCCAGTAAGATCGGTGCAAGGCCGCTATAGTGCAGAACGCCCGCAACCCGGCCCGGAGAAAGCTCAGCGGCGTCCCGCCATCGACCGGGTTTTGTGATCGCGGTGCCGATCACCCCGACCAAGCCCAGTCCGACTGGCAGCAGAAGCCATGGCGCGTGGCTGCTGATGGCCAGCAGAACGAGAACCAAGCCGGGAAACACGCCGAGCGGCGGTATTCCGGCCAGGCCTGCCGACGTGGCAATCGCGCTTGGCCCGCGTGCGATCGGCGCGGCGCTGCGGGTGAGGATCAGCAGGAACAACAGGACGGCGGCGGCAAAGCGAGTGTCAGGCCGATCGAGACCCAGGGCCACGGCGGCAATACTGGTCTGCGCAAGGGACATCAGCGACAGCCGGCCCTGCGTCGTCCGATTAGCCAGCCTTTCGGTCCGGTTCGACAGCGTGTCCGTAGTCCCGGTGATCAAGCCGGCGCCGTCCGCCAGCATGATCGACGATCCAAGCAGCCCCGCAACCGCGACGACGACGAGGATGTCGGAGGCGATTGAGGGTAGGGGCATCTCTACCGTCAGCCGCAGGATCAGAACGCCGAGGATCACGCCGAGATCCGGGACCACGGCGGCAATCGCGGCATAGCCGACGAACAAGGCAGTGTATGAGACCGGGGCGATTCCTCCCGGCATCGTCATCAGGCCAAAAATCGCCAGACCGGCGCCGCAGAACGCCAGCAGGGCATCGTTGTGGCTGCCGCGGCAGTGTTGGGAACAGTGCCGCGCTCAGCGCTCCCAGGACGGCGAGCCAGGCCAGGACAGGTTGCGTGGTGCCGACGGCGACCAGCATCAATCCGAGCTTCACCACTGCCGCAACACGTCGCGCCGGCGTCTGGGCAATTCGATGGCGCGCCTCCCACGCCTCTACGGTCCCCCACAAAGCGACCAGCGGCGCAAACGTCGCGGCGATGGGATTGAGCGAGATCGCCAGGCTCGCCGCGAGCATGGCCATGGATATCGCCAGTTGAATCCAGCCGAGCCAGCGCCGCAACAATACGGGAAGGCCGATATGGTGCCGGGCG
Source organism: uncultured Alphaproteobacteria bacterium (assembly GCA_963759425.1). Classification (GTDB taxonomy): domain Bacteria; phylum Pseudomonadota; class Alphaproteobacteria; order Acetobacterales; family Acetobacteraceae; genus Rhodopila. The sequence continues at coordinate 29,991 of CAVWZM010000005.1, forward strand.
GGGCCGCGCAGAGCCAAGCCGGCGGCGAAGGGAAGCGGCAAGACGAAACAGGCCAATGCGACGAGCGGGACCGGGACCATCAGGCAGGTGGCGAGTGCCACTCCGTTCTGTAGCGAGATCAGCGCCATCAGTTGCATCAACCGGTGTTGTCGTGTTGCCGCAAGCAGCACCGAGAGCAGTACGACCGCCAGCGGCAATGCCAGGGGTCCGCCGGACTGGCACAGCACTGCCATCACGGCGCCCGGGATGATGCCGGACTTGGCGCCACCGATCGGACCCTCAGGCGGCTCGAGTGCCGAGCGCGAGGAGCCGGCCGATACAATCCGCTGTTGATACAGAAACCATAACGCGCCGACCACGTCGATGGCAGCGGTCGCTGCGGCGATCAGCGGCCGGTGCTGCGCCAGTGCGGCGACGGCGACGGCTACTGCCTGGATCGCGAGCAGGATCGAAGCTGACGCCACCTGCCGTGCTCCAAGCAGGCCGAAGCACATCACCAATGCCAAGCCGGCAGTCCCCTGCGCCAGCGCGGTCATGAAATCCCCGCGTCGGCAAGCACCATGATCGCCGCAAGCAGTGCCAGCAGCGCCCCAATCGCCGCCAGATCGGGCATATCCCGTCGTCCCGCTCGGCCCAGCAACGCCCGCACAGCGGTCAGGCACACGACGGCCAAAGCCAGCTTGGCGGCCCACCAAAGCAGCCCAATGCCCCAGTCCAGCAGGCCGTCACCAGCCTCGGCCATGCCGAAGGGCAGGAACAGGCCGCCGATCAGATCGACCCACACCAACCGCCGGAGCCATACCGTGAAGCGCACCACGGCGAGATCGACCCCGCTGTAGTCCAGCTCCAGCCCGGCCGATGCATCGCAAAGGTCGGCGAACACAAGGGCCAGCAGCGAGGCGAGTGCCAGGGCGGATGCGGCGGCCGGAAGCAGCATGCCCTCGCGCTGCTGGCCGATTACAAGATTGAGATTGAAGCTGCCGGCCATTAACGCCAGGGTGAACACGAACAGCAACAGCGCCGGCTCAGCCATGATCGCCAGCACGCTGCTGCGTTGCGCCGCTATCCCCGCTGCCGCCGAGCCGGTGTCGAGCGCACCGAGGGTCGTGGCCACCCGAGCCAGGCTCAGCAGCGCGGCGATCACCATCCCGTCGGCCAACGGCGCCAAGGCGGTCCCCAGGGTGAAGGAAGGGACCAGCACCGCGGCACATATCGTCGCACCCAGCCCGACCGCCGGGGCGAACGAAAACACCGATGAGGCGCTCTCGGGAACCACGGTGGTCTTGCGCGACAGGCGCACCATGTCGCGCCAGGGCAGCAGCAGCGGAGGCCCCGCGTGCCCCGCCAAGCGGGCGTCAAGCCAGCCCATCGCGCCGGCGGTCACCGGTGCGGCCACCAGCATCAGGGCGACATGCAGGATTTCGGCGAACAGCGACACGATGTGGCTCATCCGTTGATGCCACCGCTGCCAAACAGCGAAAGCATCAGTAGCAAGGCGCCAAAGGCAAGGAGGATCGCCCAAATGCCGACCCTTGCTGAGGGCGTATGTGCCACGAAGCCGGCGAGCAGGCGGCGCGATCGGAGGTTCAGGCCGGCGGACCGGGCCAGACCCGGGGCGACCGGACCTACGGCGGCCGACCGTAGTGCGGGCAGGCGTGGCAAAAAACCGGCTCCCGCGGACTGGCTGAGAGGATCGCCGAACGGCAGATCTGGAGCGCCCGCGAGCCCATCGTTCCAGACCTCCGCGATTCGGATCCCGGCGCGGACCCGGCGCGTGAAAAACATGATCGACCCGGTCGCCAACGCCAGCAAAGCGGCAATCGGGAGCGCGGAATATCCTGGCGATCCACCGTAGACCGACAGGGTTGCCAATCCCGCGTGACCGCCCAGGCCGGTGCCGGTTATGACGCGGATCACCGGCGCGGCCAGCGCCTTCAGCGTGAGCCCAGGCGAAAGGCCGAGCAACACTGAGATTCCGGCATAAGCGAGCAGAATCGGGCGAAGGCTCGCCGCGGCGTCGCGCGCCGCCGATCCGCGCACGTTGCGCGGCCGGCTGAGGATCGCGACCCCGAGCAGGCGGATCGAGGCTGCGGTGGCGAGCGCCGTGGACAGCGCCAGCGCAGCGGCGATGAGAGCAAGCAAAACCTGGGGTATCAGGCCGCCGGTGCGTGGCGCAGAGAGAATCGACTGGAATAACAGCCATATTGCCGCGAATCCGACACCAGGCGGCAGCGCCGCAGTGGCCAGTAGGGCGGTCGCCAGGGAAATCGACACAACCGGCATTGACTGGACCAGTCCACCCAAACGAACCATCCGCCAGGAGCCAGCTTCATGGCCCAGAACATGGGCGGCCAGGCTGGCCAGCGTTCCGGCCACGCCACTGGTGATCGTCAACAACAGCGTCGCCGCCAGTGCCAGGGATGCCGCGTCCGGAAGGTCCGCTGCTCGTGCGATAAGGGTCAGGCCCAATCCGACGAAAGCCAGTCCCGACTGCCGGCGCGCGAGGCACGCCACCGACCCGTCAAGGTCGGGATGCCGGGCCGCTTGCCAGCCGTCGCTGGTTGAGGTGATACCCCCGACCAGAAGCAGTGCAAATCCCCACCACGCCTGAGCCGCGGCACCCGGCAGATCGATCACCAGCCGGAGCAGCACGTAGGTCATACCCGGCGAGACTGCTCCAGCCGCCAGCGCGTCGGATGGCCAGCCTCGGTGCGACCTCCCTGGCCGGAGCACCACGATCGACGCCGCAATCGCCAATACCGTCGCGGTTGCGGCTCGGCCTGGATCGACCGAAGCCGTTCGGATGACATCAAAGCGTGGCGCCGACCCGAGCGGTGTCAACAGATACACCGCGATCAGCAGAAGGAAGCCTGGCACGAACGCCCGGATGGTAGTCGCGACTTGCGAGGTGGCGGGAGAGGCGTTGGGTGGAAGCGCCGCCCCGGCAGGAGGTGAGCGATTTGGTAGCGCAATACTGGCGAGCGAGAGGGCCGACCCGATGGCGAGCGTGACGCCGTCGGCCGCCAGCGAGAGCATCGAGAGTCCACCGAGACAAAGCGCGATGCCTCGACTTTTGGCGGACAGGCCGGCTCTGGCTGCGCCGGTCTGGAAGCTTCCCGCCCGCGATCCATCAACGGCCCAGGAAGCGGACACTGCCGTGCCGCAGAGGAAGATTACCAGCAGGAAAAGTGCCGAGATCGGATCAAGGGCTAGATGTAACCGCAGACCGGGCGGTCCGATCGGAAGCTCCAGCCCGGACACGGCCGTAGGCGACAGCAGCGGAGGCAGGCAGAGCAGCGCTCCCAGACCGCTCAGGCCGGTGGTGGCGAAACCGGTCGCGCGGTGCGTCAGCCTACTCCCTACAGCGGCGACCAAGAGGAGGGCGCAGGCGTCGGCGGCGGCCAACAGAAGGATCGGATCGGTCACCGGGAGAGCCTACCACCGCAGGTCGGAGTCGGCAGGGTCCGGTAACGGGCTTAATGTCTGCACGATTTGCCGCCCGGGAAGGCGGGTGGCTGGTGCAATAGGCCAAGCGGCGAATGTCGCACGAGTGCGCCGATCCGCTTTCAATATTGCGCCAGCGCGATGGAGCACGACCCCGGAATGCAGCACCGCACGTCGCGCAATGGCAGCCATGTCTATGCCCTTGCGTTGCGCCCAGGTTCCTTCCGGCCGCACAGCTGAAGGGCCGGCTGGCGGGCAAGATCAGCACTGTAGGATGCATCGCCGCACATGGCCTCGGCGGGCGCTCGGGCCGGGCGCCGTTTAGAACCTGACAAAGGGTCTATTGCCGTTTTTCCCGGAAGAAGTGGCGGAGTAAACTGGCAGCCTCGGCCTCACGGACCCCACCGACAACCTCCGGCCGGTGGTGACAGGAAGAGGCCTGGAAGATGCGGGGGCCGTGATCGACGCCGCCGCCCTTCGGGTCGTAAGCGCCGAAAATCAATCGGCGAATGCGGAACAGACTAATCGCTTGGGCGCACATCGGGCAGGGCTCCAGCGTGACGATCAGATCGCAGTCGGGAAGGCGGGGCCGGCCTCGTGCGGCGGCGGCGGCACGCAGGGCGAGAATTTCGGCGTGCGCGGCTGCATCGTTGGTTGTTTCCGCTCGGTTGCCGGCACGGGCGAGGATGCTTCCGTCGGCGGCTTGGACCACGGCGCCGACCGGGATTTCGCCAAGGTCGCCGGCGGTCCGGGCCTCAGCCAGGGCGAGTAGCATCGCGTTGCTGGTGATTGTCATCGGCGCAGGATACCTGCTGTTAATAGCAAAGTGCGGAATACCAATCACCGATCGGTTGTGGGCCTGTTCGAAACTGAGATTCGGGTGGATGCGGCGGTCTCTTGGCGAAGGATTGGGGAGACTTGGCTATCAGGCGGGCAGAGGCAGTTTCCCGACGCCCAAGTCAAAGGTCTCGCAGGGTTCTCACGCTTGATTGGACACAACGGACGAGCGCGGCGGGCCTGAAACACGCGAGTGAACGGGGCGGAAGTCGGTGGCGTAGCTCTTGTTGAACCGCACGGTCTTGTGGTTGCACCTGACACAGCACCGGATACTTGGTTTGGTTGCCTGTCTTGCGCCTTAGCTGTATAGCCGCCGCAGCAAGCCGGCGTAGCTCAGGGGTAGAGCAACTGATTCGTAATCAGTAGGTCCACAGTTCAATTCTGTGCGCCGGCACCAATTAGATCAATAAGTTAGGTGGCAGTCGCGGAATATTCCAGGGAAACTGTCAGCACTGTGTCAACAATATGCGTGGCTCGGGGGCTGGGGTGTCCCGATGGCTCGACCAATCGGATTGAGACGACCATCTGCGCCATGGCGTTTGAGCAATGCCTGCCCCGTCATCCAAATCCTGCCTGCTAGCGAATTGACGCGATTCGCGGCAATGACGCATAGCTGTCAGCGACACCCTGACAGCTGCTGTAGAAATGCAGTTTGCTGGCGCAACGACCATGTCTCAGAATTAAGATTTGTAGGCCAGTTCGTGGATGGTCAGCGCCATCTACCTATAACTCTCAACGATATCGATGGCTTGCCGACCATATTCAACGGAGACACCATCCGCCGGGTGGTCAAACCTGGTTCCTGGCTTAGCCGCAGCATCGAAAGCTCGCTGCACAGACCTTATCGCCAACTATTTGTCGGTTGGCTTAGTCCCTCGCTTCGAAGATGGCAACTACGCTCTGCGTCGGCGTTGCCACAACTGGCGCTGGGGTGCCCCAACGAAAGTAGTCGGGGACTGTGAAAGAACGTGAAATGCAACCCCGCACATCACACAAGCAGTTTGTGGTTGCCCCTTACGTTTTCTGGCCAAAGCTCGCAAGATCGTTCGGAAGAAGCTCTCAGCAATTGGGTCTGGATGCGGTGTGTCAAAGATTGTTTCCAGTATTGCTTCGTGTTCGTATAGATCAATATTCCATACCCCCCGACTTTCACGTCCAAGCTTTTTATGCTCACGGTTAGTATTAGACAACGTCGTAGTTTGACTTTGGGCATGGTCGGAACACCTCTTCATCTTCTTCGATCAGCCTACGATGAACCACCCTGGCGGCACCAAACGCATCCTCGGCCGCCGAGAATGAGCCATCTCCTTCCGAGGCGACAACAACGCCATCTTTCATGATTTCCCAGGTCAAGGGATACCGTGAAGTCTGTCTAACGATGATTGTTATCAGTCCGAGACCCATGATCCGAGGAGGCACTCAACCTGTCATCCAGGCGTTTGTCGCTCCAACTACCGGCTGGCCAGAGAATGTTTCATTTGCGACCAATATGTTTCAGATCATCCTTATTGGGAATGACGGGCACAGGCGCCATTTTGGCCCGTCTCGATGTTGCAATTCAGCGACACAGCCTGAAATGTAATAACGACTACCGGAAGAGCGTTTCATTGGAATTGAGAGCGGTTCGCAATTAGGATAACCACCGGGTTGAATGATACGTCCCAAAGGAATGGATACCTACCCGATGGCCAATGTCGTTGCTCGTCCGGTTGTGGCCGAAGTCAGCCCACTTCAGATCGTCAAAAATTTGCTTCGTCCAATTGCCCCAGAGGTCCTTACACGCTCAACGACCTTGAGATCGTGGCGGCAGTACCGACACGATTTCGGTTACTTTCCGAACGTCTTCACCCCCACGACATTCAACGAGAAAATCCAAGCTAGGAAGCTCTTTGACCGGCGCCCACTATTTGCCTTGTGGGCGGACAAGATGGCCGTCCGCGATTGGGTTGCAAAGATCGCGGGACCGGGCGTGCTTCCGAAGCTGCATTACGTGACCCGCGACGCCAGCACGATCCCGTTCGACGCTCTTCCGAACCGCTATGTAGTCAAAGGGTCTCACGGCAGTGGCTGGGTCCGAATTGTACGGGGGGAGAGCTCGGTCGACCGCAACGAATTACGCGCGGAGTGCGAGCACTGGTTGTCCTTGAACTACGCTGATGTGAATCACGAGCGTATCTATAGGGAAATCGAGCCCAGGATCATGGTTGAGGAGTTTCTGGAGAACGATGCCGGGGACGTCCCGGAGGACTTCAAATTCTATACATTCGCCGGCAATGTTCGTGTCATTCAGGTTGACCTTGGACGCTTTGGCACGCATCGGCGAAACCTCTACGATCGGAATTGGTCTCGACTACGGGTTCAGCTGACGGTCCCGAACTACCCTGGCGAGGTCAAGCGTCCAAGCACGTTGGACGACATGATCCGTCTGGCAGAAACATTGTCTGGTGGCATTGATTTCGTCCGCGTGGATTTGTATCAGACTGCCCACGGTATCCGCTTCGGCGAGATGACATCCTCAAGTGGGAACGGACTTAATCGCTTTAGTCCCGTTGAGTTTGATCGCTTGATGGGTGCATACTGGAAGGTGAAGCGATGGGGCCCGTACGAGAACAAAACTCGAGAGAATATGATCCGGTGTCAAAACAAGAATGCGATCCCCCATGGTTGATGGCTTCCTACATGTGGTGTTTGTCTGGATAGAGGCGGCGTCGCCAGTACGCCGTTGCTTCCGTTCAAGCCGGTGCTGGAATTGGCGGTCGCGTTCTGACAATGACCGCTGGAGCCACCTTCTGCGATCACCGATGCTCTGCAAGATAGAACTTGACCATGGGTAAACTAACCGACGAACTGATCGCCCGGATCACGAACGACGGGCTATACAACGATGGAAACCGCCTCTACCTGCGCAAGCGGGGCGCCAAATTGACATGGTTCGGCAAGTGGGTCCGAAATGGCAAGCAGACTTCGCTCAGCTATGGCCCGTATCCGCAGGTCAGTATCGAGGATGCCCGCGCCAAGGCCGCCGGGAACAGGGTGATGATGGACCGTCTCGATAAACGGCCACACGTCAAAAGCCCAATACCGCTACGGGACGTTGATGTCGAGCAATGGCTTTCGCCGCGGCTCCTAGACATGCACGCCTTCGCGTGTCTTTTTGGCTTGGCAGGGCCGGGCACGGTCTTACAACTGGTGAAGCTCGGCAAGGTGGCCGCTGTGTATGTCGGCCGGGACCTGCTGATCGAATCAGAGAGCGCATGGCGATGGTTCCACTCGCTACCAAAAGTCCAGCCGGATGATGTCCGAATCGACCTGTCTGAATTGACACCGGCGGACATCGCGGCCCTGACGGAGCTGGCCAACGATGCGATGTCGGACACGCCTGCGTCGCCAACGCAACGCCTGAAAGCGTGCGACGTGCTCGACGAGAGGCCTGTTGTGGCGCTGGCAGCGAGACATCTCGATAGCTTTGTGGGCGGGACGCCACCAGTTGCCGCGGCACGCCATCCGCAGGCGGTCCCGGTCAATGCGGAGCGGCTAAGGGAACCGCGCCGCTTGCCTCTCGCTACGCTATCGCACGGTACATCACTGCCACCCGCAGAGGTGAAAGGCCCCCGAACCGGAAAAATGAGGCGCTTCTCGTCGGATATCTGACGCTGACCCGTGCTGCCGTTCAGGCAGCTTGACACGCGCTTCGGGGAGGATCGGTTCACGACGGACAATCACTCCTTGCCCTTGTTGTGAGCTTGCTATGGTATCTGCCGCGGCTATTATTTTATGGTCGGCCTCCCGAAACCTTGTGCGCGCACGCTCTGGCCGGCGTGGCAAACGCGGCACCTTCCGGAGTGCGCTCCTACTGCCGTTTCCAAAGTATGTGGTCGCAAAAGGGACATCGCGCGCGAACCCGATCAGCCGCATTCCACCGCGACGAGTTCAGCCATCAGGCACACAAGACCTGTCCTTCAGGCAGCCGATTGCCCACTTCCGCGCCTCGAGCCGAGGTCGACTGCCTGGCCACGCGCCATCGAAATGGGCAACGAATGAACCCTCAATCATTTTCAGTCACTTCCCCACAGTTTTGAAACAGGCCATGCCTGTAGCAATTTGATTACATCCAATCAGACCTGACCCTCGGAACTGTGGTCAAACGACTTTGCGACAGGATGAAGTGACGAAGGTATCTGGCGTTATCATCGCCACGGTGCCTGGAAGTATCAAGTTTTCCGCAAAAAACTGACCCTGAGGCCATCACGAATCCGTGAAAAGGAATAAGTAGCATTTGCAACAATGTTGATTTGATACTATCGAAGATGGGAACGCCCACAGGCGCTCTAATCTGACCACTATGTCGGAGCGGGGTTGCCAGCGTGTCGACACCAAGTCATCGGTGTGCGCAGAGCGGACATGACCATGGTTACGGACTGCGAGGGGGTCTGAAAGCAAAAAATCGCACCATGGCCTTATCGTTACAGTAGCGTGAGAGACAATGACCCGCCAGACGACGGATTCGGCTGAGGAGCTGGAGCTTAAGTGAGGGCCAGCCTTCGCTCCCGAGGGTGATAGTCTAGTCAGAATAAGTTGATACACCGGGCGATATACAGATTGATAGATAGGTTTATGGACAGTGACAGGCAGGTGTCACTGTTTCCCAAATGATTGAAGCTCCTACACGGCAGGCCCAACAGGGTGGCGTCGGGTTTGTCATCCCCTACCAGTAACCATGGGTGAGGTGTGAGCCGATGAACGGAATTGCTGAATTCTGCTGTACGGTGAAACTTGTTGCTGCACGAATGTTGCGACCGGCCCCTGTGTATTTTCCGTGAACTTCAACGGTCCTTCGACCACCAAAGGGTTGGGGGTGTCATGCCACGACGTGACCGCTTTACCACGCTCCTAGCGACGTCTCTCACATCGCTGGCGTGGGCGGCATAGCGACCCAAGACCAACTGAATCACTCGAAACAGGATACGCGCCCCTCGCAAAGCCATCACGCGTGAGGTGGAGAGCAAATCTGTGATCTCCGTCTCGTTGAGATATTGGACGAATCTTCTGCGACGGAGCGGATCGCCTCATCCGGAACGATAACGGTCACGCGCAACTTCAGGAGTTACTATGACCCTAACCACTTGGGATCCGTCGAACACGGGCGGTTGGCGTCTTTCCAACGGCAACCTGACCGCGACCAGTCCAAACAACGATACGATGGCAAACATCTATGTGGCGTTTGGCACTACCCCCGTCCCTGACAACGCCAAGACCTATTTCGAGTATCAAGTGTCTGGCGCCCGCATCCAAACCGCCTTCACCGTCGGCTTCGGCGTACACGGCTTCGATCCCACGAACAAGAACATCGCGGCCGAGGGCATGACGGTCCCCGACGCCTCATTCCTCGCCTTTTCCTATAACCTTACGGTTACCAACAGCGGGAACGTCATCTATGATCCGCAGGGCAACGCCACTCGAACCCCAGCACAAGGCCCGGCCCCCAATCAGTGGACTGATGGCAGCATAATCGGCGTTCTGGTTGACCGCATTAACGACACGGTGCAATTCACCCTGAATGGGGCGCCCCAGGGCGGTCCGTTCGACATCGCTGGTCTCGGCAACAAGACCGTCTATCCATTTACAGACAGCTGGTTCCGGTCAGGTCCGGTGGCCACGATTAACGGCGGCAACTCGACTTTTGCTGAACCCAAACCCACGGGATTCATCCCGCTCGATAGTAGTAGCGGTACGGGCAACCCTGTGCCGGTCACGATCGGCAGCGGGCCTAATAAACTGGCGCTGCAGGTGTCCGAGGATGCTTACCAGGGCAACGCCCAGTTCACTATTGCGGTCGACGGTAGACAGATCGGCGGCACACTGACCGCAACCGCCTCGCATTCAGCAGGCCAGACACAGACCTTCACGGCGCTGGGATCGTTCGCTCCCGGAAATCACACCACGACGGTCAACTTCCTGAACGATGCCTATGGCGGCACGTCCACGACTGACCGCAATCTCTACGTAACCGGTGCAACGATCGACAACAGAGCGGTTTCAGGCGCATCGCTCAATGAACGTAGCGCCGGGCCCCAAAGCTTCGGTTTTGCCGTGCCCGGCTCCACTGGTCCAGGACAATCCCCGACGGTCACCGTCGGCAGCGGGCCTGACACTCTCGCGCTACAGGTGTCCGAGGACGCTTTTCAGGGCGACGCACAGTTCATCGTTTCGGTCGACGGCAAGCAGATTGGCGGCACGCTGACTGCCACCGCGTCCCATGCTGCAGGACAGAAACAGACCTTCAACGTGCTGGGAACATTCGCGGCCGGCAGCCACACCGCGGCCGTCAATTTCCTCAACGACGCCTATGGCGGGTCGTCCGCGGCCGATCGCAATCTCTACATTCTGAGTGCAACCATCGATAACAGCGTGGTCCCGGCTGCGACAATCAGTGAGAAGGTGTCTGGTCCACAACATTTCACCTTCCTTGCGCCCGGTAACTCTGGTTCTGGATCGGCTAACGCTGTCACCGTCAATCAGCCGGCTTCACTGCAAACAGGCCTACAGACCATCACGGGTATTGAATCTGATCCTTCACAGTCGATCTTCCTCGATTGGCGCACGGTCGGCACGCCTGCACTTACGGACGGCGATTGGGTGACGGCAAACGTTGGCCCCAGTGGAGCTTTTTCCGCCGACGTTACAATCGATAACCCGGGCACGACGAGCAGCATGTACTACCGCGTTGGTTCCGGACCAGCAATCGCCGCCTGGTCCGGCAACCCATCATAGCTGCTGCGCATGAGGAACTCTCGCCGGACCGCCTGGATATTCGGCTGGCGTCCGTACGGAACGTTTGTTATGTATCTAATCTGGTTATGAAACCAAGGGTTGGGCGGGATCATGGCGAGCAACACGGCGTTCCCCGTTGGCACCTATGTCGGAGGGCCCAACGGCAATGACCCCGCGGAGAATGCTCAATTTAAATCGAACTTGGATCGTTTCTCCCAGATTATGGGTGCCCGTCCCACATTTATGGATGCCTACACAGACAATGCCGCGGGGAATCCATCGACCTGGGTCGCCAATGCGGGTTGGGCGGCGTGGTCTTATCTCAAGACCGGATCAGCCTACGTCGGGCCAGGGTCTGGAATCGTGCCAGTCGTCGGCATCCCGTTGTCATGGTCCGGAGAAAGCGGGAGTAACGTCGATGCCGCCTTCAGGGATATTGCTTCCGGAAAATATGATTCCGCGTTCAAGGGGATCGTGGATGCTTGGATAAACAACGGATATAAAACCACGCAATTCCGAATTGGCTATGAATTCAATGTCGGAAGCATTCCGTGGGACGTCCTCCATTCCACTGCCTCCACCGCCGGCCAGGATTTTGTCGCAGCTTTCCAGAGAATTGCCACAATCGTTCACAACGAGGCAACCAGCCTGGGCGCAACGGCACAAGTCGTATGGAACCCCGGAGGCTGGACCTCGGGCAACACGACGCAACTCTATCCGGGGGACCAATATGTCGACGTCATGAGCATGGATCAGTCCTCATTCACGTGGACCTCGGATTTCACCGACTGGTCTACTGGCGGCACGCAGCAGGTTGATCCTGTGACTTGGGTCAACAATCCGGTCAACCGGGAGCATTTTTGGCAGTACGACAATGCCACTGAGCAAGACCCAACACCTGGTCTTACCTCGCCGGGATGGTCGATGCAGGACGCAATCTCTTTTGCGAAGCTGCACAACAAACCGCTGTCGCTCTCGGAAACGGGAGCCGGAAATTCTAGCTCAAGCCCAGCTTCGTACGGACCGATAGACGATCCTGATTTCCCGAAATGGCTTTCCGGTGCGCTGTCGGCGGCCAAAGCGAGCGGCGTCACCATTCAGAACGTGAACATTTGGGATGTGGGAAGCTTCTCCTTCAATACCTCACGACCTCTCGAAGCTGCAGCCTGGGCAAAGTACTTTGGTGCCGGGTCAGCGCCATCGAGCGCCTCGCCTCCTCCTCCAACCCCGACCATTTCGCTTTCCGCGCCTGGAACCGTGCAGGAGGCGTCAATTGGGGCTGGCGTAACGGTCACCGAGACCATCACCACCACCAACCTGACAGGGAACGTCTATGAGGAGGTGTTGACCTCGAGCGGCACGGTCGAGAGCAGCTACAAGGCGGTTGCACTCGTCAACCATGTCGCCATCTCGTCAGTCTTCCTTGCCAAATCCGGTGACAGGATCCGGGTAGTCGACAACCCGGCCTCACCAACGGTCGCCACGGACAGTGCGCCGGTGACCATAACCGAGCCACCTCCGACTCCCCCTCCCGTTGTCACGATTGGCAGCGGGCCCGATACGCTGGCCCTGCAGGTCTCCGAGGATGCCTATCAAGGCAACGCACAGTTCGTCATTTCGGTAGACGGCAAGCAGATCGGCGGAACTCAGACCGCCACCGCCTCGCATGCGGCGGGCCAGACCCAGCTGTTCGACGTGAAGGGCACATTCGCCGCCGGCAAGCACACCGCGACCGTCAACTTCCTCAACGATGCCTACGGCGGCGCAAAAGGTCTGGACCGCAACCTGTATGTTACCGGCGCCACCATCGACAACAGCACGGTCTCGCCTGCAACTCTCAGCGAGGTCGTTAGCGGCCCGCAAAGCTTCAGCTTCATAGTCCCGGGCAGCGGTTCCGCGCCCCCGCCGGAGGTTGCCAACGTCGTCACGGTCAATCATCCGTCCCCCCTGCATGCGGCCGTACAGACCATCACCGGTATGGAAACCGATCCGTCCCAGGCGGTATCCCTGGCCTGGTTCACTCATGGCATACCGCCGCTCAGCTCCGGCGACTGGGTGCAGGCAAACGTTCAGTCGAATGGCCAGTTCTCGGCCTTGATAAATGTCGATCACCCGGGGGTGGTGAGCACGATGTTCTATCACGCCGGCACCGGCCCCGTTACTGCAGCATGGTCCGCTGCGCCCATTTAGCCAAGGTGGGATAGGCGGCGCTTCACGGACTGTGAACACGCTCGCGATAACGGCCCCCTGATCACTCCAGCGGCTTCGCCGTAATGGAACGACAAGATGACCTGACCGGCATAGGTCACGATCATGCGCGCCTCGGTGCGCCATATCAGCTGATGCCAGCTGAACCGCGTGTTGAGGCCGGGGGAAGGCGGAATGAGATGACGAGCGGGCAAGCCGCTAAATCGGAAAGTCCTGCCTGCGTCACGGCCTTAAAGTCACCTGACCCACAGATGAGACAAGGGCCACTCCGTTTGAGGTTGTCCGCGTTGCGTGCCAGACTGGCGGAACGCGACCACCGGGAGGCAGCAATGGACACCGATCCTACTGCGCAACGCGACCACGACATACTCGCTTCACTGAACCGCGATTACATTGCGTCGGTGCAGCACGGTGACGTACATCGCTTCCGGGAAATCCTGGCCGACGACTTCCAGTGTTCGAACCCAGACGGCTCCCTCGTCGACAGGACACGGATTCCTGGAGCAGACTGCTCAACCGGTCACCATCAGCGGCCTGGTTGCCGCGGACGTGCAAATCCGTCTGCTTGGCGATATCGCCATTATCCACGGTCGCACGAGCTATCGCGCTGCCACCGGCGAACAAAGGCATGGTCGGTACACCGATGTCTGGGCGCGACGCGGGGGTCGGTGGCTGGCAATCTCAGCCCATGTCACGCGCTGACCGCATCCGGCGTCGGCAACTTGTCCGTCGCCTTGGCTCAGGACCTACCGATCGATACGAAATTTCGCAACAGATCGATCGCCTGTTTCTCGCGTTCGACCACCGTTGAAAATTAAAGGTTACTCAATGCTTCGCAATTGGGATTGGGATTGCTCCAGCCCCTGTAACTGTGAGAGGAAAGTAAATGGTCTCGTTGCGGACGATCAAGGGACCAGCTATCTTCCTCGCGCAATTTGCAGCAGATGCTGCGCCGTACAACAGCCTCCCGACAATCGCCGGTTGGGCCGCGGGGCAGGGCTACAAGGGCATACAGATTCCCTCGTGGGATGCGCGGCTGTTCGATCTGGCCAAGGCGGCCGAGAGCGCGGCCTATTGCGACGAGATCAAGGGTGTCCTGCGGGACGCGGGCCTGGAGTTGACCGAGCTGTCAACGCATCTTCAGGGCCAACTCGTTGCGGTTAACCCAGTGTATGACCTCGCGTTCGACGGCTTCGCCCCATCGGAGGTGCGCGGCAACCCGGCGGCCCGACAGGCTTGGGCGGTCGATCAGCTTTTGCTGGCGGCACGTGCATCCCGCAATCTTGGGCTGACAGCGCACGCCACGTTCTCGGGCGCTCTCGCCTGGCCGTTCATCTATCCGTGGCCGCAACGTCCGGCAGGTCTCGTAGAGACCGCATTCGACGAGCTGGCACGGCGTTGGCGACCGATCCTGGATGCCTTCGACGAAGCCGGAGTTGACCTCTGCTACGAAATCCATCCCGGGGAGGACCTGCACGACGGCGTCACCTTCGAAATGTTTCTGCAACGCGTCGACAACCACAGGCGTTGCAACATCCTCTACGATCCCAGCCATTTCGTTCTGCAACAACTCGACTACCTCGAATACATCGATATATACCACCAGCGCATCCGCATGTTCCATGTGAAGGACGCGGAGTTCAATCCGAGCGGGCGCCAAGGCGTGTATTCGGGCTTTCAGCCATGGGCGGAACGAGCTGGACGGTTTCGCTCGCTCGGCGATGGCCAGGTGGATTTTGGCTCCATCTTCTCGAAGCTGTCGCAATACGGCTTCGACGGTTGGGCCGTCCTGGAGTGGGAGTGCTGCATCAAGGACAGCGAACAGGGAGCAGCCGAGGGCGCCCCCTTCATCGCGCGCCACATCATCAAGGTGGTGTCGCGCGCATTCGACGACTTCGCGGCCAGTGGCATCGATACTGCCACGAATCGCAGGCTGCTGGGGCTGGGTTGAGATGTCGATTCGAAACGGAGCGCCCAGCGTGGCGGGACGGCGCCTGCGGCTCGGCATGGTCGGCGGAGGTCGGGGTGCCTTCATCGGCGGCGTCCATCGCATCGCCGCCAGGCTGGACGATCGCTACGACCTGGTGGCCGGGGCGCTGTCGTCCGATCGTAACCGCGCCTTGGCAAGCGCTGCCGAACTCCATATCGAACCCGAAAGATCCTACGGCAGCTTTCGCGAAATGGCTGAGAAGGAGGCGCGGCGTCCCGACCGCGTCGACGTCGTCGCGGTGGTCACACCAAACCACATGCATGCGGCGCCGGTTGTTGAGTTTGCCGAACGTGGCTTTCATGTGATCTGCGACAAGCCGTTGGCGCATCGTTTGGAGGATGCGCAGGTCATGGCGGATGTCGTCCGGCGGGCCGGCATCGTGTTCGGGTTGACGCACAACTACACGGGCCATCCCATGGTGCGCCAGGCGCGCGAGATGGTCGCTGTGGGGGAACTCGGGGCTGTGCGCGTCGTGCAGGTCGAATATCCGCAGGATTGGTTGACGACGCGGCTGGAGGACAGCGGGCAAAAGCAGGCAGCCTGGCGCACCGATCCGGCCCGTTCCGGCGCTGCCGGCTGCGTCGGCGACCTCGGTTCGCACGCGTTCAATCTCGCCGAGTTCGTTACGGGCTTACACTGCCAGAGCCTCGCCGCTGATCTCAGCACCTTCGTGCCTGGACGGGCTCTGGACGACAACGCGCATATGCTGTTGCGGTTCACCGGCGGTGCGCGAGGCATGTTGTGGTCATCGCAGGTTGCGCCCGGCAACGAGAATGCTCTGCGGCTGCGCGTCTACGGCGAGAAGGGCGGTCTTGAATGGGCGCAGGAACAGCCAAACACGTTGCTACACATGCCGTTCGGCGAGGCGCCTCGAACAATCCGCCGGGCCGGGCCGACGGCGTCCTCAGTTGCGGCGCATGCCAGCCGGACGCCGGCAGGCCATCCGGAGGGTTATCTCGAGGCTTTCGCGCAGATCTATCGTGATCTGGCCGAGCAGATCAGCGCACGTATCGATGGACGCGCGCCTGATCCAGCCTGTTTGCTGGTGCCTGGCATGGATGAAGGGTTGCGGGGCATGCGCTTCATTGCGGCGGCAGTAGAGTCGAACCGTCGTGACTCGGCGTGGACCGCCATCAATTCGTAGTAGGGAACTGCTGGTTCGACTGATCGGTTATTTTTGGATGACACGGAACGTGGCCGAGCGGGTCACTCACGTCGCGATCGGTCAACTCGCTCACTTTTGCGCATACCTTATGGCGAGAGGCTGCGGCCGCTTTTCGCGTCGAACGCGTGTATTCTGTCGTGATTCCAATCAAATCTAGCAGGTTCATCAATGGCGACCCGAACCGAGGCTGGGATGGCCGCTCTGAAAGTGCAATGGTCGATCCGCAGCGTGACGATTTTCTCGACCCCGTGGTTCTCAATGTGATGCACCGTGGCCTCATAGGAACCGGAATCCCCGACACGAACGTCCTCGGCGCGAATACCGAGCGTGACAGCGCCGTCGATTAGACCGATACGCCGGCACACGGAACTTTGCAAAGCCAACTCGAACTGGCCCGGCACGATGATGGCCGCGCCATTGCGCACCTCCGCTTCGATGAGGTTCATCGCCGGCGAGCCGAGGAAGCCGGCGACGAAGACATCCCGCGGATTGCCATAGATCTCCTGTGGTGTGCCGATCTGAGCGATGCGGCCGTGGTTGAGCACTGCGATACGGTCGGCCATGGACATGGCCTCGACCTGATCGTGGGTCACGAACAAGAAGGTCGCCCCAAGCCTGTTTTTGAGATCCTTCAGTTCGGCGCGAAGCGCTTCTCGCAGTTTGGCGTCGAGATTGGACAGCGGTTCGTCCATCAGAAAGATCTTCGGCTGACGAACGATCGCTCGGCCGATCGACACCCGCTGCATTTCGCCTCCCGACAACCCGTCGGCCTTACGGTCGAGCAGATGCTCAACCCGCAAAATCTGCGCGGCGCGTGCAACTCGCGCGTCGATCTCCGTCCTCGGCAAACGCCGTGACCGGGGCTTCAGCGGAAACTCCAGATTCTGCCGAACGGTATAGCGCGGATACAGCGAGTATTGCTGCAGGACGAGTGCCACGTCGCGCTCCGCGGGACCCCAGCCAGCCACATTCTGGTGACCAATCTGGATCGATCCGGAGTCGGCACGCTCCAGGCCGGCGATCAGTCGCAGGGTGGTGGTTTTCCCGGCGCCCGTTGGACCAAGCAAGACAAAAAACTGACCGTCATCGATCTCAAGGCTCACATCGTCCAAGGCGCAGTTGCCGCCGAACGTCTTCGTTACGTTATCCAGTCTAACATGCGCCATCTCACCCACGAGCCTCGGAGCGCAGGGACACTTCGGTCTCCTTATCGAAGAAGTGGAGCTGTGACTCGTCAAGTCGTGCCCACACCGGCATCCCCGGCCGGGGAACAAAGCCGCTCGGCGTTCTTGCCCGCAGGAACTGCGTTCCGAGGCTGAGATCGACGATGTCGTAGGCGCCGAGTGGCTCGATGATGTGGGCCTCCATTCGAACTCGCCCGTACTTCCTCGCGTAATGATACCATCACGAACTCGGGGCGTACACCGATGATCGCCTGCCGGGAGCCGTTCCGCAGCATGGCGGGAACTGACCGAGTGGCAAGCCTGAAGGTCCCATCGTCATCGCCCAGCGTCAGGATCGTCTCGTCGCCGAATGCCGCCACGGTGACCGGCGAGACATTCATGACCGGGCTGCCGACGAACTGGGCGACAAACAGGTTCGCAGGATGGTGATAGACCTCCGCCGGCGCGCCGACCTGCTGCAGCACACCCTCGTTCATGATCGCGATCCGGTCGGCGAGCGCCATGGCCTCCACTTGATCGTGCGTCACGTAGATTGTCGTCGCGCTGTTCTCGATATGCAACCGCTTCAGTTCCGTGCGCATGGCCTCGCGCAGCTTCGCGTCGAGCGCGCCAAGCGGTTCGTCCATTAGCAGGGCCTTGTGCTGCCGAACCAGAGCGCGCGCGATCGCCACCCGTTGCATGTCGCCGCCTGACAACGCCGATGGCCGGAGGCGCAGGAGATGGCCGATCTCGAGCGACTTGGCGACCTGGCGCACGCGGCTATCGACGGTGCCTCGGTTCCGCCGGCTTGCACGGAGCGGAAACGCAATGTTCTCATACGCGGTCAAATGCGGATATAGAGCGTACATCTGAAAGACGAAGGCAATGTCGCGTTCGGACGCTTGAAGGTGCTGCACCGGCCGGCCGTCGATCAGGATTGTGCCGCGGTCGATCTCCTCCAGCCCGGCGATCGCGCGCAATGTCGTGGTCTTGCCGCATCCTGACGGGCCCAGCAGCACAACAAATTCCCCCGGCTGGATCGTAAGGTTCAGCTTGCGGATGATGTAGTTGTCACCGAAGTACTTCTCGACATCGCGCAGGACAATTTCAGCCATGATCGGTCACGTCGGTCCCCTCATGGACGCTCGCGCTGGTCCTGCGTGGAGCGGGCGCGAAGCGGGCGAATATGCTGAACAGCACGAGCCCGATCAACGTGATCACGACGCTGTAGTCGTGCAGCAACGCGTTCCAAGGCTGGCAAAGGAAAACGAAGCCCAGGATCATCAGTGCCATAGCGAGCGGAACGATCACCCTGGCGTTGAACGTCCTAAAACCGTCGCTCATAGAGGGCCCGCAGGGCGCTTCATTTCGGGCGCGTTCACTTGCGGATGGCCCCGAATGTCACACCGCGCAGCAGGTGGCCGCGCAGGGTGAATGTGAAGATTGCGACCGGCAGCATAAACAGCACCGTGCCGGCTGCGATCACCGTCCAGTCGGTGATCCCCGACCCGAGTTGCGCGGGAATAAAGGGCGGGGCGGTCTGAGCGTTCCGGTTGGTCATCATCAGTGCGAAGGCGTATTCGTTCCATGCGGTGATGAAGCAGAAGACCGCCGTCGCGGCAATGCCGGTTGCGGCTTCCGGCAGGACGATTCTGACGAAGGCCTGCAGTCGCGTGTAGCCGTCGACTAGCGCGGCCTCTTCATACTCCTTCGGAATTTCGTCAATGAAGCCCTTCATGATCCAGACAGAAAATGACAGATTGAACGCGGTATAGAGAATGATCAGGCCCACATGCGTGTCAACAAGGCCGACAGCGCGGTACATCAGAAACATAGGGATCGCCACCACCACGGGTGGAAGCATCCGCGTAGACAAGATGAAGAACAGCAGATCTGGCTCCGCCTTCAGTTTAAAGCGCGAGAACCCGTAGGCTGTGATGGTTCCCATCGCAACGGCAATGAACGTGCTGGTGACAGCAACAACAAGGCTGTTGAAAAATCGATTCGAATAGGCCGACAATTGCGGTCCGTCACCCGTTTTGAGCACGCGCTCGCCTGCGTCGAACACCCGTCGTTCCCACCATGGTGACGCGGCATACACGCTCGGATCGACTGGTCTCGATAGCTGCACGCGTTTGGTGAACAGCTTGACGAACGGTGTCATCTCCGGTTCGAAGAACACAGTTGGCGGGACCGTGGTCGCCTGGTTGCGCGGCTTGAAAGCGGTCGACCCGATCCAGTAGATCGGCGCCAGAAACGACAATGTGGCCAGCACCACCAGCGCGACGACGACTCGATTGAGCAGCTTCTGACCCGAGGATCGAACCGCGGCCATCTCAGCGTTCCTTGATCTTGTTGAGATAGCGTACGTAAATATTGGTAATGCCGAGCACCATGATGAGCACGATGTAGGCGAGCGCGCACGACCTGCCGGTCTGCCATTCCTGGAATGCTAGCTTATAGAGGCGTATCGCCACAAGCTCGGTGGTCGGCTGGCTGCTCATAATGTAGGCCAGGTCGAAGGTTTTGAAGGCCTCCATGGTGCGGAAGATGATTGCGATGAGTAAGAGAGGACCAACCAGTGGCAGGGTGATGCGGGTAAACGTGTACCATGTGCCAGCCCGGTCGATCGCTGCGGCTTCGTAAAGTTGCTTGGGTACCGCTGACAGTCCTGCGAGTGATAGCAGCATGACGAAGGGCGCCCACATCCAGATATCGGTGATTGCGACTGCATAGAGAGCGACGTCCGGGTCGGACAGCCAGGCAAAGTCGCCGAGGCCGAAGACGTAGTTTATCACGCCCCAGGACGGGCTGTAGAGCAGTTGCCAGAACAACCCCACGACAGCGGCGGACATCATCATCGGCAACATCAGCAAGGTGGTGATCAGGCCCTTGAAAGGAACATCGCGGTTCAGCATCAGCGCGAGGCCGAACCCGACCACGACCTGTCCGGTGACCGAAATCAGCACGTATTTTGCCGTGACCGTGAAGTTGTTCCAGACGTGCTCATCGCCCAGCAGGTCGCGATAGTTCTGCAGGCCCACCCACCGCGCCGGTGCACCGGAGGCGGCGTTGAATTCGTGAAATGAATATCCCAGCGAGTAGATCAGCGGAAAAATGTTGAACACGATCAAGAAAGCCAACGTCGGAATGATGAAGAGATTGCGAATGCCAACATCGCTCAATCCCCGCCCCGCGGCGGCAGAGCGTCTGTCTAGTCTGGCGATCATCGTTTCGATGCCCTTCGCAGCGACGGTGAGCGTGACCGGAGAGATGACCGAGGATGCTGAGCATCCTCGGTCACACCTGCGTGTAAGTTAGTTGTAGCGCTTGTATTTCTTGAATGTGGCCTCCCAGTCGTCGGCGAGGCCGTTTAAGGCCTCCGCCGGGGTACCCTTGCCGCCCACGATGTAAGGATAGACGCGTTGGTTCAGTTGTTCGAGCAATTCGGCATATTCCGGTGTCGCCCAGAAATCCTTCACCATCAGCATCGACTGATAGAAGGCCTCATTGTACGGCGTCGCATTTCGGAACGCCGCCGACTTCAGCACCGCCGTCGAACAAGTGTAGCCGCCCAATTCGGCCCATTTCTGCTGGACCTTGTCGGTGATGAACCACTCCAGGAACTTCATCGCGGCGTCGCGTTTCTTCGAGTAGGAGACTACCGAAACGCCCTGGCCGCCGAGTGCCGCGAAGTGCGCGCCGGTCGGTCCCGCCGGGTTTGCGAAGAAGCCAGTATTGGCGGCGTTCTTGTTGGTTGACGGATTAGCCAGCGCGGGAAAGAAGGCGAAGAAATTCATGCTCATCGCCGTCAGACCCTCGGTGATGGCCTGATTGTCATCGAGGAAAAATGCCTTGCCCCAGCCCGGCGGTGCGAATTTGTACAGTTCGCGATAGGCCTGCAGCCCGTCGATCGCCGCCTTCGAGTTGATCATTCCGCGGATCTTGTAAGTCGAGTAGTCGCCGAGTTCGCCGCCATAGCTGAAGATTGTCTGCTCGACGCCCATCGCCACCGCGTCGTAGGAGTTGTCCGTGTAGAGCGCGATGCCATAGCGCTTCTGGTCGGGACGATAGAAAAACTCGGCGATGTCGTGCATCTGCTTATAGTCTTTGGGAACCCCCAGTTCGTAGCCGTACTTGGCCTTGAAGGCTGCCTTTTCCTTTGGGTCTTCGAACCAGTCCTTGCGATAGGACCAGCCATTGGCGTCGCCTTCAAGCGGGATCGCCCAGTACTTTCCGCTCTTCGGAGGATATTCGGCGTAGCCTGCGACCGTCGCGGGAAGCATCAACTTGTTAAGATTGTTTTTCTTAAAGAATTCGGTGAGGTCGACATAGTGACCGCCAGTCGAACCGGCGCCGAGCCACTGCGAATTGCCGACCACGAGGTCGTAGGCGTCGCCTTTGGCCGCGAACTCGCGGAAGGTCTTGGTCTGGAAATCCGTCCATGGCGTTGTTTCAACCGTAACCTTTACACCCGTCTCCTTGGTGTAGATATTCACCAGTTCCTGCAGATAGTTGGCCGGGTCCCATTCCGCCCAGAATATCGTCAGCTCCTCCGCTCGCGCGGAAGCAAAGGTCGTCAGCGCCATTCCGAGGCCCACGCAGAGCACAGCCAACGCTTTTCGTATCATTTGTTCCCTCCCCGTAGTCGCACCGCTTCCCGTTTTCCGGGAAAATCATTTGCCGTTTTCGCCGGAGCGAGACACTCGTTCGGTGGGCCTTGCGGCTCACCACCGAGCAGATCTCTCCGGCACGGCGTATTCTGGACCAGCCGATAAATCGCTGAATGGCCGAACTCCCGCCCATCCAGATGGCAGCCTACAAGGCGATCTGGACATTCCGCAACAGCGGCGACATGGCGGCTTCGGTCGGTCCGGGTATCTGGGGGATCGCAACGGCGGCGTGCGGACAGCCGCCAAGGCCGACAACCAACCCGCGTCGCCAGTGTTTGCCTGTTTTCGCTAGACGCGGGTCGTATTTGGTCGTTTCAATTTGTCTTGCCCGCAAAGTCAGAAAAGCTTACAATTACGGACGAATATCATGGCTTGGGCCGACGGACGCAGGCTTGAAAAGCGGCGAGCGACGACGCTATCTCCAAGAATAATACAACAAATGGACAGGAGGAACCGATGAACGATTTTGCCCGTGACACGACCATTGCTGCGCCACGCCGGACCTTGCTGGGGCGTCTGGCGGGGACAATGGCGATCGGAGTGGCAGCTTTGACAGCCAAGCCGGCACTTGCGGAAACCGACCCGGCCAAGCCTGAAGGCGCCGAATGGCCCGGAAAGCTGCCGGGGCGCCATCGCCAAGTGGTCGACGCCTATGAAATCAATGGCGGATTTCCTCTCGCCTTCGCATTCTCCTTCCTGATCACCAATCCCACGCCGGGTTCATCGACGGCGGTCGTCGTGCTGCGCCACTCGGCGTTCCCGATCGCCCTCAACAGCGCGATGTGGGCGAAGTATCAGATCGGCAAGTCATTCAAGATCATCGATCCGGAGACAAAGGCGCCGGCGGTGAAAAATCCGTTCCTGCAGCCCAAGCCCGGCGTTCTGGTGGTGGACGATATGGCGATTGATCGCCTGCTCGCGAAAGGCACGGTAGTTGGCGCGTGCAATCTTGCGCTCATGGTTCTGAGCAAGATGCTGGCCAGCAAAGCCGGCGTAACCGCGGACGAAGCGGCAAAGGAATGGGCCGCGAACGTTGTGCCAGGCGTAACGGTGATCCCCTCGGGGACCTGGGGTGTGAACCGCGCGCAGGAAGCCGGCTGCACCTACTGCGCCGGTGGATGACGAGGTCGCCCATCGCGCCGCGACGGAGCGAAAGGCTGATAACACCCATTCTGCCAACTTCCGCGCCAGGGAAATGCGCCCCGAGGCCCAATGGCCCCACGGGTGCGACGGAGAGAGTGCCGCGGGACGGTCAGAGGTTCGCCAGACCCCCGGTGCACCGGCGTTTCGCCGCGATCCACCTTGACAGCCCACGTGGACCACGTTGAACTGACGGGCTGAATAAGTATGAAACCCGCGGGCGAACCGCCGGGCAGGAAAACGTCAAAGGCATGAAAGTCCGCGAGGCCGCTCAACGGTGCACTTGTCGCCTGCGTCCGTTAGCGCAGGCCAGCGGCCGCTTGGGTACAGTAATGCCCAACCGCCTGACGAATTTCCGGGTGTCGTCAGTGCGCCCGGCCGCAACTCTATTGACAATGTGGCCGATCAGCGCCGCCGCCGTTACCTATCGGACTGACAATGCGTCCGACATCGCAACGCTATCGCTACTTCAGCGTTTCGATCGGACAGTGGAAATATCGACACGGATCAGCCCGAAGTCACAACCGCGGGGGAGGCATTGATGCCGGTATCGCCTGAAGCCACGCCGATTCTGCGGATGCGCAACGTTTCGAAGACGTTTCCGGGCGTGAAGGCGCTGCAGAACGTGCAGCTCACGGTCTATCCGGGCGAGGTGCACGCTCTGATGGGGGAGAATGGCGCCGGCAAATCGACCCTGATGAAAATCCTGTCCGGCGCCTATATTCCCGACGCCGGCGCCGAGATCATGATCGACGGCAAACCGGTGCATATCGACGGGCCGCTGACCGCCAAGGCACACGGCATCGCCATCATCTACCAGGAACTGGCGCTGGCGCCGAACCTGACGGTCGCCGAGAATATCTATCTCGGGCGCGAAGTGCATCGCGGACCGGCCATCGATCGCGCTGCCATGTTCCAGGGCTGCGCGGAGATACTGACCAGTCTCGGTGCCACCTTCGGACCCCGCACCCTGGTCGGGGACCTTTCCATCGCCGAGCAGCAGATGGTGGAGGTGGCGCGCGCCATTCACGCGCGTTCGCGCATCCTGGTGATGGATGAGCCGACCACCGCCCTGTCCAACCGGGAAACGCAACGGCTGTTTCAGGTGATCCTGCGGCTGAAGGCCGAGGGCCTCGCCATCATCTACATCTCGCATCGAATGGCGGAAGTGTACGAACTTGCCGAACGCGTCTCGGTTTTGCGCGATGGCGGCTATGTCGGCACGCTGAGCCGCGACGAGATCAAGCCCGAGAGCATCGTGCGCATGATGGTCGGGCGCGACCTGTCGTCATTCTACAAGAAGGAGCATCGGCCAGGCAGCGCGAACCGGCCGGTGCTGGAAGTTGCCGATCTGGCCGATGGCGGGCGGGTGAAGCGCGCCACCTTCACGCTGCACGCGGGCGAGGTGCTCGGTCTCGCGGGCCTGGTCGGCGCCGGCCGCACTGAACTCGCGCGGCTCATTTACGGCGCCGAACCGCGCACCGCGGGAAGCGTGATGTTCGAAGGCAAGGCGGTCAACTATCCCGGACCCGCGGAGGCCATCGACGGCGGCGTGGTCTACCTGACCGAGGATCGCAAGGCGCTGGGGCTGTTTCTCGACATGACCGTCGGCGACAATATCAATCTGGGCGTCATCGGCCGCGATGCCAAATTCGCCGGCTGGCTCGATCGTGCCCGGGCCCGCCTTCGCTCGCTCGCGGCGATCAAGGCGCTGACCATCCGCGTGCCCGGTCCGGAAATTCCAGTCGGCACCTTGTCCGGCGGCAACCAGCAGAAGGTGCTGCTGTCGCGCCTGCTGGAGAGCCGGCCGAAGGTGCTGATCCTGGACGAGCCGACGCGCGGCGTCGATATCGGCGCCAAATCGGAGATTTACCGCATCATCGACGAACTCGCTCAGAGCGGCGCAGCGGTGCTGGTCATCAGCTCGGAACTGCCCGAGGTGGTGGGCATCGCCGACCGCGTCGTGGTGATGCGGGAGGGTGAGACCCGCGGCGAGGTCGGCGGCGGCACCGGGGTCGCGATCACCGAGGAAAGCATCATGGCACTCGCCACCGGCGTCGACATCGAAAGGCTGGCAGCATGAGTGAAGTCCTCAGCGAGACCAGCGCCGCCAGCGGGCAGCGGGTACGCAAGGCGCAGATGCGCGCGTTCCTGCGCTCGATCGGCATGCTTCCGGTGCTCATCGTCCTGGGTCTGCTGATCCAGGCCGCTGGGGTCTATTTCACCGGCGAGGGCCGCTTCCTGACCTGGCAGAACCTGTCGATCGTTGCGCAGCAGGCGTCGATCAACGCGGTGCTCGGTGCCGGCATGACGTTCGTGATCCTGACCGGCGGCATCGATCTCTCGGTCGGCTCCATCCTCGCCGCCGCCGCCGTGGTCGGCTTGCTGGTGTCGCAGACCCTCGGCGATCTCGGCATCGTCGCGGCATTGCTGACCGGTCTGGTGATCGGGCTCGGCAACGGCGTGCTGATCGCGTTCCTTCGCCTGCCGCCGTTCATCGTGACGCTCGGGTCGCTGACGGCGGTGCGGGGCCTGGCGAGGCTGCTTGGCAACGACACGACGGTGTTCAACCCGGACCTGCCGTTTGCCTTCATCGGCAACGGCGCCCTGGACGTCGGCATTTTCGCCGTGCCGTGGCTGATCGTGATCGCCTTCCTGGTCATCGTCGGATCATGGCTGATCCTGCGTCGCACCGTGCTTGGCGTGCACATCTACGCGGTCGGCGGCAACGACAACGCGGCGCGGCTGTCAGGCATCAAGGTCTGGGCGGTGCTGCTGTTCGTCTATGGCATGTCGGGTTTGCTGGCCGGCCTGGGTGGCGTGATGCAGGCGGCGCGGCTGTTTGCCGCCAACGGGCTGCAACTCGGGTCAGTCCTACGAACTGGATGCGATCGCCGCGGTGATCCTGGGCGGCACCAGCTTCGTCGGCGGGCATCGGCAGCATCTGGGGCACGCTGATCGGCGCCCTGATCATCGCGGTGCTGACCAACGGGCTGATCCTCCTGGGCGTCACCGATGTCTGGCAGTATATCGCCAAGGGCGCGGTCATCATCGGCGCCGTGGCGCTCGACCGTTATCGGCTGCGCGGTTCCGCACGCACCTGATCGCCGGTTCTGGCCATCCTCGCGCCCGCCGATCCCGGGCAGGTGGGCAAGAGGGCTTCAAATAACGTTTCGGGAGGGATGCAAAGCATGCTGAAGAAAATCCTGCTGGCCGGTGCCGCGCTGGCGATCGGCGCGAACGTTGCCTCGGCCAAGGAACTGAAGTCGATTGGCATCTCGCTCGGCTCGATGGGCAACCCGTTCTTCGTCGCATTGGCGAAGGGCGCCACGTTCGAGGCGCAGAAGACCAACCCCAATGTCAAGGTCACCGCAGTCGGTTTCGACTACGACCTTGGCAAGCAGAATACCCAGATCGACAATTTCATTGCGGCGGGAGTTGATCTGATCTTGCTCAATCCCGGCGATCCCAATGCCATCGCGCCCGCGATCAAGCGAGCCCAGGCGGCGGGCATCGTCGTGGTGGCGGTCGATACCGCGGCCAAGGGGGCCAATGCCACGGTCGAAACCAACAATACCCAGGCCGGAACGATCGCCTGCGAATTCCTGATCGACAAGATGGGCGGCAAGGGCGACATGATCATCGTGAACGGACCGCAGGTATCGTCGGTGATCGAGCGGGTGAATGGTTGCAAGGAGGTGATAGCCAAGCATCCGGCGATCAAACTGCTTTCCTTCGATCAGGATGCCAAGGGGTCGCGAGACGGCGGGCTCGCGGTGATGCAGTCGCTGCTGACGCGCTTCATCAAGGTCGATGGCGTGTTCGCGATCAACGACCCGACGGCGATCGGCGCCGAACTGGCGGCCAAGCAGATGCGGCGCAGCGATTTCCCGATCACCGCGGTCGACGGCGCGCCGGACGCCGAGACAGCGCTGAAGGACCCGGCCTCTACCCAGTTCGTCGCCTCGGCCAGCCAGGACCCGTTCATGATGGCGCGACTGGCGGTGCAGGAGGGCGTGGCGCTGCTTGCCGGCAACAAGCCGGAAAAGGATCCGCTGCTGATGGACAGCAAGCTGGTCACGCGGGACAATGTGGCGGAGTACAAGGGCTGGACGTCGGCACGTTAGGGATGCGGCCAGGTAACATCAGCGACCGGAGAGGTTGACCGGTCTGCACGCAGGATTGGTTACATCGGGCTGCGGGCTAAATCACCGAGATACCGACGGCGATTGGTTCAGCCAGGGTCAACGCCAAATGCCGTTGGTGCGTTACGTCGTGGACAGCTTACGACGATTCGTTCCTGGTTGGAGCGCCCGAGGGGGAGATATCGACCTCGTCGTCCGTCCGGGCGCGGACGTTTCATTTACGTACCATCCCGGAGGATCTGGCGACGGCGTCGTGTCCGCTGGCGGCGCCGAGCCTGGTGTCCGCGACTGGCTAACGCGGCGACCCCAGTAATCGCCCCGCTCGCCTCCGGCACCGTCATCGGTCGTCACGGCACTGGTGACAAGGTGATTTTGCCCGAATTGCCCTCGGGTCCAGCCCAACGCGGAACCTTCACCGACGCGGAGGTTGCACGTGATCCCCTCTGCGTGATTGGAGACCGGGCACTCGAGCGGCGTATCCCTCCGGCGGGGACCGTCTGGGGTAAACCGCTCCAGACCTTAAGTTGCGACTTAAGTTGTTGCTTGAGGTGTAGCGATGGATGGCGTGATGGAGGTGATCACCGGCCGCGAAAGGCGGCGGCGGTGGAGCACTTCGGACAAGCTGCGCATTGTTGCCGAGACGCGCGAACCGGGTGCTCGGATCGGCGCTGTGGCGGCCCGCCACGACGTCTGCGAGAGTTTGGTGTTCACTTGGCGGCGTCAGGCCCGAGAGGGTGTATTGGTCGCGCCCGAGATGCCGGTCTTCATGCCGGTGACGATGTCCGAGACGCCGCTACCGACGTCGACCATGCGGCCAGATTCCTCACCGCCGCCGGTTCGACCGCCATCGGGTTTGATCGAGATTGAACTCGCCGATGGTCGGCAAGTGCGGGTGGGTAGCGATGTGAACCTAGCCGCTTTACGTCGGGTGTCTCCCGCCCCCCGGTTGATTGGGACACCTCGTAAGCGGACGATTTCCGCAAAAGGGGTGGATGATGGACGAGAGCACGAATGGCGAAGCGCGGCCGGGCGAGGCGGAGCGACCACAAGAGTCTGGCGCAGCCTCGCCCGGCCGCGGTGGCAGGATGTCGCGACAACGCAAGACGGCGGCGGTGCTACGACTGCTGCGCGGTGAAGATCTGGAGACGGTCTCACGCAGCCTTGGCGTAACCGCGGCGACGCTGAGCAGTTGGCGTGACGCGTTTCTTGCCGCCGGTGAGGCTATACTGACTAGCAAACCCGCGAGCGGAGAAGAACTGGAAAGCGACCGGCTGAAGGCCAAACTGGGGGCCGCGCTGATCGAACGCGATCGGTTGCACGAGAAGATCGCTCTCCTGGAGGCCGATCGCCCTTTGGCCCGGCGGAGGCGCAGGCCATGAGCCGCGCCACGTCCCCGGTGACCGGCAAGCCCTACGGACTCGCTATCGTCTGCCGGGTCTGGCGGCTCGCACGCTCTGGTGTCTACCGCCACCTGACACCCGCGCCTGCCGCGTCACCTCGGCGTCGTGGTCCGACCGGTGCGATGACTGATGCCGCGCTGACGGTAGCGATCCGCGCCGTGCTCTCCGCCAGTCCTTTTCACGGCGAGGGCCATCGGAAGGTTTGGGCTCGATTACGTCACGCCGGAACCCGCACATCATTACGGCGCGTGCTCCGGCTGATGCACGAAAACGATCTGTTGGCACCCAGCCGTTTGGGGTCGGCGCACGGGCCTCGCGCCCACGACGGCACCATCATTCCAGAAACAGTAGACATGATGTGGGGAACCGATCTGACGGCGACCTTCACCGGTGAAGGTCACGCCGCGGTGTTCATCGCGGTGGATCATTGTTCGGCCGAATGCGTCGGCATCCATGCACATCCGCGCGCGACCCGCTTCGAGGCGTTGGAGCCGATCCGGCAGGGTGTGCGGCGTCATTTCGGTGGGTTCGCCGCCGCCGTCGCGCGCGGCCTAAGGCTGCGACACGACCATGGCTCGCAATACATGTCGGACCACTTCCAGAAGGAAATCACGTTCCTAGGCATCGAGAGTTCTCCCGCCTTCGTGCGCGCTCCGGAAGGAAACGGCTGCGCCGAGCGGTTCATCCGCACGCTCAAGGAGAACTTGCTCTGGGTCACGACCTTCGAAACGATCGAACAACTCCGCCAAGCACTGCTGGCGTTCCGAGAGACCTACAACACCAAGTGGCTGATAGAACGGCACGGCTTCATGACGCCCTCAGCCTTCAGACAGAGACAGCTTCAACCCGTCCACAAGGCGGCGTAGGGTTCAATCCGGTGTCCCAGAAACCGCGGGCGGTACCACTGGATTGCATCGGGCCATACCGACATGCGTCGCGGCATGCGGGGTCTAGCTTTGCAGGTGCAGGAAGGTCTAGGCCGAGATCCTTTCGCTGGCGATATCTACATTTTCCGCGGGCGGAGCGGTTCGCTGATCAAGGCGCTCTGGCATGATGGCCTCGGCTTATCACTATATGCAAAACGTTTGGACCGAGGTCGTTTCATCTCCTATGGCCTTTGTCAACGGTTTTGGGCGCGCGCTGCCGATCGCCCCTCAGTGCGTCGAATAGCGAGATGATCGTGATCCGCAGAGGTGAGGACGCCGAGATAGTACGACGGTCGCTCAGACTCCTATGCGGGGGTTGGCTACCCCATGATGACGGTGCGTCGGAGGGCTGCCTCGCTCTGGCCACGGACATAGGCGTGATCGCCTGTCCAAAATGAATTCGAGGATTCCCTCTACCGCGCCCGGCGTCCTCGCTACTGCGGATCGCGAGAAATGTTCCGCTCAGGCGTCGAGTGGGACGCGTTTGCCGATCGACCAGACGAACCCGAGCAATTCTCGAGCAACTGCGGCCGTGGCAACGACTGAGCGTTTTCCCCGCGCAATGAGCCGATGGTAGGTTTTGTGCAGGCGCAACTGTGCCTTCCAAGCCAATGCCTTGATGTCCTCTGATACGGGCGGACAGCGCTCCTTCATCCACTGCCCGATCTTGGGTGTGGTCCGGTAGTTCCATGCGGCTTCGCACAGCACTGTCCGAGCAATGGAGCTACCCGCCTTGGTGATGCCGCGTGGGCGAACCGTACTACCACTGCTGTGCTCCCCAGGGGCCAAGCCAAAATACGCGACGAGCTGCCGAGGATGGCCGAAGCGTGAGAAGTCGCCGACCTCTGAGATGATGGTGGCAGCAACAACCGGGCCCACGCCCTTCAAAGCCTGAAGAGCTTGGATTTGTTTCGACCAAGGTGAAGCAGCGAGAAGCTCGCGGATCTGCCCCTCAACCTCCGTCTTGCGCGCTTCGTCATTGCCGAGGGCATTAAGGTAAGTCTGGAACGCAATTTGTCGGGCGGGATGCACGAACTGCCGATTGCAGAGCCAGGTGCGATGGCGCGTGCTCCACGGCTTCCCTTCAAAGCGCAGGTCGCAACGGAGCAGGAACGCCTGGATCCGAATGCGATCTCGCCGGACATCCTGACACGCTGCATGTCGCGCGCGGACCAGATCCCGTAGTGCCTCGTGCAGCGCGTCAGGCACCCAGACGTAGGTCAATTCACCAGCACGATGCAGGCGCGCCAGAGCGATTGCGTCACGGCGGTCGTTCTTGATCCGCTCGCCCGGCTTGCGCGGTGTCAATGACGGCGCGCAAACCCGGCATGAGACCCCCATGCCGGCAAGCTGACGCTGCACGTTGTAGCCGCACGACCCCGCCTCATAGACGAACTCGATAACGCCGTGCCGTCGCATCAAATTGCGGGCAAGCTTGCCGATCGCGGTCGGCGCATTCTCAATCGTACCGAGGTGCCTTACCTCGCCGCTCCGTCCGGCGTCCGCTACCGCAACAGAGATGGTGGCCTTGTGGACATCGAGGCCGATGAACGCACGAACTTCTTCCATGACAATTCCTCCTGGCTCACCGGGTTCCCACCCGGGCAAATCCAGGGTGCGGCCTCGTGGTCTCGGAAGGCCATGTCATCTGGCCGCAAACCGTGGATGGTGCGGTAGCGCTGACGCCGGGTCAGATGGGCTATTTGCTCGAGGCGATCGACTGGCGTAATCCGCAACAGACCTGGCGCCCACAAGCCGCCGGATAGGCAAGAAAATCCGCATTGGAAACGAAGAAAAAGGTACCAATTTGCCGGCGTTTATGATTTGATCCGGTGTATGGACGCTGATCCCGCCGCCCTGCCGGACGATATCGAAGCGTTGAAAGCAGCGCTGCTGGCAGAGCGTGCGCGCGCGGATGCGGCGCAAACCGAAGCTGCCGCCGCCCGCGCCGAGCAATCCGACGCCCGGGCGATGATCGCGCATCTGAAGCTGCAAATCGAGAAGCTCCGGCGGGAGATTCACGGTCAGCGATCGGAGCGCGGCAGGCGGCTGCTCGATCAGATGGAACTGCAACTGGAAGAGCTGGAGGCGGCGGCGACCGAGGATGAACTCGCAGCCGAGAAGGCCGCTGCCAAGACCACCACTGTCGCCAGGTTCAACCGCAAGCGCAGCTCGCGCAAGCCGTTCCCCGAGCACCTGCCGCGCGACCGGGTGGTTGTGCCCGGCCCGACAGCGTGTGCCTGCTGTGGCGGCGCGCGGCTGTCCAAGCTGGGCGAGGATATCACCGAGACGCTGGAGGTCATTCCGCGCCAGTGGAAGGTGATCCAGCACGTCCGTGAGAAATTCACCTGCCGCGATTGCGAGCGCATCAGCCAGGCGCCGGCGCCGTTCCACGTGATTGCCCGCGGTTGGGCTGGGCCGAGCCTGCTGGCGATGTTGGTGTTCGAAAAGTTCGGACAGCATCAGCCGCTTAATCGGCAAGCTGAACGCTACGCCAAGGAAGGCGTGCCGCTGAGCCTGTCGACACTGGCCGACCAGGTTGGTGCCTGCTGCACGGTGTTAGCCCCGATCTTTAAGCGTATCGAGGCGCATGTCTTCGCCGCCGCGCGGCTGCATGGCGATGATACCACCGTGCCGGTGCTGGCAGGGGGCAAAACCGATGTCGCACGATCCTGGGTCGATGTACGCGACGACCGGCCGTTTGGCGGACCGGCGCCGCCGGCCGCGGTGTTTTACTATTCGCGCGATCGCGGCGGGGCACACCCGCAGGCTCACCTGGCCGAGTATGCTGGGATTCTCCAGGCTGATGCCTACGGCGGCTATGGCAAGTTGTATGAAGCAACCCGGCTACCGGGTCCGATCACGCAGGCGGCCTGTTGGAGTCACGCCCGACGGAAATTCTTCGTCCTCGCCGATCTCGCCGCCAATGCGCAACGCAAGGCACAGGGCAAGACACCAGCTTTTGTCTCGCCCGTGGCGTTAGCGGCGGTCCGTCGTATCGACGCTCTGTTCGATATCGAGCGCGACATCAACGGCCAGCCGGCAACCGATCGTCTGGCGATTCGCCAACGGCTCAGCGCGCCGTTGGTCGACGAACTTGAGAGCTGGATGCGCCAGGAACGCGCCAAGTTCTCGCGCCACAACGACGTCGCGCAGGCGATGGATTACATGCTCAAACGCTGGCAAGCGTTTACCCGGTTCCTGCACGACGGGCGGATTTGCCTGACCAACAATGCCGCAGAGCGGGCCCTCAGAGGGATTGCTCTGGGCAGGAACGCTTGGTTATTCGCCGGTTCGGATCGCGGCGGACAAAGGGCCGCAATGATGTACACTCTCATTGTCACGGCAAAAATGAACGATGTTGATCCGCAGGCATGGCTGGCCGATGTGCTCGCCCGCATTGCTGATCACCCGGTCCACAAGCTCGACGAATTGCTGCCGTGGTCCTGGCAAGCTCGCGAGCGGCTTGAGGCAGCCTGATCATGGCCGCTCCGAGCGCTGTCTTCACCATAGCCCGTGTCGCAGCGATGCTCGGCGAGGATGAAGACTGGTTGTGGGATGTCGCCCTCGAAATGGACCCCGAAGACGGGCGCATGACCGTCTATGGCGTCAATGACGAGGGCACGACCGGCTTTACCAGCTTCGGGATCGAAAATCTCAAAGAGCTCATCGAGATGCATAAAGCCGATCCGACAATACTGAAGCGTTATCCCGGTCACTGAGCGGAAACGGCGCGGCTCGAACGCCCGCGGTCTTCACCGGATGG
>CAVWZM010000006.1:0-240589 GCA_963759425.1 uncultured Alphaproteobacteria bacterium
AAACCACTAAAACACCCTACCCTCCTAGGGTAGGTTGCGGGATACCTCGAGTTCCGAAGGTAACCGGCAGCACATTCCTGGGCGGTAAAAGTTGTCCGAGGGTGTTTCTAAACTGAATGATTGCGGTCTGATCGGTTAATTGGTCCGTCGCATGGCATGCACCGTCCGAGGGTTGAGTTTGGTTGGCCAGCGGCGAGCCTGATGCATGAGGACGAGACCACGTGAACCATACCACGTTCATCGGGTTGGATTTCCACAAGGCGACAGTTGCGGTGGCGGTCGCTGATGACGAACGTCGTGGCGAAGTGAGCGACCTTGGCATCTTCGCGAACCGAACCGACGTCATTCGCGAAGCTTGCACGGCGGCTGTCGTCAGGTGACAGAGGCCTGAGCTTCGCCTATGAGGCCGGACCATGTGGTTACGGCCTTCGTCGCCAATTGGCGGGCCTTGGACATGAATGCCAGGTCTTGGCTCCATCGCTCATCCCGATCCCCCGCCGGCGACCGGGTCAAAACAGATCGCAGAGATGCCGCCCGGCTGGCCGGCTTCACCGAGCCGGTGAACTGACGAACGTTTGGGTACCCGATCCCGCTCATGAGGCGATGCTTGATCTGGTTCGCCTACGTGCCGACGCGATGCGCGACGTCACCAGGTCCCGTCAGCAAACTGCAAGGATTTCTGCTTCGCCCATGGACGTGTCTATGCCAGCAAGAAAGGTTGGCCTACAGGCGGTGGTTGACCACAGTCCGCTTCGAGCATCGCGCCCAGCAGATCGTTTCGCAGGACTGCATCCATGTAGTGCGGAACGCCGAGGCCAGGTGTCACTCTCATGGACGCGCCCGATCAGCGTGCGGGCATCGGCGACCGTTTCATAAGCCCGGCAGATAGACTTCCTGGTACTTCACCGACCGTCATAGACGTTCGACATATATTGTCCCGCCATGCGCCGCGATCCTCCATGCAGATCGCGATCCCGTTGTCCAGCAGCAGGTCGGTGAAGGCGGCGCTGGTGAATTGGGAACCCTATCGGTGTTGAAAATGGCGGGCTTGCCATGCCGTGCAGACCGCGTAGCTTGGTTTGCGCCATGCCGCCGACCTCCTTGATCCAGCCGTTTGCCTCCTCGATCCGCTTGCGAACAACCTGGCTGAGCCGGTAGCCAGCCTGGCCGGTCGTCCGCCCGTCGATGTCTGACTGCGGTGCGCGTTGATGTTCTGCGCCACATGCGGGGTGACGCCAGCGGCGCGGCTGCTGGCGACGAACGCCGCGGTGTCGTAGTTCTTGTCGGTGCCAACGGTCTTAGGGCCGCTGCCAGCAAGCGCCGCCAGCATCGCCAGCGCAGCGTCCGGCTCCGCCGTGCCGATGGCTCGCGTCAAACGAGCGTCGATTACCAGGGCGTTGCGGTTCTCCATCCGCAGATGTCCGGTGAACGCCAGTTTCGCACCCTCGCCGTTTGACTTGCGGGCCAGTCGCGCATCCGGGTCGGTGGTCGAGGCATGCGTCTCGTTCGAGCGCGCGGGCGAAGTCGCGGCACGCTGGTGGTGCAATACCTCCTCAAGGCAGCGCCGCAATTCTGTCTAATCAAAGCTGTTTCTCGTGAAATCGGCGCCGAATACATTCGCCCCGAATCTTTGCCAAGGCTGGCCAGATCTAGCCCGCATTTCTCACCGAATCAGGTGCATTGGGGCAGAGATTCTGAAAGAATCGTGTTGCAACCACGGTTTTTCTCGAATCCACAGGAAGCCCCAATGCCGACAGAGTGTAATCCCGCACTGTTTGAATTTCCACCGGTCGAAGGCCGCCGCGTGGTGGCCAGCTTCGACGGTGGCGCGATCACCTCGGATGCCGGCGCCCTGCTGCTCGGCCAGACCGACCGGGCGATCCGGCTGACCGAGCGGTTCGCCGCCTGCTTCGCCGACACGCGCGCAGCCGAACTGGTGGAGCACCAGGTCGAGACCATGGTGATGCAGCGCGTCGTTGGCATCGCGCTGGGCTACGAGGACCTGAACGACCACGACGAACTGCGCCATGATCCGGTGCTGGCGGTGCTGGCCGGCAAGCTGGAGGCGCAGCGCTCGGACTGTGCGCCGCTGGCGGGCAAATCGACGCTGAACCGGCTGGAACTGAGCCGCGCCGAGCCGACGCGATACCACAAGATCAGCCACGATCCGGCGGCGATCGAAAGTCTGTTCGTCGACCTCTTCCTCGACGCCCACAAGAAGGCCCCGAAACAGATCATTCTCGATCTCGATGCCACCGACGATCCGCTGCATGGCAACCAGGAAGGCCGGTTCTTCCACGGCTATTATGACTGCTACTGCTACCTGCCGCTCTACATCTTCTGCGGCCGGCACCTGCTGGCGGCCAAGCTGCGCCGCTCGAACATCGATGCCGCGGCCGGGGCGGTGGAGGAGGTCGCCCGCATCGTGGCGCAGATCCGCCGCCGCTGGCCGAGGACACGCATCCTGCTGCGCGGCGATTCCGGCTTCACCCGCGAGCCCCTGATGGCGTGGTGCGAGGCGAACCGCGTGGACTACGTGTTCGGCCTGGCCCGCAACGACCGGCTGGAGAAGGCGATCGTTGCCGAGCTGATCACGGCGACGATCGAAAGCATCCGCACCGGCAAGACGGCGCGCTGCTTCAAGGACTTCAGCTACGCCACGCTCAGCACGCTGGAGCCGCGAACGCCGCGTCATCGGCAAGGCCGAGGTGACCGGCGGCGAGGCCAATCCGCGCTTCGTCGTCACCTCGCTCAAGCGCAGCGAGGCAGGCGCGCGGCACCTCTACGAGAAGATCTACTGCGCGCGCGGCGACATGGAGAACCGCATCAAGGAATGCCAGCTCGACCTGTTCGCCGACCGCACCTCGACCGCAACCATGCAAGCCAACCAGCTCCGCCTGTGGTTTGCCTCGATGGCCTACGTGCTGCTCTGCGCCTTGCGCCGCATCGGCCTGGCGCACACGCAGTTCGCCGAGGCCACCTGCGGCACGATCCGGCTGAAACTGCTGAAGCTCGGCGCACTGGTCCGGGTCAGCGTGCGGCGGATCAAGGTCGCGATGGCATCGGCCTGCCCGTGGCAGGACGAGTTCGCGCTCGCGCATGCCCGACTGCGCCACGCCATCGCCTGATACGAACCAGACAGCGCACAGACGCCATACAGCCCCGCCAACGCCGCCGAGATCGCGGCGACGGCGGAGCTTTGCCTGGACCAGGCACCGCGAGTTGGAAATTCTTTTTTTGTTTTTCCAAAATTTTCCGTCTGAGAGCAACCGGACGCATATATAAACATCAGTCCAAGCCGGATCAGCGTCTTGCACATCAGGCCGTTGCTCACCGAAACCTTGTGCGTCTGGCACAGCCAGCTAGGTAACTCCGCCAGCGTCGCATGAGAAGTCCTACGCATCACCGATCGTGCCCGATTTGGAAGCCCCTGGATTATTCCAGTCAGCTCGGAAACGCTCTATCTGTAGCTGCTATGGAGGTTGTCCCTCCGGGACCAAAGGTTGAAGCTGTGGCTACCACGCCCACAACCGCAATCCTGGAGCCCCGCGTAAAAAAACGCCCGAACCACGCAACGCAGTCGATGCTGATTGTCGAACGCCTGATCGAAGGCTGGTCGGTTGCATCGGTAGCGACAACCCAGGGCGTGACCGCGAAGACGGTGCACAAGTGGCGTGACCGGTATGCAGCCGAGGGTGCTGCTGGCTTGGCCGATCGCACATCAAGGCCGCACCACAGCCCCAATCGACTGACCGACGAGATTGAAAACGAGATCGAACAACTCCGTCGCCAACGCCTGAAAGCGGCATTTGCCGGGTCTCGAAAGGGCGGGGCGCGGATGCGTGCAGGGCGAGGATCCGCTTGCCGTGCTCGGGTCCATATCTCGCTCAGCACCAAGCGCGCTAGCCTCACTTAGGCCGGCCAGCCGCTTGGTCGCAAACGCGGATATGGTGAGCGGGCCGGATCGGAATGATTGCGTCGTCATCTCGCGAGACGGCAGCGCATTCGACTGTAATACCAGTGCCCAGAAAACCTGACTCCGCGGGGATTTTCAATCAGCCTTGGATATGAGTCGATAGCGTCTGAACTTCGATTAGCGAGGTCTGGGATGGCGGCAGTTGCGGTTACGCGGGCGGACTTTACCGCGGCTGAGCTTCGGTTGGCGGCGGTTCGTTCGGATGACACGCGAGTCTCCCGGCGAGCTCTGGCGATTGCTATGGTTCTGGATGGCTATCCCCGCGCGACCGCGGCTGAATTGAGCGGCATGGATCGACAGACACTGCGCGACTGGGTGCATCGCTTCAATGCCGAGGGTCTGGATGGGCTATCGGATAATGTGCGCCCTGGTCGGCCGGCATTGCTCTCGGCCGAGCAGCAGAAGGAAGTCGCAGCCTGGGTCGAGGCCGGACCCGACCTGGCGACGGCGGGAGTGGTCCGCTGGCGGCGTATCGATCTTGCGGAGCGGATCAAGACAAAGTTCGCCGTGACGTTGGATGTACGAACCGTGGGCCGGCTACTGCGCAAGCTGAACTTCCGTCGGATTTCGGTTCGCCCGCAGCATCCGCAAAGCGATCAGGAAGCGCAGGACATTTTTAAAAAGGCTTTGCCGAGTTGGCCATGGCAGCCATTCCTGAGCAGGCGCGAGACAAGCCGATCGAAGTCTGGTGGCAGATGCTATGAGGGCGGACACGGCCTGGGTGATCGCCCAAACTAGTCAGCGTCCGCCACCAATACGGAGCACGCTGCCATGACGCCACCTTCCGACACCGTCTATGTCGCCATCGAATTGAGCAACACGCTGTGGCTGGTCGGCACGCGCCTGCCCGGCGCCGACAAGCCGAAAATGCATCGCTTGGCTGCCGGCGACGTGACAGGGCTGGTAACGCTGATCGCCGACTTACGGGCGCGTACCATCGCTAAGCTGGGCCGGGAGGCAGCTATTGCATGCTGCTTTGAGGCCGGCCGTGACGGGTTTTGGCTGCATCGGGTTCTGAGTGCGCATGGGGTCGACACCCATGTCGTCGAGCCGACCAGCATCCTGGTGAACCGCCGGGCCAAACGCGCCAAGACCGACCGGCTCGATGCGGAGGGTATGCTGCGTGTCTTGGCCGCCTACCTAGGCGGAGACCGACAAGTCTGCAGCATGGTTAGCGTGCCGTCACCAGAGGCGGAGGACGCCAAGCGGCCCCATCGCGAGCGGGAGCACCTGGTGCAAGAGCGCACTCGGTCTGAGAACCGCATCCTGGCGCTTCTAGCGACACAGGGCATCCGCGAGAGACCATCACTGCGCACGTGGGAGCGTGACCTTGCGACCTTGCAGACCGGTGATGGGCGAGCACTGCCCAAGCTGCTGAGCGCTGAGATCAACCGGCTGCGTCGCCGCCTCGTGCTGACGATGGAGCTGATCCGCGAACTCGACGCTGAGCGAACCGCAGCACTCGATGCGGCGCCGGATGACGCTGCCTGCCAGAAGATCACGGCCCTTCGCCGCATCCGCGGCATTGGCGAGAACTTCGCCGCAGTGCTGGTCCGCGAGGTGCTGTATCGGCCGTTTGCCAATCGCAAGCACCTTGCTAGCTACGTCGGCCTGACACCAATGCCCTATCAGAGCGGCAGCATGGATCGAGACCGCCGGATTGGCCGGGCTGGCAACACGCGAGCCCGCACTACCTTGGTGCAGCTCGCCTGGCTGTGGCTGCGCTACCAACCCGACAGCGCGTTGGCAGCGTGGTTCCGCGAGCGCGTTGGCACGCTAGCCGGGCGCACACGCCGGATCGCCATCATCGCGATGGCGCGCAAGCTGCTGATCGCGCTGTGGCGTTACGCAGAGACCGGGCAAGTCCCGGACGGCGTCGCACTCAGCGCGGCATAGAGATCGCTGTCGGCAGAATAGCGCCGGACGCGATGGGAGGGAGTGCGACCGTCTTCGTCAATGGTCATCGAACTGCCGAGTGGCAGGTTGGTCGCGCCCTACCGGGGCTACGCCTCGTGCATGAGGCATTTTGGTGTGGGCTCCATGTTGAATCCGACCGCATGTAAGGTGATGTAGCTGTAGCTGCAGAGCAGACTACCCCGGACCCAAAAGACTAGCTCCACAGACACCAGCAGCCAGGAGATGAAGGAACCCAGAAGCTCTTGACGCCTGGACCCTCATGTAAGGATGAGGCCCGTGTTGGCCAGCAAGGCACGCTGACCCGGGTGTGGGCGCAGCGTGGCAGCCGACCGCGCGCAGTGCGTGACCATCGCTTCACTTCGGCCTATCTGTTTGGTGCGGTCTGTCCCGCCCGCGGCACCGGCGCCGCGGTGATCATGCCTCATGTCAACATCGAAGCCATGAACGAGCACCTGGCCGAGATCAGCCGCTGCGTTGCGGTGGGTGCCATAGCTCTTCTAATACTCGACGGGGCCGGCTGGCACAGGTCGCCGAATCTTGCACTTCCCGACAACATCGCACTGTTGCCGCTGCCGCCGTATTCTCCCGAACTAAACCCGGTCGAGAACATCTGGGAGTTCCTGCGTGGGAACATCCTCAGCCATCGGATGTTTGATGACTACGATGCTGTCACTCAAGCATGCGCCGAGGCCTGGAACAGGCTTATGGAACTGCCCGCAACGATCACTTCCATTGCCACCCGAACCTGGGCACAGGTCAGAACTTAGGGGCGCTAGTATAATATTCCGGCGGCGAAGAAAGCAGCACCAGCAGCTCTCTCTGTTCCATTGTCTCGGCGCGATGCAACTAAATCTCTCTTTGCACAACCTGGGCCGGCCCGGCCCAAAGCGCATCGATGTCCCGGCAGCGGGCTTGCACGGAACGCGCCGCCCGGAATCGCGCGGCTTGCGGGTCGCCGGGGCGCGGCCCAATATCCGAGTGCGTCTGGAACGGAAACCCCAACGCACCGCTGGCAACCACGAGGCGACCGCCCATGATCCCATACCTCTGGGTGGCCGCCGGCAGCGCACTAGGCGGCGTCGGCCGTTACGGTTTCGGACTGCTGGCAGCGCGGCTCTGGGGCGAGGCGTTCCCCTGGGGCACCATCGCAATCAACGTCGTCGGCAGCTTCATCATTGGCTTCTTCGCCACCCTGACGTTACCGGACGGCGTGCTTCCGGCCACGCGCGAACCTGCGCACCTTCGTCATGGTCGGCATCTGCGGTGGCTTCACCACGTTCTCCTCGTTCAGCCTGCAGACCCTCACCCTGGCGCGGGACGGCAATTGGTTCGGCGTCATGGGCAATGTGGTGCTCTCGGTGGTGCTGTGCGTGCTGGCCGTCACGCTGGGACACGTCGCGGCCGACCGCATCGGCGCGGCGCGAACGGAGGCCAAGAGAATGGCGCCCACGATACTGGCGTTGCTCGACCGGGTGGAAACCGCACCCTCGGTGCTGGCCGCGGCGGCGCTTGCGGCGGACCGCCTGGGTCCCGCCCGGATCGAGGCGCTGCATGTCCGTCACGATGCACGCCAGGGATTCATGCCGACGGAAGACGTCATGAGCGACGCTCGGCGTCAGGCAATCGAGGCCGAGGCTGCTCGCGGATCGGACGAACTGCACGGCATTTTCCAGGCGTGGCAGAAGCGTGGCGGGGTGGGAAGCTGGCGGGAGGTCACCGGCGAAACCGCCGACGTCGTGGTGGAGCAGGCGGCCAATGCCGATCTGATTGTCATTGGGCGGTGGCCGCCCGGACACACCGGCGCGGCGCGACAGGCCCTGCATGCCGGTCTGTTCGACATCCGGCGGCTGACCTTGCTGGTGCCGGACCAGGTTCCCCTGGTGCTGGGGCGGCACGTCGCGGTGGCCTGGAAGCCGAGCGAGGCGGCGGAGAGAGCGGTCAGGGCGTCCTCGCGGCTGCTGCGGCGGGCGGCTCGGGTGACTGTCCTGATCGGCGCCGAGGGCGAAGCGGACGTCGCGGAACCTGCCGCTTTGTTACAGGATCTCGCGGAGGTGCGGCATTCCGGTTGTGGTCGAGCGTTTTCAGCAAACCGGCCGCGAGATCGGCGAGACGCTGCTGGCGGAGGCGCACGGTGTTGGCGCTGATCTTCTTGTGATGGGCGCTTACACCCATGGGCGGCTGATCGAGATCGCTCTTGGTGGGGCGACGCGAGCCATCCTGACCGCGGCCGACCTGCCGGTCTTGCTGCACCACTGAGCCACGCCGCGGATCGCCAGGGGAGCGGGGATCGCGCCACGATGATCAGCGGCCCGGCCCCAATGTCAGGCGAGGTCGCGCTGCCAGGCGCGTGGTGGCCGGTTGCTCGACTGGCCCCCGGGCCGGATTTCGCTCGGCTTGCCCAGTGCCGGCTTTTGTTCGGCGATAGCGGTGGCGCTACCCGGCGGTGCCGCCAAATGCATTGAACGTGATAAGCGTATAGGTGTCCTTCACTCCGGGCAGTGCCTGGATTTTTTCAGTGACGAACAATCCGATGTCCTGGTCCAATTCGAGATAGAATTTTCCCAGCAGATCGTAGTGGCCGGATGTCGAGAACAACTCCGACATCTCGGGGATCGCGTCGGCCGCCTCGCGCGCAACCCGATAGGCCTGCCCCATCTCGCATTTGATCTGAACGAAGATCGCTCTCATGGTCGTTGCCTCCGGTGAGACGTCCGTATCGTAACCAGCGACCCTCGAGGCTGACCGCGTCGCGCGCGGGGTCAGTCGGGCCGTCCCGGGCAAACCCCATAAAGCATGATCGCGCTTAGCGAAACTTTCGGGGCTGCCACCGCGAAAGCCGGGCACCTCGATCGCGCGAACAAGCAATGAGCCGGAGCAGTTTTTCTGGCGGTGAAGCAACCGCAGTGGCGGAACTCCGGAACCACAAAACCACACTGCAAGAATGCTAGCCCATTGCTTGATCGCATGATTGGCGCACCCGCCCGCGCGGGCAGTCTTGGGACGTTCGGCTCCGCGCGATCAGGCTCCGGCCAACGGGCCACGAGCTGATCGACGCGCCGCGGGTCAACATCGTGACGCGGGTCAGGTGGGCGTGGTCAGGCCGCCTGCTCCGCCTGCAGGGACAGATTGAACGCGGCCTCCCCCAGCCGCCGCAGCATCTCGGGCAGCATTGGTTCGGGCGGCAGCGGCCCGTCGTCAAGGAAGTCGGTCCAGACCTGCCACTGCCGTTCGGTCAGGTTCAACGCCTGGCGCCGGTCGTCGGCCGTAAGGCCAAGTTCGTCTCCCAACGCATGCACCATGGTCAACTGCGCCCGCGTCAGAGCGTCCGTCGCATGCCAAGCCAAATTCCGCAGCATCGATACCTCCATCTTGACGACAGCGAACCTGGTGTTCGGCCGCGGCAACATCGGGTGCGAGGCATGTTCGATTTGTGGCATTGCCGCACGGTTGCGTCATCCGGTCGGGTACGCACCACTCGGCCATCATTGCCGGCGGGCAACATTGCCGCTGCACGACGCGACTGCCGTACAGGTGACGGCGCCGCATGGGTCGCCTATCGTTCGTCGCACCAAGGGAGTGGCTGGAATGGAACTGGTTCGGGCACGCACGTCGCGCACCGCGGCGCGCCACGGCGGTCGAGTGCTGGCGGACGCATTGGTCGCGCAAGGCATCGACCATGTGTTCGAGGTTCCGGGCGAAAGTTTCCTCGATACGCTGGATGGACTGTTCGATCAGCGTCGAGAGGCTGAAGCTGGTGACCTGCCGGTTCGAGGCCGGGGCGGTCAACATGGCGGACGCTTACGGCAAACTGACCGGGCGCCCGGCGGCGGCGATGGTGACCCGCGGTCCGGGCGCCTGCCACGGCGCGATCGGCGTGCATGTCGCGATGCAGGACAGCACGCCGCTGTTGCTGTTCGTTGGCCAGATCCCGCACGCCGACACCGGACGAGACGCCTTCCAGGAGGTCGATTACCGGCAGATGTTCGCACCGCTGGCGAAATGGGTTACGCAGATCGACCAGGCGGTGCGCATCCCCGAGGTGGTCGCCCACGCGGTGGACGTCGCGACGAGCGGCCGGCCCGGACCGGTGGTGATCGCCCTGTCGGAGGAGATGCAGAAGGACAGCATTCAGGTCCCCGACCTGCCCCGTGGCAAGGTAACGCCGGCCTTCCCCGATCCGGACGCGCTGCTGCGGATGCGGGCGATGCTGGGCAAGGCGAAGAAGCCGGTGGCCGTGGTCGGCGGCTCCTGCTGGACCGCGGAGGGGCGCGCCGCGTTGCAGCGCTTCCTCGGCGACAACGCCTTGCCGGTCACCGTGGGGTTCCGGCGCCAGGCGCACTACGACGGCACGCGGGACAATTTCGCCGGCGACCTCGGGGTCGGCTCCGATCCCGGATTGATCGGGAAATTCAAGGAGGCTGATCTGATCCTGGCGATCGGCAGCCGCCTCGGCGACGCGGTGACGCAGGGTTTCACGCTGCTGGACATGGCAGGCAGCGTGCCGATCATCCAGGTGTTGCCGGACGGCGCGGAGATCGGCCGGGTGTTCCGCACCGCGCTGGGAATCGTCTCCGATCTCAATACGTTTGCCATCGCGGCGGCGGGGCTCGAGCCGCTGAAGCCGAACTGGGTCAGATGGACCCAGGAACTGCGCTCGTTGCGGGAGGCGCAACGAGCGGTTCCGAATTACCAGGGTGCACTGAACCTGGGTACGGTGATGCGGGAACTGGAGACCATGCTGACGGCTGATGCGATCGTCACCACCGACGCCGGGAATTTTGCCGGGTGGGCGACGCGGTTCCTGAATTTTTCGGAACATCAGCGTTATATTGGTCCGACCAACGGCGCGATGGGCTACAGCGTTCCCGCCGCGGTGGGTGCCAAGATCGCCTTCCCGGACCGCATGGTGGTCGGCATGGTCGGCGACGGCGGCTTCATGATGACCGGCCAGGAAATCGCCACCGCGTTCCATCACGGCGTGGCGCCGATCCTGCTGGTATTCAACAACCAGATGTATGGCACCATACGCATGCACCAGGAGCGCGCATACCCATGGCGTGTCTCTGGCACCGCGCTGACCAATCCGGACTTCGCCAGGCTGATCGACGCATATGGCGGCCACGGTGAGGTGGTCAGCGAAACCGAGTCGTTCGCTGCCGCCTTCCGGCGCTCGGTCGAGAGCGGCAAGCCAGCGCTGATCGAATTGCGCATGAACCCGGAGCAGATCACCACGCGCGCGACGATCGCCGACCTGCGCGCCGGCAAGGCGCTTCCCAAGTCTATGACGAAGGTGAAACGGGTTACCGGATCACAGCGC
This sequence comes from uncultured Alphaproteobacteria bacterium, assembly GCA_963759425.1. GTDB lineage: Bacteria > Pseudomonadota > Alphaproteobacteria > Acetobacterales > Acetobacteraceae > Rhodopila. The sequence goes on from CAVWZM010000006.1 coordinate 11,211, forward strand.
CCGGCGCCGTCCCGTGCGGGCGGCCCGGCAAAGAAGCGGGGGTGAGCCCGACGTGGTGACGCGGGTCTGTTGTTAGTCAGTCTTAGGCCGTAACGTAATCTGAAGTCGTAACGTCTTGGCGGGTCGCCATAACCTTGTGCGACGACTCGCGTTGTTGGAATGGCTTCCCCAGGGGTCGGGGAAGCTGCCGGGAGACAGTTACCGTCCGCGCGACATCTTGCCGTTGCGCGCTTCCGGCTTCAGCCCCAGCCCGCTTTGCAGCGCCAGGCTGGACCGCAGTCTGGCATAGGTTGCCGCGACCATCGGATATTCTTCGGGCAAGCCCCACTTCTCGCGGTATTCCTCGGGCGTCATGCCATGCACGGTCAGAAGGTGACGCTTGAGCATCTTCATGCTCAGCCCATCCTCCATGCAGATCAGGCGATCCTCGTAGACAGTCTGGCCATAGGTCGGGTGCACGTATTCCGAGCGCGCGCTGCTAGAGTGCCCATTATGGTTGTGATGGCGATGGTGAGCTGCTGTCCCTGCTGGTGCCGGCGGCCGGGTGAGATTACGTCCGATATCCATTAACGTATTGTATACGCTCCGGATCAAGGGCGGGATCGCGTCCGTGGTAACGTCATTGTGGCGAACATGTGCTGTCACGATTTGGGTTGCCAGTGTCAGAATAGCAGGGTGCGACTGGGTCATTGGAGGCTGGTTCCTGTTAGAACGAGGTTTTGACGTTTTTTTCACGTTCTATTATAATCATCCTGCGGTCAAACGCTATCGCGCCGAAATGCCACACATTTTGTTTAGTCAGGGGAATTGACGACGCATGAGTGACCAGATAGTTGACACTGCCTACGCCCGGGTCCGTAGTCGCTTCACGGATGAGGCATGGTTTGGCCTCCCGCCGCGCACAATTACGGATGCGATTTACTCCGAAATGCGGCAAATCGACGCCGAACGCCTCAAGGAGTTGAGAGCGGAGAAACCGCTGTTGGTATCCAGCGCCGCCGCTTGAGGGCCGCCAGGTCATCTCTTTGGCATGGTCGACAACATCCACCAGCCAGACCGTCCGGCAGTCACCCCCTGAACGCAAGCATATTACTCGCGGTTCCCTATTAACGCGCAAATCACGGACAGCTGAGCCGCGCGAGCGTTGGCGCAGCCTTGGGTCCGACCGAGACGGAACCGGCGCCCCCGCAGGGGCGTTTGTTTCCGCGTGACGAACCCTCCCTCTTCAGCCATACCCGAAGCCGCCCGTCGGAACGCGCTCCCGTGCGGACGGGGGGCACGCCTGGTTGGTTCGGCTTCCCTCGACTCGGCTTCCCGCGGCGACAACTGAGTGCACGCTACCATGGCGCCCAAGATCTACCATCTGCACCCGCTCGTCGCCGGCCCGCTCCAGACCTGGTCGGGAACGTTCGCGCGCGTCGCGGCCGCCGGCTTCAGCCATGTCTGCCTCGCCCCGCCGTTCGCCCCCGGCGAAAATGGCGACATCTTTGTCCACGCGACGTTCGATCGCCTGCATCCCGATCTGGACTTTGACGCCGGCGCGCCGGTTGGTCTTGTCGATCGCGGTTGAACAGGCGGCTCGCCACGGTCTGCGCCTGTTGCTGGACATCGCGCCGGGGCAGGTTTCCCTGGATGCCCCGGTCCGCGAGCGACAGCCGGAGTGGTTCGCGGCTGTCGGTGCCGATGCGATCCCGGATCCGCGGCGTCCGCCGGGCCGGCTGGATGTCGCGGTTCCCCGGTTCGACCAGACATCGCTCGCCGACGCCGTTTCGGACTGGTGGGTCGAGCAGCTGGCTCGGCTGCTGCGCGTGGGCATCGCCGGCTTCCGCTGCCTGACCCTGGACGCCGTGCCAGCCTCGTTCTGGCGCCGGGTGATCGCCGCCTGTCGGACCACCGCCGCCGATGCCCTGTTCCTTGCCTGGACACCCGGCCTCGCCGGCGAACTCGTTGTATCGTCTGCGTGGTGCCGGTTTTGATCTGGCCTGCAATTCAGCGGCGTGGTGGGACGGGCGCGCGCCGTGGTTTCTCGATGAGCACGAGGCGCTACGTCAGGTGGCACCATCGGTCGGAAGCCCCGAGCCATCATTTCTTGAGCGTCTGGCGTCGCGGCTGCCCCCGGACGCCGATCCTGCCGCGGCCTACCGGCTGGCGCTGAACGTCACCGCCGCCGTGTCGGCCGGGTTGTTCGTCCCGATGGGGTTCGAGTATGCCACCACGCGGCGGTTTGACCCGGTCCGCGCCAGCCCCGCTGACCTCGCGGCGGCCCGTCATGATGCGCCGGTCGACCTGACCTCGGCCATCATCGCCGCCAACCTGCTGATCGACCGACTGCCGGCCCCTGACCTCCTGCGTCCCGTCACGGCGCCGGGGGCCTCGGTGACCGCGTGGCTGCGCGCCGCCGTCGCCGATATCCGGGATGCGCGGGAGGCGAGTTTGCTGCTGCTCAATCCGGACATCCTGCACGCCGCGCCAGTGCCGGTGTCGCTGACCCCGCTGCCGCCGGCGGCCGGCGCGCCGCTCTCGGTGCGGGACAGCGACACCCCGGACCGCCCGCTGTATCCCGGCGAGGTGCGCGTCCTGGCGTGCCGGCGGACCGCCGATATCCGCAGGCAAGATCTTCCTGTCCTGCGGCGCGCTGCTCCTCCGGGGTCGGCGCCACGACGCACCGCCCCGGCGGGCGCGGCCCCGCCTGGTTCAGCCCCCCCGGGTTCAGCCCCCCGGGCTTCGGCTACCGACGATTCGTCGTCCGGCGACACCAGCGCGCCGCCGAGCGAACTCACCGCCGGCTGGGCGAGGTCCACCCGTATCGCCGTCGAGGCGGTCGAGCCAGTGGTGACAGGATGGCGATTTTGCCGCCAAGACCGAGGCCGGCCGAAGTCTTACCGTCAGCGCCGACGTGATCGGCGACGGCCATGACGTGCTGGCCGCCGACCTGCTGTGGCGGGCGGAGGACGAGCCATCGTGGCGGCGGATGCCGATGCGGCTGGTGGCAAATGACCGCTGGGCCGCGTCGATCCGGCCGGACCGGATCGGGCTGTACCGGTTCGCCGTCGAGGCCTGGTGGGACCAATGGGGGACGTTCACTCACGATCTGCGCGCCAAGCTCGACGCTGGCCAGGTGGTGAAGCTGGAGATCGCGGAGGGCCTGCATCTGGTCGAGCAGGCGTCCCGTCGCGTCTGTGGCGTCTCCAGCGTGCAGCTTGCCCGGGTTCAGGCGCTGGTGGAGCCGGCGGCACAGCTCGACCTGCTGCTCGCCCCGGAGACCGCGGCGGCGATGCACGCTGCCGACGATCGTCCGTTCGCCGCCCGAAGCGCCGTCCACACTGTGCGTGTCGACCGTCCGGGGGCTGCGTTCGCAAGCTGGTACGAGCTGTTTCCCCGGTCGGTCACGCACGATCCTAAGGTCCATGGAACATTCCGCAGTGTGATCGAGCGGCTGCCGGCGATCCGCGCCATGGGTTTCGACGTGCTGTATTTCCCGCCGATTAACCCGATCGGCGCGGTCAACCGGAAGGGGCGCAACAACAGCCTGCGGGCGGAGCCCGGCGACGTCGGCAGCCCATATGCGATCGGCGGCGCCGAGGGCGGTCACGACGCGGTGCATCCGGCGCTGGGAACACTTGAAGACTTTTGTGCCTTGCTGCGGCAGGCCCGCGCCAATGGGCTCGAGGTCGCGCTGGATTTCGCCATTCAGTGCGCGCCCGATCATCCCTGGGTCAGCGAGCACAAGGACTGGTTCCGCTGGCGTCCCGACGGATCGATGCGCTACGCCGAGAATCCGCCGAAGAAATACGAGGATATCGTCAATCCTGACTTCTACGGCGAGGCCTCGTTCCCGGCCGTCTGGCTGGCGCTGCGCGACGTCGTGCAGTTCTGGATCGACCAGGGGGTGCGCATCTTTCGGGTGGACAACCCGCACACCAAGCCGCTGCCGTTCTGGCACTGGATGATCGCCGACATTCAGGGCCGGCACCCGGACGTGCTGTTCCTGGCGGAGGCGTTCACCCGGCCGAAACTGATGTACCGGCTGGCCAAGGTTGGTTTCTCGCAGTCCTACACCTACTTCACGTGGCGCAACACCAAGTAGGAACTGACCGAATACCTGACCGAGTTGACCACCGCTCCCCTGGCGGAATTTTTCCGGCCGAATTTCTTTGTCAACACGCCGGACATCAACCCGGTGTATCTGCAGACCTCGGGCCGAGCGGGGTTCCTGATCCGGGCGGCGCTGGCGGCGACGCTGTCGGGGCTGTGGGGGATGTATTCCGGCTTCGAAATATGCGAGGCGGCGCCGCTGCCCGGGCGGGAGGAGTATCTCGACTCGGAGAAGTACGAGCTTCGATCCGCGCAACTTCGCGGCACCCGGCAACATCGTCGCGGAGATCACCGCGCTCAACCGTCTGCGCCGGCTGTATCCCGCGTTGCAGTCGCATCTCGGGCTCAGCTTCTACAATGCCTTCAACGATCAGATTCTGCTGTATGGCAAGCGGGACCCGGATGACCGGACAATCATTCTGGTGGCGGTTTCGCTCGATCCGCACAACGCCCAGGAGGCGACCATCGAGGTGCCGCTGTGGGACTTCGGCCTGCCTGACGACGCCGGCCATCGCGGTGGCGGATTTGCTGCGCGGCGACCAGTTTACGTGGTATGGAAAGCTCCAGCACATTCGGCTCGATCCCGCGGATTTGCCGTTCCGCATCTGGCGACTGTCGATGGTTGGAGCCTTCTGAATGAACGTCCTGCATCCGCATTCGCTGCCACGTACCGGTCAGGTCGCCGAGACCGACCGCGCTGTGGTACAAGGACGCGATCATCTATCAGTTGCACGTCAAATCGTTCTTTGATTCTAACAACGACGGCATTGGCGATTTCCCTGGCCTGATCTCGCGGCTGGACTATATCGCCGAGCTGGGGGTGAACACGATCTGGCTGCTGCCGTTCTATCCGTCGCCGCAACTGGATGACGGCTACGACATCTCCGACTATCGCGGGGTCAATCCGGACTACGGCACGCTGGCCGATGTCAAACGCTTCATCGCGGCGGCGCATGAGCGCGGCATGCGGGTGATCGTCGAGCTGGTGGTCAACCATACCTCGGACCAGCATCCGTGGTTCCAGCGCGCGCGGCACGCCAAGCCAGGGTCGATCTACCGCGACTTTTATGTCTGGTCGAACAACGACCACAAATATTCCGGCACCCGTATCATCTTCGTCGACTCCGAGCGGTCGAACTGGACCTGGGATCAGACCGCGGGCGCCTATTACTGGCACCGGTTCTATTTTCATCAGCCCGACCTGAACTATCGACAATCCGCGGGTGATGCGCGAGGTGCTGTCGGTGCTGCGCTACTGGGCGGAGCTGGGGATCGACGGGCTGCGGCTGGACGCGGTGCCGTACCTGGTGGAGCGCGAAGGCACCAATAACGAAAACCTGCCGGAAACCCATGCCGCGCTGAAGCGTATCCGTGCGGAGATGGATGCGCATTATCCCGACAAGATGCTGCTGGCCGAGGCCAATCAGTGGCCGGAGGACACCAAGGACTATTTCGGCGACGGCGACGAATGCCATATGGCGTTCAACTTCCCGCTGATGCCGCGGATGTATCTGGCGATCGCCCGCGAGGACCGCTTTCCGATCACCGACATCCTGCGGCAGACGCCTGAAATTCCGCACAACTGCCAGTGGGCGATCTTTCTGCGCAACCATGACGAACTGACGCTCGAGATGGTCACCCAGTCCGAACGCGACTTTCTCTGGGAGACCTACGCCGCCGACCGCCGTGCTCGGCTGAATCTCGGCATTCGCCGCCGCCTGGCGCCGCTGCTGGAACACGACCGCAGGCGTATCGAGTTGATGCACTCGCTGTTGCTGTCGTTGCCCGGCACGCCGGTGATTTATTACGGCGACGAGATCGGCATGGGCGACAACATCCATCTCGGCGACCGTAACGGCGTGCGCACGCCGATGCAGTGGTCGCCTGACCGCAATGGCGGCTTCTCTCGCGTCGCCGATCCGACCCGTCTGGTGCTGCCGCCGGTGATGGATCCGCTCTATGCGTATCAGGCCGTCAACGTCGAATTGCAGGCGTCCGATCCGCATTCGTTGCTGATGTGGATGCGGCGCGCGATCGCCGTGCGCCGGCAGTATCAGGTGTTCGGCCGCGGCGGCTACCGGCTGCTGTATCCGAAGAACCGCAAGGTGCTGGCCTATCTGCGGGAGCATGAAACGACCACGATCTTGTGCGTGGCCAATCTGTCCCGCACCCCGCAGGCGGTGGAACTCGATCTGTCGGACTACCAGGGCCGGGTGCCGATCGAACTCGACGGACACTCGGTATTTCCGCCGATCGGGCAGCTGACTTATCTGCTGACGCTGCCTCCGTTCGGGTTCTACTGGTTCCTGCTGTCGGAGGCCGCCGACTGGCCGTCAACCCATACCCCGGCGCCGGAGCCCATGCCCGAATACCAGACCATTGTCATGCGCCGCGATCTCGCCGAGGCCCTGCTGGCCGAACGCGCCGTGCTGGAGCGGGACACGCTGCGTCCGTATCTGGCGAAGCGCCGCTGGTTCGGGATGAAGGACCAGGTCCTGCGCAGCGTCAAAATTGCCTTGATCACCCGCCTGCCGGGCACCGACGCGCTGCTGCTCGAGATCGAGACCGAAACGGTGTCGGGGGCGCGCACGCTGGCTGCTGCCGGTGGCCATCGCCTGGGAGGACACGCCGATCCCGCCGCTGCAGACGCAACTGGCGCTGGCGCGTATCCGGCGTGGGCCGAAGGTCGGCCTGCTCACCGACGCGTTTGCCTTTGGCGACTTCGCGCGCGGTGTGCTGGCGGGACTGGCGCAAGATGATGTCATCGTCGCGGAACGCGGCGTGCTGCGGTTCGAGCCGACCTCGCGGATGGCCGAGATCAGCGTGCCGCCGGATGCCGAGATGCACTGGATCTCCGTCGAACAGTCCAACTCCTCGGTGATCGTGGGCGATATCGCGATCGTCAAGCTGTTCCGGCGGGTCAGCGACGGACCGCATCCCGAGGCGGAGATGGGCCGCTATCTCACCGACCAGGGTTACGCGAATGTGCCCGCGCTGCTGGGCGAGGTCGTGCGGATCGATCCGGACGGCACCCGCCACGCGCTGGCGATCGCTCAGGCCTTCGTGCGCAACCAGGGCGATGCCTGGGCCTGGACGCTCGAGCTGCTCGCCCGCGGGCTGTCCGACATCACCAGCGGCGATGACGCCGTCGCTGCCGATGCCGTCGGCCACACCGACTATGCCCAGTTCGCCGGGCTGCTGGGCCGCCGCCTGGCGGAGATGCACCTGGTTCTGGCGCGCCCGTCCGACAAGCCGGCGTTCGATCCCGATCATCGCTTCCGCCGAGGCCGCCGGCGCGATCGGGGACGCGTTCGCAGCATCTGCTCGAGGAGGCGCTTATCGCATCATCGCGGCGGTCATGACTGGGAAGGTGCCGCCGAGCAGGACCGCGAGACGATGCTGTCGGCGCGCGAGGCGGTGCTTGGACAACTGCCGGCGCTGGCCGAACAGGTCGACGGGACGCTGCTGACGCGGATCCACGGCGATCTGCACCTGGGCCAGATCCTGGTGGTGAACGGCGACGTCACCATCATCGATTTCGAGGGTGAGCCCGCCAAGGCGGTGGAACTTCGGCTGGCGAAGGATCACCCGCTGCGCGATGTCGCCGGGGTCATCCGGTCGTTCGACTATGCCGCCGCCGTGGTGAAGCGACGCAGTCCCGCCAGTCACGGCCATCTGACGGACGAGCGCGTCGGAACCTTCCTGGCCAGCTTCGTCGACCTTGCGGGGGACGCCTTCCTGGCGGGGTACCAGGCGGCGCTTGGCGCGGCCGAAGGCCAACCTGAGACGCGGGTCAACCCGAAGCTACTGGCACTGTTCCTGATTGAGAAGGCGGCCTACGAGGTGAGCTACGAAGCCGCCAACCGCCCGACCTGGATCGATGTGCCGATGCACGGCCTGGTGCGTCAGATGACCCATTTGCTCGGTATCGAGGCGTTGGCATGAACGATTTTGTCCTGGTCCCCTCACTGTCGCCGGATCAATCGCGGCAGTTGCAGGACGGCACGCTGCATGATCCCTTCGCGGTGCTGGGGCGGTTCGAAACCGAGGCAGGCCGGTTCATCCGTGTGTTCCTTCCCGGCGCCCAAGGGGTTGACGTCGTGGCGCGGTCTGATGGACGCAACCTGGGCGTGCTTCCGCCGGGCAACCTGGATGGACTGTTCGTCGGCCGGGTGGACAGCGGTGAGCCGTATCGGTTGCGCATCCACTGGCCGGACGCCGATCAGGAGACCGAGGATCCCTACTCGTTCGGTCTGCTGCTGAGCGAAACCGATTTGCATCTGTTCAACGAGGGACGGCTGTTCCGCCTTGCCTTCACCCTCGGCGCCAATCCCATGACGATCGACGGCGTGCGCGGCACGCGTTTCGCTGTCTGGGCGCCGAACGCGCGCGCCGTTTCGGTGGTCGGCGATTTTGACACCTGGGACCCGCGGCGGCACCCGATGCGGCTGCGGCACCCGGCGGGCGTGTGGGAGTTGTTTCTTCCTCGTATCGGTCCCGGTGCCCGCTACAAGTTTTCCATCATTGGTCCGGACGGTGTTCGCCTGCCCGACAAGGCGGACCCGTTAGCCAAGGCCACCGAGTGCCCCCCGGCGACCGCGTCCGTGGTCAGCGATGCGGCACCCTATGTGTGGCATGACGACACTTGGATGCAGCGGCGGCGCCAGCGTCAGGACATTGATTCGCCGGTGTCGGTCTACGAAGTCCATGCCGCGTCATGGTTTCGGCCGCACGGCGACGGCACCGCGAACTGGGATCAGTTGGCCGAGCGGCTGGTGCCGTATGTGGCGGGGCTGGGCTTCAGCCATGTGGAACTCATGCCGGTCGCCGAACATCCGTTTGGCGGTTCCTGGGGCTACCAGCCGCTGGGGCTGTTCGCGCCGTCGGGTCGGTTCGGGCCGGTCGAGGGCTTTCACCGTTTCGTCGACGCCTGTCATCAGGCGGGGATCGGCGTCATCGTCGACTGGGTCCCGGCGCATTTCCCGACCGATGCCCACGGCATGGCGTGGTTCGACGGCACGGCGCTGTATGAGCACGCCGATCCGAAGGAAGGCTTCCATCAGGACTGGAACACCTACATCTACAACCTCGGCCGGCGCGAGGTGCAGGGCTTTCTCATTTCCAGCGGCATCCACTGGCTGGAGGAATTTCACGTCGACGGGCTGCGGGTCGATGCGGTGGCCTCGATGCTGTACCGCGACTATAGCCGCAAGCAGGGGGAGTGGGTTCCCAACGTGTACGGCGGTCGCGAGAACCTGGAGGCGATCGGCTTCCTGCGCCACTTCAACGCGGTGGTCGGCGAACGCTGTCCCGGCGCGATCACGCTGGCCGAGGAGTCGACCGCCTGGCCGGGGGTGTCACGTCCGGTGCGTGAAGGTGGCCTGGGGTTCACCTTCAAGTGGAACATGGGCTGGATGCATGACACGCTGCGCTACATGGAGTACGCGCCGATCCATCGCCGATGGCATCACAACGAAATGACGTTCGGCCTGATCTATGCGTTCTCGGAGCATTTCGTTCTGCCGCTGTCACATGACGAGGTGGTGTATGGCAAGGGCTCGCTGATTGCCAAGATGCCGGGCGACGTGTGGCAGAAGTTCGCCAACCTGCGAGCTTATTTCGGCTTCATGTGGGGGCATCCCGGCAAAAAGCTGCTGTTCATGGGCGGTGAGATCGGACAGTGGAACGAATGGAACCATGATGCATCGCTCGACTGGGATCTGCTCGACCAGCCGCGGCACCGGGGCCTGCAGTCGGTGGTGCGGGATCTGAACGCGCTTTACGGCCGCGCGGGTGCACTGCATCAGCGCAACTCGGTGTCCGCCGGGTTTCGCTGGGTGATCGGCGACGATGTGGCCAACTCGGTGTTCGCGTTCTTCCGGCAGGGCAACGACGAGTCGAAGGTGGTGCTGGTGGTCAGCAACATGACGCCGGTGCCTCGCACGGGCTACCGGATCGGCGTGCCCCGCCCGGGATTCTGGCGGGAGCTGCTGAACACCGACGCGGCGGTCTATGGCGGATCGAACATGGGGAACGGCGGTGGCCTCGAAACGGAGCCGCACCAGGTGCACGGCGAGGCTCAGTCGCTCAATCTGACACTGCCCCCGCTTTCGACGCTGTTCCTGTCGCCGGCGGAATAGGTGGGGGAGCCACGGTCCCCGCGGGGCCGCGAGGGCCAGGCCATGGATCCCCCCGCCTCTACAGGGGCAGACCCGGAGCAGGCCTGGCTTTGCGCAGGGGCGGTCCGATGATGACGCCTTAGCGCCGCAAGGGCAAACAAGAGCAACCGGTCAGAGTGGCTTACCCGCGCTGCTGGTCCATTTGTCCCGCATCAATTCATTGCTGGGCAGCGTCTTGTCCATCACCTTGCGCGCCCCGGCGGCTCCCACGACGGGGAGCAGCGAGGGATCGAGCTTGCCGACCTGCACCAGGACGGAAGCCTGATCCCAATAGATATGCTCGTGCACCAATTTGTCGCCCTCGAACTGGACAATCGCCACGGTCGCGACCTCCACCTCATGCCCGGTCGGCGGAACGCCTGGCAGCAGCCAGTCGATCTCGGTCGTATGGGTGAAATGCATGATGAACTCGTCGACGATACGACTGTCCCCGATGGTGCGGCTGATGGGTATCAATTGGAAGTCTGGCGGATTGGCTCCAATGAAGTGATAGCGGTAAAACCGCTTGAGCTGGTCGTGCCCGACGCCTCCGGTCATGGTCGGGACGTGGTTGACATAGGGCGTGTCCACCATCGTGGCCATGGTGGCGTCAACGTCCCGCGTCTCGAACTCATAGCGGCAATGCGCCTCCCACAGGACTACAAGATCATGATCTGCCATTGGTTCGCATCCTTGACTGGTTGTCGTAGAACGGGGCGATCCCCCGCCAGTGCTTCACCGCTGACGGGCGGCGAGCGGTGATGAATGGAGAGCGGAGGTCATAACTCAGCATGGCTGTCGCCGCTGTTTCATTCCGACTATACCGGACCGGGGCAAGGAGGACAGTATGCTCGGTCGCGTGATCATGACTGTGGCGATGATGTGGTCCGTGGCGGTGGCCGCGGCCGAGGTGACCGACGCGACGGGCCGTACGGTCCAGGTGCCCGATCGCATCGTCCATATCGTCCCGGCCGGGCCGCCCGCCGCCGTTCTGCTGGAGGCCATCGCGCCAGATCTGATGGTTGGATGGCCGTCACCGGTGCCGGACGCCGCCCGAGGGATGCTCCCACCGGGGGCGGCGACGCTGCCGCAGATCCCGCGGCTCACCGGCCGAACGGATGTGTCCGCGGACATCAAGGCGTTGCAGCCGGACCTTATCGTCGACTACGGCAATGTCTCGCCGCGCTATGTCGAAACCGCGCAGGCGACGCAGCAACGAACCGGCATCCCGACCATTCTGCTGGATGGATCGCTGGCGAAGATCCCGGAGGTTCTCCGGATGCTTGGAGGGATACTGCATCGCGAAGGCCGGGCGGAGACGCTGGCACGGTTCGCGGAGGCGCTGCTGGCGCTGCCTGCCCCTAGCGTGCATCCGCGCGTGGTGTATGCGCGGGGTGCCGACGGCCTGACCATCGCCGCGCCGAACACCGACGTCACGGAGGTTTTCACCCGGCTGGGCTGGCGCGCTGTCGCACCGGATGGCCAGGGCAGCTTTCGGGCGGGAAGCATCGATGCGATCAGGCAACTCGATCCGGATGTGGTGATCTTCTCAGACCCCGCGATGCGCGAGGCGACCGGTCACTCCGAGGCCTGGCAGACGGTGCGCGCGGTGCGGGAGGGGCACGCCTTCGTGGCTCCCTCGCTGCCGTTCGGCTGGGTTGAGGAGCCGCCATCGATCAACCGGCTTATCGGGCTGGCCTGGTTGCGCGGCAGCGATCCGGTGACCCTTGCGGCAGTGGCGAATGCGGTTGTCTACGGTCACACCCTGACGGCGGCCGAGCTTGATGGCGAACTGGCCGGGGTTCGCCCGATGCAGCCCTGAGGTGGGTCATTGCCTGGTGGGTCGTTGCCGGGATGCGGCGCTCGCGGGCAACATCTGGCGTTCGATAAGGCGCAGTCGTTTGGCGAATGCGCGCCCTGTCGTATGCGGGCTGTACGCCTCGGCAATCTCTGAGCGTCTGGAGATGAGGCGCTGCTGCACGGCGGCCGGATTGTTTCTTCGGTCAAGGCGGATCTGCTGCATCCGGCGGGCCATTTTGTCGATCGAAGGTTCCGCCCAGCACTGGCCTTCGGCAAACGGGTAGCTCCCATCTTGTACGGTCATGATCTCGAATGGGATTCCTTCTTCGGGGGCAAGGAAGTCGGTGCACCCGGAAAATTCCGTTGCCAGAACCGGGATACCGAGCAAGATCGCTTCCGCGATATTCCGGCCAAAGCCCTCCGCGCGGTGTGGCGAGACGAGGCAGTCACATGCGGCGATCACGCCGAGGGCCTTGGGACGATCGAAGGTTCCCGCGAGTATGGTGATCCGGTCGTCGGCGGAACATTCGGCCGCGACTTCGAGCCAACCGGGATGGCCGTTCGGGTCTCCATTTACCCGCAGCAGCAGCGCGACATCCCGCTGTGCGGATGGAAACGCTCGGCGGAAGGCACGCACCAGAGCGAGTGGGTTCTTCCGTGCGAGATATGAATTGACGTCGAAGGGATACACGAAGACGAACGCGTCATTATTGTAAAGAGCCAAATCACGGCGCGGTATTGATTGCACTCGGGGAAGGGTGACGGGGCAGGGAAGCCGGCGCACCGGTCGGGAGCGACGAGCACGATATGCCCGGGCGGTATATTCGCTGCCGGTCCAAATTTCGTCCACCAGTGAAAATGCCTGATCCCACAGTGCCGGGAACCGGGGCAGCTCCCAGGGCCAATAGCCAATCCGGTAGCGCTCGGAAAAAAATGCCGGGCCACGGTCGAGGTACAGCGTCGCCATGTCGAACGCCGACATGCAGTAGATGCTGATGCCGTGGACAAGCCGGTCCGTCAGGCGGTGCGCCAGCGCGTTGTCCCCCTGCGGGATCGCCGAGGGTGTCGCGACATCGACGAGCACGTGCGGGATGTCCGCGGCGTCCAGTGCCAGGGATGCCATCCTTACGTCCTCCCCGAGGCCGGACTGGCCTCGCACGAAGCCAACGAGGTTGACGCCGCCGGGTTGCCGGTACTTTCCCGGTCGGATCGTTGCTGCTGGGGCCGGTGGTTTTGAGGGAGTTGGAACGAGGTTCCGGCCGTATTCCTGGTACCAGTCAACGATCCGCCCGGGTGTGCGGCGGCGGTCGAAGCGATGGGGCGACAGGAGGTTTGGAACGCAGTGAGCGAGCGCGAGGGCGATACGGGGAACCTGGAGCCCACCTGCCGACCAGAACGGGCGCCGGCTTGGGCATTCGGTCAACGCCACACAAGATGCGGGCAGTTCCGGAGCGGCAATTAATTCCGCCACCCCACGGACGCGGTACCAGCAGAAGAAATCGATTAGATCCTCGGTGTCCGGCAGGCAAAAGGCAGCCCGCAGATCACGGCGCGATGCGTGAAGACGACGCAGCAGGCGGGGACAAGGCAGATCCGACCCGACCGAAACGAGCTGCATCGCAACCTGTGCCTGTGCAATATCCCAATGCCAGACGGCGGGGTACTCCGTTTCACCCCAGAGCATCCACCACACGACGAACTCACGCTGTGCCTCCTGGTCTGCCGGTGCGGCGCCTGCTCGGATGTCGCTACGCAGCAGAAAGGCGAACCACATTGCACGGGTCATGAAGCGAGGCTGTGTCGCTGTTGGTAGATGCCGACCGCTGGTTGGACGGGGGCTTGGGAGAGGGACCCGGGCGGCAGGTCTGGCTGAGCGGGCCTGGTCGCTTGACAGCCGAGCGGGGAGACGCTGGTTCAAGTCGAACCACCTGAGTTGGCGTGAGGATGCGGTGGCTACAGCAAGCGGGACGAGAGCGTCAATCACTGAATAGGGACTGGATTTGGCCTTAGCGATGGATCGAGGTTGGCGGATACTGCCCGGCGTGGTCAACCGAGGGTCGCCTCCGGGGATTGTAACTTTTCCGGTCCGAGTATGGACGCCGGGCCCGCGCCGGTCGCGGTGCGCCGAGGGTGCAAGACCTTCGCAGCCGCATGACCGGGATGGTGTTTCGTGCGTGAGCGCATCGTTCGATTTTTATTCCGCAGCCGACGTGAATCCCGCCGTGCGCGGGTTGGCCGTGTTCGGGCCGTTATACCAATGGCGCGAAACCTTTGACCTTTCGATCCGTTGGTATCCTATTGATTTCGTCCGCGGCCCCCTCACTCGCGTAAAGCCGGCGGACCGCGCTGCTGGCCTGGACCCGCTTCGGGGTCCAAGCATTCGTCCCACCAACCCGGTGCGCGTTCCAGTCAGCCTCATTGGGCTGCTGGCATTACTCCGCCGCCTTCTTGGCCCCCCGCTCCGCGGCGTGTTTGGCGAACATGGCGTCCACCGCCGCCATCCGCTTGGCGCCGAACTCCTCGGAGTTTTCGTCCGCCCACTCGATCGAGGCAACCCGGTTGGCGTTGGCCTTGCGGAAATGCGGCATCACGTAACGCGCGTAGAGTTCATACGACTTCTTGGAGCCCTCGAAATCGGACCAGTTGTGCACCTGCTGGCAGAACACGCCGAAATCGCCCTGCTTGGCCTGAAGTTTCTCGATCATGGCGATGGCGTCATCCGGCGTGCCGACGATGCCGTGCCCTGCCTCCACGAACCAGTCCACCGGGTCCTGCCCGGCCGGCACCGGGTAGCGGCCCGGCGAGCGGGATATCTTGTTGAAGTAATACAGGTATTTCTCGAATCCGAACTTCACGCGTTCGCGCGCCAGCTCGCGGGTCTCGGCGATGAACATCGGCCCGACGAGACGGAGCCGGTTGGGGTCCATCGTTCGGCCGCTTTCCGCGGCGATCTCGTTCGCGACCGCCCAATTGGTTGCCAGTGCATCGAACCCGCCGGTCGGGTCGGTAGCCGCGAGGCACAGCATGTTGAAGCCGTACTTGCCGGCGAGGCGGCCGCCGGACGGGGTGACAGCGCTGGCGACGGCGATCTCGGGATAGGGTTTGGTGTAGGGCAGCAGATGCGCCCGCGCATTGACCAGAGTGTACCAGTCGGATTTCTGCGTCACCGCCTCGCCCTTGAACAGGCGCAGGATGATGTCGAGCGATTCAGCCATGCGGTCGCGCTGGGTATTCGGGTCGATGCCGAGCATCATCGCGTCGGTGGTCAACAGGCCGGGGCCGGCGCCGAACATGACGCGCCCGCGCGTCTGGTGATCGAGCTGGATCATCCGGTTGGCGACCATCAGGGGGTTATGATACGGCAGCGACACAACGCCGGTGCCGAACCGCAGCCGCTTCGTCCGCTCGGCCGCGGCGGCGATGAACAGTTCGGGCGAGGCGATGATCTCGTAGCCGGCCGAATGATGTTCGCCGATCCAGGCTTCCTCGAAGCCGAGCCGGTCGAGCCACTCCATGAGTTCGAAGTCGCGTTGCAGGCACTCGGTCGGATCCTCGTCGACCGGGTGGAACGGGGCCATGAACACGCCATGCCGTAGGACCACTTCGCTCACGCGCTCACTCCTGCTGGTTGCCGGGGGGAGGATAGCGGAGTGGCGGGGGCGGCGTCACGTCGGGGGTGGGCGGAGGGGGGAGAAACGGAGACAGAAAGCTAAAATGCGACGTGTCATCCCGACTGTTGTCTTTCGACAGAACCGAGATGAAGCCCGTTGTGCCAATCACTCGTGATCCCGAAACTGGCGCGTGCTTGCCATCCATGGTGGTTCGTATCTCCGCCATGTAATCAACGGTCATTCCCGCCTCGCGAATTGCCGCCATCGTGCCTTGGCGGACTTGCCCCCAGTTCCAATCATCGACAATGAACACGCAGGAGTCGTCGAGGGCCGGCAGCGCAAGCATCAAACCGTCCCGCTGATCCTGCAACCCGTGCGGGCCATCGAACAGGTAGACGTTGAAGCGACCGAACGCGCCAAAGTTTACTGCACGGAAATCACTCTCAAGAAAGCTCACGCTCGCGTCCGTGGTTTTAAATCGGGATAGATTGCTAGAGACTGCGAGGTAGGTGCAAACTGGCTCAGTTATCAACGGCAACAGCACGGACTTTATTGCATGTATTGCGGAGCATAGGGTGGAGCCATCCACACCCAATCTCCAGGTAGCTGGCATTCTCGATCGAACCAATGAGATTGTTGATAAACAGCCGATATTTCTGACCGGACATGCCTCAAGGGTAAGGAGCTCTAGTGGCACCTTGCCGTCGTTCACCAGCGCCACTTGAAGCGCCAACGCGACTTCGCACGAGCGGTTTGCGTGGCGATCAGCTGATCGTGGTCAACAACCCACCGCGCTAACCTCTGCTCTCAGCTAGTGAAAATCGCTCCATGGACCAAACTGCTGGCGAGACAGCGTGATGCGTCATCACGTTCGGCGCAAAGGTATAGCCGTCGCTGAGCAAACCGATCACCCCTCCTTCTCTGGAGATAACGGACAAAGGCGGTGGCTCTCCGGTCGTTGGATCATGAAGTTTCACCGCGCGATCGTCGGACCGATGCAACGCTAATAGCGCTAAGCCACCGTCGGCGAAACATACGCCAGTCGTGCGGTTGCGTTGCCTCGTTCAAGGTAAGGAACGCATTACGGGGGCTGCACGACGCCGGCCGTGCGCAATTCATTGCAACGACGTCGAGGAAAACCACGGTTTGATGGTGGGTGACCAGTTGGCGTAGGCCGCCACGGGGGTGCGTCCTGCATCAATCCCAGAGCTAGCGCGTTGTGCCGGAGCTTGAGCTATGGCCGTTCTCCGCGGCGGTAAACTCATCGCCGGCCGCACCGCTTTCGTAAAACGCCCCTCTGAATAGATGATAGTAGTCTGCTAAATTCTCCGTGACCGGAGATGATTAGTCACCCCCGAGGCGGTGGTGGATCACGCGCGTCAGTGTAGACGCTAACCTGTCGTCAAAGGCTCTTAGCCGAGCAGGCCTTGTCTTGAGATTGTCGCAGGGGTCACAGGGGCGCTCAGAGCCCCATGGGTGAAGTTGGCGATCTTGTAACGCGACGCACGTTCGCCACCGAAGTACGCGAAATGCCACCCACCTTGGTCAACGAAACGCCGTTCCGGCCCGTCATGTCGGGCGGGGTCATAGAAGCGGCCGGCCTGAGCTCGGTGAACGCGGAGATCGTTGGGCAAAAAAAGCCCGAACATCCGATAGCGCACAGCCACGGTCCCGAGCCACTGCCTAATTCTTTGGTCCTCCGCGAGATCGGCATCAAAGTATCTCTTATAGTAGGTCTGCTTGAATATCCAAATTTCTTCGTCCTTTGCGGCGTTTGATGCTGCTTCAACCGACATTCGGCTTGGAATTTCGTCAACATCCGATATCAATATCAGATCATCTCGGGCCATTCCACAGCCAACAAGACCAGCCATAAGAAAATTGCGCTGAAAATTTTCAAGCCAAAATCTACTAACCTCCGTATCTTCTCTGAGCGGAGGCAGGCCCGGCAGCTTGACATGATTAATTCGGTGGAGGAATGGGGTAAATCGGTTCCTGTTCTCCTGGAAGAAGTAAGGCTTCTTAGCGCGGAATAGAACTCGCCGCACTCAAGCAAAACAAACAAATCAACTACCGGACTTAGCTCTCGAAGGCGGATTTCAAGAGTATCCAATTCATTGAAGAACATAAAAGCGTCGACTACCATATTCGCTCTCCAGGCCAACCAGCGGCAGCCGCGGATCAGAGGAATCAGCACCTTGCACCCCAGAGCCAACAGGGTGAGTTGAACCCCATCTAGCGACGCGATTAGCAACGGCGCTTCATCAGCAGGAACGAGTTAGATACGTTGTCTGCGGAACCAGTCATTCATCTTCCGCACGTCAAGGACGTGACAGTGCGCTCGTAGGCTATGTTCCAGACCACGGCTTGGGGAAGTACATGCATCTCCATCTGTTGCCGACTTGGGCGTCGTTGAGATATTGGTCGGCCCGAAGTCCGCGCCTTGCGGAAGGTCGAGACCTGGAAGTAGGCCAGCCCGCCGGCACTGAGTTTTCCTAGCATTGTACGTAACAAAAACGCGATGACGGGAGGTAGATTGTGCTGAAGCACGATGATCGATACGAAACAATCAAACGCCGGTAGTGCTTCAATTTTATTGACCTCATTTACGAGGCGGAGGTCCACGTTCCTTAGACCTCGCCGCTCGATGCCTCGGCAGCGAGACGTAAATGTGGCTCAGAAATACGGTGGCCGGGTGGGGGGAAGTCCGGGCGAACCAATCGACAATCTGCGACGCGCAACGAGCTCGAAGCAACGCTCAAGTCGGTAGTCAACGCCGGCCTATCTGCGCACAGGTGAAGAACGAAACGGCTGTCCGGATCGTAAAACGTCAATGTGCGATTCGTGACTGAACTCACGTCAGGACAGACCAATGTGGCTCGGTCGCCCAAGCAACACCAACTCTGTCGATACGGTGTATCAAGCTGCTAAGGTCCGGCGAAACCCCACCGATACAATCTGGCCAGTCAAGTGGTCGAACCTGAGTTGCGACAAAAAATCTGCGCACGAGCTCCGCGGACGCATGAACGCCGCGCGTAGTCAGCGGGACGAACCCTAGGTGACCGGCGACGACTAGTTCGTCCGGCTCGGCGAGTACTGAACTCATAGGCCAATCGACACCGCAGTAACGCTGGACCCAATGATAGGCCCAGCATGCAGGGGCACAGTTATAGTAAGTCGTCCCTCCACCTACGTTCTGTGCAGCTTTTCAATGCTGACAGTTCGTTGCTTCCGCTGGGAGTTGACGTCTGTTGTGACAAGCGTGTGGTATCATTATGCTTCCTCGTAGGTGGGTGGCTGCGGTCAGTTCTGCGCGTTTAGCGATCATCGCCGAATAGATAAATTTCTGACGCTGTCACTGAGGATGGCGACCTTAAGAGAATGTGAGGCGAACCTCTGGGTGGCGAGAATGATATAGCGAGAAGCTTGTAGATAATTCGTATGGGGAGAAACGTTTCTCTCGGCGCTCTATAACTCTGCTTTGCTTGGTGCTAATATATCAACTACTGGCTGGGGTTGGGGCCATCATGGCGAACCGGTTAGACTGTGCGGCAAATACGTATGTTGAAAAGCCATTCTGGCTAAACGAACTGAGAAGATTTCGCCGGTCGTAACGAAAGAACTGACAAGTATGGTTATTGCTCTCAAAAATGACATCTGTTCCAGGTCGGTCTGCAAAAAACTTCTCCGAGCCGCTCAAGGCGGGCAACTCGGCCGCCTCAATATCGATATTAATGAGGTCAACGTCTGAGAACCATAGTTCTGGAGTTTATTAACCAGCGTATCACAAGACACTGTTGGCGCTCCGCGTGCGCTCCAATTGTAGCACAGGTGCTGGTGCCCAGCACAGATGCCAGCCCGGGTCGGTCAAGAGCTGCCATGTTGACAGGTAGAATGTTCTGTAACGCATTCGCTCGCACGGCAGTTGTAAGGGCTAAGAAATTCGCCGGTATCGCTCGACTGCAAGCACGTGGACGTTATTCGCCGAGAGTGGTAATGCAACCACGCCGATGTTAGCGCCAAAGTCACCAACCTTCAGAACATTGCCTTGCTGTGCCGCGCAGCGCAAAATGAATTGAACGAAGAGGCGCGTCGGTGGTGCGCGGCGCAGGCCTTCGCTGAAGGTATCTTTGGCTTCTTTGTCTAAGGCGAAAGTAACCGGTCGATCGCCGTATCGGTGAGTGATGAATTCGAACTCTATTTTGGTGCATTGACCACCGAATTTTGGTGCTCTTTCGTGGACACTCCTTGGGGGTTTCGGCACGGGCTTATCGGCGGCCTCTGGGAGTGTTGGTTCACGAGTTGATCGAGACGGCAAGATCGTGTGGACGATATGGCGGCTCTGCACTACGCTTTCAGGATTGTGATGTGTTGAGAGAAGGTATCGCAGCGCCTCGAAGACGCGGCCACTATACTTGGCCATGACGTTGCGGTCACCGCCAAAATGCGCCTCTATCCATTCGTGCTGCCTCACCGTCAGTGAGGAGCGCTCAAGATGGCCATAACTTTCATTTTTCGTCCAAGCGGCACGAGATGCTTCACGCCGATGCGCTCACCTACAAAGCGCAATCCTTCCTCAAGTCTATTGTAGTCAATAATATAATTCGTGGCGATCCGATCATTCCGATCACGCAGGCGAAGGTGTTGCGGTTGGGCCTGATCTTGGTTGCGGAGATGCCATTCGCTCAGAAACCCATCAAAACTGAGATCGCCCGCGTAAAGATCGGACCGATGTCGAAATTTCGGATTGACATGCGAATTGTAAAGGCTGACCATGACGTCGAAAGGATCTGGAAGCACGCTGGAAATGAATAGCTCCGACTGGTCAGTCAGCACTAGTTACAATGCGAAGCCAGCCTCCATCGACCGGAACGACAAATGTTTCTGGTAGCGCGCCTCGACAGGGCGATCTCGGAATACGGTCGGAGCACTTTCTCTATCGCGGTTGATGCAGTTTTTAGACCCGCAATGAAAAGAAACTTTTTTGGACAAGCTAAACAACAAGCCTACCTCTATTGCGCCACCAGGTTTTTCCGTGTCATTTTCAAGCCGCCTCTGGAGGCGGCGACGCGGCTTCGTCAAAGCCACAATCACCTGTTACACCATGCGCCTCGTCACGATATCCAGTCGAGTTGCGAGATCGCGTTCTGGATCCACAACAAGTCGCTCCAGCCCGATCGTCGGAATGCGGCCGTCCAGCTTCTCAATCTCGGCTCTCGCCGTGGACGAGACCTCAACCTCGGCTCCAATCCGGACGTTCCATCGATCGCTTCCCCCCGGGCTTCTTGCCAAGCGTACAACGATATCCTTCGATGTGTGGGCCGACAGCTGCCTCCCAGACTTTCTCGCCGTCGGCCAGCAATCGGACCGGCTGCCCATGCAGCGGACCGCACAGCCGCAGGCGCAAGAACACATAATACAACCGGCTAGGCTCCGGCCCCAGACTGACTCGATGTCGCCCCGGAATGACAGAGCCACGCGCCCCAGTCTTCAGGCTCCGCCCAGAAGCCATCGGAACGGATTTCCTCACCCAGCAGAAAGCTTTACCGATGGAGCGGAGACGAACTTGAAATATCTTGCCGCACCTCGACGATACGCGTCAGCAGCGGTTCGCCCGAACCGTCGATGTCCGAATCCAGCCGGCCGAAGCTGATTTCGGTGAAGTAGGGCAGCACGGTATAGGGATAAGGCTCCCGCCACTCGATGGCGGTCGCGCTCTGGCACGCCGAGGCAACCCGCTGCGCGACTGATCGCCATGTGACCGGCACGTAGTCCCGCGCGATCCTGGCCTCCAGTTTCTCCCGCGCCTCGCGATCTCCTGATCAGGTCACGCAGCACCCGAAATGACCCGTCGGCATCGCCGATGTCGATGTAGACGCCGCATTCGCCCGCCACCTCGGGGATGGAGGCGCGATCGCTGCAAACGCATATTTTCGCCATGGCGAGCGCCTCGCCGACCGGCAGGCCCCAGCCCTCGTGCAACGACGGGCAGACGGTGAACAGACACTGCACATAGAGCCATCGCAAATCGGTGTCGGATATGTCACGCAGCAGATGAATACGCCGGTCCAGGTAGTCTGTCTCCACCAGGACGCTGATGAATGCGGTTGCCTTCCATCCCAGCCGTCCGACGCAGACCAGATGCGGCGATCGTCGCCCATTTTAACCATTCGCCGCCAGATCTCGAATATGAACTGATGGTTCTTTGGCTCTCGATTGCACCGACAAACAGGACGAAACGTTCCGGCAGGTTGCGCAGGAGCGAAGCGGCAATGTGCGCGCTTGGAGCCATGAACTCTGAGAGCGATGAAGCGTTCTTCGTCACCGTGATCGGGTGGTTCGGCCAGTTGCAGCGTACGAAGATAGCGCTGCACATCCTTCGACGTATATTCGACACCGCAGAATGTGGTCCGCATGCCGCAGCACGCGGCGCATGAACGCCTCGAACACTCGCGTGGTATCCTGATCGCACGTATCACGCGCGTAGATCGGAATCAGGTCATGGATCGTCATGACGAAACGCGTGCCGAACCGCCGCTTCAGTGCCAGGACACGATGCAGGTAGTCCTGATTGACCCACGCCGCACCTAGCAGACAAAGGACGGAGGGGTTGCCGTCATCGAGGACGCCGGCGCCGTTGAATGCCTGGGCACCGGGCAACACTCCGTAACGGGCTGCCTCGGCCGAAAACTCACTCGCCTCTGTTGGCTCTGGCAGGAACAGATCACGCAGCAGGCTGATCAGGAATGCCGGCGGGATCGCAACCCAGTTCCGGGTGGCCGAGCTGTAACTGAGAAACAGTGCGGAAGCGGGCGGAAGCTCCTTGGCGTCGACCATGGCAAGCACGATGCTCGACTGGACCCGCTGGATGCCCGTCAGGTTCGCATGGTGGCCGATGTAGTAGACCAGGTCGGTAATGTCGAACAGGATGCGCGTGCCGACGTAAGCGGCGGCCTAGCACGTTGGTCCCGTGGGACCCCTCGGCCGTTGCCGGTCGCCGCGGGCGGCACGATAGGCGTCCAGATCAACCGAGGCCGATGGCAAGACCCTTCCGCCGGGAGCTTGCCGGTCGCGGGACCGGTGCGCCACCGCAGCGGTTGCGCGCACAGCAACGTGCCCGATCTTCCTCCGCGACATCCAGCAGGTGCTCTAGCCCGTCAGACAAAGACGCCGGAGGGTCGAATGCGAAAGCGTAGCAACCGTCCCCCGCGCCGGCCGACAGGAGATCAAACCGGAATTGTGAGGCGACGGCCCGTGCGAGCACGCGCTCGCCTTCTTTCAGAACGACGGTATATCGATGCAGGGGGTGGTCAGGCCGCATGATCCACCCCAGGACCTGCGTATCGGTGACCTTGTCGACGTAGGCACGAAACGCCGGCTGCGCTTCGGCCGCGACCGCCTGGGACCGCGGCATCCCCGCCGTCGACGAGACCCGCCTGCCGTCGAACACAAGCGGCGAGCCAGGCATTGTGGCGCCGGTGTCCGCGCAACGCAGCGTCAGCACGTGCCGGTTCGCGGACAACAGTCCGGCTTCCAGTTCGATATCGAAACCATACTGGCCGTCGCCGCAGCCTAGCGGCACCAGCTCCTGGCGGATTTTGTCGGCGACCGCCACCGCGAGCTGCTTCTCGCCCTCGACCAGTTCGAGCCTGATCCTGTGGGCCGGAACCTGCGGATCCCACGCCCAGCCTCCAATGGAGGCGGCGGTCGCCTTTTCGATGCGTCCCCGAAGTTCGCGAATAATGAGCGACGATGGGTCGGTGTTTGACGATGGGCCGGTGTTTACGGCGATCGGGATCGGCGAGGCCGACGGCTCCAGGTCGGTCGCGCCGCCGAGGCGAGCCCACCTGAGTGAGGTCGTCCTCGCCCGCTGCCGGTGTTCGGTGCGTTCCTGACGAGAGGGCCGTTTCCGATACTGGGTCGGTTTCGGCTGGGACCGATGTCAGTCTGCCGGGTTTACCGGCGCGCGTTTGGACCATTCGATCCTCGGCGCCAAATGAACGCATCCGGAAGCTGGCGACAGCGATAGTCAGCCGGATCGCCCTGGCACCAGGGCTGTCCGCGAAACAGTCCATAACTGGCAAGGAACCATAGATGCAAGATCACTTTATAATCTTTAGGCGCCCGAAATATCTCATGCAAGGTTAAAAGGACTCTCGCAAACGAACCTCCAAGCTGTCCGGATGCGCTCACAGGCGCACGGGGCAGCCACGTGGCGAACGAAACCATGAGCAGGCGCACATCTCTTCAGCCAAAGGTCAGTCCGGTCAACGTCTCCGACAGTTCCCAAAGACAGTTGCCGGTACAGGGTCCGCCGCCCGCGGCGAAATCCGCGACAGGCCCGGCGCGCCACGGGTTTCGCCCCACCCCATTGGGCCGTAATAGGCGCCGCCTTTCGCCTGCGGGGCGGTAGACGCGTAGAGCTAGGGCAGCGCACCGTCGTCAGCCGACTGCGCCACCAGCCCGAACGCCTGCGTGATCAGCCACTCCTTCAGTCCGGGATCACCTCCGCCGATGCCGTTGCCGATGATATCGGTTCGGGCCCAGCCGGGATGCGCCGCGACGCTGCGAAGCTTCCAGCCGTTCCGCTCGATCCGTCGCTGCAGCTCGATCGCGAAGATGAGCATCGCGAGCTTGCTGCGGCCATAAGCCCGCATCGGGCTCTAGGCCTGTTCCGATTGAAGATCGTCCAGATCGAGGGTAACCTGCCGATGCGCAAGGCTCGCCACGTAATAGGCACCGCCTTTCGCCTGCGGGTCGGTAGCAGCGTAGAGCAAGGGCAGCGCGCCGTCGTCCGCCGACTGCGCCACCAGCCCGAACGCCCGCGTGATCAGCCACTCCTTCCGCCGATGCCGTTGCCGATGATATCGGTTCTGGCCCAGCCGGGATGCGCCGCGACGCTGCGAAGCTTCCAGCCGTTCCGCTCGCCCCGTCGCTGCAGCTCGATCGCGAAGATGAGCATCGCGAGCTTGCTGCG
This sequence comes from uncultured Alphaproteobacteria bacterium, assembly GCA_963759425.1. Classification (GTDB taxonomy): domain Bacteria; phylum Pseudomonadota; class Alphaproteobacteria; order Acetobacterales; family Acetobacteraceae; genus Rhodopila. The sequence goes on from CAVWZM010000006.1 coordinate 35,852, forward strand.
GCCATAGGCCCGCATCGGGCTGTAGGCCTGTTCCGATTGAAGATCGTCCAGATCGAGGGTAGCCCGCCGATGCGCAAGGCTCGCCACGCTCACCACCCGTCCGCCACCGCTGGCCCGGCACAGCGCGCCGCGGAGCTGCGTTGTCAGAGCGAAATGACCGAGGTAGTTGACACCGATCTGGCGTTCGAGGCCGTCCTCGGTCAGCGCGCGGGCTGGCGGGCTCATGACCCCGGCGTTGTTGACCAGGATGTCGATAACGCCGCCGTCCGCGGCAGTCACGGTGGAGGCGAAGCGAGCCACCGAGCCGAGACTGGCGAGATCGAGCGTCTCGAAGCGGACTTTGGCGGCCGGGTCGGTGTGCTGGATGCGGGACACTGCCCGAGCGCCCCTGTCGGGATTTCGTCCGGCGATGATGGTGGTCGCGCGGCGGCCGGCGAGACCCCGGGCTGTGGCGAAGCCGAGGCCACCGGCGCCTCCGGTGACGATCGCGACCCGGCCATCGAGTTTGGGTGCGTCGCGCAGGCTCCACGCACGCTGCGCCGCCGAACCGTCCATGGCATTTCCTTGACTGAGCGGTACTGATGGGGGCTACGGGCAACCGTCGGGTCAGACGCACCACCCGCGCGGCCCAGCACCAGGGTGGCTACTTGACGCCGCCGGGCGCGACTTATAGCATCCGTCCGCCCTGGCGGCAGGGAAGGTCAGGTTCTGGGAGAAGGCAGATTTGGCCGCGCGATCGCCGATCCGATCAGCCTGCCGGCGAGGAGGGATGAGCGGCCCGGCCCCTCGCCACGATGGCGTGGTGGTCGGCCGGCGCCGCGTGAGTGGCCACGGTGGCGCGGTTGTGCGCGTCGCGGCTCGGGCGGGCAAGATCATCCCGCCGATCGTGACAACCGGCCTCAGGCTGGACAAGGGGGAGGCTCCGCGTCAAGACGGGAACTGGTTGCACGGGCATCTTTCGTGGCGTGTTTCACTGGATCAGCCTCTGGGTTGGCGAGCAAGGTATAGGTCAGGTGCGGTAAAGTCGGGCCAGGTTCGGTGACGTATCGAGAGCACATTGAGGGAGGATAAACGCTATGGCTGCCAAGGATGTTCGTTTCGGTGGTGATGCCCGTCAGCGCATGCTGCGCGGCGTGGACACTCTCGCCGATGCGGTGAGGGTCACGCTTGGCCCGAAGGGGCGCAACGTCGTTCTTGACAAGAGCTTTGGCGCGCCGCGGATCACCAAGGACGGCGTGACGGTCGCCAAGGAGATCGAACTGAGTGACAAGTTCGAGAATATGGGCGCCCAGATGGTGCGCGAAGTGGCCAGCAAGAGCAGCGACGTGGCTGGTGACGGCACGACGACCGCCACGGTGCTGGCCCATGCCATCGTGCGGGAGGGCGCTAAGGCCGTCGCCGCGGGTATGAACCCCATGGACCTCAAGCGCGGCATCGACAAGGCTGTCGCCGCGGTGGTGGAGGAACTCAAGTCCCACACGCGCAAAATCACGACGCCGGCCGAAACGGCTCAGGTCGGAACGATCTCCGCCAACGGTGATACCGAAATTGGCCGCATGATCTCCGAGGCGATGCAGAAGGTCGGCAACGAGGGCGTCATCACCGTCGAGGAGGCCAAGGGCATCGCCACCGAACTCGACGTGGTCGAGGGCATGCAGTTCGATCGCGGCTACGTCTCCCCGTATTTCATTACCAATGCGGAGAAGATGACCGCGGAGATGGATCAGCCCTATATCCTGATCTTCGAGAAGAAGCTGTCCGGCCTGCAGCCGATGCTGCCGCTGCTGGAGAGCATCGTGCAGTCGACCCGCCCGCTGCTGATCATCGCCGAGGACGTCGAGGGCGAGGCGCTGGCGACGCTGGTGGTGAACAAGCTGCGCGGCGGCCTCAAGGTCGCGGCGGTGAAGGCGCCCGGCTTCGGTGATCGCCGCAAGGCGATGCTGGAAGACATCGCGATCCTGACCGGCGGCACGGTGATCAGCGAAGACCTTGGCATCAAGCTCGAGAACGTGAAACTGAACGATCTCGGCAAGGCCAAGAAGATCCTGATCGAGAAGGAGAACACCACGATCGTCGAAGGCGCCGGCAAGAAGTCCGACATTCAGGGCCGTTGCGGTCAGATCCGCGCGCAGATCGAGGAGACCACCTCGGACTACGACCGTGAGAAGCTGCAGGAGCGTCTGGCCAAGCTGGCCGGTGGGGTCGCGATCATCCGGGTTGGTGGGTCAACCGAGGTCGAGGTGAAGGAGCGCAAGGACCGGGTGGACGACGGTCTGCACGCCACTCGCGCCGCGGTCGAGGAAGGCATCGTTCCGGGTGGCGGCGTCGCGCTCGCACGGGCATCGCTCACCTTGGCCAAGCTGAAGGCGGACAACGACGACCAGCGCTTCGGCATCGAGATCGTCCGCAAGGCACTGCAGACCCCACTGCGCCAGATCGTCGAGAATGCCGGCGAGGACGGCGCGGTGATCGCTGGCAAGACTTTGGAGAAGGACGACTATAACTGGGGTTTCGACGCTCAGACCGGTGAGTTCAAGGACCTGGTGAAGGCCGGCATCATCGATCCCACCAAGGTCGTGCGGTCCGCGCTGCAGAATGCGGCCTCGGTCGCCGGCCTGCTGGTCACCACCGAGGCGATGGTGGCGGAGAGGCCGGAGAAGAAGGAAATGGCGATGCCACCGGGTGGCGGAATGGGTGGCATGGGCGGCATGGGAGATATGGGTTTCTAACGGTTCGCTACGCCGAGCAGCCACGGCACTGCTGGCCGGGGGTGTGGTCATCCGGCCGCACCCCTTTCGTTGGAACAATAACCTGACATTGAGAAGCAACTCCGGCAGCGAGGACGCGCGATATGCAGATCGGTTTCAATGCTCCGACTTCCGGCCCGTTGATCGATCCCGACAGCCTCACCCGCATCATTACCGAAGGCGAGGCACTTGGCTTCGACTATGTAACGATAAGCGATCACATCATGGTGCCTCGCAACCTGGAATCGAAATATCCCTATACCGACACTGGGGAATTTCCTGCCGGCCCGCAGGCGGCGTGGCTGGAGCAGCTTGCCACCACGGCCTTTATCGCGGCGTTGACCAAGAAACTGCGTTTTGTGCTTTCAGTGATGGTCGTGCCATACCGGCCAGCCGTGCTGACAGCGAAACTTTTGTCCACCATCGACTACCTGTCCAAGGGGCGGCTGACCCTGGGAATTGGCGTAGGCTGGTGCCGCGAGGAATTCGAAGCCATCGCCGCGGCTCCGTTTGACGATCGCGGCCACGTCACTGACGAATGGATGAGCGTGTGCAATGAGCTCTGGACCGCGGAGCTGCCGAAGTTTTCCGGGAAGTACGTCAAGTTCGACGACGTGGTTTTCACGCCGAAGCCGGTGCAGAACCCGGTCCCAATCTGGGTCGGTGGTGAAAGCGCGCCAGCCTTGCGACGCACCGTGAAATACGCTCACGGATGGTATCCCGTCGGCACCAACCCTCAATTTCCGATGAACACGCCGGACCGCTTCAAGGCGGGGCTGGCGCGGTTCCGCGGGTTTGCCGACAAGGCGGGACGCGATGCATCGGAGATAGACGTTGCCCTGAGAGTGCTGGGGGCGCCTGGCGTCAAGCCGCGCGGATCGATCGCCGGCGAGGCCGAATTATTCACCGGCGGCGACGCCGACTGGGTCGGCGACATCAGTTTTTGGGCAGCCTCGGCGTCAGCGCGGTTGACGTTCGGCTGACCGGCACAGACCTCATGACGACAATCGACAACATGCGCCGCTTCCGGGACGGGGTATTGGCCAAACTCTGATCCGGCCGCCCAGTCTATGTGTTCTGCCTTCCGGTGTCTTCTGCTTTCCGGGCGGAAACCTGGCCGTGATGCCGCGGATTGGAACGCAGCGCAATGGTCAAACGCGAAGCGGCGGTTGGCCGATTGGTCAGCAGTCGCCGCAGCGCCGGACACTGATGCCAACGTATCTGCTCCTCGGTCTGATGCAGGAAAGCCACACTCCGGCGTAAATTGCCGTGCTGAGTAGTCGTGCCAAATCTGCGTAGTGAAGCCATCGCGCTTGACTTTTCGGAGCTGACCGCGCCGCCAAAAATCGTTCTAACGCCTTGTTTGATCGCATGATTCACAAACTTTAGCGCTCGGGGGCGCACGATCGTGCTCTCGTCCCCGCCGCTCGGAAGAAAGCACGCTCATGAGCAGTTTGGGCGCCGCAATGGTGCCGGCTACACTGTCAAAGTGACAAATCTGGCTCGGCAGGCCATTTTTCGGGATTTGAAGGCTGCTCATTTACGCGAAATGGTTTCAAGCAACTCACCAATGGTGAGTCTGCCTGCGAGGCGCGGAATGTTTGGCAACGGCCTGTTCGGCTGCTAAGGTGCGGTTGTAGCTTACGGTCGTAATGCGAGGAACATGCTAAGATCGACGCAGGAAAAACGACCACACGTGCTGCTTGCTGGCGTTAGCCGCATGCGGCATGGTCCTGATCCTCGCGCCGCTGCCATGGCCTGACCTCGGAAATTGGAGATAATAATGAGCTTTCGAAACGCGGTTTTGGCTACCACAATATTGATGTTTCCTGTAGCGGTCGAAGCGCAGACTTCCTCCGAGCCGGTGACGGGCATTTATCTCGGGGCGGCTGGTGGCTTCAACATCAAGTCCAATCCGAACATCAATAATGTGGTGAGCGATATTCCGGGGGCGGGCGGCGTCGCGACGCCCAATGCGAACTTGTCGACCGGGATTGGCGGTGCGGCAGTTGGAACACTGGGCTATGGACTTGGGTAATGGCCTGCGCGTCGAGATAGAGGGAGATTACAGGGGGAACTCGTTCTCCAGAACCAGCGGGAACAACCTTGCGGGACAGGGTATATCCACAGGCACCGGCGGCAGCGAGCGGCTATACGGCCCGATGGTCAACTTGGACTATGACTTCAACGGTCTGATCCCCTGGATGGTGCCCTACGTTGGGCTCGGCGTCGGCTATCAGCGGGCCCACCTGGAAAATTTCGCGGCAACCTTTGCCGGGGGAACAACGATATCGTCGAGCGATACCCGTGCTTCATTCGCCGCACAGGGCATCGTCGGCTCGGCGTTCCTGATTGATGCAGTACCCGGCCTGGCGCTTACCGCCGAGTATCGGATCATGGCGCTGACAGGAACTCGGACCTATAATGCCACCATCACCGGGCCCGACGGCGGCACTGCCTTTGGGAAATTCCAGCTGGGGCACGATCTGAACAATACGTTCCTGTTCGGTGTTCGCTATAACTTTGGAGTATCACCGCCGCCGCCACCCGCCCCGTTGCCGGTGGCCGCTCCGGCTCCGGCACCAGCCCGTTCGTACCTGGTCTTTTTTGACTGGGATAAGGCCACGCTGACCGACCGTGCGCGCCAGATCATCAAGGATGCGGCCGACAATTCAACCCGCGTGCAGTATACCCGCATCGAAGTGAACGGTTACACGGATACCTCAGGCACGCCTAAGTACAACCAGGGGCTGTCGGTCCGTCGGGCTCAAGCTGTCGCCACGGAACTCACCAAGGACGGCGTGCCGCAAAGCTCGATCGAGATTCAGGGTTTCGGCGACACGCATTTGCTGGTGGCGACCGGCCCCGGCGTGCGTGAGCCGCAGAACCGGCGTGTCGAAATCATCGTGCGGTAACGCGCGACCGAGGTGCCGGTGGTCGTTGGCGACCGAGAGTGGGTTTGTCAGCGACCGTGCGGTGCAGCCATCGCGATGACTGATCCTGTCAGCCAAGCGGAGTGGCATCTTTCCATTCGCTTGGCCGAGTGGTGCCGCCGCGTGCTCTAGCTTCTGACCGTGACAGGTGATCGAACCGCGACTATGTTGAAATTGCCAGCGCACACCCCCTCACGAAATGAAAACATTCCGGCCGCCTAGGTGAACCGCGTCAGCACGGCCGAAAGTGCATAGACTTCCCGCGCGAGCAATCTATAAAGCCTCGTCCCCCGTGAAGGTCTCCGCTTAGCCGAGTTTGTCCGGCGGCAAGGCCTGATGGTGGGATACACTTGTTCTCGCGTTCGATCCAGTCACATTTCGGGGGAGTGTTTTCGTGACAAACCATTTCAAACGGCACGTCATCGTCGGATCGCTGCTGTCGGCGATCGGCCTGACAGGATGCGTTTCCCAAAGCAAATACGACGATCTGCAGGCCCAGAATGATCAGCTTCAGCAACAGAACGCCACTCTGTCGCAGCAGCTCGCGAGTGAGAAGGCCCAGGTCGGCCGACTACAGGGGGCGATCAAGTACACAGTCAATAGTGATCTGCTGTTTTCGCCGGGTGGCTGGGAAATGCGGCCGCAGGGAAAATCGATCCTTGCCAAGATGGCCGCTAAGCTTGCTCCAACCCAGCAGAACAAACTTCTGGTCAACGGTTATACCGACAACGCTCCGATCGGTCCGGGTCTCGAGCGCGAGGGCATCACGTCCAATCTGGAGCTGTCGCAGAAGCGTGCCGAAACCGTTATGGCGTTTCTGATATCGCAAGGCGTCAAGCCGGACCTTGTCGAGGCACATGGCTACGGTGACGCGCAGCCGGTTGCCTCAAACAACACAGCAAAGGGCCGAGCGGAAAACCGACGGGTGGAGCTGACGCTGGGCGGCCCTGCCAGCTAAGGTTCGGCCAAACGCAAGGATTCAGCCTCAAATCCGCCGCGCGTTGCCGAAGTGGGCGCGCGGCGGAGGCAGTTTCCGGCGTATTGAGCAGCGAATCGTAAAGCACAGCAACCGCTGGTCACGACGGTGCTGCCTCGCGGCCGTTGGTCGTTCCTCGAGACGGCTGAGACTCAAAGCAGCCGACGCCTCGGGTCGATAGGCCTATCTGCAAAATCCACATAGTGACAAACCTGGTTTCACGGCACACAGTCCAACTCGTGCTGGCCACGGCCCGGAATCGCACCGAGTCGTGCGCTGGCATCTGTAGGAGGAGGCGCAATGATTGGCAGGACAAGTTGCTTGCTCGGGACGGCCACGGTGGCTTTGCTCGTTGCTTTTCCCGGATTGGTCGACCCGAGCCTGTCCTCCCACGCCTTCGGACAAGCCGCCGACATGGCGGGTATCGCCCACACCGAGAGCGCATCGGCTCGTGCGACCGTCAAGTCGATAGACCTCTCGGCGCGGACCGTAACGCTGGAAGCATCGGGCGGCAACACGATCGTGCTTAAGGTCGGAGATGAGGTTAAAAATCTGCCGCAAGTCCATCCCGGCGACACTGTCATTGCTCACTACTACACGTCAGCAGCCTATGTGCTCGCGCCACCGGGAATAAAGCTGCCGGATGACTCCCTGACCGTCGCCGGTGCACGAGCCAAGCCCGGCGAGAAGCCTGCCGGCGCCATCGGAAGCAAGATTGTGGTCAGCGGCCTCGTTGTGGGGATTGACCCGGCGGCGCACACCGTCTCCCTGGTCGATCCCACTGGCGGGCGAATTCGGACGGTCAGCGTGGTGACACCAGAGGGGCTGCAGAGCATGAAGCTGATAAAAATTGGCGACACGATCACCGCGATCATCACCGAGGCTGTGCTTGTCGGCGTCGAGCCAGCGGCATAAGGCCTATAATATAAGCTTCGTGGTTCAAACTTCGCACAGGGGGACTGCCTCATGACGCTCGATCAACCCAATTGTGCGCTGACCGACCGCCGTCGCCAAAATCATCAAACGTTCAATTTTGGCCGGACGCGCCAGGTAATACTTGGACTCGTCCTTGCCGCGCTGTTGCCGCTTACCGGATGCTCCTCCTCGAAGAACATGGCCCAGCAGTCCGTGGAGGGAAAGAAGCCGGACGGCACCGTGGAGATGAACCAAGTGCAGGCCGCGTTCATCGGCAGCGGAGGCGGCGGCAGCGGAACACTGAACTACCGCGGCGCGAGTTACCCGTTCGCGGTGGGAGGCCTGGGAGTCGGCGGGATAGGCGCCTCCACGATCAATGCTGAAGGCGAAGTGTATGGCCTGAACAAGCTGTCGGATTTCCCGGGGGCGTATGCGCAAGGCCGTTATGGTTTCGTTGTCGGCGACACGAGCGGTGGCGATCTATGGCTCCAGAACGAGAACGGCGTCGTCATGCATTTAAAGGCGAAGCGGACCGGTCTGATGCTGAGCCTTGGCGGAGATGCCGTCGTTATCTCGATGCAATGAACCGAATGCCTCGTCGATCGTTTTCAGGCATCACCGCAGACGGACCTGAGCCTGGCGCTGGCGGCGTTAACCTGCGCATCCGGATGAGCCGCGAGCCCGGCTGGGCGACTAGCCGGAGCGGGCCGACTGGCGTTTGCGAAGGCCGAGGACGACACTCGACACGCGGCGCGATGTCAGCATCGAAGTGTTCAGTATTCGGCCGATGATTTTCGTTTGCATCCATTGACTGGTTGTCAGCTTATAGCCAGCGGGCCGGAGAAGCCGGTACGTCGAAGAAAGGGGTCCTGTGAAGTGGAAAATATAGTGGTGCGGGCCATGGCAACGCTCGGCTTGATCGTTGCTGTACTCGCCACTCCCGAGCCCGCCGGTGCCGTCACCTGCGCCAATGGCGTTTACCGCGCCGGCTGTGCCGGACCGAACGGGGCGAGTGTCGTTCACAAGGCTCCGCCGCCGCCTCCACGCGGGACCGTTACCTGTGCCAGTGGCGTCTACCGCGCCGGCTGCGCCGGGCCCAACGGAGCAGCCGTAATCAGGAAATAGCGGGCAGTCGCGGATCCGGGCCGGGCCATATGATGGCGCGTTCGTGAAGACCGAAGACCTAGCCTCCGCACCGGTCTGTCTCGCTGCGTCCCAAACGCCCTTGAAATTCCTCCGGCGCGCGAGAGCGGAGGGAAACTCTGCCTGCTGGGCGTGCCTGGTTTCAAAACCAAACCGGACGGCGAGAGCGCCGGGTCCTAAGACCACCGTACATGGCTTACTCCGACCCCGCCCAAATCCGGCACGCTGGGGTCTGGCTGGCCACTTATACCAACCGCCGCTGAACTCAACTCTCCCCGATTCCCAAGACCGTGAAAGTACCGATTCGCTTCCTCTGAAGCGGCGATTCGCGGCGGAGGAGGACGGGGGATGAGTGCAGCGATTGGGATCACCCAGACGGACCACACACCGGTCGAGCTTCGCGCCGTGGCGGCGAAGTGCGACGATGCGAGTAAGATTCGGCGGCTGTTGGCGATCGCGATGATCCTCGACGGCACTTCTCGGCTCGATGCCGCGCGGCAGGCGGGAATGGACCGCCAGACCTTGCGCGACTGGGTGCATCGTTACAACGAAGCCGGCATTCACGGCTTGGTATCGCGCGAGGCACCTGGCGCAATCCCCAAACTGACCCAGACGCAGATGGCAGAGCTGCGCGAGCTGGTCATCGCCGGGCCTGATCGCAAGGTCCATAAGGTGGTCCGTTGGCGTTGCATCGATCTGCGCGCGGAAGTGACAAAGCGCTTCTCGGTCACCGTGCCGGAACGCACGATCGGCAAATGGCTGCGTAAGTTGAAGCTCACCCAATTGCAGCCCCGGCCGCATCATCCGAAGAAGGATGCGGACGCGCAGAAGACTTTTAAAAAAAACTTCGGTGCTCGCCTGAAGGCAGCCTTGAGCGGCACGAGCGCAGCCACACCGGTCGAGATCTGGTTTCAGGATGAAGCGAGGGTGGGACAGAAGGGGTCGCTCAGTTATGTATGGGCCCCGATCGGCTCGCGTCCGCCGATGGTGCGCGATAACCGCCACGATGCGGTCTACATCTTCGGCGCAATCTGCCCCGGTCGGGGCGTCGGCGCGGCGATCATTGCGCCTGCTGCCAACACGGAATGTATGAACCTCCACCTCGCAGAGATCAGCACCCAGGTCACACCGGGCTCGATCGCCGCGCTGATTTGCGATGGCGCCGGTTGGCATCAGCGCGGCGGACAGATCAGGCTGCCCGACAACATCGTGCTGTTGCCGCTGCCGCCCTACGCCCCCGAATTGAACTCAATGGAGAACGTCTGGGATTACCCGCGTGCCAACAAACTCTCCGCCTGTGTCTGGGACAGCTACGACGAGATTGTGGAGGCCTGTGCCGACGCATGGAACTGGCTTGTCGCCGATCCAGGCCGGATCCGGTCTATCGGCGCGCGAGAGTGGGCAACGGTCAAGGTCTAGGGCGGTTGGTATTATTACAGGACGCACGGCCCCGCCAGCGGCCTGGCCGGAAACATTCGTCACAGTATTTTCTGGTTGAACGATGCGTTCGTTTGCGGTGGTTGTCCTCGCTGAAGATCCCGACTGCTTGATGTTCAAAGAGGTTCGTCCATTCGCAGCGGTACGGAAGGAAAATCGCTTGTGCAGGAAATAGCTCATTGCAACTGGACTGAGCACGCCGACGACGTGCGCCAGGGTCTCTGCTTGGTGCTGTGGGCCAATCGCTGCGAACAACAGCCGGGCAAGCACGACGCTTACCACCAGCACTTGCGCGCCCGCGACGAGATTGACCGTGGCGAAGCGAACAAACTGGCCTCCGATGCGCCCGTCCGCCGCCTGGAACACAAACACCCGCATGAGTAGGAAGGCAGTAGTCATGCCAAGTAAATACGCGAGCATGACCGCAGGTTCGTAGGGCATGATAGCGTTGAGGAACCAGCGAGCGATCACGTTGACCGTTGCGGCCGTGCCACCGGCAAGCAGGAACGCCGTGAAGCCAGCCGCTTCACGCATCTGGGGCACTTGCTTCCACAGAATCCCTCACGGCCTGTGCCATTGCCTGACCCAGGCGCACACTCTCGGCGATACCGCGATCCTCCGGGTAGTAAAAGCAGGTATCGGCGATCTGCAGCCCGGCGATCGTCGTCTGTACGCGAGGAATTTGAGCGCGGAAGCCGGGCGGCAACACTGGCTGTGCATATTTGAGCCGAGCCACGTGGGATGCCAGGAGATCGCCACCGCCAAGCACGGGATTGATACGACCAAGGCAGTCCATGGCCTCCCGCACGAAAACTGCGTCCGGGCGTTCCCATAGTGGGTTCGTTACCGGCATGTAATAAGGAACAAAGACCACCGAGGCTCCAGCGTCGGCCGACCGAAGGTTGGAGAATTCGACGATCCCCGGGATTGGCATGGCAGGGTCGACCACGTTCACCCAGAAATGCGGCGTCACTGAGCGCCGGAGCTTCAGCACGACGCAGGTGACGCCAAGATTGACGATGCCGTCATAAGCGGCGCGCGCGGCTTGCGGCAGGTCCGGTACCAGCGCACTGACGAAGGGCGTCGGCACTGTCGAGATCACCGCGTCGCAATTCAGACGTTCGCCATCGACGTCGACCGCAACGACCCGATCGGCTTCGGCTACGACGCGACGGGCCGGACATCCCAGCCGTACCTCGCCGCCGCGCTCCGTGATTGCCCGTATCAATGCATCGACCAGCGTCTGCGATCCGCCGTCCATATAGCCGAGTTCCTCGTGCATCAGGGAACGGCGCGAGCGGCCAACGCGACGGATTCGGGTCCAGATCCAGGCTGCCGAAACATTCTCGGCATACTCGTAGAATTTCAGATCGAACAGAGGCTTCCACAGTTTACGGTAGACATTGGGTCCGCACCAGCGCTCGATCCAATCCCTTGCCGAGGCGTATTCGAGCAACTCCCAGTTGTTCCGACGCGTCGCAACGAAAATCAGCAGGCCGTAACGGATCTTCTCGATCAGCCCGAGATGCGGAAAACGCAATAGTGAAATCGGGTCGCCCCAGGAATGAAGAGCGCCATCAATGAAACAACCCATCGAAGTGCGCCGCCAGCGCAGTTTCTCGCTGATCCCAAGTTCGTGCATTAGGCCAAATGTGGGTTCGTCGGATTTGCAAATGAAATGATAGAAGCGTTCGATGGACAGTCCGGCGAGGTCGAAATGCGCGGCCATGCCGCCCGGTTCCGCGGCCGCCTCGAGCAGTGTCACCCGGTGCCCCAGGCACAGCGCACGATAGGCGGCAGCCAATCCCATCACGCCGGCGCCCAGCACGACAACATGCGCCACGGCGCTAAAACTCCAACGTAATCGAGGCGTGGCTCGGATCTCTGAAGGTCTCGTTCAGCGCATCACGCAACGGCGTCGCCCGCACGTCAAATATGCCGGGCCAGTCGATCACCTCGAATATATCGGGTGTGACGAGCGCCCTGAGCTGGCTGGTGGTGAATGGCGGGTTGCGGTCGACCAGAGCGTAGCCCGCCACCATCAGCCAGAATAGCCGATAAGGGATCTTGACGAGCGGTGTCGTCGCGCCAACGGCTTCCCGCACCATCTGCATCAGCTGGACGAAAGGGACACGTTCCAGGCCGCTGATGTTATAGCTGGCACCGGTGAGCCGCCGTTCCAGACAGGCAACAAGGATGTTACAGAAATCTCCAACATAAAGTGGCTGGCGAATATAGTTGCCGCTGCCGGGTACCGGGAACACTGGTGCGCGCTGCATGAACCGCGCCAGCCATCCGAGATGTTTGCGGTCAAAACGGCCGAACATCAGCGTTGGACGCAAAACGATCGCAGGGTGGCCGGCCGACCGCACCATGTCTTCCTGCGCCTTTTTGGTTTGCGTATACCAGTCATTAGCAGCTGAATTCACCACCGACGAACTGATATGGACCAGATGGCAACTTCCGCCCGCTGCCGCTGCCTCCAGTAGGCGCTCGGTGGCCGTCAGGTTGTTGTCGACGAATTCTTGCTCGACGAGCCCACCGATCTGGGCGTGTCCGACGACAATCGCTTCCACATCGTGGAGCGTAGCGGGCCAGTCGCCGCTTTTGGCAAGATCGGCGTTGATCACCGTGATGTCGGGATGCAGTTTGCGCAGCACATTGGTGTTGGCGGGATGCTTATCGATGGCAACTATCTCGTGAACGCCGTGGCGCTTGAGCCGTGCGATCAGGTTCTGGCCTACTAGGCCAGCCGCACCGGTAACGGCAACTTTCATGCTGTGGCCGGCTGGCCAAACGAGTGGACCATTGCTTCCTTCCATGGCGTTGGAGACAGCCACGCAGGTATTGCTCGGGGCAGGGCACACAACGCCGCCCACAGATTGCAACCTCCCGCACTTCCATCCTTAGCCAACCGCCACGCTTCGCGGGTGGATCAAATTCGTCGCCCGAGGCCACTCTTGTTCGCCATTCCCTGGGTGCGGCAGCTTCTCCCGACAACCTTTTGCCGCCTCTCGTCCGCCAACACAAGGCGTCCCACAAATCGATCAAACGGTGACTGGTGGAAAATCTAAAGACTTCAGGGTCAGGACGCAAATCGATCCCTTGGCTCCCAAGGGACAGCCCAAGGGCGCAGGCGGCCGTCTCGCAGCCACTCGACCCCACTTTCAGCAGGTTGCGTCCACGCAACGGACGAGCTCGGCCCGTGATCCTCCCTGCGCGAGCCTGCTCGCGCGATCCTGACCGCGCCTGGTTTCTGGTACCAACCTTGCCATCTGTGGTCTCTCCCATAGTGTTCCTTCACAGAAATGGAATAGTATGAGTCCTTGCTGCCTCGTTTGTCTCGCGTCCCGGCTATGCGGCAACCGCGACACCACGGCTAACCCTACTTTAATCTTTTGCTGCCAGTCTGCCGCTTTACGCCAACCGGCGTGGGGCGCAGGTCATGATGGCGACGGAACGAGCGCTGGCAGCTCTCACGAAACTGCGGTCAGGCGCCTGGCTGGAGGCCGAGGTACAAGCGCGGGCAGCGCTGGCGCTTAAGCCCGATGATCCGTTCTCGTCCTTGCTTCTCGGTCTCGCGATCGCAGCCATGGGCGAAGCCGATCGTGCCGCGACCGTGCTCGAACAGGCCGCGCGGCTGCGGCCGGCGAAGCCGCATCCGTGCCAGACCCTCGCCGGTATGCAACCGTCGCTGCCGCCAACCTTGATCCGGCGCCAGTTCCGCGCCTGTCTGCGGCTGTCGCCCGCCGACGCTCGATTGCGCGTCGCCTTCGCGGAATTCCTGCTGGACCACGACTGGATGGGCGAGGCCGAGACGGTGCTGGCGGAGGCGGTGGAGGCGGGTGTCCCGGACAGCCCGGCCGGTTGCCACCTGATGGGCATGGCGCAGGCCGAGCAGGGGCGGTTCCAGGCGGCCGAGGGGTCGTTCAACCGAGCCATCGCGCTCGATCCGAACGCCGGTGCCAGTTGGTCCAATCTGGGCATCGTGCTGAAGGCGGTGGGGCGCTTCGAGGAGGCGATCGGGGCGCATGACCGGGCGGTCGAACTCGATCCTGGCAACCCCCGGTTTCGCGTCAACCGAGCGGTCACGCTGCTGAAGGCCGGGCACTGGAAGACCGCGTGGCTGGATTATGAAGCGAGGCTGAGCCTGAGCGGCGCTCCGGCATTTGACCTGAGCGGCTGCTGCCGTCGCTCGCAGACCTCGGCGACCTGCGCGGACTGACGATCGTCGCGCTGCACGAGGAAGGCTTCGGCGACACCTTGCAGTTCGCGCGCTATCTGCCGCTGCTGGCGGAACGCGGGGCACGCGTGGTGGCGTGCGTGCCACAGGCGCTGGTCCGCGTCATGACCACGGTGCCGGGAGTGGCTGAGGTGGTCACCGATGCCGCGCGGCTGCCGGCACATGACTTCATCTGTCCGTTCTTCAGCTTGCCGCGGGCGTTCGGGACCACCGTCGAGACGATCCCTCCGGCGCCGCTGCTGGCGGCCGATCCGGTGCTGGTGCGCCAGTGGACGGCGCGGCTTCCTCGGGATGGCATGCTGGTGGGACTGGTGTGGGCCGGGCAGTCGCGCCCGTGGCTCGCCGGTTTCCGCACGCTGGACCGCCGGCGCAGCGTGGCACTGGCGGAATTCGCGCCGCTGGCCGCGATCACCGGCGTGCGCTTCGTCAGCCTCCAGGCGGGGCCGCCCGCTCGGCAGGCGCCTCCGGCAGGCATGGCACTGTTCAACCCAATGGCCGGGGTGACGGATTTCGCCGAAACAGCGGCCATCATTGCCGCGCTGGACGTCGTGGTCAGTGTCGATACCAGCGTGGTGCACCTGGCCGGGCTGCTCGGCAAACCGGTGCTGATGCTCGACCGCTACGACGGATGCTGGCGATGGCTGAGCGGCCGGCAGGACAGCCCGTGGTATCCGAACCTGACGATCTTCCGCCAGGATGAGCTCGGCGACTGGTCGGCGCCAATGGCGCGGCTGGCTGCCTCGCTGCATGCGATGGCGCTGTTTCGCGGCTTTGGCGGCTCGCTCGATAGCCGCGCGGCATGCGGGAGGCGCCTTGGCACTTGATCCCCGCAATCGCTTGACCGGGCCCGGCGGTAGCTTGGAGACAGGCGGGCAGGCCCCATCTCGGGTGGATGGATCAGCGATGAAACGTTTGCTGCGGACCCTCGGTGGGGAGGCGGTCTGGCCACCCCCGGTGTGGCTGATGCGCCAGGCTGGCCGCTATCTGCCGGAATACCAGGCCATACGGGCTGGGGTGCCGGATTTCATCGCGTTGTGCACCACGCCCGAACTGGCGGCCGAGGTCACATTGCAGCCGATCCGCCGCTATGGGTTCGACGCGGCCATCCTGTTCAGCGACATCCTGATGCTGCCCTGGGCGCTGGGTCACGGCCTGGCGTTCAGGAAGGCGAGGGGCCGGTGCTGCCGAAGCTGCGGGACGCCGCCGGAGTAGCCGCCCTCGATCCGGGGCGCGTGGCCGGCCGGGTCGCGCCGATCATGGAGACGGTGCGGCTGGTCCGCGCCGGGCTCAGCGCCGAAGGTTTCACCGATACCGCGCTGATCGGCTTCGCCGGCGCGCCGTTCACCGTCGCCTGCTACATGGTCGAGGGCGGCGGATCGCGCGACTTTGCCGCCACGCGCGAGATGGCCTACAGCCAGCCGGAGCTGTTCGGCCGCCTGATGGACGTGCTGACCGAAGCTTCGGTCGAATATCTCTCGGCCCAGGCGCAGGCCGGCGCCGAGGTGCTGATGCTGTTCAATTCCTGGGCCGGCGTGCTGTCGCCGTCGCAGTTCCGCCGGCATGTCATCGCACCGGCGCGCCGCATCGTCGAAGCGTTGAAGCAGCGTCATCCTGGACTGCCGGTGATCGGCTTTCCTCGGCTGGCGGGCCTCATGACGGGCGAATATGCAACGACCGGGGTGGACGGCGTCGGCGTGGATACCGGCAGCGATATCGCCGCGGTTGCCGCCATGGTGCCGGCGCGGGTCGCGCTGCAGGGCAACCTCGATCCGCTCGCGCTTGTCGCGGGCGGCGCCGCGATGGCGGGCGAGACCGACGCGTTGCTGCGGGCGATGCAGGGGCGGCCGTTCATCTTCAACCTCGGCCATGGCATCGTGCCACAGACCCCCCCGGGCCACGTCGCGGCGCTGCTGGAGCAGGTGCGTGCCGCGTAAGGTTGCGATCGTCCTGTTCAATCTGGGCGGACCCGATCGGCCCGAGGCGATCCGGCCGTTTCTGCTCAATCTGTTCAGCGACCCGGCCATCCTGCGGGTGCCATTCTTCGTCCGGCCGATGCTGGCGCGGACCATCACGCGCAGCCGGTTGAAGCTCGCGACGGCGAACTACGCGCTGCTGGGCGGCAGGTCGCCGCTGCTGGATCTGACGCGGCAGCAGGCGACGGCGCTGGAGGCGGCGCTGCCGGAGCTGGCGCCCAAATGTTTCATTGCGATGCGATACTGGCACCCGTTCAGCCGGGAGGCGGTGCGGGCGGTAAAGACATGGGGCGCCGGACGAGGTGGTGCTGCTGCCGCTGTATCCGCAGTATTCCACCACCACGACCGGCAGCTCGTTGCTGGCCTGGCGGCAGGCGGCGGCCCGCGGCGGCCTGGCGGTCCGCACCACGACGCTGTGCTGCTACCCGACCGACGCGGCCTATGTCCGGGCGACCGCGGCGATCGTGCGGACCGCTTACGAACAGGCTCGATCGGAACTCGATCCCGCCGTGCCGTTGCGCGTGCTGTTCTCGGCGCATGGCCTGCCGGAGGTGATCGTGCGGCGGGGCGATCCGTATCAGTGGCAGATCGAACAGACCGTGGCGGCGGTAGAGGCGGAGCTGGGAGCCCTGGTCGCGGGCGCAACGGATAGACCACATCATCTGCTATCAGTCGCGCGCGACGCCGCAGAAATGGATCGACCCCAGCACCGACAGCGAGATCGAGCGGGCGGCGAAGGACAGGACGGCGGTTCTGGTGGTGCCGATCGCCTTCGTCTCCGACCACACGGAAACCCTGGTGGAACTTGACGTCGAGTATCGTGACCTGGCGAAGAAGCTGGGTGTGCCGGGGTATTTCCGGGTGCCGACGCAGAATGGCGACCCAGGGTTCATCGCGGCCCTGGCTGGCCTCGTGGGTCGCGCGATGGGCGGCGACATCGGGCTGTGCAGCGGGGCCGGCGGACGAGGCTGCCCCGCGAGCTTCGGCGGCTGTGCATTCGGCGGGATGGAACGCGGACGAGACGGCGGTTGAGCGGCGCTACGGTTGCAGATGCAACCTCTGTCGTAGCCGATCTGAAGGGTCAGACGAGCCAGACGGGCGCAGATTGTTGAGCACCTCGGGCACGGCCGCAGCGTTGATCAGCTGTTCGCGCAGATCCTCGGTCAGCGCCCGCGCGTCGCGCTGATCGTGGATGACATGGGGTGTGATCAGGATCAGCAACTCGGTCCGCTGGCGAGTGTTGGTCTGGGTGCCCGCGAGCAGGCCAAGGAGAGGCACATCCTTCAGCCAGGGAATGCCCTGATTGCCCTTCGATGTGTTGTCGGTGATCAATCCGGCGAGCCCAATCGTCTGCCCATCCTGGACCACGACGCGAGACGTCACGTTACGTTCATCAAACGTCGGCGAAACCACGCCCGGCGTCGTCAGGCCGGTGACGACGCTGGAGACGTCCTGCATCACATCCAGGGTCACCAGGCCGCCACTGTTCACCCTGGGCGTCACCTGCATGATGACACCGGTCTGCTGATAGTTGATCGAGCTGACAACCGGCGCGTTGGCGTCCAGCGTGCTTTGGGAGGTTTGGCTGAGATAAGGCACCACATTGCCGACCTGAAGCCGGGCCGGCTGATTGTCGAGCACGAGAAGTTCCGGCGACGAGAGCACAAGAACAGTCGTGACCTGCTGCAAGGCCTGGATGGCGAACGGAGCGCCACCGGCGCCGTGGCCGCCCACGAAGAAGCCGGGAAAGGTCAGGCTCAGATTGGACGCAGCGGGTGCCACCGCTGGCTGGGTGACTGTTGCTCAGGACGCTGTTGATCCCGCCGGACTGGAAGAAGAACTGCGTGCCGTATTGCAGATTGTCATTCAGCGTCACTTCGGCGATGACGGCGTCGATGCGGACCTGCAACGGCAAGATATCGATCTTCCGCAGCATCGCTTCGATGGTGCCAAGCTCGCGATCGGTGCCATAAGCCAGGATGGAATTGTTCTGGTCGTCCGGGATGACCCGCAGTGTATCGGTGTTCGTATCGGATCCGCCCGGTTCGAGCCCGCCAAGCAAAGGGTTCCCACCAGATGGTGGCGCGGCCGCCTGACCGGCCGGAGAGGAGGATGCTCCCGATCCGGACTGGCCGATGCCGCTCTGGCCGCCGCCGGACTGTCCCAGAGCCGACTGTCCCAGACCGGATTGGCCGATGCCCGTCTGGCCACCGCCGTATTGACCGCCGCCGAACTGGCCGGAGGACGATCCACCGAAACCGCCCGACATGTTGGATCGTCCGAAGCCACCGGCGCCACCACCGCCGAACCCGCCGCCGGCCTGCACACCGGAGCCGTTGCCAATGCCTTGTTGCGACTGCCCGCGGTTGGTCGGTTGAGCCGTGACATTGCCCGGGGTGAATGCCTGTTGCAGCACAAAAGCGACGTCCTGGGAGTGACTGTTCTGCAGGTAGTAGACGCGCCAGCTTCGCAGCGTCTGCCGACGCGAGCGGTCGATCAGTGCGTAGACCCGCCGAGCCTGGTCGATGGTGCGCTGCTGCGCGGACACCACGAGCACGGCATTGATGCGGGCCAGCGGGATGACGCGGACCAGGCCCGCCAAGGTTCCGCCATTGCGGGTCCTGAAGGCTTCCTGCAGCGCCGTGGCGAAGTCCTTGACGTCGCCTGTCGACACCGGGAACAGCGCGTAGGACTGCTGCGCGAGGATGTCGATATCGAAAGCCTTGACAAGGCCGATCAGGCCGTCGCGCGCCTGCGGTTCTCCGGCTACGAGCAACGCATTCCGTCCGGGTTCGGCGGCGATCTTGCCGCCTTCGCCGATGTAGGGCTGGAGCACCTTGGCCAGTTCCTCGGCTGAAGCGTACCGCAGCGGCACCACGACCGCGCCTGCCGTCCCGGCTCCCTGAGCGGCCACAGAAGCGGCCTGCGCGGCTGGAACCACACGGTAGAGGTCGCCGGTCGCAACCAAAGCGGCGCCGTTCTGGGCGAGCAGGGATGCAACGGTAGGGATGAGTTCGGAGCGGTTCAGCGGACGCACGGTGTGCAGTGTTGCGGTGCCGTGCACCGACGGGTCGATCGTGTAATTGACCTTGAGTATGGTTCCGAGGATCTGGGCGACGACCTCCCTTATGTCGGTGTCCGCGAAGTCCAGCGTCACGTCTCCGGACGGTTGCTGAGTCACGTCTGATTGCGCCGGCTGGGGCGGCGGCGGCGCCATAGGAGATTTGCGCCGGCGGGGCCGCGTCTGGGGAACCGATTGTGCCGTTGACCCGGGGCGGCGCGGCGGCACCTCCGTGCGGCAAAGCAGACAATGCCGGGATCGCCGGTTGGGACGGATGGTTGCAGGCGGAAAGTTGCGCGAGCCCGAGGAGTAATGCCAGTGAGCGGCCAGCAGGTCTGTTACACACGATGTATAGCCGCATCCCGTTGTTATATCTCCGCTCGGGGGCGCTGGTTCGTGGCCGTCGAGGGACTACGCGTCGAGGCGCCGACGGTATTTGCCGGGAATCTGGATGTCCGGAATACCGCGCCGGAGAATCGGCGTTTCTCCAGTTGTGAAACTGCTACAGATTTAATCGTCTAGTCAAACAAAGTCCACGGTGTCGGGGACCAGGCGACGATCGCCGCCCGGCGGCACCGCGCGGGTGCTCAGCACGCCGAACTGGACGTATCGCTCGCTCCCTGGGCCGCTGGTTATGAAGACGCAACCGGTTGTTGGATTAAGCGTGGCGCAGCCGATGCTCGATGGGCAGAGCAGCGATCGGTCTTTGCGGGCGCTCTGGTGCTCACGAGGTCGTGATGTCAGCTTGGCTAGGAATCTCCGCCCAACGTCACGCTGGGTCGAAGGGTGATCAGGCGCTGCCGCAACAGAATATTCACGCGTGGGAAGGGGGTCTGGAAGTCGGCGGACGCAACAACAACGATACTGAAGCGAGCCCCGCCCTGCCCTTCCGCGGTCGCCACGATCCGCAATACTGCGTCGCCGGTGTCCAGGGCGGGGCGCAACGTGTCGTCGGCCACACCGGCCAGATTCGCGAGTGCTCGCGACACCACTCGATCACGTGTCGTCATATCGGGGTCCGTCTCGGTAAGAACCGTCAGATGGGGCGCCAGGCGGTCAAACAGCGCTGGCCTCATGCCCAGCACGTCGGCAAGTTCATCGACGCTTTGAAACGGTGTCCCGGGGGGGGCATATGACAGACCGGCTGCACGATACTGAGAAGCCTTCGCGCCGCTCTGCCGGGGGTTGGTCCCCGCCGCACGCCAGTCGAGTATCGCGACCGCCAGCCGTTCAGCCTCCGCTGGCGCGGCCCCCACCTCGATCATCAGCGCGCGCAACAGTTCCGCGGAGGCAGTGTTCAGGTTGATCCGATCGGTTTCGTTCTCTATCTGCACCAAGACCGCCGTGCTGCCGATACGCAGCGCGCGGCGAACTCCGTCGGCCTGGAACTGCGGATCGCGAGCTGCCTGCATCGCGAATATCACGTTGGCGACCGCGCCGTCGGTCGCCGCCTCCAGCACAGCCTCCTGCTTCAGATTGTCCGCCAGTAGAGTATCGGATCGAGCAGCCGCGACCAGTTGAGTGCCGAGCAACGCAAGGAAGCCCATGGTCAACAGAACGATGAGCAGCGCAAACCCCCTCTGACGTTCGCTCATGGCCGCGACAGCAAGGGGGCTACGATGATATCGGGCCAACGCGTGGCGCGCTCGGCGTCGAATGTCAGCCGCACCCGGATCAACATGGGCAGTTCGGAGTCGCTCCACGTGGATGACCAGACACCCGATGGCTCCCAGTAAGAGAATGCCACGTGACCCACGTTGCCGATCAAATCGGTTTCACGTGGCGGGATTGGCGGCTGCAACGGCTCAACATGGTGGTAGGGACGCCATCGCAGCACAAGGCGTGAGCCGGACGAGGGCCAATTCGGCTTCGATCGGCGTCGGCATCGGGCCGGCGCCGGGCGGCCGCAGCATTGTCAGACCAGTCAGACCACTTGTCGAACCGATGACCGCGGGCCGATCCGCCGCGTCGCCTGGTGCAAGATTTTGAATGATCGCGCGAAGCGTGCGGTCGACTGCTTCGAGATCGGTCTTGCCGTCCGACAGGCGTGCCTGTTGACGCCAGGAGGTGATGCCGAAGCGTACTGTCTGACTAAGGCCGACCAGCAAAAAGCCGAATACCGCCAGGACCACCATGATCTCGAGCAGGGTAAAACCCGAAGCGGAGCGGCGCGTCATGCCGGCCCACCGACCTGCTCGGTGTCCAGGCGCACCTGCCGTTGGCCGCCGCCGTCGGCCCAGCCGATCCAGACGCTGATGGCGTAAAGTACCACCGGCGTGGCGGTTTTTTGGGTCCCCTTGCCGATCGGGCGCAGCGTCGCGGAAGCAGCAGGCTCCACGTGCAGATGCCAGCGAAAGCCTCCGCCGTCATCGCCACGCCAGTCCCCGCGGCACGAGTTTGTGCCTCGGGTCGCTGCGGCGAGTCGGGATTTTGCGCGAACAATGGCCTGATCGTAGAGCGATGCCGTCCGGGTCGCATGTAGACCACTCGCTGCCGAAGCAAGCAGGGCGGCCGCGGCCAGACCAGCGATGATGAGCGCGATCATCACTTCGAGCAGGGTGAACCCGAGCGGTTGCCCGAGCGCCGGGCGCGCTCATCCGGATGCCAGATCGTTCAGGCTGAGCATCGCCGTCATCAGCGACGCGACGATGCCACCGACGGCAAGGCCCATAAGGACGGTGATCGCCGGCACCAGCAGGGACGTCAGGCGCTGGGTCGCGAGCCGGGTTCTGTCCTCGTGGATGTCGGCGGCGCGCAGCGCCATGCCGGCGAGTTGTGCGGTTTCCTCGCCAAGCCGCAGAAGATGGACGGTACGGGCGGGAAAAACCGCCGCCGCCTGCAGCTCCGGAGTCAGTGATCCGCCGCCGCGCGCGGCCAGGCTCGCTCGTTCGACGGCCAGCCGCCCGGCCCGGTTGCCCATCGCATCACGCACGATCGCCAGGGCGGGGATCAGCGCGACACCGTTCAGCAGCAATGTGCCCAGAACGCGGGTGAAACGCGCCGCCAGCACCTCCTGCATCAGCGTGCCGATAACCGGCAGGCGCAGTAGCAGCCGGTCGGCCGCGAGCCTGATCGCATCCTGCCGGAGCGCCGCCCGCGCCACCAGAACCACGGCGAGCACCACCAGCAGCATCAGCAGCCCGTAGGCCTGCACGAAATCCCCGGCGTCAACGAGAAACTGGGTCGAAGCCGGCAGCTTGACCCCGCTCTGCTCGAACATCGGCACGAATTGCGGCAGCACCTTGGTCAACAGCAAGGTTACCGCACCGATCATGGCGAGCAGCAGGATCGCCGGGTAGATCAGCGCCGAGGTCACGGTTGACGCCAGGGCGCGCTGGCGGTCCAGCAGATCGGCCATCCGTGTCAGGGTAGGTCCGAGATTGCCTCCGGCTTCGCCGGCGCGAACCAGGCCGAGATGCATCGCGGGAAAGGTGGCGGGATAGCGTCCCATGGCAGCGGACAGCGGGCTGCCGTCGCGCACCGCGTCGCGCAGTCCGCTGACCGTCGGCCTGACGCGGGCGGGAGCGGTCTCCTGCATGTAGCGCAGCGCGCGGTCAAGGTCCTGTCCGGCCGAAAGCATTGTCGCCAATTCGCGGATCAGGTCCGCCACTTCCTGCTTGCGCAGGCCGCGCCGGCCACCCAAGAGGTCGACCCGCAACAGCCCGGTCCAGCGTGAGGCGCGCTCCGCCGGTTCGGCGCGCACCGGCATCGCGCCCTGGCGTTGCAAGCGAGCAATGACCTCGGCCGCCGTTGCCGCCTCCATCACGCCCGCCAAACGCTCGCCGCCCGCACCGATGGCGGTATAGCGAAATGTCGTCATGGGTCGGCCCTGATGCTTCGGGTGACCTCCTCGATGGTGGTCTCACCGGCCAGCGCCGCCGCGAGGCCCGCGTCGAACATGGCCTCCATCCCGGCGGCGACGGCGGCGCGCTCGATTGCGGTGTGATCCGCGCGGGCGAAGATCAGCCGCTCGATCTCCGGCCCCATGGCGAGAAATTCGGCAATCGCCGCGCGCCCACGATAGCCGGTCTGACGGCATGCCGAGCAGCCGACGGCGTGGCTCAGCATGATCGGCCTGGTGATTGTTCGCCTGTCGAGGCTAAATCGCGAGACCAATTCCGGTGGCGCCTCGAGCCGTCTGCCGGCATTCCGGGCAGAGCCGTCTTACCAGCCGCTGAGCCATGATGCCGCGCAGGACCGCGGTCAGCAGATAGTCCTCCAGTCCCATGTCACGCAGCCGCGTGACCGCGGCCGCGGCCGAGTTGGTGTGCAGCGTCGAAAGCACCAGATGGCCGGTCAAAGCCGCCTGCACGGCGATCTGTGCTGTCTCGCCGTCGCGGATCTCGCCGACCATGATGACGTCCGGGTCCTGACGCAGAATGGACCGCAGCAGATTGGCGAATGTGAGGCCGATCTGCCCCCTCACCTGGATCTGGTTGATGCCTTGAAGTTGATATTCGATTGGATCTTCGACTGTGACGATCTTCCGGCTGATCGAATTCAGTGCCAGAAGCCCGGTGTAAAGCGTGGTGGTCTTGCCGCTGCCGGTGGGCCCGGTGACCAGGACGATACCGTTCGGAAGTTCCAGCGCTGAGCCGAGGTTGCGGATGACGGCGGGCGACAGCCCGAGGCGCCCATAATCGAAGGCGACGGCGGTGCGGTCGAGAATGCGGAGCACAACAGTCTCGCCATGCAGTGACGGGATTGTCGAAACGCGGAAATCCACGTCCTGTCCCCGCACCGCCATCTTGATGCGGCCGTCCTGAGGCATCCGGCGCTCGGCGATGTCCAGGCGTGCCATGATTTTGATCCGCGAGGTTATCGCGGCGGCCAAGTGGCGTGGCGGCGCTTCGGCCTCGTGGAGCACCCCGTCATATCGGTAGCGAACCCGTAGTCGGTCCTCGAACGGTTCGATGTGAATGTCCGAGGCCAGCGTCTCGACCGCCCGCGTGATCAGCAGATTGACTAGCCGGATCACCGGCGCCTCGCTGGCCAGATCCTTCAGCCGTTCCGCGTCGTCTTCCAGCGGCGCGTCGCCCTCCGCGCCGCCATCGGCCGGATCGCCTTCGGGATAGAGGCGGTTCAACGCCGCTTCCAGTTCGATCGGGACGGCGACTTCCGGTCGCACCCGACGCCCGGTGGCTACGGCGACCGCAGAGAGGGTGAACGGATCAAGCGGGTCGGCCACGGCAAGCACCAGCGTGTCGCCTTCGATCGCGAGCGGGACAGCGCGGGCATGCCGGAGGAAGCCGGGGCTAAGCCGATCGGGCAAAACCGGCTCCAGGGCGGGATAGCCATCGGGCGATACGACCGGGATGCCCAGCATGCTAGCATAGGCCTCGGCGAGGCCACGTTCAGACACCAGACCAAGCTGGATGAGAATTGCGTCCACGCGTTGGTCCGACTCGGCAGCGACTCGGTGGGCGCGATCCAGCGTCCTCTGGTCGCAGTGGCCCTGCCGCAGCAAAATGTCGCTGAGATCGTCAAGTTGCTGATCCGTGACGGTGATATCCACTCAGGCCGCCTCCTGTATCGGGTGTCCGCAGGGGTCGCAACGGCGAGAAGGGGAATAACAGGTCATCGATCTTTGAACCAGAAGAAGGATACAGGGTGATTGAGGCAAGTGGTCTACAGTGGCCTTGGATTTGGGGGCCAGTCTGGCAACCAATTCTGGCCGCGCCGTTCATCGGCAGTCTTCTCGGCGTCCTGATCATGCGCTTGCCGGTAGCGAAACCGGTGGTGTTCGCCCGCTCAGCCTGTCCCCGCTGCGGGGTCCGGCTGAGGGGGTGGGACCTGGTTCCCCTCGTGAGTTTCGTCTGGTTGCGGGGGCGCTGCCGTTATTGTGGACGACCGATCGGGCCCGCCCACCTGCTGGTGGAGGTCGCCGCCGTCGCGGTGGCAGTCTGGGCTGGTGCTGGCCGATCCCGATCCGGTGCGGGTCTGGGCCGGTTGCGTCCTGGGGTGGGCATTGCTAGCGCTGTCGTGGATCGATTGGATCAGCCTGGTATTGCCCGACGTGCTGACGCTGCCGCTGCTTATTGCCGGCTTGGCGTCGACCGTTCTGCTGCAACCCGAAGATTTGACCGATCACTGTCTGGCGGCCGTGCTGGCGTACCTTGCGTTCCGAGGGCTCGCGCTGACGTATCGTCGGCTGCGTGGGCGGGACGGGCTGGGGGGCGGCGATGCCAAACTGATCGCGGCCGCGGGCGCGTGGTGTGGTCTGGAAGCACTTCCATTCGTGGTGCTAGGAAGCGCTGTGGCTGGATTGCTCGCAGCGCTCGGGCTGGCGCTCGCCGGTCGGGTCATGACATCCAGGACGCGGATACCGTTCGGCCCCTGCATTGCTCTGGCGTTCTGGCTGGCATGGCTGCATGGCGGTTTGGTGTTAGAGCTTGACCGGATGCTCGGGGGTCAGCAATGAGGTGGGTAATTGCGACGATCGTTTTACTTGCTTCATCGGCCCAGCCGGCGACGGCGTGGGATCGTGGTCCCGTGTGCCGCGAGCCGACGGTAGTGGATGAGATGGCTCGTGAGATCCGCACGCAGCAATATTACAGCGAGGTCGATCCGGCACTGGTTACCGAACAGCCGACCGCCGATCCGGAGATCGTTCGCTGTCTGGTCTGCGTCCAGATTAGCACCGTACAACATGACGCGGTTCGGAGAGCAGCCGATCCGACGCTGCGTCGCGCGCGACTTCGAGGTCCGGATCGTGCAGTCCGGGTTCGTGGTGCGCGATCTACGGTGATGCCTCCGAGACGCCGGTGGGACCAGCGCGGCTTCACGCTGATCGAAATGATCGTGGTGATCGTCATCATGAGCCTGATCGCCGGCATGGTGCTGGTGCGGCGGCCGTGGCACAGTTCCGGTCTCGACCTTGACGCTACCCAGCGAGCGCTCACCGGCGCGCTTCGGCTCGCTAGGTCGCGTGCCATCGCACAGGACCGCGCCGTGGCGGTCGTCACCAACGCGGCGGGGTTCTCGGTCGACGGCGGCGCCTTGCGGGCTTTGCCGGCGGGTGAAACCCTAAGCCCGGCTCAGGTGGTCTTCACACCCGACGGTGAAGCGTCGGGGGGGACGATTGTGCTGTCTTCGGCCAGCACGCGGATCGGGGTGACGGTGAACTGGCTCACCGGCAAGGTCAGCGCACGCGAACTGGCTGTGCAATGAAAAGTCCGATCCGGTGGCAGCAATCTGCCCCGTAGGCGGAACGGCGTCCGGAATTCAGAACAGCCACCGCAACGGTTCGAGTCCAAGGATGAGACGACCGGCCATCTCGTAGGTGCGCAACGTTCCGGCAACGTGCTGATTTATCGTCAGGATGTCGCGCAGGCAGCGGTCGAACGGGCCCTTCGCGTACGCCGCCGTCCCACCCGCGGTCTTGTAGGCAAGCTGGACGACTTCCACGCAAACGCCAATGACATGGGCATGGGCGGTGGTGAACCGGGCGAGTTGCAACTCTGACGGTGGATCGCCCGCGACCAGGGTCGCCCATAGTTCTCCCATCGCATCGAAGTAATAGGCTCGCGCGGAGGCAAGCATTGTATCGGCATGCGCGACCGACTCCTGCACGAAGACATCGTCGCGCAGCAGTTTCGGCGGTTCGAGGCGATCGCCCAGGGTGCACCGCCGGGCAGATCTTGTCGTTGCGGTCTCGATCAATGCGTCGACGGCATGGCGGGCGATGCCCAGCGCGGCGGCCGGACCCTTGGCGATGAACAGATACGGAAACGAGTACAGCGGGCCCGCTCGTTTGATCAATGCGGGATCCTGAAAGCTGAATGTGTGTTCCTCTGGCACGAAGGTATCGCGAAGCAGGACATCGTTGCTTCCGGTACCGCGCAATCCGGTGGTGTACCAGGTGTCGAGGATTTCGCATTGCGAAAGCCTGACGAGGCACTGGCGTGTTTCCGGAACACCCGCCTGATTCTCACGCGGCACATCATTCTCGTTGACAACGCAGCCGAGCCATAACCATTCGCAATGGTGGCAGCCGCTGACGAAGGGGAACCGCCCCTCGACGCGATATCCACCGGGGATGCGCCTGGCTTTTCCGGTCGGCGTCGCGGCGGCGCCGGTGGCGACCCGGATATCGGGATACATCCCGCGCGCCACGTCCTGGTCGAGGAACGCGGTGATATAGCCACTGTCGCATCCGATCATCGCGCACCAGCCGACCGATCCGTCCGCCATGGCCAAGGTCTCGATCACGCGGAACTGGGTCAGCAGGTCAAGCTCCGGACCGCCCCACGCACGCGGCATGACCATGCCAAATATACCGGCGTCCTTGACGGCCTCGGCGACCGGTGTAGGAAGCCGACGGGCCTGCTCGATTTCGTCGCCAGCCACAACGATTTGTTGCCTCAGAGCCACGGCTGCGTGTAGAATTGGTGAGTCGTTCTCTGTTGCCCTGCCTGCGGTCGGTATCATAAGCGCCTCGCGGGATATGACGATTGTGCCGGTTGGTCGCCGCGTCGTTCGGGCCCAATTTCGGCATTCCGGTCCAGAGACTACGACAAGCATTGACGAACCGCCAGATCGTGGAGCCGCCCGAGTGGCTCAACCGCGCAGACCCGGTATCCATTGCCGCCCGCCTATCCAGATCGCGTCTCCGCGTCCGTCAGCTAGTGTGCTGACTTTCAATTCGCCTCCAATGACTTATGCCGCTCTGGCTTCGTCGAGTGCGGCACTGCAAGGAAGCGTTCACGGCCGTTAGCCGGCCACTGGCGCGTCGCCGCGACTAGATACTGACGTCATCACCAGCGCACAGAACCTTCACCGACAGCGCCATGGCTGAACACCCTCGCGATTGCAATCGAAGATTATATCCCGACATTTGCAAGGCGGAACACTGGGATGTCCAGATGACCGGACAGATCAATTAGGAACCGATCCCCAACAATTCACGAACTAGCCACCGATGAGCCAACTAATAAAGTAACGCTCAGGCCCAGGGCCTGCCAGTCACGCGAAACCTATCACGAACCGGCAGATGTGGTCCCGAGCGCGGATCTGCCAGCGGAACTTGCTGAGGCTCCTTGGTTCTGGCAGGCACCCATTTTCGTGAGGCCTAAAGACCTAACCACTTTTACGGGTTCGGCCTAGCGGACCCGTCGCTTCGCCCCTCCGCTAACTCCGATGGGTGCGTGGGGGGATTGCTTATCACTATCCGGCGGAAGATGAACCCAGACCTCAGCCGACCACGGATGAACTGGCCCACGCTTTGGACGCGATAGTGGAACCTGATACCCTCCCGCGGTCACACGCCCAGCGTCAGGCGAGCGGCGTGGCCAGCACTGAAACGCGAGGCCGCAAACATGTCGGTTGAACCCACCTCGCTCGGAAATACGCGGCACCAAAGGCCCGCGGTGACGGAACTGGACAACCGCATTGAGACCTGGCTGGCCCAGAACCCGCGCCCAGAGCAAGACTTGTTGCCGAGCATGCGCCTGGCCGAGCTGCTGGAGCCGGTATCCGACTACGCCACCCTCTCTCGCATCAAGGCCGCACTAGTTGAGCGCACCGGTCTGCTCGGTGTCGGCAGCGTCTGGAGTGGCCCTCAACTCGTTTTCCGGCATTTTGTCCGCGCGTTCGGAAGAGAGTCGCAACAAGCCGAGTGGCGCGGCCGAGCACTGTCGGTGGCCATTTCCGAACCCAAGGTGGGCGCGCATCCCAAGCTGTTGACTACGCGGGCTGATCCCGCCGGCGACGGGTTCCGCATCACCGGGCAGAAAGCTTGGGTCAGCAACGGCCTGTCAGCCGACGCCATCATTGTCTTCGCCATCACCTCCGTGGAAATGGGCCGCAAGCGCTACAGCGCCTTCTTAGTCCCGCGCGGCACGCCTGGCCTGAGCATCAATGAAATGCCAGGATTTCACGCCCTGCGGCCGTCTCGTCATTGCCTGCTGACGCTGGAAAGCTGCCTGGTCCCTGCTGCGGCGATTCTCGGGCCGATGGGCACTGCATATGAGCGTATGGCGCTGTCGTTCCGAGACGTCGAGGACGCCGTTGGCGCCTTCGGCATCCTCGGAGCGTTCCGTCGTGCGATCAGCCATTTCGATGGTGCGACCCCTCTTGGGCCAGAGCTGGCAGCCGAACTCGGAGCAATCGTGGCTTTGGCGGCGGTTTTCGAGGTTGCGGTGGCTTCCGTCGTGAGTGCCTTGGACGGCGAAAGGCTCCATGACTGCGATGCAACCCTCGTCGGTCTCCGCCTCCTCGCGACGGACATCACCGCACGGTTGAGGGCACGAGCCGAAGCGCCGAGCCTGACGACGAACAAGGAACTGCTCGCGTTGATAGTCGATCTAGATGCCACTTTATCGATCGCACGCGGTCCCCGTCTCGCCAGGCAGGCCAGGCTTGGTGAGACGGAAATCCGCGCCGGAACGCACCCGCAATGACCGCCGACGCCGACCTTGTGCGCTGCAGCTGGGCCACTGGGGCCGACGCTAGCATGCAGGCGTACCACGACACCGAGTGGGGCGTGCCCCACCATGACGATCGCGCCTTGTTCGAGTTGCTGACACTGGAGGGTGCTCAGGCCGGCCTCTCCTGGCGCACCGTCCTGGTCCGCCGGCAGGCGTATCGCGACGCCTATCATGGTTTCGCAATCGGCCGCGTCGCCGCAATGACGGACGCCGAACTTGAGCAACTCCTGAGTGAGTTGGGACTGATCCGCAACAGGCTGAAGATCTTCTCTGTTCGCGACAATGCCTTGGCGGCGCTGGCGATGATCGAGCAACATGGCAGTCTGGATCGCTATCTATGGTCCTTCGTTGATTATCAGCCGATCCGCAACACCTGGACCGCGCTTGGAGAGGTGCCGGCGACCACGCCGCTGTCCGACGCCATGAGCAAGGCGCTACGCAAAGCCGGCTTCCGTTTCGTCGGTTCCACCATATGCTATGCGTTCATGCAGGCGACCGGCATGGTAGACGACCACCTGACAGGCTGCTTCCGCAGCACTCGAGATTGACGAGCATGCAGACGCTCCGAGGAAGTTTGGGGCCTGGTGGATGCCCATCAGGCCGATTTCATCGGGCCTTTGGATGGCGTCTGGGACACCCCGAAAGCGTGCTCGCCGCGTTCCGCTCCGGTGGCGAACATACCTCAATGCCAGAGGACAACGGCCTTCGCATGGGCTGTGCGTTGCCGGCATTCCCCTCGGGCAATCGGTGAGGCCGAGAGGGTGGTCTCGGCATCGGGATCCTCGGCGAACACGACGCGTCTGCCTGGCCTTTCGCAGGAGGCCGGCGTCGCGCGACAGAGCGGCTTCCGCGGCCTGGCAGCGGCAACAACCTGCTGGGCAGCCTGATGCTCATCGCCACGTGCTGAAGGACTTCTCGAAGCCTGGGGCCTGCCAGGGAAAGGTTCGCCACTGCGGCTGTCCGGCCGAGGAACGCGGCGCGTTCGCGCGGGAATTTCAGGCGACAGAGGCCACTGTGATATAGAAACGTTTACCGGCGCCTTGGCATCAGGCGGGGCGTTTTGCCACCTTCATCAACGACCTGCTTTGCTGTCATGATGTCGATCCAGCCAGGGGTGGTCACCGGTGGAAGGCATGGGGCAGTCCGTCGCCTTGTAGTTCAAGACTGGCGATAAGCTGATGAACGTCGCCTCATCCACCCAATCCGATTAACCGCCAATACGCTCGGCGTGCCGCCAGCCTTCGATGTGCGAAGCGCCAAGCGAGTTGGTATCGCCTGCGCCGCCCCTGGTCCGTGCGTAGGAGCACGCAAGTGTCAGGTAGCCATGGGCGTACACATCATCGTTGCCCAGACAATCAAGGTGAGGATTGTTGTGCTTCGTCTCGACCATGGTCCTGGTGCTGGAGATGCTCCGAGCGGCTCAAGGCAAGGGCCGCATCGTCGCCGCGGGCGGCGTTGTAACTCGCGAAAGACGGTCAGCTGCATGGCCGCGTGATCCCGCGACGCTGTCCACTCACGCGGTCGCATCGGCAAGCCGGCTCGCCGGCTGCACTCTGCCTTGAGCGACGCGTAGGAGGGACCGGACAGCCTCTACCCACAGCCGATGCCACTGCAGGGGAGCCTGAGCGAGCCAGCGATGACAAGCACTCGCGCCGAAGTCAGCAGCGAACCGGCGCGGTCATTGGTAAACTATTTCATCGGCCAGGGCGTCGGACTAGTTGACGAGGTCCCGAGTTGCCGTCAGGTGGTGGTCGCATTCACGAGCGAGTTCGCCGAAGCGCTGGACGACATGCGGCGCCCGTCTAGGGCGCTCTGAGGAGAGAGATCATGGTCAAAAGGTTGAGCGACGATGAGCGATCGCAGTTGGGAACGACCGTCCCACTCTGGATACTTGCCGGCGACAAAGATGCAATACGGCGTGAATTCAAATTCGCCGATTTCAGCGCGGCTTGGGGCTTCATGACGCGGGTCGCGCTGCTGGCTGAAAAGTTCGATCACCACCCGGACTGGTCTAACGTCTGGAATACCGTACGGATCGAATTGACCACGCATGACGCTGGCGGGCTGTCGGACAATGATGTCAGGTTGGCCAAGGCGATCGACGCGCTGACAGGTTGACCGGTCGAAGCCGAGGGCATGGATGGCGTCGGCTTCCCCGAGCGAACGTTGCTCATTCGTCGTGCCGTGGCCAGGCTGTGCCTGCGGTTGGGTTGGGCGCCGTTGCATGAGGTCAGGCTAGCGAACGGCCGGCGCGCCGATGTGCTCGCGTTGCAGCCAGGCGGCGGGTTCGTCTGCATCGAGGTGAAGTCAGGCCTGCGGGATTACCTGGCAGACGGGAAATGGGCCGAATACCAGCCGTTCTGTGATCAGTTCTTCTTTGCCGTCGATGCCGACTTTCCGCGCGACATTCTGCCGCGTGAGACCGGCCTGATCGTTTGTGCCGACCGTGACGCCGACTTACTTCGCGAGCCGTTGTCCGTCAGGCTAGCACCCGCTCGGCGCAGAGCACTATTGGAACGTTTCGCCTGGCTGGCCGCCGGGCGCCTCGCGACAATGCAGGATCCGATGGGAGTTTCCGACCTGCTGTTAGCCCTCAACGAGGACTGACGGCGGCAGCCCAAATGGTTGACTGGGAGGTCGTTGCATGCACTCGCGTGAAGCCGACGCGCGGACCTGCCTGTCCCCGACCAGGACATCGAGCACATTGAGCTCTGCTTTGGCGTTAATCCTTTTTGCTGAATGAACCGTTGGCCTACAGTGGCTATATGCCATCAAAGCTCCAAGTATTTGACTGAGCGGAATTTGATGAAAGCCACACGATTTATTGTCTTGGACGGACTGCGCGGTGTCGCCGCCCTCGTTGTGCTATTCTACCACCTTGTGCAACAGCACGACTTGACGGCGACGGCGTTTCCCTTCGCGAATTTGGCCGTCGACTTCTTCTACATGTTGAGTGGGTTCGTGGTCGCTTTTGCGTACGAACAGCGACTTCAGAGTGGCGCCATGGGCTTCTTGTCCTTCGCCAAGGTGCGAATTGTCCGCCTCTATCCGTTGATTTTATTAGCCACGTCGGCAGGGATCGCCCTGGGGTTTCTGGCCGCGGCGGTCAAGCACGACGTCACCTTCCAGCAGATCGTGCTCGCTGGAACCTTGGCGCTCCTGATGCTGCCTTCATATGTGTTTCCCCAGTGGGACACTGCCTATCCGTTTAACATGGCGAGTTGGTCTCTCACGTTTGAACTATTCGTCAATGCGCTTTACTGTGCAATTGCGCCGAGGCTGACAAATCGCCGCCTGATCCAATTGACCGCGTGTTCGGCGGTGGTATTGGCATGGGTGGCCCTGATGAACCACGGTGTCAGCGGCGGCTATAGTCAAAAGAACTTCGCATACGGCTTTGGTCGAGTGTTGTTTCCGTTCTTCGCCGGCGTCTTGCTCTATAGAATTCAGACTTCCGCAACGTAGCGCTCCTTACGTCGGTCTCGGCTTGATCGTGGCGCTCGCGGCAGCTCTCCTGTTTCCACCGCCGGTGACTGGCCTTTTCGGTCTGCTTTATGTATTTCTCCTGTTCCCTGCGATCATCGCGGTCGGCGCCGCAACCGAGGTGGGGCCACGGGTTGCCCGAGTTTGCCAACTGATTGGAGCACTGTCGTACCTGTCTATATTCTGCAAGGGCCCGTGCTAAGGATCGGCGAAGAGCTGCTGAAGCACTGGCACTTCACCCTGATCGGCTCCTGCGCATTCGGGGCTGCCGAAGTAGCCAGCGTTGTGGTGATCGCGTGGGCAATGCTCAAGCTATACGATGAACCGGTTCAACGATGGTTCAGGCTCCGTCTTCAATCGGTTCCGCGGATGACGATCGAATCGGCGAAGGCCGAGCCATCTGTCGGGTCCGCCGCGTGACTAGGGCTATCAGCGACTCCTGGCCGAAATTGAGAGGGAAGGCCCTTCTTCAGCGGTCCGTAGGCGGCGCCACGGAACACCCGAAAGTGGCGGTTGCTGCAGATCCGACTGTCCGGACGAAAATTACATCCCACCGACCGGCTTGCAACGCATCTCAACGCCGGTTATTCATTCCAGTTCGATAATCATCGCATGATCGCTCAGCGTTAGCGGAACGGTGTCGACGTCCACCAAGGATTGAACCGGCGTTGCCCCGACCGTGACGTCGTAAATCCGCATCTGAAGGATATTTCTTGCCGAACGTGACCGTCACGTTATTCGATCCTGTAACCCGTTCACTCCAGACAACAAGCTCGAACGTGCCGTTGCTTTTCTGCAGCAGCAGGTCATGCACGGTGGCCGGCGCGTCGCTGATTGTGTAGCTCAACTGTCCAAGATCGGCGATCGGCGTCTTGTCAGCCAGGATCGATGTGAGGTTATGAATATACACGGCCGATGGCTTGGGCGTGGCATCCTCACGATAGAGACCCTGATGTCCGGCACCGCCCTCATTGTCACGCAATTCGTAGATGAACGTATATCTCCATCCTCGCTTGAACTGCGCGAGATAGGTGTTTGTCAACACCGTGCCCTGTGCCGCTTCTCCGCCGGGGTCCTCGACTAGTTCCCACCCGGTTTCGGTCGTCACCCTCGGCAAGGTTTGCAATTGCGCATTGGAATATCCCCTGAAGCCCTTCTTCCAGGTCTTGCCGTACTCGCCATAGAGGCCATCCCAGCGACCGTTCAGCACCGGATCGGCTGCATTCCACGCCTGATTGTCCTCATACCGGCCGCCGTTGCCGATCACGTAGTTGTGCGGGTTGGCGTAGTCGGCAAACCGAGTCCCGTCGGGAAACAGAGTTCCCCCGTCCTTTGGTATCGTCAGGAACTGCAGGCCCACATTCTCGGTTTCGGCGCCGCCTTCGGATACGTGGAAGACCGGGTAGCGCTTCAGCACGGGATCCGATTTCACAGCGCTGTAGAGATCTTTCTGAAGCTGCGCCACGGCAGCCCAGTTCAGTGCGCCACCTCCCCGCTGGCCGAGATAGGTTACGGGAAAATTGTTCGGCTCATTGGGGCCCTCGATCGACAACAGGGCGTCGGCGGCGGCCAGGGTTCTCGCTGCCGCCGTGAGGTCATTCACGTCGCTGCCGCCGAGATCGACGTGAATGCTCGTCCTGGCGTGCAGCATGAGGTATCCGGGCGTATTGCGCGATCCATCCCTTACGTTGCGAATCCCGGTGTACTGCAGCATCGCAACGTAGGGGACCGGATCGTAGCCTTGATCGACATGTGTATTGACGCCCAGCGAACTCAGGAAGATGGCGCTGCTCGCGGCACGAACCGCGGATGGCAGCGGATCGCGTGCAGACACTTGATCCCCGTGATCGCGGTCAGCATTGGCTGCGCCCGGCGGGAGCATGCACGGCAGACACACGGCCAGTACGAGCCACGAGACAAAATCAAAACGAACAAGCCGGCGTCTGAAAGTATGTTGCATTGTATTCGCTTGTTGCTCACCGATCAATCTGATTTCGACAAATCTCATGATGCGCCCCGGTCTCTTGTCCCCGACGATTGGTGCAAGATCGTCCGGCTTGCGGCACCCGACCGGGCATCGAAACTCGACACCGTCTCGCCTTGCAGCGCGCGCTCAAAGCGCGTCACCGAGGGGACGGGCAAGGATGCGCAGGCCGCTTATTCAGTGGCACCGTGGGCGCCCGTTCAGTTGTTTCTGTTCTCACCCATCCTCGAACCTGAGTTCACGAGATCGTGAGCATGCGACGCGCGTCGATGCCTGTCCACCGCCCGGCCGGAATAACCGCAGCAAGGGAGGACTTCACCGTTTACGTATGGTCTGGCAGTCTGCGCGCGCGAAGCCGGGCCCTCCTGTCATTTGTCGATGCCGGGTGTGCCAAAGGCGCTGCAACGGTCGTCGACGCCAGGAGCCCATGCAAAGCGGCCTGTGGATGTTTCGGTCACCGGGCAAGGGCCGATGAATGTGCGCTTGGAGAACAACGATCTGACGACGAGGCGATGCCTGGCAATGGACCGAGGAGCAAAATGATGCAGCTTGGAATGATCGGCCTAGGACGAATGGGCGGCAACATGGTGATACGCCTGGCCAAAGCGGGCCACGAGTGTCTGGTGTACGACAGTCACCACGAAGCGGTGGATGCGCTGGTCTCGCAGGGTGCGAAAGGCACCACCAGTCTGCCCGACTTCGTCAAGCAGTTGAGCAAACCGCGGCTGGTCTGGCTGATGGTACCGGCCGCCGTCGTTGATCCGGTGCTGAGTTCGCTGGTGCCTTTGCTGGAACCAGGCGACATCGTCGTGGATGGTGGCAATTCCTACTATCATGACGATATCCGACGCGCCGGCGAACTGCGCAAGAAGGAACTGCACTACGTCGACGTTGGCGTCAGCGGCGGCGTCTGGGGTCTGGAGAGGGGCTACTGCCATATGATCGGTGGCGAGCCGGACGTGGTGAAGCGGCTCGACCCGATCTTCCGCTCACTGGCGCCCGGCATCGAGGCGGCTCCGCGGACGCCGGGTGCGACGGGAGAGCCCGGTACGGCCGAACTGGGCTACCTGCACTGCGGACCGAACGGTGCCGGGCACTTCGTCAAGATGGTGCATAACGGCATCGAATACGGGCTGATGGCGGCCTACGCGGAAGGCTTCAATATCATCAGAGCACGCCAACGTCGGGCTGCACACGCAGGTGGACGATGCCGAGACGACGCCCCTGCGCCATCCCGACCACTTCAAATATGAAATTAATGTTGCTCAGGTAGCGGAGGTCTGGCGCCGCGGCAGTGTGGTCGCGTCGTGGCTGCTTGACCTTGCCGCCAGCGCATTGCGCAAAAGTCCGGGCCTCGACAACTTCGCCGGCCGGGTTTCGGATTCCGGAGAAGGCCGCTGGACAGTGCAGGCGGCGGTTGACGAAAGCGTGCCGGCTCCCGTCATCTCGGCCGCGCTGTTCGCCCGCTTCAGTTCACGCGGCGAAGCGGACTACGGCGACCGTCTGTTGTCCGCGCTACGGTTCGAATTTGGTGGCCACGTTGAGAAGCCGAAGGAGTAGGGTGAGCGACGGCACCCGGAAGCCCCGGCACATAAATATCTGGGCGTACAATTGAAGGAACCGACCCATGGCCTCAGACGCACCCAAGTTGCTCAACAAGCTCGGCCAGAGCCTGTGGCTCGACAACATCACCCGTGACCTGCTCGATAGCGGCACGCTGAAGCGCTACATCGACGAGCTTCTCGGTGACCGGCCTGACCTCCAACCCGACGATCTTCGACAACGCGATTGCCCGCAGTTCATGGTACGACACGGAAATCCGCCGTCAGCTCGAGAACGGTGCGTCCGGCGAGGCGCTGTTCTTCAACCTCGCGGTTCAGGACCTGACCCGGGCAGCCGACCTGTTCGCGGGGATCCATAAGCGCACCGGCACAGTGGACGGCTTCGTTTCTCTCGAAGTCTCGCCGGTATTTGCCTATGACACCAAGGCAACGGTCGAGCAGGCGAAGGTCGCTGCACGCCCAGGCGAACCGGCCGAACCTGTTCATCAAAATTCCCGGAACGCCCGAAGGATTGCCGGCGATCGAGGACTCGATCTTTGCCGGGGTGCCGATCAACGTCACCCTGTTGTTCTCCACCGACCAGTACAAGGCGGCGGCCAACGCCTACATGCGGGGACTGGAGCGGCGGGTGGACGCGGGCCTGTCGCCGGACGTGCGCTCGGTCGCCTCGCTGTTCATCAGCCGATGGGATGTCGCCGTCAGCGGCAAGGTCCCGGCGGAACTGCGCAATACCCTCGGCATGGCGGTCAGCAAGCAGGCTTACAAGGCTTATCGCGAGATCCTGGCGAGCGATCGGTTCCAGCGGCTGGAGAACCTCGGCGCGCGGGCGCAGCGGCTGCTGTTCGCCAGCACCGGCACCAAGGACAAGGCGGCCTCCGACACGCTCTATATCTCCGGCCTCGCGGCACCGAACACGGTGAACACGATGCCCGAGGACACGCTGCTGGCCCTCGCTGAACATGGCAGGCTTGCCGGAACGCTGTCACCTGACGGCGGCGACTTCGACTCGGTGCTGACCGCGCACACCAAGGCGGGCATCGACCTGACGGCGCTGTCCACGCAGTTGCAATCGGAAGGCGCCAAGGGGTTCGTGAAGTCCTGGGACGAGCTGATCGGGGCGATCGCGTCCAAAAGCAAGGTCCTGGCCTGAACACGGGAGAACGCCGATGACCGCCCTGACCGAGACGCCGGCCTGGCAGGCGCTGACGACGCATCACGCGCAGATCAAGGACCTGCACCTGCGCAACTGTTTGCCGATGATCCCGGCCGGGCGGAACGCTTCTCGG
This sequence comes from uncultured Alphaproteobacteria bacterium, assembly GCA_963759425.1. Classification (GTDB taxonomy): domain Bacteria; phylum Pseudomonadota; class Alphaproteobacteria; order Acetobacterales; family Acetobacteraceae; genus Rhodopila. The sequence continues at coordinate 74,022 of CAVWZM010000006.1, forward strand.
CCGAGGGTGCGGGCCTGTTCATCGACTATTCGAAGAACCGCATCACCGACGAAACTCTGCGGCTGCTGTTGCAGCTCGCGGAGGAGCGCGGTGTGGCGAAGCGGCGCGATGCGATGTTCGCCGGCGACAAGATCAATGCCACGGAACGCCGCGCCGTGCTGCACGTGGCGTTGCGAGCCCCGCGTGGCTCCCGCATCGAAGTCGACGGCGCCGACGTGGTTCCGGACGTCCATAAGGTGCTGGACGCCATGGCGGATTTTGCCGATCGGGTGCGCGGCGGAATTGCAACGGGGCACACCGGCAAGCGTATCCGAAACGTCGTGAACATTGGGATCGGCGGTTCCTATCTCGGTCCCGAGATGGCGTATCGCGCGCTGCGTCCGTTCAGCGACCGGTCGATGACCTTCCGCTTCGTCGCCAATGTGGACGGGGCGGATTTTCACGAGGCGACGCACGACCTCGACGCCTCGGAGACGCTCTTCATCGTATCGTCGAAGACCTTCACGACGCTCGAAACAATGACCAACGCGGCGACAGCGCGCGCCTGGCTGGTCCGCAAGCTTGGCTCGGACGCGGCCGTGGCCAAAGCATTTCGCGGCGGTTTCCACCAATCTTCCCGCGGTGACGAAGTTCGGCATCAACCCGGCCAATGTTTTTGGCTTCTGGGACTGGGTGGGCGGGCGCTACTCGATGGACAGCGCCATCGGCCTGTCCACCATGATCGCGATCGGACCCGACAATTACCGCACCATGCTCGGCGGTTTCCATGCCATGGATGAACATTTCCGCACCGCGCCCGCGGGTCGGAACCTGCCGCTGCTACTGGGACTATTGACGGTTTGGTATAACAACTTCTTTGGCGCCCAAAGCCTCGGCATCATGCCATACTCGGCACACTTGGCGCGTTTTCCCGCTTACCTCCAACAACTGCAGATGGAGAGCAACGGCAAGCATGTCGATCTCGATGGGCATGTCGTGAACTATCAGACCGGCCCGGTCATCTGGGGCGAACCAGGGACCGACGGTCAGCACTCCTTCTATCAGCTTCTCCATCAGGGAACGAAATTGGTTCCCTGCGACATGATCGGCTTTTGCAAGCCGCTCAGCCCGCTGACCGAACAGCACGATCTGTTGATCGCCAACCTGTTCGCCCAAGCCGAGGCGCTGGCGTTCGGCAAGACGGAGGACGAACTGAGGGCAGAAGGTTCGCCAGACTTTCAGAGGCCATTTCGCGTCATGCAGGGCAACCGCCCGACGAATATGATACTGGCGGACAGGCTCGATCCCAAGACGGTCGGTAGTCTAGTGGCGCTTTACGAGCATAGCGTTTTCACCCAAGGCGCGATTTGGGCGATCGACAGCTTCGATCAGTGGGGGGTCGAATTGGGAAAGGCTCTGGCTAGCCGCATCATCCCCGAACTGGACCGCGCCAAGGAGCCGAAGCTGGCACATGATGCATCCACCAACGCGCTGATAAGCCGGTACCGGCGTCAACGAGGGTGACAATCGGCGGCCGTGCGGGGGCGGCCCGTGGACATGTAGCATCGAACTGCGCTCAGATGGAAGATCGACCTGTCTTCGCGTCGGAGCTTGAGCGAATATAAGCCACAATCGGCCCCGGTGGCGTATTGGGAGGTGTAGGCAGTGGCTCTCCTGGCAGGCCCGGCGGCAGGTTGGGGCCTGGAGGGGGGTGCTCGGCCGGACCACCCGGCGCCTGTTCCGGCGCGGGGTCAGGTACCGGCACGTTCGGGGGCGTGATCGGGGGCAGCGGCACGGGCAGTCTCCTTGGGAATGCATCCCTAACGCACAGCATCGGCGCGGGATGCAAAACCTGCATTCATTGCCCTTAGCCGATCAGCGACGGCGTGCCCGGCCTCTCGTCTTGAGTTAGAGAAAGTCGCCTTCGCAACACGATAAGCGATCGCGGGACGAACCTTTCGTCATCGGGTTCCACGGGCGGTCGGCCCCGGAACGGCACCGGGCTCGACGGAGCGCCTCGCTGGGATAGGCGATTGACCGCAGAAGCTTCGGCCGAACCCGCCTTACGGTCCCGCAAGGGCCACGCGTGCACAGGACTGCATCTGAAAATCGACCCGTCGGTCGACCAGGTCTGTCGCGTCGTCGCGGCCGGTGCCGACGATCGCCTCCCGAGATCCGGCGCCAGCCACGGTGATTTTACCCCTAAGCCGTGGTTCAATTTCCAACAGATCCTGCCTGAGGCGCGCGGCGCGAGCCAGTGACAGGCGGTCGTTCAACTCGGTCGATCCGGACGGGCTAGCGTGGCCGGTCAAATGCAGACACACGTCGTTGGACACCGCCCGCTGAGCGATCACGCGCAGCCAGTCGGCGTATGGCGCGCTGATCGTCGGGTCCGGCCAGAATGCTGTGGAATCTGGACGGAACAAAAACTTCACCGATAAACGTCCGTGCGCAACTTGGTAATCCACCAATTCCGTGAAGGCTTGCGTGGCCAACTGCCGGTCGCCGAGCGCCCAATTGGTGAGATAGAGGCCATCGTAGACCCGTAATTGATGTCCTCCCTCCCGCAGGTCGGCGGCCTCCCTGTACAATTCGCGCGCCGGCTGGTACTCGCCTTGACCATAGGCCGTGTTGGCATTGGTGATCAGTGCCTCCGCCTGCAGATTTTGGAGGTAGGCGGGATCGATTGGGTCGCCGGGTCGGGCTTGCAGGGTGCGCAAATAGGCCACCACGCTTTCGTCCGGCACCCATACCGGGCTGTCGCGATAGAACGGGGTCGGCGTCGCATCGATATCTTCTGGCCGAACCCAAACGCTGTCAGTTGCCGCAATTTTGCCGGTGCCTAGGTCCGCTAGCATTCCATAGACACGATAGGCGCCAGGACGACCAACCACCGGTTCCACTGATCCCGCACCAGCGACCGGCGCTATGGCTCCGAGCAGTACAACCGGCTTGCGTGCGAGATTTTCCGGCGTGAAAGGCAGCAATTCCAGTTGTGGGAAATGTTCCGGGGCAAGCGTCGCCAGCTCCTGCTGCATCAGCTTGGTGGTGGCTACCTGGCTACCGGTGGTTACATCGATCCAAGGATCGACCACGACCAGATAGCGCCCGGACGGAGGGGGCGGGGGCAGCACCGCATGGGTAACCAACGCCGTAGCGAGCGCCGGCACACCTTCGTGTAACGGCTGCAGTGGGGGCGGGACGGACACAGCGGATACGTCCTGTCGCGAGGTAGCGGGCGAAGTGCACGCCGTCAGCCAACCGGCAATCAGCAATGTCGCCATGCCGGCAAGGGAACATGAGCGCCAGTCAGCCGCGGTGGCAGCCGTTGCGCAGATAGCTACGCTCCGCATCCGATGGATCTTCCCCCAAGCTGAATTTCTGCAGGATTGCGCGGCACTGCGGGTCCCCTGTTGTGTTGTTGTTGCCGTCGAGATCGTGGTTGCCGGCGGACCGGAACGCGCGACGCCCGTTCCGCCGGAACGGTTGGTGCCTTGGCCCACGTGCGCCGCCGAGCCGTTGACTCGGAGGAACTGACGGTGCCGGAAAAATTGGCATTGGCATCGCTGTCGGTCAGCCGCGCCACCCTCAGACGCTCAGGGACCGGCGGAGGTCTGGCCGTCTCGGTTTGCGGCAAAGATGGGCTAGCCGCCTGCTTCGCAGGGGGGATCCTCCGTCGAGACGTCCGGCACATTGGCGTCGGTAGGCGGCAGCCTGACCTCCGCGTCCGCCTGGATCACCGCTCCGAGGTGGCTGTCGCTCTCGCGTCCAGCAGGCTCGGCGGGGGCTCTCGTCGCTACGCGCGTGCCGAGCGACGGCGCCGTGGCCCCCGCATCAGAGGCGTGCAGGACAGGAACGTCCAAGGTGGGGGCGATTGTTGAGGTCGAAACGATCGAGGATGGGGCCACTGGGGCCGCAGAGACCATAGCGAGTGCGTCGCTGGGGGCGCGAGCGACGCTGTCGGGGGCGCCGGGCACGGGTGGAACTGGAACCGCTGGGTTAGCCAATGCTGTGGCCGACAACGACACATCGGGGTGCGGCGGCGTTTCGGGTCGTTCGTCCGGCGCCCTTCCATGGAGGAGCCCGTCGAGGACGTCTGCCAGCGTGGCAAAGCGATCGGCCTCGTCATGACGTCCAGCACTCTCTGCCTCGCGGGCGCGGTTCGCGAAACGCGCAGGAGCGTTCAACACCAGATTTGCATCGGCGGGCGGAGCGTTCGGCAGCAAAAGCAGGATGTCGGCAATGGTGTCGAACTCGTCGAGTGTCGCATGGAAAGCCGATGCGATCTGCTGCTCCAATTTCGCCAGCAGCGCGGCAGCCGAGGCCGAGCCCATCGGTTGGGCAGCCACGAACGCGGGCACCTGACGGCCAGGTGCCTCGGCGACGGCCATCTGCCCGGCGCCGGAACGATCGTCATTTGAACGTCCGGCAGGTTCGCCGACCGGAAGCTGATTTCCCAATTCGCCCGGACGGGACATCGGCACGGCAACCCCAGCCAGCGTTCTGCTGGTCGAAGGGTGATCCTTGAAGTTTGCGTCGTCGAGTTCGCCTGCTAGCGCAACGACGGGGTCGCCTGACGGGGCGGCCGGCGATGGCTCCTCGCCGGGCTGGCGCGATGCTTTTGGCATTGCTCGGCCGCCCGACGTGTTGCTCCCGAGCAGACCCTCGAGGACGTCGGCCAGAGCCGCGAAACGGCTGGCCTGTTCATAGCGTCCAGCCGCCGCCGCCTCGCGCCCGCGCTGGGCGAGACGTGCCGGTGTCGACAACACCTGTTTCGCATCCGCGGGCGGGGCACTTGGCAGCAGCAGCAGAATGTCAGCGATGGTATCGGCCTGGTCGTCGCTGGGCAACGGCCCCGCATAGTCTATCGTGATCTGTTGTTCCAGCTTCGCCAGCAAGGCAAGAACCGAGGGCGCCCCACGCGGCCAGATCGTTGCGACAAGCGGCTGGCTCCGCATATCGGCTGCCGCCGCGTCGCTGGGCGTGTTGACGGCAGGTCTAGCGCCGGCGACCGGTGTGGTGCCGAGCAGAATGCCGTCGGGGAGCTCGTCGCTTGACGGCGTGGTTTTGGGGCCGTCGTTGATGCGCCCGATGCCCACCGCTTCCGAAGGCGACGTCAGCGGCGCGAGGCGGATAAGCGTGCCGGCGTTCTGGCCGGCCTTCGCGTCGTCGCCAGAGTTGGGCAGCGTCGCGGCTGTGGTCACGATCGCCGGATCGCTCGATGCTAGAGTGATAGGGGGGGTCGCTGCTGGCGGTTGAGGGCTGGTCGTGTCGCTCGCGGTTCTCCCGCTGAGCAAATCTCCGAGAACGGCCGCCACGGCGGCGAAACGACCAGCCTCTCCGTCGCGCCCGGCGGCCTCGGCCTCACGCGCACGTGCGGCGAAATGTGCTGGGATATTGAGTATCAGTTCCGCGTCAGCGGGTGGCGCGTTGGGAAGCAGCAGCAGAATGTCGGCGATCGTATCGGCCTGGTCGTCGCCTCCGGTTGTAGCCTGATGATTCGTTGCGACCAGTCGCTCCAACTTCACGAGCAAGGAAGATGCCGAAGCCGGCCCTCCCCTAGAGACTGCTGCGAATGCCTGGGTATTGCCATCTCGCGCATAACTGGCCACCGACTGAACCGTTACAACCAGTAAAAGGCAAGCGAAAACACTAATATGAAAAGCCAATCCCCGATGCGGAAATCGCCATACGCCAGCCATGAGGATCAGCATAATTGGCGAACCGAGCGTGTCAAGTTGGCGTCCGAAATGAAGCCCCTGAACTGACACACTTGCATAACGTTCGGAAGATGCAATTACCCGTGCGGTGCGATGGGGGTGTGAGCTATACTTTCCGACGCAGTCGCTTTGCGTTGCCGCGGGCTCTCCCCAAAAAGGGGGCCAATACCGCACGACCACCTTTGCGTGACATCAGGGCGGTCGTGGAGCCGTGCATCGCCGCGGCCTTTTCTGTGAACATTCTTTGGAATTCGGCGGGCGAGCAGGTCTGCCGCGCCATCATCACCGTGCGATAAAAAATCGTTTCCCATGATGCCACCGTCAGTTGTGCCATCATGAGCGGAAGGGTGGGCGATATGCGGCGAGTTGGTTTTCTCATTCAGCGAATATCGCGGTCCGCGATGTTATCACAAGAGGTCGTCTCGGGTCCGTGTCCAAGTATCATGCCAAAACCACGTGCACTGCCGCGAAGCTGTGTAGCCATAGCCGATAGAACGCAAGTGGCGCTGTATAGGGAGGCGATGCGCCGACGCGCGTAGCGGGCTTTAAAGATTCGCGACGAGTGCTGCAAGCTGGTCGGTGCAACGCCCCCAACCTTCATGGAAGCCCATCTGTTCGTGGCTTTCGCGATCGGCGACTGTCCAATGGCACACTCGGGCGGTGTAGCGCGTCTTGCCGCCCTCGTCCTGGAAAGTCAGTATCACGGTCATGAAAGGCTTTGGCGATGGGTCCCAAGCTGTCGTATAGGCGTCAGTAAACACAAGTCGTTCGTCGCGAACGACCTCAAGATAGACGCCCCGGTTCGGCAGCTCGGCACCGTCGGGGCTGAGCATGACCACCAGGCTTGCACCGCCCGGCCGGACGTCAAGTTCCGCGTGAGACGTCGTGTAGGGCAACGGCGCGAACCATTGCACAAGCAACTCGGGTTCGGTCCAAGCACGAAACAATTTCCCGGCGGGCGCGTGGATCAGCCGGGTCATTACCAGCTCTCGATCTGACGCCGGCACGACTTTAGTGTTGAGCGGCATTCATTTTCTCCTCTCTTTCCTCAGTTGCGTGGAGCTACGGCTGGTTCCGCTCGTACGGCCGCCGAGCCAGCTACTTCCAGCTTATCCAGTCACAACATCGTCATCGTGTGATCCATTCGGTTTGCCTGCGGCATTCTGATCCTGCGAACCTTCCTGATAGTCGCGGCCCTTAGGGCCAGCGCACTTCGGGGGCAGGCTCATGAGGATCGCCTCCACATTGCCGCCGGTCTTCAGGCCGAACAGCGTCCCCCGGTCGTGGATCAGGTTGAACTCCACGTAGCGGCCGCGGCGGATCAATTGGTGTTCCCGCTCCGCCGCCGTCCAGGGCTCGTGCATTCGCCGGCGCACGATGCGCGGGATACACCTCCAGGAACGCCTCGCCCACGTCGCGCACGAAAGCGAAATCGGCCGCTGCACGTCGCCGGAGCGATGATGGTCGAAGAAGATGCCTCCGGCGCCGCGCGGTTCGTTCCGGTGCGGCAGAAAGAAGTAGCGGTCGCACCACTCCTTGAACGTCGGGTAATAAGCCGGATCGTGCCGGTCGCAGGCGGTCCGGAACGCCGCATGGAAGTCGGCCGCGTCCTCCATCGCCTCCGGCGAGTCGAGGCGCATCGGCGTCAGGTCGCCGCCGCCGCCGAACCAGCCCTCGGTGGTGACCAGCATGCGCGTATTGAAATGCGCCGCCGGCACCCGCGGGCTGCGCATATGCGCGACCAGGCTGATGCCGCTGGCCCAGAACCGCGGATCCTCGGCCGCGCCAGGGATCTGCGCGCGGAATTCCGGGCTGAACTCGCCCCAGACCGTGGAGACATTGACGCCGACTTTCTCGAACACCTGGCCGCGCATGAGGCTCATCACGCCGCCGCCGCCCGCGATTCGACCTCCGGCACACCCGCGCCTCCCAGATCTGGAGCCGGCGCCGATGTCTCCAGGGCCTCCGCGGTGTCTGACGGACGCACCCATGCGGTGCGTTCGAACCGCCCGGCCAGTGCTGATCCCCCGGGACCGGCCCTCGCATCCTCGATCGCCTCGAAGGCGGCGCAAAGCCGGTCGCGCAATGCCTCGAACCAGGCGCGCGCTCGGACTTCAGCGCCGTCGTGGGCGGCTGCTTGCGTGGTTTTCGTTCATCTAGGGACTTGTTCCAGCGAGGCAGTCGGGATAACCCATCGCGCGGTGATGTTGCAGGGCGATGGGACCGATCTGAAAATTCCGCGCGGAGTTGCGGGGGATTGGCGCCTCTAAATTGCCGCCCACTCTACGGGCCGTCCAGGGCGGATGGTCCGCGGTCAGCAGCGCGCCCGCGCCTCTGGCTGAAACGTGTATGCTCGAGGGAAAGTATGGCCGATCCACATCGCCGCCGCTACCACGGACCACCCTCATGGCGGCCCATGGCGGCCCCATGGCGCCGATGGCACCAAACGTGACCTGCTGGAACTGATCGCCGGCGCCGGCGCCGCGATCTGGCGCCGGCGGCATCGCCTGGGCCTGATCGGCTCGATGAACCCGTCCAAGGACGTGCTGGCGGTGTCCTCGGTCGAAATCGATCTGACGCCGATCCCGACCGGCCAGGGCATCACGGTCGATGTGGCAGGGCAAGCCGATCTTCGTCCGCCATCGCACCGACAAGGAAATCGCCGAAGCCGCGCGACGTGAAACTGTCGGACCTGCCGACCCGCAGACGGACCAGTCGCGGGTCAAGGCCGGGCCACGATCAATGGATCGTCCTGATCGGCATCTGCACGCATCTCGGCTGCATCCCGCTCGGCAACAAGCCGACGGATATGCGCGGCGAGTGGGGCGGCTGGTTCTGCCCGTGCCACGGCAGCCAGTACGACACCTCGGGCCGCATCCGCAAAGGACCGGCGCCGCTGGACCTCGCTGTGCCGCCTTACGCGTTCGAGTCCGACACGCAAGCATCAAAATCGGCTGAACCGACAGCCTTCACGCCCGCAAGCCAAGACCCATCAGGGAAACCGTCATGGCCGGTCTGCATAAAAGCGATATTCCCAATCCGGTGCTGAACTGGATCGACTACCCGGCTGCCCATCATCACGATGATGCAGAAGGAATACGGCGTTTTTCCGACGCCGCAGAATTTCAACTATTTCTGGAATTTCGGCGCGCTCGCGATGGTCACGCTGGTCGTCATGATCCTGACCGGCATCTTCCTGGCGATGAACTATCAGCCGAACACCGCGCCTGGCGTTCGACAGCGTGCAGCACATCATGCGCGACGTGAACTACGGCTGGCTGATCCGCTACGTGCACCAGAACGGCGCGTCGATGTTCTTCATCGTCACGTACATCCATATTTTCCGCGGCGCTTACTACGGGTCCTACAAGGCGCCGCGCGAGCTGCTGTGGATCCTCGGCGTGGTGATCCTGCTGCTGATGATGGCCACCGCGTTCATGGGCTACGTGCTGCCCTGGGGCCAGATGTCGTACTGGGGCGCCACCGTCATCACCAACCTGTTCTCCGCCTTTCCGCGGCGTCGGCAAATACATCGTCACCCTGCTGTGGGGCGGCTTCAGCGTCGATCAAGCCGACCCTGAACCGGTTCTTCTCGCTGCACTACCTGCTGCCGTTCGTCCTGGTCGGCGTGGTCTTCCTGCACGTCGCCGCGCTGCACATCGTCGGTTCCAACAACCCGCTTGGCATCGAGCCGAGGCGGCCGCAGGACACCCTGCCGTTCCATCCCTACTACACGGCCAAGGACAGCGTCGGCGTCTGCGTGTTCCTGATCGTGTTGGGGACGTTCGTGTTCTTCGCGCCGAACTTCCTCGGCGATCCGAACAACTTCATCGAGGCCAACCCGCTGCAAACCCCCGCCGACATCGTGCCGGAAGTGGTACTTCCTGCCGTACTACGCCATCCTGCGCTCGGTGCCGAACAAGCTGCTGGGCGTCTGCATGATGTTCGGCTCGCTGCTGGTGCTGCTGGTGCTGCCGTGGCTCGACACGTCCCGGGTGCGCAGCGCGCGGTTCCGGCCGACCTATCGGTGGCTGATCTGGCTCTGGGTCGCGTCGTTCATCGTCCTCGGCATTTGCGGCGCGCACAAGCCGGAGGGCGATCTGGGTCATCCTGAGCCGCGATCGCGACGCTGTATTACTTCGCTCCATTCCTGGTGATCACTGCCGATCCTCGGCAAGCTGGAGCGACCGCTGCCGCTGCCCGAGAGCATCACGCAGGCGGTCACCGGCCGCCCGGCTGGAGGGCCACTGATGGCGCCACGGCCCCGATGGAGAACCTTGATGCGCTCGCTGGGTTCGCCTGCTTGCCGCATGACGGTCGCCGGGCTGGTCGCCGCGGGCGTCGCTCTCGCCGGCTGCCGCCGCCGAGGATGGCGCAGGAAGCCGCCGATGCCGCACGAGAAATGGAGCTTCGACGGCATCTTCGGCACCCCCGACCTCGCCTCCGCGCAGCGCGGCTTTCAGGTCTATTCCGAGGTTTGCGCCAACTGCCACGCGATGCAGCAGCTGCACTACCGCGACCTGACCGGGCTTGGCCTGAATGAGGCCGAGGTGAAGGCGATCGCCGCCACGTTCACGGTGCCGCAGGGACTGGACGATCAGGGCAGTGCCGAAGGACGGCCCAGGAACGCCGGCCAATCAGTTCCGCTCGCCGTTTCCGAACGAGAAGGCGGCGCGTGCGGCCAATAACGGCGCCTATCCGCCCGATCTGTCGCTGATCGTCAATGCGCGCGAGGGCGGCGCCGAACTACATCTATGGCATGCTGACCGGCTACGCCGACGCGCCGGCCGGTTTCACCATGCAAGACGGCATGAACTACAACAGGATGTTCCCGGGCCATCAGATCGCGATGCCGAAGCCACTGGAGGACGGCACGGGTCACCTATAGCGACGGCACGCCGACAACAGCCTCGACCAGAAAGCGCGCGACGTCGTCACCTTCCTGCACTGGGCCGCCAACCCGGAAGATGGTCGAGCGCAAGGCGATGGGCGTGCGCGTGATCCTGTTCCTGATCCTGCTGACCGGCGTGACCTACGCCGTGAAGCGCAAGGTCTGGTCGGACGTCCACTGAGGCGAGATCATGCCGGCGTGGCGCCGCCGATGACCGAACCCGTGATCGGCATCATCGGCGGCTCCGGGCTGTATGACATCGACGGGCTCGAGGAAAAGACCTGGAAGCGGGTCGAAACGCCCTGGGGCGCGCCGTCCGATGAACTGCTGTTCGGCCGGCTTGGCGGCGTGCGCTGCGTGTTCCTGCCCAGGCATGGACGCGGTCATCCGGTCTCGCCGACGCATCTGAACTACCGCGCGAACATCGATGCGTTGAAGCGTTCCGGCGTGACCGACGTGCTGTCGTTGTCGGCCGTCGGCAGCCTGCAAGGAAGAACTGCCGCCCGGGCATTTCGTGATCGTCGACCAGTTCATCGACCGCAGTTTCGCGCGCGAAAAGAGCTTCTTCGGCGAGGGCATCGTCGCGCATGTGTCGATGGCGCATCCGGTTTGTGGCCGGTTGGGCGACCGCGATGTCGATGCCGCGTCGTCGCTGTCCCTGCCGGTCACGCGCGGCGGCACCTATCTGGTGATGGAGGGGCCGCAGTTCTCCACCAAGGCCGAGAGCGAACTGTACCGGGCCTGGGGCTGCCACGTCATCGGCATGACCAACATGCCGGAGGCGAAACTCGCCCGTGAGGCCGAGCTTTGCTACGCGACCGTCGCCATGGTCACGGATTTCGACTGCTGGCATCCGGACCATGACCACGTCACGGTGGAGGCCGTGGTCAAAGTCCTGCTGGCGAACGCCGACAAGGCGCGGACATTGGTGCGGGCTGTGGTGCCGTCGATCGGCCAGGAGCGCCCACTATGTCCCAGCGGCTGCGACCGGGCGTTGGACAACGCGATCATCACCGCCCCGGCCCACCGGGACGCGGCGCTCGCGGCGAAACTGGACGCCGTCGCCGGGCGCGTGCTGGCGGGCTGAGGGGGGCACCGCAAGGCCACGGTCTTCACGACCAGCTATCCTCTGGTCGCTGACGAGCGGGACATGACACTAGCCTCGGGGGCTTTGCCGACGTCGGCGCTGCCCGGTCCGAGCCTGTCCCACGCGGACAGCCCCAGGAACATCCAGCCGAGCATCAGGAGAATGCCGCCGGCGGGGGCCACAAGGCCTAGACCGATGCCGATCATGACTCGCGAGTAAACCGCCCCGCAGAACAGCACCGTGCCCATCACAAATGCCAGCGCTGCCAAGTCTGCCAGCCGGCCGCCCTGTCTCGACCATAGCCCGGCGGCAAGCAATGCAAGCGCGTGCCAGCCCTGCATCTGCACGGCGCTGCCGACCGCACGAACGGCCGCCGGATCAAGCCCCTCCAGACCGTGTGCCGCGACCGCCGCCATCGCCACCGTGCCGAAACCCGCCAGTGAGCCCAGTGCGATCCAAATCCGCTGCATATTCTATCAATCCTGTTTCCTGACATGACCGCGGCCTATAGCATGGCCGAACCATGCCCCGAGGCGACCTGTACCCTGACATTGGCCCGTACGAGACCGGCTACCTGCCGCTGTCGGACGGCCATGTGATGTATTGGGAGCAGGCCGGCAACCGGTTAGGCCGGCCGGTGCTGTTCCTGCATGGCGGACCGGGTGCGGGCGCGGGCGCGATCCATCGCCGCTTTTTCGACCCAAACTACTGGCGCATTATCATCTTCGATCAGCGCGGCGCCGGACGGTCCAGGCCGTTGGGTGAGTTGACCCACAACACCACACCTGACCTCGTCTCCGATATAGAGGTGCTGCGCCACCATCTGGCCATCGAGCGCTTCCTGCTGTTCGGCGGCTCTTGGGGCTCCACCCTGGCGCTGGCCTATGCCCAGACGCACCCGACACGAGTCGCTGGCTGTGTCCTGCGCGGCGTTTTCCTCGGCCGCGCACAGGAAGTCGAGTGGTTCATGCACGGCATGCAGGCGGTCTTCCCGGAGGCTCACGCCGCATTCGCCGGATTTTGCCGGAGAATGAACGAGCCGACCTTCTTGGCGCCTACTTACGGCGGCTGACCGATCGCCGAGCCGTCGGTGCACCTGCCCGCTGCCCGGGCGTGGTCTGTATACGAGGGTACCTGCAGCACGCTGCTCCCAAGCCCGGAAACGGTCAGTGGGTTCTCCCAGGATCGCACCGCGCTGGGTCTGGCGCGGATCGAGGCGTTTTACTTCGCCAACGGTCTGTTCCTGCCTCCCGAAGGGCTGCTGGGCCGCATGGATCGGATTGCCCACATCCCGGCGGAGATCGTGCAAGGCCGCTACGACATGATTTGCCCGGCCACAACCGCTTTCGACCTTGCGGCATCCTGGCGCAACGCCAGACTGACGATCGTGCCGGACGCGGGACATTCGGCCCTGGAGCCGGGTATCAGGCGGGCGCTGGTCGCGGCCGTCGAGAGGTTCCGCGGCGGACGGTAAGGGTCTTTCCGTCAAGAGACACCCAGCGAACCACGCGAACTGTCCCCGAAATCGAGACACGGCGCCGATCCGGCGCGTCCGATGTGGATCGGCTGATGCATCGCGCGCCGCGGCTTTTGCTTTTCTCCACCGGATCGCTCAAATCGTGTCACCGGGCGTCATGCTCCCGGGCAACGCATGGTGGAGTGCGGCGATGAAGGTCGGCGTCATTGGTCTGGGCAACATGGGGATGGGAGCCGCCCTGAATCTGCTGAAAAAGGGGCACGACGTAATCGGCTGCGAGTTGCGCGAGGAGACCCGGGCCGCCTTCGTCGCCGAAGGCGGCAAGGCCGTGGCTTCGCCCGATGCCCTGCCGGCCGATCTCGAGGCGGTCGTGGTCTTCGTCATCAATGCCGCACAGACCGAGCACGTGCTGCTCGGCGACAAAGGCTGTCTCGCGCGGATGACAAAGGGCGGCGTGGTGCTGTGTTGCGCGACGGTCGCGCCGGAAGCCGCGAAGGCGCTGGGCAGCAAGATCGAGGATGCCGGTTTCCTCATGTTGGACAGCTCCGGTTTCCGGCGGGTCGGTCGGCGCCAGGGCGGGAACGATGACCGTCATGGGCTCCGGCTCGGAGGCAGCCTTCGCGAAGGCCGGACCGGTCCTGGAGGCAATTTCGACCAAGGTCTGGCGGCTCGGCGACCAGATCGGCGTCGGCAGCACGGTCAAGATGGTCAACCAGTTGCTTGCCGGCGTCCATATCGCCACGGCGGCCGAAGCCCTGGCGCTGGGTATCCGCGCCGGTGCCGACCCGACCACGCTGTACAAGGTCATTTCGGACTTCGCAGGCAGTTCATGGATGTGGCAGAACCGGGTGCCGCATATTCTGGATGGCGACGACACGCCGTCCTCGGCGGTGAACATCTTCGTCAAGGATCTGGGGATCGTGCTGGACCAGGCCCGGGCGCTGACTTTCCCGCTGCCTTTGGCCGCCGCGGCGCACCAGTTGTTCCTGGCCGCGGCGGCGAACGGGCAGGGCCTGAAGGACGACGCGTTCGTCATCCGGGTCTGGCAGGCGCTGACCGGGATCGACCTTCCCGAAAAGAGGTGATTGCGAGAACGACCGGCGATTCCACAACCTCGAGCTTGAACCCTCGGGGGCTCGGGTCATGATCCCCGCTATGTCCGACCCGCAGCAACCCGCCGCCCGCCTGGACTATCTGGCGTCCGTCGACCGTCCGCGGCTGGCCCTGCCGCAAGGCAAGCGGGTCGCCGTCTTCCTGGTGGTGAACATCGAGCGCTGGGACATCGAGCGCCCGATGCCGCGACAGGTGCTGAGCGCGCCGCAGGGGGCCTCGGTGCTGCCGGACCTGCCTAACTGGGCGTGGCACGAATACGGCATGCGGGTCGGCTTCTGGCGTCTGAAGGCCGCCCTGGACCTGCACGGCATCGCACCGACGCTGGCGATCAACGCGGCGGTGCCGGCGGCCTATCCGCGGGTCACCAAGGCCTGTCGCGACGCCGGGTGGGAATTCATGGTGCACGGCTATCATCAGATGGCCACGCATCTGGTCGAGGATCAGCGGGCAATGATCCGCGACGCGATCGACGCCCTGCGCCAGGCCGGCGGGCACGAGCCGGTCGGCTGGCTTGCGCCGGGCCTGACCGAGACCCTGGAGACGCCGGACCTGCTGGCGGAGGCCGGGATTCGTTACTGCGCCGACTGGGTGGTGGACGATCTGCCGTGCCAGCTCCGCACCGCGCACGGCCCGCTGCTGACCATGCCCTACAGCGTGGAGCTGAACGACATCCCGATGATGATGATCCAGCATCATCGTGCCGAGGAACTGTACGACCGCACCGTGGCGCAGTTCGAGCGGCTGTATCAGGAAGCCGAGGAGAGGGTGCCAAGGTGATGGGCCTCGCCGTCCACCCGTATATCAGTGGCGTGCCGCACCGCATCGGCTGGTTCGAGCGCGCGCTGGCGCATATCGCAAGCCGCCCGGGCGCGCTGTTCTGGCAGGGGCGGCAGATCATGGACTGGTATCTGCAGGCCGCGGCATGAACTTCATGGCGAAATGGGGCCTGCTCAGCAAGGCCGAGCGGGACGCGGCTTACAACAATTCCGAGGCCGTGGCGGACAGCCCGGTGCTGAATGCGGCGCGGGAGATGGCGTCCTCGGTGTTCCGCGCCACCAATCAGATGCATCTGGACTCTGCGCTACGGCATGCGAGAGCGGAACACCTGGGACCTGTTCCCGGTCGCCGATCCTGATGCGCCCTGCGTCGTGTTCATCCACGGCGGATACTGGCAGCGCAACAGCAAGGAACAGTTTTCCAATCTGATCGCCGGGCCGCATGCCCGCGGCTGGGCGGCGGCGCTGCCGGGCTACACGCTGGCGCCCGACGCCTCGCTGACCGAGATCGTGGCTGAGATCAATGCGGCGCTCGACTGGCTGGGAACGCATGGGCCGGCGCATGGGATCAACGGCCCGGTTGTGCTGTCGGGCTGGTCGGCGGGAGGGCATCTGACCGCGATGTGCCTGGGTCATCCGTTGGTGAAAGCCGGCCTGGCGATATCCGGGTATTTTCGAGCTTGGGCCGGTTCGCGACACCTATCTGAACGAAAAGCTGCGTTTGACCGAGGAGGAGATCGTGTCGCTGTCGCCGATGCGGCTGCCGCCGGTGCGCAAGCCACTGGCGATCGCGTATGGGACCGCAGAGCTGCCGCCTCTGGTGTCGGACAGCCGTGAGCTGCACGCGTTGCGGTCGGCGGCGCATCTTCCGGGGGCGCTGATTCCCGTTCCGGGGGCCAATCATTTCACTATCGTGCATCAGTTGCGCGACCAGGAAGGCCTGTTGACGCGGCATCTGCCACTGCTGCTGAGCAACAGCTAACCGGGCATCACCGGCCCCTTCGGAGGATCAGCATAGTCATCGCGAAATGGTGGCTGACTTCACTCCGCGTTCAACAATCGCGACGCCGTTCTCAAAGATTTTACCGGCGTCATTCAAGATCGACATGCGCGGGTGGTCACGCCGAAATGCTCTTCAAGCTTCCATGCGTCGAGGAAGTTCAACAAGGGCTGTGGCGAAACAAGTGGACTGAATTAAGGGTCGCTTAGTGTTGTTGGTCCACTATCGTATCGCCAACAGGACGGTGGCAGCACCCAAATCATTGGAAACCTCTATGACCTCCCCAATCTCATCGGCGTCGGTCGCTCCCATCCACATGCCTAAGACCGTTTCGCCGCATGCCGCTGCTTCATCCGGAGCACCTAAACCGGAGGCTTCTGTCGTGACCGAAACTGGGAGCTCCTCGCAGGTGACCTCCGCTCTCAATCAGGCTCTGGGAAAATACAAGGCCGACCTCTCTCAGGGCCAGCCGGCGACGGCATTGAAATCGCTCGCCCGACAGATCGCGGCGGATGCCAAGTTGCTGGGGCGGGCCGTGTCGCTGCCTCAGGCTCCCGCCCTGACGACTGCGCCGGCAGCGCCCGACGTCAGTCCCGGTCAGGCCGACGATCGCCGGCTCAATACGGTCGCGTGACAGAGATCGGCTTGCTCGGCACCCCTCAGGCTCAGCCTCAATCGCCGGACCGCCGCTTCGCTATCGGGAACCGGCACGCCGCGCTGTTCAGATCCAGACAAATGGCACCATCCCGCTCAGCGCGGCCGTGGGCTGATCTAAGGGAGGAAGTGAAGGCCATTGCCCAACAGTACCCGACCGCTCTCGATCGAGCACCGGGACCTGGTCCTTGCGCGTGATAAGGCGTCACGTCAGTCCGGCCAGAGCAGGTTCACGACCATTTCCCATGATTTTTCAAGTTGTGAACGAACGAACTGAGATGAGCTGCAGATCGCTTTGCAGCCGACGTCGATCGCTTGTCCGTGCGGCCAAGATAATACGTCCACATGATCTAATAAATTAGTTGCGCGGCGGCCGAAAACAGCCCCTTACCTTAACCTCCGCTTAATCTATCGGGTCCACCATTGCACTGCGCCGCAAAAAGGATGGCGTAACCGTAATTGCCGAGTTCGGCCATGTCCTCGTCGATCCCGCCCCTGGCATCACGTCCCGGCCACCCACCGACCGGAGCTTCACCTCGCGGCCCAGCGCCGGGTGCCTCCGACCACAGTTCCGGCGCGACCGCGGCGAGTGACACCATGCGGCAAACGGCGGCGCTCAATCAGGCGCTTGCTGAATACCGGGCCGGCATCGCTCAGGGTTTGCCCGCCGGTGCGCTAAAGTCCCTGGCGCAGCAAATCTCTGCGGGCGCGGCACTGTTGGGGCAAGCCGTCTCGCTGCCCCAGGCTCCCGCCGCCACAGCCTCGGTAACGGCGGCTGAACGCGATTCGGCTACAGCGAGCGATGATCGGTTGAACACGCTCGTATAGCCGGTTCCAATTGGCGACGAGGTCCGAGCCTGAGCCGGGATCGCTTTTCGCCTTGTTTGAGCCGAATTGTGGATCATCACGGCGAAAACAAATCGGCGGTGATCCCTGATCCGCGGACATGGGGTTTAGTCTCACTCGATACGAGCGCTTGGCGTTCCATATATCGACGAGACTGGCGGACGCCAGGGTGCGACAAGGCGGCCACGGCAGAGATGCTCGCGCGCCCCATCGAAAGCTCGCCCGGGTTGTTGCACGACGTTGCAAATCACGCCGGCCGGACATTGATGTTGTGCTTCTTCCTTCCGACTATTAATATCGTAGTTACGAGCAGACGTGGACCGAAAATGCAGCGCAAAAGCTTCAGCACGATGCAGTGCCCAATTGCCCGCGGGCTGGAACATGTCGGCGAGTGGTGGAGCATGATGATCCTGCGCGACGCCTTCCGAGGCGTGACCCGCTTCGACGATTTCAGCGAAAGCCTGGGTATTGCACCGAATATGCTGGCAAGGCGGCTGACCGCCTTGGTAGAGGCTGGTCTGCTGGAGCGCCGGCGCTACAACGAGCGTCCGCCAAGGGACGAGTATGTGCTGACCCGTCGCGGCCGAGATTTCCGTCCTGTGCTGCTGGCGTTGCTGACCTTCGGCAATCGCCACTTTCCGCCCGACGACCGGGATGTTCGCATCATCAACACGGAAACCGGAGCGCCGGTTGACCCCCTATTGGTTGATCCCGCGACCGGCCGGCCAGTGGATGGTCCTGGATACTCAGTGGTCTCCACTCTGCGGCCGGCCGAAGCCGCGTGATCAAACAGGGCAACCAGACACACCACCATCCGGGGCGGGCCGCCGCAAACGGGCCATGCCGCCGGGGTGTTAGCTAGACCAATGCCCGTTGTGAACTTGTTTGCGTCCCTTGGATGACCCGGCGGCGGCCGGAAGCGTGATCACCGTTGGCCGGGTACCGGTTCGCCGCCGCGGCAGATGACGCACAACGTCGCGGTGATCGGCGCCGGTCCGGCCGGATTAATCGCGGCCGAAGTTGTCATGCAGGCCGGCCACGCGGTCACCCTGTACGATCAGATGCCGTCCGTCGGCCGGAAGCTGCTGATGGCAGGCCGCGGCGGCCTGAACCTCACACACGCCGAGCCAATTTCTCTGCTGATGTCACGCTACGGTCCGGGTGCGCGCCTGGCTGGAGCCGATCATTGCGGCATTTCCGCCAGCTGCGCTGATCGATTGGTGCCACCGATTGGGTCAGGCCACCTTCGTCGGCTCCAGTGGCCGGGTGTTCCCGGTCGCGATGAAGGCTTCTCCGCTGTTGCGTGCATGGCTGCGACGGCTCGACGAAGGCGGCGTAAGGCGGCGGGTGCGGCATCGCTGGGACGGATGGGACACCGAAGGCAACCTTCGCTTTGACACTCCCGATGGTCTGCTGCTGGAACGTCCGGCGGCGACGGTCCTCGCACTCGGGGGTGCTTCCTGGCCCCGCCTGGGTTCCGATGCAGGCTGGACGCGATATCTCACCGACGCCGTTGCGCCGTTCCGACCCGGCCAATTGCGGCTTCGAGGTGAACTGGTCAGCCCATCTGCGGGGGCGGTTCGCCGGCCGGCCGCTCAAGCGCCTGGCGGTCCGCTTCGGTGATGATCGGGTCGCAGGGGAAGCAGTGATCACGTCGCGGGGCCTCGAAGGCGGCGCGATTTACGCCCTGTCTGCTCGGCTACGCGACGCTATCGAGGCCGAGGGCTCCGCCACCATCATGATCGATCTGCGTCCCGACCTCGGACTGCCGGCGCTTGCCGAACGGCTGGCGGGGCCGCGACGCGGGCAGTCCCTGGCGAACGTCCTGCGCAAGCGGGCGGGCCTGTCACCCGAGGCGATCGCCCTGCTCCAGGAAGCTTTGCACGCTGGTGCCGACGGCACCGATCTCGCGCGCCTGGTCAAGGCTGTGCCGGTGCAGCTACTGGGGCCGGCGCCGATCGAACGCGCCATCTCCTGCGCCGGCGGGGTCACGCGCGATGCGCTCGACGCGTCGCTGATGCTGCGCAGCCGAACCGGGGTGTTCGCCGCGGGCGAGATGCTGGACTGGGAGGCGCCAACCGGCGGTTACCTGATGCAGGCCTGTTTCAGTACGGGGGTCGCGGCGGCACGGGGCGCAGTGGCATGGCTGGGTTGAGGCTTGACTGGCGGCGGGATGGTTGCGCAATAGGCGCTGAACGTTCAAATCAGCGGTTTGACGGCGGCGAGAGCCCGGCCAATAGGGCCTTCATCCATCATCCGAATGGGAGCAGACATGTCCGCGAGCAGGCCACGCACCCTTTTCGACAAGATCTGGGACAGCCACGTCGTGAAGCAACTTCCCGACGGGACCTGCATTCTCTACATCGATCGCCACCTTCTGCATGAGGTGACCAGTCCCCAGGCGTTCGAGGGCCTGCGCATGGCCGGACGCCGGCTGCGCCGTCCGGACATGACGATCGCGGTGGCCGATCACAACATCCCGACCGTTGGCTCGCGCTCGCCATCCGACATCAAGGAGGACGACAGCCGCATCCAGGTCCAGACGCTGGAAAAGAATGTCGTCGAGTTCGGCGTTCCGTATATCCCGATCCTCGACGTGCGGCAGGGCATCGTGCACATCATAGGCCCGGAACTGGGCCTGTCGCTGCCTGGCACGACGATCGTCTGCGGCGACAGCCATACCTCCACCCACGGCGCGATGGGCGCGCTGGCGTTCGGCATCGGCACCTCCGAGGTGGAGCATGTCATGGCGACACAGACCCTGCTGCAAAACCCAGCCAAGAACATGCAGATCGACGTCTCCGGCACCCTGGGCTTCGGTTGTTCGGCGAAGGATATCGTGCTGGCGATCATCGGCAGGATTTCTACCAGCTGGCGGCAACGGGCACGTCATCGAATACACCGGGGATGCCATCCGAGCGCTTGACATGGCGGGGCGGTGCACGGTCAGCAACATGTCGATCGAAGCCGGTGCCCGGGCTGGACTGATCGCCCCTGATCAAACGACGTTCGACTACCTCCGCGGCCGAGAGTTCGCCCCCAAAGGCGACGCGTTCGAGCAGGCGGTTGCTCACTGGAAGACGCTGCCGTCAGACCCCGGAGCGCATTTCGACACCGTGGTGCGGCTGACGACGGCCGAAATCGCGCCGATGGTCACCTGGGGCACCACACCCGGCGCCGTGGTTCCGGTGACCGGGATCGTTCCCGACCCCCCGGAAGAGCCGGACGAGGGCAAGCGCTCGCAGATGCAGCGCATGCTGGAATACATGGGTCTGACGCCGGGCCAGGCGTTGCAGGACCTGCCGGTCG
This sequence comes from uncultured Alphaproteobacteria bacterium, assembly GCA_963759425.1. Lineage (GTDB taxonomy): Bacteria > Pseudomonadota > Alphaproteobacteria > Acetobacterales > Acetobacteraceae > Rhodopila. Next base: position 94,874 of record CAVWZM010000006.1, read on the forward strand.
ATGTCGTCTTCATCGGCTCCTGCACCAATGGCCGGATCGAGGACATTCGCGCCGCCGCCGCCGTGGCCAAGGGCCGCAAGGTTGCCGATGGGGTGCAGGCGCTGGTGGTGCCCGGTTCCGGGCTGGTGAAACGCCAGGCCGAGCAGGAGGGGCTGGACCGAGTGCTGCTGGAGGCCGGGTTCGAATGGCGCGATCCGTGCTGCTCCATGTGCCTTGGCATGAACCCGGACAAGCTGACGCCGGGCCAGCGGTGCGCCAGTACGTCGAACCGTAACTTCGAGGGTCGCCAGGGTCAGGGCGGCCGCACGCACCTGCTGTCTCCGGCCATGGCCGCCGCCGCCGCGGTGACCGGACGGCTGACCGACGTGCGGCAGTTCATGTAGCGACGGAAGGTCGTTGCCGATCTGAGCCGAGGGCCGAGAACAGGACGCGGGGAAGAGATGCGGGAAAAGACAATGGAAAAATTCACCAAGCTGACCGCCGTGGCGGCGCCGATGCCGATGCAGAACATCGACACCGACAAGATCATCCCGGCCCGCTTCCTGAAGACGATCAAGCGGTCGGGTCTGGGGGTTCATCTGTTCGACCCGCTGCGCTTTGACAAGGACGGCCAAGAGAAGCCCGACTTTGTGCTGAACCGGGAACCGTACCGACAAGCCCAGATCATCGTCGCGCACGAAAACTTCGGCTGTGGTTCGTCTCGCGAACATGCCCCGTGGGCGCTGCTGGATTTCGGGATCCGCTGCATCATCGCGCCCGATTTCGCCGACATTTTCTACAACAACAGCTTTAAGAACGGCATCCTGCCGATCCGCCTGCCGCGCGCGGTCTGCGATCAGTTGATCGACGATGCGAAGCTCGGAGGCAACGCCCGCATCACCATCGACCTCGATCGCCAGATGGTGGTGCGTCCCAACGGCGAGGAGATCCGCTTCGACATCGATCCGTTCCGAAAACATTCGTTGCTGCACGGTCTCGACGACATCGGTCAGACGTTGCAGCACGGCGCCTCGATAGACGGCTTTGAAGCCGCTCGAAGCCGAGGCCAGCCCTGGATGCCGTCGACCGCCGCTTGAGCGCACGGCGCAGGGAATTCCTCCCAGTCCGAACCTTAGGAACTGCTGATGGCCGCCAATAAGAAGCTGCTGATACTGGCCGGGGACGGCATCGGCCCTGAGGTGATGCGAGAGGTACGTCGTGTTATCGACTGGATGGACCGGCGTCGCTTGGTCACCTTCGACGTGTCGGACGACCATGTCGGCGGTTCAGCCATCGATACCTACGGCGCGCCAATCACCGATGAGACGATGGAGAAGGCTAAACAGGCGGACGCTGATCCTGTTCGGGTCGGTGGGCGGCCCGAAGTGGGACAAACTCGGCTTTCAGATGCGACCGGAGATCGCAATTCTGCGGCTGCGCAAGGAACTTGACCTGTTCGCCAATCTGCGCCCGGCGATCGTGCTGGACCCTCTGGTCGACGCTTCGACCCTGAAGGCCGAGGTGATCCGCGGGCTGGACCTCATGATCGTACGCGAAAGCACGGGAGGCATCTATTTCGGCGAGCCGCGAGGCGTCGAGACCTTACCGGACGGGCAACAACGCGCGTTCGACACCGAGACCTACACCACCAACGAGATCGAGCGGGTAGCCCGCATCGGCTTTGAACTGGCGCGCAAGCGGCAGAACCGGCTGTGCAGCGTAGAGAAGGCCAACGTGATGCAGTCCGGCCTGTTCTGGCGGCAGACTGTCACCGCGCTACGAGACCGCGAATTTCCGGACGTCGAACTCAGTCACATGTATGCCGATAATTGCGCCATGCAGCTGGTCCGCAATCCGCGGCAGTTCGATGTGATTGTAACCTCCAACCTGTTCGGCGATCTGCTGTCCGATCTGGCATCGATGCTTACGGGCAGCCTGGGAATGCTTCCCTCGGCAACACTGGGGGCGGAACAGCCCTCCGGCAAGCGCTATGCGTTGTATGAGCCGATCCATGGCAGCGCCCCGGACATAGCGGGCAAGGGCATCGCCAACCCGCTGGCGCAGATACTGAGCTTTGCGATGCTGCTTAGGTATTCCTTCGGGTTGCAGGAAGACGCGGTGCTGATCGAGCGCGCGTGCGTGAATGTGTTGAAGAACGGCCTGCGCACGGCGGACATCATGGCGTCCGGGACCGCCCGGGTGGGGACCGGCGTCATGGGCGAGTCGATCCTGCGGGAGCTGGACAAATTGGCGGCTTAGGGGTTGATACGATTCGGGGATTCCGCTACATCCCCGCCCCTAGCTGCGCCCGTAGCTCAATTGGATAGAGCACCAGACTACGAATTTGGGGGTTGGAAGTTCGAGTCTTTCCGGGCGCGCCATGCCACTGAATTCGCTGCGTAACCTAGCCGGTTCCTGTTCGGCGACGGGTCCAGTAGCTCGCCAGAACGGCAGCGCCCAGTTCGCACCGCAACCGCGGGGAGCGATATAGCGCGCACGCTGCACTGCCAAAGCCGAATACGGCGCCCGATCGTCGAGGCCATAAGCGCCACGCGAGTTAGCGTCGGGGGCGCCCAGGCGATCCCTCAAGCCACTAATCCGGAACGAAGTTCATCGCCACGCCGTTGATGCAGTAGCGAAGATGCGTGGGTGGCGGGCCGTCTTCGAAGACGTGGCCAAGATGACTGCCGCAATTCGCGCAATGCACCTCGGTCCGGATCATACCGTAGGTGCGATCGACCGAAGTTTCGACGGCTCCGGCGATCGGATCATTGAAGCTTGGCCAACCGGTGCCGCTTTCGAACTTCAACTTAGCCTCGAAGAGCGGTTGATCACAACCGGCGCAGGAAAATCGGCCGGGGCGCTTTTCCTGTAACAGAGCACAGCTTCCCGGCGCTTCGGTCCCGTGCCGCCGCATCACCCGATACTGCTCCGGCGTCAGCAGCCGCTGCCATTCGGCATCACTACGACTGACTGGATAGGTCTTTTCCAACATCGTCGATTCCCTTCGCAACTCGATATCCAGGTCGGAAAGTCTTACTATCAGTGGCGGTCCACGACTGTCGAGACAGCGCCTACGAGGAAGGTGGACCAGCGTTTGAGCGACCGACCGCATCACGCTGGCACAAATTCGATGGCGGTGGCGGGACGTCCGTCGCACCTACCATTGAACCGCGGATTGCCAAAGACCAGCCACGACAGCCCGCCTACCGCTCGATAGCAATTGCAGAGGGCGCTTTTCGGTGGCCCCAAGGTTCGCGGGCTCGATCCGGATTTTGCCCATCGATAGGGCATTTCAGACAGAAGAATTCGAATGAAGAATTGCAATCGGGAAATCCCCAAGCAGTGTCCGCACCGGCGCATCGGCTGCCGCCAGCGGGTCGTGGTTCGCGAACAGCGGTTGCAGTCGGCAGCCGCGCAATTGATCCGGCATCATAACCATGCTGCCGCGCAAGGCTGTCGGATTAAACAGGAGCCCACCCGGGAGTAACAGCTGGTGGGCCAGACGCGGAGCAATTACCAACATAGCCGATCGCGCGTGCGTGCGGGCAAATGCAACGATGTGTGCCTCGAGAGGCCCCTTCACGGAAAGCGGGATATAGTCGCCGCGAGAGAAGAGCTCCGGCATAACACTCCGGAGTCGCAATGTCGTCCTGATCATCCACGGCTTGATCCGGCCGTCACGCCACGCCGGCAGGAGCGTCTCCGGGCGTTGATCCTTTGCCAATGCAGCGCGCCGCGCATCGTAGTCGACGGGTCTGCGATTATCCGGATCGACCAGACTGAAGTCCCAGAGTTCGGTGCCCTGATAAAAATCCGGCATACCGGGAACGGTCAGTTTCAGCGCTGCCTGCGCGAGTCCGTTCACCGCGCCGGCAGGGGCGATGTGTTCGGCGAAGGAATGTGCTAATATTCGAAACGGGCTCCCTGGCGATAAAACATGAAATAAGAACTCGCGAGACGTGGCCTCGTAAGTCTCGTCGGGCGCGGTCCAGTCAGTGCGCAGCTTTGCTTCCCGCAGTGCCTTTTCCTGCCATCCGGCGAGCCTTGTCGCGAATGCCCGAACGCCTGCATCATCGCCGGCAACAAGATCTAGCGGCCAGGCGCCGACGATCATCTGCAACAGCATGATCTCGTCACCGGGATCAGGCCGGTCGACCGGGCAGGGGAACTGGCGGACCCGCTCGAGAAATGCGGCCCACTCCGAGGGTATTTCGCTCAGCACCGCGAGGCGTGCGCGGAGGTCTTCACCGCGTTTGTGATCGTGCGTCGCCGTGGCCAGCATGGCGTCAGGGAACGCTGCAAGGCGTTCGACGCAGGTCCGATGAAACTCGGCCACCGATCCGCCGAGACGGGCCGCGTCAAAACCAACGTCATTCCGCGACAGCAGGCGTCCGTAACGATAGAACGCCGTGTCCTCTACGGCCTTTGCTGCAACGGGCGCGCTGAGTTGCTGGAAGAGCGTCCCTGCGAGACGGCGCACGTCGAAGGTTGCCGCGCAGCCCTCCTCGCCACCCAGCCAGCGGTCGATGTGGTCAAGGGTGGCATAGGCAGATTTGGGCGATGCCTGTTTCGCGGCTGCAAGGGCTTTGGAGAACGCCGCCTCGTCATTGTCGGATCGTTTTTGCCCGGCGTCGTAACCTCGATAGACCGGGAAATGCGTCAGCAGCGCGATCAGGCCTCGCCGGATCGCCGGAGCGGAAACATCGCGGGTCCTCGGGTCGGACCGTGCGATGCGATGCAGCGCCCTGGTGACGGCACGAAGTGACAAGTCGAAGCCGCGCTGCAGGATCTCCTGCCGCGCGGGAACCTCCTCGTCTTCAAATGCGGCTGGACGGTGGCTGGATCTGTGCCATAATTCCGCGAGTGCCGCCTCGCTGCCGGGGTCATGCTGAAGTGCGCTTACGTCATTCATGAAGTCATAGCCACTGGTGCCGTCGACGCCCCAGTTTGCTGGCAACACCTCACCTACCCCGAGTATTTTTTCAATCACCAAATATGCTCGCCCCTGCGCCGCACCGGGCGGACGTTGCGGCGCCAGATCGTCGAGGCGTTGGCGCAATAGTCGGCAGTAGCCGGGCGGATCGGACAAACCGTCCACGTGGTCGACGCGAAACCCGTCGAGCAGCCCTTCGGCATAGAGCCGGAACAATGTCGCGTGGGTCGCTTCGAACACCTCGGCGACTTCGACGCGAAGGCCGGCGAGTCCGTTGATGTCGAAGAAGCGCCGCCAGTTGATTTCATCACCTGCGGTGCCCCACCACGCCAACCGGTAGTTCTGCCGTTCCAGCAAGGCATGAATGTTTTCTCGCCCGCTCGGTGTAGCCGGATGAAACGAGTCCAGTCCCCATTCCGTCACCCAGGCATGGTCTGCCGGATCGATGGGTAGTTCGGTATCAAAATAACGAACGACCGGCCCTTCGGAGGTGTGCGCGACGCGGATGTCGCCATCGGCGAGAGCCTCTCCATAGGCCTTGCCCAGAAAGGGGGCCAGAACCTTCCGACGCAGGGCCGGATCCTCACATTCCCAGTCTATATCGAAGAATTTTGCATAGCGGCTGGATTGCCCATGCCGCAGCACGTCGGTCCACCAAGGATTGTCGGCGGCGCCGACTGCCATATGATTAGGCACTATGTCGACGATAAGGCCGAGGCCGTGCGACCGCAGGACAGCAACAAGATCCCGTAACCCCTGCTCGCCTCCCAACTCTGGATTGACCGTTCCGGGATCGATTACATCATAGCCATGGATCGAGCCGGCTCGTGCCGTTAGTATAGGCGAGCAATAGACGTGGCTGATGCCCATCCCTGCAACGTAAGACGCCAGCGCCGCGGCATCGGAAAAGGTGAAGTCTCGGTGGAGCTGAAGCCGCATCGTCGCCCGTGGCCGACTCGAGATCGCGGACTTCATTGCCGCGGCCTTTCAGCCGCGAGGGCTTCGATACGGCGGGCGACCAACTCCTGCTCGAGCACAGCGCTTGCTGGCACTGGCAGACGGCGGCGCCAGTTCGGGTGATCGGCTATGGTGCCGGGCAAGTTTGGTTGTTCCTCCTGCCCAAGGAGGTCCTCCAGCGGGATCAGCGAAAGCGGAAGATCGGTCCTGGCGATGAACTTTACGGCGGCATCAACGACCCGCCCCGTTTCCTCCGGCGCCGGCAAGGGGCCATCTGAGACACGCTCTTCGGCGAATGCCTGCCAAAGTCGCGGCCGGTCCTTCTCTCGCTCTGCCTTGACCGCGGTTGGATCAACACCCACGCCCAGTCGCCCATGTTCGCGCCGCACGTCGATATCGGCACCCTTCCACCATCCTGCGACCGTCGGGAGGTCATGGGTCGATGTCATCGCTACGGCGCTGCTTCCCCATTTTACCGGTGGAATGAAACTCGCCTGCTCGTCGCGCTCGAACCAGAGCACCCGCATGCCGTGAATACCGCCTTGCGCCAGCATATCGTGAAATCCGTCCGGCACAGTCCCAAGATCCTCGCCGATGACGACGACATTGTTGCGCACCAATTCGAGAGCCAGCAGACGCAGAAGATCGACGACTGGATAGGTCAGGTAAGCGCCATCCGCCGGCGATGCGCCTTCCGGGGTCAGCCAAAGGCGGGTCAACCCCATGGCGTGGTCGACCCTGATCCCGCCGACATGCCGCATGCCGGCACGCAGGGTCGCGATGAACGGAGCAAAGCCATTGTCTTCCATTGCGCGCGGGGAAAATCCGGTGAGGCCCCAGTCCTGCCCGCCTGGGTTCAACAGATCTGGTGGCGCGCCGATTGTCAGTCCGAGCAACACGTCGGCTTGATGGCCCCAGGCTTGGCTGCCACCAGGATCCAGACCGACCGCGATGTCACCGATCAGCCCGATGCGCATACCGGCTTCGCGCGCCCGAAGTTGCGCCGCCGCGAGCGAGCGGTCGGTGATCCATTGCAGGAACTGATGGAACAGGACCTCCTCGGGATGCGCTTCCACGAACGACATCACAGCCGCGCTTTGTGGATCCCGCAAATCGACTGGCCAATCGCGCCACGCGCGATTGGGTGACTTGGCGGCCTGCAAAGCCTCGAAGCTGGCATGGTCGAGCAACGGCGATCCGTGCGCGGCACGAAACCTGGCAAAATCAGCTCCTGACGATCCATGCCAGTCAGGCCCGTCAAGGAAATGCTCGAATAGGTTGCGCAAGACGGCGTACTTCACCCGTGATGCCGCTGGCCAGTCGATCAGCCCGCTGTCGAGTGGTCGCCGATCCGCGCCGGCCGCCTCGATCGCCCTGCTGTAGGCCGCCGCACCGAAGATCAAATCTGGCGCGGCATGAAGTGGATTCATGAACAGGCGGCTGGACGGAGCATACGGACCGAAATGATTGGGGTCAGCTGCGTAAAGTGCATGCATCGGACTAAGTGCGATCGCGTCGGCGCCCTTCGCCCCAGCCGAGCTTGCCAAGTCGGCGGCGCCCGCCAGGTCGCCGATCCCGACATCCCGCTCATGCGACAGCCCATACAGTTGTGCGGACAAACCCCATAGCCTAGCGTCCGGGACTAGATCCTCGATCGACCGGCACCGCGCGGGAGACACAGCCAGAACGATCTCCCGATCCGCCAGCTGCAGGCGGTGATAGCCGATCTCCTGGACGGCGGGAATTCGTAGCCTGCCGCGGGTCGGCAGCAAAAAAATCTGGCGCGATTCGCCGCGTTCCAGAATCAATTCAGCGGGTCGTGGCTCATTGCCGCCCACATCCAGGCGGGTCGGACGACCGGCCACGGCGGTCACCAGCGGCGGCAGATCCGCCAGGCTGCTGCGCTTGGTCAATAGACGCCGGCTGGCGGACAACTCCCGGTTCGTGTCCGCGGGCAGACCCAACGCGCCGAGCACCTGACGCAATACTGGGGCCGCAACGACGTGCGGCTGCCCGGAATAATCCTGCCACTCGACGGCGATCCCCGCTCGGCGCGCGAGATCGCGAAGAAGGTCATCGGTCATGCCCGCTCTCCAGATAGACGCGAGTCGCCGCCCCGGTGAGTTCCACAACGTCGTCGTCGGCGTCACCGGGCGGGAACAGACGCCGCCCCGGCGGACGATCGAACCCTATTGTCTGAGGCCCCAGGTTTGTCACGATGGTGAGGATCGCACCGTCACCGAGCTGCCATCGCGCGTAAACTGCCTTGGGACCAATCGCTTGCGCCGAGATCGCCATGCTGCCGGCGAGACGTGGCACAATTTCCGCCGTGCGCAGTGCGATCAGGCGTTGATACAGCGCGAAACGCTGCTTCCCCACGGTGGGGTTCGGTTGCGGCACTGACGCGGAGAACGTGTCGGGCGCGTTCGGATCGGGAATTTGCTCCCGCCTGCCGGGATCGGCAAATTCGGCGAAGCTGGCGAACTCCTGCCGGCGCCCCTCCCGCACGGCCTCAGCAAGTTCATCGCGATGATCGGTGAAAAACAGAAATGGCGTCGTGGAGGCGGTCTCCTCGCCCATGAACAGCAGCGGGATTTGTGGGCACAACATCTGCAAGACAATCGCGGCCTCCAACGCCTCAGGCGATGTCAGCGATGTCAGTCGCTCGCCAAACGCGCGGTTGCCGATCTGATCGTGGTTCTGCAGGAAGAACACGTGCGCGCAGGGCGGCAGATCGCCGGACGGTTCGCCTCGCATCGCCTTCAAGTATGCGGACCAATCTCCTTGATAGGCCCAGCCTTCGGCGAGACATCGCGCCAATTTGGCCGCCGGCTGGTCTGTGTAGTCGGCGTAGTAGCCGCCGGTCTCATCCGTCAGCAGGACATGCAGGGCGTTATGTGCGTCGTCATTCCATTGCGCATCCACTGCTTTTCGCAAATGCGTCGCATTGTTGTGATGCTCCAATATCAGATGGACGTGACGCTTCGCATTCACCGTGGCGCGGACCGTCGCCGCCATCTCCTCGATCCAGTCTTGTTCCTGTATGGCATGGACCGCATCGAAGCGGAGACCGTCAAATCGATAGTCCATGAGCCACATCAGGACATTCGCGGTGAAATAATCGCGTACCTCCTGACGGCGGAAATCGATCGCCGGGCCCCAGGGGGTGTGGACATCATCGCGGAAGAACTGTGGGGCATAGGCGCCCAGATAATTTCCGTCCGGTCCGAAATGATTATAAACGACGTCCAGGAACATCATCAGGCCCAGCCCGTGGGCCGCGTCGATCAAGGTCTTCAGGGCGGTCGGCGACCCATAGACGCTGTCCGGCGCGTAGGGCAGCACGCCGTCGTATCCCCAGTTCCGCCGGCCGGGGAAATCATTGATCGGCATCAATTCGATCGCGGTCACCCCAAGGGTTTTCAATCGCGGAAGATCGGCGTGGATACCGGCAAACCCGCCGACCGCGCCGGCGTGCAATTCATAGATGATCGTTTCAGTCCACGGACGGCCGCGCCAATCCGGATGGCGCCAAACGAAATCGTCGGCAACCACGATGCTTGCATCGTGGACGTCCGGTGCCTGTGCCCTTGAAGCGGGGTCTGGAACCAGCATGCCGTCGGCGAGGCGGAAACGATAGCACGTGCCGGGCGGGGCCTTAGCCTCGACTTCGAACCACCCTTCAGCGGATCGGAGCATCGGTATCAGTTCACCGGATTCAATCGCCAGCGACACAGTTTCCTGAGCGGGCGCCCACAACCGAAACCGTCTCCGGCCATCATTCGGTCGCGCCGCTGAGAGGCCACGCGGAGACGGTTCAGCGTTGGTCATTCATTCATCCCTGCCTGACATCCGGGTGCCGATGATCGAGCGCTCGCCGACGCACAGTTGCCAACGCAGAGCCCGAGCCCGTCGGACATGGTCACACGACCGGAAACGGTCTGGCAGCGATTTTGTTCCCCGGTCCGTGCAGGATTCGGCGGTGAAGCGCGCGTGGTGCCGCGCTCTCAATCTATCCCGTCGGAGGCGCCGACCATCCGCAGCGCCAACCTAGCCATGTTCTCGCCCACTTCAGCCACCGTCAGCCGGCCGTCGTCGCGATGCCAGGTGTAGGCCCAACTCACCATCCCACCGATCGCCAATGCGGCGACACTGATATCGGAGACCTGGAATTCACCGGACTCCGCTCCCTCCTGAAGCAACTGGCTCAAGACCTTGTCAAACCGCTTGCGCAGCGCATTGATGGCGTTAAGCCCATCTCGGGAGAGATTCTTCTCCTCCCGGAAGTATACCGCTATGTTGGCCTGGCGCTGCAGCACTACCTTGGTGAAGGCCACGACGCCGGTCCGCAGGCGCCACGTGGTGCTTCCATGCCCGGCGGCAGCTTGGGAAATTGCTTCCAGGGACATTTCGATGGTCGGTCGGCAGATCGCCTCGAGCAACTCGACCTTGCTGCGGAAGTGCGTGTAGATGAACGGTTTAGTGACCCCTAGTTCGGTAGCGATGTCATCAAGGGTGGTGCCGTTGAATCCCCGCTCGTAGAAGAGCTTGACCGCTTCCTCCAGGATCCGCTCACGCTTATAGGCCAGGATTTCGTTTCTCATTTGCTGCTACCAAAACCTCGCGACCGATCAGGTTAGCCATCGGGTTCAGTCTTGGGAAGCTTACCGCTGGGGTCGTACGCCAGATGTGTCCTTGCCATCGGTTGCCGGAGTCCAGGGAACTGTGTGCTCACCTGAAAGCCCTCGAGTTGCGGGTGTCGTGCGCAGCCGTCGCAAGACGCAGGTAGAACCTACCCATATAGGCGCCGGCGGGACCAAACGTTAGACGGACTTTTTCAGCACCGGCGAAGCTTTGAAGCGCACGGTTTTCCCCGCCTTGACCTTAATCGACGCACCGGTCCGGGGATTGAGCCCCTTTCGCGCCTTGGTCTTGCGGACGCTGAAAGTGCCAAATCCCGGAAGTGTGAACTTGCCGGCTTTCTTGAGTTCCTTGACGATCGCGTCGATGAGGTCGCCCGTTGCGCGATTGGCGGCCGCCCCAGTCAATTCAGCGGACTGCTGGATGACCTTGGAGATAAAAGCTTTAGACATTCAAGCTCCTTGCCTTGGCGTTGGTTTCTGATCGATATTGCAATCGGGCAATCCTCGTGTTGTGCTATTACTTTGGCCGGTTCGTCAACCAATTTGCGGCTTGATTGCAACAATTCCGTCCGGTTTGGCGGCGCCACCCGCAACGTCGCCACCTAGAGATAGGGATCAGCTATGGGCCAATCACGTCTTCAACGCGGATCACTTACAGCCGGGGTGGTGAGGATTGAGTGTGGGGCTCCGGCTTCACGCGAAAAGGACTACAAACGGCCGGCGGCGCGCCAGCGCGGTGCGAACACAGGATCCGCCGAGGAGCGGCAATCGATCCGCAACGTTCTCAGCACTGGGGCACTGACCCTACTGCGGCAAAGCGCCGGGGCAAAGCGTCATTCGAACGCAAATCTGCTAGAATTCTGAAGTGAGGTCAGGCCCCGAGGCGCAGCTCGAGCACCTCGGCGGTGATCTCTTCCTGCCGAATCTGCCGCTGCAGCGCTTGCAAATCCGAGCGCATGCCTTCCAAGTTGCCCTTGGCTGACTGCATTGTCGCGACCCGGGCCTCGTTTTCCATCGCGAATGCGGTCAGTGCGGCCTCGCAAAGTTCGGCAAAGATATATTCCTCCGCAAGCCGGGCGAGCAGGACGGCGGGTTGCAATGTCGTCAGCGGCGCCTGGCCGGCGGCGGAATGGCGAAGCGGCCATAATCGAACGGAAGCAGCGAACGCCGCTCCGGCACGACTCCACCGCCGCAAGATCCGGGTCGGCACGAAGACTTCCACGGGATGGCCTCCCTGGCCCGACAGCCAATCGTACAGTGCCTCCGTGATCCGTCCCGCCAGCGCCGGGATCAGACTGGCATGAGGTACCGTCGCGGCATGCCACGCCAAGGGCATTCCCCGCTCGCCAGCGAGGGTCGCTCCACGCGTGCCGATCAGAAAGACATCCTTGCCTCGGGCGCCATTTTCCACTGCATCCAGCATGTGCTCATTGAATGCACCGACGAAACCCTGATCGGCGCAGAATAAAATGACAGCGCGTCTTTGGGTCTGATCCGTCGCCGCTTCTGGCCCGCCCGGCGCCAACTGCAACGCCTGGCCGATCGCCCCGGCGACTATCATGGTGTGGGCGCGCAGGCCCAGCAGTAGCCCATGTGCCTGCTGGGCTCGGCCCGCCGAGATCCCGCGCATTGCCGTCACTACCGCCTCGAGTTGATGCAAATTGTCAATTCGTCGCGTGATTTCCGCGAGCCGCTCGGTCACAGTGCCATGACCCCGGTCACGCGATCTTCGCCAAGGCACGTAGCGCTGCCGACATGACCTCCCGTTGCCCCGCCTCCATCTTGCCGGTCGCCTGGAGCGTCCTGACCTCGGCTCCCAGTTGCTGGTCGAGCCATCCCGGCAGCGCCGCGCGCAGACTGACGACGGCCTCGGGCGCGATGCCATCCAGCGCGCCATCACGCAAGGCCAGGGCCAGCGCCACTTCATCCGCCAGCCGCAACGGTGCGAACTGAGGCTGCGACAGCAATGACCGGAGCAGCCTGCCGCGGTCCAGTTGCGCCCTCACGCGGGCATCGGGTGCACCGCCAAAGCGGGAGAACATCTCCAGCTCCAGAAATTGCGCGTAATCAAGCCGCATCGTGCCCGTGGCGTCACGCAGCGCGGGTGCCTGCGTCTTGCCGCCAACCCTGCTGACGCTGGTGCCGATATCGATCGCCGGCTTGTGGCCTTCCTGGAAAAGCCGAGCATTCAGCACGATTTGGCCGTCGGTGATCGAAATCAGGTTGGTCGGAATATAGGCGCTGAGATTGCCCGCGTCGGTTTCCGCGATCGGCAGCGCGGTCAGGGACCCGCCGCCGCGCTCGGCCGAGAGCTTTGCCGCGCGTTCCAGAAGCCGTGCATGCAGGTAGAAGACGTCGCCAGGAAACGCCTCGCGGCCTGGCGGTTGATGGGTCAGCAATGCGATCTCGCGGTGCGTCGCCGCATGCTTGGTGAGATCGTCGATGACCACCAGGGCATGCTGACCACGGTCGCGGAAATATTCCGCGATCGTCATGCCGGCAAACGGGGCGATCCATTGCAGGCCCGCGGAGGCGGTCGCCACGGCGACGACGAAAATGCAGCGTTCCGGCGCGCCGTGCCGCCGCACCGCATCGATCACCCGCGCGACTGCGGAGGATTTCTGCCCCACCGCAATATAGACGCAGATCAGGTCGGAGCCGCGCTGGTTGATGATCGTATCGACCGCGATCGCGGTCTTGCCGATGCCGCGGTCGCCGATGATCAGTTCACGCTGGCCGCGGCCCAGGGCGAACAGCGCATCGATCGCCAGGATGCCCGTCTGCACCGGCTCGGTGACCAGCTCGCGCTCGATGATCGACGGCGCCATCGCCTCGATCGGATGCGTCGCCTCGCGCCGCGACAGGCGGCCCGCCATCGAGCGGACGTCCCGAGCGGATCGACGACCCGGCCCAGCAGGCTGGGGCCGACCGGCGTCTCGATCACCGTCCCGGTGCCGCGCACCAGATCGCCCGCTGCGATAGCCTCGGCGTCGTCGAGCATGACACAGCCGACGCGGTCACGGGCCAGCGTCTGCACGAAGCCCAACTGTCCGCCCTGGAAGCGCAGCACTTCGTCCTGCCGCGCGGGTGCCAGGCCGGAGATCATGGCGATGCCGTCTCCGATGGTCTCGACGCGGCCGAATTCCTCGACCTCGGGCCCGAGCTGCGCCGCGCCGATACGCCGCTCCGAACGCTCAAGCCATGGCGAGATGCTGGTCATCCTTTCTCAGCTCCTCGGCGATACGATCCAGATCCGCGCGCCAGTTGTTGCGCAGCCTGGCATGCGAGCCGCGCAGTTCGATACCCGGCGATCAGTGACGGATCGACGACGAACCGCGGCGCCGGTAGGTCGCCAAACCGCTTGCGCAACATCTCCGCGCAAGCCGCCCTGCGTCGCGGGCATCCAGCGGAGTGGCGGTGACGAACTCCAGCGCTTCCCCCGGTCCCGCCAGAGCGCGTCCAGTCCGTCGGGCGACAGCGTCGTCAGCCACGCATCGAGTGATTGGAGTAGGGCACGTTCAGCGCCTGCGGCCGGCACCCGATGCAGCAGCCGCAATGCAATCGTCACCGCAAGTTCGACGCGCCTCGGCCTCCAGTTCGCGTCGCATCTGCCCGCGTTGCTGCTCCAGGGTCACCTGCGCGGCATCGCTGCGCCTTCGCCGCCTCGTCCGCGGCTCGATGCAGCAGCGCCGCGCGTTCCGTTTCGGCTGTCGCTCGGGAGTCGGCCAGGATGCGGTCGCTGTCCGCCGCCAGGGCCTTGCCATGCATCCGCCGCCCGTTCGGCACTTGCCAGCGCTTGTTGTCGCGCCGCCTCGGCTTCGGCCAGCAGTTTCTCCTGCCGCATCCTTGCGCTCGGCGATGATGGCGGCGACCGGGCGGAACAGGAAGCGCCGCAGCAGCCAGAGCAGGACAAGGACGTTGACCGTCTGCAGGATCAACGTCGTCCAGTCGAGCCGCATCAGTGCACGAACGGATTGGCGAACAGCAGCAGCAGCGCGATGACCAGACAGTAGATCGCCATCGTCTCGATCATGGCCAGTCCGACGAACAGCGTGCGGGAAATCGTGCCCGCGGCCTCGGGTTGTCGCGCGATTGCATCCATGGCGGCGGCGACCGCGCGCCCTTCGCCCAGGGCGGGGCCGACCGCGCCGAATGAAACGGCCAGGGCCGCGCCCAGGATGCTGGCGATCTGTATCCAGTTCATGGCGGCGAAACGTCTCCGTCGGGTTGCATCCCTGGTCCTCTGACCGCCGCCTGGTCGAGAACGCCGGAAATGAAGACCATGGCCAGCACACTGAAGATGTACGCCTGCACCGCGCCGGTCAGCAGCTCGAGGGCCATCAGCGGCACCGGCACCAGCAGGCCGACCAGGGACAAGCACGATGCCGACCACGAACACACCGCTCATGACATTGCCGAACAGCCGGACTACCAGCGAAAACGTGCGGGTGACCGTCTCGACCAAATTGAGCGGGACCATCAGGATGCTGGGTTCGGCAAAGGTCGCCAGGTAGCCGCGCAGACCGCGCGACCGGATGCCGAAACAAATCACCGCGACGAAGACAATCAGGGCAAGCGCGGCATCGGTCTCGATGTGCGCGGTCGGCGGCTCGATGCCGGGCACCAGCGAGGACCAGTTGGCGGCGAAGATGAACAGGAACAGCGTGCCGATCAGCGGAACGTAGGGCTCCGGATCGACCCTCATGGTATCGCGCACCTGCGCCTCGATCGCTTCGACCACGACCTCCAGCGCGGCCTGCCGCGTCGACGGTCGCAAGGACAGGCGCCGCGTCAGCAGCCAGCAGCCGCCGGCCAGCAGCAGCATGATGCCCCAGGTCGCCAGTACGGGTGTGGTGATGGCGAGTGGGCCGATCCGGAATGCAACGACAGAGATCGAGCGGCGATCCCATCATGGCTTGCCACGCCACCCAGCGCGTCACGAGCGGACGTGCGATCAGCACGCCGAGCGCGGTCAGCAGCAGGGGAGGGGCGCCATGCAGCGCAGCGAGCGAAGAGCACGCCGCCAAGCCCGGCCATCCGCGCGCACTGGATGCCCATCGCCGCCCACAGCCGACCCGGCCGCGCGTAAAGCAGTCGTGTTCCAGCGCAACAGGCCGAAATGCAGCGCACCGGCCAGCAGACCAGCGCGAAGTAGCCGGCGCCGCCATCCCCGCTTCGGCGATCATCTTCCGTGCATCCACTGCCAGGCGGACCAGCAGCCAATCGCCGAGACCCGCCAGCAGCAGCGGTCCGGTCCAGAAGATCCCGGTGCCCAGGCGATGATCGATCCAGCGTCCGAGAAAGACCCCGAGCAGCGTTGGAATCACGATTGCCCAGCCCAGCGCGCCGACCTGCGCGAGATAGCGCCCGAGCGACGGCTCGCCTTGGCGCAGCCAATCCTGATGCCGGACGCGGCGCTGGCGCACCGAGTGAAGCAGGCCATCCGGCTCTTCCGTCACCCCCCGACCTCGCTGCTGACGCTCCGGGCGCAGTGCGGCGACGATCCGCCGCACCGCCTCGGTGTGCAGCCGCGTCGCAGCGACCCGCCCGGCCCGTTCGGCCTCCGCCTCGGACCGAAACCGGGTCATGACCGAGACCTCCAGAGCGTCAAGGTCGTCGCCGAGCTGCGCTTCGCGCGTGGCGATCGCAATCTCGTTGCCGCCCCGCACCGTCAGCACGCCGCGGCGCACCGCGCAATAGCCGGCCTTGCCGTCTGCATGCCGCCAGGAGACAACCGAGACCGGCAAAACTGTCAGCAGATCGGCATGACCCCGCAGGATACCGAAGCTGCCGCTTTCGTCCTCGGCGCGCAGGCGGTCACGTCGGCGCAATCGGCAACGATCGCGGTCGGATCGGTGATCAGCAGCCTCATGTGGTCGCCGCCTCGCCTGCGCATCGTCTGGCGGGCGTCCGCCAGGTTGCCGATCATGTAGAGCGAGGCTTCCGGCCAGTCGTCGGCCTCGCCGTCGAGAATGGCTCGGCAGCCCGCCAGCGTGTCCGCCAGCCTCACCGTTTTGCCGGCGACCCCGGTGAACGCCTCGGTGACTGCGAAGGGCTGCGTAAGGAAGCGTTGCAGCCGCCGCGCCCGTGTGACGATCAGGCGATCCTGCGCGCCGAGTTCCTCCATCCCAAGCAGCGCGATGACGTCGCGCAGCTCCCGCTAGTGCGCCAGCGTCTCGCGAACCCGTTCGGCCAAAGTGTAGTGCTCGGCGCCGACCACCAGCGGGTCGAGCAGCATCGAGGAGGAGGCGAGGGGATCGACCGCCGGATATATCCCCTCGGCCGCCATGCTGCGGGACAGCACGATGGCGCTCTCCAGATGGCTGGAAATGGCGGTCACCGCCGGGTCGGTGAAGTCATCGGCCGGCACGTAGACAGCCTCGATCGCGGTGATCGACGCGCCGGCCACCGATGCGATGCGCTCCTGCAGCGCCGCAACCTCGGTGGCCAGTGTCGGCTGGTAGCCGACGCGCGACGGCGAGCGGCCCAGCAGGCCGGACACCTCGCTGCCTGCCTGGACGAAGCGGAACACGTTGTCCATCAGCAGCAGCACGTTCTGGTGCTTCTGGTCGCGGAAGAACTCGGCGATGGTGAGCGCGCTCAGACCGACCCGCCAGCGCGCGCCCGGCGGCTCGTTCATCTGGCCGTACACCAGGACGGTGCGGTCCAGCACGCCCGAAGCGGTCATGTCGTGCAGCAGCTCGTGGCCTTCGCGCGACCGCTCGCCGATGCCGGCGAACACGGAAATGCCCTGGTATTTCTCCGCCATGGCATGGATCAGTTCCATCACCAGGACGGTCTTTCCCACACCGGCGCCGCCGAACATCGCCGCCTTGCCGCCCTGCGCCAGCGGCACCAGCAGATCGATCACCTTGATGCCGGTCTCGAACACGCCCTCGCGACGCGGTCTGCGCGGCGAGCGGCGGCGGCGGGCGGTGGATCGGCCAGCGCGGCAGATCGGCCGGCAACGGCGGTCCGCGATCGCCGACCTCGCCCAGCACGTCGAGCAACCGGCCGAGCACCGCGTCGCCGACCGGCACGGTGATCGGGCCGCCGGTCGCCTGCGACCGGCGTGCCGCGCCGTAGTCCGGCGGTTGGCCGCAACGCGACCGCGCGCACCGTCGTCTCATCGAGATGGCTTTGCACCTCGGCGATCAGCGTCGCTGGCCGATCCCACTCGACCCGCAGCGCTTCCTCGATCCGCGGCAACGGGCTGGCTTCGAACGCCACGTCGATGACCGGTCCGCGGAGCGCGACGACCCGGCCGCGACCACGTGGGGGCGACGTTGGCATGGCCGCGACCCGCTGGTCCCTTCAGAGCGCTTCCGCGATGGCGTCGGGCGTTTCCGCCAGCACGCGTATCAGGTCGGCTCGGCTGACGATCCCGACGAGTTTGCCGCCATCGAACAACAGGCAGGCGCTTGATGCGATGGTTGATCATCAGGTCGGCGATCTCGGGAACGCTGGCTCGGGGCGACGTCGTGATCGCCGGTGAAATCATCAACTCGTGTGCCCGCCGGTTTTCCAACCGGATGCGAGTCAAGGAACGAGGGCGCCAGGTCGGTGCCCTCGGCAAGCAGGTTGAGCCACCAGGCGCGCTTCGCTGCATTCGCCTTGCCCGACAGGTCGCAACAGGTCGCCTTCGCTCAGCATGCCGACCACCACGCCATGATCATCGCATACGGGAAGGGCGCTGATATCGTTGTCGGTCAGAATCCTGGCGACCTCGGCGACCGAATTGTTCAGGTCGTGCGGTCTTCACGTTCTTCGTCATGATGTCGGCGACGGAGAGCTCCATTCTTTCCTCCTTGGGGCTGCCTCACGGGGGCGGCAGGGTGAAGCAAACATGAACACGGATCGGCGTGATGTAGCATTGATCTGTCTCAATTGCTGCCTGCCTCGCTGCTGCAATGCAAGATTTGTCCCAGGTGGCGCTGGCTCGGGCGGCCGGAAGGCCTCGCTGCCGTCGCCGGTCGCTTCCGAAAGGTGCCCGCCGTGGCGATCTGACCCTCAGATCGACTGAGCGACCGCGACTCGGAAGCGCAGCAGGGCAAGGATGAAGAACACACCGCCGATGAGCCCCACCGCCAGGAACTGTGGCCAAACGACGTCGAGCCGGCGCCGCGATACAGGATTGACTGTGCAAACGAAACGAAATGGGTGGACGGCGACGCCTGCATGAAAGTCGCCAGCACGGGTGGCATACTCTCAAGCGGGGCGTTGAACCCTCGTCGGGTTTCAAATCAGTTAATCTTAGTCTGTTTCGATGTCGTGGCGGGAGATAACCGATGAAGGGCATTCTCCTGCGTGACCGCGCTCCTTGCCGCCATCAGATTGCTCGGCGTATCCGTCGCCAACCCGCGTCCCCGATCCATCAGCAATTCGATTACAGCGTTCCGCCTCATTCATGAAATGAGTTGAAACGAAGATGGTCACGCCCTGATTGCGCGAGAGATCGATCAGCAGTTCCCAGAACTTATCGCGTGCAAGTGGATCCACGCCTGAGGTCGGCTCATCCAGAAGAAGCAGCTCGGGCTCATGAACGATCGCGACGGCGAGTGAAAGCCGCTGCCGGATGCCCAGTGGGAGGGAGGACGAAGGCTGATTGAGATAGTCTGCGAGGCCGAAACGTCCCACCAGATCGGCGATGCGCTGTTTCGCGTGGCGTGGTTGCAGATGAAACAAACGCGCTTGAAGTGTCAGATTCCGCCGAACCGTGAGCTCGGTGAAAGGGAGAATGATTGCGACATATAGTCGACGCGGTTGCGGGCGGCGATATCGCGGGCGTCGAGTCGCTGGCCAACAGCAAGGCATCACCGCTGCTTGCCGGCAGCAGGCCAGTCAGCATCTTCATCGTGGTGGTCTTGCCGCAGCCGTTCGAGCCGAGAAACCCGAAGATCTCACCGCGCTCGATGGTGAAGCTCACTGCGTCGACCGCGGTAAAGTCCCCGAAACGGCAGGTGAGGTCGTGGGCGACGATGGCCGGCGGACAGTCAAAGATGCGGCGCGGCTGCACTTGGATCGGCTGATGTCCGGCGGATTCAAGCGGTCGTCGCAACAGGAGACTTGTTGGCCGATCGAAGCAACTGGTCAAGCGTCTCCGCAGGCGTTCTCCAATCGAGCGTCTTTCGGGGCCGGGCGTTGAGAGCGGCTGCCACGGCTGCAACCTCCTCGATGCTGTGAATGCTGAGATCGGTGCCTTTTGGGAAGTACTGGCGTAGCAACCCATTGGTGTTCTCGTTAGTGCCGCGCTGCCACGGGCTGTGAGGATCACAGAAATAGACCTGCACGCCGGCGTCGATCTTCAGACGTGCATGCTGGGCCAGTTCAGCGCCCTGATCCCAAGTCAGCGACCGGCGCATTTGCTCGGGCAGGGTGATGATCGTGCGCGTGATCGCGTCGCGCACCGCCTCGGCACCATGACCGGCGAGCGCGGGACCATTCTTCACGCGAGCCTCCTGGCCATGGCCCATCATGCGCGGCAAATGCAGCAGCAGGGCGAAGCGCGTCGTGCGCTCCACCAAAGTACCGATCGCAGAACTACCAAGACCCATGATCAGGTCGCCTTCCCAGTGGCCAGGTACGGCGCGATCGGTGGCCTCCGCCGGGCGCTTGCTGATCATGATCTCTGAAGAGATAAACGTCTTGCCACGCTTGCGCGCACGCGCCCTCGGCACCCGCAGTGCCCGCCCCGTTCGCAAGCAGGCTGTCAGCTCGCGGCGCAAGGCGCCCCGCCCTTGTACAAACAGCGCTTGGTAGAGGGCCTCGTGACTGATCCGCATGGTCTCATCGTCTGGAAAGTCGACCCGCAGGCGCCGGGCGATCTGCTCCGGGCTCCAGGCCTTTGCCCATCGCCGGTTCTTCCGCGGCCCGTGCCGCCGGCCCTTCCAGGTCACCGCCGGGCCGGGAACAGGAACCCCGCCCGGAGCTACGACGACACCGGCCAGCCGTTCCTCCACATAGGTCCGCAATGTCGTATTCAGCGCAAGTTTTGCCTGCTTGGGGCGCCGAGCAGCGCGCTCGGCGTGCCATTGGGCTGTCGTCGCGCGATATTCGAGGCCGCCACTTCGGGTAGCGGCGTTGCGCCGCAGTTCACGCGAGATCGTCGAGGTTGCCCGCCCTAACTGGCGTGCGATCTCCTGCATGGAGCGGTCCTGCGCACGAAGGAGCGCGATCTCTTCCCGCTCCGCAAACGAGAGATATCGGCGGGAAAGCGGTTTAGCCGATCGTCCAAACTTTGCTGGTGGCATGCCGCCTGCCTTCCGGAACCATCGTGTTCCGATAGCTTGCGGCACACCGACCCCGATCGCAGCATCCTCACTTGCCATGCCGACCGCGATCGCCGCCCAGAACCGTCGCTGCTCATCTCGTCCTGCCACCGGCGGCCTGCCGGGTGACGACAATGGCGCCCGCCCAGATCGATCCGAACGCCGCTTTCGATTGATCATCGCAACTTCCTTCCAAAGGGTGTTGCGACGACCACTTAAATCCGCCTCCGGCGCGCTGACGTGCTGGCAACAGGGCGACGAACCCGGCCTCCACCGTTTCGCTTCCGTTGGTTTTCTTGAGTGCCAAGGGCGATCCGGCCGCCAGAACCTTCCCGGCGTTCATCGCCACCAGCCAGTCGAACCGCTCGGCCTCCTCCATATACGCGGTCGCGACCACCGCTCATGCCCGGGCGACGCAAACGCACGACTTCGATCAGTTCCCTCTAGCGTAATCCGAATTAAGCTTGATCTAGCGCAAGCCGAATTATTCGCAGGCCGGCTACGTTCCTTCGCCATTGCAACGGAGCCAAGGCATGTCCCGCATGAAAGCTGCGATTTTTGTCGAACCTGGGCGCATCGTGCTGGACAGTAAGCCGATCCCCGACGTGGGCACTCTGGACGCGCTCGTTCGGATCACCACCACCACGATCTGCGGCACGGACGTCCACATCCTCAAGGGCGAGTATCCTGTGGCCAAGGGATTAACGATCGGCCATGAACCAGTGGGCGTGATCGAGAAGCTGGGCTCGGCTGTGCGGGGCTTCGCGGAAGGTCAGCGGGTCATCGCGGGCGCCATCACGCCCAGTGGCCATTCCGCGGCCTGTTTGTGTGGTTGCGGGTCGCAGGACGGCGGCTTCGAGAGCAGCGGCTTCAAGGCCATGGGGGGATGGCGCTTCGGCAACACCATAGACGGCTGTCAGGCGGAATATGTCCTGGTGCCAGACGCGATGGCCAATTTGTGCCCGGTGCCTGATGACCTCGCGGATGAGGAGGTGCTGATGTGCCCGGACATCATGTCGACCGGGTTCTCCGGCGCCGAGGCCGGCGACATCCAAATCGGCGATGTGGTCGCGGTGTTCGCGCAAGGTCCGATCGGCCTGTGTGCGACTGCTGGCGCGAAGCTGTCTGGCGCGACCACGATCATCGGGATAGACGGCATCGCCGGTCGCCTCACGATGTCACGCCGATGTGGCGCGGACGTGACCTTGAATTTCCGCGAGGTCGATCCCGTCGCTGAGATCATGCGACTGACTGACGGGCGCGGGGTGGATGTGGCAATCGAGGCGCTGGGCACACAGGCCACATTCGAGGCCGCGTTGCGCGTGCTGCGTCCCGGCGGCACGCTCTCCAGCCTGGGGGTCTATTCAACCGACCTGACGATCCCACTCGGCGCGTTCGCGGCTGGGCTCGGCGACCATCGCATCGTCACCACGCTGTGCCCGGGCGGCAAGGAGCGCATGCGGCGGCTGATGAATGTAATCCGCTCCGGTCGCCTGGACCTGACGGCGATGGTGACGCACCGTTTTAAGCTGGATGATATCGAAAGGGCCTACGAACTCTTTGCCAACCAGCGCGACGGCGTCCTGAAGGTCGCGATTACGCCGTAACACTTTGCGTTGCGGGACTGGCGAGGGGCCCCCGCGAAATGCGATGACCAGGCCTATCTTGCTGGGTGGGGTGGTGCCATGCACCAGCCTCGCCGAGCGCCGACGGCATTCACCCGGGCCAAGTCGTGGGATGGGGTCCGCCTGCCTTCTAGGCAGGGGCGCACGACGGTCCGACCCGGTCGGTGCCGTTGCGGATGAATCTGGACCCCCGGTGGCTAATCTGGACTCTCGCTGGCGCCTAGCTGCGGCTCCGAGAGGTGTTGGGGTAAAGTGTCGGCCAGCTCACGGCATGTCCGGGCGGCTGCGGCCGGCGCTCCGCGAGAACAATAGCCCCTCACGGAATTGAAGTGGGAGGTTTCGACCGACATGACACCACCGGCCGTCTTCGCGGCAGGGTAATCGTCTAGCGGCGTGCGATCGGCGTCGCGCTTGACGGCGCGGCCGATCCGCAGACACTGACCTGGACGGAAAAGGGGGAAATTCCATTATGACCGACGCCACGATGACCGAGGTGAAGATACTGGCCACCGGTTTCGGCTTTCCAGAGGGGCCGGTGGTCTGCAAGGACGGCTCCGTCGTTCTGACCGAAATCCGCAACAATCAGTTGTCCCGCGTGGATCCGGGTGGCGACACCAGCGTGTTTTCGCGTTGCGGCGGCGGTCCGAATGGCCTGGCGTTCGGGCCCGACGGCGCACTCTATCTCTGCAACAACGGCGGCAGCCGGTACGTCGAGGGCCACTCGATGGGCATAGCCCCCCATCCCGACTACAAATTCGGTTACATACAGCGCATCGACCCGAACACCGGCGAGGCGAGGACGCTGTTACACCGAGGTCGACGGCCTCGCTGTCCGCGCCGAATGATCTGGTGTTCGATGTCCACGGCGGATTCTATTTCACCGATCTGGGCAAGCGCCTCGCCCGGCATCGCGACCACGGAGGGCTTTACTATGCCCTGCCCGACGGCTCGAAGATCACAGAAATTGCCTATCCCATGCTCAGTCCGAACGGCTGCGGGTTGTCGCCGGACGGCAAGACGCTTTACGCCGCGGACACGGAAGGGGCACGGCTCTGGGCGTTCGATATCGAGGCACCTGGTGTGCTGCGCAAACCGCCACCGCACGTGCCTCACAGCGGTCGAGTGATCGCCGGGCTGCCGGGCAGCGCGCGCTTCGACAGCCTGGCAGTCATGGCCAGTGGCAATATGCGGTAGCGACGCTGAACACCGGCTATATCACCGAGATTTCGCCGGCAGGCGAAATCGTGCGCGCAGTGAAGATGCCGGATACCTATCCGACGAACGTGTGTTTTGGTGGATCCGATATGCGAACCGCCTACGTCACCCTGTCGGACAGCGGCCGCCTGGGATCGATGCAATGGCCCGCGCCTGGGTTGCGGCTGAACTTCGGTTGACGGGCAGCGCGATGGCGGAACGGGAGGCACTTCAGCAATTCGTTACGGAACCTTGGGCGGTTGCCGGCGTTATCAGGTTCCCCCGAACTTAGGAGACCCCGATGGACGATCGCCTTGAAGGCAAAGCCCGTGATTTTGGAGGACGGGTGCAAGAAACTGTTGGCAACATGACCGGTGATACCAAGACCCAGGCGCAGGGATTGTATAACCAGGCCGCCGGTCAGGCGCAGGACGCGGCCGGTCAGGTCAGCGATCTAATCAAGGCGCAGCCCATCGTTGCGACCTTGCTTGCGCTCGGGTTCGGCTATATCCTCGGTCGTCTGACGGCATAGCCACACTTGCTAAGGGAGGGGGCGCGTGCCCCCTCTTTTTTTGTCTTATCTGAGGCTCCGGGGGACGACGCACGATGTCGATGACAGTTCTGAAATCACGAGTCAGCGAGGGCTCCCCTAATCCGTGCGGCGCGACCTGGGACGGCCTCGGTGTGAACTTTGCGCTGTTTTCGGCGCATGCGACCAAGGTCGAACTGTGCCTGTTTGACGACACCGGCGCCCGCGAACTGGAGCGGATCGAATTACCGGAATACAGCAACGAAGTTTGGCACGGCTATCTACCCGACGCTCGGCCCGGAACCACCTACGGATACCGGGTGTACGGACCATATGAGCCGGAAGCCGGGCACCGTTTCAATCCCAACAAACTCGTTCTGGACCCCTATGCGAAAGCTCACGTCGGCACGCTGAAATGGGATCCCGCCCTGTTCGGCTACACCCTCGGCGCGGACGGCGACGACCTGACGTTCGATGAGCGTGACAGTGCGCGCTTCATGCCCAAATGCCGTGTCATTGATCCGGCCTTTACATGGGGCCGCGAGCGGGCGCCGTCGGTTCCGTGGGACCGCACCATCGTCTATGAGATGCACGTGCGCGGCTACACCAAG
The DNA here is from genome assembly GCA_963759425.1 of uncultured Alphaproteobacteria bacterium. Taxonomy (GTDB): domain Bacteria; phylum Pseudomonadota; class Alphaproteobacteria; order Acetobacterales; family Acetobacteraceae; genus Rhodopila. Next base: position 119,616 of record CAVWZM010000006.1, read on the forward strand.
CTGCATCCAGCGGTACCGGAGCACTTGCGTGGAACCTTCTCCGGTCTTGGCCGCAAGGAGATCGTCGACTATATCCGCACGCTGGGCGTTACGTCTGTGGAATTGTTGCCGGTCCACGCCTTCGTCAACGACAGCTATCTGCTGGACAAGGGGCTGACCAACTACTGGGGCTACAATTCGATCGGTTTTTTCGCCCCCGATCCTCGCTATTCGGCTGTGCCTGACTTTGTCTTCTCGGAATTCAAGGAGATGGTAGCGCGACTGCACGACGCCGGACTGGAGGTCATCCTGGATGTCGTTTATAACCACACGGCCGAAGGAAACGAACGCGGTCCGACGCTGGCATTCAGAGGCATCGACAACGCGTCCTATTACCGTCTGATGCCTGACAACCCTCGTCACTACATCAACGACACCGGGACCGGCAACACCCTGAACATGAGCCACGCCCGCGTGGTGCAGATGGTAACCGACAGCTTGCGCTACTGGGCGTCGGAGATGCGTGTCGACGGTTTCCGGTTCGACCTTGGGACAATCCTGGCCCGGGAATCCGATGGTTTCAACGAAGCCCATGGCTTCCTGCAAAGCTGCCTGCAGGATCCGGTGCTGTCGAACACCAAGCTGATCGCCGAACCGTGGGACATCGGCCCCGGCGGCTACCAGGTCGGTGGGTTTCCCCCTGGCTGGGCCGAATGGAATGACAAGTTCCGAGACACGGTCAGGGCCTATTGGAGGGGAGACGAAGGCAAGCAGGCGGAAATGGCGACCAGGCTGGCTGCCTCCGCCGGCGAATTCGCCCGCCGTGGGCGCAAGGCCTGGGCCAGCGTGAACTTCATCACCGCGCATGACGGCTTCACGCTGAACGACCTCGTTTCGTACAACGAAAAGCACAACGACGCGAACGGCGAGGAGGGCCGCGACGGTCATTCAGACAATCTTTCCTGGAATTTCGGCGTCGAGGGACCGACCGACGATCGCGAGATCATTTCGTTACGCGAGCGCCAGAAGCGCAATCTGCTGGCGACCCTACTGCTGTCTCAGGGGACGCCGATGATGCTCGCCGGCGATGAGTTCGGTCGGACACAGGACGGCAACAACAACGCCTATTGCCAGGACAACGAAATCAGTTGGGTCAACTGGAATTTCGGCGAGAAGGAGGTCGAGCTCGCGGAGTTCGTCCGCAAGGTGATCGTGCTGCGGCAGTCTTTTCCGATCCTCCGCCGGTCGCGCTTTCTGACCGGGGAATACAATGCCGAACTCGATGTCCGCGATGTGCGCTGGCTGTCGCCCACCGGCCAGGACATCGAGGAACAGCAATGGGGCGACGCCAATGCCCGCTGTTTCGGGATGCTGCTGGATGGCCGCGCCCAGGCCAGTGGAATCAAGCGGCCGGCATTGGATGCGACTGCCTTGCTGGTGCTGAATGCGCACCATGACGTGGTGAATTTTGTCCTGCCCGAAGTCGTTGGGGGCTCGCTGTGGCGCTGCCTGCTGGACACCAATGTTCCAGACGACAGCATCCATCAGGCGTTCGACACCGGCGACAGCTACGAGATCACGGGACGATCACTGGTATTGTTTGTGCTGGAGCCCGAGAGCAAGCGATCCGTTGCGCTTGCGTCGGGCGATCGAGGGTTTCCGACAGATGGCCGAGCGGCCGATTCCAGTGGCGACGCCGGAAACCGGGCCGGAAGCGGAACGTGCGTTTTCGGATTAGAGTAAAATTGCTGGCGGATGACCAGGTGTCTGCCCGAGAGAAGAACACCAATAGCGGGACAATAATGTTATTTTACAAGAATGTCATAGGACCTGCGCCGGGGATGACACCAGGTGGATGGGCGCGGAAGCCGCCGATGTCCCTATGCCAAGGGGCGGACAACACTATAGCGATGATGCTCTCGGACCCGCCCGCGCCGCCAGGTGATCCGCCGGAGGTTCCCGATCCCGATGGGCCGGTGCCAATCGAAGAACCACCGCGCCCTATCCCAGTTCCGCCAGCAACGCCGCCGGAGCCGTTGCGCGCCTGAGCGTCAGTCGAGTTTCTTCAGCATCTGGACAATGCCGCTAACGCTGGTTTCGTCCCAATTCTCCTCGTCGTAGCCGGCGTTGGCGTAGAAACCGGCCGCCTCCGGCGTCGCGTAGACCACGGCCTTGCTGCACCCCAGGTCGCGAACGAACTTCTCGGCGTGGTCGAGCAGAGCGCGGCCATGCCCCCGAGCTTGCCAAGCGGGATCGATCGCCACCAGCCGCAAGGCTGCGGCCGCATTTCGCAGGTCTTCTACCTGAATGGCACCAATCGGCTGGTCCTCCAGCCAGAGCAGCAACGGGTGACAGGTTGCGTCGGCTATTCCATCTGGACGAGGAAGATTGAACACCTGCCTTCGTATGCCGTTGTACGCGTGCCAATCCTGCGTACATCGAGGGCGGTCCAGACGATAGGGCGCCGCCTCGCCCCGAGACCGATCGGTTGGCATTTTGCCGTCCCCGGTTTTTGGTCCGCGTCCACCGTTTTGATGGGCACGGATTACAATAGGACGATGCTCGGCGGAAAGCGAGCGTATCCGCCATGGGATTTTGCTGTCCGAACCCCGATTCTGGTCCAGTATCACAGTAACAGCCCAGTATCACCGCAACGGCTTGGAGTTGCATGGCATGGCAATCGTGATCACCGTTGCTCAGCAGAAGGGCGGCACCGGCAAGACCACCCTGGCCGCGAATCTGGCCGCCGCGTTGGCGCCGTCACACAAGGTTGCCCTGCTGGATATCGACCCGCAGGGCAGCCTCACGCGCTGGAACCAGCTTCGACAGGCTCGCGTCGGAGATCTGCCGCCGCTGATGTTTTCCAACGTTTCAGGGTGGCGGCTCGCAGCCGAATTGGATCGGCTCAGGGCAGGACATGATGTGGTTCTTATCGACAGTCCGCCGCAGATCGACACAGATGCTCGGCTCGCAATTCGTGGGGCCGATGTGGTGCTGGTCCCGGTGCAGCCGAGCCCGCCCGATGTCTGGGCGGCGGAGGGAACGCTGAAGCTTGCGGCGACGGAGAAGCGACGTGCGGCTCTGGTGCTCAACCGTCTGCCACCGTCGGGCCGCTTACGCGAAACGATGATGTCGTCGCTGCGCGCGGGCGGTCACCCGTTACTGGCGGCAACCATTGGCAACCGGACCGGCTTCGCGAGTGCCTTCGCGGAGGGATTGGGCGTGACTGAAGCCACCCCTCGATCGACGGCGGCAAATGAGTTACGTGCCTTGCTGAGCGAGTTGCTGGAGATGAGCGGATGACGATTTACGCGGGGCTGAAGGCGCTGCATCTGCTTTGCGCCGTCGTGTGGGTTGGCGGCATGTTCTTTGCCTACGTGGTGTTGCGGCCAAGCCTGGCGGCAATCGAGGCGCCGCAGCGGATGCTGCTGCATACTCAGGTTTTTCGCAAATTCTTCCTGGTGATCTGGCACGCCATGCCGATTATCTCTGCTGAGCGGTTTCGCCATGCTGGGCCTGCGGCCGGAGATGGCGACACTGTCCTGGAAGATCAACGCGATGATGGCACTGGGCCTAGTGATGGCGGCGGTGTTCGTGGCGATCTTCTTCGGTCCCTACCGGCAGTTTCGCCGCACCACCGACCGGACACGGATGGCCGGCAGCCTCGACAGCATCCGCAAACTGATCGGGGTCAATCTGATCCTCGGGTTGCTTACCGTCATCGTGGCGGGGTTGTTGTGACCGCTGCCGGGTAGAGTCGGCGGGTCAGCAGCGGCATCGAGAGCCCCTGCACGAGAATGGTGAAGACCACTACCGCATAACACACCCCCAGCAACGAATCGCGATACGGAGACGGTCCCAGAGTGAGCGCCATCGCGATCGAGATCCCACCCCGCAGGCCACCCCAGGTCAAAACTGCCACGCCACTCATTTTCGGCAGACGTCGCAGATGCACGATGACCGTCGGGACTGCCACACTGACCAGCCTGGTCAACAGCGCCAGCACGATGCCGGCGGCTGCGGCCCGCAGCAAGGTCCAGTCGAGTTCGACCGACAGCAGCGCGAAGCCCATCAGCAGGAACAGCATCGCGTTGAGCAAGCCGTCGATAAGGTCCCAGAACAGCACGACCTGCGCGCGGGACAGGTCACTCATGGCGAAACGGGTCGAGCGACTGCCGGTCAGCAGACCGGCCACGACGACGGCGAGCGGTCCGGAAACGCCGATCTCTTCCGCCAGGCTGTACGTGACCATTACCAGCGCAAGGGTGATCGTGAGTTCCAGCGCGGGTTCGTCGATCAAACGCAGGGCGCGGTACGCCAGAAATCCGGTTGCCAGGCCGAGAGCCATACCGCCGCAGCCCTGCCGCAGAAAATCCAGGCCGATCGTCGCGGCTGTGGTGCTCCCGCCATTCGCCCACTCGACCGTGATGGTGAAGACCACGACGGCGACCCCGTCGTTGAACAGACTTTCCCCGTTGACGAGGGCAAGCAGTGCCGGCGGTAAACCAGCCGCGCGAAGCAAACTGCCGACGGCGATAGGATCGGTTGGGGCCAGCAGCGCACCCAGGACAAAGCACCAAGGCAATGGCACGCTGCCGCCGAAAACCAGCCAGATGCCGAAGCCGTACAAGGCAGTCGCCATCAACACCCCGATGGTTGCCAAGGACAGCACAGTCCATTTCTGCGCCAGCAGTCTGTCAACGTCGACGTGCAGACTTCCGGCAAACAACATGAATGCGAGTATTCCGCCCAAGAAGACGTGCGGCAGGTCATTCGTCGTCACCAGGTTCTCCCACGACCGGCGAAGCTCGACGCTTTCGACCGCGCGATCGGCCAAAATGATAACCACCGACAGCAACAATGATCCCGCCATCAGAGCGATTGTGGGTGGCAGACGGAAATACACATGATTGACCGAGCCAAGCACGGCAGCGAGCAGCAGGAGTACCGATACCAGAGCGAAGGATGACATGGGTCGTTCTCGAAATGGCGGTGGGTGGACACGTCATAGCGCATCATTGCAGCCCGCAAAGCCTCATTGCGTTGCCACGACGCGGCACATTGCCCAGGATAAGGTTCGGCAGAGGAGAATTGTCATGGACGTACGCTTGGACGGCCGCACCGCGATCATCACCGGATCGAGCAAAGGCCTGGGTCTGGCCATGGCGATGGAATTTGCCGCTTCTGGCGCCAACGTCGCCATTCTGGCGCGCGGCGCCGACGGGTTGGCCGAGGCCCAGCGTATCGCCTCGGACGGCGCATCCGGCAAAGTGGCGACGTTCCAGTGCGACGTGTCGAAGGCGGCCGATATCCAGACGACGTTCGATGCCGTGATCAGGACGTTCGGGAAGGTGGATATTCTGGTCAACAACGCCGGAATGTCACGCGCTATGCCATCGGATCAGATCACCGACGACATCTGGCAGGAGGACCTTGATCTAAAGCTGTTCGCAGCCATTCGGCTGACCCGGCTGGTGTGGCCCGGTATGAAACAGCGCCAATGGGGCCGCATCATCAACGTGCTCAACACCGGAGCCAAGGCGCCGCGGGCGAACGGAGCTCCAACCGCTGTCTCTCGCGCCGCCGGTATGGCGTTCATGAAGGTTCTGGCCGGTGAAGGGGCACCGCACGGCATTCTGGTGAACGGCATGCTGGTGGGACTGATCGTCACCGATCAGATCGCAAGGCGCTACAAAACCGAGGGCAGCAACGAGCCGTTCGAGTCTTATGTTGCAAAGGCAGGCGTCGGCGTACCGCTCGGTCGTATGGGCAAAGCGGAGGAGTTCGCCGCCATGGCCTGCTTCCTGTGCTCCGACCGGGCGGGGTTCACCACCGGCACCGCGATCAATATGGATGGTGGCGCCAGCCCGGTGGTTTAGCATCTAGTCGCAGAGAGGTGAGTAGCAATTCGACCGCGCTTCGCCTCGTGAATCGGCTACTTCGGCCCGAAAGCGACAAACCGCGCTTCGCTGATGCGCGACGCTAGGGCTTACTCAGATCAACCTCCCGCATGCCGTATCCATCCAGCCTTGTCCAATCCTGTACTGCCCAGCCGCACGAGCCTCCGGTGGGAGCGCAGGTACTGGCGAGCGCAATGAGTGTGCCGCCGGAAGCGGGAGCGAGCAGAACTCCCGCCTGGCCGTCACGCAGCACAAGCCAGGCTGGCGCCGTGGCGGGCAGATCGAGCAAAGCGGGAAGGGTGTCCTGCCCGGGGCCGCTGGCAAGGCGTTGCGGGATGAGGCCAAAATCGCCGCAGGCGTCGCCCTCGCAGACTGAGCCTGCGGCGAAGCGGAGCTCGGTGCCGGGGAGTACCATGCCTGGGACGCTGTCGGGCACCCGCAGGCCGGCCAGGCCGCGCAACGGGCCGGCGCGATACCTGCCCACGAGCCACACCGCAATGGCTGTGTCTGGTCCGGGATTGGCGGGGGAGACAGTGGCGGCCAAAGCACGCAGCGCGTCACGGCGGACGGCGATACGATCGATGAGACACGCGCCGGCGCAGTTGCGCTGTGCGAGCCACGCGCGTTGCCCGGCGACGAGAGTCGCGCGCACACCCGACGGTGCCTCGCCACGTAAGGTGGCGAACAGGCGGCCGAGCTCGGCATCAGTTGCTCGCAAGATAGGATCGGCACAGATTTCCCGCTCCGCAGGTGCGGCTGCGCGAGCGCAATCGGTGCTCTGGGCGAGCACCGGGGAGGCAGCAAGGAGCGGTAAAAGCAGCAGAACATGACGGATCATGGTGGAGGCACGCCTGGTGATCTGGCTGGTGAAGGTCCGGGCGGCCCACCCGACGGCTGCCCTGGCGCGGACTGCGCGGGCGGTTGGACCGGTGGCGGCACGTGGGTGGCCAGCAGGTTCGCTTCTTGGGTTACCCGGGTCCGATACCAGTTTGGGACGACAGCGTAGCCGCGCAGGGCGGTGATCGCATCCCGCCACCGGCCTTCCGTCAGCGCTGTATAGAATGGGCGAGCAACGTTGGTGTTGGGCATGCCAACGCCCTGGTGGAAGGTGCGGGAGAACAGCACGGTCTGCCAGTTGGTTGGCAGGTCTTGGAAGCTCGGCACACCCGTACGGCGCCGAGCGTTGAAAGTATCGCGGGCGGACAGCAGGTATTCGCGATGCACCACGCGATCCACGTCATCAGCCTCGGTCTTGGTCAGGACAGGGATTGGGCCCCGCCGTGCGACCACCTGAAGCACCCGCGTCCGCGTCATGTGAGTGAAGCGGACACCGGCATAGGGAGCAAGCTTTGGGCCGACTTCAGGTGCCAACGGCATGGCGGCGAGCTGCACCTCGCTACGTTGGCCAACATCGAAGCCCGTGGCGATGGTCAGGCCGCTGGCGCCGGCGACAATGCCGTTCGCAAAGGGCACATAGCCGCGTAGGTACTGGCCTCCCTCCCAGCGCGAGAGGAAGGCAAAATCCACGTTTGTGGAGAGTTCACCATTCAACCGCTCGTAGACTGGGGGATCCGTCCTGCCCGCGACCGGCGGCCGCTCGACGGTGTCGAACAGCCAGGCTCGCCCGGTGACAATGAAGTGGGCCAGCATGGTGATAACGCCGGCATCGTCAGTTGACGCTGGGGCTCCGTTAACCGCCATAACCGATCGCCGCATGCCGCGCAGAGCGCTATGATCGTGGATCATACGGCGGAGGAACGCTACGGCGTCGATCTCGAAATGGAAGCGGCGGGTCAACAGGACCCAGCGCAGAGGCAGCACCTCGGTGCCGACCACATAGTGTCGCCCCGCATGGCTGAATGACCAATGGTGCCGCATCCAGTTGCGGATCGCCTGGTTCTCGAGGTCGATCGGATCGTCCAGCGCATCGGCACTGGCCCGCGCATGCTCGACGACGGCGGCGATTGTGTCACCCATTCGGGTCCCCTGATCTGCCCGAGCACAGGCAATCCCAACGCGGTGACAACGAACTCGCTCCGTTTCCAACGCTCATTGTGGTGGGCGCCTGCCTTGGTCAACTCATGCTTGCAGACAGCAGTATTCCCTGCTCGAAGCAAACCTCACCACCGCTCGGATCATCCATTTGACTTCGGTCTGCCCGCAATGAGCCGCGCACGACCTCTGCCCTCTCGGGGAGGCTGATCTCCTCTCCTTGGGCCCGGGAAAGGTTGGCGCGACCTGGAATTTCGTTCAGGGCCAGCAGCGATGTCGCCCAACGCTCCGGAACCGGTCTCGCGGCGTTGTCAGCCTGAAGTGGTATAATCAACTAGCTCGCGTTATGCGCTCGGCCCTTTCCAATCAGTCACCAAATGGCCCATATCAGATGCTGGCGGCGACCACCGCAAGGCAGGCCACCCCGCACGCCAGGCTGACCCGGTCGGTCGCGGCGAACACCACCGGATCGTCGTGCATCTCGCCGCGGTGGGTCAGCAACAATACCCTGCAGATCCAGTAAATCAGGATGATTGGAATGAGCCACAGTCGCGAAGGGTCCGAATAGAGCAGCGCCACGTCGACGCTCTTCATGTACAGCGAAAAGACCAGCACCGCGGTGAAGCCGGAAGCGGCTGCCAGTGACTCCAGCAATGGCAGGTCGGCAGTCCGGTAGTCGCGGCCGGCGGCGTCAGCGAGATCGACCTTCTTGCGGTCCATCAGTTCCGCGCAGCGCTTGACCAGAGCCAGGCTGGTGAACAGAAAAATTGAAAACGCGACGAGCCAGGACGAGAGTTTGACGTCGACCGCAGTGCTGCCGGCGATCAGCCGCAGTCCGTAGAGACAGGCCAGCGTGACGACATCGAGGATCATCTGCCGCTTGAGGGCAAGTGAATAGCCGATCGTCACAAGATAATAGATGGCGAGTACCAATAGGAACTTGGGCCACAGCAGCAGCGCCAGCATGACCGAGCCGGCGAGCAGTGCGGGGGCCATGACAAGGCCATGCAGGACGGGGATCGTGCCCGCGGCGAACGGCCGGTTGCGTTTGGTCGAATGCAACCGGTCGCGCTTCAGGTCCACTAGATCGTTGGTCACGTAGACGCTGGAGGCGCACAGGCTGAAGCTGAGGAAACCGACCAAGCAGTAGCCAAGCAGCGGCAGATTGAGACGATGGGCTGCCAGTGCGGGCACCAGGAGGAGCACGTTCTTCAGCCACTGGTGGACACGGATCGCCTTCAGATAAGTTCGTGGCGTCGCTCGAGGCGCAGAGATAACGCGAGCCTCGGGCCAGCGGGATAGCGCACGGCCGACGATAGACGACGAAGCACCGACGACGATCACCCCAGCGGAATGCTCCCACACGGCGAAGTCCGCTTCGTCATTGCCGGCATAGATGAAGCCCTTCTCGCCGAAAGCCCCGCAGAGCGCCGCGCTCTTGGCGGGACCTTTCAGGTTCACGTGGCCATCGGAGGCGAATACGCCGTCAAACAGGGAAAGCTGTTCGGCAACACGCTGGACCAAGGTTCGGTCAGATGCTGAGGCGAGGTAAACCCGCCGGCCGCGCGCCCGCTCGGCGGTGATCAGATCGATCAGTTGATCGTTCCATGGCAAGCCGGCCACGTTGAGATCGGCACGACTTGCGAGGGCCTGCTTCATCGCCGCCCGTCCATGGCGAATTTCGGCGAGCGCGGCCAGCGCGGCCAGCGGTGAGCGGGCCATGACCAAGGACAATGTCTCGACCAGCATGTCTGATCGCAGCAACGTCCCATCGAGGTCGACAACCAAGGGAATCTCGACTGCCTCGGCTAGCCCGGCGGAACGCGGAACTTCGCTCGGGGTCGTCGTCGCGACCGAAATTTGAGGCGACGGAAAGCTGGACGACGGAAAATTGGCGCTGGTCACACAAACCTCCAGGACGCCAGCGATGCCGATCCACGGCGGGTCCGAACTACCCGCGCCCGCGCGAAATCGGGATTCAAAGGCATTACAATCGGGAGAATAGAGTCATGGTGTCGGCCGGATCCGCTGCGGTCACTTCGTCTCCTTGCAACTTACTACATACATCAGTCAATTTCCGCTGATTTGTCCCGAGCCCATTTGGCCAAGCGCGGCGGGTCTTGGGGGCCGCCGCCCTGAACGGCAGCTGCTCGCTCGGTGGTTTTGGTGCATACCACAAGAAATATCTACGCGCACGCGGAAGATTGACAACGAAATCGCCGGCGAATCGGTTGGCGTGCAGGCATTGCGGTGTTATTAACGTTCCACTTGCGCGCATCATCTCCTGCCTTCAGACCCACACTGTCTAACTGCACCGACCACACGGCGGACTGCCGCTATGCGTATTGCTTTTGTCAACACACTTTACCCACCGCATGGCTCGAGTGGCGCCGAAGTGACCCTGCGATTTCTAGCCCGAAAGTTGTCCGAACGTGGTCATGCCTGCTCGATCATTACGTTGACACCTGAACCTCGGGAAGATGCTGGGGAAATCGACGACATTGCGGTCTGCTATCTGCCGCTCGCGAACGTTTACTGGCCACACCAGGGACATCGTCCCGCAATGCTTCGGCCAATCTTCCAGGCCCTGGATGCTTTTAACCCGGTGATGCAGCGGCGTTTGGCAGGGGCTCTCACGCGATTGCGCCCGGACGTGGTAAACGCGCATAATTTGCAGGGGTTCTCGGTCTCGGCCTGGCAGGCGGCGAGTCGGCTCGGTATCCCGCTGGTGCAAACGCTGCATGACTACTACACGGCCTGTCCGCGCAGCGCGATGTGGCGCCCCGGGCGCGGCAATTGCGCGCGGCAATGTTCCGAATGTCGCCTGTTTTCCGTGCCCCGTCGCAGGCTTTCACGCTTGCCGGCCGCCGTTACCTGCGTAAGCCACCGCGTGTTCGACCGGATCGCCGCGACCGGCATGTTCGCCGGGGCTCAGACCGGACGGCAGCCGGTGCGCATTATTCGAGGCAACAATCCGGACGAAGAACCGCCTGCGTTGCCGCCGCCTCGGCGAGACGGCCCATGGCGGTTTGGTTCCGTGGGCCGGCTCGACCCCGCCAAAGGATTGGAGAATTTGATCGACGCAATGGCCGGTTTGCCGCCCGGAAGTGCCACACTGGCCATCGCCGGCACCGGCCCGGAGGAGTACGCAGGCACGTTGCGCGCCCGCGCGGGCGGCACACCCGGGATAGAATTTTGCGGCCACGTCGCCCCGGCATCATTTTTCCATGAAATCGACACATTAGTGATCCCGTCCATATGGGAAGATCCGTTTCCGCGCGTATTCCATGAGGCGATGGCCTACGGCGTGCCTTCGATCGTGAGTCCGCTCGGCGGTTTGCCGGAAGCCATCGACCATGGACGAACAGGGATTATCGCTGCCGGTGCAGATGCCGGGTCGTTGCGCGCCGCGATGCGGCAACTGATCGAAGGGGTCTGGAACTATGAAAACCTTCGCCAAGCCTGCCGCGAGGCGGCACGGCCATACCGGCCGTCACGCATCGTGTCCGAATATGAGACCGGTCCTGACAGCAGTGGTTGGTGGTGGAACAATGGATAACGCTGGAGAGGCGTGGCACCCCACGCTCTCACACTAGGAGACATGCCGCTAATGGGTTCTGGGTTCCTCGCCGCCGCCACAACACTCATGGCACTCGGGCTGCATCCATTCACCACCTATCCCGCCAGCCTTGCGGCACTCGCTTGGCTGCGACCTCGGACAATGGAACGCCATGCCAGCCTGGGCAACCGTGTCGCCTTGTGCGTGTGCGCATACAACGAGGAGAAAATCATCGCCGCCAAGGCGGTCAACATGCTGGCGATGCGCCAGGCGACCCCGGACCTTGAACTGCTGATATACGTCGACGCGGCCAGTGACCGGACCGCCGAGGTGCTCAGCGCGTTCGGCGACCAGATCCGCGTCATCGTAGGCACCGAGCGCCACGGCAAGACCTACGGCATGAACACGCTGATCGCAGCCACCGACGCCGACTTTGTTGTGTTCTCGGACGCCAACGTGATGTTCGCGCCGGACGCGATCCCAAATCTGCTGGCGCCATTTCAGGATCCAACGGTCGGCTGCGTCTGTGGCCATCTGATCTACACGTCAGCCGACGGCAACGCGACGGCGTCCACCGGCTCGGCGTATTGGCGCCTGGAAGAAGCAATCAAGGAACTGGAAAGTCGTACCGGATCCACGATGGGGGCGGATGGCTCCATCTTCGCCATCAGGCGTGAACTTCATCATGCCGCGCCTCCGGATATCATCGACGATATGTATGTCTCGATGTCGATCCTGTGTGATCGTTACCGCGTGGTGCGCGCATCCAACGCGATCGCCTACGAGGAGACGGTATCACGTCCACAGGAGGAATTCCGGCGGAAGATTCGGATTGCCTGCCAGGCCTTCAATGTCCATCGACATCTGTGGCCGCGCCTCTCGACACTGTCTCCGCTCGATCAATACAAGTATGTATCACACAAGCTGCTGCGGTGGCTCACCGTCTATTTACTGGGGCTCGCCGCGGCATTTGGGATGATCGGTCTCGGCCTCATGGGCCACTGGAGTATTATGACCGCGCTTGCTCTGCTCGGTATTGTTATCTCTGCTGCAGGATTGGCGATGACGTCCGGCCCCTTGCGCAAGGTGGTTGAAGTGGCGCTGGCATTCATCGCCACCGGCGTAGGCGTCCTGCAATCGTTGCGGGGCGAGCGCTTCCAGGTCTGGACCCCGCCCGCCTCGGCACGCGGCGGATCGTGAAGCCATTGGGCGGTCTCGATGTCGTGGCCGGTCCTGCGCCTGGCCTCTGCAGGAACTCGCTGCCTAGCCGACTACGTCAGAATCCAGCCGACGCCTTAAGCCGCCTGGCTGAGTGCCACGACCGGCGGTCGCCGCGCCGCGCTGGCAACCGCGGTGATCGCGGCCCGCACCTGCTCCCGACCGGTCTGTCCGGCGGCAACCACCAGTACCACCGCATCGACGATGTTGGCCAGCGTCACCGAGTGCAGCTCCTGTGTCACCGGATGGCCATCCATCACCACGAGGTTGTACTCCTCACGGGTCTCCGCCATCAGGCTCTGCAGCTGCATGGTCTCCAGCAACTGGCTGGCGGCGGGCTGCGGCCGTCCGACCAGCAGCAGATCCATCGTGGTCGCATTATCGCGGGCAACGTTTTCCGGCCAGTGGTCATGTCCGTTCAGCGTCTCGATCAGTCCCCGGCTCGCGGCAACTCCCAGCGTCGCGGCCAGTTTCGGGGTCTGTAGATCGCCCTCGATCAGCAGCACGCGTAAGCCATCGAGCGCCGCGACCCGAGCGAAGGCCGCCGCCATGCTGGCGGTGTCGTCACCCGTAGCGCTGCCGACGAAAAGCACGCTGCGGGGAACCGCGCCCTGCCCGCTGAGGCGCAACCGGCCACGCAGCGAGCGCAATGCCTCGGCCTCAGGTCCGGCCGGGTCGTTCACAACCCGAGTGGCGAGCGAGATCCGGCCGCCCTTGCCGCGGGGCAGCACCGCCATGACGGCCAGGCCGGTGTCCGCCGTCAGATCGGCTGCGCTGGCGTAGTTTCCTTCGCGCCCGCGGCCGACGGCGGCAAGCAACCCGCCAAATGCACAGCCGCCGAGCAGGCCGAGCGCCGCGGCGAGTTTGGGTCGTGGGCTTGAGGGGAAAGCGGGAGCCACCGCCAGGCTGACCACGCGAGCGCCGGACTGCTCAGGACCGCCCTTGTTCGCGTCGGTCTGCGCCGCCCGCTGGATCAACGTCTGATACAAGGTGCGCCGCGCGTCCGCGTCCTTCTCAAGCTGCTCGAGCTCGCTTTGAACGCTGCTGAGACTGGTGGCGGCGGTCTGCGCCTTGGCGAGCTGATCGCGCAGTTCGGCCTCGTGCTGACGTGCCGCCGCGGCCTGAGCGCCGAGCCCGGCCATGGCCCGTTTCGCCTCGGTGATAACCGCGCCCCGGGCAGCTGCAAGCTCAGCTTCGGCGGCGGCGCGTTGCGGATGTCCTGGCCCGAGTGTGGTCCGCAGTTGCGCCACCCTCCGCTCGGCTGTCGCCTCCTGATCCCGCAAGGTCCCGACGATGCTCGAACCCAGCGCGTCGGAGTTGTCGACGCCGGCGCCGCCGGTGCGCACCAGTATGGCGGCGCGCTGGTAGTTGGCCTCGAGTTGTGCGCGATCCGAACTTGCCTTGATCAGGGCCGTCGATATGTCCTCAAGCTGCTGCTGCCCGATGCTGCCTGAGCGAGTCTGCACGAGGTTGTATTTCTCCCGCGTCTCCTGGATCTTCTGTGCCAGTTGATCGACTTCGCCGTGGACCTGCTCGGCCCGTTTTTCCAGCTCGGTGTTTGCCTCACGGTTGGCGACAGTGCGCTCATCCACCTTGCCGGCCATGTACCGTGCGATCAGGCTGTTGACGACCCTGGCAGAGAGGTCGGGCTGCTCCGACATGAAATCGATGTTGATGACGAGGCTGCGATTATCGTTGGTGATCGTCAGCCCATTGGTCACCGCCGCTACGACGTTTGCCATCACGACGTCCGGTGACGGTGGCGCGGCGTCAGCCGCCGGCAGGACGCCGTCATCGACGAGCGTCGCCGCGAACGATGCGGGCAGCGCGTCACGCAGCGCGCCGAGCACCCGTTGCTTGAGCGGGGGACCCTTGAGCGCGGTGTTAAACTCGGGATCAGCCGTCAGATTGAGTTCCTGGACCACCGCCTGCACCAGCGCCCGCGAGGTCAAAACCTGTGTCTCGCTGCGGACGATCGGCATCGGATCGGCCATCGTCTGGCTGCTGAGGACGCCCTGGAGCTCGGGGATTGCGAAGCTGCGGGTTTCGACCGCCACCGTTGCCTCGGCGGTAAATTTGGGGGTGAGGAGGGTCTTGCTGACAACATAGGCCGCAGCCGCAACGACCAGACCCGAGCATAGGATAAGCAGCCAGTTTCGCCGCAGCACGCGGACGAACTGCCGCGGAGACAGTCCATCGCTGCGGGATGGTTTGACGGACGGACCCGGGGAGAACGCAACTCTGTCGGCGGTCAACTCTGACATTCGACGATACCCTCTTTCATACCCGCTGCCAGAGCGCGTCCACCAATCAACAATGCTTTGCAGGCAACGCCTTTAACGGCTATTTCTATCACAGCGCCGAGGCGATCGCACGGAAATTTCGATCGCCGGGGATACCCTAAAAGGGACGTGCATGAGTTGCTGCGAAGCCGGAGGTTGTATCAGTCCGACACCGCCTATCGCACCCGGTTTTCCATCTGTGCACAACGAAAATGAGCGTGGTGTGGCTTTCATGAACCGTCGTTCCGCGCGATATGCGCCGGCTTTGGGCCGCGCGGGGTCATCGAGGCACGCGAGCCGCCGCGTGTGGTGGTCATGAAACCGCGCCGCCCCAGGCGCCTGCCCTCATGCAAGCGAAGTGCTCGGGTTCGCCGCCGTCCGGGAAGAATGTCGCGCCGGGCTTCGGTCTGGAGGGAGCCTCCGGCCAATGCGCGTCGCGTTGATCGACCCCTCCCTGTTCACCTTGCCCTACGACGCGGCGCTGGCGGCTGGGTTACGAGACGCCGGTCACGAGGTGGTGTTGTACGGGCGCGAACCGGATGTCGACGATGGCGACCCGAACGACGCGCCGCTGGTGGCGGGCTTCTACCGTGTCGCCGGGCACCGAAGCTTGAAGTTTCTGCCGAACGCTGTCCGGCTCGCAATCAAAGGCGCCGATCACCTGGCCTCGATGTTCTGGCTGCGACGCAGACTGCGGCGCGATCCGCCGGAGATCATCCATTTTCAGTGGCTGCCACTGCCTTTCGTTGATCGTCACTTTCTCAGGGGTCTGCACCGGATCGCGCCGCTGGTGCTGACGGTCCACGACACCAATCCGTTCAACGGCGCGCCCAGTTCCGGATTGCAAGGTGTCGGCATGACCCAGTTGTTCGGCGCCTTCGAACGCTTGATCGTGCACACCGCGCGGGGTCGGGAAAGGTTGATCGACCAGGGCGTCGATCCGTCAAGTATCTCGGTGTTGCCACATGGCCTGCTGGGCGGCGACGCTTCGCCCCAATCGCAGGAAGGGTCGCGGGACCAGCCAGATGGCACGGTCACCTTCTTGGTGTTTGGAAAGATCAAGCCTTACAAGGGGATCGACGTTCTGATCGAGGCATTCGCGAGGCTCCCGCCGCGACTACGCGACAAGGCCCGCCTTAGGGTGGTCGGCAAGCCTTATATGGATCTCGGGCCGTTGCGTGCCCTGGCGGTGGGTCACGGCGTCGATCCCGGCCTGGAACCGCGGTTCGTCGCCGACGAGGATCTCCCCGGTTTATTCGGCCCGGGCACCGTTGCAACCTTCCCGTACCGGGAGATCGAGGCAAGCGGCGTCCTCGCCCTGGCCCTTGCGCATGGCCGGCCGATCCTGGCGTCTGGCATCGGCGGTTTCGCTGAGGCGCTTGAGGATGGCGTGCACGGACAGCTGGTGCCGCCGGAGGATCCGGCGGCACTGACGGCGGCGATGGCGCGATTTCTAGACCACCCCGATTTCATGGCGGCGTGCGCCCGCAACGTGGCGGCACTGGCGAGCGCCATGCCAGCCTGGGCTGAGATAGCCCGACGCACCGCGGAGATATACATCGACGCACGCGCGTCCTGGAGCACGTCTCGCCCGAGCCGGGCTGGGACGTGAGACAGGCAGGCGTCCAAACTCAGTCAGATCGATCGCAGATCAGAAGATCCGTTCGGCGACCGTGATGACATCCCCCGGCTGAACCTGGGTGTCGCGCAGTGCTGAGCCTTCTACCGGCTTGCCGGTGGTGGAGCGCACGATGGTAAATCGATCGGTCTTCGCGCGATAGGTGAATCCGCCGGCCACGGCCACCGCGGTGACGACCGACATACCGGGCTGATAGGGATACTGGCCCGGCTTGGTGACCTCCCCCAGAACGAAAACCGGGCGATAGGCAACCACCTCAACCGAGACACTAGGGTTTTGATATAGCTTCGACTGCAGCAGGGCGCTGGTGATCGCCGCGGACAACTGGCGCGGTGTCAGCCCGGCGGCGTGGATGGTGCCAACCAAGGGTAGAGCGATATCGCCCGAGGCGTCGACGCCGAATTCGCCGGTCAGCTGCTCCTCGCCGAACGTAATGATTCGGATTTGATCCGCCGGTCCCAGGATATATTCGCCAGGTGTGGGTGGCGGGACCGGCTTCAGGTCCGGCGAGGAACAGGCCGCCAGCGTGGCGACTCCAGCCAGGATCAGGTGGCGGCGGCGCAAGCCCTCACTCTGAGCAGCGGTTCGATACGGCAGCAATTATCTCTCCTATGAACGCGATCACCCTCCGTTTATCGCAACTAGCGCACGGTTGGGCTATGGTCGGGCTTCTGGCATATGGCTATATTCCCTTAATGAGCGCAACGACAAACAGGCTATTCATGTTGACCCTCGCGACGACCAAGCACCGGCGAATGCGGTCCATCCATCGGCCGGCCACCATGGTCGCGGCGACATTGGCCTTGGAGCTGGCTTTTTTCGGCCATCCCGCAGAGGCGCAATATATTAATTCGTACTTCCCGCAGGCAGTGCCGGGATACGACACCAGCGAGGGCGTGACCGTGCTGTCGCGCGCGCGCCCACTCTACGCCACCCCGGGAGTAAATGTCGGCAGCTTCACGGTTAAGCCCGAGTTGAGTGAAGGGATCGGATTCGACACTGACCCGACAGGCATCTCCGGCCTCGGCTCCAGCCCGTTTTTGCGCACGACGCCCTCGGTGACGGCCCACTCGAACTGGGCATCGAATTCGCTGGGAATGTCGCTTTCGGCGGACAATTTTCATTACTTCAATCTGCCACAGGCGGATTATACGAATTGGACCGCCGCCCTCGGTGGAGGCTACACAATAGGCCGGAACCAGCTGACACTGGGCTATTCGCATTTGTCTCTCAATCAGAACGCCACCGACATCGGCGCGGTGCAATCGGCCATTCCAGTGCATTATACGGTCGAAGATGTACGTTCCGGCTATACCTTCGACTTTGGGCGTTTCTCCCTTTCGCCGTCGATCGACGTGCAGTATTATAACTACGATAGCGCAACCATCGGCAATCAGACCGTGTCGCAGGCTTATCGCGATCGATACTCGTTCACCGGGACGCTGACGGCACGCTATAGCCTGAGCGACCAGCGCAATCTGATGTTCGTCGTGCAAGGACTGGACAACAGTTATACTGATCAGCCCGTGGGACAGCCCACCAACGACTCGACCGGCGTGATCGCGCTGGGTGGGATCGACTATCAGGCGGAGGGTCCATGGACGTATCGGTTCCTCATCGGTCTCGAGGAGCGGAACTTTTCGGCGTCGCAGTTCAAATCTCACACCGCCCCGGTGGTCGGGGGTAGCGTGGTGTGGACGCCTACAGGTCTGACGACGGTGACCGGGTTGATATCACGGTCGATCGAGGCGCCGAACGCCGAAGGCAACTCCGGTTTCACCTATTCCAATGCCAACCTCGTGATCGACCACGAACTGTACCGGAATATTCTGTTGCAGGGTCGAGCCGGCTTTCAGTATCTGCAATACCTGCAGGGTGGCGGCACCCAGACGAGTTACACTTTCGGCGCCGGCGTCAACTGGCTGATCAACAGAACTCTTCGACTGTCTCTCGACTACAATTTTAACCAGTTGACGGGTTCTCAAGCCTCGACATTCAATGGCGTGCCAAACATTACGTCAACGGGTTCCAGCACCCTTTCGCGCGATGTCGCTCTTCTAACACTCCATTTCGCACTGTAATCCGGGCCCGAGCCAACCTTCATCATCCGTCCTTGACGTCGGCTGTTGGGTTTGCTGCGGCCGCATCCGTGCTGATGGAGGATTTCGGGCCGAACCCATGGACGCGATCGGCCAGGCCGAGCGTCGGCTCCCGTGTCGCGGGGTGCCCGATTTATCGTTGTCGACTTGTGTGGCGACGGCTGGACCGTGGGACAATCGCCTCGGCCAGAACGCACGCTGCCATTGCCCTTGGCGAACTTGCAGTAACGAGTTCTCGGGAGCCCTCAATCGCGGGGGCCGGCTTCGCGACCCGATCCAAAGGCATCCCGCCGAGCCAGGACGCACACTCGCCGGCCTGTCGAGCGGCTGATATGAACTCGTATGATTGTCAAAGTGGGCTGGGACTTGATTTGGATGCGAAGGGGGCGCGGATGGTGGTGCGATTTCAGCGAAAGCTGAGCAAGGCGGGACGATGCTGTCGGGGCCGCGGTGTCGGGCGGGCACCGATTGATGGCGAGCCTAACTACCGGACAGGCCGCCAGCCGGTCCCCGGCAACGCAGGTTCGGTTGCCGACCCTGTTCCGCCTATGGCCCGGGTGTGCCGATGACCATGCTGGCATCAACATGCATACGTCTTGTCCGGACGGCCCTATGGATGGCTGTCATATCCGTGGCGGGAACGGCGGGCGTATCCGCCGCCCAACAAGATGGGCCTCTGAACTCCGTTCTCGGCGCCTATTTCTTCCCCAATCCCGGGACCGGCGGCAATCCGGACTTCGATCAGCAGTTCGACGCGTTCAGCGCTGCCTTGGGGAAGGTTCCCGTTTCCCGGGGCACCTTCGGGGACAACAGTCGCGGGCTCAGCAATCTGGCCGGGAGCCAATACTGGAACGTCAATCCGCTGAAGATCGACCCGAGAACGCGGGGAGGGAAGGTCACCCCGGTCATCGGACTGACGATGGGCGCCGTCGAAGACCGCGGCAACAACGATGCGATCCTGCGCCGGTTCAACCAGATCGCCGAGGGCGCCTATGACCAACAATGGGTTGGGATCGTCAACGCCTGGAAGAGCGGGGGCTTCAAGCGGATCGTGGTACGGGTCGGCTACGAGATGAACGGCCATTGGATGGCCTGGGCGGTGCCGGGCGGCAACAAGGTATCGGCGTGGAACGCCGCTTTCCGTCGCGTCTCGACAGTCATGAAGGGGCGAGCCGCAGAGGTCGGCATGGTCGTTGCGATCGCATGGAATCCGTGTGCGGTAACCGGCGAGGACATCGCGACGGAGGCGATGTATCCAGGTGACGACGTCGTCGACATCATCAGCCTTGATATCTACAGCAGCGTCAGTTGGACCAAGGACCGCACGAACTGGGGTCCCGACGGAAAGCCGATGGGGACCGCGCCCGACCTGAAGTCATGGGCGGCATCGGCGGACAATCGCCGACATTTCTGGCTCTATCCCGACGCGACCGCTTCGGATCCGACGGGTGCCCATGGATCCGGATGGGGCTTGGCTAAACACATTGCCTTCGCCAAGGCGCACAGGAAACCGATCGCGATTTCCGAGACAGGCGTAGGCCGGAGCCCAGGCGCCCCTGATTCAGGTGTCGACGATGAGGGCGAATTGCCCAAGCTGCTGTGGGAAAGATTGCGGGATTATCCCGATGGGATCGATCACGTGATCATCTGGTCGCTCGACGAGGGCGACTTCAAGGGAAATTTTCTCGACAACACCAAATGGCCTCATCCCTTGGCGAAGGCCGCATGGCGCAGGTATTTCGGAGACGGCAAGTAAGCGCCGCCGAGTGCCCAGCGACGCGCTGGCCCGGCAGCTGCGATCGTACGAAGCCGGAGAGCCTGAGCCATTGGCACGACCGCAGGTTCGCGGGGTAAACGCGCTGCTTCGAATCAGGAGCGACCTATCCCCTTCCGTTGATGGGCGATACCTATAATAAGGAATAATAAGTGAAGCGTGCAGCTGAACCTTCGTTCAGCCTACTGGACCGGCATCCGGACTCATTGCGCGCGCGACCGCCGCAGCTCGGATCGGCCTTGGAGCCGTTCTCAGGGTTCCTTCCTGGGCTGCCTGGTGGAGTGGGTCGGGTGAGACAAGACTGGCGCGATGGTGCAGGCGTCGGCGCAGCCAAGCTCCCACTCCCCGCTCGAGCAGACGCTGACTGACCCAGCCGATCAAAATCGCCGGCGGCAACGACAACACCAGGAACAGCATCTGCGATGTCGGGCCAGCCACCGCGACAAGGCCGGACCGCAGCATGCTCTGTTTTATGATCGACATGATGATCGGATGCCACAGATAGAAGCTGTAGCTAATGGTGCCCATGAACTGCATGGCCCGTGCCCGCAGCATCCGGCCGAACACGCCATTTTCCGCCACGATCCCCGCGAATGCGATGGTGGCGGCGATGAAAGCGAGCAAGGCCAGCGGACCCCGCCAATCCGCTGCCAATTCGATCAAGTTAGTCTCGATCAGCGAGCGCGGCAGCGACAGGTCGTCGACCGCCCTCCAGAGCAGGAGGAAGGCGATCAGGAACGGTACCGGGTAGCGCGCGAGGATTGCGACGGGACGCCATCTTGCCACGCCGAGCGCGACGCTGACCCCGGAGAGGAAGAATATTCCTCTCGGGTAGAGAAGGATCATTGAGCCGCCGAGCAAAACCGCCAGCATGACTGACGGCCAGAGGCCCTGGTATCGCCGGAGCGCCCAGGCCATTGCGCAGATGCCATAAAAGGCAAGCTCATAGCTCAGCGTCCAGGCAGCCGGATGGAAATTTCCCAGCGGGAGCACACCCGGTAGGGCCAGTAGGTTGGCCGGCAGCTGCCAGGCCATGCTCGCCACGGGAATCAGATCAAATCCGCGCTCCCCACTGATCAGCGACAATCCGACGATTGCGAAGATGGTGGCCCAGAGCACAGGGTAGATGCGGATCAGCCGGTCTGCCATGAAAGCGAGCGGATCCCGGGCACGTTTGAGCGTGCCGATGATCACAAAACCGCTGATGCAGAAGAAGAGTTCGACGCCGTACTGGGTGGTTCGAAACACGAACTCGACCGGAGCGGCTTGCAGCAGGGGCCAGGTTGGCAGACCGGAGTTCACGACATGGAAGAGCAGGACGACGCCGGCGAACAGTCCGCGGCCCCCATGGACGGTGCGATTGAACACCTCACGCTGGGCCACGTTCGGCACTGCCATTCTTGAACAAACCTTCGCTTAAGTCCGGCGTGTTGCCGAGGGGAGAATGCACAAGTCGAATCCGAATGCAACGGATTGCATACCCCGCCCACGCTGGTCGCATGGGCCACGGGTGCGGAGTTCTGGTTTTGCTCAAGCACCGTGCTGTCCGGCGCTAACCAAGCCGACTGAGTGCCAGCGAGGTGATGTTTCGGGGGTAGGCGTGGACCGGCGACCGAACGTTGGGCCACGCCGATCCTGGGCCGCTTGAATTGACCCCGAACTGCGTGAGAATCCCTCCCGCCGGCTGCCGCGCAGGCTGGATGCGTCGTTTCGTCACGGGCATGCAAACTTTAAGCCAGGCGGTTGGACCAACGGTGGATACAAAAGTATAAATTGGGGAGGGTTTCCGATTCGCGCCCTGGCGAAAAGGGACTGCCCAATGCGGCGATCACCGCCGCCGACCTCAATGGACGCCCTCTTTTGTACACTTGAACCTTATTCCCACTGACCACGTCAGAAGGCCGCCATAGCTTGAAAGTACCGACACCGTGGCTTTTCTGCAACAGGATCGAGAGGTCTTGTCAGGGCCGTCAGTTTCGGTGCGACAGGTGATAATTTTCGTTGAGAAAACAGACTACAACCGTATAGTGAGTATTAACGCTGGTCTGGATGGAGGCTTGGGGAGCCACCATGTGACCGGCGTCGTCGATGAACGTTTGCCCTTGTATCACCCGGCTGTCGCAGCGGCCGGGCCCGGAAGGATTTGCCCTGTGAACAGAGACGACCCCACATCTCGAAGCGTTGGCGGGCTCTTCCCGGCCCCTGGTGGATTTTCGTTTCCGCTCGGGGCCACCCCGATGGGATCAAGCGGCGGCATGCTGGATTCGACCGCCTCCCGCCGCTATCCACCCATTGCCATTATCCGCGCGTGCGCCTTGTTCGCCGGCGACCTCAGCGCGATCCTCATGGCAGCAACGGTTGCTTTCTTTCTTCACGCCGTTGTGCAGTCGCCACCAATGTTGCGTGCTGTCGAACAAGTCGATCGCTACGGCCTCCATTGGAGCGGCTGGAGCACGTTTAGCGTGCTGATTTTGCTGGCTGTTTACTTCGAGATGACCGGTCACTATACCGGTCGGTTGCCGTTATGGCTCGAACTTAAGGGTCTGGTAATCGGTACGCTGGTCGCCTTGATGCTGGACGCCGTGATCCGCACGACGGTGTTCGGGGGGCCCTGCGGCTTCGAGACAATCATGCGATGGCTGCTGATGGTACCTGCGGTCCTGCTCACCCGGCAGGCGGTGCAAGTGATCCTGCAGCAATATGGGCTATGGGCGCTCCGCACCTTGGTGATCGATCAGCGCGCCGGCCAGCCGGAGACAAGGGCAGCGCTCAGTGCCGAGCTTGGGGTTGACTACAGCGTGGTCGCGACCGTGCCTCTGGCGGAGGCCGCCGGCTGGCAGGGGAGCTGATATTGAAGCCGCAGTCAGGAACGCGGGCTGCGAGTTTGTCGTGCTGATAGTCGGCGCCGGCGCCACCGACGCCTGGAGGCATGAACGGACGGTAATTTCAGCGCTCAATCGCAATGCTCTGCGATACGCCCTCGCTCCGGAGCCCACCAGCTATTCCCTGCCGATAACGGGCTACAACAGCCGGCACGATCTGAAGCCGGGGGCAGTGATGCTGGTCCGAGACCACCGCGTGATGCGACTGCTGCGGCGCATGGCAAAGTCTGTGCTCGACCGCCTGACCGCGGTGTTGTTGATCCTCGTGTTTTCGCCGGTGTTCCTGTTTCTGTTCTGGAGGATCCGCGCGGACGGCGGTCCCGCGTTGTTTGGGCACAAGCGAATAGGTGCGAATGGGGTCCCGTTCCGCTGTCTGAAATTCAGAACAATGGTGCCGAATTCAGACGAAGTGCTACGGACGCTCTTGCTGCACGATCCGGTGGCCCGGGCCGAATGGTCCGCCAAGCGAAAACTGACCAACGACCCCCGTATCACTGGCGTAGGACGCTTCCTACGGACCAGCAGTTTGGACGAGTTGCCGCAGCTCGTGAACGTGATCAGGGGCGAGATGAGCCTGGTTGGCCCGCGGCCGATCGTCCAGGATGAGGTCCAATTCTACGGTCACGATTTCATGTATTACTGCGATACCAAGCCAGGGATCACGGGTCTGTGGCAAGTGAGCGGGCGAAGTGGCACGACCTACGAGGAACGCGTGAGATGCGATGTCTGGTACGTTCAGAATTGGACCTTCTGGCATGATTGCGCAATTCTGATCAAAACGATATCCGCCGTCCTGCAACGGAAGGGCGCGGTCTGACCTGTTCCACATCGTAATTTGGTCGGTCCGACGTTGCTTGTGATAGATCTCCGGGCCCCACCCAAATGACCATCACGGCGCCGACTAAGTGGGCACACCGAAGCAGGCGGCCAAGCCGATTGGCGGGTCTTCCGCGGTTCGGATGCGGGCCGCATCGGGTGAGGGGTCAGGTGCTTAGACAGCGGCTTGCCATGGTGTTTGAACAACTTGCGAGGCGGCAGCCCAGACGTTTCGCCTCGGCCCTGGGGAGTCATCATCGTGTCTCCGCGGCGGATCAATATGGCGCTCTCAGCCCTCCGGTGGCGGCTATCCCGGACTGGTGGTTGCAATGCCAAAATACTTTCAGCCCGAACTCGCAACGTGAATACGGATGTATGTTACGATGTTATGGCAAACGTATGTCATGGATGATTGCAAATGTTCGTTTCGGATTGAATTCTAGATGCCCGCGCCTCCGCAACGTGATACACTCAGGCCGAGTACGGAGTGGTTACGGAGTCCCGGCGATCCCGCGTCGAACTAGCCGGTGAGCGATCTTTTCATTGGTATTGCACCGCCCGGGAGGGCAGATGAGGGTATGGGATTTTTCCGTCGGCTAATCGGAGGCAAGGTATCCGAGCGGACCCGTGGCGCCGTCCGGCGCGAAGTGAGGCCGCAGGTCGTCGCGCCCCGGCAGATCAACACGCCGCGACCGGGTGTGGTGTCCATGCCAGGCCCGGGCGACAGCCAGCATCCCACCCTGAGCGACGTCTTCACGCCGACGCGTCCGCAGCGCAGCGCCCGCCGGGTGACCGGGCGGCACAGCGAACTGTCCCGGATCTTCCGGGCGCTGGCATTTGAGCGCGCGCATGTCGTGCTGTATGGCGAACGGGGGCGCGGCAAGACCTCGATCGTCAACCTGGTCGCCAGCTCCGCCCGTGCCGCCGGATACATGGTCGCCCGCTACGCCTGCTCGACCGAAAGCGACTTCGACGAGATCGTCCGCGGCCTGGCGCGCGACCTGCCGCCGCCGCTGCTGGCCGTGCCGCTGCAGCATGGCGGACAACTCCAGGGCTGCGAGGCGGCACTGCCGGCGGAGCGTATCCAGCCACGTGACATCGTCGGATTGCCGGGGCGGCTTACCGGGCGGCATCTCGTACTGGTCATCGACGAGTTCGACCGGGTGGAGGACACCGACACCAGGACGCGGTTCGCGGACACCATCAAGCAGGTGTCGGATCGCGGCGCCGCCCTCAGTTTCGTGATCGTCGGGGTATCGGACAGCCTGGAGGAATTGCTGGGCCGCCATCCCTCGATCCAGCGGAACATTCTGGGCCTGCCGTTGCCGTTGTTGACGGACGAGCAGGTCGAGGAGGTATTGCAGCGTGGCGGCCGGGAGGCTGGGATCAACTTCCCGCACGAGATCAGGCAGTCGATCGTGGCGGTCTCGCGTGGAGTGCCCTACATCGCGCAGTTGCTCGGGCTGCATGCTGGGATCGAGGCGCTGGCGCGCCGTGCCGCCGACGTCGACATGGCCGACTTCGAGGCAGCCTGCGTGCGAGCGCTGGACGAAATGGACCCGCGGGTGGCGGGGCTGTATGGCCGACTGGCGGGTCGCCATGTCAATGCCAACATGCGCCCGGCGCTGTTGGCCATTGCTTCCGGAGAGCAGGACCGTTTCGGACGGTTCACCGCGTTCGCGGCCCAGGGCGGGTGGCTGGTGGCGGGGCGGCATCTGACGCCGGATCAGTGGTCGCTGATGGCCGAGATGGGGGCGGTGCGGGAATGCCCCAGCGCGGGCGTGGGCGTGTTCGCGTTCGCCGACGCCATGCTGCAGCATTACATACTGCTGCAGGAGGTCTTATCGGATCGACAGGCTGTGGTTCCGACTACCCCGGTGCCAGCGTCGCGCAGGGGAACGTTGGAAGCCTGGAGCTCCGATCCACGACTGGTTCCCGGGCTGGGGACAAGCGACTAGAGTTTGGTGAAACGGCCCTTTCGCCAAAATCGAACAAGCCGATTTCGTTACTCCGCAGTGAACATGGCACCGGCCCCGCTGTTCAGATCACGCTCAGTCCAGGGCGCAGACTGATCGGTGCATTCGCCACCGGAGGCTCGCGTTCACGAATCCCCGCGAGACGCAGTCCTTCCGCGTAGTGCAGCCGGTCGCTTTCCCGCTCCAGCGGGCTGCTCCTGAGAAAGCGCTCCACCGTGAAGTCGGGCTCAATCGCCAGTAGCCTGCGTCGAATTGTCGCGGCCTCCTGATCCCGCCGCAGGTGCCCGAGCGCCGCCAAATAGGGCTTGTAAGACGCGGAAAGCGCCGGGTTGAGCTGACTGACGGTGCGTCCGATCTCCACCGCGGTTTCGTAGTCACGCTTCATCAGATAAATCACCGTGAAGAAACCGTCGAAAAAGAACGCATGCGGATCCAGCGGCGAGAGCTTCTTGTAACGGTTGTTCCGCCGCTCCGCCTCGTCCGGGTCGCCCGCCCAGGCGTGTGTCATGGCGGATAGCGCCCACGCCATTGCTAGGTTTGGGTTCAACGACAGGGCACGCTCGTGCAGTGCCATGGCTTCAGGCAGCCGGCGGTGAAGGAACGCGCGGACGTGTCCGCTGATTGTCAGGCCCCGCGCATCGAATGGATCGAGGATTATGGCCCGCTCCGCCAGTTCTCCGGCTCGTTCCATCATCTCGGTAGGCTTGTGCGCCCAGCCCTGCCCTACCAGGAACGCGTGCCACCAAGCATACCACGCGTGGGCCGCGGCGTAGTCCGGTTCAAGCGCGATCGCGTCGGCGAGATACTTGCCCGCCTGATGGAACGGGCCGGGCTGCAGTCGTCCCATGAACGGCATGGCACGCAGCATCAGATCGTAGGCGGTTGGCGTCCACCGGCGGCCGGTTGATGATCCGCTTCGCTTCGATCAGCAGGATTTCGGGGTCAATCTGCGCCACGACCTCGGCGGCGATTTCGTCCTGTAGCGCGAGCCAATCGTTTGCCTGCCGGTCGAACCGACGGGCCCAGACAATCTGGTCCGACGCGCGAAGGTCGAGGAGTCGCATATTGATGCGGATCCTGTTGCCGGAGCGTTGCACCGACCCGTCCAACAGAAAATCCAGCCCAAATTCGCGCCGTATCGCTGCTTCGTCGTGATGCTGTGCCGCAAAGCGGCCGAGTGAGGTGGACGAGACCACAAACATCCAGCGAAATCGCGATAACGCCGTGGTGATCTCGTCGGCGAGCCCGGGCGCAAGGTGAGCATCCTCCTCCGACATGCCGATCGAGCCGTAGCGGCAATACACCGACATGTGCGCCGCCGCGCGCGGTCGGGTGATCTCTTCGGGGCGATGCGGGCACGGCATCATCGGCTGCCGGCTCGGGCAGCGGCGCTGGGGGCCGCAAGCGGCAGACGACTACCCGACGGTCCCCTGATGTCGTTCAGCAACTTCTGCGTCTCGGCTGAAGGCGCGGCATCCAGCATATCCGCCAGCACTGCGCGGCACCGATCATAGGCTTGGACCGCAAGCCCGCGCTCGCCCCGGGCAGCGTGCGCCCGCATCAAGGCGCGCCAGCCTCCCTCATGCGACCGGTCGATGGTCAGGAGACGTTGCGCCGCGGCAATTATCGCATCGGGTTCCAGACTTTCCCGCAACAGCGATTCCGCGATGCCGCGAGCACGGTCGCGCAGACGTTCTCGTTCCGTATTCAGCCACATGTCGAAACTGGGGTCGATCCCATCGAGGTCTTCGAGCAGATCACCGTCCAGCAGCGATAACGATGCGGGCTGGCTTGCGGTAGCCCGCATCACCTCCTCAACATCGATCCACACCGCTCCAGGCCGTAACGTCAGGTGATCGCGGGTGACTATAAGGACGTCGGTCTCGGCAGGGGCGAGCGCTTCCAGAAGCCGATGGATCTCCTGCCGCAAGGAGGAGCGGGCCTGCTCCTCCGGCCTCCGGCTCCAGAGTTGCTCAGCGAGCCGGCCACGCAGGACTGCTCGTGGAGCGGCCATGGCGATGCATGCGAGCAGTGCGCGCGTTTTGCGGCCAGTAGGTAGGACGCTTTCGCTGCGTATAGTCCAGGCTTCCATCTGCCCGATCAGGCGCAGCCGTACGACGACGTGATTGAGTGCAGTGACCGCCGGCGCTGGGCCGACCAACCGGGGTATCGTCTCTACCATCATCCCCCCCTCAGGCATCATCCCTCGGTTCTAAGCGCAAGCGGGCGAGCACGCCAGCGCTTTGCAACCGTTCGTTTTGCTGTCATCTATTCTTCCTCGCCGTGCGGGAGAACCGCCACAGTGACCCTTGAGGTCAAATGCGGGCCTTCACCACCGCCAGCGCCACGTCGAACGCCGCATCCGCATCCATTGCAGTGGTATCCAGCCTGTAGGCATCTTCCGCCACACGCAGCGGCGCTGCCGCCCGCTCGGCGTCTTTTTGGTCCCGTTGCCGCATATCGTGCTCGACATCCCGCAATTCCGAGGCGAGCCCCTCGCCCGCAGCTCCAGCCATCGCCGACGCGCCCGTTCGGCACGACTGGCGGTGACGAACAGCTTGGCCGAAGCCTCCGGGAAGATCACCGTCCCGATGTCGCGCCCGTCCAGCACCGCGCCCTCCCGCGACGCGAACTCACGCTGAAATGCGAGCAAAGCCGATCCGCACAGCGGCGATCGAGGCGACGGCAGCGGCGGCGGCGTCCGCCTCCGGCCCACGCAGATCGCCGCGCTCAAGGTCGGCCGGTGCCAGCGCGCGCGCCGCGGCTTCGGCCGAGACGGCGTCGCCGGGATCGCCGCCCTGATCAAGCACGCGACGGCCGACCGCGCGATAGAGCAGGCCGGTGTCCAGGTACGGCAAGCCGAGGGTCGATGGCCAGGCGGCGGGCCAGGGTGCCCTTGCCGGCGGCCGCGGGACCATCGATCGCGATAATCGGGCTTGCCGATCATGGCTCTGTGTGCCGGATGGCGGCACCGGCGGCATTCATCAGGTCCACGAAACCGGGGAAACTGGTGTCGACGAAGGCTGCGTCATCGACAGTCACCGGCCGCCGGGTGACCATGCCGAGAACGAGTGGCCGACATGGCGATCCGATGGTCCATCAGTGTCGCCACCGTGCCGCCGCCCGCGGGTGGGCCGCCGATGCCATGGACAACCAGGTCGTCGCCCTCGATTTCGACCCTAATGCCGTTGGCCGGAGCATCGCGGCGGTGGCGGTCAGCCGGTCGCTTTCCTTGACCCGCAGTTCTTTCAAACCCCGCAACCGGGTCGCGCCCGTGGGCGCAGGCGGCGGCCACCGCAAGGATCGGGTATTCGTCGATCATGCTGGGTGCGCGTCCGGCTGGTACGTCGACCGCTCGCAGCGGACCCGCCGTCACCACCAGGTCGCCGACCGGTTCACCGCCCTCGAGTCCGCCGGTTCATCACCACGACATCGGCGGCCATCTCAACCAAGGTCGACAAAAGCCCAGTGCGCAGCGGATTGAGGCCGACGCCCGGGATGGTGACCTTGCTGCCGGCAACCAGCAGCGCCGCCACCAGCGGGAACGCGGCCGACGACGGATCGCCCGGCACGACGACATCCGCCGCATGCAACTCCGGCTGGCCCTGCAGTTCGATGATACGCCCGGGCCCGCCACCTCGACCCGGACGTTCGCGCCGAAATGGCGCAGCATGTTCTCGCTGTGGTCGCGCGTCGCCTCCGGCTCCTCCACCCGGGTGATCCCCGGCGCGTTAAGCCCGGCGAGCAGCACGGCGGACTTCACCTGGGCGGAAGGAACCGGCACCCGGTAATCAAGCGGCAGGGCTTCGCGGGCGCCCTCGATCGCCAACGGCAGACGGCCACCGTCGCGAGCGGTGAAGCGGGCACCGGCGGCGGTGAGCGGGTCGATCACCCGGCGCATCGGGTCGCTGTCGCAGGCTGGCGTCCCCGGTCATCACCGCGAACAGTCGGATGAGCTGGCAAGGATGCCGCACAGCAACCGCGCAGCGGTGCCGGAATTGCCCATATCGAGCACATCGGATGGTTCCGTCAGGCCACCGATGCCGCGACCGGCGACTCGCCAGGTGCCGTCTGGATCGAGTGTCACCTCGGCGCCGAGGGCGCGCATTGCCGCCGCTGTGCGGAGCACGTCCTCGCCGGTGAGCAGACCATTGATGCGGGTCTCGCCAATCGCCAGGGCGCCGAACATCAGGGCGCGGTGACTGATCGATTTGTCACCGGGCACCGCGACCGTGCCCTGGAGGGGATGGTCGGGGCGAGCCGACGTCAGAGGTCGGGTGGCGAATGTCGGCATCGTGTCCATCGGTGGGTCCATGCGAGGCGTTGGCGCCCGGTGTACAACGGCGCGCCGCGGGCTGGCTATTGTGTGGACGCAAGCGCATACGGCTTCCGGCGATCCAGGCCAACAAGCAATTTGACAGAGCGCCTGTGCGGTGGCATGGGCGCCGGCTGATTAGCCCATATCTACGTTACGAAGGGCCTTTATCTCATGGCCAAGATCGAACTCGGCACCAAGCGCGTTTGCGTAGCGTGCAGCACGCGGTTCTACGATTTGATGAAATCGCCTGCGGTTTGTCCGAAATGCGGCACTGAACAGCCGATCGAGCAGCCGCGTCCGCGCCGCACCGGCGGCAATGTGGTGGAAGAAAAGCGCCCGAAGAAGCCGGTGCCAGCACCCGAGGACGTGGATGTGGAGGTCGAAGGGGTGGAGGACGTCGAGGAGGAGGACGTTCTGGAAGACGCCGCCGACCTGGAGGATGATGCTGACGCGATCAGTGGCGACATCGAGGTCGAGACCGACACGGACGAGAACGAGCGGTAGATCGGGCGCGGTCAGATACGGCCGGTGGCACGACGCAGCAACATAATAGCCGCGTCATAGGGCAGGGCCGGCGTTTCTCGTAGACGCCAGTACCAGCGCAACCACCGGTTCGTTGACGCCGGCACCGGGGGCGGCTGGCAGGCCCGTGCTCGAACCCCTGCGAGGCGCAGCAGCAGCAGACAGCGCGGCAGATGATAAAAGCTGGTCGCCGCATAGATCCTTCCCGCCGGGTGAATTGCCGCGACCAGACGGCGCACCGCCAGAACCGATGACAGCGTGTCCGTGCCAGTTTCCTCGGTCATGATCGCCGAGTCAGGGAACCCGGCCTGGTTCAGCAGCTGCGCCATCACGACCGCCTCGGCTGCCCCATAGCGACCTTTGCCGCCGGTCGGAATGAACAGCGGACAGGCGAACCGCGCACCAAGCCGGGCGGCAGCCTCGACCCGGTTGCGCAACGTCGGGCTTGGCGTCCCGTCCCGCCGCACGGCGGCGCCGAAGATAACGATGACCGCGTCGATGCTGGTGGCGGCCCCGCTCGCCGGTTCCAGTTCTGTCGTATTCGGGCCGGCCGCTTCGAGGTTCATTCTGCCGATTTCTTCCGCAAGGTGTTGGGTGGGATCATCAGGTAGATGGTGATCGGGCAGCATTTGGACATCGCCACGATCGAAACCGCGCCAAGCCGCCGCTCGCGGGTGATCGCGAGGCGGGGACGTCGGAATGGGAGAACCACGCAGTCAAACAATGAAACTGACCATCGCTTGATTTTTCGGCGGCACAGTCAGTCCGGAAAATGCCTGGTATGCGCCCCAGAATCAGCGAGCCCGGGTTTGGCTTATTCCAGATGCGGCGCGTGCCTGACTTTTGATTGTCGCGGTTTCGCGCTAAAGCGGCTGAGGGATTAGGGGATGAGACGATGGCCAAGCGTATCGCGATCATCGGCGCCGGCGCGGTCGGCGGCTACGCAGGGGCGCATATGACCGCGGCCGGCCATGACGTCACGCTGATCGATCCCTGGCCGGAACATGTGGACCAGATGAAGTCGCACGGCCTGGAGATATTCGGCATGACTCCGGGTGAGCGGATGACCGTCGGTGTCAGTGCCATGCACATCACCGAAGTGCAGGACCTGGCGAAGCAGAGGCCAATCGACATCGCCATCATCGCCGTCAAGTCATATGACACGATCTGGGCGACGACCCTTATCGGTCAGTATCTGTCTGCCTCGGGGTGCGTGGTCTCGATGCAGAATTGCATCAATGAGGAGCGGGTGGCCGGCGTGGTCGGCTGGGGACGCACACTTGGATGCATAGTGACCGGTGGCGTCGGGGTTGACCTGTATCGGCCCGGTCACATTCGTCGCGGGTACGCGAAACGTGCTGATATCACCTCGTTCTATGTCGGCGAGCCGAGCGGGAGGATCACCCGGCGGGCGGAGGAAATCGCGGAGATTCTGGCGAGCGTCGATGCGGCGAAGGCTACCGACAATCTTTGGGGAGAACGCTGGACCAAGCTGTGCGTCAACGGCATGCGCAACGGCGTCTCGGCGGCCACAGGCATGGGCGGCAATGCGCGCGACAACCACGCGGCGATACGACGCATCTGCATTCAGCTTGGAGGGGAATCCGTCCGCATCGGCCAGAAGCTCGGCTACAAGCTTGGTCAGGTCGGTGCGTTGCCGTTCGAGACTTTGGCCAGGGCGATGGAAGGCGACGCTGGGTCGTACGCCGAGATCGAACGCCTTATGGTTGGTGGCGGCGCCGGCCAGGCCGAGCGCAGCGACTACCAGCGCCCGTCAATGGCACAGGATATGGAGAAGGGACGCCGCACGGAGATAGAGCACATGAACGGCTTCATCGCGAGCGAGGCTGCAAGGATCGGGATGCTCGCACCGACGCACGAGATGGTGACCCGGCAGGTCCTGCGGGTAGAGCGGGGAGAGATTCCGCCTCGCCCCGAGAACGTGCTGGTCAATGCATAGGCGGCGATGCTCGACCGGTCGGCATTGCCTCGGGTGGGATGACGATCAAGCGTGGGGGGCAATGTGCTCCCGGCCGCTCAGGGAATGAAGCGCATCATCAAACCTGGGCCGGTGACGGACGACTGTCCGTGTCTGACCAAGACGTGGGTTGCATGTTGCAGTTCCTGGAACGCAACAGGCGCGCCCGGGCTTCGCCGGGGGCACCGAGGGCAAGCCCGCAATGACGCGGGAGGCCGCTATCCACCGGTATCGCGGGGCGATGGCCTGGCCGTCAGGCCGACGGGCGTTTGCGCAGCAGGTAACGCTGCCGCCCCTGCAGCACCAGTTCGCGCCGCTGATTGTGGATCGTGCTGGTGAAACCGACGACGCCGGTAGTGCGGTTCGCCGTCAACTCATCAATGACCAGGGCCGGATAGATCGTGTCTCCGGCAAACACCGGTTTCAGGAAGCGACATGACTGTTCGATGAAGCCGACCAGCGCCTCCTCGGTCATATACGGGAACAGACCGGCGCCGGGCGCGGTTTGAGCCAGTGTCTGCAGGCCATGCGCCAACAGCCCGGGCATGCCGCGGGCCTTGCAGAACTCCATATCATAGTGGATCGGATGGTGGTCGCCGCTAGCCGCCTGGAAGGCCAGGAACACCGCTTCCGTCATGGTCCGGCTGGGCAGCACGAAACGCTCGCCCGGGCGAAAGTCCTCGAACCAGCGCTGTTCGGACACCATGCGGTGGGCGGCCGGGTCAAAGTCGGTCATATCGCTCCCGCTGCCCGCATCGCCGCGATGCGCTCCCTGGAGAACCCGATCTCGGCCAAAACCTCATCGGTATGCTGCCCGACCGAGGGCACATCGCCCACCACTGCCTCTTGATCGGTGAACTCGAATGGCGGCAGCAGCGCCCGCACCGGCCCGCCCTCGGTATTGATCTGCCGCCACCTGTCCCGGGCGGCAAATTGCGGGTGGTCCCACACGTCCTTGGGCTCGTTCAGCCGCCCGTTGGCGATGCCGGCCGCGTCGAGCAGCTCCACCACCTCCGCGGACGTCATAGTGGCGAAGAACGCCTCGATCAGCGCCGTCAGCGCCGCGCGGTTCTCGCGACGGACATGCTGTGATGGCGAACCGCGGATCGGTTTGCACATCGGCTCGGCCCAGTACCTGCTTACAGAATGTCGCCCATTCGCGTTCATTCTGCAGACCGAAAATCACCTGGCCATCTTTAGTGTTGTGCGATCCATAGGGTGCGATGGCAGGGTGACTGGTGGGAAGCCGCGGCGGCGGCGAACCAGCGTAAGCGTGCCGCAGCATCGGATAACTCATCCATTCACCCAAAGCGTCGAGCATGGCCACTTTCACGTTCGCCCCTTCGCCGGTTCGACCACGGCGCAACAATGCCGACAGAATGCCGGTGAGCGCATACATCCCGGTGGCGATGTCGGCGATCGAAATCCCGACGCGGGACGGTTCGTCGGCGGAACCGGTGACGCTGATGACCCCGGCCTCCGCCTGGATCAGCAAATCATAAGCCTTTTTCTGCACGAACGGGCCGCTCTCGCCGTAGCCGGAAATGTCGCAGACCACCAGCCCCGGGTGAGCAGGCCGCAGCGCCTCATGGCTGAGGCCGAGTCGTGCGGCCGCGCCCGGCGCGAGGTTCTGGATCAGCACGTCGGCACCGGCAATCAGAGTACCGAGCGCGTCGCGGGCGTCCGCGGTTCTTTACATCCAGAGTCACGCTGCGCTTGCCGCGATTGAGCCAGATGAAGTGGCTGCAGACACCGTTGACGTAGGTGTCATAGGCGCGGGCAAAGTCACCATCACCGGGGCGCTCGATCTTGATCACGTCGGCGCCGAGATCGGCAAGGTGGCGGGTGCAGAGCGGCGCCGCCACGGCGTGTTCCAGCGCGATCACGCGCATGCCTTCCATCGGGCGCATCAGGCGATTTCCTCCGGGGTGGTTCGCTTCGCCTAGCAGAAGAGCGTCGACCGGTGTCGCGTGTCAAAGCGCGACGACCGGGCGGGCCGCAGGCAATCCTTCGCCGCCGTCGCCGGGTGGCAAATTGTCATTCTGGTCGATCACGATATAGATTGCAGATTGTGAGAGTGCGAGAAACATGATCGGCTCTCGATCAGAGCGACCATATGTCGACCCGGTGGCGGAACCGCGGGTCGGTGCCTTTGGAACGCCGCCAAACATACGACACAAGAGGGAGATGCTTATGTTCAGTCGTTCATTGCTTTTCGCCGGTTGCGCGGTCGTATTCGCTGGTGCGGCCTCGGCGGCGACGGTCAAATTCCACGGCGCACTTACGGCCGGGTTCTGAAGTCCCACCCAGCCAATCGACGGGTTCGGGAGAGGCGCAGGCCTCACTTGATACAGCCACCCATGAGCTGACGTATGACGTAACTTTCTCGGGCTTCGCCAGCCAGGCAACCGCGGCTCACATCCATGGTCCAGCGGAGGCCGGTAAGAACGCCGGCGTACTGGTGCCGCTCGGCAATAATCCGACCAGCCCGATCCACGGCACCGCGAAGCTGACTGCCGAGCAGGAGCAGCAGCTAACGTCCGGCATGGCTTATGTGAATGTGCACACCAAGAACCATCCGGCCGGAGCGATCCGGGGCCAACTGTTGCCAGAGAAGTAACCGGAGCCAGCGTCCGATCCAGGAAGTTCGTCATCATCGTGGCAGCACTCTTCGAACTTTCGGAATCGACAAGGGATACCAGCAAGGTATTTGTTTTCCAGTGTGGCTTATGGTTCCGTGCTCGATCCGCAGCAGGGTCGAGTGCGTGGACCATTCGAGTAGGATAGGTTGGCCCATAATTTGGCGGCACCATGAGTTGAGATGGTCTGGCGCGTCGGCCTGCCGCTTCGTTCCGGATTGCTTCGGAGCGGCGGCGGCAGTTGAGGGACAGCGGCGATCTCGGCTCACGAACAGGGTTGTCGCCTCGCCCCGACCAAACTTCACCAATCCTCGGCTTCACTGCCTTCAAGATCGAATCTCAGCGTTGGTCGGGATAGACGCGCCCCGACTGGCCACGTCACGCAGAACGCACTCAGCGCGTGGCCCGACGCTGAGCGCCCAACAGCCGCAACCACGCGTCGGTGAATTTTTCTTGCCCGCTCGCGGCAAAGTGCAGCCCGTCGAAGCGGTCGATTTCGCCAATATCATGATCCGTGTTCGGTCCGGCAAAGATAGATTTGCCGTCAACCAGCGAGGCCTGCGCCCTGGTTATCGGATTGTCCTCCGACCAGCCCGCATCCAGTTGCAAGCTGGACCGGGTGATGTAGAACGGCGCCTGCACGCCCTCGGCGCGGATCATGGCGATCAGTGATTTGAGTTCCGACCGGTAGAGGTCGCCCGGCGTATGCAACGAGAAATCTGACGCCCCCTGATTCCAGAAGACCCCGGTAAAGGTGAAATGCGGTTTTGCGTCGCGGATCACCGCGAGCAGCGTTCGATTGAGGCTGCCTCCCGGCGCCCACTGTCGAATCGATGTGCTACCGACTGCGACAGGAACCAGAATGACTTTGGAATACATCCCGGAATTGACGAGCTTGATACCGAGTAAAGTCCACGATTCTCCGTAGTTGCCATCTGCGCCTAGCAAGGGAGAACTCGCAACGTAACAATGCCCCTCGGAAAAATTGACTACACGATCATCGGCGCTTTGGTAGCGTTGCCCCTGATAGTTCGCTGCGTTGGATTGTCCGAGCACCAAGAGTACGGCGGTGGTTGCGTCCTGCACTGGGCATGGTATTTCCATCTTCGTGGGATCGTGCAGCAACCTTCCGAACTCGTCCGTTCGGCCAAAGGCGCGATCGGGCCACGACTTGGCGAGTATTTTCATCTCAGGGACTGGCCAGGTATTTCTGTACCCCGCGTAAACTCCCGTGAGATACGCCGAGGCGCATAAGCTGACCGCTATCATAATTCGAACAACGGATGGCATCGGATGCAGTCAGCCCTCCTCCCGGTTGTCACTATAGCATAATGATCTGCCGTGCCGACTGAACCCTCGGGGTCGCCGGCCTTCACCAAGTATATAGGGCCGTGCATGGCGCAGAGCTACGACAAGCGGCGGATCACTCGATAGTTAGTTTGGTCTAGTTCGGTGCGGGTTGCTGACGCCGCGCGACATCCCCTGTATGTTGGACCATGCCAGGGCACACAGCCGGCGGGGACGGCCCGGTGGCATTGGTCGAGCTGGGCAGCGCAAGTGGTTCCACAAGGC
The DNA here is from genome assembly GCA_963759425.1 of uncultured Alphaproteobacteria bacterium. Taxonomy (GTDB): domain Bacteria; phylum Pseudomonadota; class Alphaproteobacteria; order Acetobacterales; family Acetobacteraceae; genus Rhodopila. The sequence continues at coordinate 156,761 of CAVWZM010000006.1, forward strand.
CGCGCCTTTCGCATTCGCGCAGAAGGAGACATCAGACCAGTGCGGGCGGCGTTTCAACTATGACCAGACGCGCAACCATTGCCCTCGCCGCAATTGCTGCGTGTGCGGCTCTGCTGGGAGCGACACACTACGCGTTCAGCGCGGGGCGACTGGAGAAGCTCGAGTTCTATATCTGGGAGGTCCTCGGAGGCAAGGCACACGGCGGGCGCTATGCCACGGTCGACGGTATTCGGATTTACTACGAAACTTACGGCAGCGGACGACCTGTGCTTCTGCTGCATGGCGGTCTCGGATCAAGCGTGGACATGCGCCACCAAATCCAGGCGCTCGCCGCGACGCGATTTGTGATTGCCCCGGATAGTCGCGCGCACGGCCGATCGACCGGCGCAGACGCGGAGCTCAGTTACAGGGCCATGGCGGACGACATGGCGCAGCTGCTTGATCAGCTAGGGTTGAACCGCGTGGACGTGGTTGGCTGGAGCGACGGCGGTATCGTCGGATTGGATCTCGCGATGCGTTACCCCGGCAGGGTCGGCCGGCTTGTCGTAATGGGTGCCAACTATGATGTCGACGGGCTCATCAAAATGCCGATGCCCGAGGCAGTGGTGCCGCCGACCCCGCGTTTCTACGCTCGCAACGCGCCAAACCCGGCGCAATGGCCGCTACTTTACCGTAAGGTTTTTGCGATGTGGCAGACGCAGCCCCACTACAGCTTGAAGGACTTGAAGAAAATCGAGGCGCCGACGCTTGTCATGGCCGGAGAGTTCGACGCGATCAGGCGCGAGCACACCGAGCAACTCGCCGGGGCAATCCCGGGAAGCAAACTGGACATCATCGCCGGCGGGTCACATTCCGTGCTTGGCGAGAAACCCGACATCGTCAACGCAGATATTCTGCGATTCCTTGATGAACAGCCACTGTAGCGATCTGTCGGTCGACCAAGGGGACAAGACGCCGACGGCCTGACCGGCGGAAATTTCGCTCGGCAACGTCGCGGCCGCTATTCCCTCGCCGACACCGAGACCATAGGGCGCCGACCGCCTCCCGGCTGATAGCGGGCAAGGTATGGCGGAACGACAAGCTCCACCGGGGTCGGCACAATGCCGAGTTCGGCCAGCCCCGGCGATCCAGCGGCGACGACGTTGTCGTGCGCCAGCATCAGAAGCTGATCCGGCGTCAGCGGTTTATTCGGCAGATACTGCATAAATACGGCTTGCAGCCGCGCAACACCCATCGGGATGTCCATCAGTCGCCGCCCGCGGCGGGTCTGCTTCAGGACGAACTGCAGGATCTCGCGGAAGGTCCAGATCTGCGGACCGCCTAGCTCGTAGAGCAAACCATGGGTCGCGGGGTCAGTGAGGCAGGCGACGATCGCGTCGGCCACGTCGCAGACATAGACCGGCTGCATACGTGTGCCGCCGGAGATCACCGGCATGAACGGCAACAGCCGGGCCATCTGGGCGAACCGGTTGAAGAATTGGTCCTCCGGGCCGAAGACGATGGACGGACGCAGGATGGTGGCGGCGGGAAAGGCGGCGCGGACGGCTACCTCGGCGGCGGCCTTGGTCGAGGCATAGTGGCTGCGGCTGGCCGGATCGGCACCGATGGCGGACACCTGCACCAGACTGGCAACGCCGCATGCCGCGGACTGAACGGCGATGCACTCGGCACCTTCAACGTGCACCGCCTTGAAGGAGACCCCGCGGCTTGGTGCCAAAACGCCGACCAAATTGACGACGACGTCGGCTTGTTCGACAGCGCGGCGCACCGTCGCCTCCCGTGTTACCGAGCTGAAAAGCGGCACGATCTGCCCGACCGCACCCATCGGCTTGAGAAACAGCGCCGCTTCGGGATCACGCACCGCGACACGCACCACGTAGCCCCGATGGGCCAGCCGCTTGACCACGTAGCGGCCGATGAAGCCCGAGCCGCCGAACACAGTCGCAACCTTGCGCGTCGCCATCGCATTCACTCTCCTGCCGTATCGCCTGATAGGCTGCACGCCGCTTCACCTCAAGCGACTGATTGCGATCAAAGATGACAGCCGTCGAGGGAAGCGGACTGTTGACGCGGCAGCGGGCCGGGGCTACATCGCGCGCCCTACCGATGGGCTGCTCAGCGCGGGCATCGGTCGCCCCATCGCTGCCCAGGTGGCGGAATTGGTAGACGCGCAGGTTTCAGGTACCTGTGGCCGCAAGGTCGTGGAAGTTCGAGTCTTCTCCTGGGCACCAAGTCATTGAGCATCACCCAATTCATGCCGAACGGCACCATTCACCTGCATCGGGACGATTTACCAGAAGGCGTGGCACTCGGCCCTGTGGTCGCGGTGGATACCGAAACGATGGGTCTTCATCCGCATCGCGACCGTCTGTGCTTGGTTCAGCTGTCCCGTGGCGACGGGCAGGTGCACGTCGTGCAACTCGTGCCGACGCAATTCGGCGGCAGGGGCTTTGAGTGTCCCAGCCTCAGGCGTGCTGTTGGCTGACGAGGCGGTCATCAAGTTGATGCATTATGCCCGGTTCGACGTGGCCGTCTTGCAGCATAGCCTGGGGATCACCGTTGGCCCGGTGCGCTGCACGAAAATCGCCGCGCGGCTGGTCCGGACTTTCACCGACCGGTTCGGCCTAAAGGATCTGTGCAGGGACCTGTTGGGCGTCGAACTCTCCAAGCAGCAGCAGAGTTCTGACTGGGGAGCCCCGGAACTGACGTCCGAGCAGCTAGCCTATGCGGCCTCCGATGTGTTGTACTTGCACGCTCTATGGGCGAAGTTGGAGGCTTTGCTGATTGCGAGAATCGGCTGGATCTGGCCAAGGCCTGTTTTGCGTTCCTGCCGACCCGCGCGCGGCTCGACCTCCTGGGTTACGACCAGCAGGACATTTTTTTGCATTAGGCGCATCATTCGCGTTCAGCCGAACGTCCACGTAAATCACGCGATCAAGCATCCGCCCGATGATTTTCTGGCACTGCGGCGACCCCAGTACGATATGCCGGACCAGCGCCGGTTTGATTAACGCTTCCGTCACCTGCGTCATTTATACTGTGGGGGAGCCGCGCAACTTTTCGTCAAGCAGACGCGGTTGACCTCTGAACGGGCACAGGCCCATAGAGTGCGCCTCGCTCCACATAAATCGGATTCATCCTTGAGTAACCAAGTCGCCCTGCCCGAGCATCGCCTGCTCGCCGCCTCCGATCTCCAGGTGGCCCGGAACGTGCTGAACACGGAAGCCGCAGGGCTGCTTTCGCTGGCCGCCAGTCTGGAGGGCAGCTTCAGCCAGGCGATCGACCTTCTGATGACGTTGACCGGGCGGCTCGTGGTTTCCGGCATGGGCAAGTCGGGCCATGTCGCCCGCAAGATCGCCGCCACTCTCGCATCCACAGGCACGCCGGCACTGTTCGTGCACCCGGCCGAGGCGTCGCATGGCGACCTCGGCATGATCGTGGCCGGCGACGCTGTGCTGGCACTGTCGAATTCCGGTGAGACAGCAGAACTGGCCGATCTGGTGGCGCATTCTCGCCGCTTCACCCTGCCGCTGGTGGCAATCACCGCCCGGCCGGAGTCCGACCTTGGCCCAGGCGGCGGATGTGGCCCTCATCCTGCCCAAGGTAGCCGAGGCCTGTCCGATGGGTCTGGCGCCCACCACTTCGACGACTATGCAGGTGGCCCTGGGCGATGCCATCGCGGTTGCTCTGCTGACCCGGCGAGGATTCACCGCCGCCGATTTCCGTCAGATCCATCCAGGTGGGGGACTGGGCGCTCGGCTGCGGCGCGTGCGCGATCTGATGCATTGCGGGACATCGATGCCCTTGGCGCCGCCGGATACAGAGATGGCCGCCGCGCTGGTGCTGATGACCGAAAAGCGCTTCGGCTGCCTGGGTGTCGCTGACGCGGATGGCGCTTTGATGGGGATCATCACGGATGGCGACCTGCGGCGGGCAATGGGTCCCGGCCTGTTGTCCCGACGGGTCGGCGAGATCATGACCCCGGCACCGCGGACGATTGGCCCGGACGCGCTTGCCGCCGAGGCGCTGCACTTAATGAACGCCCGTGACCGGCCGGTCACCACGCTGTTTGTTGTCGACCTGACGGGCCGCCCGCTCGGCATCCTGCACGTGCACGATCTGCTGCGGGCCGGCGTGGCATGAACGTTGTGACGGCCGTTGAGCCTTGCACGCCGCTTGGGCGGGTTTTCGAACTCGATATGGGCGGCCACGGAACGGGCGAGTGGCGATGAGCCCGTCGCCTCTGGCACCACCGATGGACTCACGGATCAACTCGACCGGCAGCGTCATCGACCATCGCACGGGTGGCTATCTGACCGCTTCTGGCATCGCTCGGGAGCGCGATCTGCCAACCCCGAGCCGGATCGCCCGCCGGCGGTTTCTCATCACGGTGACGAAGTGGCTGCTGCCGCTGGGGGCGATGGCATTGCTGGCGACGATCGCCCTGTGGCCGGAACTGGATCGCGCCACCGCAAAGGCCAGGCTGGCGATAGGCCGTATATCCGGCGAGGTGACCGGGGGCAGCCTGATTGAGGCGCGCTACAACGGCGTCGATGAAAAGGGCCGGCCATACACCATGACCGCGGCCACCGCTCGGCAACTGGACCCGCAGCGCGTCGGGCTGACGATGCCGAAGGGCGACATAACGCTCGAGAATGGCACCTGGATGATGCTTGCCGCGAAGCAGGGTACCTACATGCAGCAGTTGAGCCAACTCGACCTGGTGCAGGACGTAACCCTATACCGCGATGACGGCACGATCATGCGCACCGCGGCCGCATCGATCGATTTAAAGGCGGGGGCCGCCGCTGGGTCCGACCCGGTACACGTTGAAGGCCCCTTCGGTGTGCTGGATGCCCGGGGCTTCGCGATGATGGACAAGGGCACGTCGATCGATTTCACCGGTCCAGCGCACGTCGTGCTGAACGGGGCCGGTCATTGACGTTCAGACGCCTGGCGAATCTGCTGCAACCGGCCCGGGGATCGACTGTGGCGCGCGCGAGATTGGCGGAGTTAGCGATCCACGTCCCTGGCAGGTCGAGCAGACACCCGAAACCAAGGGCATGCGTGCCCGGCTAGAAACACGGGCGCCGCTGCCACATCGGGCGGTTGGCCTAGCGCTGGCTCTGCTGCTTGTCCCGGTGCAGCCACGCGCCCAGCAGCTCGACCTTACCCATGGCGGGCCGATCGACATCACGGCGGGCGACGGCATCGAGTGGCGACAGGCAGATCAGCAGGTCATTGCCCGAGGCAATGCGCGCGCCATCCGCGGCACCGTGACGGTGACCGCCGATCGTATGATCGCCTGGTACCGCAAGAAGGCAGCCGACGGTGCGACGCCGCCGACACCGGCCCCCGCCACCGGCCTGGCGGCGGACACTTCGAGTGAAGGCAACGAGATCTATCGCCTGCAGGCCGAAGGTAACGTACGAATATTCACCCCGACCGACGTGGCGCAGGGTGACAGAGCGACCTATGACCTGGATCAGGCGGTGCTGGTGATGACCGGGCGCAACCTGAAGCTCACCACTCCAAATGATGTGCTCACAGCGAGGGATGATCTGGAATACTGGCCGCGGAAGCGCATGGCGGTGGCACGTGGCGACGCGATTGTCGTCACCAATGATGCGAAACGGATCGCGGCCGATACCCTGGTCGCCTATACCGAGGAAGGCCCGGCCACCACGCCGGGAGGCACCGCGGCCAACGTGACGGCAAAGCGCGGGACGGCGGCGGGTGGACCGATAACGAACGCGACGCACGCGGCGGCCCGCGCAGATGCGAAGACGGCTGACGATCCGCTCGCGTCGTCGGGCAAACTTCAGCGCGTGGAGGCCTTTGGGCATGTATCCGTGCGCACCGCGACCGATACCGTGACCGGGGACCGCGCGGTCTACATCCCGGACACCGGGATGGCGCGGGTTGGCGGAAACGTCCAGATAACCCGCGGCCAGAACCAACTGAATGGAGCCGAAGCCGACGTGAACATGAAGACCGGCATCGCGAAGCTGCTTGCCACGACTGCCGGCCGCGTGCATGGCCTCGTGCTGCCGAACGACGAGACAAGCAAATCCCTGGGCCGAGATCCGCCGCCGCTGCGAGCGGTGCGTCCGCAAAGTCGCCCAAACCTCCGGCGCGCGCGACGTCACCGTCCAAGTCTGATACCGCACCGGGGTCCGCAGCGCCCGCCGGTCAGCGGCCATGAACGCGATCCGCGAGGCCCGAGCGTCCCGGGAATTGAAAGTCGTGCGGCGTGGCAGCGGTCTAACCGCGCAAACTGTCGGAAAGACATATAAAGGCCGGCCTGTGGTGCGCAACGTCTCAGTGACGCTGCATCGCGGCGAGGCAGTCGGATTGCTTGGGCCTAACGGCGCCGGGAAGACCACGACCTTCTATATGATCGTCGGCCTGGTGAGGCCGGATACCGGCTCGATCAGCCTGGACGGGGCGGACATCACGCGGCTGCCGATGTATCGCCGCGCCCGGCTCGGAATTGGCTACCTGCCGCAGGAAGCCAGCGTGTTTCCGCGGCCTGAATGTCGAGCAGAATGTCATGGCGGCACTGGAGGTCGTGGAGCCGGACGCCGCGACCCGCGATATGATGTTGGATGAACTGCTGGCGGAATTCGGCATCAGCCATCTGCGGCGGACCCCGCTCTGGCGCTGTCTGGCGGCGAGCGGCGGCGGGTCGAGATCGCCAGGGCGCTGGCCACCCAGCCGTCTTACATTCTGCTGGACGAACCGCTGGCCGGCATCGATCCCATCGCGGTCGGTGAAATCCGCGATCTGGTGAAACACCTGAAGGATCGCGGCATCGGCGTGCTGATCACCGACCACAATGTGCGGGAGACCCTCGACATTATCGATCGCGCCTACATCATGCACGACGGCCAGGTGCTGATGGAGGGCGCGCCGAGCGAGGTGGTCGCGCACGAGTGATGTGCGCCGGGTGTATCTGGGCGAGAAATTCACCCTCTGACCGGGCGAATTTAAGCCTCGGAGGTGCTTTCGAGCGCCGCGGCTACCGGAGCGCCGCGAGTATCTAGCATGCTTTTTGCATCCTAACTCGGTGCCTAACGGTGCCAAAAACGATTGACCGGACTTGTGCGCGTCGATAAGCGCGTGAGCATGGCCATCGGTCCCCGTCTCGATTTACGCCAGAGTCAGACATTGGTCATGACGCCGCAGTTGCGTCAGGCGATCAAGCTGCTGCAATTCAACAACATCGAGGTTGCCTCGTTCGTGGACGAGGAGCTTGAGCGAAACCCGCTGCTGGAGCGGGACGAAACCACTGACCTGCCGCCGGCGGAGCGGGCGGCGATCGATCAGATCGAGCCGCGGCAAGCCACGTCGATCGATAGCTCCGACGCGGCGGGAACGGATACGTTGCCCGCCGAAGCCGCATCGCCGCTCGATGCTGAACACGCCGAAAACTATGACCCAGGTGGCGCTGGTGATGGTGTGACGCTGGCTGGACGCATGGACGGCGGCGGAGGCAATCACAGTTTTGAAACCGACGATCGCGGCATCGACGACTTCGCCGACCGCGAGCCGCCGCTGCGGGACTATCTGGGGGAGCAGTTGCGGCTCAGCATCGGCGACCCGGTCGACCGCATGATCGGCGCGCACCTGATCGCGCTGCTGTGCCCCGCCGGCCGGCTTACCGCCAAACCGGCTGCCATCGCCGCTGCCATGCAGTGTCCCGCTGGAACGTGTCGAGGCAGTGCGCGCGCGGATGATGCGGTTCGATCCGGTCGGGCTGTTCGCGCTTGAACTGAGGGAGTGCCTGGCGGCCCAGTTGGCAGAGCGCAATCGACTGGATCCGGCGATGCAGGCGCTGCTGGATAATCTGGAGCTGCTGGCTCGCCGTGACAATCGGCGGCTGATGGCGGTGTGCGGGGTCGACGCAGAAGACTTGACGGAGATGATCGCCGAGATCCGCGCGCTGGATCCGAAGCCTGGGGCCACCTACGAGGTGGTGCCGGCGCCACTGGTGGTGCCCGATCTGCTGATGCATCAGTCACCGGATGGCGGTTGGGTCATCGAGCTCAACCCGGAGACAATGCCGCGGGTGCTGGTGAACGAGCGGTTCTACGCCAGGATCGCGCCCCGCGCGCGTAAGGACGAGCGGGTATTCCTGACCGAGCGGCTGGCGAATGCCAACTGGCTGGTGCGCTCATTGCAACAGCGCGCCCAGACGATCCTGAAGGTGTCGGCGGAGATCATCCGCCAGCAGGACGCGTTCCTCCGTCTTGGCGTGGCATTCCTTCGCCCGCTGATCCTGCGCGACATCGCCGAGGCGGTCGAATTGCACGAAAGCACCGTCAGCCGGGTGACCGCGAACAAATACATCGCGACGCCGCGCGGGACCTTCGAACTCAAGTATTTCTTCACGACAGCCATCCAAGGAACGAATGGCGGTGATGCGCACAGCGCCGAGGCAGTGCGCCATCGCATCCGCGGCCTGATCGACCTCGAGCCTGCCGCGGAGATTCTGTCCGACGATGCGATCGTTAGCATCCTGCGTCGGGAAGGCGTCGATATCGCCCGACGCACTGTTGCCAAGTATCGCGAGGCGCTGCGGATACCGAACTCGGTGCAGCGCCGCCGGGAAAAGGCCGTTCCCGCCTGACCCGATCACGACTACGTGTTTATCCGCAGTGGACACCAGTGGCCGGGGCATGGCCAAGTGTCTTCGGCCCGCTCATCGGACAAGGACGCGATTGACGAGACGTCCCCGGCGGGCCTCTGAATCGATTGGGAGAGCAGCATGCAAATCACGGTATCCGGCAAGCAGGTCGAATTGTCGGAGGCGTTGCAGACCCGGGTGTCCACACAGTTGGAAGCGATTGCGGGCAAATATTTCGATCATGCGCTGGAGGCTCATGTCACTTTCAGCCGAGCGCGCAGCTTCTTCACGTGCGATATCAACGTGCATGCGGGACGCGGGCTGCTGCTGCGTGGAGAGGGCGAGGCGGCGGACGCCAACGCCGCGTTCGATGACGCGGCGGAGCATATCGCCAAGCGACTGCGCCGCTATCGACGACGGGTGAACGACCATGCACGCGACGTGGGCCAGCGCGAGCGGCCCGAAGGTGCCCGGGAATTCATCCTTCAGGAGGAGATGAACGGAGCGGACGGCGTGGCGGAGGCGGACGGCCGAAGCGTCTCGGAAGCCTATGCCACGGTGATCGCCGAGACCCAGATGGAGATCACCGTTCTGTCGGTGGGCGAGGCGGTGCTACGGATGGATCTGGCCGACCAACCGGTGATGATGTTCCGCAACAGCGCCAGCGGCGTGCTGAACGTGGTGTACCGGCAGGGCGGACGGGCATATTGGTTGGATTGACCCAGGCGCCGATGCTGACGACCCGACTGGCTGAATGATGATGAGCTCTTCGGTCCAGTAACTGAGGATGCAGCGAACGACATATGATCCCTCACAGCGGAACGGGCGCGACCGGGAACCGTGGGTGCGAAACGATAGGCCGGAGTTTTTGGGGCATACTCGGCCTGAAAAATGATCTGGCCAACGGAGGATGCCATGGTGCGGGTCGTCGGGGTTGATCACTTGTCGGTCCGGGTCAGCGACTACGAGAAGTCGAAACAGTTCTATGGTCGGCTGTTCACGTTTCTCGGTTTCGAAATCTCGGATGAATATCCCGGCACGATCGGCTGGACCAACGGCAAGACACGCTTCTGGATCGCCGAGGCAGACAGCGGGGCTAGCAAGCGCGGTTACCGAATCGGCGATATCGGTTTTCATCATTACGCATTCCAGCTTCGCAGCCGCAAGGACGTGGACGACCTGCAGACCTTCCTTCGCAACGAACTTGGCGCCACGATCGTGGATCCGGCAGGCGAATATTACGACGACTACTACGCGGTGTTCTTCCTCGACCCGGACGGGCTGAAACTGGAGGGGATGAAATACGGCGAGCGCCTTGCCCGCGCCGCCCGGAAGAAAGCCCGCCGCACGTAACGGCGTGGTCAGACCCAAATACCTGTGTCATAGCTGGCTGCGCGCTACCAGGTCCATTTTAAGTTGATTGATGTCCGAATACGTGTTTCTATAGAAACATTATAAACTGCCGGAGATTTCAATGTCTCAGATTCCGATGCGTGCCGTGGATTTCACGAACACGCTCGGGGTGAATACGCACATTCCCTATACCGACGGCGGATACTCAAATATTGCCAACGTCGGTGACGATCTGCGGTATCTCGGGATTTCGCAGGTCCGAGACGGGATCAGCAACGGCGCCAACGGCTCCGCTCCGCTCTCAAGCTACATAAAGCTGGCTCAACAAGGTGTGAAATTCACCATCTGCCTGTTTGGCGGCGGCACGGTGACAACGGCGAGACTACAGGCTCAAATCTCACTCGTCGCGCAGTTGAACACCGCTGTCCCCGGCAGCGTGATCGCGGTGGAGGGCGCCAACGAGATCAACAATTTCCCGCTCACGTACAACGGCGTCGGTGGCCTGCAGGGCACGGTGAACCTGCAGCGGGATATGTATTCCGCGGTTCACGCCAACACCGCTTTGAAAGGCGTGTCCGTCGACTACTTCACGGGCTACAACGCAGGCGGAATAGCCATCGGTCCCAATCCGCAGACAACGGCCGGACTCGCGGATTTCGATACCCAGCACCCGTACCCGAACAATGGACAGGCGCCGCTCCGATGGGTCAACCGCACGCAGGCGCTCGGCAATGAGACCCCGCCAACCGGGCCGGCTGTCTATACCGAGACCGGCTACAGCACCAATGGCGGCACGCACGGTGCGGTGAACGCCGCCGTGCAAGCGCCGTACACGCTCGATCTGCTGATGGACGACGCGCAGATCGGCATTGCGCACACCGATCTCTACCAACTGATGGACGCATACCGGCCCGGCTCGCCGCAGGGGGATGACGGTTACGGGCTGTTCGATCCGGACAACCAGCCGAAGGTAGCGGCAACCGCGATCCACAATCTGACCACGATCCTGACCGACGCCGGAGCAAAGGCGACCTCGTTCACGCCGGAGACGGTGAACTACGCGATCACGAACCTGCCTGTGACGGGCCACAGTCTTGCTCTGCAGAAGTCAAACGGCGCCGCCGACATCGTGGTCTGGAATGAGCCGCAACTCTGGAACCAGTCCACCGGCACGCAAATGACCGCACCGCTCTCCAACGTGACTGTTGCACTGGGCAATACATTCAAAACCGTCGAGGTGTTCGATCCGTTGCGCAGCGCCGCCGCGGTTCAGACCCTCTCCAATGTCAACAGCGTGACTTTGGGTCTGACCGATCACCCGTTGATAGTGGAGGTCGAACCGCAACAGGTGCCTGCCCAGGACACGCTGACGCTGCGTATGTCGGAAGATGCCTGGCAGGGCGACGCGCAGTTTCTCGTCAAGGTCGATGGCCAACAGGTAGGTGGCATCGAGACCACATCGGCGCTTCATGCGACGGGCAACTCGGATGTCTTCTCCCTGACTGGCAACTGGGGCCAAGACCAACATTTGGTGCAGATCGAGTTTCTGAATGACGCCTGGGGTGGAAATGCGGCGACCGATCGCAATCTTTACGTGGATTTTATCGCGTATAACGGAACGACCTATAGTGGCAGCACGGCGGCCATGCGCTCCAATGGCACCAATGCTTTTCCTGTAGGGGGCACGATACCGGTCGCGAGCGCGCCGGCGGACACGCTGACCGTGCACCTCTCGGAGGATGCCTGGCAAGGCGACGCCTCTTTCACACTCTCGATCGATGGCAGGCAGGTCACCACGCCGCGGGCGGTGATCGCACTGCACAGCGCCGGAGCGTCAGAAGACCTCTCGTTTGCCGGGAATTTTGGGACAGGATCGCATAAGATAGGCATCACGTTCACCAACGATGCCTATGGCGGAACGCCTGCCACCGATCGTAATTTTTATGTCAGCGGTATCGACGTGAACGGCCAGCATTCCGGTAGCGGCACGACAGTGCTGGCGTCCAACGGCACCGCGCTGTTCACCGTCACCACAGCGCAATGAGCGGCATCTATCCGACGAAGTTTGTATCGGATGAGACGAAAGAATTTTGCCGGGGTCGACTGTGGCGAAGCTTTCGCTGCGAAGAGCTCGGTTTGCCCGGCGGCAGTCGATATCAGACGAACACGCGTTCGAAGATACGGTCCACCGATCGCAGATGCAGGGCCGGGTCCATCGCCGCGTCCAGTTCTTCCGGCCTGACCCGCTCGGCGACCTCGGGCTCGGCATCCAGATTAGCGCGGAAGGACCGCCCTTCCGGCACGCCCAGACGCGTCCAGGTCTGCATCGCGCACGCCTGGACGATGCGATAGGCGTCCTCCCGCGCAATGCCCGCCTTGGTCAGCGCCAGCAGAACCTCACCCGAGTGAACCACGCCGCCAAGGCTTTCCAGGTTCGCGCGCATTCGGTCCGGATAAACCACCAGCTTCTCCATCATCCCGGCCAGCCGCATCAGGGCGAAGTCGAGCGTCACCGTTGCATCCGGGCCGATGGCTCGCTCCACCGATGAGTGGCTGATGTCGCGTTCGTGCCACAGCGTGACGTTCTCCAGAGCCGGCACCACAGCGGAGCGGACGATCCGGGCCAGCCCGCAGAGGTTCTCACTCAACACCGGATTGCGTTTGTGCGGCATCGCCGAGGAACCCTTCTGTCCAGGGTGAAAAAACTCCTCCACCTCCCGCACCTCGGAGCGTTGCAGATGGCGCACCTCTGTGGCCAGGCGCTCGACGCCACTGGCGATAATTCCCATGGTGCAGAAGAACGCAGCGTGACGGTCGCGCGGGATGACCTGGGTGGAAACCGGCTCGGGTGTCAGACCGAGTTCGGCGGCGACATACGCCTCAACGCTGGGGTCGAGATGCGCGAACGTGCCGACTGCACCGCTGATAGCGGCGACCGCTATCTCGGCGCGGGCGGCGATCAAGCGGGTGCGGTTGCGAGAGAATTCGGCATAGTGGTTCGCTAGTTTCAGGCCGAATGTAGTGGGTTCGGCGTGGATACCGTGGCTGCGCCCGATCGTGACTGTGTATCTATGCTCGAACGCCCGCGTCTTCAGCGCGGCCAGTACGACGTCGAGATCGGCAAGCAGCAGGTCAGCGGACTGCTTCAACTGCACCGCCAGGCAGGTATCCAGCACGTCGGAACTGGTCATTCCCTGGTGCACGAAACGGCTGTCGGGGCCGATCGCCTCAGCCAACCAGGTCAGAAAAGCGATCACGTCGTGGCGGGTTTCCCGCTCGATGGCGTCGATCTTTTCCACCTCGGCGGCGTTGATCGCGGCCACCTTGGCGCCCCCTCTTTCGCGGATATTGCGCGCGGCGGCTTCCGGGATGGCACCGATGCGCGCCATGCCTTCCGCGGCCAGGGCCTCGATCTCAAACCATATTCGAAAGCGATTTTCGGGCGCCCAGATGGCGGCCATTTCGGGTCTGGAGTATCGCGGGACCATTGCTGCCTTGTCCGATGCCGGTGCGAGGGCCAGCTAAACCGCTGCCTGCCGGCACGCAAGCATACAAAGGGCACACCCCCGATGGACTCCGCCATGTTGACGCAGGACCTGGTCGCGCTCGCACAGGTCATCATGATCGATGTCGCTCTGGCCGGCGACAATGCCGTGGTTGTCGGCATGGCGGTGGTCGGATTGCCAGAGCGACAGAAGCGACCAGCGATTCTGCTGGGCATCGCCGGTGCGACGGTGATCCGCATCGCACTGGGGGCGGTGGCGCTGCAGCTGCTGGCGATCATCGGGCTGTTGCTGGCCGGCGGCGTGCTGCTGCTCTGGGTCTGTTGGCGGATGTTTCGCGAACTACGGGGCAGCCATCGGGCCGGCGGAGCTGCCGTATCTGGCAAGACGCTGCGGCAGGCGATGGTGCAGATCATCCTCGCGGACCTGTCGATGAGTCTGGACAATGTTCTGGCGGTCGCCGGGGCAGCGCAGGGCAGCACCTGGGTACTTGCGGTCGGGCTGCTGTTGTCGGTCGCGCTGATGGGCATCGCCGCCAACCTGATCGCGCGGCTGCTGGAGCGGCAGCGCTGGATCGCCTGGATCGGCCTGGTGATCGTGCTGTACGTCGCGCTGACAATGATCTGGCATGGCGGACACGAGGTGGCGGGAGCGCTGAATTCCTGACGACCGCCTGCCACGTTGGCGACCGACCCAAATCGTCTATTGGACACGGCGCGACGGCGGACCTGTAGGCAATCCACGGCGGAGCCACGCCATGCCTTGACCGAGCTGCCGGGGCGTCCGCCCCCCTGACACATCGGCCTTGAAGCTCTATCTTTCCCGCTACCCAGGGAACAGGAGGACACAGCCATGCTGAACCCGCTCTCTCCGTTGCCGCTGAAGGACCCGACGCTGTTCCGCCAGGCCAATTACCTCGACGGCAAATGGGTGGAGGCCGATGGCGGCAAGACCATCGTGGTGAAGAACCCCGCCACGTTCGAGGCGATCGGCGAGGTCCCCGCCATGGGCGCCGCCGAAACCCGCCGCGCGATCGAGGCCGCCAACCGCGCGTATCCCGCCTGGCGCGGCATGCTGGCGAAGGAACGCCGCGCCATCCTGCGCAAAATGTCCGATCTGATGCTGGCCAACGCCGACGATCTCGGCGGTGATCATGACCGCCGAGCAGGGCAAGCCGCTGTCGGAGAGCCAAGGGCGAGATCGTCTACGCCGCCAGCTTCATCGAGTGGTTCGCCGAGGAGGCGATGCGCATCTACGGCGACACCATCCCGCAGAACGCCAAGGGCCGCCGCATCCTGGTGCTGAAGGAACCGATCGGCGTGTTCGCCGCGATCACGCCGTGGAATTTCCCGTCCGCGATGATCACCCGCAAGGCCGGTCCCGGTTGGGCCGCCGGCTGCACCGGCGTGATCCGGCCGGCGAGCCAGACCCCGTTCTCCGCTCTGGCGCTGGCGGTGCTGGCCGAGCGGGCGGGCATGCCGCCGGGCGTGTGCAACGTGTTGACCGGCCCGTCCGGCGCCGATGGGCGACGAACTGACCACCAACCCGCTGGTGCGGAAACTGTCGTTCACCGGCTCGACCGAGGTGGGCGCGAAGCTGCTCGCCAGTGCGCGCCGACCATCAAGAAGACCAGCATGGAACTGGGCGGCAACGCGCCGTTCATCGTGTTCGACGACGCCGATCTGGACGCCGCGGTGCAAGGCGCGATGGCCAGCAAATACCGCAACACCGGGCAGACCTGCGTCTGCGCCAACCGGCTGCTGGTGCAGGACGGCGTCTATGACGCGTTCGCCGCGAAGTTGAAGGCGGCGGTGGAGGCGATGAAGGTCGGCAACGGCATGGAAGCCGGCGTCAGCCAGGGGCCGCTGATCAACGCCGACGCGCTGGCGAAGGTCGAGGAGCACATCGCCGACGCGCTGTCAAGCGCGGTGCCTCGATCGTGACCGGCGGCAAGCGGCATCGCGCTGGGCGGCAATTTCTTCGAGCCGACGGTGCTGGCGAACGTCCCGTCGTGACGCGCTGATCTTCCGCGAGGAGACGTTCGGGCCGGTGGCGCCGTTGTTCCGCTTCAAGACCGAGGAGGAGGCGATCGCGACTGGCCAACGATACCGAGTTCGGCCTGGCGTCGTATTTCTACGCGCGCGATGTCGGCCGCATCTTCCGCGTCGGCGAGGCGCTGGAATACGGCATCATCGGCATCAACGAGGGCATCATCTCCACCGCCGAGGCGCCGTTCGGCGGCGATGAAGACAGTCCGGACTGGGCCGCGAGGGCTCCAAATACGGGATCGAGGATTATCTGGAGATCAAGTATCTGGCGCTGGGCGGCATCGGGACCTAGGCCGCAGGCAAGTACGCCGTCGGCAGCGGAGAGGGTAGTTGACGCCGGCACTCCGGGTTGCGCGGAAGTGGCGAGGTTCGTCCAGGTGAGGTGAGACGCGGGCGGCCGCAGCCGGTTTGTTCTCCACCGCCCGCACGAGGCAAGACATGCTTGGCTTCGTATCCCTCAGTGAAGAGTGGTGTCCACAGGCGATTTGCCCGGTAGGCCCGGCACGCAGGCTTGCGTGCCTGCCCACCCCGGCCCCACATTGCTTCATACCCGTGGGGAGTTCGCGCGCATGGACTTCGACCTGTTCGTCATCGGCGGCGGCTCGGCCGGGCGTCCGCTGCGCGCGCATCGCCGCCGGCTACGGCGCCAGGGTCGGCGTCGCCGAGGAGCGGTTCTGGGGCGGCACCTGCGTCAATATCGGCTGCGTGCCGAAAAAGCTGCTGGTGCAGGCGGGCGAATACGGCGCCTGGGCCGAGGACGCCGCCGGCTTCGGCTGGACGATCACAGAAGGGTCCGCACGACTGGCCGAAGCTGATCGCCGCCAAGGATCGCGAAATCACCCGCTGGAGGGCATCTACCGCGGCTGCTGGACAACGCCGGCGCGACGATATTCGACGCCCGCGCGGTACCTTCATCGATCCGCACACGCTCGATGTCGGCGGCAAGCGCGTCACGGCGGAAAACATCGTCATCGCCACCGGCGGCCATCCGGAGCGTCCGCCGATCCCGGGCGCCGAACTCGGCATCATCTCCGACGACGCGTTCTACCTGAAGAAGATGCCGAAACGAGTGGTGATCGATCGGCTCGCGGCTACATCGCCGTCGAGTTCGCCGGCATCTTCCGGGCGCTTGGGCGCCGAGATGCATCTCGTCTACCGCCAGCCGCTGCCGTTGCGTGGCTTCGATCACGACCTGCGTGAGGCGCTGGCGGACGCGTTGCAGCGCAAGGCATCATCCTGCATCCCGATCGCCTGCTGACGCAGGCTGGACGCCGACGGCGACCAGCGCGGTCCTGACCTTCGGCGACAGCGGACACGCGCTGCGCGCCGACCTGGTGTTCTTCGCCACCGGCCGGCGTCCCAACACCGCCGGCGCTCGGCCTGGAAGCCGCCGGCGTGGCGATGAACGCGAACGGCGCCGTGCGGATCGACGAGCACCTGCGAACCAGTCAGCCGCACATCTACGCGATCGGCGACGTCACCGATCGGTTGAACCTGACGCCGGTCGCGACCGCCGAGGGTCATGCACTGGCGGACACGCTGTTCGGCGGCAACCCGCGCAGCGTCTCGTTGCGGAACGTTCCCTCCGCGGTGTTCTCCACGCCGCCGATCGCCACCGTCGGCCTGACCGAGGAGGAGGCGGCGGCGCTTGGGCCGGTCGATGTCTACGTCACCAAGTTCACCCCGATGCGGCACAACCTGTCGGGGCGGACGCCGAAAGACGCTGATGAAGCTGGTGGTCGATCAGGCCGACGCAGAAAGTCCTCGGCGCGCACATGCTGGGCGAGGATGCGCCGGAGATCATGCAGGGCATCGCGATCGCAGTCGTGATGGGCGCCACCAAGGCGGATTTCGACCGCACCATCGGCATCCATCCGACCGCGGCGGAGGAATTCGTGACGCTGCGCACCCGCACCCGAACTGACAGACCTCGCGAAGGCGGCCGAGTAGCCGGTTGCGGCCCATCCTGCGGCCGAGCACCTCGGCGGAATGTTCGCGCGGATGACTCCTACCATTGAACAAGAGGCTGATGAACAAGAGGTTGAGCCATTCCCGGCGGCACAGCCAGGCTGGGACCGGTCTGTTTACGGACCTCGCTAAAGGGCATGTAGCACCACAGTGTGTACCGTCGTTGTCCTGGTCCGTCGTGGCCATCCATACCCAGTTTTGCTGGCGGCAAACCGGGATGAGCGGCTCAGCCGTCCATGGGATCCGCCCGCTAGCCACTGGCCCGGTCAGCCGGGCGTCGTGGCCGGCCGGGACCGCACCGCGGGTGGCACCTGGATGGGGCTGAACCGGCATGGCGTCGTTGCCGCGATTCTCGAATCGCGCCGGGTATCTCGGGCCCGGTACTCGGCAAGCGCAGCCGAGGGGAGTTACCGTTGCTGGCTTTGGCGCATTCGACCGCACAGCAAGGGGCGGGCGCGATCGCCGCTCTGGACGCCGGGGAGTGGCGCGACTTCAACATGGTATTGGCCGATCGTACCGGCGCAATCCTGATCCGCGGACCTCGGGCTCGGGCACCCGTGTGCACGAACCCTTGAGGAGGGCGTATCCATGGTGACCGCCTATGACCCCAATGACCTCGAAAGCCCTCGCGTCGCCCGTCACCTGCCTCGCTTCAGGGCGGCGCCGCCGAACAGCCCGGACGATTGGGACGGCTGGCGAGCGATCCTGTCCGATCGCGCCGGGCACACCGGCGAACAGATCAACGTCGTGCCTCGGGGTGGCTTTGGCACCGTATCCTCCTCATTCTTGGCGATCCCGGAACACGGCGCCCCGGTTTGGCTGTTCGCCGCGGGCCCGCCACACACGGCCGATTTCCTGCCGGTTCCCATGCCCTGACCGATCGGCCTTTTGCCTGGGGGTGACGGCTGCTATACCCGCCGCGCCGCCCGATGCGGTGACCACCAAAGGGATTCCGCGATGGCCCGCCGCCGCCAGCTCTATGAGGGCAAAGCCAAAATCCTGTTCGAGGGTCCCGAGCCGGGCACCCTGGTGCAGTATTTCAAGGACGACGCGACCGCCGGCAACGGCGCGAAGAAGGGCATCATCACCGGCAAGGGCGTGCTGAACAACCGCATCAGCGAATACCTGATGGTGCGCTTGCAAGAGATCGGCATGCCGACGCACTTCGTCCGCCGGCTGAACATGCGCGAGCAACTGATCCGCGAAGTCGAAATCATCCCGCTGGAGGTCGTGGTCCGCAACGTCGCCGCCGGCAGCCTGGCGACGCGGCTTGGTATCGTCGAGGGCACCCGGCTGCCACGCTCGATCATCGAGTACTACTACAAGAACGACGCGCTCAACGATCCGATCGTGTCGGAGGAGCACATCACCTGCTTCGGCTGGGCGAACACAGCCGACCTGGACGACATCGTCGCGCTGACTCTGCGGATCAACGATTTCCTGTGCGGGCCTGTTGCTGGGCGTCGGCATCACGCTGGTCGATTTCAAGCTCGAATTCGGCCGGCTGTGGGAAAACGAGGAGATGCGCATCATCCTGGCCGACGAGATCAGCCCGGACAATTGCCGTCTCTGGGACAGCAAGACCAACGAGAAGATGGACAAGGACCGTTTCCGCCGCGATCTCGGCAAGGTCGAGGAGGGCTATCAGGAGGTCGCTCGCCGCCTGGGCATACTGCCGGAGGCCGGAATGCGCGACCTCAAGGGCCCGGAGCTGATGCAGTGAAGGCCATCGTCACGGTGATGATGAAGGAGGGCGTGCTCGACCCGCAAGGTAAGGCGATCGCGCATGCGCTGGGCACACTGGGCTTCGCGGGCGTGACCGACGTGCGTGCGGGGAAAGTGATCGAACTGGAACTGGCCGAGGCTGACCCCGGCCAGGGCACGTGCGGCCGCGGAGGAGATGGCGCGCAGACTGCTGGCGAACACCGTGATCGAGAGTTTCCGGGTGGTGGTGGAGGGATAACGACGCGATGAGCGACTACGGCACCGATGTCCTGGCGTGGTCGTGGAACAAGCCGGTTTGTTGCGCCGCCGCGCCGCCGGCGAACTGGTCAATGACAGCGCGCTGGACTGGCCGAACATCGCCGAGGAGATCGAAAGTGTGGGCAATTCGGAACGCTCGGCGTTGCGCAGCCATATCGCAACTGTGCTGGAACATCTGATCAAGCTTCACGCCTCGCCGGCTGCTGAGCCACGGAACGGCTGGAAGACCTCGGTGCTGCACGCGCGGGGTGGCATCCGCAGAACGCTGAAGGGCAGCCCAAGCCTGCGACGGGAGGCCGCGGCGATGATCGCCGACGAAACACCGGATGCGCAGCAGGTTGTCGCGGAGACGCTGGCGATTTTCGGCGAACAGCCGGTCGTGGCGATCGCCGGCCTGACGTTCACCGAGGAACAGGTGCTCGGCCCCTGGTTTCCTGATGAGGCATCGGCCTGAGGGGCAACTCTCCCTTCCGGCTGGTTGACGTAGCGATCTCGCCGGTAACGCCCCGCGGCCGCTGGGCGGTACCGTGCTGGAATTCTTCCGCCGGTTCTGGCACCTCTCGCCTATGACCCCCGGCGTCGTCATCTTCCCAGGCATCAACCGCGAGCGCGACATGGCGATCGCGCTGGAGCGATCGTTCGGGCGCAAGCCGCGGATGATCTGGCACAAGGAGACCGACCTTGGCGGGGTCGACCTCGTGGTCATCCCGGGCGGGTTCAGCTTCGGCGACTATCTGCGGTGCGGCGCCATGGCGGCGCGTTCTCCCGTCATGCGCGCGGTGCACGATCACGCGGCACGCGGCGGCTACATCCTGGGGGTTTGCAATGGCTTCCAGATTTTGACCGAGGCCGGCATCCTGCCCGGCGCCTTGCTGCGCAATGCTGGCCTGCGTTTCCTGGCGATGGACTGTCACCTGCGGGTCGAGCGCAGCGACACCGTTTCTCGAGCCACTACCAGGCTGGCCGAACCTTCCGCGCGGTAATGGCTCACGGCGATGGCAACTATTTCGCGGATGACACGACGCTCGATCGGCTGGAGGCGAGAACCTCGTCGCGTTCCGTTATGCCGACCAGGCCGGCAATGTCGCCCCGGCGGCAAACCCGAACGGCAGCGCTCGTTCGATCGCCGGCATCGTCAGTCCCAACCTGCGCATTCTCGGCCTGATGCCGCATCCGGAGGATCTGGTCGACCCGCTGATGGGCGGCATCGACGGAAAGCCGCTGTTCGACGCGCTCGCCGCCGCGTAGACGGTGGCGAACGATGCAGGCGAACATGAACACAGTTGTCGATGAAACTCTCGCCCGCGGCTTCGGTCTCAGCGCGGATGAGTATGGCCGCGTGCTGGCGATCATGGGCCGCACACCGAGCCTGACCGAACTCGGCATCTTCAGCGTCATGTGGTCGGAGCACTGCAGCTACAAATCGTCGCGCGTGTGGCTGAGGCAGCTGCCGACCAAGGCGCCCTGGGTGATCCACGGGCCCGGCGAGAACGCCGGCGTGGTCGATATCGGCGACGGGCTGGCCGCCGTGTTCAAGATGGAGAGCCACAACCACCCAAGTTTCATCGAGCCCTATCAGGGCGCGGCGACCGGCGTCGGCGGCATTTTGCGCGATGTGTTCACGATGGGTGCCCGCCCGATCGCCAATCTGAACGCGCTGCGCTTCGGCCGGCCGAGCGATCCCCGCACCCGGCGGATCATCGACGGCGTGGTGCGCGGCATCGGCGGCTACGGCAATTGCGTCGGCGTGCCGACGGTCGGGCGGCGAGATCAATTTTCATCCCGTCCTACGACGGCAATCCGCTGGTCAACGCGATGACCGTCGGCATCGCCCGCCGGGACCGGATTTTCCTGTCCGCCGCCGCCGGCGTCGGCAATCCGGTGGTCTATGTCGGCTCGAAGACCGGCCGCGACGGCATCCACGGCGCCACCATGGCCTCGGCCGAGTTTGCCGCCGACTGCGGAGGAAAAGCGTCCGACCGTGCAGGTCGGCGACCCGTTCACCGAGAAACTGCTGATCGAGGCGTGCCTGGAACTGATGGCCACCGACGCCATCGTCGCGATCCAGGACATGGGGGCGGCCGGGCTGACCAGCAGCGTCGGTCGAAATGGCTGCCAAGGGCGGCGTCGGGATCGAACTGGACCTCGATCATGGTGCCGGCGCGCGAGACCGGCATGACCGCTTACGAGTTCATGCTGTCCGAAAGCCAGGAGCGCATGCTGATGGTGCTCCGCCCAGACCGCGAGCAACTCGCCCGCGACATCTTCGACAAAGTGGGATCTGGATTTCGCCGTCATCGGCCAGCTGACCGAATTCCGGACGAATCACCGTGCGGCATCACGGGCATGGTGGAGGCCGAAATCCCGCTGGCGCCGCTGAACGACCAGGCGCCGCTGTACACCCGCCCCACCGCTGACACGCCGAAACGGGAGAAGCTCAACCCCGCCCGGATCGAGGACCGCTTCGGCCTGACCCGCGCGCTGGAAAAGCTGGTCGCATGTCCCGATCTGTGCTCCCGCGCCTGGGTCTGGGACCAGTATGACAGCACCGTCGGCGGGCAGACGGTGAAGCGGCCAGGTGCCGCGGATGCGGCGGTGGTCAAGCTGGAGGGTCTGCCGCGTGCGCTGGCGCTGACCACCGACTGCACGCCGCGCTATTGTGCGGCCGATCCGGAAAGCGGCGGCGCTCAGGCGGTGGCCGAAGCCTGGCGCAACCTGACCGCGGTCGGCGCTCGGCCGCTGGCGCATCACCGACAATATGAATTTCGGCAATCCGGAAAAGCCGGAGATCATGGGCCAGTTCGCCGCCGCCATCCGCGGCATGGCCGCCGCATGCGAGGCGCTGGATTTCCCCGTCGTCTCCGGCAATGTCAGCTTGTACAACGAGACCGAGGGCCGACGCGCATTCTGCCGACGCCCGCCATCGGCGGCCTGGGTGTGCTGGACGATGCCGCCCTCGCCGTTGGGCTGGCGCTGCCCCCATGGCTCGATATCGTCGCTGATCGGCGCCACCCAGGGCTGGCTTGGCCAGTCCCTGTGGCTGCGTGAGATCGCCGGTCGGGAGGACGGTGCGCCGCCGCCGGTCGACCTGGCCGCGGAACGCGACAACGGCGACTTCGTCCGCACCCAGATCCTGAACGCACCATCCGCGCCTGCCACGATGTCTCGGACGGCGGCATCCTGGTGGCGGTGGCGGAGATGGCGATGGCGAGCGGCGTCGGTGCCCGCCTGTCGACCCACCCTCGCGACATCCCCGGCCACGCCTTCTGGTTCGGCGAAGATCAGGCTCGCTATATCGTCGCGGTGCCCGACCATGTGCGTGTTTTCCGCGATGGCCGAGGCGGCCGGGGATCCAGGCGGTCCGGCTAGGGACATCGGGCGGGCAGGATTTGACACTGCCAGACGGCGGCACAATATCCATTGCCGACTCTGCGCGCGGCGCACGAGCGTTTCTTCCCGTTGCTGATGGGTGATACGGCGCCCGAGCAGACCAGGCCCGCGTGGCGGGCAGACCACTGGACCAGGCAAAAGGACGTCACGGATGGCAATGGCGGCGAGCGAAATAGAGGCAATGATCAAGGCGGCGCTGCCAGATGCCCGGGTGACCGTGGAAGATCTCGCCGGCGATGGCGACCATTATGCCGCGACGGTGGTCAGCGAGCAGTTTCGCGGCATCACCCGGGTGAGACAGCACCAGATCGTCTACGCGGCATTGCGGGGACGCATGGGCGGCGAGCTGCACGCTCTTGCATTGCAAACCTCCGTCCCGGAATAATAGGATTGAAGGAGTTTCTTAGCATGGCCGACAAGTATCTCACACGTATCCAGGGCGACATCGGGCAGAACGACGTCATGCTCTACATGAAGGGCACACCGATGTTCCCGCAGTGCGGGTTCTCCGCGCGGGTGATCCAGATCCTGACCCACTCGGCGTACCGTTCCAGTCGGCCAACGTGTTGGAAGACATGGAACTGCGCGAAGGCGTCAAGCAGTTCTCGCAGTGGCCGACCGTGCCGCAGCTTTACGTAAAAGGCGAGTTTGTCGGTGGCTGCGACATCGTGACCGAGATGTTCCAGTCCGGCGAGCTGGAGACGCTTCTGAAAGAGCAGGGTGTTCCGGTGAAGGCGCAGGCGTAGGTCCCGGGTTATCATCCGGGCGGGCGGAAGCCTCGCCCGGCTACTCCGAACCGGAGACGGTTGTCGGCCGCGCATCGATTACAACGCAAAAATGACCGACATCAGGGTACGTGCTGCCGCAATGATTGGGCAGCGAGGCTTGTGCCCGCCACGGCAGCAACGATCAGCCGCGAAAGCGAACTGGCGACGCATTCGTAGCCAAGATCGTTATGGTGCAGGCCGTCAGCGGCAATGAACAGGCCGGGCTTCGACCCTTCATCGGACCACGCGTCCATCAGATGGCTGCGTGAAAATAGGTTCGAATGGGTTTCCTGTGCGACCCGACGCAGTGAATCCTCCAGAACGATATGCTCGACGGCCGCCAGCAACTTTGGCGAGCGTTGATTATCCATCAATATCACGTCGATCCCGGCCTTTCGCAGGCGATTGACCCCCTCGACAACAAGCTGGTGGAACTCGAGCGGGTCGGCGTTGCGCATCGCGCCGTTGGCACCGACCTGCCAGATGACGAGCTGGGGACGGATGGACACCGCATCGGCCTCAAGGCGGGCAAACTCCTCAGGAGCGTCCTGGCCTCCGATACCGCGGTTGATCACCGCGAAATGTGCCGATGGTAGCGCTTTGTTGAGCTCCTCCTGGAGCACCGCGGGATAGGAATGCGCAATATCCGACGCCATCGCCCCCGCCGTCGACGAAGAGCCGAGCGCTACGATCAGCCCCTGGGTTCTGGCGGCGATCGCGGCCTGCAGGTGGGGCAGATGCAGCGGCTCCATGACGGGGTCCGTCGGACATGGTCGACTGGCTGTAGCCCGGAGCAGCTCCCAGCAACATCATCGCGACACATCCGGCTGCTACAGCCAGCCTAACGGCAGAGGCCTGCCGGGAGCGAATAAACCACCGCTTAATCATGATGCGGTGCTCGATGCGGCAACGCCGTTGTTTTGTCTAGGCCGAACTTTGCCTTTTAAGAAATGGTAACCCGCTGATAAGAAGCAATCATCTCGGCTCTTTGTCGTGTCACCGGGCAACCCTTTGATCCTTGGATACCCACGCGCTGGTTCCGGATCAGCCCCGAACATCGTTGCGCCGAGCAGGGGATCGGGCCGAGGACCGAGCGCTATAACGCCCCGGGAATGGGCGTGCGGCTTGCGCTGCAACTCCGCCTCATCTAAGCCGTTAGTCAACGACCGGGGGCACTATTGAGCCGGCAAATCGCCGCCGAGCTTCTGGCGATCGGCGGAAGGATGCCAGGCAGCGCATGAGCAGGACCATCGGAAAGCAGCACGCCCCGGCTCGGCCGGCGCGGTTCGGGCCAGCGGCGGCGCTGGACACGCAGTCAATTCTCGAAGCATACCGGCGCTGGGCGGGAGTGTATGACACTCTGTTCGGTGGCGTCTCCTCGAAGGCGCGACTTCGGGCGGTAGGCCTCGTCAACCGTCTGCCGGGCCGCGAGGTGCTGGAAGTGGGCGTGGGCACCGGCCTCGCGCTGCCGCACTACCACCAAGATAAGCGCATCACCGGGATCGATCTCTCGGTCGAGATGCTGCGCAAGGCGCGCCAACGGAAGTCTTCAGAGGGGTTGCCCAACGTGCAGGCACTGCACGAAATGGACGCAGAGGAGACCAGTTTCCCCGACAACGCCTTCGATATCGCCGTGGCGATGTTTGTGGCCTCGGTGGTGCCAAATCCCCGGCGTCTGCTGGCCGAGATGCGGCGGCTGGTGCGGCCTGGTGGGAATATATTGTTGATCAATCACTTTGCTGCCGCGAAGGGCCCCAGATGGTGGCTCGAACGGGCGATGGCGCCCGCTTCCCGGGCGCTGGGCTGGCATCCGGATTTCGCTATGGATGCCATCTTCTCGGCCGAAGATCTGACGCGGATCGAGGTCGATCCGGTATCGCCGCTAGGCATATTCACGCTGGTGCGACTGCGGGTCTAATGGTTCGCCCAAATTGGCACGGTCGTTCTGCTTGAACGTTGTTCGGGCGACTGAATGCCCGGCTTGCGACCGGCTGCTACCAGCTTGTTGACAGCAGCGCGGTCTGCGCCGGCTTCGGTGTCCAGACACACCCCATCATGCTCCGCTGGGTACCTTGATCTTGGAGCGTGGCGTCCGCTAGGCGAGAGCCAACCTACGGGCACACGCAGTCCGTGGCACGCCGAGCGGATGGGATGATCGATAGATGCGGATTGTGAAGTCTTTCCTGGCGATTATTGCGGGGTGCCGTGATCAGCCTGTGGGAGGCGCCGGTTGCCCTGGCGCAGGGGGCCGTTGGTGCACCGCAACCCTGGGAAATGGGGATGCAGCGGGCGTTCGGCCCGATCAAGGAGCGTGAGATCTCCCTGCACGACCTCGTGCTGGTGATCATCACCGTGATCACCCTGTTCGTCGGCGTTCTGCTGATCTGGGTGATGCTCCGCTACAACTCCCGGCGCAACCCGGTGCCCAGCCAGACCAGCCACAACACGATCCTGGAAGTCGCCTGGACGGTGATTCCGGTACTGATACTGGTCGTCATCGCGATCCCGTCCTTCCGCATGATCTACTACCAGGACCGGACCGCTGATCCCGACATGACCATCAAGGTCACCGGCCACCAGTGGTATTGGGAATACGCTACCCCGATCAAGGCAATCTCGATATCGAGAGCCGCATCATCGGCGATGACGACCTTAAGGCGGGGCAGCTTCGCCTGCTGGACGTGGACAACCAGATGGTGATCCCGGTCGGCAAGAAGATCCGTATCCTCACCAACAGTTCGGATGTGATCCACAGTTTCTTCATTCCCGCCCTTGGCGTGCAACGCTACGCGATACCGGGCCGGGCCATCGAAATGTGGCTGGAGGCATCCGAGGCGGGCACATTCTACGGTGAATGCAATCAGATCTGCGGGACCAATCACAGCCGCATGCCGATTTCGGTGCGCGCCGTGCCGCAGCAAGAGTTCGAAGCCTGGGTCGAGCAGAGCAAGAAGGCGGCCGCGCTGACCGCGCTGCCAAAGCTCGCGTCAAACTGACCCTTGACGCTGAGCACTCCCGTATTCCCATGAGCCCGTGTTTGCATTGAGCCCGGTATACCCATGAGCGATCTGAGTTCCTCGGTGATGTTGTCAGGTGACCCCGGGTCGTTGCAAATCGCCCATGGCGCCGATCTGACAGGCCCTGGAGAGGGGATCCTGGAAGCCGACTACCGGGACTGGATCGCGCTGCTGAAACCAAGGGTGGTGAGCCTGGTGGCGTTTACCGGTGCGATTGGACTGATGGTGGCGCCGGGGCACATCAATCCGGTGCTCGGGTTCACCGCGATTCTGTGCATAATGGTGGCCACTGGCGCCTGCGGTGCGATCAACATGTGGTACGACCGGGATATCGACGCGGTGATGCGGCGAACCCGGAACCGGCCTATTCCAGCCGGCCGCATCGAACCTGGCAGCGCTCTGGGCTTCGGCGTCGTGCTGGGCGTCGGATCGGTCATCATGATGGGTTTGGCGGTCAATATCCTCGCGGCGCTGATCCTTGCGCTGTCCATATGCTTCTACGTCTTTGTCTACACAGTGTGGCTGAAGCGCCGCACGCCGCAGAACATCGTCATTGGTGGCGCCGCTGGGGCATTCCCGCCGCTGATCGGCTGGGCCGCCGTGACCGGGACGATCGGCGTCGTCCCGCTGCTGCTGTTCGCGATCGTTTTTGCCTGGACGCCGCCACATTTCTGGTCACTCGCGCTGTGGGCGAATGAGGACTATCGGCGCGCCAACATCCCGATGTTGCCGGTCGTCGCCGGCGCCCGCGAAACCCGCCGGCAGATCTTCATCTACACACTGGTGCTGGTTCCGTTGACCTTGATGCCGGTGTTCCTCGGCTTCAGCGGCTTCATCTATGGCGCCGCCGCCCTGCTCCTCGGGTCGCTGTTCCTGCTGCGGGCCTACGCCGTGCTGACCGACCGCCAGGACGCGAAAGGCACCAGCCTGACAAACGACGCGCCCGCGAAGGCGGCATTCAAGTATTCCGTCGCCTATCTCTTTGCACTATTCGGGGCGCTCGCGGTCGACCGCCTGCTGGGATGAGGCGATGATCGACCGGCAAGGAAACGCCGGCGGCTCTACCCCCGGCGGCGACCCGATCCTCGAGGCGGGTCGGCGCAGACGCGGCAGAAGCTGGGCCATTCTTCTGGTCTTGCTGGGCCTTTGCGCGCTGTTTTACGCGATCACGCTGGTCAAGATGGCGCGTCCCTGAATGGCACCGGACAGACGCAACCTTCTCTTGGGCTGGACCGTAGCCGCGGCAATCGGTGCGATGGCCGCAATGTCGTTTGCCGCGGTGCCGTTGTACCGGCTGTTCTGCGCCGCCACCGGATATGGCTGGAACGCCTCGGATCGGTCTGGCGCGCCGCGCCGGGAAGCAACGGGGAAACCATCCGCGTGCGGTTCAATGCCGACACCAACCCCGGACTGCCGTGGAATTTCGCTCCGGACCAGACCGAGGTGCAGCCTGAAGCTGGGCGACGAACAGGTCGCATTCTATCACGCCAGTAACCTGTCCCATCAATCCGCGACCGGTATGGCGCTGTACAACGTGACGCCGGAGAAAGCGGGAAAGTATTTCCACAAGACAGCGTGTTTTTGCTTCGACAGGCAGACGCTGGCGGCCGAGCAGACGATGGAATTCCCGGTCAGCTTCTGGGTTGATCCGGCGATCCGCGATGATCCGAATACCGGCGATGTAAAGGTGATCACCCTGTCCTACACGTTCTTCCGCTCATTGGACGACGCCGTAAAATCAGGCGCCCTGGCGAAGGCTGGACCTCATGCCGGCGCGATATCCGCGGCGGAAACGCCGTCAAAACCGCGGCCGAACTGATCCCGACCGACCCCGTCGTGCGACGGTCGCGCCTGGTACGTTGTTGATTCGGGGTGGAGGAAAGCTGGTCGCCCGACCTTACGGTGCCGCGCCATTTGCAGATGACCCCTGTCGGTGGCTGGACGGGGGTCATTCACGATCGTCTCGCCACTTGAACTAAGATCGGATTCGGGGATTATGCGCCTGCCGTGTCCGGGCGGTTCCCCCGGTTGCATTGATATGGATATGGCATGAGCAGCGACGCGCACGGTGCAACGGTTCCCGCGGGCCACGTTCAGGCCGGTTTCGATCCAATAGGGTCCGGGATCAAGCAGCCATATCATCTTCCCGATCCCAGCCCCTGGCCGATCATCGGGGCGGTCGGCGGCTTCCTGACCCTGTTCGGCATCATCCTGGCCGCGCATTTCGCCAACTACATCGTGCTGATCCTGGGCGTGATCACCGTGCTGACGACGATGTTCTTCTGGTGGCGCGACGTGGTGCGGGAAGCACGCACTCCGGGTGCTCACAGCGCCATTGTCCGGCTGAGCCTGCGCTATGGCATGACGTTGTTCATCGGCAGCGAGGTGATGTTCTTCGTCGGCTTCTTCTGGGCCTACTTCAACTTCCTGCTGTTCCCCGACGTTCAGGGCAACGGTCAGACCGTCTGGCCGCCGTCAACCATCCACACCTTCGACCCGTTCCACCTGCCGTTCCTGAACACGATGATCCTGCTGCTGTCCGGCACCACGGTCACCTGGGCGCATCACTGTCTGCTGGAGGGTGACCGCAAGGGTCTCGTTCGCGGTCTCGGCCTGACCATCATCCTGGGTCTCTGCTTTACCCTTTGCCAGGCGATCGAGTATTCGCACGCGCCGTTCAAGTTCTACGGCGGCGGGGTGTATCCCTCGACATTCTTCGTCGCCACCGGCTTCCATGGCTTCCACGTCATCGTCGGCACCTGCTTCCTGGCCGTATGCTGGTTCCGTGCCCGCGCGGGCCAGTTCACGCCCGAGCGGCACTTCGGCTTCGAGGCCGCTGCCTGGTACTGGCATTTCGTCGACGTCGTCTGGCTGTTCCTGTTCATCTGCATCTACTGGTATGGCGCCGGCCAGATTGCCGCCGAATAAACCAGGAGCAACGCCGGACGAACGAGCTCCCTTTCTGCTGGTTGCCCTCCGCTTCCGGTGCCCACGATGCGGTATCGGGCCGCTGTTCAAAAATCTGCTCGAGGTCCGACCCGCGTGCTCGGCGTGCGGGCTCGACTTTCGCCAGGTGGACACCGGTGACGGCGCCACTGTCGGGGTCATCCTGGTGCTGGGCGCGTTCGTTGTCGCGATGGCTTTCTGGGTCGAATTCCGCTTCGAACCGCCGCTTTGGGTCCATGCGCTGCTATGGCCGGTGGTGACGATCCCGCTGGCGGTGCTCCTGATGCGACCGGCAAAGGCGGCGCTGATCGCGCAACAATACCGTCACCGGTCCGCTGAGATGGGATTGTGAGCCCAGCCCACCGCCGCTTCGTGGTTCCCGCGATAACCGTCGTCGTCATGCTGGCGGTTCTGCTTGGCCTGGGAACCTGGCAGGTCTATCGCCTGCGGTGGAAGACCGCCATTCTGGAGCGGATCGCACAGGCCGAACGGGCACCGCCGGTTCCGCTGGGGCTCGATCCGCAACCCGTACGCCAAGGTGGCGGTGACCGGACGGTTTCGCTTCGACCTCGCGCGCCCGGTTCGGCGCCGAGGTGCGCGACACCAGCAGTCGGCCCGGCGATGGGATCCTATCAGATCGTGCCCCTGGAGCGAGACGGCGCCCCCCCGATCCTGGTAAATCGTGGGTGGTGTCCCGCCGCAGCGACCGACAGCGCTCGACGATCCGTCCGGGCCGGTGAGCGTGACCGGGTATATTCGCCCGGATGAAAGGCCGCACTGGTTCAGCGCCGACGGACGATGCGCCGGCGCGACAGTTCTACACCCTCGACACCCGGGCCATCGCAGCCGCACTCGGCCTCGCCGCGCCGATGCCGTTCACTCTGATTGCCCTGGGCCCGGCCCCCTGGGACCGTCGTCCTCCACGTCCTACCCGATCCCGGCACAGCATCTGCCCGAGCCGCCGAATAACCATCTGTCCTACGCCATCACATGGTATGGGCTGGCGCTGGCGCTGGTGGTCATCTTCATCGTCTGGTCTCGAAAGCCTGCATCCACATGAGCCGATCCATCGCCTACGACCGTCTGATCGAACGCTTCATGAAGATCGCCACGATCGGCGAGTGCATGTCCATGCTGAACTGGGATTCGGCGGCGGTGATGCCGGCGGGCGGGGCGGCGGCCCGCGGCGACCAACTCGCAATACTCGCCGGCCTGTCGCATCAGCATCTAACCGCGCCCGAAATGGCCGAGGACCTCGCAACCGCGGAAGCGGACGGGCCCTGGCATGAGGCCAATCTGCGGTTGATGCGGCATGCCCACACCCGCGCGATGGCGGTGCCCGAGCACCTCGTCGTCGCCCGGACCAAAGCCAACGCCACCTGCGAGAAGGTGTGGCGGACGGCGCGGCGAAACGCCGATTTTGCCCAGGTGGAGCCCTACCTGACCGAAGTCGTGCACCTAACGCGGGAAACCGCCGAGGCGATGGCCACGGCGCTGAATATTAGCCCGTATGACGCGCTGATGGATGGCAATCAGCCGGGCGTCGGGGCGGGGGACGTGGCGCCCATTTTCGCGGCCTATGAGGCTTTCCTGGCGACCGCGTTGCCGGCGGCGGAGGAGCGCCAGGCGCGCCTGCCGGAGCCACTGCGTCCGGTCGGTCCGTTCCCGGTCGCGCTGCAGCAGACCTTGTGCCATGCGATCGCCGAGGGCCTGGGGCTGGATTTCAACCACGCGCGCCTGGACCGGTCGGCGCATCCATTCTCCGGCGGATCGCCCACGGATGTGCGAATCACCACCCGTTATGACGAGGCGGATTTCTCCGGGGCCGTCATGGCGGTGGTGCACGAGACCGGCCACGCGCTGTACGAGCAAGGGCTGCCGGCCGATTATGCGCGGCTGCCGGTGGGCGAGGCCTGCGGCATGGCGATGCACGAGAGCCAGTCGCTGATTTTCGAGATGCAGGCCTGTCGCTCCGACGCGTTTCTGGGTTGGCTGGGCCGCAGGCTGCACGCGTGCTTCGGCGGCGACGCCCGCCCTTATCAGATGCCGAACCTCGGGCCGGCTGTCGCGTCGCGTGCAGCGTGGCCTGATCCGGGTCGACGCCGATGAAATGACCTACCCGGCGCATGTCATCCTGCGGTTCCGGCTGGAGCGTGCGCTGATCGGCGGCGAACTGAGGGTTTGTGATCTGCCTACCGCGTGGAACGAGGGGCTGCAATCGCTGCTCGGTGTCACGCCCGCCGGACGACGCCCAGGGATGCCTGCAGGACATCCATTGGTATGACGGGGCATTCGGCTACTTTCCCAGCTACACGCTGGGGGCGATGGCAGCCGCGCAATTGATGCAGGCGGCACGGAACCAGATCGCCGGGTTGGAGGATGCGCTGTCGAGGGGTGACCTGTCACCGTTGCTGGGCTGGCTACGGGAGAACGTGCACGCGCTGGGCAGCCGGCTGACCCTTGACGGGATTATGCGACATGCGACCGGTCGGGCCCTCGATGCCAGCGCGTTCGAAACCCATCTGCGGGAGCGCTACCTGGCGTAGCGGTGGAACAACCTGGTTCGATTAACCGGCGACCCCTCGATGAGAACAGCCTCTTGCGCCTGAACCGCTCCATGCCGGCCTGCGGCGTCATACCGGAACTCGGCTATCCCGACGTTGCGGAAGCAGTCGCCTGGCTCAGCCACGTTTTCGGCTTTGTACTGCGCCTGCGGATCGGTGATCATCGCGCCCAGCTTGCCGTCGGCGACGGCGCCGTGGCGGTGACCAGGCTGGCCACGGAGGACGCGCGGAGACCGATATCGGACATCGCTTCTTCGCACGCCGTCATGGTGCGGATCATCGACGTTGATCGGCACTACGAGCACGTCCGTGGGTCCGGCGCGACGATCGCGCGAGAGCCTGAGGACTTCCCCTATGGAGAGCGGCAATATACCGCGCGTGATCTCGGCGGCCACCTCTGGACCTTTTCCGAAACTATCGCCGATGTGGGCCCGGAGACGTGGGGCGCCGAGACTGGACCGGGGGTGTGAAACCGGCTGCCGCTGACTCTCCGCTCGCAAATCCGGTGTCACGCCAACGGCGGTCGACGGAGGGGTTTACACTGTCCGAGCCCCCGGGGACGTTGCACACCCGGCCAATTCGACCTTAGGCTTCGCGTGATCTGAACAGGGCGCTACCCGGGCCCCGCGAAGCACATCGACAGGAAGCGTATGGCCGACGACAACCCCAGCTCAACCCGGCCGCGCCCACGCCGGCGACACCAACTGCAACCGACGTCGGTTGGGAACCTGAACTGGCGGAACTGCGCCACCGTCAGTCCCTCGCCCGCGAACTTGGCGGCAAGGAGCGAGTGGCGCGGCAGCACGCCGGTGGCCGGCTGACGGTACGGGAGCGGATCGACCGCCTGCTCGATCCCGGCAGCTTTCAGGAAGTCGGCAGCATCGCCGGCAAGGCAATCTACGACGAGCATGGCAACATCACCGCCTTCACGCCAGGCAACTGCGTGTTCGGCCGCGGCACGGTCGATGGCCGGCCGGTGGTCGTTGCCGGCGACGACTTCACCCTCCGCGGCGGGTCCGCCGACGCTTCCATCAAGGGCAAGCCCAAGATGTCGGAGGAGATCGCCACCCAGTTTCGCATGCCGATCATCCGCCTGATCGAGGGCTCCGGCGGCGGCGGATCGGTCAAGACCATCGAGACCACCGGACGCGCCAACCTGCCCGGCGGGACTGACGGAAACCACCTCCTTCGACCTGGTCGCCAACCAGATGGCGCAGGTGCCCGTTGTCGGTCTGGGCCTGGGATCGGTTGCCGGCCTTGGCGCGGCGCGGCTGGTCGCGGCGCACTACTCGGTCATGGTGAAGGAAATCGCGGCGGTATTCGTCGCCGGCCCGCCCGTCGTCGAACGCCTGGGCGAGCCGCGCACCAAACAGGAACTCGGCGGCTGGGAAATCCAGTTGCGCTGCGGCGGGGTGGATCACGCGGTGGACACCGAAGAGGAGGCGTTCGCCGCGACCAGGCAATTTCTGTCCTATCTGCCCGGCTCGATCCACGATCTTCCGCCGCGCGTCCGCGGCTGGGACGCTGCCGACCGTCGCGACGAGGCACTGATCTCGGCCGTGCCGAAGGTCAAGAAGCAGGCTTACCATATGCGGCGGATTATCGCCTCGGTGTTTGACAAAGACAGCTTCTTCGAGATGGGCGCCCTGTTCGGCCGCTCTATCATAACCGGTTTCGCACGGCTCGACGGGTGGCCGGTGGCGGTGATGGCCGGCGACCCCTTGTTCGATGGCGGCGCATGGACCGCGGATACCTGCGCGAAGATCATCCGCTTCGTCGACACGGCGCAGACCTTCCACCTGCCGATCGTCCATCTGGTGGACTGCCCCGGCTTCCAGGTCGGGCTGCGGGCCGAGAGCAGTGCGGTGATCCGCTGGGGCGTGCGCGCCCTGGCGGCGATCAATCAGACCACGGTGCCCTGGTGCAGCATCGTCGTGCGCAACTGCTACGGCGTCGGCGGTCTTGGGTCATCAGCCAGTCGGGCATCTGTGCCTGCGCTACGCCTGGCCGTCCGCAAGCTGGGGCTCATTGCCGCTGGAGGGCGGCATCGAGGCAGCCTACCGCGCCGACATCGACGCCGCCCCCGACCCCGCCGCCAAACTGGAGGAAATCGAGGCACGGCTGAACCGCCTGCGCTCGCCGTTCCGCACCGCCGAGGCGTTCTGGGTCGACGAGGTGATTGATCCGCGTGACACCCGCAGGTTGTTGTGCGATTTCGCTAGCTTGGCGGCGCCGCTGCGAACTCCCGGCCCGTCGGCATTCGGGATGCGGCCCTGAATTCCGACCACTCCAACAGGTAGCCACATCGGACGCTTCCGCTAGGCTCGACCGATGGGACGGAGCCAGACGGTATGACATGGCCGCGCGCACCCGACCTGCTGTTCTCGCTGAAGGCGTTCGCCGCGGCTATGCTGGCATTCTGGATCGCCTGCGCCTGCAACCTGCCACGGCCGACCTGGGCCATTTTCACCGTCTACATACTGATGCAGCCCATTTCCGGCGCGGTCAGATCGAAGGCGCTTTACCGGATGGTTGGCACTGTCGCAGGCGGGGCGATCGCGCTATTGCTGATGGCACTGCTGGCCAACTTGCCGGGCGCGTTGTTTCTGAGCATCGGGTTTGTCGCGCTGGCAGGTATTTTTCTGGCCATGGTCGACCAGATGCCGCGTGGCTACTCCTATCAGCTGGCCGGACTGACCGCCGCCGTCGTCGGACTTCCGGACGCGCTCGATCCGCTGCACGGCTTCGACACCGCGGTGGGCCGCACCGAGGAGATCCTCCTCGGCATTGCTTGCGCGACGGTGATCGACAGCCTGTTTTTCCCGCACGCTGCAGGGGTCGTGCTAAACGCCCGCGTCGGCGCATGGCTGGAAGCGGCAAAAGACTATACACTGACGTGCCCTCCGCGGTCCCGACTCCTCGGCCGACCACCATCGGCGATTAAGTGAACTCGCCGCCGACGCGGCTCAGCTCGACGCGCTGGCCAGCCATGTCGCCTACGACATCGTGCCGAACCGGCCCAGCCCGCGCGTGGTTCGCCTGCTGCACACCCGTATGCTGCTGCTGATCCGCCTGATGTTCGCAGCCCACGACTGGGCCCCGCTGCTACACGACGGCCCCGCCGCAACCACGCCGATGCGGCGCGCCGTGGCCGCGCTGAATGACTGGGTGAGCGAGTGGCCGTCGGTCTCGCCAACGCATTCGGCGGCGACACTGCGGACGCTCGACGACCTGCGTGATGCCCGGGCCGGTACCCTTGCCACCCTGCAGGGAAGCCTCGCCCTCATGTTGCGCCACCTGCTGATCGGCTTGCAGGACTGCTCGGCCTTGCAACATTCGGTGACCGACGGCGCGCCGCTTCCCGACCATCTCCGCCACGCCGCGCGGACCGAACGCCTGGCAATCCCCTACCGAGACCCGGCGCGCGCGGTACTGGTGCTGCTGCCGGTCGCCCTGGCATTCCTGCTCATCGACGGGTTTTGGACGGTGACGGCGTGGGAACAGGGAGCGGCAGCCGCCCTGACCACCATGATGGCCGCTTCGTTCGTCAGCACCGCCGCCGAACCGTCGACGCTGTTCACGCGGCTCCTGGCGGCCACGACGGCGGCGGTGGCGGTGGCCATCGTGTATCAGTTCGCGGTGCTGCCCGGGGTGCAGGATTTTCCGGTGCTGGCTCTCGCACTCGGACTGTTCCTGGTGCCGGCCGCTGCATTCATCCCGGTCACCAGTGGCACCGGCCTGTTGCTCACCGTGATGACCACTTTGATGCTCAGTCTGCAGCCGGAATACGACGCCCGGTTCGAGAGCGTGCTCGATGGCGCCCTCGGCACCTTGGCGGGGCTGGTGGCCACCACAGTCCTCGCCCGAATCACCCTGGCCCCCGGCAGCACCTGGACCACCCGGCATTTACTGCGCACCGGCTGGTCCGACCTTGCGGCGATCGCGGCACGACGCTGGCGGCCGAACCAAGCGGCCTATGCACTCCGGGCGCTCGACCGTTTCACTGTCCTCGGACCGCAGCTCGATGCCTCCGACCAGCCATCCGATCTCACCACCGCCGCGCTACTGAGTGAGTTGCGGATCGGGCTGGACATGCTGCGCCTGCGAGATATCGAGGCCGACCTGCCCGCGCCGGCCCGTCTGGCGACAGATGCGATGCTGCGCGCGATCGCCGATTACTTCAGCGCACGCCGCCACGATCCCGAACTGGGACCCGAGGGGATTCGCGCACCAGGGGACATGGCGATGGCCGCTACCGCCGCTGCAATTCCGGCCGCGGAGGCCCAGACGGCTTGGCTGCTGGTGGCCGGTATGCAACGATCGCTGTTCGGCGCGACCGCGCTGCCCGAGACAGCGGAGGCAGCTCATGCGCGGTGAGTTCGACCTGTTCGGCATCTATCTGCCGCCGCTGATGCCCGCTTGCATGATCGCGTGGCCGCTGACCTTGTTACTTTACCGCGCACTCAATCGTGTCGGCTTCTATCGCTTCGTTTGGCACCGGCCGATGGTCAATCTCGCCTTGTTCGTCCTGGTACTGGGTGCCGCCATCTTCGGGCTTGGCACCATCATGCCGACCCTGCGTGGCGTTCTGCCGGCATGAGCGACGAACTGCCGGTGCTGCGCCGCATCGCCGTCAGTGTCTTGTTGGTGACCGTTGCGGTCTTCGTCGGCTGGCGTATCTGGGTCTACTACATGGAGGAGCCTTGGACCCGAGACGGTATTCTCCGTGCCGACGTGGTCGGCGTGGCGGCCGATGTGTCGGGGCCGGTCGTCGAGGTGTTCGTCCGCGACACTCAGGCGGTGCGAAAGGGGGATGTGCTCTTCCACGTCGATCCGACGCGCTTCGACCTCGCGCTGCGGGAGGCCAAGGCTGACGCCGAACGCAAGCTTGCGACGTTTCAGGAGGCCGACCGCGAGGCCAAACGCATGCTCGCCCTGACCGATCTGGAGGTTTCGCGTCAGCAGAAGCAGCAGACGTCCGCGATGGCGATTGAAACCGCCGCTGCCTACCAACAGGCGCTGGCGCAGCGCGACGTGGCGCAGCTCAATCTCGACCGGTCCGAGGTGCATGCATCGGTGAACGGCATCATGACCGATCTCTATCTGCGGCCTGGCGACTACGTGGCCGCGTCCAAAGCCATCGCCGCGCTGGTGGACACCGACTCCTTCTACGTCGAGGGCTACTTCGAGGAGACCAAGCTGCCGCGCATCCATCCCGGCGACCGCGCGAGGATCCAGCTTATGGGGGCGCCCGAGGTATTGACCGGCGAGGTGATCGGCATCTCGGGCGGCGTGTTCGACCGGCAACGCAGCGTCGGCCGCGATCTGTTGCCAAACATTAATCCTACGTTCACCTGGGTCCGGCTGGCGCAGCGTATCCCGGTGCGAGTGCGTCTCGACCCGGTGCCGCCGTCGGTCAGATTGGTAGCCGGGCGGACGGCCACCGTGACGATCCTGCCAGCGGCCCCTAAATAGTGCAGTCGGTGGCCCGGTCTCCAGCGACCGGACGACCCGCGACGAGGGTGCAGTCTGGAACGCATAGAACCGCATCCGTGTATCCGGTCGGGTGAGCCCTCACCCTGTCGGACGTTCCGATTGCCGCCGGCCGGGATTGGCACTAGTGTCCCGCGCGACGAACGAGCACCGCGGCAACTCAAGCTGTGGTCGGTGCGTCTAAGGATCACGAACGATCCAGGCGCGCCGAGGAAAGGAGTCCGACTTGCAGCCGACCGACATCCGCGATCCGGACTATTTTCACAAGGTCGTCGATTGCCAGTGGGCCTGTCCAGCTCACACCCCGGTTCCAGAGTATATTCGACTGATCTCGGCCGGGCGGTATGCCGACGCGTTCATGGTCAACTGGAAGTCGAACGTCTTCCCGGGCATCCTGGGACGCACTTGTGACCGCCCCTGCGAGCCAGCCTGTCGCCGCGTTCGGGTCGAGGAGGAGCCGGTAGCGATTTGCCGCCTGAAGCGCGTGGCCGCCGACTACAAGGGTGACGTGAGCGGCAGGATGCCACCGAGGCCAACAACTCGGAATGGCAAGAAGATAGCGCTGGTCGGGGCCGGCCCGGCATCGTTGACGGTGGCGCGAGACCTTGCTCCCCTGGGCTATCAGCTCGTGGTCTACGATGGCGACAGCCGTGCGGGCGGGATGATAAGGAGCCAGATTCCAAAGTTCCGGCTGCCGGAAGAGGTTATTGATGAAGAGGTTGGTTACATTACCGATCTCGGCCTCGAAATGCGGCTTGGCCAGCGCGTCGACAGTTTGAAGCAACTGATGGCGGAGGGCTACGACGCGATCTTCGTCGGTTCCGGCGCGCCGCGCGGGCGCGACCTGGATCTGCCCGGCAGACAGGAAGCAGCGGCAAACATTCATATTGGTATCGACTGGCTGTCTTCCGTTTCATTCGGCCATATCAGCAAGATCGGCCGTCGCGTGATCGTGCTGGGCGGCGGCAACACGGCAATGGACTGCTGCCGCTCGTCGCGCCGCCTGGGTGGCGATGACGTCAAGGTGATCGTCCGCTCGGGTTTCGAGGAGATGAAGGCGTCACCTTGGGAAAAGCAGGACGCCATCAATGAGGACATCCCGATCCTCAACTATCTCGTGCCGAAGGAGTTCAAACACCACAACGGCCGTCTGCACGGCATGACGTTCGAAAAGGTGAAGGCCGAATTCGATGCCCGTGGCCGCCGCAGGCTGGTGCCGACCGGCGAGCCGGATGCGTTCTTCGAATGCGACGACGTATTGGTGGCGGTTGGGCAGGAAAACGCCTTCCCGTGGATCGAGCGCGACATCGGCTTGACATTCAACGAATGGGACATGCCGGTAGTGGATGAAACCACTTTCCAGTCGACTGAGCCTCGGGTGTTCTTCGGAGGCGACTCGGCGTTCGGGCCGAAGAACATCATCTGGGCGGTGGCGCACGGCCATCAGGCGGCGATCTCGATCCATCAGTTCTGCCAGGGCACGGATGTGAACGATCGGCCACCGCCGATGGTGACGCTGGCCAGCCAGAAGATGGGCATCCACGAGTGGAGCTACGACAACGACGTCTCGCTCGACCTGCGCTTCAAGGTGCCGCATCGCGACAAGCTGATCGCGCTCAAGAACATCAAGGCGGAGGTGGAACTGGGTTTCGATGAGAAGCTCGCTTTCGCCGAGGCGCAGCGCTGCCTGAACTGCGATGTGCAGACTGTGTTCACCGACAATCTGTGCATCGAGTGCGACGCCTGTGTGGACATTTGTCCGGTGGACTGCATCACCTTTACCGACAACGGTCCAGAAGCAGAGTTGCGCACCCGATTGATGGCACCGGCGCATAATCTGGACCAGGCGCTGTATGTATCAGGGACCCTGAAGACCGGGAGGATCATGGCGAAGGACGAGGATGTCTGCCTGCATTGCGGGTTGTGCGCCGAGCGGTGCCCGACCGGCGCATGGGATATGCAACGTTTCTTGATTGATGTGGCCCAAGCGGATACGACCGGGGCGGAGAACGCATGCTGCAACAAATAGACCGCGAGGCAAAAGGGGACCCTGGCCTCGAGCGGGTGAACGACTTCGTAGTCAAATTCGCCAATGTCAACGGATCGGGGTCAGCCAGCGCCAACGCGCTGTTCGCCAAGGCGGTGCTGCGCATGGGGGTCGCCGCGACACCGCGCAACATCTTTCCGTCCAACATTCAGGGGTTGCCGACCTGGTACGAGGTGCGGATTTCCGATGCCGGACATCTGGCGGCGCGCGGCGGCGGCCCGGATCTGATGGTGGCGATGAACCCGCAGACCTGGGACAGCGATGTCGCCTCGATCGAGCCTGGCGGTTATCTGTTCTATGATAACACCAAGCCGATGCCGGCGGAGAAGTTCCGTTCCGACATCGTTGTCGTCGGCGTGCCGCTGACCGAGATCACCAACAAGGCCTACACCGACTCTGCGGCAACGGCAGTTGTTCAAGAACATCGTCGGTCTCGGCGCGCTGTCGATGCTGCTGGACATGGATCCAGCGGTGATCGAGCAGTTGCTGGCGGAACAGTTCAAGGGCCGCGACAAACTGATCGCCGCCAATGTCCAGGCGCTGCACATGGGCCGCGACTGGGTGAAGCAGAATCTCGACTACCCGATCGGCCTGACGCTGCGCCACGCCGATACGGTGGGAGATCGTATATTCATCGATGGCAACAGCGCCGCGGCGCTGGGCGCCGTGTATGGCGGCGCAACGGTTTGCGCCTGGTATCCGATCACGCCGTCTTCCTCGCTGGCCGAAGCGTTCACCCGGTACTGCGGCCGCATGCGGGTCGACCGCGCTACCGGCAAGAGCAATTTCGCGATTGTTCAGGCCGAGGACGAAATGGCCTCGATCGGCATGGTGATCGGCGCGGCATGGAACGGCGCGCGGGCGTTCACCGCGACCTCCGGCCCCGGCATTTCGCTGATGCAGGAGTTCGTCGGGCTGGCGTATTTCGCCGAGATTCCGGCGGTGATTTTCGACGTGCAGCGCGCCGGTCCGTCCACCGGCATGCCGACGCGGACGCAGCAGACCGACATCACCTGCTGCGCCTATGCCTCGCACGGCGACACCAAGCATGTCCTGCTGATCCCGGAAGACCCGTACGAATGCTTCGAATTCGGCGCGTTGGCGTTCGACCTCGCTGATCGCCTGCAGACGCCGATCTTTGTCATGCTGGACCTGGAGATCGGCATGAACGACCGGTTGAGCAAGCCGTTCGCCTGGGATGACAGCCGCCGCATGGACCGCGGCAAGGTCATGACCGCTGAGGAACTGGAGGCCGGCAAACTGTTCGGCCGCTATCTGGACGTCGACGGCGACGGCATCACCTACCGCACCCTGCCCGGCACCCATCCGACCAAGGGCGCCTTCTTCACCCGCGGCACCTCGAAGAACCGCATGGCGCGCTATTCGGAGGAAGGCCCGGACTACCAGGAGAACATGGAGCGCCTGCTGAAGAAGCATCGCACCGCTCGCACATTCGTGCCGCCGGCGGTCGAACGGAAGGCCGACACGACCAACTCGGCTGGGTGCGATCTATTATGGTTCCACCAGCCCGGCCATCGCCGAGGCGGACGCGATGCTGGCGGAACAGGATATCCATCTCGACCTGATGCGACTGCGCGGCTTTCCGTTCGGCGACGAGGTTGCGGCATTCATCGACGCGCATGACCATGTTTTCGTCGTGGAACAGAATCGCGACGCCCAGATGCGCTCGCTGCTGGTGAACGAACTGGAGATCGACCCCAAAAAGCTCGGCAAGGTGCTGCACTACGACGGCACGCCGATCAGTGCACGTTTCATCGCCGGAGCGATCGCCAACGCTCTCGACAAGGCTGTGTCATGACCTTTCTATCCAAGCCAAAGCTGCATCATCCCGAACTGCACAAGAACAGTCTGGGCTATACCCGCAGGGACTACGAGGGCGCCATCTCGACGCTGTGCGCCGGCTGCGGCCACGATTCGATCAGCGCGGCGATCGTTCGTGCGTGCTTCGAACTGGAATTGCCGCCGCATCGCATCGCGAAACTATCCGGCATCGGCTGTTCATCGAAGACACCGACCTATTTCCTCGGCGCGTCGCACGGCTTCAACTCGGTGCACGGGCGAATGCCTTCGGTGCTCACCGGCGCCAATCTGGCGAACCGCGAACTGATCTATCTGGGCGTGTCGGGTGACGGCGACAGCGCCTCGATCGGCCTGGGCCAGTTCGCCCATGCGATGCGGCGCGGCGTCAACATGGTCTACATCGTGGAGAACAACGGCGTTTACGGGCTGACCAAGGGCCAGTTCTCCGCGACGTCCGACAAGGGAGCGAAATCCAAACGCGGCGTCGAGAACAGCGACGAGGCGATCGATCTCGTCGGCATGGCATTGCAGCTTGGCGCAACGTTCGTGGCGCGCAGCTTCTCTGGCGACAAGGGCCAACTCGTGCCGCTGATCGAGGCTGCGCTGCGGCATGAGGGCGCGGCGTTCATCGACTGCATCTCTCCGTGCGTAGCGTTCAACAACCACGAGGGATCGACCAAGAGTTTCGACTATGTCCGGGAGCACAATGCGGCGGTGAACTACCTGGATGTGATCTCGGGCCGGGAGGAGATCACCGTCGACTATGCTCCGGGCTCGGTCGAAGTGGTCACCCAGCACGACGGGTCGAAGCTGCGGCTGCGCAAGCTTCATATCGACTACGACATGCATGACCGGGTGTCGGCGCTGACCTACATGCAGCAGCGCCACGCCGCCGGCGAGATCGTTACGGGACTGCTGTATGTCGATCCGAATCCGCTTGATATGCACGGGCACCTCAAGACATCGGACACGCCGCTGAACGCGTTGCAGGAGGACACCCTGGTCCCGGGAGCGGCCGCGCTCGCGAAGGTCAACGCGTCACTACGGTAGATGGCTTACCGTCGTGCCAGCGATTATGATGCGCGACGCGACCAAAAACCCCTCGCCCCACTCGGCAGGGAGAAGCCTGCGCCCAGGGTCTGGAACTTGTCAGAGACCGAGGCCAGCCGAGAGTCCCATTCCTGATTGATCGGCTGGTTCTCGGCCAGGGCGTGGAAACGCACCATCATCATGATCAGGAACAAAGGCTTGATGAAGGCCGCGCGCGATGGTGCCGGCGAGCAGAATGGCGATCAGGACGGTAACGATGCCGCCGCTCTCGCGCACGCCCGACGGCAGCATCACCGTAATCACGCCCGCCGGCGCCAGCAGCAACAGCCACAGCACGAAGGTGAGGAGGCGATCCAGTATCACGATCCAGACCGAGGTGAGCAGGATCGGCCTCGCATTCTGCGCGTAGTAGACCAGCCCCTCCCGCGCGCCGACCCATGGATTGCCGTCGTTACGAGCCAGGTTGTACGACAGGATGACCTTGTCGAGGTAGCGGGTCGCGGCCCTCAGAATGATCGTCACGAGGCTGGACAGACTTTCCAGGCCCGGGATCGGGATCATCTGGTCG
The DNA here is from genome assembly GCA_963759425.1 of uncultured Alphaproteobacteria bacterium. Taxonomy (GTDB): domain Bacteria; phylum Pseudomonadota; class Alphaproteobacteria; order Acetobacterales; family Acetobacteraceae; genus Rhodopila. The sequence goes on from CAVWZM010000006.1 coordinate 199,908, forward strand.
ATCCAGTCCAGCGTACGGTGGAAGCTGTTCAGGATACCACGGACCAGCATGTTCAGGCCGAACAGAATGTTCACCTCGCCGAAACGTTGCAGCACCACGCGCTTGCCGTACGCCAGCATTGATTCACTGCCGTTGCCGACATGGCCGCTGGTGATCAGTTCGGTCAGCACGGCGACGTGGCCGCACGCGAGCAGATGCAGCGCGTAGCGCAGGACGGTGCCCCAGAACCAGCCGACACCGACCACGCACAGCACGAACCACATCAGACCGAACACGCCGGCGACGTGGGTGCCCAGCCAGGTGGCGCCGCCGAACGCCACGACGATCCAGATGATGCAGGCGAACGAATAGGCCAGCAGCACACCGAACCGGGCCAGCGCATATGGCAGACTTCTGAACAGCAGGCCGATCGCGGTCATAAGTCCGTGGTTCCGCACCACCAAGCCGTACGTGTGCCGCACCGTTGGCGGGGGTGCGTTGGTCCACGCACCAGCAACCGGTGCTAATCCGTTGCTCTCCGACATGACGATGGCCCCGCGAATTTGATGGATATCACTGGCATTCCGGCGCAGTCGGTGCAAGGCACGAACATGGATGTTTCGGGATTCGGCGATGTCGCGGGATGCTGGGGGCGTCGAGGCCGTCGACGCTACCCGCAGGCCGAGCGGCCAGCGGATCGATCCAGGCATCACGGAGGCACGCCAGACGTGATCGTGGTGTCATGATACGGAGACCGTGGGCCGCAAAACGGGGGATCATGCTTATGCTATTCCGGGCACTTCCGCGATGAGGCGGCTCACTGTCGAACTGGCTGAGCGGTTCGCCGCCATCGCGCTGGGGCACGTCAGCCGCGAATATCCGAACAAGCTGGATCACGTACTGACCGGACCCGAGGATGTCTCTGCCCCACGCGACCTTCACCCTGTCTTCCATGGCAGCTTCGACTGGCATTCCTGCGTACACGGCTACTGGATGCTGGCTCGGCTGTACCGCCTCTATCCCGCGATGGCGTCGGCAGCAGCGATCCGGAGCCTTTTCGATACATACCTGGCCCCCGAGCGTATCGCTGGCGAGTGTGCCTATCTGGGCCGCCACGGAGCACTCGGGTTCGAGCGTCCCTATGGTTGGGCGTGGCTGCTGAAGCTCGCAAGCGAACTGGCCATGCTGGACGCGCCCGACGGGCGAGCGTGGTCTGACGCACTCGAACCACTGACGCGCATCTTCGTCAGCCGATTCATGGCCTTCCTGCCGTTGGCAACCTATCCGGTTCGCGCCGGCGTTCACTCCAGCACGGCGTTCGCCATTCGCCTCGCCTCGGATTTTAAGGACGACGCACTGCGGACGCTTCTGATCGAAACGGCGCGACGCTGGTACGAAGGGGATACTGACTGCCAGGCCTGGGAACCCGGCGGCGACGAATTCCTCTCACCCGCACTCATGGAGGCGGAGTGCATGCGCGCCGCTCTTCCGGAACGAGAGTTTCGTGGCTGGTTCGCCGCCTTCCTCCCCCGCCTGAACCGGCGGCAGCCAGCGACGCTGTTCACCCCGGTCACGGTCAGCGACCGCGCCGACGGCAAGATTGCGCATCTGGACGGGTTGAACCTCAGCCGTGCCTGGTGCTGGCGCTCCCTGGCCGAATTCAGTCCGGATCCACCGGCGGCGAGGCAGACCGCTCAGGCGCATATCGACGCCAGCCTGGCTCACGTCAGTGGCGAATACGCGGGTGAACACTGGCTTGCGAGTTTCGCTGTTCTGGCACTCGAATGAGCATGCAGGCCGTCGACGGCCGCCGGCATTCCCGCGACCTTGGTTCACATCGGCGACCTCGACACGCGTTGCCCAAGCGATATGATGCCACGAAGAACCCGGAAATTGCGCCTGCCCCGAACCCTGATCGAGGAGAATGACAGGATGACAACCGACACCATCAAGATCCCCACCCTGGATCAACTGCGCGAAGTCGCCGACTTGCTCGGCTTCAATATGGGCGACTCTGAACTGGCCGCCCAACTGGAGTGTCTGCTGCCGGGCTTCGCTGCTTACAACATCGTCGACAAGATGGCCGACGATTTGCCCATCGTCAGCTATCCCCGTACGCCGGGACACCGCCCCTTGGCTGAGGAAAATCGTTTCGGTGCCTGGTATGTGAAGAGCAGGGTTGAAGGGGCCGCGAGCGGCAAGCTGAAGGGCAAGACCTTTGCCGTGAAGGACAACATCTGCGTGGCCGGCGTGCCGATGATGAATGGCGCCTCAACCCTCGAAGGCTACGTGCCGGAAGTCGACGCGACCGTGGTGCAGCGCATCCTCGACGCCGGCGGCACGATCCTCGGCAAGAGCGTCTGTGAATATTTCTGTTTTTCCGGCGGTAGCCACACCAGCGCCACCGGACCGGTGCACAATCCTCACCGGCATGGCTACTCGGCCGGCGGCTCGTCCTCCGGCAGCGCCGCGCTCGTGGCAGCCGGCGAAGTGTCCATGGCACTCGGCGGCGACCAGGGCGGCTCGATCCGCATGCCGGCGTCGTTCTGCGGCATCTACGGCATGAAGCCGACGCATGGACTGGTGCCCTACACCGGCATCATGCCGATCGAGCTGACCATCGATCACACCGGCCCAATGACCGCGACCGTGGAGGACAATGCGCTCCTGCTAGAGGTACTCGCAGGGCCCGACGGGCTCGACCCGCGCCAATACGGCGGTGAAAGCCAAGCGTACCGTGAGGTGCTAGGACAAGGTCTGCAAGGGCTGCGCATCGGTGTGGTGGAGGAGGGCTTCGGTCACCCGCAATCCATGGCAGGCTCCGACGCCGTTGTGCGTGAGGCGGCCAACCGTCTGCGAGGCCTGGGCGCGGTGGTGGAGCCGGTGGCGGTTCCGATGCATCGCTTGGGCTTGGCCATCTGGCTGCCGATCGCCGCCGAAGGCGCGACCGTGCAGATGATGTGGGGCAATGGATTCGGCTTCAACTGGCAGGGTCAGTATGTCGTTTCACTGATGGATGCGCATTCGGCCTGGCGGGAGCGTGCCGACGAACTATCCGATACCCTGAAGAACACCATGCTGCTGGGCCAGTACATGACCACGCAGCACCGCGGACGCTACTATGCCAAGGCACAGAATCTGGTACGCCGGCTTCGGCGCGCCTACGACGAAGCGCTGTCGCGCTATGATCTTTTGCTGATGCCGACGCTACCAATGACCGCGACGCCGTTACCGGCCTCCGACGCCCCGGTGGCGGAGATCATTCAGCGGGCGTTTGAGGTTCTTCCCAACACCGCACCATTCGATTGCACCCATCATCCAGCCATGAACATCCCTTGCGGCAAGGTCGACGGTTTGCCGGTGGGTATGATGCTGATCGGCAAGGCTTATGACGAGATGGGTATTTATCGCGCCGCCGCCGCGTTCGAGCGAGGCGTGGACTGGGAGACGATCACCGGCTGACGGTGTTTCCAGCCGTTGGTTGGCTCACAGCAACCAAATCGCGATCACGACGCGCGGGTCACGACTGAACAGCCGCGCCGTGAGCCCCAGGAGCTGCTTCCAGGGACGATACTTCAGATTGAGCAGTTGCATCCCGCGGTCGAACTCGTCGCCCGCGACGAGTTCGGCCCGGGCGTCGACCCACTTGCCCGTGACCTTCCCGCGCATATCGCAGGGCGCGATTTTGACCACGCTGGATCGGCGTATGCGTTTGGCCTTACCGGAAGACGCCGTTGAGTAGATGTAGATCTTTGGTGCGCCCGTCCCCCGCGCGTCCGGAGAGATCGCGAACCAGACCGGGGTGCGGACGCCCTCGCCGCCCTTGCGATAGGTTTCAATGCTTAGATACCTTTCGCCGTCAAACGGGCTCAGGGCGGCGGCGTCCATCATTTGATCGTTTCACTTCCCCGGTAGGCTCAACAGGTGATCCTCGTCGTCTCCCGCAACGGCAGGCGCGTGGCAGCGTATCGTCGCCAGGTAACGGTACGTTCCCCGTCGCCTTGCCTTGCGAGTCAGATACCGACGTGGTGGGTTCGCGGGCAGCCTATGGTCGATCGGCGTGGCGCGCAACGCGGCGAACGCACTGCTGACGGCGCGGAGGCCCCGGCCCGGACGATCGCGAAAATGTTGGAGAGAGCCGGTGACACGAACTGAACTGACCGAAAAGATTTTGGATATCAAACGCGAGAGGGACTGGAGCTGGAAGTACATCTGCGAACAGATCGGCGGAATGTCCGAGGTCCTGGTCGTCGGGGCGCTGCTTGGGCAGATGAAGCTGGTTCGGCCGCTGGCGAAGAAGGCCGCTGCCCTGTTCGCGCTCAGCGCGGCGGAAGAGCGGATGCTGAACGAGGTACCGTATCGCGGCACCACGATGCCACCGACCGATCCGCTGATCTATCGCTTCTACGAGCTGGTGATGGTGAACGGGCCGGCCTGGAAGGCACTGATCGAAGAGGAGTTCGGAGATGGCATCATGTCCGCGATCGACTTCGACATGCACATCGAGCGCGAGGCGAACTCCAAGGGCGACCGCGTCAGGCTGACGATGTCCGGCAAGTTTCTGCCGTACAAGTACTACGGCAACGAGCAGGGCATTCCCGAGGTAGGTTACAAGGAAGACTGATCCCGGCTGCACCCGCACCCGCCATGTGACAGGCGAGCAAGGCTCGGGGCGATCGGCATACGCGGGTCGGTGCTACGCCGCCTGTCTCGCTGGCGTGGAGCGGGCTGTTTGCCTGATTGCCGACAGGGCGCGATCGAGCACGGCCATGCTCGCGGCGTCATTGCGGAAGGCTATCGTTGTCAGACCGTCGCCGGATCGCACGATCCTGCCGGACACGCTGTCGCCGGTGGGCAGACCCAGTTGGGCGTCGGTGCCGGGTGGGGCGCCGCTGGCGCACTCCAGCGCGATACCGCCACGCGAGATATTCCGCACCACGGCGCGCCCCTCGGCCAGCCCATGAACACGGAGCGAAACCGTGGCGCCATTGCCCGGCATTCGCTCATAGGCCCGCCGCTCCTCACCCTCGCCCTGCTTCATCGCGCTCAGAAAATCGTTGACCTCGACCCGCAGGGTGCCGGAGGTGACGCCCAAATCGTCAGCCGCTGTCAGCACGGACTGGCTGGCAGTATCGGTCTGTTCAGCGATCTGCAGGACCTGCTCCATCGCCCGGGCCGCGGTGGAGGTGGCTACCGTCACGCTCTGCACGCTGGTGCTGATCTCGCGCGTCGCGGCGGCCTGTTCCTCAACGGCGGCGGCGATCGCGGTGGCGACCAACTCCACCTGACCGATCGCGAGTCCGACCTCGCGAACGGCCGTTACGGCTTCGCCGGTTGCCGAACTGATGGCGATGATCTGCGTGCCGATCTGTTCGGTTGCACGGGCGGTTTGGGTGGCGAGCGCCTTCACCTCGCTGGCGACGACAGCGAAGCCCTTTCCGGCGTCGCCCGCGCGGGCCGCCTCGATGGTGGCGTTCAGCGCCAGCAGGTTGGTCTGACCGGCGATGTCGCTGATCAGCCGCACCACATCGCCGATGCGATCGGCGGCATCCGACAGCCCCGCCACCTTCTTGTCGGTTACGGTGGCGCGCTCAACGGCGAGATGAACCGCCGTCGTCACATGAGTGACCTGGCGACTGATCTCGGTGATGCTCACGGCCATCTGTTCGGCCGCCACGGCGACGGAGTTGAGGTCGCGGGACGACGCGTTGGCGCCTTCGACCGCGCCAGAAGTGCTGTCACGGGTGCGTTTTGCCGCCACTGACATCTCGTCCGCCGCGGTGTGCATCTTGCCCGCGGATTCCCCGAGGCTGGCCATGACACCGGCGATCGTGGTGCCGAAATCCTGGGTATGGCTGTCCATTGCCGCCTGACGCCGATCCCGGGCGGCCTGTTCCTTGGCGCTCGCCTCGGTCAGGCGCCGATTCTCGATGGCATTCTGCTTGAACACATCGACCGCACGGGCCATCGCGCCGATCTCGTCGGTGTTCTCGCGCGCCGGAACGTCGATGTCGTGGTCGCCCTGAGCCAGGCGCGTCATGGCCGCAGTCATACTGGCGACGGGCTGCACAATGCCGCGCGCAATCATGAAAGCCAGCAGGGCGCCGATTGCCGTTGCGGCAGCGGCCACGATGCCCTGGAGCCACATGGTCCGGTCAGCCTCGGCCTCGGACTCCGCTGTGGTCGCCTTGAAGGCCTCCCGCAGCGACGTCACGACCGATGTCGTGTCCTTCTGCAGGACTTCGAGACGGGGGAGCAACTTATTGTCCATCTGATCCGCGCCGGCGATCATATTGGCCGAGGTCAGTCCGAAGGCTGATGTGTATGCCGCCAACGCATCGCGAACCGGCCCGATCAGCGGCTTGATCTCCGCGCCGGTCAGGCGTTCGAGGTTCGCCAAAGCTCCACAGCTTTCGCCGCGCTTGCGTGGAAGGTCGCCACATCCGCCTGGCTCACGGTGGCGAGAAAGCGCATTCCCTCCAGACGCATAAGCAGTTGGCTGGTTTCGAGAGTATCGGCGGCAGCCTGCACGGCTGGATCGGCGTCGGCGCGAGCGGCTTCAAGCAGCCGCGTCGTCGCCAGGGTGAGCACCGGGCCAGTGCTGAGCAGCTTGGCCCGTCCGGCAAAGGCGACCTGATAGGCTCGAACCGCCGCCTCGCGGTCGGCGACGGCCGCGCGCAGGGTGGCTCTGATGCCATCGAAGCATGCGACGTTGCTCCGACAGCGCCACTTTGCCGGCATCGGTCAGTTCGGTGGCAGCCTGGGCCTCGCCGTCCTGCATGTCCTTCAGCGAGTTCGCGTTCACGTTGGTCCGGTAGCGGTTGGCGGCGCCCTCGATCACCTCGAGCTGCCGGAGCACATCCAGCATTCGCACCAGATTACCGGAGTAGTTTTCCATGCGGCCAACGGATTGCGTGACGCCTGACAGGCCGAGCATACCGAAGGCAGCCATGCCGAGGCCGGAAGCTACGAGCACCGCGAAACCGAGGTAGAGCCGGGCGCGCAAGCCGAGCCGAAACAGCCGCATCAGTACCTCCTGAGCCGACATTGCGAAAGGCAGCCGCAATGTCGGCGCGCGCCGTTAACGAAGCCTTAACATGGGCGGGGGTTTCTGAGCCTGGCGGCGAAATGACCGGCAGTGCGTATTAACTGTAGCAGTTCGCCGGCTAGGTCCGCCCCGCGCGATCAATCGCGTCCATCACCAGGCCCTTGGCCTCGGCCGCATCGCCCCAACCCAGGACCTTGACCCACTTGCTGGGCTCGAGATCCTTGTAGTGCTCAAAGAAGTGGCGAATTTGGTCAAGCGTAATCTGCGGCAGGTCGGTGTAGTTGTGCACGTGGACGTAGCGCTGCGTCAGTTTCGGTGACGGTACGGCGATGATTTTCTCGTCACCGCCGCTCTCGTCGGTCATTTTCAGCACCCCGACGGGACGTACATTGATCACCGCCCCAGGCACGATCGGCCGTGTATTCGCCACCAGCACGTCGATCGGGTCGCCGTCGTCAGACATGGTGTGTGGGACGAACCCATAGTTTCCCGGGTAGCGCATCGGCGTGTAGAGGAAGCGGTCGACCACGAGCGTGCCGGCTTCCTTGTCCATTTCGTACTTGATCGGCTCGCCGCCAATCGGCGACCTCGACGACGACATTGAGGTCCTCCGGCGGGTTCCTGCCAATGGCGATGGCGTCGATGCGCATGACAAAATCTCCAACAGACGAATTACTACAGCATGATCGCGTTCCGCGGAATGCTTGTGTGCGTGCGGTCGAACAATGAGATAGTCCTGGGCGTGGTTCCGAAGTCTGCCACGCCTTTGGAGCGGACCTCGGCGGCATCGGCTGGGGCATTTTGGTCAGCACCGCCTCGTCTGACCAAGGGGCGTTGGCCGCGAAATGCAGCAAGGACTGAAGTTTCGGAAGGATGCGGGCTGGCTCGGTGAGCGCCGCCGGGGCTCGAGCGTGGCGATAACGCCGACTAATCTTCGATCCAGCGACTTTTGGGCGCCTGATTGCGAGCGCCCCGAATTTTCACGGTCTACCGAGTAGGATCCGTATCACGGGGCTCGATTTTGCGACTGAACTATTGTTCGAGGGCATGATCCCTGACTCTGAACGTTCCGCTAAGGGCGATCAAAGCTTCAGGGACATGATCATCCCGCCTGCATAGTGTCGTCGTGGGATAATCCGTTCGACCATCTTGGACGGAGCCGAGCCTTGGGGTGGTCCGCCAGATCGACCGAGATCCTGGAAAACCCACGGTGCTGTGATCCGGTGCATAGCGCCTGAGTCTGGGGCGAACTACGAAAATCCAAGCATCTGGATAGGAATTGACGGATTGCCAATGCTTTCCGCTGCAGATTAAAAGGGATGATATGAAAGCGCTTTCCGTTTTGCTTAGATCTGACCTCCATCACCTGGACACCCTAGGGGATCGTACGAGGATTGCACAGATCCTGTCAGCTGATTTCACACGACACGGAGGTGGAACTATCGTGAAGCCGTCGTGGCTGGCGCGACCGGGCAGGCCATAGCCATGACCTGGACGCCGAGGCAATTGGCAACGTCGCCGGGCGCGGCCGCTGTTTTCGAGTTTGATGCCAATGATCCCGCCGACGTCGCGTTGTCGTCCGACGGCACTGTGCATCGTGTGAAAAATTCGCTCGACCCGAGCCAAACCCTGGTCTCGATCGTGGCGAGCGCCGGCAATGGCATCCTGATCGCAAATAACTCGGGCGCGGACGGCAAGAGGCGGGTGCTCGAATTCCACCCAACAAGGATCAACGCCAGCATCTACGATCCGTCGACCAATTGGCTCAGTGCCGGCGGTGTCAACGGGTCAGCTGGTCGGGCCCTGGTCAATTTGGCGAACAGCAGCGACCTGCGCGCCAACGGCTCGTTCACGACAATCATCGCACTGGACATTGATAAAAGCTTCACCTACGCGGCTGGCCCGATCTGGGGCTCACTGGCGCCGCAGCTGCAATATGCGCAGATCCGCTACAACGGCTATTCGGACCTAGCCGGCGGACAGGTCTTCGACAGCAGCCTGACCGGTGCTCTCGCGCAGAGCACGGTCGCGGCAGGCTGGCATGTCATGACAATGATCAAGGCAGATGATGTCCTCACGTATCGCCTCGACGGTCACCAGGTCGCCGCAACGAAGATCACCTCGACGCTGCCGTTCACCGCGAATGACTTCATGATCGGCGGTGGATTGCCTCCGGCTTCGAGCGCCAGCGCGGGGGCGGAAAACGGCGTGCCACCGCACTATGTCGGTGAATTTCAGGCCTATCGCGGCGTGCTGGCGGGCACCGACCTCGCCAACGCCGAGGATCTGGCCGGCAATTCGATCGGTCTCTCGATGGATGGCAGTCCGCCGCCTGCCGCCACTGCTGCCATCGACAGCGCATTGCCGGCTGCCGCACCAGCGGCTGTCAATAATTTCAGCGTCACGAATACGATAACTGGTGTGACCTCCCAGGAGGCTGGGCAGCCCTACACCGGCCCGGTCACCTATCTGACCACCGAGTATGTCGCGATTACGCAGGACAGCCTGAACATCACGTCCGCGGTGCCGAACGCCTTTATTGTGACCGGCGCAGGAAACGACGCGGTGGACACCAGCAAGGCCGGCGGCAGCAACGTGATCTTCGCGGGAGGCGGATCGAACTTCATCACCGGCGGCAGCGGCAGCAATACTTTGTTTCTGGACGTTCGCGGCTCGGCAGATGTTTGGGATACCATCACCGATTTTCACGCGGGTGACGCCATCACGCTGTACGGCATGACCCCGAGCCAGATGTATTCATGGCTTGATAACCTCGGTGCCGTTGGATACGCCGGACTGACGATGATGGCGCAGGTCCCGGGTCAGCCGAATGAAACGCTAACCATGACCGGCTACAGCACATCCGATTTGGCCAACGGAAGGATGTCCGTTGCATATGGTGGTCAAGATACCGCCAATCCGTATCTCTGCATTCAGGGACATTAGAGCGCTTTCGCGGGCGCTTGGGCCCGTCGTCGGCCGGGGACCACTATGGCAAGCCCGAGTATAGTTGGGCCGATGCCGGATCTGGGGAGGGCGAGCGTGAGTGGTGGCGGCTCCGCAAGATCACCCGGCCGTCACCATGCGCGAGCGGACGGCGCAATCTGTCGGGCTGCGGGTGACGATCGCGCGGTAGCAGAACGTAACGTTCCGCGCCGATCGTGGAGGCCGATCGCTGCTGCCGTGAATAGGTAGTTATTTTCTGGGCACCGATCCAGCCACTCCGTCGGACGACTATACACTGCGACGCAGTCTCCTTTCCCTGGGCCCAGCCATCCAGGGGTGTGCAGACGCCAAAACAAGCGGCCGGCGCTACCCCGCACCGGCATCACATTGCTCGCGGTCCTCTGTCGAGGTCTCGTAAGCCGTAGTCGTATCAACCCCGGCCGCTGCGCTTGGCCACCAGCTTGCGCGCGGGTTTCTTCGCCGGAGTAGTCCGGCTGCGCCCGAGTCCCATCTTTTTGGCCAAAGTGGAGCGTGTCTCCGCGTAATTTGGCGCAACCATCGGATAGTTCGATGGCAGACTCCACTTCGCCCGATACTGATCGACGGTCATATTATGTTCGGTCATCAAGTGCCGTTTCAACATCGTCATCTGTTTGCCGTCTTCCAGGCAGACAATGTAGTCAGGGAACACCGATTTGGTCACCGCTACCGCAGGCTTGGGTGCCCCCACAGGTGCAGCGGCTTCGCCAACAGTCGACAAGGTCTTGTAAACCTCTCGGATCAGCGCCGGCAGTTCCTCAACCGGGACCGGGTTTTTCGTCACATGCGCGCTCACAATCTGCGCCGTGAGACCCAACACATCTTCACTCATATATTTCTTTCCTGCAACTCGGCGGACCAAACATAGTGGCTTGTGGCAATAGCGCCATAGTCGTTCTACACAATCCTATGTAAAAAAGCGAGCGATGAATGAAATTTTGTCGGTCTTCCCAGGCTGAGCATCCTTCAAGGCAACGAATCGCCCAAGGATAGACAAGGACCATGAGCAAAGCGAACTCGATCCCCCGTGGGAAAGCAGACATCTGCAACCGGGGACGATCGTCAGCGAAATTGCAGACCGCGCGGCCATCTTTTCATAGAGATAGGCGGCGCAGATGTGTGCTGCGAGGTAGTTGCATGACTAAGCAACACAACGCGCCTCGGCCCGCAACTGTATGCAACAGTCTTGCCGCGGTCTGTCATTTGGTCCACACGGCGCACGAACTACCCAACCGGCAAACCGAACTTGCTGGTAAACAAAAATGCGGTGGTGAACAATCGTGGTCCCTCCCTAACTTGGGCTGCTGGTCAATACGATCGCGCGCGGATCGCGTTGGGTTGTGGCGCTGCCAAGCGGGGCGAGATCCGCATCGGTCGATGGACGCATTGTCGATACGCGCGTGCGACTATCGGCGCATTCACTCATGTTACTATCGTCGGTTAGGGCCGTTCGGTTCCGTTCAACCCCTTTGTGCAATCGGCAGATGTAGGAATAGTTTAATTGTCTGCCAGCAATCTTTGGTTGAAAAACCGCCGCCGTTTGGCCACGATTTGAGCGCAGTTGTGCTCCGCGAGGCGTAACGAAGTGCCCCTTGCCGCGCGGCCCCAACTGGATCGAGACATCCGGAACAACCCGGACGCGTCTGTGAAGCAGCGCTTTCAGAGTGAGAAGCTCACGTAGGAATGATCGCTTCGTCTTCGTGAATGTTTCAGCCTTCCTTCCCTAGTCGGGAGATCAAAAATGCTTCCGACCTGGCGGAGCCGACCGAAAGGCGGTCTGCCACATCTCGTCATGCACCGGAGAGCCTGCCGCAGTGCAGCGCGACCGCTGACTTTTCCTGCTCTTGGTGCTACCGTACCCGCGACTGCGTACCCGGCGGAGAACGGACACGATGGCGAATGACGCGATGCGACACGGCAAAATCCTGCTCGAGGCCATTGGCGGCGTCACGATCATGACTTCTGAACGACCCCGATGTGCTGAACGCATTTGGCCTCAAGCTGCGGGAGGACATGCAGGACGCGCTGGATAGGGTCGACGCCAGGCCGCCCCGTTGCTTGGTCATCACCGGAGCCGGCAGGGCTTTCTGTTCCGGCGCCAATCTAAACGATCCGGACCGGCAGGCACGTGATCGCGCCGCGGAAGCGGCCGGGGAGGTCAAGAGCGACCTCGAAGCATGGTATAATCCAACTTTCCTGCGCCTGCGCAACGTGCCGTTCCCTGTCATTACCGCGATAAACGGCATTGCCGCCGGCGCAGGCATGAGCCTAGCGCTGTCCGGCGACATCAAGATCGCGGGGCGGTCCGCCAGCTTTCTGCAGGCTTTTGCGCGCATCGGCCTGGTGCCCGATTGCGGATCGTCTTGGATCCTTCCGCGCTTGATCGGCGTAGCCCGCGCGATGGAATTGTCGCTCCTGGCTGAGCGGTTGCCGGCTGAAACAGCTCTCGGCTGGGGTATGATCAACCGGCTGGAAGACGACACCGAATTGATGTCAAAGACCCTCGAGCTCGCCCAAAGCCTCGCCGCCGGTCCGAAATCACTTGGGCTGATCAGGCAGATGTACTGGCAAAGCCTGGATAATCGTTACAGCGACCAGCTTGATCTCGAAGCCAGATTGCAAACCCGCGCGGCAATGACAGACGACTATGCCGAGGGCATAACAGCGTTCCGGGACAAGCGTCCCGCTCAATTCACCGGTGCGTGACGCCGATCTCGTGATCGCGAGATGACACGGCGCGCTCGCTCCGAAGGAGACATACATGCGTATCGGTATTGTTGCCATACCCGTTGCACCGTCCCCGGCGGAGCCAGCCCGAAATGGCGCGCCTTTGGCGCACCGTATTGTCACGCTCGCTCAGGAAGTAGAACGGTTGGGGTTCCACGGGATCTGGCTGACCGACGCGTTCGCACGCGGCAAGGCAACGCTCGACCCACTGATAATGTTGGGCGCTATCGCCAGCCAACCTCGCGCATCGAACTGGGCACCTGCGTCATCCAGGTTCCACTACGCCATCCGGTCGAACACGCCCACCGTGTGCAGACCTTGAACCTGCTAAGCGAGAGACGTTTTCGCTTCGGCGTTGGCTGCGGATCGACCCGCGCCGATTTCGATGCGGTGCAAGCCGATTTCGATGCCAGATTCAAAACGCTGCCGTCCTATCTGGAGGTGATGCGGCAAGTCTGGAGCGGCCAGCCAGTCTACGGACCTGCAATTTCAATCTGGCCCGGCACTGAATCTGGTCCGCCAGTGCTGCTCGGCGCTTGGCGTAGTAAGCGGTGGATCGACTTGGCGGCCAAGGACCTTCAGGGTTGGATAGCGTCCGGCATCCAGACGTCGTGGGAAGACCTCGCCGTCGGGGTAAAGATGTACCGGAACGCTGGGGGCGTCCGCGCTGTCCTGGCGAATATCTTTACCGATCTACGCCATCAACCCGGGATTTGCCGGTCAGCCACACGCCAAAAATTTCCTTGCTATGCCCCCGGCAGGAGGCCCGGAACCGACTGAAGCGATTGGAGGACCTTGGCCTCGACGACGCTCTGCTGATCTGCCCGTGGGACGATCCCGCGCAGTTGGAGGACATCGCCGAACTCATGTTATAGTGCGTAGTCCCACGTTGCCGCGCCGACGGTGAACCAACTTTCCTGCCTCGAACTTAAAAGCCGGGGGAAGTGATATCGAGCATGCTCCCCGCTCAACTGAACGTTTCAGTCTGTCGATCTTGCAGGCCCACAATAATCGCGACGATTCCCGGCAGAACATAAGCCTGAAAGTGATTTGAATTCTAGCTAGCTGCGCGGCCGTTTCGCTGGCCTGTGGTCCACTCAATCGCTTCGATACTTCGGCGGCCTCGTTGACTTCCCCCGGGCTTGCGCTCGCTGCGCCAGCACCCAGTTTAACCCCGCCGCCCGGCTGCGGCACGGTAATCGGCTTTACTTCCACCGGCACGACGCCTTTGTGGCCCATATCCAGTTGGCCGGCTACTTTCGGCGTCAGATCGACGACACGTCCATCCACGAACGGGCCGCGATCCTCGATCCTGACCGTTGCAGTCTTGCCATTGTCCAGGTTCGTTACCTTGGCGACGCTACCCAGCGGCAAGGTCTTGCTGGCCGCGATATCCGAATTAGGGTCCATGCGGCGACCGTTCGCCATCTTCCGATTGGTGAATTCGCGGCCGTAAAACGATGCTCGTCCTTTTTCCTTGCGACCGGAGGCATCGGCCTGAACCTTACCGTGCGGAGTCACCGCGGGCATCTTGTCGAGCCGTTCAGCTTCTTGCTTCGCCTCCGGCGAATCGGGCGGGGGAGGCGCCCCGATTGCCAGCGCGGGAGGCCCGCACATTAGCCACGCAAGCGTGATGGCTCGCCATCCCGTCATCATATTGTCTCCACTGATCCAGTCACCGTTAAGACGCTGGCGCGGGGCAAAAGTTCCCGGCGGAACAAAACCTCGCAGGTAACGTTCGGCTGGTTCCGATGTGGAGGATGCCCACGCCTTGAGGCTAGCCGGGTATTCGCCGGAAATCTCATACCAGGTCTGCAGGCACGCCCAGGATGCGGCCCCGCCCCTGGACAGCGAGACCGGCGATCCGGTCAGCATCCTGCGCTTTTCACTACACAGCGCCGCCAGCAACCGATCGTCCCGAGTGACACACCATCGTTCAGTTAACGGCGCAACCCAGCGTGGCCGTTAGCAACAGTCGAGCGTACTCTGGCGCGCCCCTGTCTCCCCCACGTTAACGGCGCGGGGAGTGCCGGGCAGGGGAGACTAAGCCGCGGTGCCCCCAACGGTGAGGCCAGCAAGCTTCAAAGTCGGCTGCCCGACGCCCACCGGGACACCCTGCCCATTCTTGCCACAGGTTCCAATTCCCGGATCGAGCGCCATGTCGTTCCCGATCATCGCGACCTTGGTCAGCGCGTCGGGACCATTGCCTATCAAGGTGGCGCCTTTGACCGGCGCGGTCACTTTGCCGTCCTCGATCAGGTAGGCCTCGCTGGCCGAGAAAACAAACTTTCCCGAGGTGATATCCACCTGGCCACCACCAAAGTTCACCGCGTAGAGCCCGCGCTTCACCGAGCCGATCATTTCCGACGGCGAATTCTTTCCGCCCAGCATCACGGTGTTTGTCATCCTGGGCATCGGGGCATGCGCGTAGGATTGCCGGCGGCCATTGCCGGTAGCGCGCATCCCCATCAATCGCGCGTTAAGGCGGTCCTGGATAAAGCCCACCAGAACACCATCCTCAATCAATACCGTCCGGCTGCTCGGCGTGCCCTCGTCATCGACGGTGAGACTTCCACGGCGATCCGGCAGCGTGCCGTCGTCCACCACGGTCACGCCGGGAGAAGCGATTCGTTTGCCCAGAAGTCCAGAAAAGGCCGAAGTGCGCTTGCGGTTGAAATCGCCTTCCAGGCCGTGCCCGATCGCCTCGTGTAGCAAAATCCCCGGCCATCCGGAACCCAGCACCACCTCCATCTCCCCGGCCGGCGCCGGCCTGCTGTCGAGGTTGACGATCGCCTGACGCAGGGCCTCATCGACCGCGCCGCGCCAGGTGGCTTCGCCGGTGAGGGCGTCGTAAGCAAAACGACCGCCCATGCCGTACGAACCGGTTTCGCGGCGACCGCCTTGATTGACCACGACCGAGACGTTCAGGCGGACCAATGGCCGCAAATCGGCGACCCGCGTGCCGTCGGGGCGCATGATCTGCACTGCCTGCCATTCACCCGAGATCGACGCCATGACCTGTACGACCCGGGCGTCCTTCGCTCGGGCATAGGCATCGATCTCCGCCAGCAACGACGTCCGCGCCGAGAAGTCCATCAGGCCCAGAGGGATTCGCGTCCGAATACAACCGCGAATTCGTCGCTCGGGGCGGGTCCGAAACTGTGCCGGAGTGGCCGTCCTTGATGGCGGCAACACTGGCCGCCGCACGTCGCAGAGCGGGCTCGGAGATTTCCCCGGCATGGGCGAAGCCGGTGGCCTCGCCCGCCACCGCGCGCAAACCGAACCCCAGCGAAGAGTCGAAGCCGGCGGCGCGGATCCGGCCGTCATCGAGGCTGATCTGCTCACTTTCCCGGTATTCCAGAAACAGTTCGCCGTCGTCGCTTCCGGCAAGCGCCTGTTCGACGATCCGGGATGCGCCGTCCAAGCCAGGCGCCGCGTCTGAACGCTCGAAAAATAGCTTATCCGTGGCTGCGATGGCGGTCATCTGGATCCTTGACTGTATGAGGGGTGCCGAACCTGCCGGCGCGATCGCGAAGATCGCAGAGTTCATATATTCAATAGATGCCGCGTTGCGACCCGTCGGCCGTCGCATTAGTTCATCAGACGATGGCCTGGCATGGTGATCTCGGCCGTCGTTCCTGACCCCGGTCGGCTGATCAGCCTAATTCGGCCGCCCTGCGCACCGATAATCGCACGCGCGACGTAAAGGCCGAGGCCAGCGCCTCCATAGCGCCGCGATAGCGAGTCGTCGAGTTGGGTGAAGGGCTCGAACACGCGCTCCAGTTCGGCCTCCGCGATGCCGATCCCGGTATCGGCGACGCGCAACCAAAGTTCGCCGTTCTGCGCTAATCCAGCCGCCACGGTGACGCATCCACCGGCTTCAGTGAACT
The DNA here is from genome assembly GCA_963759425.1 of uncultured Alphaproteobacteria bacterium. Taxonomy (GTDB): domain Bacteria; phylum Pseudomonadota; class Alphaproteobacteria; order Acetobacterales; family Acetobacteraceae; genus Rhodopila. The sequence goes on from CAVWZM010000006.1 coordinate 216,537, forward strand.
TGATCGCATTGGACAGCAGCTGCGACAAAACATGCAGCAACCGCCGTTCATCGGCCCGGAGCCGCGGCAGGTCGTCCGAAACATTCAAGATCAACGATAGCTCGGCGGCCACGCGGCACTCTCGGCCTGTCCCACCGCTCGACGCAGCACATTGGCGTATGTCGACTGCTTCCTCGCCCGGTTCAAAGCTCCCGGTCTCAAGCCGCGCCACGTCCAGGATGGTGTTGATCATTGCCAGAAGCTGCTTCCCCGCCGCATTGATCTGGTCACCATACTCCGCGACATCCTCAACCGTAGCACCGCGCGGTGATCCCGCGACAGCGCATCAGAGAAGCCAATAATAGCATTCAGCGGTGTGCGTAGTTCGTGGCTCATGGTCGCCAGAAAGCGCGACTTCGCCTTGTTGGCGGCTTCGGCGACCTGTTTTGCCTGGCGCAGTTCGGCTTCGCTCGATTGCGCCTTGGTGATATCCACGACTGTGCTGACCCAGCCGCCGGCCGGAACCGGGATTGGACTGCATCGCCAGAACGCGTCCCGAAGCCGTTCTCAATTGTCACGCTCATCTGGGACCGGAGCGATCCCGGGCTAGCATCGCCTCGCGCCTCGGCACCAGGCGGTCTCGGACGGTGCCCAGATGGCCCTGACACGCGCATCGTATCGACAACTTCGGCCTCGGTTCGACCGCTGATCAGCAGGTCCGGCGGAAAATCAAACATTTGACTGGCCATGATATTGGCTGGCGACGAGCCGGCTGTCGGCACTCCACAGCATGATGCCGTGACGGATACTATCCAGCATCACGCTCATCTCCTCGGCGCGCTGGCGCGATTCGGTCTCGGCGGTGAACGAGGGCGGTGATATCGGTCACGACGCTGATGTGACCGCCATCCGGCAACGGCTGCGTCGCGGATGTCGATCGCCGTGCCGTTTGCCCGCGTCCGCCGACGCATCCGCATGCGCCCGGGATCGGAGCCTGATCCGCTACCGCTCTGCTGCGCGAACAGCTCGTCTGGCTCTCCGACGCACGTACTCGCCGGCTTCCGCGCGCCGGCGGACCACATCCGCCAGATGATCGCCGATACCCAGCGACGTCCCCGCCATCACGTCGAGGTAGGTCTGATTGACCATCGCCACACGCCGGTCGGGGCCGTAAACGCAGATGCCGTGGGGAACCGCCAGCAGCACGGAATCGAGCAGGCGGGCCCGTCGCTCGCGCCTCCCCTTCGGCCGTTGCGAGCGGGGTCATATCGCTCACGCTGACCGTCCATCCCCCTCCGGCCGGCAAGGGATTGGTACATGATGTCGATTAATCTGTCAGTGCCGCCATGCCGCAAGGTGGTCACACTGGCGGTCTCGCCGGTCCTCGCCCGAGAACGCTCCCAGCCGGTCTTCGGTACTCCTTCCGGATGCCGATAAGATTCAGCATGCGGCGAAAGGGGAAGCCGGGTGTCAGTCGCTCCGGCGGCAGGCCGGTCAGTTCGGCGAAGCGCGGGTTTGACAGCAGTAAGGCACCCCTCGGGTCGAATATGGCGACGCCGATCCGAAGTCCCGCCAGCGATGTGACGGTTTGCCCGAGGGCAGTTCAGCATCCGCTCGAGCGGCGAGAGCCTCGGTGATCTCGACCGAACTCAGTATATAGCCACCGTCGGACAAGGGCGTGTTGAAAATGTCGAAGCTGCGACCGGCGAAGGTGCGACGGACCAGGCGGCCGTGCCTGGTGCGATCCGCCGCGAGCACTGCCCGTGCGTGGGCCTCGGGATCGCTGAGACCATCGCGCACCGCCACGGCCCGAACCACGTCCTCAACCTTCGAGCCAGGGGAAAATCGGTCCGGGTCAAGGTCCAGCGAGGTATGGAACGCGGCGTTCATGAGGACTATCCGCCGCGAGCGATCGACCACGGCGAGCCCGAACGGGATCGTCGAGATGACCGCTTCCAGCGACATTGCCTCCACGACACCCACTCTGACTATGGGTCCTTCCCACCCGTGTCCTTCGCCAGGGAAGCGTTCGAATCAAGCCTCGACGCACTATATACGGCTGACCCGAGACGGCCAGTAAGGTGGTGCAGCCCGATCACCACCAGCGTCAGCAGGACGACAGCCCCCAATTGATGGGCGATGGCCAAACTCACCGGGACCACCAGCAACAAGGTGGCCACGCCGAGGCAGTACTGACCGGCAACAACAGCCACCAGCCAGCCTGCCAGATTTCGCGGCAGGCCGACAGGCGGCGCCCCATCGTCCCGACCGCCGCCATGACCAGGACCACGCTCAGAGTCAGGGTGGCAAGCACCCTGTGGTCGAACTGCACCGCGGCAATGTTTTCGGTCAGATTGCGCAGGAACGGCTGCAGCACCGCGTAGTCGGCTGGCACCAGATGGCCATCCATGAGTGGGAACGTAGTTGTAGCTCGAGACCGGCGTGCAGGCCCGCGACGAATCCGCCAGCCAGGATCGTCAGCGCCCAGCATGATGACGCAGACCACCGCCAATCCGCGCAATGCCGGTCGGGCCGCGGGCGGCAGCCGGGAAGGCCGGACGACCGACAGGCCGGTCCAGACGATCGCGACATACAGCAGCAGCGCCATTGCCAAATGGATCACCAGCCGATATCGGCGATACCGCGGTGGATTCGGGCAGGAAACCAGATGCTTACCATGAACCAGCCGACCGCGCCCTGCAGGCCGCCCAGCACAAACAGCAGGGCAAGACGCGGCAACAGTCGACGCTCGATGCGCCCGGTGCTCCAGAGCCAGAGCAACGGCACAAGAAAGACACCGCCGATCAGCCTGCCCCACAGAGCGGTGCGTCCATTCCAGCCAGAAAATCTGCTTGAACCCGCCCAGGCCGAGGCCATGGATTGAGCAGGCTATATTGCGGGATTTGTTGATAGAGAGCGAACAGCCGATGCCATTCGGCGTCTGTCATGGGGGGCAGCGTGCCCATCAACGGGGCCCATTCCATGATGGAAAGGCCCGACCCGGTCAGCCGGGTTGCGCCGCCAAGCACAATCATGACCGCGATCATCGCGGCCACCACGAACAGCCATGCCGCGACCAAGCGACGGCTTTGTCTTGTCCCGGCACGGTCCCGGCGGCTCGCGCCGGGAAAATCATGGACGTCGAACGGCATCGCGACACTATAGAGAGAAGAACGCACCGACAGAAGCGCCGAGCGATGCACCTCCGCTCGGCACCGCTGTCCGGCGCGCCGCTATACTTGGCCGTCAGTGCAGGTGCATGACGGCGTTGGCGTGGCGCATCCGGCCGCGGGTTGATCAGCTTGCAGGAGGCCACGCTGACGGAGTAAAGGCTGCCCTCGATTTCCCGTCGCCAGAATTCCAGGAATTTGTGCAGGACCGGATATTCCGGCGCCATGTCCAGGTCTTGCCAGATATAGGACTGGAGCAGGGCGGGGTGGTCCGGGAGGCGATATAGAATTTCGGCGGTGGTCAGTCGGTAGTCCTTCATCTGCCGCGCGAGGTTCATCGAATCACTGCTTCCTTTCCGAGCACGGTTCCGCCATGACCGTGGCCTGGCACGAGCGCCGCCGGATCACCGATGATGTCGGACTGACCTCGCAACATGCAACAGAAAACACAATTATTTCAGTAGCATATCACTCAAGGGCGAACGACTGCTGCCAACGCTTGACAGCCCGAGGCCGGCAGGCTACATCGCTGGCACTCCCCGGTAGGGAGTGCTAACACGGGTGGCCGGGGTGCTCTTTTGAGTCCCAACGCCGGTGTTTGCCACCCGATCAATGACTGACTGAGATCGACCTCAGGAGCGATAGCAATGAATTTCCGTCCCCTGCACGACCGCGTCGTGGTCCGCCGGCTGACCGCCGAGGAAAAGACCGCGGGCGGCATCATCATCCCCGACACCGCCAAGGAAAAGCCCATGGAAGGCGAAGTGATCGCCGTGGGTCCCGGCGCACGCAACGAACAGGGCCAGCTGGTGACGCTCGACGTCAAGGCCGGCGACAAGATCCTGTTCGGCAAGTGGTCCGGCACCGAGGTGAAGCTGGATGGCGAGGAGCTCCTGATCATGAAGGAGTCCGACATCATGGGCATCATCGAGGGCTCGCCTCCTCCGGCAAGAAGAAGGCGGCCTGATCAGGTTCTGATCGCCCCGGCCAACACTAGATGGACTGACCTGAGATAGACTGACGAGGAAATATATTCATGGCAGCAAAAGACGTACGCTTCGGCGGAGACGCGCGCGCCCGCATGCTGCGCGGCGTGGACATCCTGGCCGACGCGGTGAAGGTGACTCTGGGTCCCAAGGGCCGCAACGTCGTGCTCGACAAAAGCTTCGGCGCGCCGCGGATCACCAAGGACGGCGTGACCGTCGCCAAGGAAATCGAACTGGCCGACAAGTTCGAGAACATGGGCGCCCAGATGGTGCGCGAAGTCGCCTCGAAGACCAACGACATCGCGGGTGACGGCACCACGACGGCGACGGTTCTGGCGCAGTCGATCGTGCGTGAGGGCGCGAAGGCGGTTGCCGCCGGCATGAACCCGATGGACCTGAAGCGCGGCATCGACAAGGCGGTCACGGCCGTCGTCGAGGAGCTGAAGAAGCGCACCAAGAAGATCACCACGCCGGCCGAAACCGCTCAGGTCGGCACGATCGCCGCGAACGGCGAAGTCCGAAATCGGCAAGATGATCGCCGAGGCGATGCAGAAGGTCGGCAACGAGGGTGTCATCACCGTCGAGGAAGCCAAGGGCATCGCCACCGAACTCGACGTCGTCGAGGGCATGCAGTTCGACCGCGGCTACGTCTCCCCGTACTTCATTACGAACGCGGAGAAGATGATCGCCGACATGGATCAGCCCTACATCCTGATCCACGAGAAGAAGCTGTCCGGCCTGCAGCCGATGCTGCCGCTGCTGGAGAGCATCGTGCAGTCCGGCCGTCCGCTGGTGATCATCGCCGAGGACGTCGAGGGCGAGGCGCTGGCGACCCTGGTGGTGAACAAGCTGCGCGGCGGCCTGAAGGTCGCGGCCGTGAAGGCGCCTGGCTTCGGTGATCGCCGCAAGGCGATGCTGGAAGACATCGCGATCCTGACCGGCGGCACCGTGATCAGCGAAGACCTTGGCATCAAGCTCGAGAACGTGAAGCTGAACGATCTCGGCAAGGCCAAGAAGATCCTGATCGAGAAGGAAAACACCACGATCGTCGAAGGCGCCGGCAAGAAGACCGACATCCAGGGCCGTTGCGGCCAGATCCGGGCGCAGATCGAGGAGACCACCTCGGACTACGACCGTGAGAAGCTGCAGGAGCGTCTGGCGAAGCTGGCCGGCGGCGTGGCCGTCATCCGCGTCGGTGGCAGCACCGAAGTGGAAGTGAAGGAGCGCAAGGACCGGGTGGACGACAGTCTGCACGCCACGCGCGCGGCGGTCGAGGAAGGGATCGTTCCGGGCGGCGGTGTTGCCCTGGCGCGCGCCTCCCTGATCCTGTCCAAGATCAAGGCCGACAACGACGACCAGCGCTTCGGCATCGAGATCGTCCGCAAGGCGATCCAGACCCCGCTGCGCCAGATCGCCGAGAACGCCGGCGAAGACGGTGCGGTGATCGCCGGCAAGACGCTGGAGAAGGACGAGTACAACTGCGGCTTCGACGCCCAGACCGGTGAGTTCAAGGACCTGGTGAAGGCCGGCATCATCGACCCGACCAAGGTCGTGCGTACCGCGCTGCAGGATGCGGCTTCGGTCGCCGGCCTGCTGGTGACCACCGAAGCGATGGTGGCCGAGAAGCCGGAGAAGAAGGGTCCGCCGATGCCGGGTGGCGGTGGCGGCGGCATGGGCGGCATGGGCGACATGGACTTTTAGTCCATATCGTTCGCCGCGATGTTGCAAAGGGGGCGGGCCGCGGGGTCCGCCCTTTTTGGTTGAGGGTAGGCGAGATTTTGCGGGCGAGCCCGAACCGAAAATGACATCCGATCAGCACGGTCACTCGCCACCCCCTTGGTTTGGGTCGGCGAGGAAGACGGCATCTCGTCCGCAAACTCGGCAAACCGGTCGGCGCAAAAGTCCACTGCTTAGGGAAATTACCTGACGGCCTAAGATTGGAGCCGCTACAACATTCGCTCGACGCGTTTGTCCGGCACCAGCCACATCAGGGCGACCAGCACATAGAGAGCGTCGGCGATCAGTGTGCTGACGAACGCCGACAGGATGCCGATAATGTAGAGCAGCGGCGAAATCTTACCCTTGAGGTCGGAGCCAAGGGCCTGTGCCAGAGCCGAGTCCCGGCCTTGCGTCCTGATAGTCACCGTCTGCATTACATACCAGCCAAGTGCCGCCATCAGCAGTGACACGCCGTAGACGGCTGTCGGAACAGCGGCGGTGAAGTTCTCGCCCACCCAGTTCGTCGTGAAGGGGACAAGCGAGAGCCAGAACAGCAAATGAAGATTCGCCCAAAGCACCCCGCCGTGGACGCGATGGACCAGGTGAAAGAAATGGTGATGATTGCTCCAGTAGATTGCGATGTAGATGAAACTCAGCACGTAGCTCAGGAAGATCGGTATCGTCTCCTTAAGCGCGTTGAAGTCGGTGGCGTGCGGCGCCTTCAGCTCCAGCACCATGATCGTGATGATTACGGCGATCACACCATCACTGAAGGCAACGACCCGATCCTTTTCCATCGCATCCGCTTTCCACGCTGTCTGCCTGACATCCTAAACCATGGCCGGCACGCGGATGCATGGTTGCCCCGACGACGGTCAAACCCGCCCGGCAATCATTTCCTATCACAAAACTGGTATGCTCGATGGAGGTTATCGGTCAGCGGGTCGGTGCGACTCGATGCATCACGTTCCTTGACCGGTCTTTTCCGCCCCCCGACCGCGACGTCCGTCTCGGCTCAGTTGCCGAGTGCCGGCAAGAAGATGAATGGTTGCGCCGGGCGAAACTGGTCTGATACGTCAGCAGCGTAGACCTGCCCGTCGGCCAGGGGGAGCTTCAGGACTGGGGCGCCCGCGTGAAGGTCAAGCTTCGAGAGAGTGATCCAGAACGTGCTCGGGCGCGTGGCGGCGTCGAAATAGTAGACCTTGTTGGTCTGATCTGACACCGTTCGCCAGATCGTCGAGGCGATGTTCGGCTGGTTCGGCGTGGTGATGCCGAGCGGGACGCTGACAGCGCGGATGACGCTGAGCACGCTCGCCACCGCCTGATAGGCGTAGGCGTGCAGCGGTACGCTCTGGATATAGGCGGGATCGGCGGCTTTCGGGATCGCGTCGATCAGAAAGGAGGCGCGGGCATACCGGTCAGCGGCGCGGTTGGTGCCGGGGAGGAACACAAGGCCGCCAATGCCCTGCCAGTATCGGTTCAGTGCGAGCTGCTGGTCGTAGCTCGGCGAGTTGGTCATCACGACATACTGCTTGCCGTGATGGACTACCAGCTTGCCGTCGACATACTCGAGCACCGCGGAATCGCCGGTCGGATCAGATAACGACAGATGAAGTTGTGCGCCTGCGCCGTTGGGAAGCTTGGGCGCAATGATCTGAAATGGCTCCGATTGCAAAACTGAAACGGCTTCAGCAACGGTCGCGAAATTGTCCAGCGCATACTGGCCCCATACGGCGATCGACATGTGCGGGCGCGCCGGGTCGAGGGCGCCGTAATCGGACTCGTCGAGATAGAGAACATTGGCGACAAGGCCTTGCTCATTCATTCCGTCGGCGCTGCCGATGTTATAGCCCGCTGCAACCACGCTGCCATACTTCGCTGTCCATTTCGGCGTGTTTGGCCCCGCCGCGCCGTCGCGCTGAATGCCGCGCGGAAACGCCCACAAGTCGGTGTGCATGTCCTCCTTCCAGTCCATCGAGCGGCCGGTTATGACTGTCCCGTCGGCGCCGACATAGACAGCACGCGTGCAGGCTTCCGCGACTTGTGTAGCGACGAATGCAATGGCTGTGGCCAGCTGAATCGCGCAGAGAAGGCGTGAGCGGGTCATTACTTTTCCCTTCCGAGCTTCGAGGAATCACCCGCCATCTTGTATCGCCAATTGCCCGCCAGACGAAAGCAAATAGCCATTCGCCCTTGATGCTGATTTGGCACCGCTTCAAAGTTCTTCTGAAGGCAATTCACGCCGACCAAACTGGACTCGTTGGTTCTACGTAATATATGACAGGTCCGGGCTGGCGATTACTGTTGGTTGGCAGCCCCTCGGTTCAGCCCCGGGCAATCGACCCCGAACGCCCTCGGCCATCGTCACAACACCTCGATCTCCAATCCGCCCCGCGCCTTCGGGATAGTGTCTGCGCGTGCCGTCAATATGGGTCAGCCGCCGTCCACAGCGGCCGGCGGCAATGTAGGAGGTGCGGTCTGCCGCGGTTTCGGCCGCCCGGGCACCCACGGCCTGTCGCCTCGCTCCGCCCGATCGGTCAGGACGCGCGCTGTCCCGGGCTCGAGCCAAATCGCGACGCTGCCCTCGCGCCAAACAGTGAACCGATCGGCCAGCTTCGGCCACGGCTTCGGACATAATCTTCGGGCCGGTTCAGCGGAGACAATGACGGAAACCTGATCACAGCCAGCCGGATGATCGGCGCCGCGCACCAGCAGGGCACCCGGCCGGTCCGGATACGGGCGCAAGAGGCAGGCACCGTCCGCGCAGCGGATCGCGCCATCTGCTTCGTCACCGAAGGCTGGCACCGGCTTGACCTGGCTCACTGCCCAGTACTGAACCCATGCCTCGCGGGTAAATTTGGCACTGCCCTGACTCTGCTGCACAAACATTACGCTGGTGGCACGGAGCGCGATCAGGCGGGCATCGGCTGACATCAGAATATCTGGCGGCCGGTCCAGCATCGGTGAGGCCAGTCCGGACAGCATCACCGGGATTGCCGCCAGACGTGGGCGGCCGCGGCAAAGTCCCAGCCATGCGAGACCGAGCGAAAACACGCAAAGGCCCCAAAGTGGCATGTGAGGCACGTCGATCGTAGCCGCCGGCAGCGCCGCGGTGGCGCGTGCCACCCACAGGATCGCCTCGGCGCCCCAACCCATCGGCACGAGGGCAAGTACCTCCAGATGCAGCGGCATCAGACCTAGCGCGATCAAGCCAGCCGGCATCACCCACAAAGCGGTCAACGGCACTGCAATCATGTTCGCCAGGATAAAGTAAACCTGAACGTGACCGAAATGATACGCTCCGTAAGGCGCCGAGGCGGAGCCGGCCAATGCGCTGGTGAGGGCAAGCGCGGCCAGATGCGACAGAAACCTGCGCCAGCGGCTCTTGCCATGCAGGCGCCGCAGCCAGGGACGCAACGCCTCATAGCCGGCGATCAACGCAAGAACTGCCGAAAAGCTCATCTGGAACGACACGCCGGGCACCTCTTGCGGCGCGAACAGCATCAGCGCCGAGGCCGCCAAGGCAAGTCCACGCAACGAAACCGGCTGGCGCCCGGCCAGCAGTGCGGTGGTCAGCAGGCAGGCCATGGTGAAACTGCGGATGATCGGGACATGCATACCGGTCAGCACCATGTAGCAACCGCCCCCAACCAGGGCTGTCGCCACGGCCAATTTCTTGGTTGGCCAGAATAGGCTGGCATGTTCGCTCAAGGCCAAGAACTGGCGCGACAGAACCAGCGCGAAGCCCATGACGATGCCGATATGCAGGCCGGCGACCGCCAGCAGATGTGCCAGTCCAGAGTCACGGAAGGCTGCGTGGTCCGCGGGGGGTATCGCCATCGATCGACCGGTCAACAACGTGACCGATATCGCACCCGCTGCGCCAGGGATCACGGCGACCACCCGTTCCTCGATGGCCTCCCGTAGCCATTGGACACGCCGCATTGGCCCAGACGGGGCCGCTTCCACGGTCCGCTCAGCCGGCCCCAGCGCAAATCCCGATGCTCCGAGGCCACTATAGAAGGCATCACGCTGTAGATCCCAGCCGCCGGGGTACGATGGTGGCGCAGGCGCACGGATCAAGGCGCGGACGCTGACCTCGTCGCCGGTGGCCAATTCCTCGTCGTCGCTGTCGCGAAGGCGGACCCGCACCGCCCGCACCAAGGGTGCGTCCGCTCCATCCAGATATGCCGGCCGGATCGTGATGCGTCGACTGTCCGGCAGGCTTTCAACCGCCACGATGGTCCCCGTGACGACGGTGGCACGGCTCGGCAGGGTGGTTTCGATCGGTGGTGCGCGAGCTGTTGCGATCTGCCCGGACGCGAACCCCAACGCAATGGCGGCGATCGGAGCGAGCAGCAGACGTAGCCTGGGGAGGGTGATCGCGCCGAGCAACAACGGCATGGCAAACGCTGGGCCAACCCACGCCGCCGGCTCGGACCGAAGTGAGTAATATCCAGCGACCCCGGCTCCCATGAAGACCGGCAGCCACACGGCCAGCCGGGTCAGTTCGGCGTCCAGCCAGGCGCTCCGCAAACCGCCAAGCCAAGACCCGAGCCGAGGCGCAGGCCGGTGCCGGGCGCGAACCTCAGGGCAGTGGTAAGGCTCATGCGGGGCAGCATAGACCGACAACGGTCTACGAAAGGTGAACGGCCGTGCTACATTCTTCCCGATGACCGTTCGCACCCGTTTCGCCCCCAGCCCGACCGGCCCGCTCCACATCGGTGGCGTCCGCACCGCGCTGTTCAACTACCTGTACAGCCGCCACACCGGCGGCGAGTTCCTGTTGCGGATCGAAGATACCGATCGCCAGCGCAGCACCGAGGCGGCAACCCGCGGCATCCTTGAAAGCCTCGACTGGCTGGGCCTGGAACGCGACGGAGAAACCGTGTTCCAGTCCGACCGCACAATGCGCCATGCGGCGATCGCCCATGAAATGCTCGCGGCCGGCAACGCCTATTACTGCTATTTGACACCGGACGAGATAGCGCGGGAGCGCGAACTGGCGACCGCCGAGAAACGTGTCTGGCGCTACGACGGACGTTGGCGCGACCGTGATCCGTCTAAGGCCCCGACCAGGGTCGCTCCGGTGATCCGCGTCAAAAGCCGGCGCGACGGCGAAACCGTTGTGCAGGACCTGGTGCAGGGCACGGTGCGGGTCGCCAACGCGGAACTGGATGACTTTGTCATTCTGCGCAGCGACGGCACGCCCACCTACAACCACTCGGTCGTGGTGGACGATCATGACATGGCGATCACCCATGTCATCCGCGGCGACGACCATCTGACCAACACCTTTCGCCAGGCGCAGATCTACGCTGCCCTCGGATGGGAGCCGCCGCGCTTCGGCCACATGCCGCTGATCCACGGTCCCGACGGCGCCAAACTGTCTAAACGGCACGGCGCGCAGTTCGCGCTGGAATTCCGCGAGCAGGGCTTCCTGCCGGAGGCGCTATGCAACTACGTGCTGCGTCTGGGCTGGTCACACGGCGATCTGGAGGTCGTGCACAGGGAAGAGGCTATCCGGCTGTTCGACATAGTCGATGTCAACCGCGGGGCTTCTCGTATTGACTACGCCAAGCTCACTCATCTGAACGGCATCTATATCCGCCAGGCCGATGACGACCGCCTGACAGAGGACGTGCTTCAGCGGCTGGCGCAGCGCGTCGATCTGTCCCCCGGCGATCGCTTCGGGCCGCGATGCGTGCGCTGATGCCGGCTTTGAAGGAGCGTGCCAAGACCCTGGTGGAACTCGCCGAATTCGGCCGCGTTTCTCGCCCGATCGGTGCCGCTGCCAATCGACCCGAAGGCCGCCGCGATACTGACGCCGGCCGCGAAGTTAGTATTGCGCCAAGTCGCGCCGGTGCTGGCCGAAGCGGACTTCTCCTTGCCGGCCATCGATGCCGCGCTCAGGCGGTTCGCCGAGAGCAGCGGCCACAAATTGGGCCAAGTGGCACAACCGCTACGGGTCGCGCTGACGGGCAGCACGGTCAGCCCTGGCATCGACGCCATTCTAGCCGCGCTTGGCCGCGAGGAGGCGTTGGCGCGGATAGCATTCGCGGCCGCCTGACCCCGTCTATCGGGGCATCGCATCGCCCTTTAAGCTTTGTGAAACGTTATTGCAGTAGAACCGTCGTCGTCCCGCCGAGGGAGAGACGGATGAGCACTAGAAACGACGACATCAGCCGCCTGCTGCCGGCAGCTATCTTTACCGCCGCGACGCTGCTCGTGGCCACCGGCGCAATGAGCGTAATATCCACTCTCGCGATATCCGGACCTCGAGTTGGCGACATCATCACCTTCGACCCGTCGCTCGCTCCCGACAGCGCGGCGAGCGAGAACGTAAGACTTTCGGCGGCCAGGGAAAACAAGGCGTCCTGCGTCCTTGATTTGGATACAATCACCCATCGTGGCGGCAGCATGGTGCTCGAAGCTCGCGTGCCGGGAGTGTCTCGAGCCTTCTTCCTGCACTGGGCTGGTGAACGGACCAGTTCGGACGCTGGGGATTGCGGCCGCAACGCTGATCTGGTGGTCGATCGTCGTGACATCGACATTCTGGCTCTGACCGCTGGTGGTTACGGTGTCGATCCGAAAACCCACCCGCTCATCGGCGGTGCCGTGCCGTTCTAAATCGCTGAGCGAAACCTGGAATGAGGACGGTTGCCAGCGTCAGGTGTCCTCGCCCACCGCGTGTCGCTTAAGTTCGCGCAGGCGTTCGTCGCCACCTGGGGTCTTAGGGTCCAGCTCCATAACTTTCTGCCATGCGGCGTAGGCACCTTTCCAGTCCTCTCGCGCAGTCGCTATTTCGGTCAGGGTGCGGAAGGCGGCAAAGTTCCGTGGCTCAAGCGTCAGGGTTTGCTCCAGGTCGCGGATGGCACCGGCTTACGTCGCCGGAATGATATCGGGCGATGGCACGCTGGTGCCAGGCTTCAGTCACATTGGGCGACTAGAGTGATCGCGTCGCTGAAGGAGTCGACCGCGTCATTGTCCTGGCCAGCCTGCAGCGCACGAAGTCCCTTGCTCATCAGCAACGACACTGCGGGAGTTCCCGCCTGCAACCAGGTATGCATCACCTGCCCCTCCAGCTCGGCCGCCGCCTGTTCGTCAGGCGCCGACCTTGAGTGCGTCGAGCATCCGGTCCGTAGCGGTTCGTTTGTCGGGGGTGGGCTCGTTCCAGGCGCCTGCACCTGAGCGCGGATGGCCGGTGCGACCAGGATCAGAGCACATGCCAGCAGGCCAACCCCGAGGCGTGCTCCATACCAACGGGCCGAAGCGTTGACCTGTTACGCGACGGTCGACCCGTTGGTATCCTATTGATTTCCCGCGCGGCCCCCTCACTCGCGTGCTCGCTCGCCCCACCAACCCCGCGCCCATACCAGTCGGCCGGAAGGGCCGATGGCATAAGAGAAAGTGGCCGCGGGATCATGTCATGCCGCCACGCCGGGCGGGCGAGGTCCGCCGGCCATCCAATCGAGCAATTCCACCGTATGGACGACCGGAATGCCATCGCCAGACAACTGGGTGATGCAGCCGATATTGCCGGCGGCGATCAGGTCGGGTGCCGCCGGCTTTCAGGTTCTCCAGCTTGCGTGCCCGCAGGCGCCCGGCGATCTCGGGTTGCAGCAGGTTGTAGGTGCCGGCCGAACCGCAACAGATGTGCGCTTCCCGAGGTTCGGTGACGCGGAAACCCGCACGGGTCAGCAGCGTCTTTGGCTGCGTCGTTACCTGTTGACCATGTTGCAGGCTGCAAGCTGAATGGTATGCGACGGTCAGGTTCGGCGCTTCCCGGGTCGGTGCATAGCCGACACGTGACAGGAACTCCGTCACGTCCAGGGTCAGCTTGGAAATGTTCTCGGCACGGCTGCGCCAGGGTTCGGGCTCGGAGCGGAACATGAAGCCGTAATCCTTGACCGTGGTGCCGCAGCCGGACGCGTTGATCACGATCGCGTCCAATCCGTGGTGCTCGGACTGCTGGCTCCATGCCGCGATATTGGCCCGCGCCAGGGCCATGGCGCGATCATGCTGGCCGATATGATGGTTGAGCGCGCCGCAGCATCCGGCGTCCGGCGCTACCACGACCTCTATGCCGATGCGGGTCAGCAGGCGGATCGTTGCCTCGTTGATGCGTGGCATCAGCACCTGCTGGGCGCATCCGGTCAGCAGTGCCACGCGGGCGATCCGGTTTCCCTGCGCCGGATGCACCCGCGGCGCCTGCACCGGGCTGGCGGGCGGCAGATGGTCGGGCGTCAGGGCGAGCATGGCGCGCAGCCGCTGGGCGAGCATCGATTTGCCCGGGATCAGCCGCGACATCGGCCGGGTCAGCCGAGCGGCGCGGAGGGCGAGGCGGAACAGGTCGGGGCGGGGCAGCAGGATGCCGAGGATCGAACGCAGCCAACGCTCGGTCAGCGGGCGGCGATAGGTCTGCTCGATGTAGGTCCGCGCATGATCGACCAGGTGCATGTAGTTCACGCCGGAGGGGCATGTCGTCATGCAGGACAGACAGGACAGACACCGGTCAATGTGCCGGACGACTTCCTCGGTGGCCGGTCGGCCCGTTTCGAGCATGTCCTTGATGAGGTAGATGCGACCGCGTGGACTATCGAGTTCGTCTCCCAGAAGGAGAAAAGTCGGGCAGGTCGCGGTGCAGAAGCCGCAATGCACGCAAGTGCGGAGGACCGCATTGGAGGAAGCGGTGTCGGGATCGCGAAGCTGTTCGGCGGTGAAATTGGTCTGCATCGTCGGGGCGACCGTTCATCAGTTTCGTCGTCAAGTGGTATCGAACCGGGGGTTCGAAACGCCCGAGAGGGAAATGCGGGCGGCTTCGAGCTTGTGGCCTATAGTCCCGCGTAGAAGCGGCCAGGATTGAGAACGCCCGCCGGATCGAGCGCCGCTTTCACCTCCCGCGTAATCCGGGCCAGAGCGGAGGGCTCATCGGGAACGACCCTGACCGACCCGCGCAATGTGTCTGGTCCGCGCATCAGCGTCCAGGTCCCGCCGGTTGCCTGGGCCGCCATTTCTATCGCCGCGTGGGTCTGCGTATCGGCGGGGCCGGCGAGCCAGACGAGGCCACCGCCCCAGTCAAGGAAACCCGAGACGCCTTTGGGTCGCAGGGCATCAAGAACGGCGGGTCCGCCCGACGGTCGCACCGAAACACGCCATACGGCATCGGTGGTCCGCGGCGCGAGCGGCCGAACATCACGTATAGCCTTCCAAACGCCACGAGAGCTCCGGTCATCCAGGATGGTCGCGCCGGTCACAGCCAGTTCGTCGCGCAGGCGATCCAACCGATATGCGACAGACGGAGTGAACTCTTCTATCCGCACCAGCGTCGCCGATCCCCGGAAATGTTCCAGTCCCGCCACCCGTGGCACCGCGTCATCTGGCAGCCAAGCCGCAGCGGACACGCCATATGGCGAGCCCAAGTGCCGCAGCCAGGGCGGCCACGCCCGCGACAGCGTCGAGGGCAGGAAGCACCAGGGTGCCCGTTGCTTCGGACGCCGGCAGGACCTTGAGGGTTATCTCGGTGATGACGCCAAGTGTGCCGTGACTTCCGGTCAACAATTTGCACAGATCAAGTCCGGTGACGTTCTTCAATACGCGCCCGCCTGACCGAATTACCTCGGCTCGTCCGGTGACCGCGCGGACACCCATGACGTGATCGCGCATCGCGCCCCAGGCGACCCGACGTGGACCCGACAGGTTGGTGGCGACGACACCGCCAAGTGTTTGCGGTCGGCCGGAATCTCCCAGAAGCTCCGAAAGATCAGGGGGTTCGGCAATCAAATGCTGGCCGCTTGCCGCCAACGCCGCCTCGATTTCCGGCAGCGGGGTGCCAGCCCGGGCGGAGATGATCAATTCCTTCGGTGCGTACAGACTGATGCCGACAAGCCGGCGGTTGACAGGGTTCGAGCCGCCTGGACCGGACGCAGCATCCCGGCCTTGGTGCCATGCCCCTCGATCAGGAGGGGTTCCCGCGACGCGGCCGCGTCGCGGACGACCCTGGCGATCGAGGCCTCGGCTTCATCGGACGTCCGATCAATCGCCTGGGCAAAGGACACGGTCAGGCCGCTTGGGGCAGGATCGCGGGGGGCGCTGCAGGCAACGGGAATACCTTGCTGGGGTTAAGCAGCCAGTCCGGATCAAAGGCCAACTTGATGCGGCGCTGCTGCTCCAGTTCGTGTCCATGAAACTGCACCGGCATCAGGTCGCGCTTTTCCACGCCGACGCCGTGTTCGCCGGTCAGACAGCCGCCGACCTCCACGCACAGCTTCAAAATGTCGGCCCCAAAGGTCTCCGCCGCGTGGAAGCTGGCCGGATCGTTGGCATCGAACATGATCAGCGGATGCAGATTTCCATCACCAGCATGGAAAATATTGGCGACCTGGAGGCCGAAGGAGACCGACATTTCCTGGATACGGCGTAGGACTTCCGGCAACCGACTGGTGGGAATGGTGCCATCCATACACAGATAGTCCGGGCTGATCCGGCCGATGGCGCCGAATGCGCCTTTGCGCCCCTTCCAGATCGCCAGCGATTCCTCTGGCGTTTGCGAGACCCTAAGGCTGATTGGATTGTGCTGGTTGCAGATCTCCGACAGCTTGTCGAGTAGCCGGTCTTGCTCCGCCGCGCTGCCTTCGACCTCGATAATCAACATCGCCTCGGCGTCGAGTGGGTAACCGGCGTGGGCATAGGCTTCGCAGGCGTGGATTGCTGGCCGATCCATGAATTCGAGTGCCACCGGAATGATGCCGGAGCCGATGATGGCGTCGACACAGGCGCCGGCTACCTCATTCGAGTGGAAAGCGGCCAGCATCGCACGAGCGCCCTCGGGCGCACGCAAAATCCGCACGGTGACCTCGGTGACTACCGCGAGCATGCCCTCGCTGCCGGTAAGGAGGCCGAGCCAGTCGTAGCCGGCGGCGTCGAGATGGGCGCCGCCGATGGAGATGATATCGCCGTCGATGGTGACGATCCTGAGACCCAGCAGATTATTGGCTGTCACGCCGTATTTCAGGCAATGTGCGCCACCGGAGTTCATGTTGACGTTGCCGCCGATCATACAAGCAAGCTGGCTGGAAGGGTCGGGCGCGTAAAAGAAGCCGCGTTCGGTGACAGCGTTGGTGATGCCAATGTTGGTTACACCGGCCTGGACGGTAGCGCAGCGATCGGCATAATCAATATTCAGGATCTGGTTCATCCGCATCAGACCAATCACCACCGCGTCGGCCATCGGCAGGGCGCCTCCCGACAGGGAGGTGCCCGCTCCCCGGGGAACCACGCGAACCCCGTTCTTATGGCAGAAGCGCAGGACGTCAGCGACCTGCTCGGTGGTTTCCGGCAAAGCCACGGCCAATGGCACCTGTCGATACGCTGACAAGCCATCGGTCTCATAGGGCTTAAGCCGGAGCGGTTCGCTGATCAGACCACTCTCAGGCAACAGCGCTCGCAACCCTGCCACGATGCTGTCGCGGCGACGCATGACGTCGGGCTTCGGGTCGAGCATTTCAATCATGACCGGGTCCTCTCTAAGCGAACGAATGCGCAAGAAACATAGTGTTTTCCGGGTTTTTGCGCCAGTGAGTCGAAAATAGCAGCTGTCCGTGGCACCAGCGCTTCAACCGCACTCAGGTATGGTTTAAAGCCACCGCGATGCCGCCGCCCATTCTCGCACTCCAGGACGTTGTTCTCACGTTCGGCACGGCACCGCTGCTGGCCGGCGTCGGCCTATCGGTCTCCACCGGGGACCGTATCTGCCTGGTCGGCCGCAATGGTTCCGGCAAATCGACCTTACTGCGCGTCGCCGCGGGTATGTTGCCCTTCGATGCCGGGCGGCGGTTCGCGCAACCCGGCGCTACCATCCGCTACCTGCCGCAAGAGCCTGATTTCGCGGGATATGCCTCCACTTTGGCTTATGTCGAGTCCGGGCTCGACGCCGCTTCGGCGGTCGATCGCCACCGCGCATCATACTTGCTTGAGCAACTCGGGCTCACCGGCGATGAAGACCCCGCCATATTGTCCGGCGGCGAGGCCAGACGCGCCGCGCTGGCCCGCGTGCTGGCGCCGGAACCGGATATCCTGTTGCTGGACGAGCCGACCAACCATCTCGACCTGCCTGGTATCGAGTGGCTTGAATCCGAGCTGGGCCGGCTGCGATCGGGGATTGTGCTGATCAGCCACGATCGGCGGCTGCTGGAGCGAATTTCGCACACCACCGTCTGGTTGGACCGCGGTATCACGCGCGTGCTGGACCGCGGGTTTCAGCATTTCGAGACGTGGCGCGATCAGGTCCTCGAGCAGGAAGAAGCCGATCGTCACAAGCTCGGCCGCAAGATCGTTATGGAGGAGGACTGGCTCCGGTACGGCGTGACGGCTCGCCGCAAGCGCAATCAGAAACGACTTGGCGACCTACACGCGCTGCGTACACGCCACAAAGAGCAACGAGCGGCGGTCGGCCGCGTCAAGTTGGATGCGGCGGAGGCGGAGGTGTCCGGGCGGCTGGTGATGGTCGCCGAGGGAATTTCGAAAACCTATGGCGACAAGACCGTCGTACGTGACTTTTCGACGCGCGTTATCCGCGGCGACCGGGTCGGCATCGTGGGCCAGAATGGCGCCGGCAAGACTACCCTGCTCAACCTGCTGACCGGAGCCCTGGCACCCGATATCGGCGAGGTGAAGCTCGGCACCAACCTTATGCAGATCACCCTGGATCAACGGCGGGAGACGCTCGATGCGGGAGAAACTCTGGCTGTCGCACTGACTGGTGGCGCCGGCGACATGGTCAGGGTCAATGGCCAGCCTCGCCACGTCATCGGCTACATGAAGGACTTCCTGTTCGGCCCCGAGCAGGCCAACACCCCGGTCGGTGTGCTTTCAGGGGGCGAGCGGGGCAGGGTGATCCTGGCACGAGCGTTCGCTCAGCCGTCAAACCTGATGATCCTGGACGAGCCAACGAACGATCTGGACCTGGAAACGCTGGAACTGCTGCAGGAGCGATTGGCAGAGTACGCCGGAACGGTGCTTCTGGTCAGCCACGACCGCGACTTCCTGGACCGCGTCGTCACTTCGGTGATCGCGACCGAGGGTAACGGGCGGTGGATCGAGTATGCTGGCGGCTACTCCGATATGCTGGCGCAGCGGGGTTCCCCAAAGCCGCCGGACGTGCCCGCGACACGCTCGCGAATGACGCCTGGCGGTTCGGCGGCACCTCGGCCGCAAAATCGAAAGATGAGCTTCAAGGACAAACACGCGCTGGAAATCCTGCCTGGGCGCATTGCCGCGCTGGAGGCGGACATCAGTCGGCTCAATGCCGTGCTGGACGACATTGATCTATACGCGCGCCGACCGGCCGACTTCGCCACGGCGACGAAGGAGCTCGAGGCGGCTCAGGCAGCACTGGCCGGGGCGGAGGAACAGTGGCTGGCACTGGAAATGCTGCGTGAGGAGTTAGAGGGTAGCCAGGAAGCCAGGGCGTGAGCCAGCCATCTGATCCGTAGATGACACCAAAGCACGGAACAAAGTTTTCAAACTGTGTGGAAGCACGCCTGGGCGCCTTAAATCGCCGTCGCCGGCCCAATGATCAAGACGGTCGAGTGCTTATTTTCACGCGCGAGGGCAGGACACAGGGTAAAGGAGTGCCTACCTGGTCCGATGTCTTACCGAAGAGTCATTGCTCGGCCGGGCGGTTGTAACTGTTATTATACTTCGCCGGCGACTATCACCATGACGCGATCCGGAGCGGTTCGCCGCTGGACCAAGGCCTGCTGCTCGGATCGACAATTGAATAAAAAGGAGACTTCCGTTGGGCCTCCGCCGGGGATGACGCATTGAGGATCGCGCGTCACGGGCCAAAGGTTTGTCCGATACGAGATGACGGTCGCTTCCGTCCATTGCCATACAAATGCGAAAGTCCGTCTGCATGGACGCCCTGACCCGAGAACCTGGGACGAGAGACGAGGCGCGAACAAGGACGCGGGCCCGTCTGCGCCGTTCCGGCTCCATCGCGTTGTGCCTACTGGTGGCGGCGGCGATTGTATACACGATGTGGTTCTTCCCGTCGGCCGGACCCGGATCGGCTGACGGCAAGCACGACGCCAATCAGCCGGTCCCGGTGCTCATCGCGGCGGCGACCGCGCGCGACATGCCGATTTACCTGGATGGCCTGGGCACCGTGCAGGCGTTCAACCTCGTCACCATCAAGGCGATGGTTGATGGGCCGCTGCTTTCAGTGAACGTCCGGGAAGGCCAGGACGTTCGCAAGGGGGACGTGCTGGCCCAGATCGATCCGCGGACCTATCAGGCGGCGCTGGACAGTGCTGTCGCCAAGAAGGAACAGGACGAAGCGCAACTCGCCAACGCCCGTCTCGATCTGGCGCGTTACCAGAAGCTGGTGGCGAACAACTATGCATCGGGCCAGCAGGCCGACACCGCGAAGGCCCAGGTGGCTCAGTTCCAGGCTCTGGTGCTGCAGGACCAGGCGCAAATCGATACGGCGCGGACCCAACTCAGCTATACGACGATCACCGCGCCAATCGATGGACGGACCGGGATCAGGTTGGTCGATCCTGGCAACATCGTCCACGCCATCGATACCACGGGGCTGCTGGTGATCACTCAGTTGCAGCCCATCTCGGTCCTGTTCACGCTACCGCAACAGTCGCTGCCAGCAGTGGCCGCTGCGATGGCCAGCGGTCCGCCGCCGGTGCTCGCGCTGTCACAGGACGTTGGGGGCGCCGCCACACCGCTGGATACAGGAATACTGGCGGTACTGGACAACCAGGTTGATCCGACCACCGGCACCATCAAACTCAAGGCGACCTTCCCCAATACCGAGTCTCGCTTGTGGCCTGGCGGTTTTGTCCGTGTCCGTCTGCGGGCCGAGGTGCGAAAGGATGCCATCGTGGTCCCACCGGCGGCAATTCAGCGCGGTCCGCGCGGGCCCTATGTCTTCGTGGTGAGCGACGGTAATGTCGCCAGCCGCCGCACGGTCACGGTCAGCCACGAAGACCGACAGGCCTCGATCGTGACCGAGGGCCTGAAGACCGGAGACACCGTGGTAGTGGATGGCGCGTCGCGACTGTCGGAGGGAAGCAAAGTCAGCGTCAGTCCCCCTGACGGCCAGACCACCAGGGATACGGAACAAGCGACCGCGCCAGGCACGAGTCGACCTCGACAAGGGCGAGCCGATTGACCCGGTGGGTGCCATAAGTGCAAAGGGGTTGCGGTTCATCCAAGTCTTTCAATGAGATGGCTCCAAGGGCCATGGCCCTAGTCGGGGTACGGCGCGGCGCTCGGCACTTGCTCGGCCCGACATGAACATCTCGGCGCCGTTCATCGCGCGTCCGATCGCAACCTGGCTGCTGGCTGCCGGTATCCTGCTGGCTGGCCTCCTGGGTTATCGCGCGCTTCCGGTCAGCGCTCTGCCCGAGGTCGACTTTCCCACTATCCAGGTCGTGACTCAGCTTCCCGGGGCCGGTCCCGAGACCACCGAAACCCTTATCACCGCGTCGCTGGAACGTCAGTTTGGTCAGATCCCCGGGCTGCTGCTGATGACGTCGGAGAGCGCCGAGGGCACCAGTCAGATCACCCTGCAGTTCGCCCTGAACCGCTCGATCGACGCGGCGGCGCAGGACGTCCAGGCGGCTATCAATGCCGCCGCGGGCACCTTGCCCCCCGATCTGCCGTATCCGCCGACCTACTCGAAGGTCAACCCGGCCGATGCACCGATCCTCACTCTCGCGCTGACGTCCGGGAGCTTGCCGATCGACGCCGTCAGCGACATAGCCGACACCTTGCTACAGCCGAAACTGTCCGAGATCGACGGGGTCGGCCGCGTCACGGTGCAGGGCGGCATGCGGCCAGCCGTCCGCGTGCGCATCGACCCCGCGCGACTTGCCGCCTACGGCCTCGGCATGGAGGATGTTCGCGTTGCCGTGGCGGCAGCCAACGCCAACGGCGCCAAGGGCGGCTTCGACGGCCCCCGCCTGGCGTTCTCACTGGGCGCCAATGATCAGCTCGTCGACCCCACCGCCTATCGAGACCTGGTGATCGCTTGGCGCAACGGCGCACCCGTGCGGCTGTCCGCGGTGGGCAGCGCGGTGGGCGGCTTGGAGAATGACCGCGTCTCGGCGACCTATGACGGCACGCCGGCCGTGGTACTCGACATTCAGCGGCAGCCCGGTGCCAACATCGTGCAGACGGTGGCCGCGGTCCGGCAAACACTGCCCCGCTTGCAGCAGGCGATCCCGTCCGGGATCAAACTCACCATCGTGACTGACCGGACCGAGACCATCCGGGCCTCGGTCATCGACGTGCAGGTACACCCTGGTAATTTCTGTCGTCCTGGTGGTGCTGGTTATCTTCGCCTTCCTGCGCAGCCTGCGCGCTACCTTCATCCCAGCGATTGCGCTGCCGCTGTCCCTGATCGGGACCTTCGGCGTCATGCAAGTTCTGGGTTTCGGCCTCGACAATCTCTCGCTCATGGCATTGACCGTCGCCACCGGCTTCGTCGTCGATGACGCCATCGTCATGATCGAGAACGTCGTGCGCTTCATCGAGCGGGGGATGCGCCCGCTTGAGGCGGCCTTCCGGGGGGCGGCCCAGATCGGCTTCACCATCGTGTCCCTCACCGTATCGCTGATCGCAGTGTTCATACCGCTGCTGTTCATGACCGGCGTCGTCGGGCGGCTGTTCAAGGAATTCTCCGTCACCCTGTCGGTTTCGGTGGTGGTATCGGCAGTGGTGTCCCTGACATTGACGCCGATGATGTGCGGCCGGCTGCTGCGGCCCCGAAATGACGAACCACCGAAGCCAGCCTCGTGGCGTCTGTTCGCGCCGATCTTCCGCCTGCCGGGGCTGCTTGCACGCGGCAGCGAGCGGGGGTTCGAGCGGCTGTTGGCAGGCTACCGCCGCTCCCTCGATTGGACCTTCGGCCATCAGGGCATGGTTCTGCTGGTCGGGGCGGCGACCCTGATCGGCACCATCGGGCTTTACACCATCGTGCCGAAGGGCTTCCTGCCACGACAGGATACCGGCGTGCTGATGGCCGTGACCGAGGCGGCCCAAAGCGTGTCGATCCCTAGGCTTATCGAACTGCAGACCGGTATGGCGGAGGTCATTCGACGTGACCCGGCGGTCGCCGGGGTGGTGTCCTTTGTCGGCGGAGGAACCATCAACACGACGCCCAACACCGGCCGGCTGACGATCGCGCTGAAGCCTCTGCGATCTCGCGACCCGGTCGCCGTTGTGATCGAGCGAATGCAGATGGCGATCGATGGCATACCGGGTATTACCGCTTTTTTCCGCCCGGTGCAGGACGTGCAGATCGGCACTCGTCAAAGCCGCACCCAGTTCCAGTATACGCTGATGGATACCGACGCACGGGAACTTGCGGTCTGGGCGCCTCGGCTGCTCCGGCATCTCAGCACCCTGCCGGCGCTGCGCAATGTGGCCTCCGATCAGCAGGAGGCCGGATTTCGCACCTTCATAACTGTAGACCGTGATGCCGCGATGCGTCTCGGTGTATCGATGCAGGCGGTCCAGGACACGCTGTACGACGCGTTCGGCCAGCGGCAGATCTCTACCATCTTCGGCCAGGCGAACCAGTACCGTGTCGTGCTCGAGGCCGACCCGCTGACACAGGCCGACCCCTCGAGCCTGGGTCTGCTGCGAGTGCCCGGCCTGAACGGCGCGCAGGTGCCGTTATCAGTGATTGCTCGTTTCGACCGCGTCACGGCGCCGCTGGTGATCACCCACCAAGGGCAGTTTCCCGCGGTTACGCTGAGTTTTGACCTTGCGGACGGCTATTCCCTGGGCCAGGCGGTCACCGCCTTCGCGCGTGCCCAAAAGGACATCGGCCTACCCGCGACCATCACCGGCAACTTCGCCGGCGACGCCGCGGAATTTCAGAGTTCGCTCGCCGCGGAGCCTTGGCTCATCCTGGCCTCGATAGTTGTGATCTACATCGTTCTCGGCGTGCTGTATGAGAGCTGGGTCCATCCGTTGACGATCCTGTCGACCCTGCCATCGGCGGGAATTGGCGCACTGCTGGCGCTGCTGGCCTGCGGGCTCGATCTGTCTCTGGTGGCGCTGGTCGGGATCGTACTGCTGATGGGCATCGTCAAGAAGAACGCGATCATGATGGTGGATTTTGCCATCGAGGCGGAGCGGACACGTGGCCTGCCATCGCTTGAGGCGATTCGCG
>CAVWZM010000007.1:0-192127 GCA_963759425.1 uncultured Alphaproteobacteria bacterium
TCGCAGATCGAGGGCGCCGCTATCATGGGTCTGAGCCTGGCGAAACATGGCGAAGTCACGTTCAAGGACGGCCGTGTGGTGCAGAGCAATTTCGATGACTTCAAGGTCGCGCGGATCGACGAGGCGCCCGTGGTGACGAACGTCTATATCACGGCATCGGGTCCCGATGTCCCGCCGAGCGGGGTGGGTGAACCTGGGGTGCCGCCGTTCGCGCCGGCGCTGTGCAACGCGATCTTTGCGGCGACCGGCAAGCGTATCCGCAGCTTGCCGATCGGCAAACAGCTCGAATCAGCCTAACGCTCCAAATCTGGGGTCCGCCGTGACAGGGCGGACCTCGGTTTTGCGCCGCTCGTTTTTTGTTCGTTGGCCTGCCGATCCGCTACGTCCGCCGCACAGCCTTGAAGTTCGAGGCGGCGAGTTCGGGCGTGGCACACTGGGTCTTATGACCGGGAGGAAGACATGAAAAAATCGGTGGCGATCGGTGCCAGTGTGGCACTGGTTGCTGCGATGTTGAGCGGTGGTGTTGCAGTAGGCGGATGACGCTGCGACACCGGCCAAACCCGCGACAACAAGCAGCACCAAACCAAACATGGGCAATGGACCGGCGGTCGAAAAGTCGCTGCCGTCTTCGGCGCCGGCCGCGACGACGACGCAGACCACGGGAGCGACCAATCAGGACAAGACGGTCAAGACGATGAACAGTAACGAGAAGGCGAAAGTCGAGGCCGTCGGTAAGTAGCTGCTAAAGCGTAGGGAGGGAAAAAAAATGTCGAAGAGTCTTATGCGGTGGCGGCGCTGCTCGCGCTCGCTCCTTGGTAGTCAGTCGGGCGCGTTCGCGGCTGATGAGGTGACGCCAGACCGGCTGCTCAAGGCCGATTTCGATGCGGGGAATTGGCTTACTCACCACAAGGATTACTCCGCGCAACGCTTCTCCCCGCTGAACCAGATCAACAAGGACAACGTCAAAAATCTGCATGTCGCCTGGACGTTGCAGCTTGGTGGGATCGAGGGCGGCGGCATCTGGTCGCATGGCGGCCTGGAGGGCACGCCGCTTGCGGCGGACGGCTACCTGTACGTCACGGATGGCTGGGGATCGGTGACAAAGATCGACACCCGCGGCGGCCAGGCCAAGGTGCATGTGGTCGATGGATCCGAAGACCGATCATGACTGGGCCGGCGCGGTGGCCTGCTGCGGGGTGGACAACCGCGGCGTGGCGCTGGCCGGCAACATGGTGCTGTCGCACTCGCTGGACGGGCGTTTGATCGCCACGGACAAGGACACCGGCAAGATCCTGTGGCAGCGCCAGGTGGCCAATCCCGATAAGGGCGAGGTGATCACCGCGGCGCCGTTGGTGGTGAAGAACCTGGTGATCTCCGGCACCTCCGGCGCCGAATACGGCATACGTGGATGGATTGCGGCCACCGACCTGACGACGCAAAAGGAGGTCTGGCGCACCTATACCATTCCGGCGAAAGGCGAGGCCGGCAGCGAAACCTGGAAGGACAACTACGATGCCGCCGCGATGGGCGGTGGGTCGACCTGGGTGACCGGCAGCTACGATCCCAAGACAACACTTTTCTATGGGGCGTCGGCAACCCCGGCCCCGACTGGGACCCGCAATATCGTCCCGGCGACAATCTCTATACCGACAGCACCCTGGCCATGGATCTCGATACCGGTAAGATCAAGTGGCACTATCAGCACACGCCGAACGACGCATTCGACTATGACAGCGTGGCGGAGAATGTGCTGGTCGATGCGCCGGTGCACGGCCGGCCGATGAACCTGGTCCTCGAGGCGGATCGCAACGGTTTCGCCTACGCGGTCGACCGTAACACCGGCAACTTCGTGTGGGGTCTGCCGTTCGTCAAGAAGGTGAACTGGACCAAGGGACTGGACCCCGAGACCGGCAAGCCCGTCGAGTATGATCCGAAGGCCGATGTCCAGAAATACAATGCGGCCGTCACCCCGTCCCGGGAAAACCCCAACACACTGATCTGCCCCGGCAACATGGGTGGCAAGAACTGGCCGCCTACCGCCTACAATCCGGAACTGAAGGTCTGGTACATTCCGGTGATCGAAAGCTGCAACACGGTGGCCGTGAAGGCGGAAGACCCGGCGAAAAAGGCCAAGCCGCGTGACGTGTGGATCGGCGGCGGGCCGACCGAGACCGAGCGTATAACCGGCAGCGTCACCGCGATCGACGTGACCACGGGCAAGGAAGTCGGCAAGCACGAGACCCCGTACCCGATGCTGGGAGGACTGCTGACGACCCCTGACCTGGTGTTCTACGGCCAGCCGGATGGCAAGGTCGCGGCGCTCGATGCCAAGACCCTGCAGGAGCTCTGGACCTTCAACACCGGCGGCGGGGTCAGCGCGCCGCCGATGACGTTCACCGCCGACGGCAAGCAATATGTCGCCATTCTGGTTGGCCAGGGCGGCGCCTGGGATAAGTGGTTCGTCGAGGCGACACCGGAACTGAAAGCGGTGCATCCCAGTTCCACCCTTTACGTGTTCGCGTTGAACTGAGAGGAAACCGGGCCGGACACGCGCTTCGGCCCGGGTCGATCGCTTCCAGGAGATGACCACGACGTGACTATTGGCTTTGGGCTTCGGCGCGCCACCTTCGGCGCTGGCGTATGGCTTTTGGTGAGCGGAGCGGGCGGGGCGATGGCTCAGCCCGCTGCTTCCGATGAGGGCATGCGTATCTACAAGGTGGCGAACTGCGTCGGCTGCCACAAATGGTCGGGCATCGGTGGTGGCAGCTATGGCGGTGCCGCGGCCAATCTGCGGCAGACCCAACTGAGCCTCGGCGAGATCGAGGAAACCATCCGCTGCGGCCGACCGATGGCGGGAATGCCGCATTTCCAGACTGACGCCTATTCAGATGGCAAGTGCTATGGTCTGAAGGAAGCAGACCTGCCCGAGGGCAAGATGCCGCCCGGGACCAGTCATCCGTTGCGTCCCGCCGATATTGCGGCGGTGGCCGAATACGTGGTGACGTCACATCAAAGGGAAAGGCGAACCGAGCTTTGCTCAGTGCCAGGCGTTCTTTGGTGGCGAAACGCGTGTCTGCGACGTCTACGCTAGGACAGGGCGAAGGCGCTCGGAACGCGACCGCCTCCGGGTTCGGCGGAAGCGCCTCCGCATCGGCATATGCAGGTGGAGGCCGCAAGCGATGCAAACGCGCCGGGCAGTGTCGCGGCAATGATGGCATGACACATAAGGTATGCCGTCGGCATGATCGCCGCTTCTCTGGCACCGGCCTGTGCGGTCGCCGCTCCGCAAAATGATCTGCGTGACATTCGTATTGGCATGTCGGTGTCCGCGCTGCCATCCAGCGGCTACGGAGGGTTCGCCTGTGCGGCCGACACGCAGAAGCGGCTCTCGGGCTGGGACGCCTACCAGACCTGTCCGGCCTCAACGGACGGCACCCATGCGGTCAGCTTTCCGTTATGATGACGGGGGACCGGGCGGGGAAGACAAGACCCAGGTGGCTGGCCACCCGGTGGAACTTGCGCTGCTGATCGACAACACCGGAGAGGTGGCCGGCATCAGGATTGACACCGACCCGCACGCACGGCTGTATTTGCACAAGAAGGCCTTCCTGTTCGCACTGCAGGTCCGGGCGCGGTTCGGCGAGGAGGGGTGGACCTGCCGACAGACGGAGCCCGCGCCGACGGAACAACCGGTCGGCGGTGTGTTCATTCACGAGCATTGTGAAAAGACCACCGAGTCGCGCCGTTATCTGCTCGATCGCGAATTGTTCCGCGATCCTTCCAAGGACCTGACGTGATTTTACGAGCGCGACACAATTGACGATTCTGCGCGCCGGCTAAGGTCACAGCCTGTGTAACCAAACCGCAGCCGGGGAGCGACGAGTGGCTGACGCTAAACCAATCGAGACCATGCCTTGTTCGCAGTGTCGTGACCGCGCCGCGATCGATCCACTTCGCCGGTCCCTGCTACAGGCGGGAATTGTTGCCGCCTCGGTGGGCCTGTTGCCGAAGGCAGGCCGTGCCGACGATGAAGATCCCCGGCGTTAGATGCGTCCGCAGATCGGCGATCTGCTGATCTATTTCGAAGGCGATCATGAAGGTGCCGTGATCGCGGCGGCCGACTTGAAGATCGGTGAGATGCCGATGATCGCTTGGGCGATGGAGCCGGCGACAAAAGCTGGTCCGCGACGGATCTCGGCTGAACCAGATCCTGCTGCTGCAGGCTCGATCCGGCAACATGGGACCGGAGACGGCGGCGCATGCGGCGGACGGGATGGTGGCCTACTCGGCGATCTGCACGCACGCGCAATGCACGGTCTCCGACTGGATGACGGAACAACAGGTGATGCATTGTCCTTGCCATCAGTCGGAGTATGACCCGCGGCACAACTGCAAAGTGGTGGGGGGGCCGGCGCCGCGCGCGCATTGCGGCGTTCCCCTGAAGATCGCCGATGGCAATCCGCAGAGTGGCGGGCGCGTTCATCGGCAGAATCGGGATGGACAAATCGACGATGTGAGAACCTGGCCTACGAAAGAGCCGCTTAGAAAATAGCGGCAAAACACACCAGGTAAGGAAAAACCTGATGGCCGGAAGCAGACGGGATGTCGGTGCCGCGGTAGACGGCGGCACTCTTGGCGGTTGCGGTATCGTCGCAGTCAAGGCAGGGGAGGTCGTCGAACTACAGTCCAGTGACGCAGCAGCGGCTGGAGAACCCGGAAGCCGGCAACTGGCTGCTGTACCGGCGCACCTATAACGGCCACGGCTTCAGCCCGCTGAAGCAGATCAACACCGAGAACGTGAAGTCCCTCGTGCCGGTCTGGACATTCTCGACCGGCGTGCTCGAGGGCCACGAGGCGCCGCCGATGGTCAACAACGGCGTGATGTTCGTTACCACGCCGCAAAATCAGGTGCTGGCGCTGAACGCGAAAACCGGCGACCTGATCTGGCGCTACAAGCACAAGATGCCCGAAGACCTGTTTCAGCTTCATCCGACCAACCGCGGTGTCGCTATGTGGGAGGACAAGCTGTTCCTGGCGGCGACCGATGACCGGCTGATCGCGCTCGATGCGAAGACCGGCAAGGAAATCTGGAACACGCAAGGTCGGCGACTACCAGAAGGGCCAGTACATGACGCTGAGCCGCTGGTGGTGCACGGCAAGGTGATGGTCGGCGTCATCCGGCGGCGAGTTCGGCGTGCGCGGCTACATCGCGGCGTACGACGCCAACGACGGCAAGGAGTTGTGGCGGACCTACACCGTGCCGGAGCCCGGACAACCCGGCAGCGAGACCTGGTCGGGCGACGCCTGGAAGACCGGCGGCGGCTCGGTCTGGATCACCGGCACCTATGATCCGAAGCGCAACATCGCCTACTGGGGCGTCGGCAACGCCGCGCCGTGGCCGGGCGATCTAGCATCCTGGCGACAACCTCTACACCAGCTCCACGATCGCGCTGAACCCGGATACCGGCAAGATCGTCGGCTATCACCAGTACCATCAGAACGATTCATGGGACTGGGATGAGATCGATTCCGCCCATGCTGATCAACATGACCTACGAAGGCCAGACGTTCGACGCGCCTGGTCCATCCCGGCGCGCGATGGCTATCTGTGGGACCTGAAGCAGACCGATAACGGCATCGACTTCGTCTACGGCAAGCCGTTCGTCGGGCAGAACGCCTTCAAGAGCATCGACCCGAAGACCGGGCGGCCGGACGTCAATCTCGAGCACAAGCCGTCAACCGGCAAGAACACCACGTTCTGCCCATCGCTGTGGGGCGGCAAGGACTGGCCGTCGGCATCCTACAATCCGAACAGCCAAGCTGCATTTTCATCCCCGCCAACAACAACATGTGCGGCGAGATGGTCGGTGAGAAAACCAAGCTCGTGGTCGGCCAGCTCTGGCTCGGGGCTGACGTGAACAGCCTGAAGCTGTTGCCGAACCCTGACCATATCGGGGAAATGCAGGCCTGGAACGTGGAAACCGGCAAGCAGGTGTGGATGCATCCGTTCCCGAAGTCGCAGCTGTTCGCCTCCGACCTTGTCCACCGGTTCGGACTTGCTGTTCGCTGGCGGAACCAACGACCGCATGTTCCGCGCCTTCGACGGCAAGAGCGGCAAGATCCTGTGGGAGCAGAAGACCAACTCCGGCATCATGGCCATGCCGTCGGCCTACGAGGTTGATGGCACCGAGTATATCGCGATCCAGTCGGGTTGGGGCGTGGATGCACAGCGCATTCAGGACTCGCTGTCCAAGACTGACATGAAGCTGGATCCGAGACGTGCCGCAGGGCGGCGTCATCTGGGTGTTCGCTGTCCAGCACTAACGACTGTTCTGACGATCGACTTTTCGGCCCGGCTGGTATCCAGCCGGGCCGATTTTCTTTTGCGAGGCCCCGTCAGGCGAATAGCCGAGCGCGATGATGCTCTATGCCGGGTGTGCCACTCGTTTCGATCCCAGGAAGGCAAAGCGATCGAGCAGATTGGTGCGCAGAGATGCGATTGACGCTGCATCGCTCCGGTCCGGAATCGTAATATCAGCCTCCATTCTCGCCGGCCGGCCGGCAAGCACGCAAATTCGATCGGCGATCGCCAGCGCATGTTCCAGTTCATGCGTCGCCACCACCACGATGCTGCCCGCTCGGCGTGCGAGATCGGCGACCTTCGCTGCCAGTGTGGTGCCGAGCTGACGGTCCAGCGACGCAAAGGGCTCGTCGAGAACCAGCAGATGCGGGTCGGTCGCCAGCGCCCGAGCCAGTGCGACCCGGCGCGCCATCCCCAGCGACAGCTCGGAGGGCAGATGGTGGCCCACACCAGGAACGCCGACCAGTTCGAGCAGGTCATCGATCCGCAGCGGCATGATGCCAGGAACGACCAGCCGCAGGTTGTCCGCCACCGTCAGCCAGGGCAGCAGTCTTGGCTCCTGGAAGACCACCCCGAGGCGGCCGGGCGGTCTTCGGACATGGCCCTCGAACGCGGTGTCGAGCCCCGAGGCGATCCGCAACAGCGTGCTCTTTCCGCCTCCGGAACGGCCAAGCAGCGCGACAATCTGGCCAGGAGGCACCGTCAGGCCAATGTCATGCAGTATGATGTGTCGCAAGCCCGCCGGCGAGACAAAGGCCTTGGACTCGATCAGCAACTCAAGCGCGGCGTCGCCAGGCATTGGCCCGCTTCTCCCACGGCTGCAGCAGCGCTGTCTCCACCACCAGCATGATAGCGGCGAAACCCAGACCATAGGCCACGATGCCGGTCACGTCGAAGCTCTGAAAATACATATTCAGAATGAAACCAACACCGTTCGGGCGACCCATCAGTTCCACCACCAGGACGATCTTCCAGGTGATCGACAGCCCGCTGCGGGCGGCAGCCGCGAGATAGGGCAGCAGTTGCGGCGTGGTCACCCACCAGAGCCGGCGCAGCAGCGGCAGGCGGTAAACGGTCGCCAACTCCTCCAGGCCGGGGTCCAGCGTCCGCGCTCCCTCCCGGAGGGTGACGAACACTGTCGGCGTCTTCGCGACCGCCACCGCCAGCACGGCCGCGACCTCGTTCAACCCGAGCCATATGTAACAAAGGACGATGACCACCAATACCGGAAGATTGAGTGCGATGACCATCCACGGATCGATGAACGCGTTCAGGCGCGGCCGTCGCCCCGCCAGATAACCCGGCAACCGAGCCCACAACCATGGCAATCGCGAACGCAGCCAGTACTCTGGCCAGCGTGATGCCGACGTTGAGCGGCAAGGCACCGTCCAGGATTTCGCGCCATGCCAGGGCCAGAACCCGCTCCGGGGACGGCAGCCGCTGCGGGTCGGCCGCCAGCCAGGCACCGATCCACCACAGCGCCAGGAACGCCAGCAGCGACAGGACCGGGCGCCCCGGCGCAATGCCGAGCAATCCTGACCGGCGAGCGGATCTGGCGGCGGCAGGACCGCCTTTTGCCACCAGACCATCCAACGTGATGCGCTTCAGGGAGCGGCCGGCAGGGCGCCGAACCTCATCCATTGGACGGCTGCCAGAACACGCCGTCGGGAAGCGCGTCCAGTCCATCGGTGACGCGGGCGCCGCCCGCATGCCGCACGATGTCGAACAGCTTCGCGGCGTCGCGCTGCTGTGTGTCTATCGCCATCTGCGGAATGCCGTCGACGAAACGTCGCCGCAGGCTTTGGAACAGCGCGTCGTCCGGTCGGGCCCATCAGCGGGCGCAGCTTGTCCCATTCCGCGTCGTCGTTCGCCATGATGGCCAGCGCGGCGGCCGAGGCGGTGAGGAAGCCATTGATGGCGACGGGGTTCTGTTTCGCCCAGTCCTCGTGAAAGGTGTAGCCGATCAGGCTGATGCGATCGGACAGACCGAGCGTGCGCGCGCAGTCGCCAACCGAAACCGCCTGTCTGAAGCCCGCGGCATCCAGTCTCGCGGCGAAGTTCCAGAAGGTGAGCACGGCATCCATGTCGTTGCGTTGCAGCATCGCGTCAAGTAGAGGCGGCGCGCCGTAGGTCAGTTTCGTCGCCGTGGCGAGCTCGACGCCGCCGGCGGATCGCGCCGCCGCCTGGACGATCAGCCACGATTTGTCCAGCGGGCCACCCGCGACGCCGAGCCGGCGGTTGGCGAGATCGGCCAGCGAGCGGATTGGCGAGCTGTCGGCGACCATGATGCCGCCGCTGGCGCTGGAGAACGGCACAAAGCTCAGCCTGTTACCGGCCGCCCGCTGGGATGCGACGAAGAACCAGTCGGAGACGACGATATCGGCGGCGCCCGCCATCAAAGCGACACGACTGCTGTCACTGTTGGCAAGCGTCGATGTGCTCAGCGAAAAGCCGTTGCTGGTA
Organism: uncultured Alphaproteobacteria bacterium; assembly: GCA_963759425.1. Taxonomy (GTDB): domain Bacteria; phylum Pseudomonadota; class Alphaproteobacteria; order Acetobacterales; family Acetobacteraceae; genus Rhodopila. Next base: position 8,825 of record CAVWZM010000007.1, read on the forward strand.
TCCAGTCCATGCCGGCGGATGACGTCAGCCACCCATTGCACGGAACCGTATTGCAGGACACCCAGCCGGACCTCCGGAGCGGCGGCATGTGCTTGCGCTGGCAACAACAGCGCAGCGGACGCCATCAGCCACGCACGCCTGCCGAGGCCGCGCCCGCCCTGGTCTGCCGCCTTCAGCGGAACCCCCAACGGAACAGGCGGCGGAATATGGCCAGTGTCATTCAGCATGATTGGAGTTGCCCTGCCCCGGGAACGCTTCGAGGACCCACATACGCTTCGCCTACCAACGTCCACACCCGTACATCATCCCTGTCGGCACTTATAGCACTTATAACACTTTGCAGACGGGATAAAGCCGTTTGGACTATGTCCGGTCCCTGGACTGTTGGTGGCCCAGCCTCTAAGTTCTGCCAGTGGCACGACGATAGTTCTTGTTGTGTCAGCCTACCATTGCAAACAGTGAGGAGACATCATCATGGCTTGGACACGTCCGATCCTTCGCGAAATCTGCATCGGCATGGAAATCAACGGTTACCTCGCCGGCAAGCTGTAAACTTTCATCCGACGTAAAGACGGATGACTGACCAGGCCGCGGGGCTGACAGCGATCGTGCTGGGTGCCGCGGCCGGTGGGGGGTTCCCGCAATGGAATTGCGGGTGCCGCCTATGTAATCTGGTGCGGGCAGGTGACCCAAGGGTCCGCCCGGCAACCCAGGCAAGTGTGGCGCTCAGCGGTGATGGCAAATCGTGGTTGCTGGTCGGCGCCTCGCCAGATCTGCGGCAGCAGATTCTGCAGACCGAGCGTCTCGCGCCACGCCTCCCCTCACGTGATTCGCCAATCACCGCGGTGGCCCTGATCGGCGGCGATGTCGATGCGATCGCCGGGCTTCTGGTGCTGCGAGAGAGGCAGAATTTGACTGTATTCGCGCCGGCCAAGGTCCTGGACATGCTGTCCGCGCAGCCGTATTTTCGACGTGCTGGATCCGGAACTCGTGCGCCGGGTCGAGGTCGTTCCGTTGCGTTCCGGTGACGGTTGGTGGAGGGCATGACGCTGACCATCCTGCCGATGCCGGGCAAGGCTCCCTTGTATCTTGAGGACCGGTCGGCCGCGACGGTTCCATCCGAACCCACCTATGCCGCGCTGGTGCAGGCACATGGGCGGAGCATAATCGTTGCGCCGGCATGTGCCGAGATCACCGATGCCGGTGCATGAGCAACTGCGCAATGCCGATGTGCTGTTTTTCGATGGCACCTTGTTCAGGGATGACGAAATGATCACCGCCGGCCTGGGCCCGAAGACCGGGCGCCGGATGGGTCATGTGCCGATCGACGGCGCGGATGGCACGCTTGAACGGCTTGCCGACCTCCCGTGCCGGCGCATCTTTCTGCACATCAACAATACCAACCCGATTTGGCTGGCCGACTCGCCGGAGCGGCAGGCGGCGGAGCGAGCGGGTTTCGAAGTCGCGTATGACGGCATGGAGGTACGGCTTTGAGCGAACTGCTGACGCCAGCCGAACTGGAAGCGCGTCTGCGCGAAGTCGGCGCACGCCGCTATCACAACCTGCACCCATTCCATAAGATGCTGCACAGCGGACAGTGCAGCAAAGGGCAGGTGCAGGCCTGGGCGCTCAATCGATATTACTATCAGGCAATGATTCCGTTGAAGGACGCGTCATTGATTGGCCGCTGCGAGGACTCGGCACTGCGGCGTGAATGGCGCAAGCGGCTCGAGGACCACGATGGCGACGACGAACGGCATGGCGGCATCGAACGCTGGCTGACGCTGACCGATGGCCTTGGACTGGATCGCGGCACGGTGATGTCCACGCAGCTGCTGCTGCCGGCCACACGTTTCGCTGTACAGGCCTACGTGCATTACGTGCGGGAACGGAGCATGCTGGAGGCGGTCGCCTCCTGTCTCACCGAGATGTTCTCCCCCCAGATCATCGGCGAGCGCATGACCGGTATGCTCGGCAATTACAAATACATCACGCCGCAGGTCATGGCGTATTTCGACAAGCGGCCGCCACAGGCGCAACGGGATGCGAACTTCGCGCTCGACTATGTGACCCGGCACGCGGTCACGCGCGAGCAGCAGGAAGCTGTGGTAAATACACTCGATCTTCAAATGCGACGTGCTGTGGTGCATGCTGGATGCGCTGCACCATGCCTATGTCACGCCGAGGCTGGTGCCGCCTGGCGCCTTCGTTCCGGATCCAAAGATGGCTGAGAGCGGTTCCGCGTCCGGCGAAACCCGTCCGCGGCTGGCACCCGGTGTCAGGCTGCATTTCGATAAGACCCGGGAGGCGTGGATCCTGCTCGGTCCCGAACGGGTAATTGAAATGGAAGGTCCGTCGCACGAAATTCTGCAGCGCTGTGACGGAACTCATACCACCGCGCAGATCGTGGACGAACTTGCCACTCTGTACAATGCCGATCGCGCCACAATAGAAGGCGACGTGGTCGCACTGCTGGCCGACCTGGCTACGAAACGATTTTTGGTGCGCTGACAATGTCTTTGCCCCTCTCCACCGTATCCGTGCCTACCGTTCACCGGCCAATTGGACTACTGGCGGAGCTGACCCACCGCTGTCCGCTGGCCTGTCCTTACTGCTCCAATCCCCTCACGCTGGACAAGGTTTCGCAGGAACTCGACACCGCCACCTGGACCCGGGTGTTCCATCAGGCTGCTGACCTGGGCGTGTTGCAGGTCCACCTTTCGGGCGGCGAGCCAGGAGCTAGACGCGACCTGGTCGACCTTGCCCGCGCCGCGCATGACGCCGGTCTCTACACCAACCTGATCACCTCGGCGATCGGCCTCGACAACAAGCGACTGGCGGCATTGCGAGATGTCGGTCTGGATCATGTCCAACTATCGATCCAGGACATCGAGGCGGAGCAGGCCGACCGCATCGCCGGTTACACCGGAGGCCACGTCCGCAAACTGGCGTTCGCCCGACAGGTGGTCGAGCTCGGCTTCGCGCTGACCATCAACGCCGTGGTCCACCGTGCCAATATCGGCAATGTTCCGGCATTGGTCGCGCTGGCGGCCGACCTTGGCGCGGGGCGTCTGGAAGTGGCGCACGCTCAGTATCACGGCTGGGCCTTGCAAAATCGCTCAGCGCTGATGCCGACGGCCGACCAGGTATTCCAGGCGATGGACGAGGTGGAGCGGCTGCGTGAGCAATACGCCGATCGTCTGGTGATCGATCTTGTGGTGCCGGATTATTACGCGTCACGCCCGAAGCCCTGCATGGGGGGCTGGGCGAGGCGATCGCTGAACGTCACGCCGACCGGTCGCGTGTTGCCGTGCCACGCAGCGGAAACGATCCCCGGCCTGGAATTCTGGTCGGTGCGAGATCATTCATTGCAGGACATCTGGTTGCGGTCGCCCGCGTTTCAGGCGTTTCGCGGAACTGACTGGATGCGCGAGCCGTGCCGATCGTGCGAGCTGCGCGAGGTGGATTTCGGCGGCTGTCGCTGTCAGGCGCTCGCTATCGCTGGAGATGCGCGCGAGGCCGATCCGGCCTGCTCGCTGTCGCCTCATCACGCCAGGATGCATGCGCTGGCGGAACAGGCGCAGGTCGATCCGGCGCAGCTTGCGCAGCCGACGCGATACAACTACCGCGGTCGCGCCCCTGCCTGAAGTGTTATCCCCGTGCTTGGCGCGGGACCCACGACTTTTACCAGGCGTCGCCCACTCTTCGTGAATTCCTAGCCGGCACCGCCGCGCCGAGCGATCAGGCCGCGCGCCGGATCGTAGGCCAGGATCGCGCCGGTGGTGAACACCACGGTCATAACCGCAACGACCGCAAGCGATAGCCAGTCTACTTCAAGGTACAGCGCGAAGCGGATCAAGTTCGACGGCGTAGGTGAACGGGTTCAGCCGGCAGATGGTGTAGACGACGGGGCTCGACTGCTGCACCAGCCAAAGCGGGTAAAGTGCCGACGACGCAAAGAACATCGGGAAGATCACGAAGTTCATCACCCCGGCGAAATTCTCCAGTTGCTTGATGACAGATGACAGCAGCATCCCGAGCGCGCCAAGCATCAGTCCGGACAGCACGAGGGCTGGCAGCACGGCCACATAGCCCCAGACGGGGGCTTCAATCCCCCACAGCCGCGCGACCACCAGATAGGCGTAGACCTGAAGGACCGAAACGGCCGTGCTGGCCATCAGTTTGCAAAGCAGCAGGAACCAGCGCGGGAATGGGCTGACCAGCAGCATCCGCATATTGCCCATCTCACGGTCATAGACCAATGAGAGCGACGACTGCATGCCGTTGAACAGTTGGATCATCGCCATCAGGCCTGGCGTGACATAGACCTCGTACAGCACGTAGCTTTCGTAGGGTGGAATGATCGAGACGCCGAGTATCTGGCGGAAGCCGGCGGCGAAGATGAACAGCCAGACCAGCGGCCGCACCAGTGCCGAAACAAAACGCTCCCGCTGATGCACGAAGCGCAGCGCTTCCCGCCACACGATCCCGCGCAGGCAGATCAGATAGTGGGAGAGCGTGAAAGCGACCTCGCGATTGTCCTCGCGCGTTATGGTTGAGACGCTCATTCGATTTCGCTCCCGGGCGCACCGCCGGTCAACGTGGTGAAAGCGCCGCGCATATCACTGGCACCACACGAGGCGATGATATTGGCGGCATCACCCGCGGCGACCACCCTGCCCCGGTGCAGCACGACGACGGCATCGTCGGTCTGCACCTCGTCGAGCAAATGGGTTGCCCACAGCACCGAGACGCCGCGCACCCGCACAAGTTCACGCACGTGCCGCAGCAGCACCGACTTCGACGCAACGTCCAGTCCGACGGTCGGCTCATCGAGCACCAGGAACGAGGGACGGTGAAGCAGCGCTCGGGCAATCTCAACCCGTCGGATCTGTCCGCCGGACAGCTTCCGCGCTGCATCGCGAGCCCGGTCGGACAGGTCGAATTCGGCCAGCCCTGCCAGTGCGCGCCGCCGCGCCTCACGACCGCCGATGCCGTGCAGGGCGGCGTGGTACAGCAGGTTCTCCATCACCGACAGGTCGAGATCGAGAGTGCGCGCCTGGAACACCACACCGAGCCGGCGCAGTGCCTGACTGGGTTCGCGCGAGATCCGATAGCCCAGCACGTCGATCGAGCCCTGCTGGGTGTCGAACAGGCGGGTGATGAGCGAGAACAGCGTCGTCTTGCCCGCGCCATTCAGACCCAGCAAGACCGCGAAGCGTCCCTGCGGCACCGTTATCGTAACGTCCTGCAGCGCCTTGCGCGCGCCATAGGCATGGCTGACGCCATGAACCTCCAGCGCCGGCGTTTCGGTTGTCATGTCGGCCGCGCCCCTCGGGTCAGCGACGGGCGCCCGGCTAAGATTGACTTGATCGGTCTCCGGGACATTGTCGTCGGTCATCGACATATCGTTCGGCAAGCCATTGGCAGTGAGCAGACCTTCGCCGTTACGGGTTGATTGCGCACAGCGAGACCCTCGAGTGCGTCAGTCATGCGATAAAACAATGTGCTAGCCCATTTTGGGCGGCTCTGGCAGCCAAAAAATGCTCGAAGATACGGTCCGGATATCATGCCATCGAGCCGAATCCTGGCACGACCCCTGCCTGCGCGTCCGCCACGAGTGGAACTTCGTCCGCGATGTTGACAGGACGACCATTGGCGCGACACCCGATACCCGGTTCCTTGAGCTGACTGGCGCCTTTTGATCACGCTGACGGCGCCGGCCTGTTGATGGACCCGCAATATCGTTGCCCGACTGCAGCGGATTTCACCTCACCAATAGTATCGGTCGCCGCCCCACGCAGCGAAATCACGACGCCGCCACAACCAACTCGGCCAGCATGCCAGCGGCCAGCCTCGCGATACAAGGCCATGCGCGAGATCGACCAGCTTCGGCCGATCCTTCGCCGCGCCGTCGCCTTGAGACGTTCCATGCGCCGCACCATGGCGGAGTTATGCGGAGGGATCAAGGACAGACCAGACCACGGCGACCTTCGGCGACCCAAGCCCTTGTCATGATCCAGATATAATGTTCGAGTTGAAACCGTTCGCCATGACCAAGAGGGAGGTCCCGTGATTCGTTCGTTTTGTATCGTAGCCGGTCTTGCTGTCGTGTTCTCCGCGCCGGCCGTGGCGCAGGATGTCGCGGCTGGGGAGAAGGGATTCGTGGTGTGCCGCGCATGCCATCAGATCGGTCCCAACGCCAAGGACGCGGTCGGGCCCCAGTTGAACGGCATCGTCGGTCGAAAGGCCGGCAGCGATCCGAATTTCAGCTACTCATCGGCGAACAAGGAATCCGGCATCACCTGGACCCCCGAGGAACTCGACAAATACCTCGAATCGCCGCAAACCGTAGTGCCTCACACCAAAATGATGTTTCCCGGCGTTAAGGACGAAGCGAAACGCAAGGACATCATCGCCTACCTCGGGCAGTTCGGGCCGGATGGCGCAAAGAAATAGCTCTGGCGAGCGACCCATCCGCGTGAGCCCCGCCGGCGGATGAGCCCCCGCACGCCGCGTGGCGGGGCGGCATTCGTTCTGGTGACGTGGGGCTCACGCCCGGCAATCAGGCCACACCTCTCTCGATCGACAACCGCACCAAGTCAGCGGTTCGCGCGACCCCCAGCTTCGCCTTGATCTGACTACAGGTGTTGGCCACCGTTTTGTAGCTGATGCCCAGCGCCGCAGCGATGTCCGAAAGGCTGCGTCCATCACCAAGCAGACGCATGATCTCGAGGTCTCGTTCGGTCAACTGTTCCATCAGATTGGGATTGGCGGTCCCCGCGGTCTTCAGCGCCAGGCCCTGCGCGATATCGGCTTCAACATAGCGGCCGCCATCAATAACCCGCCGCACCGCTTCGAGCAGCTCCTCGGGTGATGCGTTCTTGCTGAGGTAACCGGCGGCCCCGGCGCGCAGGGCCCTGAGTGGCGTAAAGCGTCTCCGCGTGCATGCTCAGCACCACCACTCGGGCCTCGGGATGCTCGAGCAACACGCGCCGCAGCAATTCCAGGCCGCCGAGCCCGGGAAGATTGAGATCGAGCAAGATCAGCGCCGGTCGTTCGGCGCGCACCAACGCCAGCGCCTCGCGCCCAGTCGCAGCCTCGATGATCTGCACGTCCGGCAGCGCCGCAAATAGCCGTCGCAGACCGGCGCGAACAATAGCGTGGTCATCAACCAGCAGAACTTTCAAACTTCCTCCAATGCCGGCGTGCACGGCAGCGAGGCCGCTACAACGAAACCATTGCCGTTGTGCCCCGCCCCTACCCGCAGCGTGCCACCCAGCGCCTGGACGCGTTCGCGCATGCCTGTCAGGCCCAGGCCTGGCTCCTTGAATGCAGCGAGGCCGGGACCGTCGTCGGCGACACGGACAATCAGATGGCTCATCTCCGGGGCTTGGACAATAACCTCGATCCGCCTCGGTCGTCCGTGTCGGACCGAGTTATTCAAACCTTCCTGGACCAAGCGATAGACCGCGGCAATGGTCGGCTCCCCGACGGCATCATCGTCAACCGAAACATCGAGCACGAATTCGATCGCCGGTTGCCGCGACCGCCAAAATGCAACGAGATTGCCGAGTGCCGGCGCAAGCCCGACCTCGACCGGGCTTGCCGGGCGCAGACGATGCAGGATCGCGCGGACATGGCGTTGCATATGGGCCACCGACTCGCGGATCGCCCGAGCACGTTCCTGCACATCCGACGTCAGACCCGACGCGGCCGCCTGCTCGATCGACGCGGCGTCGAGATGAACGGCGAACAGGAACGGCCCGACCTCGTCATGCAGGTCACGTGCAAGATCGGTCCGCTCTTCCTCCTGCAGGGTGAGCAGTTGTTCGTTGAGCCGCAGATTGCGCGCCTGCGATTCGCCCAGCCGTTCCGCCATTGCATTGAAGCCACGACCAAGCCGCAGCAACTCCGGCGGGCCGGCGTGCTCGACCCGCACGTCATATTCGCCTGCGCCCAATAAAGCGAGTGCCGCCGATAGCCGGTCGAGCGGACGCAATGCACGACCGACGACAAAGCTCACAAGCAGGATACTGAGTCCGGCGCAGAGTCCAATGGCGACCAGATCATCCTGAAGCTGCGTCCAAACTTCGCCGATTTCGTTGCGAGGATCGGTTTCGACCGTAACTACGTTGCCCGCGCCGGGTCGTGGCGTACCGGTGCGATCGACGGCGCTAGGAGCGAAACGAACCAGGCCGGAGCCTTGGGCGCCACCTTCGCGATCCTTGAGATGACACGCGGCGCCCCGTCGCGCATCGCGCAGCACCGCGCGAAGGTGGCGATCGCCATCGAATGCATGCACCAGCCGTCCGAGTTCTGCCGCGGGATCGCGGGCACCGGCAGATCGTCAATGCCGTTCTGGAGCGTTTGCACGCCGACAGCGAGTGCGGCCTGCATCTCCGTGCGCACCGAGCGGAACGCATGCCAACCGGCCACCACGCCGCTGACACCCAGACTGACAAACAGCACGAACAGGATTGACGCGATCAGCCGGTGCGCGCAGCGACATTGCCAGTATCTTCCCCCGGAAAGCCGATCCTATCGGATGTCGTTGGGCATGCGAAGATCGGGAACTTTTCCCGACCATATCGGGAAAGGACGCCATGGGCGGACAGCGATCAATGAACGACACTATCCTGAAGTCGTCAATGCGGGGGATAGATGAATGACGACATGCGCAAGGCACAACGCCCGCCGTTGGGTGCGCTGGCTTTTCTGTGTGGCGGTGCTGGCTCTGGCCTCGGTGTCCGCACGCGCGCAACAGGCGCCCACCCCGGCGACGACCGTGCCGACGGTCAACATCATAGGCGCCTCGCCGCTGCTCGGCTCCGGTGTCGACCGCGACACGGTTCCGGCGGAAACCAATGTGCTCAGGGGCAACGAACTCACGCGCGGCGGCACCTTGATCTCGCCGGACGTGACGCGGGCGCTCAATGAACAAGTTGGCGGCGTCAATCTGGATTCGGCCTCCGGCAACCCGTTTCAGCCCACCCTGTTCTATCATGGGTTCGAGGCGTCGGCGCTGCAGGGCACGCCGCAAGGACTCGCCGTCTATCGTCAACGGCGTTCGCTTCAACTCGGCGTTCGGCGATACCGTTAATTTTGACCTTATACCGAACCTGGCGATCGACGAGATGAACCTGGTAGGGTCGAATCCGGTGTTCGGCCTCAATGCACTCGGTGGCGCGATCAATATTCAGCTCAAGAACGGCTTCACCTATCACGGCGGCGAGATCGATTTTCACGGCGGTTCGTTCGGCACCTACGGAGCCGACTTCCAATACGGCAAACAGAGTGGCGATACCGCGGTCTATGTCGCGGCGAGTGGCGTGCACTCGGGTGGCTGGCGCGACGAGCAATCCTCCGATATCGAGAATTTCTACGGTGATGTCGGCTGGCGCGGCAACAAGGGCGAACTGCATTTGAACGCGCTGTTCGGCAACTCGGAACTGAACGGTCCGGGGACCTCGCCAATCGAACTGCTCGCGGTCGATCCCGCCGCTCAGTTCACCGCGCCAAACCGGATCAGCAACCGCTTCACCGAGGTGAGCCTGAACGCCAATCTGCAGGTCAGTGATAACATATCCATCCAAGGCGTCACCTATTACAACAACCTGCTGCAGAAGGTGGCCAACGGCAACGCCGCGAACGACGCACCCTGCGACGACGGATCGGGTCTGCTGTGCTCCGATTCTGGGCCGAGCACGACGCTCGGAGGCAACACGATCCCGGCCTTCCTTGGTTCGAGCCCGTTCGCTTATTCGGAACTGGACAATCAGACCACGAACACCAACGGGTATGGCGTCTCGGTCCAGGCGACCGACACCCAGACCGTGTTCGGCCTCAAGAACCATCTCGTCGGCGGCTTCAGCTTCGACGGCGCACAGACCCAGTTCACGGGCAATTCCTTCATCGGCGGCATCACCACCGACTCCCGTGCGTTCCTTGGGCCTGGCGTAATCATCGATGAACCTGGTACCAACTCGCCGGTTCGGGTCGGAGTCAGTGACGCCTATTACGGCGTGTTCTTGACCGACACACTCAACCTGACGGATCGGCTTGCGGTAACCGCCTCCGGCCGGTTCAACGTCGCCCAGATCGACCTCAATGATCAGAACGGTGGCGATCTGACCGGCAATCACAACTATCAGCGCTTCAACCCCGCCGGCGGCGTGACCTATCAGTTGACGCCGTGGCTGACCGCCTATGGTGGCTACGCGGAAGCAAACCGGGCACCAACGCCGGCTGAGCTTTCCTGTGCGGGTCCAGACAATTCCTGCAGCCTGGCCAACTTTTTCGTTGGCGATCCAAACCTGAAGCAGGTCGTCGCACACACGATCGAGGTCGGCGTGCGTGGCACCGTGACGACCAGCGAGAGCAACCACTTGAACTACAATCTCGGCCTCTACCGCAGCAACCTCGACGACGACATCATCTTCGTCAACAGTGTCACACTGAACCGGGCGTTCTTCACCAATGTCAACCAGACCCGCCGGCAAGGCATAGATGCCAGCATCGAATACAAGACGCCGCGCTGGTCTGCGTTTGCCGCTTACACCTATACCGACGCGACCTACCAAAGCGGGTTCGTCGAGGCCGCGGGCAGCAACCCAGCCGCGGACGCCGACGGCAACATCACTGTCAATCCGGGCAACCGCGTTGCCCGGGAGTTCCTTTGAACCAGGGTAAGGTTGGTCTGGCCTTTCGCATCACCGACCAATGGACGGTCGCGGCCATCTTGCTGGCGCAGAGCGGGCAATTCCTGATCGGCGACGAAGCCAACCTGACGGCGGAATTGCCGCCGTTCTTCACGCTCAATCTGAGCACCAGCTACCAGCTCACGCCGCACGTCCAATTGTTCGCAGCGGTGGAGAACGTCACCAACGAGAAATACTATACCTTCGGTACTTTCTCGCCGACCTCATCGGTGTTTATCTCCCAGGCCCCGAACGCGACCAATCCGCGCGCCTACAGCCCCGCGGCACCAGTTGGAGGTTTTGGAGGCTTGCGAATCACATTTTGATAGCGAAGGTCGAGCTGGTTGGGGTGTTGTTTGGAGCGGAGGAAGCCGAGCAGCATGCTGACCCGGAATGGCGGCCACATTCAGAGGACACGTCAATGAACAAATACACGCCAATCATTGCCTTTTTGGTGTATCTCGCCATGCCGGTCGGCGGTTGGTCCGCTGACCGGATGCAGTTCTGGAATCTGACAGGAACGAAGATAACCAAGCTGTATCTGGCTCCGACGGGCTCCACGAAATGGGGCCCCGACCAGTGCGCGAACGATCCGGATGGCAGCGTCGATCCGGACGAGCGCCTGAAGCTCGTCGGGGTGACGGCCGGTCATTACGACGTCAAGTTGACCGACGCGAATGGTCGCAGTTGCGTGGTGAAAGACGTAACGGTGGAGTCTGGAAAGGCGTATGCGTTTTCGATCTCAGAGTTCGAGTTGAAGGACTGTTCGAAATAGCCTCGGCTGAAGTCGTAGATTATCTTGCCTTCTCAAGAGCAAGCCTGGCCTTCGCCAGAGATGCCACGTTGAGGAAGGACTCAATGCTCGGCCTTCTCCAGGGAATGCCGCGCCGGGGATCAGCTCCGCGACGGTAGCCTGCCGCAGTCGTGGCGAACGTCAATACGCCAGGAGCGAGACCAGCGCGCGGCCTTGCTCGGTCGACAGTTCCTTCGCGTCGAGCGTTCCGTCGTGATCGTGGTCGGCCGCCTTGAACATCTTCTCGACCAGCGCGAGGAATTCAGCTTTGTCGAGCGTGTCGTCCTTGTCCTTGTCAGCCTTTTTCACCTCATGCGAGCTCAGGATGCCGGTCAACTCACTGGCGTCCAGGGTGCCTTCCTTATCGGTGTCGAGCGCATCAAATTTCGCTGAAGCGGCCGCCTTTGCCTCCGCGAGGCTCACGGTTCCGTCGTGGTCCGGGTCTATCCTGGAAAGCACCAGACTTTCATCGTTCGGGGTCGAATCCGCCGCCGCAAGCGCGGGCGGCAACCCAAGCGCCGCGACCATCACAAGGCCAATTGCGCCAAAGGTGAAACGGTTTGACATAGGCCTCTCCGGAATAAGGGGAAGATCTTGACGCGCAACGTCCAACGGAACAAGGCGCGCGCTTTATGTAGGCCGTGCAGCTAACACGGCAAGTGTCGGAAGAGGGAAAGTCATGAACATCGGTTGACGGAACGTGCGCGATGCAAAACGAGCAGCGCGTCGGATGAGTCACGCAATCTTCAAGGGCCCCGGCGTCGCATCCCACTTCGCCCGCGCCGCTTCGAGGGATCGTAGCCTCCGCCGCCAGGACCCATCGGCTCCGGCGTGCGGTCGCGCTTCGGCCGCAGCGACGCACTCGCCCGCGGCGGCGGAGCAAGGCCCAGCTCCAACGCCTCCAGCCGCTTGATCTCATCGCGCAACGTGGCCGCCTGTTCGAATTCCAGATCGGCCGCTGCCGTCCGCATCCGCTTCTCCAGGTCGGCGATCGCCGATTTCAGGTCCTTGCCGACAAATTCCACCGTATCGACATCCCTGACCGGCGAGACCGTGACGTAGTCCTGCTCGAACACACTCTCCAGCACCTTGCCGATATGCGTGCGCACCGACACCGGCGTGATACCGTTGGCTTCGTTCCAGTCGCGCTGCTTGTTACGCCGGCGCTCGGTCTCCTCGATCGCGGAACGTAGGGACCCGGTCATCGTATCGGCATACAGCACCACCTTGCCGTCGACATTCCGAGCCGCCCGCCCGATGGTCTGGATGAGCGAGGTCTGCGACCGGAGAAAACCCTCCTTGTCCGCGTCCAGGATCGCCACCAGTGCGCATTCGGGAATGTCCAGGCCCTCGCGCAGCAGGTTGATGCCGACGAGCACGTCGAACACGCCCAGGCGGAGATCGCGGATGATCTCGATCCGTTCCAACGTGTCGATGTCAGAATGGAGATAGCGAACCCGCACGCCATGCTCGGTGAGGTAGTCAGTCAGGTCCTCGGCCATCCGTTTCGTCAAGGTCGTGACCAGCACCCGGGCACCACGCGCAGCGACGGCCTTGCACTCGGCCAGCAGATCGTCGACCTGATGCTCGACCGGGCGAATCTCGGTGACGGGATCGATCAGGCCGGTCGGCCGGATCACCTGTTCGGCGAATACGCCCGCGGTACGCTCCATCTCCCACGGTCCGGGCGTGGCCGAGACAAATACTGTCATCGGCCGGAACCGCTCCCACTCCTCGAACTTCAGCGGCCGGTTGTCGATGCACGATGGCAGCCGGAAACCGAACTCCGCCAGGATCGACTTGCGGGCAAAGTCGCCCCGGTACATGCCGCCCAACTGCGGCACGGTGACATGGCTCTCGTCGACGATGAGCAGCGCGTTTTCCGGCAGGTATTCGAACAACGTCGGCGGCGGATCGCCCGGTTCGCGGCCGGTCAAATACCGCGAATAGTTCTCGATCCCCTTGCAGGACCCGGTCGTCTCCATCATTTCGATGTCGAATATGGTGCGCTGTTCCAGCCGCTGCGCCTCCAGCAGTTTGCCTTCGGTGTTCAGTTCGGCGAGGCGCTCCTTCAGCTCGATCTTGATGTCGCGCACCGCCTGGGTCAGCGTCGGCCGCGGCGTCACGTAGTGGCTGTTGGCGTAAACCGTGATCTCCTTCAGCTCGGCGGTGACCTCGCCGGTCAGCGGATCGAATTCGCGCACCGTTTCGATCTCGTCACCGAACAGCGTCACCCTCCAGGCGCGATCCTCGTAATGACTGGGGAAGATGTCGACGATCTCACCGCGCAGGCGGAAACTGCCACGCTGGAACGCGGTATCGTTGCGCCGGTACTGCAGGTCGACCAGCGCCTTGGCCAGCGAATCGCGATCGATGCGGCCGCCGACCTCCAGTTTCGCCACCATCTTGGCATAGGTCTCGACCGACCCAATACCGTAGATGCACGACACCGAGGCGACCACCACGACATCATTGCGCTCTAGCAGTGACTGCGTGGCGGCGTGGCGCATGCGGTCGATCTGCTCGTTGATCTGCGCGTCTTTCTCGATATAGGTGTCGGTACGCGGAACGTAGGCTTCCGGCTGATAGTAGTCGTAGTAGCTGACGAAATACTCCACCGCGTTGTCCGGGAAGAAGCTCTTCATCTCGCCGTAGAGCTGTGCTGCCAGGGTCTTGTTCGGCGCCAGGATCAGGGTTGGCTTCTGCACCGACTCGATCAGTTTGGCCATGGTGAAGGTCTTGCCGGAGCCGGTGACGCCGAGCAGGACCTGGTCGCGTTCGTCGGCTTGCACGCCGCGCACCAGTTCGGTGATGGCGGTCGGCTGGTCGCCGGCGGGCTGATACTCCGATACCACGCGCAACTGGCGCGTCATCGGCTTTGCCGGCTGCTTTTGCGGCATGAACAGCATGGGCGGCGGGCGCAACAGGGTCTGTGACATCACCAACTCCTCGACATGGAAGATGGATCGCCCGCCCCGCTGCGTCGAGTGCATTTTGGGCCGCGGACATGAACTTTACCCGCCAAGTTCGGCAGACAGACGTACATCGCGATCCTGAACCTGGGCCGGGCGCCAAATCCGGGCGGCGCAAACCGAAAGGCGCGCCAACATTTCTGACTCGGGACTGGGATTTCCTAGGTCGGTCGGCGGGTTTCTGGTATCTCGCTTCCCGGCAATGTGAGGTCGCAAAAGCCCGGGGGGAGCCAAACAGGGCACATTGATCGTAGCCGGCGGAGTGATTGATCGGAGCCGGCGCCAGCATGCCTAATTTTTCCAAGTCAACGACCGGAACGGCGCTTTTCGCCATGGATGGCGCCCTGGTGCTGGCGACATGGCCGTTCGCGCTGTCGATCGGCCACCCGCCCGCGCGCGAGCTCTTCGCCCTGCCCGCCGAACCGAGCGGCTACATCTATCCTGTGTTCGACCTGATCCTGCTGTTCGCGATGGGACTGTATCGCCGAGACGCGATCCTGGAGGTCGCGCGGTCGTTCACTCGGGTTCCGCTGGTGGTCGGCATGGGCGCCAGCCTGTCATCGCGGGCGTCCCTCGCGCTGCCGTTGCTGGAGGGCCACGCGGTCGTTCGGCCGCGGCGATCAGACCGTGGTGTTCGCGGTCGCTACGGTCTGCTTCACCCTCTGTGCCTGGACCGCGCGCCTGGCGCTGCACGCGCTGCTGCGCCGGCACGTGCTGCGACGGCGGCTGCTGATCATCGGTGCCGGTCAGCGGGCGTGGGATCTGCTGCTGCTGATCCGCCGGGAAGGCAGCAGCCTGCATGACGACGTGACCCTGCTGCATCATCCGTCACTGGGTGAGATCGATCCGCGCCTGCTCGAGGAACGATCCGACCAGATCATCCGCAACGAGGACTTCAACGTCGCCGCCGTGGCGAGACAGGTCAATCCGGATATCGTCATAGTGGCGCCCGACGAGCGCCGCGGCATGGACCTGCAGCCGCTGCTGGACTGCAAGAAGGGCGGCTATCCGGTGATCCCGTATTTGACATTCGTTGAAAAGGAAATTCGGCGCATCGACCTCAAGCGCATCGAACTGGGATGGCTGGTCTACTCCGATGGTTTCACCTTCGGAAACATGGACCGCTTTCTCAAACGGCTGTTTGACGTGGCCGGCAGCGCCGTCGTGCTGGTGCTGGCGGCGCCACTGCTTCTGGCCGCGATCATTGCGATCCGGTGGGACGGGCCGGGCACAGTGTTTCAGCGGCAGGCACGGGTTACTCAGGACGGCCGGGTGTTCTGGATCATGAAATTGCGTCTGCCACGGCTGCGCGCACGGGGGGCCTCGAAGGCGGCGGCGGGGCAAACCGACAGCCCTGTCACCGGGGTCGGGATGCTTCTGCGGCGGACACGGATCGATGCCTTGCCGGTATTGTTCAATATTCTGCGTGGGGAGATGTCGTTCGTCGGCCCGCGACCGGAACGACCGGCGGAAGTGGCCAAGCTGACCCATGAGCTTCCGCTGTATCATGACCGCTATATGGTGAAAGCCGGCCTGACCGGGTGGGCGCAGGTCAACTATCCGTCTGGCGTCTCGCTCGACGACGCCCGGTCGAGACTGAGCTACGATCTCTATTACGTTAAGAATTTCTCCGTCCTGTTCGACTTCGTCATCCTGCTACAGGCCTTGCGCGGCGCGTTGTGGCCAGGCGGGATGCCCCGGCAGTGGTTCGATACAGGAGAAAAAGCGCGATCAGAAAGTTGAGTGCATTCCAGGCCACGCCATTGGCGAAGGCCGCGCGATAGGAGCCGGTGGCGTCGAAGATGGCGCCCGACATCCAGCCGCCGAGGGCCATGCCGACCAGCGTCATCATCAGGATGATCCCGACCCGGCCGCCGGCCTGAGAGGCGGGAAAGCTTTCGCGTACGATGATCGCGTAGCTGGGTATCAGTCCGCCTTGGAACAGGCCGAACAGGGCCGACACCACATAGAGCGAGGTGAGGCTGTCGAACAGAAGAAACATGGCCAGTGCCGCCATCTGCGCGGCCGAGCCGAGCAGCAGCGTCACCACCCCGCCCAGCCGGTCGGCGATGAAGCCGGAGCCGATGCGGCTGACGATGCCAAAGGCCAGCATCAGCGACAGCATCCGCGCGCCGCTTGCCGGACCATAGCCAAGGTCACCGCAGTAGGCGACGATATGCACCTGGGGCATCGCCATCGCCACGCAGCACGCGACCCCGGCGATCGACAACAGCACCTGTAGCGGGCCAAGCGGCAGATTGACCGCGCGCCCGTTGGCGGCCGGGACGGGAGCACCGGCTCGCCGCCGCGGGGTTGGTCCCCGCAGGAGGGCCGCCAGCGGCAGCATTGTGACGACACACAACACGCCGATCGCCACATGGGCGGCTCGCCAGCCATGAGCACGGATCATCGCCTCGATCAGCGTTGGCCAGATCACACCGGCCAGATAGTTACCGGAGGCACACAGCGCGACCGCGATGCCACGCCGTTTCTCGAACCAGCGTGATATATCGGCCAACAGCGGCACGAAGGTAGCGGCCGAACCGCACAACCCGATCAGCACGCCGTAGCAGGCGGTGAACTGCCACAAACTGTGTGAAGCGGACGCCAGCAGGTAGCCGAGGCCCAGCGACGTACCGCCGACGAGCACCGGCGGGACGATGCCGAAGCGGTCGGCCAGCTTGCCCATCACCACGCTGCCAAGGCCAAAGCCCATCATGACCGCGGTGAACGGCATTGACGCCGCCCCTCTATCGGCACCGAAGTCGGCCTGTACCGCCGGCAACGCGACCACGACGGACCACATCCCCACGCCGCCGATGGTAGATAGCAGGGTGGCGGCCGCCAGCCTGAACCAGGCGTACCGGGAGTCAATTTCGCGACGGATCATATCGGTTGGTTCACTGCGCCTTCGGATACACCGGCGGATAAGCCTTTTAGGGGCCACCCTTTTTCAGAGGTCACCCCTTTGGGGTTGTCCGTTTGGGGATTTTTCCCTTTAGCGGTCGTCCCCTGTCCCTTGGGTGATCATCCTTTTGGGTGTGTGTCCCGTCGGCGGTTATCCTTTGGGTTATCCCATTCGGGGGTCAGGTCTTCTCGAAGTCGATACGCTCGACCACGGGCAAGCCTTGGAGGAAGCGGCGCAAACAATCCAGGGCCAATTCAACCGCTCCCAATCGGACCCATTCGCGGCCCCCCAGGATGCGGGAGCGGCGGAACTCGGTGCGGTCCTCGGTCACGATCGCGATCCAGATCGTCCCGCCCAGATCGATGCGATCAACGCCGTCATCCAGATCGATCAGCACCGCCAAGGTGTGCGACGCGCCGGTCTGCCGGCGAGCCGCCAGCGCCACGGCTTCGGTCACGTCCTGATCGAGACCGTCCGGCATCGCCACGCCAAACAGGCCATCGAGACGACGGACCACCGTGCCATGGCGGAACACTGTCTCGGCGTGCGGCAGATGCGCGATGCGCGACGCGATCTCGCCGGCGGTGAAGGTCTCCACCACCGTCAGGGTCGCCTGCACCTCGATCAATGCGGCGAGGACGACGCCTTCCAGAGTCTGGTCGTCCTCGGCGATGATGAAATTGCCCAGCCGCTGCTTCACCGCCGCCGTGACCGGGGCGAGCTTGCGGTGCACGTCGTCCATATCGGTGCCGCGCACCGTCAGCTTGGTTTCAAGTTGCGGGTAGTGGGCGCGGAACCCCAGCTTGACGCCGCCGTCGGGGTCGAGCGCCTCCACGCCCGCGAGCAACTGGTCTACATGCGACTCGCCCAGGCCATAGGAATGGAACCGCTTCAGGTGGATCGACGCGGGGGCGCCGGTGCGGGCCAGGATGCGCGGGATCACCTGTTCCTCCAGCATCCGCCGCAGTTCCCGCGGCACGCCGGGCGTAAAAAAGAACCTCGCTCGGCCGATATCGAGCGCAAAGCCGCAGGCGGTGCCTATGGGATTGTCGATCATCTCGGCCGTCGCCGGCAGCATTGCCTGCTTGACGTTGTTGGGCGGCATGGTGCGCATGCGCCGGGTGAAGAACGACTCCATACGTGCCAGCCATTCCTCGTGCAGGACCAGATCGACCCCGGCGGCCTGGGCGGCGACTTCCTGCGAGAGGTCATCGACCGTGGGACCGAGGCCACCATTGATGATCACGGCATCGGCGCGGCCGCCGGCGAGCTGAAACGCCGCAAGCAGGCTGTCGCGATCGTCGCCCACTGTCGTCCCCCAGTGGACCGACAGACCGACATCCTCCAGCTTCTGCGCCATATAGGAGAAATTGGTGTTGACGATCTTACCGGTCAGCACCTCGTCGCCGGTGCAGATGATCTCGATACGCACAATCCCCCCTTTGGCGCCCTGTTGGGTTCCGTGTCAGAGCGCCTAGATAGGGGGGAAGCGTCGCGAGGGGCAAGCGCGCCGGTTGCTCTGCCCCGCGGTTTCCGTGGTCCGGAACAGCTAGTCCTTGTAGATGACGATTGCCGGATAGGCGCCGTACTTGCCGCAGAAACCGGGGAACGCAACTTGCAGCCCGTAGAAACCCCGTAGCACGGCGCGGCCAAACCAGCCGTTGCCGATATATCGTTTCATGAAGTCGTTATCGACGATACGGAAGGTATCGATTTTATAGCGGAATGGCCACTGCTGGGAACGAAACCATTCCAGCGTGTGCGCGGCAAAGAAGATATTGAACGGCGCGGCCGCCACCGGCCTACCGTCACCCATAAACAATCTGGAGACCCGGCGTAGAGCCCCGGCAATCGGCGCTCGCTTCCAGGAATAGACCGCGACGGCCACACCGCCCGGGCGCAGGATACGCCACAATTCCCGGAACACCTCGGCCTGGCTCTCCGCCGGAATATGATAGATCACGTGGTTGCAGGTGACAGCGTCGACCGATCCGGTCTTGATCGGAATGTTCGTAAGGTCACCTTGCAGGCAAATTCCCTTGTCGCCCAGCTTGAGTTTGGCCTGACGCAGGGCCGGGAAGGAGAAGTCGACACACACTCGGTGGCCAAAGTGATCCGAATACTGCAGATATTCTTCGTGGGCGATCGGTCCGCTGCCCGCATCCACCAAATGACGGCCGCCGCCGCGGAAATACTTGTTAAGTCGGCGGATGCATTTGTGGGTGTATTCCAGCGGAACCTCCCTGGTATCCACGAATATCCGCGTATCATCGAACAGACCCTTGTCGTCCACCTCCCAACCCTTGGCATCGTAGTACTCGCGGACGTTGCGGGCCGCGTCCGTCCCGGATTGTTCGATCTCGGTCAGGTCGGAGACAAAGCAGCGCGACTCCATCGCGCACCGGGTAGACGTAGCCGCCGTCCGCCGAAACCAGATCGCCGTCGGCCGACCGCTGCAAGGGAGTCTTGCTCTTTGGACACTGGAAGAAGTCAAGGTCAGGTGGAAAGTCCGCGTACCGCAATTCCGAGTCCATGAGCTGTGACTCCCGAGTTGGTGTCATATGCAAAACGAGCAAGCACGATCGTGACCGATCGGCGTCACCGGCGAACTCCTGCTGCGAAATCCTGGTTGACCCGGCCATTTTGGCCAAGTTCTGAAACAGTTGCCATGCTAGCTTGAAGCGGAGGGTCTCGCCAGGGCCATGACGACGCGAGCGCCACTTGCAGACAACATTCGCGGCACCGGTGCCGTGCCATGACGTCGGCCCGTTTCGTTTCTAGCTAACACGAAATACGGCTCGCCGGGGTTCGGTCCCATCACGGCGCCCGCTCCTAGCGACGTCGCGCCGCAACGGCGTCACGCGATGCTGGCACGGCATGCGGCAACGCATAGTGATCGAGGAGCAAAGCACCACCGTACAATAGCGTGCCGGACTTTGCCGATCAAGGGCCGCGATGACACAGGAATCGCGCGCCGACGGTGCCGCGGCCGCCTCAGGGGTGCAACGAGCACCCTTTTGTGGCGCGGTCCACGGTCCTTTTCGGCCCCCGCAGGGCCAGTCCCACGAGGTCCGGCGCGTCTGCGGGTTCGGCGTGGAACGCGGCGCGGTTGTCGGCATCGTGTCCTGTAGAGAACATTTTCCGGACATAGACGGCAGGAGCCAGTGCCTGCTCGATCCCGATTCGCCAGGCGCGCAGTAGCCCCTCCGGCCTGGCCGCGAACACCAGCATTGGTTGGCCTAACAGCCGCGCATAGTGGCGGCCAGCAGCGTCCACGTACGGTTCACCCAGCGCGTCGGGTGCCGTGGCGGCTATGCCGGTGGCCAGAAAGGCGGTCACGTTCAGCTTTTGCCAAACCGCGAGATCATCCAGCACGAGGATGGCCACCTTGGTATCGAACATCATCGACGCTGCAACTTCCTTACGGTCAGGCCGAAAACATAGCGAGATCGGGAAGTCCGACGCGAGGTCGGAACCGGCTCACGCCAGGCTGACCGTCCGCAGTCCATCGGCGACGGTCAATGTCCCTCCCGTGACCGCGCGGATTTCGTCCACGGTGAACCCGGGGGCGATCTCACGCAACCGGAACCCCGAGCCGGTTGGCTCGAACAGCCCGTAATTCGTGGCTACCAGCGTCACCACGCCCTTCGCGGTGATCGGCAGATCGCAGGCCTCCACCAGGCGTGGCGCTCCGTTGCGGGTAACGTGTTCCAGGATGATGAACACCCGCTTGGCGCACGCCGCGAGATCCATCGCACCGCCGATCCCGCCGCCCTTCTGGCCCTTCAGCTTCCAGTTGGCGAAGTCGCCGGTCATCGAGACCTGATAGGCGCCCATCACGGTCGCATCGATGTGCCCGCCGCGGATGACGCCAAAACTGTCGGCGTGATGCACCACCGCCGCGCCCGGCTTCAGGGTCACGTTCTGACCGCCGGCATTGACCAGGTTCAGGTCCTCCTCGCCCGCCGGAGCGACCGGGCCGTAGCCGATCACGCCGTTCTCCGAATGATAGGTGATGTCGCGGTCGCCGATATCGGTATTGGAGCACATCGTCGGAATGCCGACGCCGAGATTGACGATCCAGCCGTCCTGAAACTCGCGCGCCACCCGGTCGGCCATCTGCTGGCGGGTGAGGCCCCTGGTCTCGCTCATCGGCTTCGCTCCTGCCGTCTGGTCGGCCACAATCCTTCGGGTTCCGGGGGCACCTGCACCAAACGGTGCACGTAGATACCGGCGGTATGCACATCGTCCGGGTCGATGCCGCCGATCGGTATGATGGCGGTGTCGATCTCGGCGATGGTGCAGCGGGCCGCGGTCGCCATCACCGGGCAGAAATTGCGCTGCGAGCGGTGGTAGCGCAGGTTGCCGGCGGCGTCCGCCGTGGTCGCCCGAATGAACGCGTAGTCCAGCTTCAGGGCGTATTCCAGCAGGTATTCGCGGCCGTCGATGACCCGCGTTTCGCGGCCGGCCGCGAGTTCCGTGCCGACCGCGGCCGGGGTGTAGAACGCCGGGATGCCCGCGCCAGCCGCGCGCAGCCGTTCGGCCAGGGTGCCCTGCGGCACCAGCTCGGCGTCGACCTCGCCTGACTCGTAGTATTTGGTGAACGGCAGCACGTCGGTCGGGCGCGTGGCGGCGGTGAAGGCGCAGATGACCTTCGCCACCTGGCCGTTCTCCACCAGCATGCCGATGTCGGGCATCCGAGGCTGCTGTGCGCCGCCGGTGGTGTTCGCGACCAGGGTCAGCCGTTTGGCGCCTTGCTCCATCAGCGCCTTGATCAGGTTGAACGGCGTGCCCGGCATGGCGAAACCGCCAAAGCCGATCGTGCTGCCGTCAGGAATATCGGCCACCGCATCGCGGAAACTGCTCCGCAGCTTGGTCTTCTGGGTCATCGCGTCCCCACCCTTGGTGTCATGACGATGAAGGTTCAGGCCCGATCCGCTGTCAAGTGAAGGGCGGTCAGCGAATTGTTTGAAAGGAGGTTGTCCCATCCGGAGCCTGATTGTGCTTGCGTTGGGCTGGCCGGCGTCAAGCCCAAGCGGCCTGCGGCGGTCGCTTCGCGAGGCTTGACCCCGACGAGCCCAACGAAGCGAGGCTTGGGATCGGATGTGGCGCCAGATAGGGTCATCATCCGCGCGCGCCGTGTGGAGCCGCGCAAAACCAGTCGACCACGGGTTCCTTGCGCACGTCGGGCAGCAGTTCCGTGTTGACCTGGTGCGAGGCGTCATCGACGGCGACATGGACTATTCCCGGCCGGTGCCGCGCTTGTTGCCTTGGCCGGTCTCGATCGCCGGCGATGCGATGGCCGATGCCGTCAATGCGGCCAATTTATTGATGTCGATGTGGATCAGTTCGCCGGTTTTTTCGGGGCCGAGTCACCCGACCCCGAGGATGCTTCCGTCGGGATCGGACCACTGGGGCGGCGGACCAGCCAGCGGACGATCCACCCGGCCAGCACGGCCAGCGGCAGCCACGGCAACGCGTAGGCGACACTGGTGATCAACCGGCCGACCGAGAAAATGACATCATGCGCGAAGCGGTTCGCCGCCGATCGGATCGGCGAGACATCGAACGGCCCCGCCCGCTGGATCAGCCCGTTGTACGCCACGTCCACCTTCACCGTGTCGGTGACGGTCCGCAGATAGTCGCGCTGCGCGGTTTCGCTCTCGATCGTCCCCTGAACCTCGGCGAGTTGTTTCTCAACCGCCACAAGGTCGGCGACGGTGCCGCCGGCCTGCTTCAACAGATCCGACAGGCGATCCCGAAGCGCCATCTGCGCCGCCAGCCGCTTCTCGATGTCGAGCATGGGCACCGTCTCGTCGACCGCTGCCTGAGCGTGGCTGATCAGCCTGGCCGGCGGCGCCGTGATCGCCTCGGCGAAGGCCTGATACCGTGCAGGGGCGATCCGCACCGAAATCGATCCCTGGACCACGCCATCGGGCGACTGGTCGAGGCGGCTGTTCAGCACATCGCAGCCGGCGGCAAGGCAATCGGTCAGGTTCTTCTGCTGTGTCGCCTCGACCGTTCCGTTGGGAAGCTCCACGGCGAATTCATGGGAGAATGCGATGCGCCGGTCCGTGGAGCCGGGCGGGGCCGCCATCGCCATCGCACGCGCGGTGCCTCGTAGCCCCGGCGGCGGCGGCGAGTTGTCCGGCTTGCAGGCCGCCAAGCCCGTGACAGCCGAGATCACGACGATCCAACGGATAACGGGATGACGCACGGCCGCATACTTCCTTCCGGCAGATTGGGGACATTAGTGGGTCGGGGTGCGGATGTCGTGTCCAACCTCCGGGTGCCGCCCGAACGCCCTGCAACAGCAGCCGTGCCGTCTCGCGAGTTCTCGTTGATTGAATTCGCTGAGCCAACGGGGCAGGCCACCTTTGGGAACAGCCAACCAGGGCAAGGCCACCGTGAAGAGGTTGTCGCCGTGCCGCCACCGCCGCATGATCGGGACCGAAAACAGCGAGGACTTGCCTTGACCGGACCTGGCGCCTTCACCCTGCGGCCGATCGGCACTCTGCACACGCCTTGGCGTGCCATTGCCGATTGTCCTCGCAACGGCCGCCAGCCGGACCCGGCACCGCTCTGTCATGCCCGCGTCGATCCGAGCTATCAGGAAGGGCTCCGCAGCCTGGACGGCTTCAGTCACCTGATCCTGCTCTACTGGTTGGGGCAGGATGACAAGCCGCCTCAGTTGCTGTTCACGCCGCCGTTCGATACCGAGCCGCGTGGCATCTTCGCCACCCGCGGCCCACGCCGGCCCGAATCCGATCGGCCTGTCGGTGGTTTCGTTCGAGGGCTTCGAGGCGGCGGGCTGCCTGAAGGTCCGCTACCTCGATTGCCTCGACGGCACGGTGCTGCTCGACATCAAACCCTATCTGGCCACCACCGACAGCGAGCCGGATGCGGCAATGGGCTGGCTCGACCGGCACGCCACACGTCGGCCGGGCGTCACCTGAACAGCACCGCGACCTTGGCCAGGGTGATCCAGACACCCCACAGGATCGGGATGCCGACCGCGCCCCACGCCAGTGCGGCGATCACACCGAAACGCCGCGCATCCGTGCCCGTCGTGGCCCTGGCTTCGGCGGCGGCGGTCGGCATCTGCACTGCCGCCAGGTCTTGTTCGGACATGAACCAGCGGTGTGGCACCGGCCGCACCAGCAGGTTCGCCACCAGCCCGATCACCAGCAGTCCCGCCAGCAGGTAAAGCGTCACGTCATACACCGAGGATCGCGGCACGCCGGCGGAGATCGCTGCCTCCCGCATGTAGCTGACCAGCACCGGACCGATGATCCCGGCGGTGGACCACGCGGTCAGCAGCCGGCCGTGGATCGCGCCGACGAACTGCGTGCCGAACAGGTCCGCCAGATATGCCGGCACGGTGGCGAAGCCGCCGCCATACATCGACAGGATGACGCAGAAGAACGCGACGAACAAAACCATGGCGCCGGCGTGCGCCGCCCAGGGAGCCAGCGCGTAGAGCGCCATGCCCAGGATGAAAAATATGACATAGGTCGGCTTGCGTCCGATGTGGTCGGACAGTGACGCCCAGAAGAACCGCCCGCCGATGTTGAACAGCGACAGCAGCCCGGCAAATCCCGCCGCGATCGCCGCCACTGCCTGGTGCTGGGTGTCGCTCAGGGCGGTGAACGACAGGTCGGGCTGGCCAAGCAGCGAGCCGCCGAAAATCTCCTGCAGCATCGGCGACGCCATGCTGAGGACGCCGATTCCGGCCGACACGTTCATGCACAGCACCACCCAGACACACCAGAATGCCGCGGTCTTGTGAGCATCGCGCAGATGCACCTGGCCGTGCGTGAACAGTGCCTTGGTGTTGGGCGCGGGCGGTGTCCAGCCGGCTGGCTGCCAACCGGCCGGCGGCACCCGGTAGCCGAACGCGCCGCCCACCATGAAGACGAAATAGACCAGCCCCAGGACGACAAATGTCTGCCACACGCCCGCCGACCCCGGGTCTTGCCCGGCCGCTGACTCGGCGGTGCGGAAATGCGCCATCAGAATCTGCGCCAGCGGGGCGCCGATCATCGCGCCGCCGCCGAATCCCATGATCGCCATGCCGGTGGCCATGCCGCGGCGATCCGGAAACCACTTTATCAGTGTCGATACCGGGGAAATGTAGCCCAGACCGAGGCCGATGCCGCCCAGCACGCCGGTGCCGAGCCAGAGGATCCACAGTTGGTGGGTTATGATGCCGAGGGCGCCGAGGAGCAGTCCGCCGGACCAGCATACCGCCGCGACGACACCGGCTTTGCGTGGCCCGGCGCGCTCGACCCAGCCGCCCCAGACCGCGGCGGCGACACCGAGGGCGACGATGAACAGAGTAAAGACCCAGTTCAGGTCAGAGACCAGCCAGTCACAACTGGTGGTGAACAGTGCATTCAGGATGCCTGAACCGGCCGGGCACGCTAGCGGCTTGCCGCCGCCGACCACCCGCGACAACGGCAGCCAGAAGACGCTGAACCCATACGCCATGCCGATACACAGGTGGATGGCCAGCGCGGCGGGAGGCACCAGCCAGCGATTGTACGAGGCCGGGGCGACGATACGCTCCCGATCCAACAGTCCGGGTGCAGCCGCTCGCCCGACGGATCGGGTGGTGGTGGAATTCATCTCGTCCCCCGTGCTCGGTCATTCTTGTCGTTGTAGGCAGACCAGAGTCGGAGTTTAGAGCATCATCGCGCTCAGCGAAACGTTCCAGTGCGTGAGGTATGCGATCAAGCAGGCCGGGTGGAGAACGGTGTGGCATGGCGGTTCCGAAGTCCGCCAGACCTTGGGTCGACCGCCGTAGCGCGTCGCGGAATTTTAAACTTGGCCGCGGTCTGCAAGGCGCTCGACCGCCTCGCGCACCAGCGGATCGAGGTTGCCAGGTCCGTCATGCAGTTGCGCCACGATGGTGCGACGCATCCTCGGATCCCAGAACTTCAGCAGGTGATCGGTGATCGATGCGACGGCTGTGTCGTGTTTTTGCGTCGCGAAGAAACGGCCGATCTGGTTGGCCATGTGTGCCAGTTTGTCAGGCGACATGTTGCACCGTCCGTGCGCCGACGCGATCCGCGTGGGTGAACACCTCGAACCCGTCGTCGCGGGCGACGCCGATCAGGGTGATGCCGGCGGCAGCCGCGACATCGATGGCGAGCGAGGTCGGCGCCGAGATCGCCACGACCACCGGCGCGCCGAGTGTCGCCGCCTTCTGCACCATTTCGACCGAGACGCGGCTGGAAAGCAGCAACAGCCCCTCCGATGCGGTCAGGCCGCCGCGGGTCAGCGCGCCCGAAAGCTTGTCCAGCGCGTTGTGCCGGCCGATGTCTTCCCGCAGCGCCAGCAGCCCTGCCTCCGGCGTCCAGAATGCCGCCGCATGCACCGCATGGGTGGCAGCGTTGAGCGCCTGCGCCGCCGGCATCGCCATCATCGCGGCCTGGATCATCGCCGGCGTGAAGCTTCGTCCGGCGGATACCCTGGGCGCCGGCCGGACCGCCGCCGCCAAACTGTCCAGCCCGCACAAACCGCACCCGCTCGGGCCCGCCAGCCTCCGCTGCCGCCGGGCCAGCGCCTCCAGTTGATCCGTCGCGAGGTCCATGCGGCACTCGATGCCATCCGGCACGGTGACGATTTCCAGCGCCAGGATGTCGCCGGCCCGGCGAATGATGCCCTCGGACAGGCTGAAGCCGATGGCGAAATCTTCCAGGTCGGCCGGGGTCGCCAGCATCACCGCGTGGGTCGCGCGGTTGTAGGTCAGCGCGACCGGTATCTCGCGCGGAACGGTTCGGCTCCCGGCCGCCCGGACGTCGCCGCGCCATGCGGTCCGCGGAACGGAGATCAGCGGATCAGGCACGGCGTGCGCGCCCGGTGTGACGGGGCCTACCCGACGCATGCCCGCCCTTGCGGAGGCGAGGGGTCAGTTCCGTGTCGTGCCATGGCCCCTCGTGTCATGCCTGCCCGTGCGAAGGGGCCGGCGCAGGCCGGCCACCCACGAGTTCGGCGGTCGCACAAGTGAAAAATCGTGTGTCCCCCCGCCTCCGCAGGGGCAGGCTCGGCCTTCGCCGAGGATGACACGGGGCAGGCCGCCGGCGGCGACCCAGGGCGGAGGGTCGGTGATGACTGGGCCTCACTTGGGGCCTCACTCGGCCGGCGCGACAGCTCGATCCGGCGGCTCTCGGTCGACAACGCCCGATAGGCCACCTGCCATTCGGACGGCCCGTTGGAGGGCGAAATCTGCACCGCGGTCACCTTGTACTCCGGGACAGTTCGTCGCCCAGTCCGAGTAGTCGGTCGTCACCACGTTCGCCTGCGTCCACGGGTGATGGAACGTCGTGTAGACCACCCCGGGGCGACAGCCGGTCGGTCACGCGCGCGCGCAGCGTCGTCTCCCCGGCGCGGCTGCGCAGGCGGACCCAGTCGCCGTCACGCATGCCGCGCTCCTCGGCGTCGTGCGGGTGGATTTCCAGCAGATCCTCGGGATGCCAGGCGGTGTTCGCGGTCCGCCGGGTCTGCGCGCCGACATTGTACTGCGACAGGATGCGCCCGGTGGTCAGCAGCAGCGGGAAGCGCGGCCCGACCTTCTCATCCGTGGCGACGTATTCGGTGATGACGAAATTGCCCTTGCCGCGGACAAAGCCGCCGATATGCATGATCGGCGTGCCATCCGGGCGCCGCGTCGTTGCAAGGCCACTGCACCGAGCCTTGCTCCAGCTTTTCATAGGTCACGCCGGCGAAGGTCGGCGTCGTGCGGGCGATCTCGTCCATGATCTCCGAGGGATGCGCGTAGTCCATCCGGTAGCCCATGGCGTTCGAGATCGCCTGGGTCACCTCCCAGTCCGCCATCCCGGCGCGCGGCGCCATCACCTTGCGCACCAGGTTGATCCGCCGTTCGGCATTGATGAAGGTGCCGTCCTTTTCCAGGAAGGTCGCAGCCCGGCAGGAACACATGGGCGTAGTTGGCCGTTTCGTTCAGGAACAGGTCGTGCACCACCACGCATTCCATCGCCGACAGGCCGGCGGTGACGTGCTTCGTGTCGGGATCGGACTGGGCGATGTCCTCGCCCTGGATGTACAGGCCGCGGAAGCTGCCCTCCACCGCGGCATCCAGCATGTTGGGAATGCGCAGCCCCGGTTCGGGTTCGATCGGGACGCCCCACTCGGCCTCGTAGATCGCCCGCACGCCGGCGTCGCTGACGTGGCGGTAGCCCGGCAGTTCGTGCGGGAAACTGCCCATGTCGCAGCTGCCCTGCACATTGTTCTGGCCACGCAGCGGGTTCACGCCGACGCCGCGGCGGCCGATATTGCCGGTCGCCATCGCCAGGTTGGCGATCGCCATCACCGCGGTGCTGCCCTGGCTGTGCTCGGTCACGCCCAGCCCGTAATAAATCGCGCCGTTGCCGCCGGTGGCGTACAGCCGCGCCGCACCACGGACCAGATCGGCGGCCGGACACCGGTGACGCTTTCCGTGGCCTCCGGGCTGTGCCGCGGCTCGGCCACGAATGCCGCCCAGTCGGCGAACGCCTCGGCGTCGCAGCGTTCCTCGACGAAGCTCCGGTCCACCAGGCCCTCGGTCACGATGACATGCGCCAGGGCGGTCAGCATCGCGACATTGGTTCCGGGCCGCAACGGCAGGTGATACGCGGCCTCGACATGCGGCGTCCGCACCAGGTCGATCCGCCGCGGGTCGATGACGATCAGCTTCGCGCCCTCCCGCAGCCGCCTCTTCATGCGCGAGGCGAACACCGGATGCCCGTCGGTCGGATTGGCGCCGATCACCACGATCACGTCGGCCTCCTCGACACTGTCGAAATCCTGCGTGCCGGCCGAGGTGCCGAAGGTCTTGCCAAGCCCGTAACCGGTCGGCGAGTGGCACACCCGGGCGCAGGTATCGGTGTTGTTGTTGCCGAACGCGGCGCGCGCCAGCTTCTGCACCAGGTAGGCTTCTTCGTCGGTGCAGCGGGACGAGGTGATGACGCCGATCGCGTCCTTGCCGTGCTGCGCCTGGATGCGGCGGAACTCCGAGGCGACGCGGTCGATCGCCTCGTCCCAGGTCACTTCCCGCCACGGATCGGAGGTCTTCTCGCGCATCATCGGCTTCAGGATGCGGTCGGGATGGCTGGCGTAGCCCTAGGCGAAGCGGCCCTTGACGCAGGAATGGCCGTGATTGGCCTTGCCGTCCTTCCACGGCACCATGCGCACCACCTGGTCGCCGCGCATCTCCGCCTTGAAGTTGCAGCCGACGCCGCAATAGGCGCAGGTGGTGATGACCGAGTGCTCCGGCTGGCCCATCTCGACCACCGACTTTTCCATCAGCGTCGCGGTCGGGCAGGCCTGCACGCAGGCGCCGCAGGACACGCATTCGCTGGTCAGGAACGGCTCGTCCATGCCGGCCGCGACCTTGGATTCGAAGCCGCGGCCCTCGATGGTCAGCGCGAACGTGCCCTGCACTTCCTCGCAGGCGCGGACGCAGCGCGAGCAGACGATGCATTTCGACGGATCGAACTGGAAATAGGGATTGGAGGCGTCGACCGTGGCCGACAGGTGGTTCTCGCCCTCGTAGCCGTAGCGGACTTCGCGCAGTCCGACCTCGCCGGCGGCGTCCTGCAATTCGCAATTGCCGTTGGCGGAACAGGTCAGGCAGTCGAGCGGATGGTCGGAGATGTACAGTTCCATCACCCCGCGCCGCAGCTTGCGCAGTTTGTCGCTGATCGGTGCGCACCTTCATGCCCGGCGCGACCGGCGTGGTGCAGGACGCCGGGGTGCCCGGGCGGCCGTCGATCTCGACCAGGCACAGGCGGCAACTGCCGAAACTGTTCAGGTGTCGGTGGCGCAGAGCCGCGGCACCTTGATGCCGGCTTCGGTCGACGGCCCGCATGATCGAGGTGCCCGCCGGCACCGTCACCGTGTTGCCGTCGATGGTCAGCGTCACCATCGCGTGGGGCTGCGGTATCGCGTGCGACGGCGGGCGTGCCGTAGTCGATCTCCTGCACCAGCGGCATCGAGGGTCTCCTTCTATGCGGCGGCCGACGTGGTGGTCGCGCCGGAAATCTTCCGGGAAAATAGTTCATCGCGCTCATCACCGGGTACGGGATGAACCCGCCCAGCGCGCACAATGAACCGAATTTCATCGTGTGGCAAAGGTCGCGCAGCAGTTCCAGGTTGGCATCGACCGACGTGGCCGGCGATGATCTTGTCCACCGTCTCCATGCCGCGCACCGAGCCGATGCGGCACGGGGTGCATTTGCCGCATGATTCCGACGGCGCAGAACTCCATGGCGAAGCGCGCCTGGCGCGACATGTCGACCGTGTCGTCGAACACCACGACGCCGCCGTGGCCGATCAGGCCGTCCTTGGCCGCGAACGCCTCGTAGTCGAACGGCGTGTCGAACAGCGACGGCGGGAAATAGGCACCCAGCGGGCCGCCGACCTGCACCGCGCGGACCGGGCGGCCGGACAGGGTGCCGCCGCCGATGTCGTTCACCAGTTCACCCAGGGTGACGCCGAAGCCGGCCTCGAACAGGCCGCCGTAGCGGATGTTGCCGGCCAACTGGATCGGCATCGTGCCGCGCGAGCGTCCCATGCCGATCGCCTGATAGGCCGCGGCGCCGTCGCGCAGGATCGCCGGCACGGTGGCCAGCGTCACCAGGTTGTTGACCACCGTCGGGCAGCCGAACAGGCCCTTGTGCGCCGGCAGCGGCGGTTTGGCGCGCACCTGGCCGCGGCGGCCCTCCAGGCTTTCCAGCAGCGAGGTCTCCTCGCCGCAAACATAGGCGCCGGCGCCGACCCGCTGCTCGATGTCGAAATCGGCGCCGAGGATGCCCGCCTGCCGGGCGATCGCCAAAGCGCGGTCGAAGGTGGCGATGGCGTGCGGGTATTCCGAGCGGGTGTAGACGAAGCCCTTCGACGCACCGACCGCGAAGCCGGCGATGGCCATGCCCTCGATCACGCTGAACGGGTCGCCCTCCATCAGCATGCGGTCGGCGTAGGTGCCGGAGTCGCCCTCATCGGCATTGCAGACGATGTATTTCTGTTGATGGCGCTTGGCACGAGGATCACCATCCGGCGCTGTCATCGCCCGCGTGCTCGGCACCGGGGTACCGCACGACTTTCTTGTGGCCTGGACCAGCAAAGTCGTGTGTCTCCGGCCTGTCGCCGAAGAGGCTATGCACACTGGCCCGGGGGGCGCTTCGGCGGTGGTCTTCCACTTGATGCCGGTGGGGAATCCGGCGCCGCCGCGGCCGCGCAGACCCGAGGCCAGCACCGTCTCGATCGTCGCCGCCGGTCCGATCGCGCGCGCCTTCTCCAGCCCCGCCATCCCGCCATGGGCGCGATAGTCCTCCAGCGACAGCGGGTCGACGACGCCGCAGCGGGCGAATGTCAGCCGCGGTCTGCCGCGCCAGGAACGGGATCGTTCTCCGGCGCGCCGAGCCGCAATCGTTCCGCCGTCCCGTCCAGCAAGCCCGTCCGCCAGCAGATCCGGGGATGTCGTCTGGCGCCGACCGGGCCATACGCGATGCGGCCGGCCGGCGTTTCGACCTCGATCATCGGCTCCAGCCAGAACAGGCCGCGCGAGCCGGTGCGCACCACCGTGACCTGTGCTCCCGTGGCTACAACTGTTCGAGCAGCGCCGCGGCGACCTGGTCCGCCCCCAGCGCCATCGCCACCGCGTCGCGCGGGACGAAGATACGGGTCACCTCAGGCTCTCCAGCATCCGCTCCATCCGTGCCGGGTTCAGCCGCACCAAGCGGCTCGCCGTCCAGCAGCGCGGCCGGACCCGGTGGCGCAGAAGCCGAGGCAGAACACCGGCTCCAGCGTCACCGCGCCATCCGCGGAGGTGCCGTGCCAGTCGACGCCGAGAGACGACCGCGCCCGGTCCGCCACTGCTTCACCGCCGACCGCCTGGCATGCCTCGGCGCGGCAGACCCGCAGCACGTGACGGCCGGGCGGGGTCGCGCCGGAATTCGTGGTAGAACGTGACGACCCCGTGCACCTCAGCCCGGCTGAGGTTCAGCGCCTCGGCGATCAGCGGCTCCGCCTCGAGTGGATGCAGCCGAAGATCGCCTGCAACCTGTGCAGGATGGGCAGCGCCGCGCCATCCAGGCCTGCCAGTTCCGCGATGACGGCTCGCGCCCGAAGCTCGTTCCACGGCTCGTAAGCGGCCAACACTTCTCCTGACCATGACATCATACGCAGCCCAGCAGCCGTATGGCATGCGGCAGGTCGTGCGGCCGCCGCGCCCGCGACCAACAGGATACCAACGGACCCGGCGGTCGCAAGGCAGATCAGGCTTGGCCGTTGGTATGACCCTATCTCGCCGGCACCCGGAACAACAAGGCCGTCCGGAACACAAGCCCGACAGATGAAGAAAGTCACGGCGGCCGGTGCGGCTGACCTCGCCGGCTTCCGGCAACCTGGTCCGATTTTCAGCTCTCGCGTGGCGACACCCCGTGTCGGCGTGCCCCCGTGCCACCCGCCCGTCTTGCTGCTGCGCCGACGCCGTCCGGATGCGCCAGCAGCAGCCACGCCCGCCGCAAACGCAAGATGCCGCCACGGGTTTGACCTTGATCGCACATGCGCTGACCGTCGGTCGAAAGGCGGGTCACCTCCGGCGGCGGCGGGGCCGGCGAGATGTGCAGCCGATCGCTCAGCCGAGCCAGCAGTCGCACGCAGTATTCGGGCGTGTCGCTGGTTACCTCGAGCGGCGTGGATTGGGCGGAGCCAGGCGTGACTCGAGCCCAGCGGAGACGACACAGAGGCTGACGACCAGACCAACGGATCCGAACAGGCGTGCGGCGGAGACGGAAGACATGGCCACGTCCATGCCATGTCCCACCTCTCCTTGTCCTGTTTGGCGGGTGACAAGGTCGTTATGTCGACTGGCATCCTGTCCGCGGGTGATACCGCCGGCTTGCCGGCCGACCGCCGCAACATAGGTCAAGTCCGCCTGGTCGGCAGGTGATGTCTCGACGGTCCGCGAGGCGGCGCGGTGTCAGCCGGACCGATCGGCCACCGCCAGGAGCGGGTCACACGCTATGCCACACTGGTGGTATTCGTGTCGCCGCGCGGTCCGTCCTCCGGCAGCGGCAGCGAGAGGATAGCGCGCAGGCCCGGATTGTTGTCCTCCAGTCGCAGGATTCCGCCATGCAGGCGCGCCACCGCCAGCACCAGGGAAAGGCCGAGGCCCGAGCCGGGTGTGCTGCGGGCGGTCTCGCCACGATAGAACCGGTCCGTGGCTTTGCCTCGCTCGTTCGGGGGGATGCCGGGCCCCTCATCGCTGACGGTGATGACCACCGCGTTGCCCACCGAGGCGACTATCTTCACGTGGCCGCCCGCGGGAGAGAATTTCAACGCGTTGTCCACGAGATTGGCGATCCCCTGCTGGATCAGCGCCCGGTCGCCGTAGGCGGCCACGTGCGTCCGGGGTGCCGACCTGCAGGGAGATGCCGCGCTCGTCCGCCACGGCGTCATACAGTTCGGCGACCTCGGCCAGCAGCGGCACCACGTCGAGCCGAGCGAAGGAGGAGCGGCGGGAGCCGGCCTCGATCTGCGCGATCCGCAGCAAGGCCTGAAACACCGCGACGATCCCATCCAGGTCGGTCGTGGCGCGTTCGATCGCGGCGCGCAGGTCGTCCGGTGTCTCGGCGTGCAGCACGGCGTCCTCCAGCCGGGCACGAGCGCGGGTGATCGGCGTGCGCAGGTCGTGGGCGATGGCGTCGGACACCTCGCGGACACCATCCATCAGCCGGCCGATGCGGTCCAGCATGTCGTTGATCACCTCGGCGACCTGGTCGAATTCGTCGCCGCGGCCGGTCAGCTTCACCCGCTGGGCGAAATCACCGCCGGCGATCGCCGTGGCGGTGGCCGAAATATTGGCCAAGGTGCGGCGGAACAGGTTGCGCATGACCAGAGCGCCGACGGTCGCCATCAGCCCGACCACGATCAGCGCCCATAACAGCGCGTCGGTCAGCAGGGTCCGGAGCTGCGCCCGCACCTTGACGTCGCGGCCGATCAGCAGATGAAAGTCGTCCGGCAAATCGTAGCATTGCACATGCGCCAGCGACCGCATGCCGGCACGCTGCACCTGAAGCTCATAGGCCACGCCGACCTGAGTCACGGTCGGCGGCCACCGCTCCAGGTTGCCGGCAATCCGCTGCATGTTGGCATTGGCCAGGAAGTAGATGGCATCGTCGTCGACATTCTGCGTCAGCCGGTCCTCGATGGTGACGATCAGGGCGGCGAGGCCGCCCTCGGACCAGCGATCGGACAAGGTTCTGTGCGTCGGCGTGGATCGCCGCCTCGGTCTGCCGGTCGAGCAGGCCGGCCGTGGCCCACCAGAGGAAAATCGCCAGCGCCGCGGCGCTGACGGCCAGGAGCAGGGCGTAGATCAGCCCGAAACGGAATCCAGCGGACCTGAACAGGCCGCGGTCAATCATCCCGGCGTCTGATCAGCCACCACTGGCAAAACGCCAGGCATCCCAGCCCCAGCTTCATCACCGGCACCCACCTCCTGCTGGCCAAGAGCCGTGATTTTCCTTGCTCAAATAGCGCCACCCCAGGTCGGGGGTAAAACGTCGGCACCCCAGATCGCTCCGGCCGTCGACGCGGTGGATCGGCTAGGCCTCAGCCCGCAGCATGTAGCCGGCGTTGCGAATGGTATGGATCAGCGCCGACGGAAACGGCTTGTCCACCTTCTGCCGCAGCCGGGAGACATGGACGTCGATGACATTGGTCTGCGGATCGAAATGGTAATCCCACACGCCTTCCAGCAGCATAGTGCGCGTCACGACCTGGCCAGCGTGGCGCATCAGATATTCCAGCAGACGGAACTCCCGCGGTTGCAGGTCGATCTTCTGGCCGGCCCGCTTCACCTGGCGGGACAGCAGATCGAGTTCCAGGTCCTCGACCTCCAGCTTGGTGATCGGGCCCTCACCCTTGCCCCGCCGGTTGAGCGCTTCGACCCGCGCCAGCAGTTCGGCGAAGGCGAAAGGCTTGGTCAGATAGTCGTCACCGCCGGCCTTCAGTCCCTTCACCCGGTCGTCGACCTCCGCCATCGCGGAAAGGATCAGCACCGGCACGGCGTTCTTCTGGCTGCGCAGGGTTTCCAGGATCTTCAGGCCGTCGATGCCACCCGGCAGCATGCGGTCGAGGATCACCGCATCGAAGCTCTCGCTGGCGGCCATGAACAGCCCGTCCCGGCCATTGTCGGAATGCTCCACCACGTGACCGGCTTCGCGCAGCCCGCGCACCACGAAGCCGGCCACGTCCTTGTCGTCTTCGACCACCAGGATGCGCATCGAACTGTTCCCCTCAACCTGCTTGTTCGGTCGGCCGGCGGCCGACGTTCACCGGAATTTCCATCTCCGCCCCTGCCGCCGGACGGTAACGGTGACGCTGTTGCCGGGCGGCACGGCGGCCACCGCGCGAATCAGCCCGCGGGAGCTGTCGATCCGGTCGCCATTGATCGCGACCACCAGATCGCCCGAACGCAGGCCGGCCTTTGCGGCGGGGCCGGTGCGATCCAGGTTGGCGATGACCACGCCGTCATCCCGGTCCTCCACCGACACCCCCAGCCAGCCGCGCTCGATGCTGCCCTTGGCGAGCAACTGGGTAACGATTCGGGTCACCGTCTCGCTTGGGATGGCGAAGCCGATCCCGACCGACGCTCCGGTCGGCGAGACGATCACCGAACTGACGCCAATCACCTGGCCATCCATGTTGAACACCGGCCCGCCCGAATTGCCCGGGTTGATCGGCGCGTCGAGCTGCAGGAAGTTGTCGAACGGACCGGAGCCGAGGTCGCGGCCCTCGGCGGAGATGATCCCGACGCTGACCGAGCCGCCCAAGCCGAACGGGTTACCGGCCGCCAGCACCCAGTCGCCGACCTCGGCCTTGCGCAAGTCGCCCCAGGTGACAGCAGGCAGCGGTTCAGCCCCCTGCACTTTGATCACCGCGATGTCGGTCAGCTCGTCATGGCCCAATACCTTGGCCGGAAGCTGCCGGCCGTCGGTCAGCGAGACGACGATCTTGTCGGCGTGGCCGACCACATGGTTGTTCGTGACGATGATGCCGGAGGCATCCACGATGAAGCCAGATCCGGCACCCGCCACCTGCTCCCTGCGGCTGCTGAACCGGCGGCGGAACTCCCGTCCCAGCGGCGTGTCGCGCAATTCCTCTGGCAGTTGGCTGAGCATATCGCCGCCACTGACAGTCTCGGTCACCGCGATATTGACCACGGACGGGAGCACCTTCTTCACCAGGGGTGCCAGGCTTTCCGGGGCCGAGCGGGCGGTGGCGTCCCGCGGCGTGCAGGCGGTCGCCAGCAGCATCAGGCCCAACACCAGCACACGACACACCTCCCGCGTTGCAGGGCGACCGGATAGCCGGGGATGCGGCCCGAAGACGAGCAGTGTGGCTGGCATAAAGGGTTCGATCTCCGGTCGTGTCATGCGCGCCAAGTGGAGATGGCACGGGACTTGCGCGGTAACAAGAATATGTTGAGTTAGTTTATGCCGCGCGGGGGCGCTGCCTTCGCTGCGCGGGGCTGCAACTATACCCGGATTTTCTGGCCAATCGTGCTTTGGATAGCGACCGCGCATGTCCCGGCGCGCATCGGCCCACGCGCCGGTCCAGAATCCAGCCAGGTCAGCAGTGACCGCGATCGGCCGCCCAGCCGGGGAAAGCAGGGCAAGTCGCAGCGGAATTCGGCCCCCGGCGAGTCGCGGTGTCGTGGCCAGACCGTAGAACGCCTGCGCCTTGGCGGCAGCCAGAGGTGGCGTTTGCAGATAGTCGACGGCCGCGCGGCCGGCGGGCAGGGTCAGATGGGTTGGCAGCTCTGCGTCAATGCGCCCGGCCAGTTCCCACGGGAGACGGCCTCGCGAGCATCGCCTGTGGATCGAGTCGCTGCATGTCCGATACTCGCCCGATGCCCGCCAAATACGGCGGCAGCCAATCCTGAACCGAACGGATCAGCGCGTCATCCGTCAGGTCCGGCCAGTCGGCGTCGGGTTCGATCCCGCGCATCAGCGCCACCCGTGCCTGCAGTTGTCGCGCGGCGCCGGTCCACGGCAGCTGCCGCAACTGCTCTGCCGCCACGGCGTCAGCGAGAATTTCCGCAACCCTTGCCGGGTCGATGGGCTCGGTCCGGTCGGACAGGATCAGACTGCCCAGCCGACGCCGGCGGCGCGCCAGCACGGTCCCGCTGACCGCATCGAATGTCGCCTCCACCTGCTCCGTCATGCGTCCGGTCAGACTTCGGGGCAGCCTGTCTGGATCTAGAGTGGCGGCCAGTTTGATGCGTGAGGCCGCCTTCAGTTCAAGCGCGGCCACTACCAGCAAACCGGCGTTGGCGAGCGGATCGGTGCGCGGCAGCCGTGCGCCCCCACCGCCTGACAAACGGAACGACCCGGGTTCCCCGCGGCGCTGGGCAACGCGATCAGGAAACGCCGCCGCCAGCAAATTGGCAGGATCGCCGGCGTCGGTTGCGCCGCTTGGGGCTTGACTGGCGGGCACTCCCATACGCCGACGATATTGCGCGGCGGCGCGCCTGATCCGGGACAGCGCTCCCCGGTCGGCGACAGCTCCGGCTCCCGGATCATCGCCGGCGATGGCGCTCAGGCGGCTGGCGATGTCGGCTGGGGCGTCGGGCGACCGCAGCGGGTCGCGTTCCTCGAGCAACGCGGCCAGATCGGCGGCGAGGGCCCTCTGTCCGGGTGTCTCCGCGGCCAGCATCATGGCTGCCAGGCGGGGATGTGCCCCGATCCGTGCCATCTCCGTGCCCGCTGGTGTGATCCGATCCCGGCCGTCCAGCGCTCCCAGTTCGCGCAACAGCGCGGCGCCCGCGCTCAGCGCACCGGCTGGGGGCCGATCCTGGAACGCGAGATCAGCCGGCGGCGTGCCCCACGCCGCGCAGTCCAGGACCAGCGACGACAGCTCGGCTTCCAGTATCTCCGGCCGGTCATGCGCCGGCAGGCTGCGGTGCAGGGCGGCCGACCATACTCTGATGGCCACCCCCGGCGCCTCCCGCCCCGCTCGGCCGGCCCGCTGATCCGCCGCCGCGCGGGAGATGCGAACGGTGGCCAGACGGGTCAAGCCGGTTGAGGGATCAAGCCGAGGCGTGCGCCGCCAGCCGCCATCCACCACGATGCGCACGCCGGGAACCGTCAGCGAGGTCTCCGCGATCGAGGTCGCCAGCACGATCCGGCGGCCCTCGGCGGGGCGGAGAGCGTGGTCCTGCTGGTCTGGCGGCAGATCGCCGTGCAGCGGCAGAACCAGCGCCCCACAGCCACCCAGTGCCGCCTCGGTGCGGCGGATTTCCGCCATTCCGGGCAGGAAGGCGAGGATATCGCCCTGGTGTTGCGCCAGGGCGGCGCGGATAGCGCGGGCAACGGCGTCCGGCAGGTCGCGCGGGGAGGCGATGTCGCGTGCGAGATGCTCGACCGTGACCGGGAACATCCGGCCGGCGCTTTCCACCACCTGTGCATTCATCAAGCCGGACAGACGCGCACCATCCGCCGTGGCGGACATCGCCAGCAGCCGAAGCTCGGGCCGAAGCACGCGTTGCAGATCGAGGCACAGCGCCAGCGCCAGGTCGGATTCCAGCGATCGTTCGTGGATTTCGTCCAGGATGATGGCGGCGACTCCTTCCAGCCCGGGATCGGCCTGCAACCGGCGCAGCAACAGGCCTTCGGTGACGACCTCGATCCGCGTCGCGGCGGAGCCGGCGCCGTCGATCCGGGTGCGAAAGCCGATGGTCTGGCCGACCGGCTCACCGAGGAGGAACGCCATCCGGGCGGCGGCCGCGCGCGTCGCGAGACGGCGCGGCTCCAGCATCACGATCCGATCGTCGCCGCGCCAGGGGGCGTGCAGCAGTTCGAGCGGCACTATTGTCGTCTTGCCGGCTCCGGGCGGCGCGACGAGGACGACGTTGCGGCCGGCATCGAGCGCTGCCTGCAGGGCGGGGACGGCGTCCGCGATGGGAAGTTGCGAGATGGGAAGTTGGAGTTCGAGCACGGCGGGTTCTAGTTCGTGCTGGACGCCGCGGCTACTCGTTCTGGCATTTCGTTGATTTCCTCCGGCAGCGATGTTATCAATTTGATATCAAAGGGATTGTTATGAAAAGCCTTATCGTTCGCGGCGTTGACGACGAGTTGGCGGCACTGCTGAAGCAGCGGGCGGCTGCTCATGGACGTTCGGCCGAGGCCGAGCATCGGGAGATCCTTCGCCTTGCTCTTACCGGCCGCTCGCCGGAGATGCCATTCGGTTCGCTGCTGGGAAAGATCAGCGTGACGCCGGACTTCGATCAGACACCGGACGAGATCATTGACGCGATGGAAAGCGCCAAGGTGTGAGATTGCTGCTCGACACCCACGTTCTCTTGTGGGTGCTGGCAAACCCTGACCGCTTAAGGTCTGAGACGCGCCGGGTTCTTGCCGAGCCGGCAACGCGGTGTTCGTCAGCGTGGTTTCGCTGTGGGAGATCGTGGTCAAGCGCCGGATCGGAAAACTGGAGGCCGACATCGCCTCGATCATTGCGCAAATGTCGCCCGCCAGCAAAATGCAGTGGCTGAGTATTTCCCCGCGGCATCTTGGCGTTTTGAACGATCTGCCGTTTCGCCAGCAGCATCGGGACCCATTCGATCATCTGATCATCTCACAGGCGATATCCGAAGACATGACGCTGGTGACACAAGACCAGAATGCGTCGCTCTATCCCGCGCGGATCATGTCACCGTAATTGGCGCATCGCCCGGCGGGATGGATGCGACCTTGCTGACGACGGCGCGACGTACATCGCGAGATCCGCCGAACGAGCATGGTTCGGCAACGTTGACCGCCCCGAATATCATACTGACGGCACCCGCGGCGAGACCGGCGGACTGTGCTCGTGCTTTATCGACGGCGGAGTTTCGTGCTGGGGAAGACGAGCAGATGTCAGGAAACACCACGCCGCGTCGGCGTTCCCGCCTGCGCGACGTCGCGGGACAATTCGGCGGTACCGAGATCGTCACCACGGACGCGCCACTTTACGATTGGCGCGATCCTTACCATGCCCTGCTGGCGATAGGCTGGGGTCCGTTCCTGCTCGGGGTGCTCGGCTACTATCTGGCCCTGAACGCCGTGTTCGGCACGCTGTATGCGCTGCGGCCGGACAGCATCGCCAACCTGCCGCCCGGAGACTGGGACGACGCGTTCTTCTTCAGTGTCGAGACATTCGCCACCGTCGGCTTTGGCGTGATGGCTCCGAGCACCCCCTACGGCCATGTCGTTGCGACCTTGGAAATATTCCTCGGGCTGCTGTCCACCGCGGTCCTCACCGGACTGATCTTCGTTCGCTTCGCCCGACCGCGCGCCAACATCGAATTCAGCCGGCAGATGACGATCGCGCCTCATGATGGTGTGCCGACGCTGTCTGTGCGGCTCGCCAATCGGCGAACCGGAACGATCTTCAATGCCGAGGCGTGTCTGACGTTTCTTATGCGATATAGAACGCTGGAAGGCCATATGATGTGGCGCTCGCACGATCTGCCGTTGCTGCACGGCCGGGTGCAGGCGCTGTCGTTGGCCTGGACGCTGCGTCATGCGATCGACGCCGCCAGTCCGCTGCAGGGGCTGTCGCTGGAGCAACTCACCGAGATGGAGGCGCAGTTCCTGGTCTCGATCACCGGCACGGACGCCACCCTGGCCGCGCCGGTGCATGCGGTGCATGCCTATGAACCGGTCGATCTGCTGTGGGGGTTTCGTTTTGATGACGTGATGACAGTCGGCGAGGGAGGGCGCACGCGCGTCGAGCTCGCGCGGCTGCACGAAGTGTTGCCAGTGTGAGGCGACGCGCCCGGAATGTTTTGCCATGGCCGGGTGCCATCGAGACCGGGATTGCATCTCCTTACCGGACAGATCGAGCCGGACAGGCCGGCGCTTCGCGTCCAACCCCGGCCATGTCCCTGACAGGCGTGGGATGGCCCGGTGGTGCAACCGACCCCGGCACGCCATATTGTCGTGCAGCAAAGCCCAGGTAGGCCATGAGTTTTCGTTCCCTGTATCGTCACGGTTTCGCCCGTGTCGCCGCCTGCACGACCCGCACCGCGCTGGCCGACCCGGCGAGCAACGCGCGTTCGATCCTGCAAATGGCCAAGGACTGCGACCGGCAGGCGGTGGCATTGGCCGTGTTCCCCGAACTCGGTCTGTCAGGCTACGCGATCAGCGATCTGCTGCAGCAGACCGCGCTGCTCGACGCGGTGGAGGC
This sequence comes from uncultured Alphaproteobacteria bacterium, assembly GCA_963759425.1. Taxonomy (GTDB): domain Bacteria; phylum Pseudomonadota; class Alphaproteobacteria; order Acetobacterales; family Acetobacteraceae; genus Rhodopila. Next base: position 50,435 of record CAVWZM010000007.1, read on the forward strand.
GGCGATCGAGGTCCTGGCCGCTGGGTCGGTAGAGCTCATGCCGCTGCTGCTGGTTGGCGCACCGTTGCGGCATCGTTGGCGCACTGTACAACTGCGCAGTCGCCATCCACCGCGGCCAGATCCTTGGCGTGGTGCCGAAGATCCATCTGCCGAACTACCGCGAATTCTACGAACCGCGACACTTCGTCAGCGGCGACGGGACAGACGGGTGGCGCGATCACCATCGGTGATCAGACCGTCCCGTTCGGCCCCGATCTGTTGTTCGAAGCCACCGACCTGCGCGGCTTCGTCGTGCATGCCGAAATCTGCGAGGACGTCTGGGTGCCGAACCCGCCGAGCGGCGAGGCGGCGGTCGCCGGCGCCACGGTGCTGGCCAATCTGTCGGCGAGCAACATCACCATCGGCAAGGCGGAGACGCGGCGGCTGCTGTGCCGCTCACAGTCCGCGCGCTGCTTGTCGGCCTATCTGTACGCCGCGGCGGGAGCGGGCGAGTCGACCACCGATCTGGCCTGGGACGGTCAGGCTTCGGTGTTCGAGAACGGCAACACTTTGGCCGAGACCGAACGGTTTCCGGTGGCGGATCAGGCGGCGATCGCCGATATCGATCTCGACATGCTGGCACAGGAGCGCTTGCAGATGGGATCGTTCGATACCAATCGCCGCCGCCACCTTCGCGCGTATCGCCGCATTGGTTTTGCACTGACGCCACCGCGTGACACCGATGTCGGGCTGCTCCGGCGGATCGAGCGGTTCCCGTTCGTGCCGGCCGATGTCGCGCGCCTGGAGCAGGATTGTTACGAGGCTTACAATATTCAGGTCTCCGGCCTGGCGCAGCGACTGCGCGCGACGGGACTGCAACGGGTCGTCATCGGCATTTCGGGCGGGCTGGATTCGACGCAGGCGTTGCTGGTGTGCGCTCAGGCGTTTGATCTGCTGGGGCTTCCGCGCGCCAATATCCTGGCCTATACGATGCCGGGCTTTGCCACATCCGACCACACAAAATCCAATGCGTGGCGGCTGATGCAGTCGCTGGGAGCGACCCCGCACGAGCTCGACATCAGGCCGGCCGCGAAACAGATGCTGGCCGATCTCGGGCATCCCTACGCGACCGGCAAGTCGGTCTACGACATCACCTTCGAGAATGTGCAGGCTGGCCTGCGCACCGACTATCTGTTCCGGCTGGCAAACCACCAGGGCGGCATCGTCATCGGCACCGGCGACCTGTCGGAGCTGGCGCTCGGCTGGTGCACATACGGCGTTGGTGACCAGATGGCGCACTACAACGTCAACGCCGGGGTGCCGAAAACGCTGATCCAGCATCTGATCCGCTGGATCATCGGCACCAGACGTTTCGCCCCCGACGTGCTGCGGACGCTGGACGCGATCCTCGCCACCGAGATTTCCCCGGAACTGGTGCCGGTCGGCGAAGGCGAGACGCCGCAAAGCACCGAGGCGAAAATCGGTCCCTATGCACTGCAGGATTTCACTCTGTTCCATATCCTGCGTTACGGCTTTGCGCCATCCAAGATTGCGTTCATGGCGCTGCATGCCTGGGAGGATCCGGCGCGTGGCGACTGGCCGCCACATTTCGATGAGGACCGGCGCGTGGGTTACGACCTAAAGCAGATCAGACATTGGATGGCGGTTTTCCTGGCGCGCTTCTTTGCCTTCAGCCAGTTCAAGCGCAGCGCGATGCCGAATGGGCCGAAGGTTTCGGCCGGAGGGTCACTGTCGCCGCGGGGCGATTGGCGTGCTCCCTCCGACGGTAACGCCGCCGTTTGGCTGGCGGAACTGGAACGCAACGTTCCGATGGAATGATGATTTCGGCGAGCCGGGTCTCGAGTCATGCAACATTATCTGCTGCTGTTGATGGCCGGGCTGCTAGGCGGCGCCATGAACGCCGTCGCGGGCGGCGGCTCATTCGTGACCTTTCCAGTGCTGGTCTCAATCGGGTTACCGCCGATCGCCGCCAATGCCACCAGCACAGTGGCGCTGTTCCCGGGGACGCTCGCCAGCACCTGGGCATTTCGGGCGGGTCTGCAGGGTGTCGCCGGTGTCAGGCTACGCGTGTTGCTGCCGATCAGCCTGGCCGGCGGCACGATCGGCGCAATCCTGCTGCTGGTGACGCCAGGGGCTGCCTTCGATCTGGTGATCCCGTGGCTACTATTGCTGGCGACGCTGGCGTTCGCCGGCGGGCGGCGCCTGAGCGAAACGCTGCGCCGGCATGTCCGGATCGGACGTGGCCCATTTCTGCTGATACAGTTCATTCTTTCGATTTACGGCGGCTATTTCGGCGGCGCGATCGGGTTGATGATGATGGCGGTCTGGACACTGCTTGATCAGACTGATCTGAAGTCACTGGCGCCCGCCCGGACCCTATTGGTTAGTGCCGCGAACGGAATGGCCGTTTTGGTTTTCGTTTTGGCCGGGGCCGTCTGGTGGCGGGAGATGTTGACGACGATGGTCTCTGTCGTCGCCGGTGGATACTACGCGGCCCGGTGCGCCCGATTGCTGCCGGCGTCGGTTCTGCGTCTGTTCGTTGTGTTCTTGAGTGCCACCGTCACCGTCGGGTTCTTTCTGCGCAAGTATTGAGTCTTTTGATTAGGGCTATGGCCGCCGCAGGTTGGGCGCAATCGCCTGCGCCTGTCATTGCCGCTGATTGCGTTCCGGACCGCGGAGCGAAAGGCCGCTGCCATCAGGCGCCGATCGCTCAGCTCGGATGTCTGTGTCGCTCGTCGAGTTGCGGCGCTGGCCCGTGGCGAACGTCAACCGGAGGCAGCTTCGTCTAGACAGCCTCATACGCACTAACTAACGGCCATCGGGGCGTTATGTCGCTTTGGCTGGAGCGCATGAACGCCGTCGGGCTCAATCGACTGCCTGATATCCGTGACCGTGACGTTCACCGGCGCTCCCCGGGTCGATGGCGCGCTCGGACCGCGGAGCGGGTCAAAATCATATGCGTGGTCGACCGGCTCGGCGCGGTCGAGGGGGGCGGCGTGGGAAGTCAATATGACAGCAGCCGGCTTGGCCAAGAGTTCGCAATCCAGGGCTGCTGGTACAGTGTGCCGCCGAACCAGCGGGCACGAAAAGTTGCCATCGCATCTTTAACAAATTTGACACCGGGGTGCATGTTTGTGACAGTCAGGTTCCAAACGCACCGAAGGACGAGGGTTATGCCGCCGCGCCGGGGTCACCGCAGGAGCGAGCCGCTGATGTCATCGTCCGCAGGCCGAGCAGTGGAGTTTGACCACGCCCAGTGCTGGAAGTTGATGCTGCATGTCGCCCGGCCCTCGCCCGGCGCCAAGGACGGGGACGCGAAGGCTCGACTTATCGACGGCATCGAAGCCGAAAGCCACAAACCGCCGGACCCAGGTGTCGGCGCAATCGTGCTGGTGTCGACGGACCGACGCGGCATCCGAAGGCTTGGTGACCTGCGACTCGAGGACAATGATCCAGACGGGCTCAATGCAATCCCTGCCGCCTTCATCTTGGCCAGCCGCTTTGACGTTGTCGCGCCGCTCGCGATGGTCCCTGCCTTGGACGTGGAGATCGATCTTTTTTCAGAACAGACCGCCTGCGAACCAGGAGCGCCGGTCGACCAGCCGAACGCACAAACGATCATGCTCAAAGGTGGCAGCCAGCCAACCGCAAGGATCGCTGACCGATCGCGGCCGGCAATCAAAAAACCGGTTCTCAGGACAAACCAGCTCGGTCTCCTATCAGTCCTTCGCTCGGTCAAATGTCGTGCCTGGCTGGGATCTTCTGCGGCGGAAGCACGTGTCAAGATGCGGCAGGGCTGTTCAGGCAGTGGCGGATCATGCTGTTCTACCGGCTGGCGATGGACTGCGATCAGTGCGAAACGCGGGCCGTGGTCCAGCCGAAGATCGAGCGTTGTCATTCGATGAAGATTGTCATCCCCGACGACTACCAGGACATCGTCGACCGGCTGGATTGCTTCGCCATACTTCGGGGCCACGAAGTGACGCGCTACCGGGAGCCGGCTGCCAATCTGGACCATCTCGTCGAGCGCCTGCACCACGCGGAAGTGATCGTCGCGATACGCGAGCGCGTGCGATTTTCCCGGGCGCTGATCGAGCGGCTGCCCAATCTCCGGCTTATTGCGCTGGTCGGACGCGCCGCCACCACGATCGACTACGCCGCTTGCGTTGACCATGGCGTGCTGGTCTCCATTGGCAAAAGCAACGCCCCGTCGTCGCCCGCCGAGCTGACGGTTGCGCTGATCGTCGCGGCCAGGCGGAATATCGCGCTGGAGGCGGATCGCATGCGCCGCGGCGAGTGGCCTGGCACATTGTCGCATCGCCTCAGTGGCAGCACACTGGGAATATTCGGTCTCGGTGCGATCGGGTCGCTGGTGGCGCGGGCCGGGGCGGGACTCGGGATGCATGTCCTGGTCTGGGGACAGCAGGCGTCAGCTGCCGCAGCGAAAGCGGCCGGCTACGATACCGCCACCTGCCAGGCCGATCTGTTCGCGCGGTCCGACGTGCTTTCGCTGCACGTCCGCCTGCGCCCGGAAACCACCGGGATCGTCGCGCCGGACCACCTCGCGCTCATGCGGCCGACGGCTCTGCTCGTCAACACCTCGCGCGCCGAACTCATCCAGCCTGGTGCACTGTTGACCGCGTTGCGTTCGGGACGGCCGGGCTACGCCGCGGTTGATGTCTACGAACAGGAGCCGGTGACGGGGGGTAATCATCCCTTCCTGTCGATGCCGAACGTATTGTGCACCCCACACCTCGGCTGGGCGGAGTGGGAGAACTTCGAGTTGTACTTCGGCGAGGCATTCGAGCAGATCGTTGCCTTCGCCCGGGGCGCCAAGCTGCGGCTCGCGAGCCCGCTGGAAAGGCCGGTATGACATGCGATCCGACCCGGTCGAGACCGCGGCCTTGCGAAAGAATGCCTGGCGACTGATGCCGCTGCTGGCGGTCGGTTTCATGCTGAATTGTCTTGACCGGTCCAATATCGGCTTCGCGTCGCTGCAGATGGACCAGGAGATCGGTCTGACCTCGGCGCAGTTCGGTTTTGGTGCCGGTCTCCTGATGCTTGCCTATTGTGTCTTCGCGATCCCCAGCAACCTGGTCCTGTATCGCTTCGGCATTCGGCGCTGGCTGGGTCTGGTCCTGATCCTTTCCGGCATGGTCACGGTTTGTTGCGCGCTGATCTCGGGGCCTCGAAGTTTCTATGCCTTACGCCTGGGTCTGGGACTGGCGGACGCTGGATTCATTTCCGGCATAGCATATCTCATATTACTGTGGTTCCCAGCCGAGTACCGCGCTCGGATGCTGGCGATTTTCCTGCTCGCGGTTCCAGTCTCCAATGTGATCGGCGCGCCGCTTTCGGGCGCGCTGCTGGGATGTGACCGGTTCGCCGGTCTGTCAGGCTGGCAGTGGCTGTTCATCGTCGAAGGTCTGCCATCCCTGTTGCTCGGCTACGTCGCCCTTCGAGTTGTGGCTGACCGGCCGGCCGAGGCTGGCTGGCTCACGATCGAGGAACGTATCGCCGTCGAGGACCGTCTCGCCTCAGAATCAAGATACCGGGAAATCACGCATTTCTGGGCCGCCCTGCGGGACGCAAGGGTGCTGGTGCTGGCGCTGATCGGCTTTGCCCTGACCGCCGGATCATTCGGCATAGCCATTTGGCTGCCGCACATCATCAAGACGACATTCCAATCGAACCTGACGGTCGGCCTGCTAACCGGGACGCTCTACGTCGTGGCATCGATCGGAATGTTGGTCTGGGCGATCATAGCGGATCGCACCGGCTATGACGTCGGCAATCTGATCATCGCCGGCGGCATGGCCGCGCTCGGGTTGCTGCTCGCCGCTAGTTTTGCTGCCTCCTGGCAGTCATCCTTGCTCTGCCTGACTGTCGCACTGACCGGCATTGCGGCCGCGCAGGCGATTCTTTGGGCGATCCCAGCGCGCTTTTTGACCGGCATCGCAGCGGCGGGTGCGATGGCCTTTATCTATTCGGCAAGTTCTCTTGGCGGCTTCGTCGGGCCGGCGTTGATGGGATGGTTGAGGGACACCACCGGCTCGTTTGCCTCCGGCCTCACGGCAATGGCCGGTTTCCTCCTTTTTTCCACGGCCTTGTCACTCGCCATCGCATCGCGCGTTCCACGAACCTAGGCCGCATGCAGGTCGGACGTCGGATTCCGGCAACCGAGGTATGGTTAAGGCGGCGCAAGCAAGCAGGTCCCCAATCGAACCGGCTTACCTACCCGCGGCATGGCGAACACCGGCGCGCTTGTCTCAGAGCCCACCGACCCGCCGCATCCAGTCGCCCGCCGTCGCAACCGCATCCCGCGCCTTTCGCACCGACCCCGTCGCTCGCAGAAAGCCATGCACAACACCGGGGAACGTCTCTGTTTCCACCGTCACGCCCGAAGCTCGCAGCTTGGCCACCAGCGCCTCCCCTTCGGAACGGAGCACATCCATTTCCGCCAGCAGCACCATCACCGGAGGCAATCCGGTCAGGTCCGCCCGCAACGGAGCCGCCAGAGGATGCAGCCGGTCGATGTCGTGCGGCACGTAGACGCTCCAATAGAATTCCATCCGCTCGCTGCTCAACCCGTAACCGCCACGCCCCGAATTCGCAATAGCTGTCGGTATCGAAGCATGCGTCGGCAATGGGATAGTTCGCGAGCACGCCTCGCAGGGGCGGGCCGCCGGTATCTCGAAGCAGCAGGGCTGTCGCCAAGGCCAGGTTGCCACCGGCTGAATCGCCACCCACCAGCAACTGCCGCTGGTCCAGTCCCCAAGCCGAACCCTGATCGGCAAGGAAGCGCACGACCGCGGCACATTCCTCGAGCGCCCGGGGGAACTTTGCTTCTGGCGACAGCGCGTAATCCACGCTTACGACAGCGACCTGACCGGCGGCGGCATACTCGCGTACCATGCGGTCGTGCGTGTCAACGTTCGCCCAGACCCAGCCCCCGCCATGGAAATAGATCAACGTCGGGATCACGCGGTCCGTCACCGGCCGGTACACCCGACAAAACACGCGGCGACCTTGTGCATTCACCCACCGGTCCGTTGTCTCGGCCATTATCGGACCACCTGAAGCCGTCAGCATACCCAGCAGATCATTCACCCGGCGGTGCGGCTCCAACGGAAGTTCGGCTTTCACTGGCGGATACTTTTTCGCCTCCGCCTCTTGCGCGGCGGTAAATGCAGCCATTTCAGGATCCCATTTCGATCGATCAGCCATCCTTGCCTTCCCTGGTGAACCTGCGAGCGGATGTCGCCACACCATCAAGGTATATGCCCGAAGCGGTGGTCAGGCGATGCCCGGAGACCGCGGCTATGCCGGCAGAACCACGAGGCCGTCCGCCATCGGGTGCGCCGCTATCGCCACGCTTCAACTGTATCGTTCCGAGCCTGCCCGGTCGCCAACACCATCTCAGTAGCGGCGTGCCTTCATGCTGCCGACCATCTGACTCTCAGCCACATCAGACTATGGGTTTCGACGCCGCCAGCACCCTGGTTCGCTTCAAAGACGTGGCTTGGCAACCCCCTTCCGCGGGCGGTAAGGGCTGTCGTCGCGGCCGACTTGTGCATCGATGCGGAGCCAGACCATGAACACCATCAGCACGAGTCTTTTGGTCGCAGCCTGCATCTTCGCCGGTGGCATTGGCGGCCTCTACCTGCATCGGGTCCTCCCGCGGGAGCACCTGACCAAGGAGACGCTCGACGTCATCAAGCTCGGCACCGGGATGCTTTCGGTGCTGGCCTCGCTGGTGCTCGGGTTGCTGATCGCGACTGCCAAGACCTCGCATGATTTCACCGACCTCGCCATTCGCAACTACGCCGCCGAACTGGCACTGCTGAACGAGGCGCTGAGGGATTACGGCGGCCCCGCTGCAGTCTCGCGTGACCTGCTGCGCGAATATATCGAGGCGTTCAAGCTGCAGGGCTGGCCGCCGGACGGCAAACGCCCACTGATCGTCGAGGACGAGAAGACGCGAGTGCTGCTGGAGCAGGTGCGCGAATTGATCCGGGCGACTGAGGCCGGTCGACGCCGCGCAACGTGCGCTGCAGGACGGGGCGGTCGGCATCCACATGGACCTGCTGCGCCAGCGCTGGCTACTGATCGAGCAGCAGGGGCCGAGCGTGCAGGGTGTGGTCCTGGTGGTGCTGGTGTCGTGGATCACCGTGATTTTTATGAGCTTTGGACTGAATGCGCCGCGTAACGGCACTGTGGTGGCGGCGTTTCTGATTTGCTCGTTGGCGATTGGGGGCTCGATCTTCCTGATCCTGGAGATGGATCGCCCGCTGGGCGGTGTGATGCGAATCTCGAGCTGGCCGGTGGAGAACGTGATCGCGCATATGGACTGGTAGCAGGAGGTGTCGGTGAGCGCACCGCAATGAACCAGGCTGCCAAGACCGCGCCCGCCGCGGCGCGCAATCGTGAGCCGCTCCTGCGGGTGCTGCGCGACGTCTTGCCGCCGTCGGCGCTGGTGCTGGAAATTGCCAGCGGCACAGGCGAACATGCGGTGTGGTTCAGCACCGCGTTCCCGGCAATGATCTGGCAGCCGACCGATCAGGACCCGGAGGCACTGCAGAGCATCGCGGCCTGGCGTGAGCTGTCGGGGCTGCCAAATCTGTTGCCTCCGCTTCCGCTCGACGCCGCCGCGGCGGCTTGGCCGATTGCCCGGGCGGACGCCGTCATCGCGATCAACATGGTCCATATCGCGCCCTGGACCGCCACCCAGGGGCTGATAGCGGGCGCCGCGCGCGTCCTCGGTTCGGGCGGACTGCTCTTCCTCTATGGCCCGTTCCGCGAGGGCGGCGTGCATACCGGCGCCGGCAACGCAGCGTTCGATGCCGATCTTCGGGCGCAGAACCCGTCCTGGGGCATACGCAACCTCGACGACATCACCGCCCTCGCTGTCGGGCAGGGTTCGAGGCGCCCGAACGCATTGCGATGCCGGCGAACAACCTGAGCGTGGTGTTCCGTCGGCGTTGAACAGACGGCACGGTCCCGCTGCCGAGCAACGCCGCCATTTCTATTTACTGTCGTTACTATACGGCGTTTCGGGAGCCGAGCGGACGACCCTGCGCGAAGAACTGGTTCTCGGGCCGCGGCAGACCGAAATGTTCGCGCAGGGTTGTTCCGGTGTATTCGTTGCGGAAGATGCCCCGGCGTTGCAGTTCGGGGATGACCAGCGACAACAAAATCATCGAGGCCGGCCGGCACCGTCGGGAACATGATGTTGAACCCGTCGCAGGCACCGGTTTCCAGCCACGACTGCATCATGTCGGCGATTTCGCCGGCGGTACCGACCATCTCGAGCCCGCCGAACCCGCCGACGTACTGGGCAAGCTGACGGACGGTCAGGTTGTTTCGGCGTGCCAGCGCCACGAGCGTGTCGCGTCCGCTCTGGCTCTGGTTTGACGGCGGGATTTCGGGCAATGGCGCGTCGAGGTCAAAGCCCGAGGCGTCGACGCCAAGCCGAATGGACAGATTGGGCACCCCGCTTTCGGGATGCACGAGACTGTCGAGCAGGGCTTTCTTGTCCCGCGCCTCCTCGCTGGTTCGTCCGACGGTCACCAGCGCGCCCGGCAGGATTTTGACGTGGTCGGCCGAGCGTCCCGCGGTGATGACACGTGCCTTTACATCGGTATAGAAGGCGCGGGCTTCCTCGATCGTGCGGCTGCTGCCGAAAACGACCTCGGCGGTTTCCGCGGCGAATTGCCGCCCGGCCTCGGATGCGCCGGCCTGCACGATGACCGGCCAGCCTTGGATCGGTCGCGCAATGTTCAGCGGGCCTCGCACCGATAGATGCGGACCCGTGTGGTCGAGGACGTGCATTTTCTCCGGGTCGAAGAAGATGCCGCTGGCCTGGTCGCGCCGCCATGCATCGTCCGCCCAGGTGTCCCAAAGACCGGTCACGACGGACTGAAACTCGCGCGCCCGCCGGTAGCGTTCGTCGTGCTCGACGTGCTCGGCCAGCCCGAAATTGAGTGCTGCATCGGGGTTGGCGGTGGTGACGACGTTCCAGCCCGCGCGGCCGTTGCTGATGTGGTCGAGCGAGGCGAACCGGCGGGCGATATGGTAGGGTTCGTCAAAGGTTGTCGAGGCCGTCGCGATCAAACCGATCCGCTCGGTCGCCATCGCCAGGGCCGACAGCAGCGTCAGCGGCTCGAACGAAGTCACAGTCGCGCTGCGCCGCAACGACTGCACCGGCATGTTCAGCACGGCCAGATGGTCGGCCATGAAAAACGCGTCGAACCTCGCCCGCTCAAGCGTCTGAATGAACCGCACGAGGTGCTTCAGGTTGAAGTTGGCGTCAGGGTAGGCGCCCGGATAGCGCCACCACGCGGTATGGATGGCGACCGGGCGCATAACGGCGCCGAGGTGGAGCTGCCTGCTCATGCGGAACGCTCACTCGCGCGATGACCCGGCAAACCACGGACCTGGCTGGAGACGATCCGGATCAGCGCAGGTTGAAGACCTCGAGCGCGGTCTTGCCGAGGATCTTCTGGGCGTTCTCGACGGTGGTGGCGTCGAACACCGCCTGGATGGCGCTGCGGGTGTAGCCGAAGGTCGATTCCTGGTGCGGATAGTCGGACGACCACATCACCCGGTCGGGGCCGATCCGATGCAGCAGCTCCAGCCCCGCCGGGTCGGTCATGAACGTCGCGTAGCAGTGGTTGAACCAGTACCAGCTCGGCGGGTGCGCCAGCTTGGGGTTCATCACCGTCGGGAACGAGTTGTAGATCATGTCGGCGTCGTGCAGCATCGAGGCGACCCAGCTGATGCCGCCCTCGACGAACACCACCTTCAGCTCCGGGAAGCGGTCGAACACGCCGCCGAAGGTCAGCGGGCCCCAGATCTGGCGGAAGCCCTGCATCTGGGCCAGCACGGCGGTGCCGGCCGCGCCGGGCGCGCTGGTCGGGATAGTCTCGCCGATGTGGAAGCAGAGCGGGATGCCGGACGTCGGCGATCGCCTCCCACAGCGGGTCCATCTTGGGGTCGTTGTAGAAGATCGGCGTCGCCGTCGACGTCGTTGCCCGGCTTGATCGGGATCATCAGGCAATGCGCGCCCAAGCTCCTGGCAGCGTTCGACCGAGGCCTTGGCCTCCGCGGGGTCCCAGTAGTTGGGCACCATCACCGGGATAGAGGCGGCCCTTGCCCATCGCGCACGTCTCGGCGATGTGCTCGTTGTAGGCGGAGAACGTCTCGGCGCGGTTCATCATCTTGCCGAAGATGAACAGGCCGAACAGGCGCTGCGGGAAGATCAGCTCCTTCTCGACGCCCTCGATGTCGAGGTCGGCGAGCCGCGCCTCGATGTTGGTGAGGCCGGGGTTGCACTCCATCGCCGTGCAGAGCGCCGCGGCGTCGAACTCCGGCCGGGCCGCTTGCCATCTGCTCGCCGGCGACGCGTGAGGTGATAGCCGCCGTCGCGGAACTCCATCCGCGGCGCCTGGTCCTTCAGGTGCTCGGGGAAGCGGTCGACCCAGCAGTCGGTCTCCAGCATGTGGCTGTCGGCCGAGACGATGATCGTGCCCTCCGGCCAGGGGCGGGTCGCGGCCTGCGCCGTGCGGGCGGGCGACAGCGGGATACCGACCATTTCCGGGATTTCGAGAACAAAGCCGTCCACTACCGCACTCCGTTTGCTGAGAACGCGCCTAATATGGTGCCATGATTTCATCCTACTGACCAGTAGGCCGCACTGCGGGCGTCCCGCTCCGATGTATTTATTTATCAAGCCACGGCGGGCTTTGCCGGGCTGACTTTGCCACCGCAACCAGACCGCCTGGTTATTTAGTCCATTTCACCGGCCGTGCAACGGCGGATGCGCCCGGATCACGTCCTCATTGACGTCCGCGCCCCAGCCGATGCCGGTCGGGAGCAGCAATTCGCCATTCTCGATCGTCGGCACGGCGGTCACGAGGTCGTCCTTCCAGGGCACGTCCTCGATATCGATCTCCATGACCCGGAAGTTCGGGATCGCCGCGCACAGATGCGCGCTCATCAGCGAGCCGATATGGCCATTGAAGTTGTGCGGCGCGACGTTCACCTCATAGGCGTCCGCCATCGCGGCGATCTTGTACAGACTTCAAGGATGCCGTTCCACGCGACGTCGATGATCGCGACATCGACCGCCTGCTGTTCCAGGAACGGCCGGAACTGACGCCGGCCATACAGCGATTCCAGCGACGCGACCGGCGTTCGCGAACTGCGCCGGATCGTCGCCAGCGCCTCCGGGATTGTAGCTGTCGATCTCCAGCCACACGAGGTCGAACTCCTCCAGCGCCTGCGCCAGCCGGATGTAGCCCTCGGTCTTGAAATTGAAATTCAGGTCGAGGTGCAGCCCCACCCCAGGACCCGGCGCCGCGGCGGAACGCCGCCAGTTCGGCGCGCAAGGGCGTCGATCAGCGGCTTGTCGATATTGCACTCCGGCCAGCCGGGGCCGTTGAAGCCCGGCATGTGGATGACCGGCGGATCGACATCGAAGCGCATGATGTTGGTCTTCAGGCCCTTGAAGCCGCGCTCCGCGACCTCGGCGCCCGCGCGCTCCACGTCGGCGAGCGAGCGGATCGGATCGTAGCCGGTCCATTCCTTGATCCGGTCGGCGAAACTGACGCGCCAGGTGCCGCAATGCGACCAATACAGCCGCAGCCGGTCGCGGATCGGCCCGCCCAGAAGTTCGTAAACCGGAATGCTGAGCGATTTGGCCTTGATGTCGACGAGCGCGTTCTCGATCGCCGCGATCGCCTGCTGGTTGATGCCATACGGGGTTTGCCGGGTCAGGCCGTGCAGGAACGCGGTGATCTTCTCGACCGGCCGCGGGTCCATGCCGATGATCCGTTCGCCCAGCCGCTGGATGACGGTGGAAAGGCCCTCGGCGCCGAAATTCTCCATGAACTCGGACCAGCCGACGAGGCCGTCGTCGGTGGTGATCTTCAGGAAGGAGAAATCGCGCCAGCCGGCGTTGCAGTGCAGGTCCTCGATTTTGGCGATGCGCATGACGGCCCCCTTCATGGTGCGGCGATGTTAAGGCCGATCGTGCGAGCTTCCAAGGAAGGCGAAACGACGCGGCATGTGCTGCGCGGCTCAGTTGGACCGTGCTCGGACTGACGATGACGTTCGCTCGGGCGGGTTCCAACGGCTGGCAAGCCTAGGCTTCGTGAAACCGCGTGCGTCGCTTCGGGAGCCATCGGGTGGCAACGACGGCCTCACGAATTCACAACTACCCGCGCCCGCTATCCGCCGTCGCGCAGGTCCGCAGGCGATATCCAGCGCCATCCGCAACAACTTGTCGCTCGCCTCCGGCGTGCGGAACGCGCTGTGCGCCGACAGCGTAACGTTCTGCAGCGTCGTCAGCGCATGCCCCGCCGGCAGCGGCTCCGTATTGAACACATCCAGCGCCGCATGCCGCAGACGGCCCGACCGCAGTGCCGCGATCATCGCCGCCTCATCGACCACCGCCGCGCGCGCGGTGTTCACCAGCAGCGCGCCGGGCCTGAGCTTCGCGATCCGCTCCGCGCTCAGAAAATTCCGCGTCTCGTCGTTCAGCAGCAGATGCACCGACACGACGTCGCTCTCCGCCAGCACCGTGTCGAGGTCGGCGAACGTCACGCCCGGCGCCGTCTTCGGCGTGCGGTTCCACGCCAGCACCCGCATGCCGGACCCGCCGGCGATCCGCGCCACCTCGGCCGCGATGCCGCCGAAGCCGATCAGGCCGATCGTCTTGCCGGTCAGTTCCATGCCCTCGGTGCGGATCCAGTTGCCCTCCCGCATGCCGCGGTCCATCCGCGCGAGCCCGCGCGCCGCCGCCCACATCAGCGCGATGGTGTGCTCGGCGACCGCAGTGTCGCCATAGCCTTTGATGATATGGACGGTGATGCCGAGTTCGGCGAGTTCCTCGGGGTTCATGTAGCTGCGCGCGCCGGTGCCCAGAAAAATGATGTGCTTCAGGCCTGTGCAGGCGCGCATCGCCTCGGTCGGCAGCTGCGTGTGATCGTCCAGCACGAAATCGTAGCCGGCGAGTCAGGCCCGGCAGCGCCTCGGGCGGGATGTCGCCCTGTTCGTTGCACCGTGACCGGCGGATCGTCCGGCCGCACGACGCGGTCGAAGACCGGCGCGAGGTCGTCGACGGCATCCATGAACAGGCCCTTCATGCGATCCTCCAGCGCGATTCCGCCGCGACTGTGCCTTCGCCCCACGCAGCCAGCAACCAGGAGCAAGCCAATCCTGCCTCGAATCGTGCTCCCGATTGCTCCGGTTGAGTCCATGCCGCGCAGACCCGCCTCGCTGGCCTTCGCAACGCCACGACGCCCAGCCGCGTCGCTCGCCAGGCTGGCCGATGTCGTCCCGCGCGCCTGCCGGCCGAATCGCACCCGTGCGGACCGAGGCGTCGCCGTGTCTGGTGTGGCTGCTGCGCTGGGCGTGTTCATGGCTCGGTCTGGGGGCTGCTGGTCTGGGCGTGGTCGTCTGTGGGTCGCCTACGACCTGCCCCGCCCGGAATCGGCGATGGACGCCGACGCGGCGCCCAGCCTGGTGTTGCAGGACCGCACCGGGCAGACGTTCGCGACCTATGGCGATCTGGTCGGCGAAACGCTGCGGTTGAAGGACCTGCCGCCGGAATTGCCCGCGGCGGTGATCGCGGTCGAGGACCACCGTTTCTGGCAACATCCCGGCATCGATTTCATCGGCCTCGCTGCGCGCCGCTGGGTGAACGTGACCAGCCGGCCGCGTCGTGCAGGGCGGCTCGACGATCACCCAGCAGGTGGCGAAGACGCTGTTCCTGACCAACGAGCGCACGCTGCGGCGTAAGATCCGCGAACTTGCTGCTGACGATCTGGCTGGAGCGGACGTTCACCAAGAACGAAATTCTCGAGATTTACCTGAACCGGGTTTATCTCGGCGCCGGCACCTGGGGCGTGGACGCCGCGTCGCGGATGTATTTCGGCATTTCGGCCCGCAGGGTGAATTTGTGGCAGGCGGCGGTGCTGGCGGGTTTGCCGCGCGCGCCGTCGCGGTTCAATCCGCGAGTCGAACCCGTCGGCGGCGACCGCGCGCGCCAAGGAGGTGCTGGCCGCGATGGCGGAAACCGGCGCGATCTCGGCGGACCGCGCGCAGGCAGCCGAGGCGCGAAGATCAGCTTCCCGAAGGCGTCCCGCCAGCCCGGCGCGTGGTTCGCCGATTGGGCGGCCGATCAGGTGCAATCGGTGCTGCCGCCGGATGCGGACGCGACGTGTGCGCACCACGCTGGACAGCCGCTTGCAGATCGGTCGGCGGAAACGCGACTCGCGGCGATGCTGGACGGGCCGGGGGCGGCGGCGAACGTGAGCAGGGCGCGGTGGTGATCGCTCGATGCCGCGACCGGCGCGGTGCGCGTGATGGTCGGCGGGCGCGATTACCGGGACAGCAAGTTCAACCGCGCCGTCAACTGCGCACCGGCAGCCGGGCTCGGCCTTCAAGCCGTTCGTCTGGCTGACGGCGCTGGAGAACGGGTATGACAGCCCGACGACACCGTGCTGGACGCGCCGGTGCGGATCGGCAACTGGCAGCCGGAAAACTTCGAGCGTCGCTACCGCGGCGAGATCACGCTGGATGAGGCGCTGGCGCATTCGGTCAACACCGCGTCCGTGCGTCTGATGCTGCGGTTCGGCGGCCCGAAGCCGGTGGCCGCCACGGCGGCGCGGCTGGGGATCACCGAGCAGACTGCCGAACGATGCCTCGCTGGCGTTGGGCACCGGCGAGGTCGGGTTGCTGGAACTGACCGCCGCCTATGCGCCGTTCTTCAACGGCGGGTACCGCGTGGTCGCACTCGCGGTCGAGCAGGTGCCGCATCAGCCGCAGCCGGTGATCGAGCCGAGCACGCGGCGATGATGGCAGCAGATGCTGGCGGCAGTGGTGGCACGCGGCACCGGGCGGCGGCCTCGGTGCCGGGGCGGCTGGTGGCGGGCAAGACAGGGACGACTCGGATTATCGCGATGCGTGGTTCATTGGCTGCGTCAACGGCCTGATGATCGGCGTTTGGATGGGCAACGACGACAACGAGCCGATGCGGAATGTGCAGGGCGGCGGCCTGCCGGCGCGAGCTGTTCCACGACATCGCCGTTGGCATCGAGTGAATCGTTTCGGCCCGGCGGTATCAGTATCCCATGAGCTGAGCGTAGCGGTCGCGGCAGAACGCGCTGTCGCCGAAAGTTGCCATGGCGACGCGGGCGCGCTTCATGAAGAAGCCGATCTCATGCTCATCGGTCATGCCGATGCCGCCATGCATCTGCACGCCTTCGTTGCCGCACAGATCGAGCGTGTCGTTGGCCTTGGCCTTCGCCAGCATGGCCAGCGCCGCCGCGTCGTTGGCGTTCTCATCCAGCGCCGAGCAGGCGGCGACCACGGCGGAGCGGGTGACTTCCACTTCGCAGAACATTTGCGCGGCGCGATGTTTCAGCGCCTGGAAACTAGCCGATGGCGACGCCGAACTGCTTGCGGTCTTTGAGGTACTGCACCGTGCGTTCGAACGCCTCGCTGGCACCGCCGAGCATCTCGGCGGCGAGACAGGCGCGGGCGCGATCGAGGGCGCGGTCCAGCAGATCGGCGCCGCCATCGAGCCGGCCGAGCACGGCATCCGCGCCGACCGAGACCCGATCCAGCCGGATTTGCGCCGCGTTGCGGCTGTCGATCATGATCGGCGCGTTGCGGGTGACGCCATGCGCATCGCCTGGCACGAGAAACAGCGTGATCCCGCGCATCACGCGCCCGCGTCCGCGCCGCGACGATCAGGATATCCGCGACATGACCGTCGAGGACAAAAGTCTTCTGCCCGGTCAGTCCGATAGCCGGCGCCGTCTCGTTCCGCCTGTCGTCGCGATCCGGTACGGCTGGTGGCGCGAGCCCTCCTCCAGCGCGAGAGCGAACAGCCGTTCCCCGGCGACCAGTGCCGGCAAATGTTCCGCCTTCTGGTCCGTCCGATCCCGCCGATGCCAGCAGCGACGCGCCAAGCAGAGCGGTCGACAGCAACGGCGACGCCGCCAGCGTGCGGCCCGACGCCTCCATCACCTGGGCCAGACCAGGATGCCGAATTCGGTGCCGCCGTGGTCCTCCGGCACCAGGAAGCCGGTCCAGCCGAGGTCCGCCATCTCCCGCCACAGCGGGCGCGGAGAACCCGTCCGGATCGTTGTCGTCGCGCAATTTTCGCAACGCGGTGATCGGGCGCGTTCCTTGAAGAAGTCGAGCGCGGTGTCGCGCACCATCTGGGTTTCGGAGGAGAGAACCAGCGGCATCGGCTTAATCCGGCAAGCCAGCACGCGCTTGGCGATGATGTTGAGCTGGATTTCCGAGGTCCCGCCCTCGATCGAATTGGCCTTCGAGCGTAACCATTCCCGGGTCAGGCGGATTTCGTCGTCGGTGAAGGCTCGCCCTCCCAGCCAAGCGCGTTGAAGCCTTCCGCCGCGATCAGCATTTCGTAGCGGCGCTTGTTCAGTTCGGTCGCGTAGTATTTGAACATCGCCGACATCGGTCCCGGCGGCGTGCCCGCCTCGGCTTCCTCGGCGGCGCGGCGGCGGGTCAACTGGAAGGCGTGCGCATCCATCGAATAAGCCGCGATGCGATCGCGCAGGATCGGGATCGGCGATGCGGCCGTCTTCCTCGCCGGCGTAGCGTTTCGCCAGATCTTCGAGCGTGACCTCGAATTTCGCCGCCTGCCGGGCGCCGATGCCGCCGATGCCTTTGCGCTCGTGCTCCAGCAGGCGCTTGGCGATGGTCCAGCCCTTGTTCAGTTGTCCCACCAAATGGCTGGCGGGAACCCGAACATTCTCGAAGAACGTTTCGCAAAACACCGACTTGCCGCTGATCAGCCGGATCGGCCGCGGGCGCACGCCGGGATCGGCCATGTCGATCAGCAGGAAGCTGATGCCGTCATGCTTCTTCACCGTCGGATCGGTGCGCACGAGACAAAAGATCCAGTCCGACACGATGCGCGTTCGAGGTCCAGATCTTATGACCGTTGACCAGGAAGTGCTCGCCCTGCAGCACCGCGCGGGTGCGACAGGCTGGCGAGGTCGGACCCCGAGCCTCGGTTCGGAATAGCCCTGGCACCAGCGGATTTCGCCGCGCACGATTGCGCGGAAGTGGGCCTGTCGTTGCTCCTCCGTGCCGTATTCCAGCAGCACCGGGCCGAGCATGGACAGCCCCATGCCCGCGCAGCGGCGCGCGGCAGCCGAGGTCCTGCATTTCCTCTTCCAGGATCAGCGCTTCGTCGTCGGACAGGCCGCCGCCGCCGTATTGTGTCGGCCAGGTCGGGGCGGTCCAGCCTTTGGCCGCCATGCGGTCGAGCCAGATCTTTTGTTCCGGGCGGACGTATTCGGCGCGCTTGCCGCCGGCGACCTGCTCTTCCTCCGGCATGCGGGTGCGCATCACGGGCGGGCAGTTGGCTTCCAGCCAGGCGCGGGTTTCGGCGCGGAAGGCGGTCAGGTCGGTCATGGGCGAGTCACTCCGTGCGGTTGCGCCTGGCGGTTCGGGTTTTGCTAGGCAACCACCATCACCGGGCGTCGGCAAGCGGCGCCGGATGGCATGAAGGGCAGGATTGGCATAGTGTCGGTCTATGCCGAGCGATCTCTATGAACGTGACATTCTGACCTGGTCGCAGCACCAGGCGGGACTGCTGCGCCGCCTCGCCCGTGGGGAAAAGGTCAACGGCGTGGACTGGGAGCATGTCGTTGAGGAGATCAACGGACGTGGGACTCTCCGAACTCAACTCGGTTCGCAGCTATCTGCGTCAGATGCTGGTACATCTGCTGAAAGTCCAAGGCTGGCCGGACAGCCTCGCGGTCGATCATTGGCGTGGAGAAATCGGTTCTATCGGGCCGACGCGGCACAGCGCTTCGCACCTTCGATGCGACGCAGGATCGATCTGGCGTCACTGTACGACAAGGCGCTCGGGCAGCTCGACGGGATCAAATACGATGGGGCGTTGCCTCGGGCGTGGCCGGCGAAATGCCCACTCACCCTCAACGAACTTCTGAAGGAAAGGCGCGGTGTGCTGGAGGAGCGGCTTCGGGCGGCATCGCTGGGGTGTTGAGCGATCGGCGATGCCACGATAGCCGGCATACCACGGGAGCCCGTACGGAGAGAACGAATGTTTGGCCGCAACGAAGGCATGCTTCACATCGCTGGTTGCCCGGCTGCGCGACGGCCCAGCCCGCGAGATTATCTCCGAGCCTGCCCTAAGGTTCTGACCTTTCGTAGACGTCGGCAACATCAAATCTGATGCCCGGCGGATCGAGCACGATCGAACCGATGTTCACTGCATTCGAAACGATCTTATCGCCGACCCGCCAGTGGTGGATGATTTCTTGCCTTCGGGCGCGGACAATCAGGTAGTGCTGGACCGACGGGACACGAAAGTAGTCGGCCAGCTTCTCGCCGCTATCGACCGACTGCGTCGACGGTGACAGCACCTCGACCACGATCACCGGGTTGGTTGCAGCCGTGGCATCGGGGTGCAGTCTCGGACCGCAGTTCACCAAGGCGTCGGGTTCGTAGTCGGTGTCGGCGTCCACCTCGACCGTCACGCCATCTCCCAGCGCCTCACAGTCCAGACCCGCCTCGCGCACCGCGCGATCGAGTGCGGCCCAGACGCGGTTCTTCAAACGGACGTGCTGCGCGCGCTCCGGCGACATGGCGACCGGTTCCCCGGCGACACGCTCATAGCGGCCGCGCTGTCCCTCGGCCCAGCGATGAAATTGCTCGCGCGTCAGGCGCAGTGACATCCGAGCCTCCTACTGGAGGCAATGTATCACGACATCCCGGCGGTCTGAAACCTTACAACGCTACAGCGCTCCCTCATGGCGCAGCACCGCCACCGCTTGCGCGTTCAGGCCCAGCCACTCGGCCAACACCTCGTCGGTGTGCTGCCCGAGCACCGGAGATGGTGTCAGGGTTGGAGGTTTGCCGTCGATCCGCACCGGCCAGCCAGGCAACTTGAACGGATGATGCACCGGATGCCGCATGACCTGCATGATGCCGCGGTCCTCGAACGTCTTGTCGTTCTGCAACTCCATCGTGTCGAGCACCGCGCCCGCCGGGATGCCGGCGTCGCCCACCGCGCGCATCGCCTCGTGCTTGCTGTGTCGACGGGTCCAGGCGGCAATGATCTCATCCACTTCGGACTCACGGCTGATCCGATCCTGCGGCGTCGCATAACGCGTATCGCCGATCAGATCCTCCGGCCGAGGAGCTTCAGCAGTCGGTCCCAGTGATCCGGGTTGGCTCGGCTGGTCATGATGTAGACGTAATCATTCGGGCCGCCTGGTGCACACGGATACAGCCCCATTGGTGCATTGGTGATCCCCGATACCTTACTGCCGGCACGCCCCGCCGCCTTGCCGGTGCGACCCTGAGTGGCGAAATTGATACGCATGTAGTGCAGCATAGCGTCCTGCATCGCCACCTGAAGGCGGCGGCCTTGCCCGGTGGCACGCCGGTCGTAGAGCGCGCCCAGGATGGTGATCGCCATCAGCATGCCGGTGCCGGTGTCACCGATCGAGATGCCAGGCCGCGTCGGGGGACCATTCGCATCGCCGGTGACGCTGAAGGTGCCCCCGCAGGCCTGCGCGATCATGTCGAAGGCAAGGTTGTTTTCGTAGGGGCTGCCTTCGCCGAAGCCCTTGACCTGGGCGTAGATGATCGCGGGATTAAGTTCCTTCACGACGTCGTAGCCAAGGCCCAGCCGCTCGATCGCACCGGGGGCGAAATTTTCGATGCAGACATCCGCCTGACGCAGCATATCCTTCACCAGGGCCAGGCCCGACGAGGACTTCAGGTTGACCGTCATCGACCGCTTGTTGGCATTGAAAGCGTGGAAATAGTAAGGGTCATTGTCGGGTTGCCCGGGACGCAGGCGCCGGCCAGGATCGCCCATCTTGGGGTTCTCGATCTTGACCACGTCGGCGCCCAGCCAAGCGAGAGCCTCGGTGCAGGAAGGTCCCGCCTCGAACTGGGTAAAGTCGACAATCTTCACGCCGGCGAGGAACTTTGCATCGGCAACAGGGCTGGACATGGCGCCTCCTTGGGGTGTGACCCCGGGTCAGGTTTCGCTGAAGTCTGCCACAGGAGGATTTGGACGACCAGTACAAGGATCGGCGGCCGGTGCGGATGGACGGGTGGCACAAGCATCTTACTCGGGCAACGGACTCCGGAGCGAGGAACCGACACACGAAACGCTGGTCTCCTGGTTCGCGTTTGGCTACCGATCGGCCCGCGGAGTTTCGGCAACGCTCGCTTCTCTGGCTGGCACGGAAGCCGCGGTGGCAAGAACGTCCGACGGAAAGAATTGGCCGAGCGTATCGTTCCGGCAACCACGGGGATCGCCGGAACAATTGCTGGACTGGCGTCAGGCGAACTTTACCAGCGTTCCCCCTGCGCCGTCATTTGAGAGCGCGAAGTTGCTGGTCACATAGCTGCCGGCAAGAGTGAAAGCTGGCATGGTTGGTGCCATTGGTTACCGTCAACGTGCCACTGGTATGGCTCGCCGCCTCGGTGAAGGAACGGGTCGCGCCGGTTCCGAAGGCGAACGTTCCGAGATCGATCTTGTCGCCGCTGGCGAAGCCGCCGATCACAGCGCCGAACGCGGAAAGGTTGTATAGTGCAAGGTCGCCGCCGGTGCCGGCAAAGTTCATCGTCTGGCCGGCCGCCATCGATCCCGAGATGTTCGCGGTGCCTCCCCTCAGCGTCAGGCCGGCCAGCACGGCGCCGCCGGAGGACACCGTCATGGTTGCGCCGCTGATGACGGTACCGCCGCTGACCGTTCCGGCGGAGCGGATGAACTCGATTCCCCCTGTGCTGATGGTTGAGAAACGATCGGTGCCACCGGCATAAACCACCGCCTCGCCGCCGGTCGAGATCAACGTGCCGCTGGCGATACCGCCATTGAACACGCCCTCGAAGCCACCGGCGCGCACCACCGTTCCGTGCGCCGTGCCACCACCCGACAACGTCTCGAACCCGCCGCTGGACACGATCGTTCCGGTGGTGTTGCCGTTGTGATAAGCTATCTGCGTGCCGCCGCTGTGCACGATCGTCCCGACGGTGTTGCCGCCCGGATTGACCCACTGGGTGCCGCCGTTCAGAACCGTGGCGCTGGCCGTGCCATCGACTGCCATCAAGCCGCCCGTATTCACGATGGTGCCATTGGCGAGGCTGCCAGAGCGCACGTCCTCCTCGCCGCCCTTCGAGATCACCGTGCCGACGGAGAGACCGTAGATGCCACTGGTGACTACCTCCAGCCCGCCGGAGAGGATCACGGCGCCACTGGTTCGGCCGGTGATGAAGTAGTTCTCGATGTAGTTTCCGCCGCCGACGAACAATTCACCGCCGCCGCTTACCACCGTGCCGATCACGGTGCCGCCGAACAGAGTTTGCAGACCGCCGCTACGGATTTGGGCGCCGGTTGCGGCACCGCCGCTGAAGCTGTTGTTCACCGAGTCTGACGCCGCCGCTGTTTACGATGGTGCCGGAATTGGTGGCCGCCCCGCCCTCGAACAGAATGCCGCCGTTGTTCACCACGGTGCCGATGGCGTGGTCGGACACCTGTCCCACACCCATGGTGCCGCCGCTGTTGATCACGGTGCCGCTGGCGATGCTGTTGGAGACGACGTCGAAGGAACCGCCGCTGTTGACGATGGCGCCGGTGGTCGTGCCGCTGTCCAAGGTCAGAGTGCCGCCGTTGTTGACCGTCGTTGCGGTCGCCCTGCCGCCAGCGCTGACCACCTGCAAGCCTCCGGCATTGATCACGGCACCGATGGCCGAGCCGCCAACAAACACCCGTTCGGTGCCGTTGTTGGACAAGACGGTTCCCCGGGTGACACCGCCCGCGAGCACATCGTCTTCGGTCGTTGCCCCGGCGATGGCCAGATTGCTGACGGTATTGCCGAGCTGGACCAGCGTGTTGGGTCGCGTCAGCTCGACGACACCGGTCGAGATGACCCGCCCGCCCGGCCGGATTGTTGTTCCGGTCGCCCGGCCATCGGCGTCAAGGAAAATGCCACCGCTGTTGACGATGGTTCCGGTTGCCGTGCCGGCGCCGAGATACTCAAGACCGCCACTGTTGATCGTCGTGCCGACCGTGCCGCCGCCTTCGAACTCGACGTATTCGGCCCCACCGTTGTTGATGACCGAGGCGCTGGCGACGCCGCCGAATGTCACGTCAACGAAACTACCGGAATTGATGACGGTGCCGCTGTTGGGGAGTTGCCGGCAAACCCGGTAACGGCGTTGTTCAATACGGTGCCAAACATCGAGCCACCGGTGTGCGGAAAGAACGAAACCCCCTGGCCGTTGACGGTGGTGCTGCTGGCAACGCCGGTCGATTTGACGGCCCCCGTCCAGCGTTGAACACGGTGCCGGTAATCTTGCCGAAGTCATCCAGGAAGCCACCGTTGACGGTGGTGCTGACGGCAGTTCCGCCGTTTAGCACGGTCATGGTATCGCCGGGGTTGAGAGTGATGCCGCTGCTGGTGTGACCAGAGCTCACTGTATAGGTCGTCATGGAATTCCCTCTTTTTTAGTTGGTATCGCTGTTTACGGCGGCTTAGGCGGTGTAGAATTTCCGTCGAACTATCTCATTTTTTGCGCCGAATTTTCAAGGGAACACTTTGGCAACAAGGTCATAACTTGCAATAAATTATTTGTGCCCGCACCGGCCCGATCGATGGCCTCAGGTTCAGGCCACGGAAAATTGTGCCTGCCGCATGGATGCGGGCTGTCCGATCACGTTGAGGGGGCGTCGAGTGGACGCGTGCAAAATGACCGCCAGCACACGTGTCTTGCCGATGCCACCCGACCGAATGGAAGGACGTGTCGATCCAGTCTGTCGGCGCCAGGTCCCAGGTCGCTGCATTCGGAATGGCGCCTGAAGCTGGGGTAGACGGCATGCCCCCTTCTGAACGCAGCGAGCGATCGGTCGCGCCGAAATGGCCCGTTTCGCCAGTCTAGCCCGTAGCGTGGCGCTCCCGCGGGTCGGGCACCACTCCGGGAACCGCCGCTACTGCCACTGATCGTGCGAACTAGAAACGGTTGGCCCCAGGAGAAAAGACGGAAAGGCGGCCGAGGGTCAGAATTTGGCGATGACCACGTGACAACGGGGCCGCGCCAAACAAAGGGTTCAAAATGTCCTATGGTCTTAGTGAGGCCGGCAGCACTCATCCTGCGATCATTCCGGAGATCCCGGCGGAGCCGAATTTCCGCGATCAGCCTCGGGCCCGCATCCGGTCCGCGCGGCCAAGGGCGGCCTTTCGCGGCGGCATGAAAGGCGAGCCACGGCGTTTCTGACCGAGAACGTCGCGAGCGCCGTCACTATCGGCGATGTCGCGGCGGCATGCGGATTGTCTCCGAGCCATTTCTCCCGGGCATTCAGGCAAACCACGGGCAAGCCGCCTTACCGCTGGCTGATCGAACAGCGTATCGCACGAGCCATGAACCTTCTGCTGACCTCTAACCTCGCGATTGTCGAGATCGCGGCGGATTGCGGGTTCGCCGATCAGAGCCACCTGACGCGACTGTTCACCAGCATCGCAGGGCTGCCGCCCGGGACTTGGCGCAGGCGACACCGGACGTAACGGATAGGAACGCCGGAACCGCCATTTCGTCTGACGCCGATCGAAACAACGTGAATTAAAGCCGGTCAGATAGGCGCCCGGATTGATTGTCTGCACCTTTGATTTCCATGTGGTTTCAACTCGAGCCTAAGTGCTTCGGCGATCGATTTCAGTGCGTGCTTGGTCGAGACATAGATACCAAAACCGGCCGGCGTGAAGAGCTTCCCGCCCCATGGACGAGGTGAAGACAATCTTGCCGGGGCGGCCCTCATTGACGAACTTCCGGATAAAGCCCTGAGCAAAGGCGAGCGGCGCGAAAACGTTGGGTCGCATAGTTCTTTTGTACCAGATCAATGGGAATTTCGCACACCGGCCCGGCCTCACCGATGCCGGCGTTGCTGAACAGAACGTCGATGTCCCACCGCAGCGCCATGGCGACGTCATGAGGATCGAGAATGTCGAGTTTCTCACCGGCAGGTTGGGCAAAAAGGAGCGTCGTCGCTTTCTGACGTAGAGCTGTCACCTGAGGCCAGATATGAACACCCGCAATGACGTCATGACCGGCCCTTGCCAACTCGATGGCGGCGCCTTCCCCAAAGCCGGAGCCCGCGCCCGTGATCAGAATTTTCTTCAACATCTGGTTCTCCTTTTCTGGATATGAATGAGATGGACGGTCAGTCGGATCGGGCCGCCGCGAGCGCCACTTCATAGTCCTGCTCGACGATGGATCCGCCGCGAGATGCCAAAGCCGCCGATGACGTCGCCGACCTCGTTCCGGATGGGCATGACGCCGGCGGAGAAGACAACCAGGCCGTCGTTGGTGGCCGCCAGGCCTGGAGCCGGTGCGCCTGGTTTGCAGAACTCCCCAACGGCCTCGGTGTTCATGCCGAACAGGAGGGCGGTCTTGGCCTTCCTGAGGGCGATGTCGATCGAGCCGAGGATGGCACCATCCAAGCGAGCGAACGCCTTAAGGTGGCCGCCGCTAGTCGAGCACTGCGATGTTCATTGGCACGCCAACTTCGCAGGCCTTCGCTTCGCCGGCAGCGATCATGGCCCGAGCGTGGCAAGAGGTGATTCGCATCGTTTCGTCTCCGGCTAAGGTGCGTGTTGAGTTTGTCAGTGGTTTAGTCGCCGAATTCTCAAACCAACATGGGTCTGAGCTTGTCGATCCGATGTTTGTCCCTGACCAGGGACGCAGCTCTTCTTGCATGTCTTCTTTGTCGGTTCTTGCTCGATCATACTGATTTTGGCCTATCGTGCCGCATCATCCGGAAGCCCGCTGCGCCGGGTAAAATCCCACGTGAGCATTTGGACCCCTTCGGCATACCGCTTAGAAGTTGCCCGCGACGCCGGAGACCGTCGCGGCACAGCACAGCGGGCGGAAAGCGAGGGGGACGACTCCCCACGGCACGAATTGTTCCATCCGTGGGCGGGAAGCCGCGTTACAAGGGAAAACGACGGGAACCCGGGATTGAATTAAGCACCGCGGGAGGCGGTTTTAGAGCGCCTC
The DNA here is from genome assembly GCA_963759425.1 of uncultured Alphaproteobacteria bacterium. Classification (GTDB taxonomy): domain Bacteria; phylum Pseudomonadota; class Alphaproteobacteria; order Acetobacterales; family Acetobacteraceae; genus Rhodopila. Next base: position 76,517 of record CAVWZM010000007.1, read on the forward strand.
GAGCAACGACCTGGCCGAACGCGCGTCCGCCGTCTCTAGGCCTTCAGTCAACCGCTGATAGACCGGCGCCACAATCTCTCTCGCCTCATGACGCCGATCTTGCCGCAGCCTCAAGCGCGCAAGGCTGAGGGCCGCGCGGATCTCCAATGAGAGGACTCCTTGGCTGCGTGCGCAGCCCAGTGACCTCCGAAAGCAGGCCTCTGCGGTTGCGTCGCCGCCATGTCCTTCTTCCATCAGGAGGATATCGCCCCTGACCCGCAAGAGTTCGGCGAGATACCAGCCTTCCTCGGTTCGTTCGCAGCTGGCCAGCGCTGCATCGATCACGGCAACACCTTCCGCCGTCTTTCCGGAGCAGCCGAGTGCGCCTGCCAACTCTGCTGCCAGAAAGCTGTGATTGATGTGAAAGATCGTCGAGGACTGACGGCCGAGAACGGGGTGGAGAAGTTGCACCCCGGCCTCTGCGTTGCCGCGCCTGGCGAGAAGCGCGCCCCGATAGCTCTGGCCCCAGACATTCCAGATCGCCATGCCATGCCGGTCCGTCAGTTGGGACAGCAGGGTCACGAACTGATCGACTGCCGCCAGATCGCCGGTGAAGATCGCGATCGGGCACGCGGCATGTATCAACGCATAGACCAGTGACTGCGGATGCTCGATGTTCAGTGCAAGGGAGATGGCGTCGCGGACGATGCGAATAGCCCGATCCGGAAATCCTTGCAGCCACAGAACCCGCGCGAGATAGCAGTAAGTCGCCACGTGCTGATTGAACTGAAAACGGATCTGATGTGATCGACTACTTGTGGGTTCGTAACGTGCCAGCGCACGCTCGAAGTGCAGCCGGGCACCCGCTTGGTCCCCCAGCAGATGCAGCGGGACGCCAATCAGTCTGTCGCCGATGGCCGCGTGGTCGGGATCGGGAGCATTCGCGGCAGCGTGGCGGAACCTCTCCGCGAGCGCGAGAGCAGGCCGGTATTCGCCAGTTGAGAAGCTGTGCACAAAGAGACCCCAAAGGGCCCGCAGCCGATAGTCCGTGTCGTCAAGGCTCTCGGCGATTTCGAGCGTACCAATTCCATCCTGCCTCCACGTCCGGGCTGGTCCCTACTGTCACCAGACGTGCCGCGCTCAACGCCGATAGCAGTTGCATCTCACGGCGCAGGTCGCGCGTGCTCGGCGATGCGAGCCGGCCAAGGGCCTGTTCGATACGTTGTCGACATTCCTCCATCAGGGACGCTTGTATCCACAATGGCACGGCAGCCACGGTGAGGGCCAAGCCGGTGGACACGTCGCCGCCCGGTGAAAATGCCCAATCGAGCGCCGCGCGGATATTGTCAATTTCGCGCCCAGAATGAGCGATCTGCTGGACAGCGGCTTCTGAGTCCGCGAGTTGCAGAAAGAAAGCCGCGTGCCGGCGCGCCACCTGATCGGCTTCACCGCTTGCCGCGAGCTTTTCGAGTGCATAGGCCCTTATTGTCTCGAGGAGCCGCCAGCGATCGGCTGAGCCAGATCCGTCCAGGGTGACGAGCGATTTGGCGACCAGGTTGGCGATATCTTCCACCGGGGCGGAATCGACCGGGCTGTCGTCGCGCGCGACAGCGGCCACGGATTCGAGCGTGAAGCCGCCAACGAAGACAGCGAGTTGGCGCAGCAACCGCCGCTCCGGCTGCGACAGCAGATCGTAGCTCCAATCCAGCGTCGCGCGCAGCGTTTGGTGCCGTGGCAGTGCCGTGCGGCGGCCACTGACCAGCAGCCCGAATCGTTGGTCCAGATGATCAGGTACCGGTCCGACACCGAGCACTGCCGCGCGAGCCGCGGCAAACTCGATCGCCAGAGGGATGCCGTCGAGGCGCCGACATATCGCGGCGATCGTCAAAAGATTTTCCCCGTGCGACGCGAAGTCAGTGCCCAAGGCGCTTGCCCTGGCGATGAAGAGCTGTACGGCGCTATGGCCCGCGACACCGTTGGGATCATCCGGATTTGGGGCCGGCACATCCAGGGGGGTGACCCGATGCACGTATTCGCCCTCGATTCGAATGAGTTCTCGGCTCGTTGCAAGGACGGACGCGGACGGGCACATGCGTAACATGGCCTCCGCCAGGCTGGCCACGGTGTTGATGACGTGCTCGCAATTGTCGATCACGAGAAGCAGTCGTCTGCCGTCGATTGCCCGCGCGAGCGCTTCCGGCGAAATCTCGTTTGCGCCCAGACCAATCACGTTCGCAACGGCGGCAGTGACGAGGGCGGCATCCGAAATCGAGGCGAGCTCGACCAATTGAACGTTGCCGCCAAACTCCGGCAGCAGGGTGCGGGCGATCTCGATCGCCAGGCTAGTCTTTCCGATCCCGCCCGGACCTGTCAGCGTGACCATTCGATGCAATGACAGCAGATCTCGCACGCGTTGCACCACGGCGGCTCGACCAATCAGGTCCGTTGACGCCATGGGAAGGTTGCTTTGAACCGGCGGTACCTGTATCGATATCGGAGCGAGATCGATGGGATCGACGCGTGCCCGGTCGCCTCTGGCGATCCAGTTGCCGAGCAACCGATAGCCTCGCCCGGAAACGGTTTGAAGCATGCCTCGATCCGAGCCCAATGCTTTGCGGACGGCGGATATGTGAACCTGGAGCGTATTCTCGCCGATAACGACACCTGGCCATATCCGGTCCATCAGGCTGTCCTTGGAGACGAGTTCGCCGGCCGACTGAACCAGAACTTCGATGATTTCGAATGCGCGGCCGCCTACCGGGACCGCAACCCCTTGCATCCGCAACTCACGTCGCTCGAGGTCGATCTCCCAGACTCCCGCTTCGAACACCCGTGCGCCACCCGATACCGGCAACCTCGCGCTCCAAATTCAGATTTTTTCATCTTTATTCAGAAATCGTCTGGGCCGCAACAATCCGGCCCGGCGATGACCGGGACTGAAGACCTTTCTCGATGGATTGGTCTCGTCACCGTGCGCGAAAAGCGCGAATGTTTGGCCAGTCCGTTCGGGCCGATAAGGCACATTGGTCTGTGTCAATATCGGCAATTTAGTCTTACGTGCCAGACCACTTCATCAGTGGGCTGCCTTCCAAGAACTCTCGCCCCAACGCAGCGTGTGCGCGGCAATCCCGCGTCAGTGCCGTGCGAATTCAGCAGCTATCCGGTCGTCGCGGAAATACCCTTGCAAATCTCCGGGGCAAAACACGGCAGTTGTCAGCCCATTGGCCGAATGGAGACGCTCATGTCGGAAGTCCTCGATTTCCCACGCTACGACCTGCGCGCGTCGCGGGAGCCCCGGATCGCCGGGTCTCGCGCCGTCAACGGTCACGCACCCGCTCCGCGAATTCGTTCAAGGTTCGAGAGCATGTCGGCTCTGGACGAGGCAGATCGGACACCAAAGGACGGCGATCTTCTCGGCGTATTGCTGGCTTGCACCCATCCGCCCAAACACTGTGGATCCTCGGTGCTGCGGCCACTTTGGGCTGAGGAGGCAATGCATCGCGCCTATAGCTTCATAAGGTTGGTTCACGCACGTAACCGTGGTCGCGACCTCCTCGCCCCACATCCCATCACTATCGGTTTGGAAGAAGCCCTTGCGCGTGATCTGGCGGTTCAATACCGAAATCTGGAGGTCGGTGAGGAATGCGTCCCGCCGGTCCCCTCCTCTTTACCCTGTTCCCCGGTACCCTGCTTCCGCGGTAGCCCGCCCCCCCTTGGCCTGCTCGCAGATCCTGCGCGCCGTGGTTGCTGATCTGGGCGGGTTGTTCGGCGGCCCGGGACGTGTCGCCCTGGAGACCAACATAGAAAGAGTTGCGCTGCCAGCCTACAAACGGCGCGCACTCGTCCTCGCGGCATCGGAACTGGTCAGCAACGCCATCCTGCACGCGTTTCATCGACAGACGAGCGGCCGAATTGAGGTGGCCTTGACATCGTGCGGTCTCGCCTATGCTTCTCTCCGCGTGGCCGACAACGGTTCAGGTTTTGCTGACGGCCAGCCAAATCTCCATTGCGGGATTGCCGCGGGGCTCGCTGACCTGCTGGAGGCGGACCTCACCTACCGGCGGATCGCGGGCTGGACGACGGCAGAGATCGCATTTCCCATCCACGATGATTGGTTAGGCAGCCGGGCAGCCGGCACGTATGGCGCGTAATGATCCGGCGGCCTGGCAGGCGGCCCGGGGGGCGATCAAGCGGGCGCAACTGCGGACGGTGAAGTCGCATCGGCCGCGGCCCAGCATCGGATCGACTTCGCGGAGCAGGTCCTGCTTAGGGGACGTGGTGACTGAGTGTATCAAGCCATTGGTCTCGGGGCAGTAGCACGCGGCGACCGTCCCAAGCTGGCGATCCGCGAGGTCGTCGGCATTCGAAAAACGACCATCCGCCGGCCGATCACACCTCGATAACGATTGCTGAAAGGATGGATCGCGGTTTTAGCCTGGTCGTGACCTGCGGATCGTGGTGACGCTGATGATCATGTGGCGTGAGTATAACACCGTAACGGAGTTTGCAGAATGCTCCGGCGCATGCTAGGGTGAACGGCTGCCGCAGTCCAATCTGAGCGCGTCATTCCCTGGAGTTGACGGCTGAAGGCGGGCTGCCACCTGAGTCGTACGCGAAACAACGGCCGACCATCCGGTACGACTATTGATCCATGCCCAACCCCTGGCGGAAGGGCTCTGTCACAGCGTAGTCAAAAATAAAGTCAAATCAAAAGAAGGGAGCGTCCAATGTCAAGAAACATAACAATGAAGATCGTCGCAGTTCTAGCTACCACGGGATTTATTGCGGCTCATGCTGCGAAGGCGCAACAGACGCAGGCTCAAAATTGTCCGACCCATTTTGTTTATTTCGCCACCGGCAGCCACGCGTTAACGCCTGAAGATCAAGACCATATACGTGACGTCGCTGCAATGATGCAAAATACCCCAACATTCATCGCAATGATCGTTGGCAAGACCAATTCGGTCGGCTCCACGGATTTCAATAACCACCTTTCCCAACGGCGCGCCGAAGCGGTATTCGAAGCTCTTGTTTATGCCAACAAAGTGCCCGAGAACCGCGTGCAGTTGCGCTGGACCGGCGAACACCTGCCATTCACATCCGCTGCTGATGAAGAGGCAGAGTCGCACAACAGGATGGCTGCGATCATCGTGAGCGATGCGGCATCGACACGTTGTATGTAGGCTTATAGGAGACAAGTCAGAGGCGGCGCCGCCCGAGCCAAGCCCGGAAACCGCGGACCACAGTTGTGACCGCTGGCGCTCGTCACGGCAAGCACCTCGCGAAATGCGGCCCTCAGCGGCTGGATCGGTCATCATCAGCCGGCTGCGAATCCCGATGATGCAGCCGAGGCGGGGCCGACCGGCCGAGATCCCAAGCACTCTCCGTTCGTCGCACAAGCCAATTCCCGGCATTGCCAACTGGAGAATTCCGCCGAGCTGGCACTCTCACTTGCGCCACGCGTCCGCGTGCACCGGAGAGGTGGAGTCCGATAGCGGCCCGGGTTTGTTGCACCGGGCCGCGGGCTGGCATCGCTGAGCGTCGGTTCGACCACCGAGGCCACCATCGGCGCGCCGATTGCTCGTCTGATGTCGCGGCGCCGTCCTCGCTTGGTGGACTGCGATGAGCGCCCCCAGGCGCAAAATGCGATGGAGCGGAAACCGGTCGTTCGCCGATCCCCCCGCCGAATCGTTTCGGGATGGGGCCGGAGCTAAAGCTCATTGGCTGAGGTGGCCGGCAGCATCGCGAGCCCTGACCGCGAGTCCGCCACAGTGGGACCGATCTCGTCAAAGCGCAGCAGGCGGCCGGCATTGGCCATCACCGCCAGGGTGCCGACGTTGTGCAGCACCGCGGCAACGAGGGCGCCCTCCACGCCCAGCAGACCGGTCGCGGCCATGCGCCACGATCGCCAGGGTCCAGCCCAACCCAAGCCCGACATTGAGATGGATGGTCCGCCGGCAACGGCGGCTCAGCCGGATGGCGGTGCCTAGCCGGCGCAGGTCGCTGGTCATCAGCACGAGATCGGCTGAGGCCAGCGCGACATCGGTGCCGGCCGCGCCCATCGCGACACCGACGGCGCCGGCGCGCAGGGCCAGCGATCGTTGATCCCGTCGCCGACCACCAACGGCCGGTAGCCGGCGCGGGTCTGCGCCAGCACGGCCTCAAGCTTCTGTTCCGGCAGCGCCTCCGCCCGTACGTCGGCGATGCCGAGAAAGCGGCCGATCCTGGTCGCTACGGCAACCCGGTCGCCGGTCAGCAGCAACTGGCGATCGAGGCCCATCGCCCGCAGTTCAGCCAGCGCCTCGCGCGCCTCGGGCCGAGGCTCGTCCGCCAGCAGAAGCCAGCCGAGGAACCGGCCGGCGCGCGCCACCCCGGCCACCGGACCATCATGGCGGGCGGCGATGGTGCCGCGACGGCAAGCTGAGCGAACAACTCGGGGCGGCCCAGGGCGGCGTCGACCCCGTCGAGCGTCGCGGTGACGCCAAGACCCGGGATCTCCCGCACCGCCTCGGCAACCCCCGCCGGCGCACCGGCGGTGGCCAGCGCTCGGCTGACCGGATGGCGGCTCGCCGCCCCGAGCGAGGCGGCCGTCGCCAGCAGTGTTTCGGACGTCGACACCCGGTTCCGGCCGCGCCGCGGCCAGCCGTAACTCACCCAGGGTGACCGTGCCGGTCTTGTCCAGCACCAGGCTGTCGACCAGTGCGAGATGCTCGAGGAATGCGGAGCCCTTCACCAGGATGCCATGTCGCGCGGCCACGGCGATGGCGGCAACCGCGGTGGCGGGCGCGGCCAGCACCAGGGCGCAGGGGCACGAGGCGACCAGCACCGCGAGCATGGCCGGCGTGCTGCCGGTTGCCAGCCACAAGCCCCGCCGCGGCCAGCAGCACCAGGACAAGATAGCGGCCGGCATAGCGCTCCAGCAGCCGGCTGACCGGCGGCTTGGCCCGTTCGGCGGCACGCATCAGCGCGATGACCCGGCCGAGTGTGGTCGCGGTGCCGGTGCGGTCGATGCGGACGGTCAGGACGCCGTCGAGATTGATCGCACCGGCGAATACCAGCGCGCCCGGTCCGACGTCCTCCGGCACCGACTCGCCGGTGAGCGACGCCGTGTCGAGGCTGGCGACGCCGCTCTCCACGACGCCGTCGGCGGGAATGTGGTCACCGGCCCGCACGCGCACCCGCTCACCGGCCCGCAGTGCCGAGGTCGGCACGTCCTCCTCCGCGCCGGACTCCAGCAGCCGGCGGGCGTGTCCCTGCGTGAGTCGGCCAAGGGCGGCGATCGCCTCGCGCGAGCCAAGCAGGGAGCGCTCTTCCAGCACATGGCCAACGGTCATGACCAGGGGAAGCAGGGCGGCTGTCACCAGGTCGCCGACCGCCCACGCGGCGATCAGGGCGAGCGCGACCAGCAGGTCGGTGATGCCGTGCAGGTCGGGATGGCGCAGGCTGTGCCAGGCGGCGGCCAGCGCCGGAACCGCAACCAGCGCCGCCGCCGCGCCGGCTACCAATTCGGCCACATCGCGCCTGATCCGGCGCCAGCAGGCGCAGCGCGAGGGCCAGCAGAAGCAGGCCGCCAGCCAGCATCGCCATGGTCAGCTGCACGCCCAGCAGGCGCCGTTCTGACCGGCTGAGGAGGGCTGGAGCGCTCATCGTGACGCACGCGGCCCGGGCAGCAGCAGCCGCGCACCGCCCTGCGGATCGACGGCGCTGACCTCGCGGGCTCGGCCGAGCAGGGCGCCAGCGCGGGCGTCGTAGAGGGCTTGGCGGACCGCGGCGCCCGAGCCACCCTGCATCTGGCCGCTCAAGCCCCGCCATCAGCGCGGCGGCGGACGTGGCCTCGGCCCGTCTCTCCGCTGACCGCGCCTCGGCGTCGGCGAGGATTTGCAGCCGCTGCTGACGTGCGGCGGCGGCGGTGCGCGCCGCCTCGGTCCGGGCGTCGGCGATCGCGGCATCGGCCGTCTGGGTTGCCATCAGGACGCGGTCGAACGCGGCCTTGGCCCCCCTGGCAGTGCGGCGGCCACATCGACCCGGCTGATATGCACGCCAAGACCGGCGTCTTGCTTGGTCAGCAGGTCGAGGCGGCGATTGGTCTCCCGCACCAGATCGGAGCGGAATGACTTCCGGCTGGCGCCGCCCGCATCGGCGCCGCCCGCGCTGGGCCGGGCGACAAGGATCGCGTCCAGTCCGCGAGCGGCGCAGACGGCAACAGCGCTTGCCCCGAAGATACGGTCAAGTGCGGCCGGCACATGTGACGCCGCCAGCAGATAGGCTCGCGGGTCGTCGATCCGATAGACCAGCGTTGCCCGGAGATGGACGATGCCGGTCTCCCCGGTCAGCAGGAACGCGGCATTGCTGCGGGCATCCGGACTGACCTGGAACTCGGGCGGCTGCCCGGTCAGCGCCACAGGGCGTGCTGTCGAAACGATGCACCGTCTGGGCGATCTGCCGGTCAGGCCCCGGCAGGAGCACGACCTGCTCGATCGGACGTGGCCAGGCCAGCAGGAGACCGGGCCCTTCGACCCGCGCCACGCCGCCTAGCCGCAGCACCGCCGCCCGTGCGTCGGGCGGCACCACGCGCAGATTGGAGACGGCCCAGGCAAAGCGCCAGCACCGCGATCGCGGCAAACAGGAAGCCGAAGGCGAGGCGGATCGACTGCTCCCAGGCGCCGGGGACGGGCGGGGTCAAGGCCGGGGTTCCGGTACCGATCGGGGACAGCCGCGTTGCGATGTGTCCCTGGGAGCGTCTGTCCTTGGGGTTCCTGTCCCTGGGGAGCGTCTGCCAGCGGGCCGTTCTGCGCTCGACCGGGCGCGGCTTTCGTTCCGGTTGGGCCATCGACGAGAACCCGAAACGGAACGGCGTCGGTGCGCAGAATCAACCGGGTGTTCTGTCCGACCACGGCATCGAGGGTGTCGAATGAGCGCAGCATGACATAAAGCTCCGGGTCCTCGGCGTAGGCACGCCCGGCGATGGCGGCCGCCGCGACGCGCGCATTGGCCTCAGTGGCGGCTGCTTCCTCATGCGCCTTCGCCACCATCACCCGAGCATCGCGGTCGGCAGCAGCGCGGATTTCGGCGGCGATGCGCTCGCCCTCGGCCACACGCTCGGTCGCGACGGTCTGCCGTTCGGCCCGCATGCGTGCGACGGTCGCGGTCAGCGCCTCGGCCGGCAAGGTCAGGCTCTCGATGCCGACTTGGCGCAGGGTCACGCCGTAGCTGCTGAGTATCTGATCTTCGAGCCGCTCACGCAGGCGGTCCTCGAACGCGGCCAGCTTGACTTTCGCGGGGTCGGTGTTCACCAGCGCCGCGAGTTCGAAGCCGCTGGCAGTGGTCTCGAGCGCGGAACGCAGGAAGCTGCGCAGTTGTTCGGCCGCTTCGTCGGGCTGGTTGCGCACGGCGCGCAGGAACTGGGTGATCCGCTCCGCTTCGGCGGGCACCTGCCAGGCGACATAGGCCTGCACCAGGACCCGCAGCCCGTCGCGCGTGCCGACATCCTGCAATCCGGTGGAGGTGGTGCGCAGACGCATGTCGACGCGGGTGGCGTGATCGACCGGGGCGGGCAACCGCCAGGTCAGGCCGGGCTGGGTGATGACCCTCACCGGGTCGCCGAACCGGGTCATTACGACGCTTTCGCCAGGCCCGACCAACACCAGACAGGTCGTCACCACGAACAGCAGGACCACCAGCCCGGCGAGGCCGAAACGCAGCACCGCGCCCCTGCCCTGCCGCCTGGGCCGAGGTGCTCGCCCGTCGTGGTATGCCCGTGCTCCTCGTGCCCGTGGTGCGAGTGATCATCCGCGTCGTCGTGATCGTGATCGTGGTGATGGTGGAACAGCATGATGGTCTCGTTCAGGGCGGTGGCGGCGTGATGGGGGCGAGGTCGCGCAGATCGAGGGTCGGCGCTTCCACGCCGGCAAGGCGGTGATCGAGCACCAGGAGCTGTGACCGAGGCAGCGCCGTCCGCAGTCGCGCGAGCCAGCGTTCGAGCTGAAATGCCTCGGGTTCGGCCGCGGAGGCGGTGTGGTCAGCGGCGAACAGCGTCCGTTCGGCGGTTGCTTTCGCATCGATCTCGGCCGCGGTCGCAGTTGCGGCGTAGGTCGCGAGTTCGGCTGTGGTGCGGGCGGCGGAAACAGTTTTGGCGGCGGCGCCGTTTTCATCGGCGACCGCGACACGCGCCCTGATCTCGGCGGATTGGACGTTATGCCAGGCATCGGCGGTTGCCGGCGGCGGGTGGATCGCCTCGACCACGACGGCCACGATTTCCACCCCGGTGGAGAGGCGGTCAAGATCATGCTGCAAGGCCGCGCGCACCGCGCCGGTGAAGGTGCGGCGGTCCTCGCCGAGCACCGCCGGCCAGGGTGCGGGAGGCAAAATATTCGGCCAGCAGCCGGCCCGCCGTCGCGCGAACCAGCGCATCCGGGTCGTCGACGCCATAGGCCGCCTGCAGCGCCGCGGCGTCGGACAGGCCAATACGGGTGATCAGCCGTAGATCGACATCAACGCGCTGAAAGCCTTGGCCGGAAGCGGCGGTGCTGGCGATCAGATAGGTGGTTTCACCGGGATGCGGCCGGTCCCAAAGTCGGTCGGCCGTCTGCGGCGGCAGCGCCTCGGCACCGGCGGCGCGGTTCCGGACTCAGCCGCCCGGTGCCGGCCCGGAGCGTGAGTTCGTGCAGCACGCCAAGCTCGACGCGCCGGCTGACACCAAGCGGCCAGGGCAGCAGCAGATGCAGACCCGGCCCCACCACCGCAACCGGACGGCCGAACCGCTCGTAAACCGCTCGCTGGTCGAGCGGCAAAGCCACGAGGCCGGTGAGCCCCCACGCCAGAACCGCCAGCAGCAGTCCGATCGGCAACACCGCTCGGCCGACAAAGCCAAGCGCCCAGCTTCGTGAGAGGTCGATGCCCCAGTGCCGGGTGACGGCCTGATTGACCGACGCCGGACGAAGCGGGTGCAAGTCCGATACAGGCGGCCACCATGCTGGACGCCGCCGGACGTGAGAGAGACGACGGCAGGAACAAGGCGGCGACGCCACGCAGCACGAACTCCGCGGCCAGCAGCAGGACCAGCGACGCCGCACGCTGAAACCAGCCAAGTCGCGACGGCAAAGCCACCGCCTTGTAGCATGAGCGCCAGTCCCAAGCGCGATTTGCACCAGCAGGACGGCTCGTAGCAAAGCGGCCAGCCCGGCCGCCTCGGCCAGCGCCGCTGCGGGGATCGCGGCACAGGAGCGCTCCAGGACCAGGACTGGAAACGCCAGGACCAGCATCGCCCCGCCCACCGCCAGCAGCAGTCCCTCGGGCGCCATCATGGGCCGCGCAAGGCGCCGAGGATGATCGCACCGACCAGGAGGCCGCCGCCAATGGCCAGGGCACGGTTGCGGCCAAGACCGCGGCTGCGTCTCGCCGGCTCGGGCTGAGTCATGGACGCAGCGTCGCCGCGAAGCCCGCGCGGCAAGTAAAAGAACACCGGCGAGGCAGGACACCCCCAGCACTGGCAGAGCGTCCGAGATCAGCGGGGCAACAAGCAATGCCAGCGCCGCCAGCGTGCAGGCAAGTGCGCTGCCTAGCAGCATGCCCGCGTGTCGGGGTTTGGCTACGCCAGTCGATCATCCCGACCCCGGGCGGCGGCAACGACCTCTCGTCCAACTGGTCCATGGTGGCCGGCTTATTGCTGTGCGTCGCGTGCCGGCAGCATGCCGATATAGCCGGTGATGTCGGCATACCAGACATTTCCGTCCCGGTCGGTGGCGACGGTATAGGGCCTGGCGCGCGACCGCGGCAGACGGAAATTGGACGATGTGCCCGTCTCGCAGGCGGCCGATGCTGCCCTCGCGCATCATGCCGAACCACACCGCTCCGTCGGGGGCCACGGCGAGGCCCGGACAGGGCCGCCGCTCTGTCGCCGACGGGGAATTCCTTGATCGCGTCGCCGGTCCAGCCGGCCGATCGCATTGGTGCGATATTCGAGGAACCAGACGGCGCCGTCGGCTCCGATCGCCACATCCGAGGGCACCGAGGCGGCGACGGGCAGGTCAAATGCTTTGACGGCGCCGTCGGTGCCGACACGAATGATCTGGTTGCCCGATTGCAGGCTAGCCCAGGCAGTGCCGTCCGCGGCGACCGCGACGCCGTAGGGTCCGCCGCGCGGCGAGTCGTAAAGGTGGCGGATCAGTTTGCCGTCGCGAATTTCGGAAATGCTGTAGCCTGTCTCCTCGGCGAACCAGACAGCGCCATTGGCGCCGACCGCAAGCCGGCCCAGCCGCACGCTCGGCGTGTCCAACGGGACGCGGGTCACCTCGCCTGACGCCGCCACGCGGGAGACGGCATGCGCCGCGTTGTCGGTGAACCAGGCGCTGCCGTCGGGTGCGATGGCAAGGCCGACTGGCTCGATCGCCTTGATGCCGATGGGCAGGAACTCGACATGCCCTCCCGAAGCCGGCCGATCACATCGCCCAGGTCGATGGTGAACCACACACTGCCGTCTGGGCCGGTGGCGATCGCGGTGGGCATCACGGAGGCATCCCGCACGGGATACTCGACAAAATGCCCGGAGGGGCCGCCTCTGCCCATGAGCAACAGAAAAACCATGCCGGCGCCGATGCACCGCAACAGCGCCAGCGAACGCCAGCCCAGAGGAGCGGCCGCCGCAATCGCGGACGTTGCAACGTGGTGCTCATGATACCTCGCCGGCACGGCGCGGCGCCGGCGCGTCAGCCAGGCGACCAGGAGAAAGCCGCTCAAGGACAACAGGAGCAGGAACGCGAGGCCACCGATCAAATCAGTTGGTTCGACCCGCGCCAGCAGGTTGCTGCCATCCAGCGCGCCGCGCCATAACTCGGAATAGGGGATCAAGCGAATACACGACATAGAAAATGCCCGGGTTTGCCGGGTCGCGTGCCAGGGGTCCGGCCTCGAGGTGGACCGGCAGATTACCTTCCTCCAGCGCCCAATGCACGCCGGCATCGGTGCTGCGATAGGTGCCGCGATGGCTGGTAACGACCAGCGTCGTCGCGGTCGGGTCGGAAGCGATGCCGCGCACGACGGTGTGCGACTCCGGCAGGGGACGCCCGACCGTCTGCCAGGTGACACCGCCATCGTTGCTGACATGGAGTTGGTTGGCGGAAGCTGCCCAGACGCGGCCAGGGACGGCCGGGTCGACCACAACGGCGTCGATCGGTTCGCCGGTTGCGGTGACCTGCCGGCGACTGGCCGCGGTGCCAATGTGGCCGCCGTCAGTGCTGATCATCAGACGGCCGCGCGCGACGGCGAACAAGGTTTCGGTGGCGCCTGGAAGCATCGCAAATGTTACGAAACCGGTGACTTCGTCCGCGTTGCCCCCGAGGGATGTGAAGTGCGCGCCGCCGTCACTGCTGGCGAACAGGCGATCGCGGCCGAGCAGATAGACGCGTCCCGGTTGTTGCGCTGAAGATGATATCGCGGCTGGGTGTGGCGCCGGCCGGGGCGTCGGATCGGCGTCCAGCTTCCGCTGGTATTGCGAAAGATGCCGCCGGGTGCCGCGCAAAGTACGGTGCTGCCATCAGGCGAAAAGGCGACGCGAAGACGGCGCCGCTGATCAGCGTCGGTGCCTCCGGTGTCCAGCTTCGCCCACCATTGCCGGACGCGAACAGATCCGGAGTCGGAGCCCATCAGCAAATGGTTGGAATCGCGTGGATCGACCGCGACGACGAGCGCCGCGTTGAGGAACAATCCGACATCGGCATTGAGCCAGGCGGCGCCCATGCTGCGCGAGCGAAACAGTCCGCCGTAGGAACTCGCGTCGTGCGCCGCCGATGGTGCAGGCGCGAGGAAGGGAAGCAGGAGGAGAAGCAGCATCACGCCTGCTGCCCGACGTATTCGACAACTCATACCGACCGCCCAAAATCCTGACCGCACTGCGACAGATTTGCGCGCGGCCGCACCCGTTGCGCTAGGAGACCGGTACACGCATCAGCCGTCCAATGCCAACTCCGCGCCACTATCCCCCTATCATGATCGGGCTGGGCCCGGTCACCCACGAATTTCTCTGTATAAACAGAGACTTGGATAACCAGGCCGAGCCCGGTCATGACACTTCTGAGCCCTTCGATGAGTTATTCACTGGACGAGTTGGAAGCCACGCCAGCGGCCCAAAACACAACAGGAGGCCCGTTGCCGGACCTCCTGCAAGATACGCACGTCGTAAGCTTTTACGGATGGCGAGACTTCTCACCGGGAGCCAACGCGATCTCAGCGAAGTGCGAGCCGTTCGGGCCGGCCCAGGAGTTCTTGGTGAGCGGATACTTGTCGGTGTAGGTCAACGGCTCATGCGCCGCGACGCAGTTCTGGTACCCGCCGGTGATCTTGTAGCATTTCTCGTATCCGAGCATCTGCTGCACGGTGTCGGTCTGCTGGATATTCGCGGGCATCCAGTCGCGGATCCCTTCCCATGACGAATACGCATCGGAACCGAACACCAGCTTACCGACGCTGGTCGGCACTTCCAGCAGTTGCGAGCCGGCGGTGTGAGCGCGGAACGCGGGATGGATCACGACGCCCGGCGCGATCTCCATCTCACCATCGACGATCACCGCTTGTCCATGCAGCACCTTGCCGTAGACCTGTTCAAGCGTCAGCGGCTCGTAACCGCAGGCCGGTGAGCGGAAGCAGCCGCCAGGGGTGTTGTTGACGGCGCTGATATGGGGGTTCGGATAGTTCAGCGCCCATTCGACGCCGCGCAACTCCTCGCGCTGCACATAGAGCTTGGCATTGGGGAAATCGAGCAACTGCCCGGCGTGATCCCAGTGGGCGTGGCCGATGACGATCTTCTTGACGTCGGCGGCGTCGAGACCCAGGAGCTTGAGCTGGTCAGGCAGCGGGGTGAAGTGCTCGAAGTGGGTCATCTTGTGGTATTCGGCCTGCTTCCAGCCCGAGTCAGCCAGGATGATCTCGCTGCCGCACTTGATGATGCCGATATTGACCGGCAGATCAGTGAGATTGATGTTGTGCATCGGGCTTTCGCTGCCCGGAATGAACGCCCGATCGGGCATGAATGAGCCGAAGGGCACGCCCATGAACCGGCCACCCTCGGCAAGCCAGACCGAACAGACCGGCTTGTCCTGAGCCTGGGCGGGTGCGACCGCCGCGGAGAGAGCCAAACCCCCCGCTCCCAGCGCCCCAACAAGCGCCAAAGTTTGCATCATCGACTTCATCAGTTTGTTTCTCCCCTTTGGAGCCTTGGTGGTCTTCGTTGCGCCTGCGTGCGATCAGCAGCAAGCCATGAACTGCGCTTCTAGTTCGGTTTATGCTCTCCTGGCCATAGGATATCGCCGACCCTCACGAGCTCTTCCGCCGCGCTCTCGCTCTTGACCTGGGCATTGACCAGGTGCCCCTCGTCACCGTCCCGCGCCACCTCCAGCATTTCGGTGGCGGATTGCTCGTAAAGGCTGATGAGGCCAACATAACGGTCGCGCACCGGTTGCAGCGAGGCGGGAGCAGGCATCGCCGCTACCTTCTCCCGCGCATCGTGGAAAATCTGACGCAACGGGGTTAGCTTCGCGGCAAGTCGGGCTGCATCGTGGTCGTCGATTGCGAAGGCCATGCCAGCCGAGGTCAACCGGCCGGCGGAACCTTCGATGACTTCTTGATGCAACGGCCAGAGAGCCTCGGCGAAGGCCTCTTCGTCAGCGGTGAACGCCGCCGGTGCGGCCACCGAGGGTTCGGACGCGACCGGTGCCAGTGTGGTTCTTTCGGGACCGCGGCGACGCGTGACGACCGAGACACTGTCTCGCGCTGCAGCGAGACGGCAACAATCACCAACAACGCAACGCCCGCGCCGCACAACAGAATGAGTGTGTTACGTGAAGTTACCAAATGGCC
The DNA here is from genome assembly GCA_963759425.1 of uncultured Alphaproteobacteria bacterium. Classification (GTDB taxonomy): domain Bacteria; phylum Pseudomonadota; class Alphaproteobacteria; order Acetobacterales; family Acetobacteraceae; genus Rhodopila. The sequence goes on from CAVWZM010000007.1 coordinate 92,345, forward strand.
GGTTCCGACGCTTTCCCCACTCATAAAAACAAACTAGTGGGGATTGATTGGACGGTCAATAAGCCATCTCGCCATCTCGCCGGGGTAGCGGTAGATCCCGTATCGGATCGCCCAGACGGAAATAGCCACGGCGGAAGTAACGGGGAAAGGAAGACGCTTACGCAATGCATCAGGCGTTGTTTTATCTGGCGTCCAGTTTCTGGGCTGGTGTGGTGCATGCCGCGACGCCGGGCACGGCAAGACGATTGCCGCCGCCTATATCGTCGGCGCGCAGGGGCCGGCCGATGGATGCGCTGATTCTCGGCATCTTCGTTACGCTCTCCCATGTCAGCGGCATCGTCATCGTCGGCGTGCTCGCCTCGCTCGGGTCGGGCTGGCTGGTCCCGGCGCGGACCGAGGCCGTGCTGGCGCTGGCGATGGCGGTCCTGGTGCTCGGCCTCGGACTATGGATGTTGTGGACACAGCGGACCTGGTGGAGGCGCCTTCCCGACCACTAAACCCTGCGAAACATTCGCATGGCCATGCCCACGTGCATGCCAGTCCAGACCACCACGACCATCAGGGGGCCGGAGCCGATCAATTCGATCATGCGCACGAGCTTGCAGATGCAGGTGCGGGGCACTATCACGGCGGCCACGGCCACGGCGATATCGCCGACCACACGCACGACGACCAGGGCGGCGTCGAGTGGCACAGCCACGGCTGGGGAACCAAACACGCGCATCGGCTGGATCTGGTGACCGGGGATCGGCCGCGGCTGCCCGTGCTGATCACGCTCAGCATCGCGGGCGGGATCCTGCCGGACCCGGCGGCGCTGGCGATCCTGCTTGGCGCACTGTCCACGGGACGCGTCGTGCTGGGTCTGGTAACGGTTCTGGTGTTCAGCTTGGGGTTCGCGCTCACGCTGGTGGTTGTGGGCATCGTGGCAGCTCAAATCGGACAGCGGGTGCTGGGCTGGCTGGACAGCGTGTGGGCGCTGCGGCTGCAACTGGCGACGACGCTGTTGATCATCGGCATGGGCGTCTGGCTAACCGCGCAGGCGATCCGGCAGTTCGCGCCCGGGGCGTTGGCGTGACTTCGTTTAGTTTCAGTCCGTCAACAGGGACGACCTATCGTCGCCATCCTGTTAACCTCGTTAAACAAAGACACGGTAGCCGGGCCAGTAGAGGTGGCCAGGCGAGCTCCTGAGACTGTCGATCAGCGGCACCATATTTCTCGCCGTGCAGTGCCTCGCGGCATCTCACCTTTCGAGCGCATTTGCCAGCCCTTCTGAGGCAGCGGTGGTGGTGCTAGACAGCGATCACCGACCGCTGAGGTCGTAGAGCAACGGGGAAAATTGCACATGGCAGTAACGGATGCGGGCGGTCTGATCAGTGAGCAGGACGCTCATGCGATCGCCGTGGCGGCTTATGTGTATTTCTATCCTCTTGTGACGATGGACCTCACCCGGAAGCAGCTGATCAACGTTGCCAGGGCCGAGGGCATGCACGGACCGGCAAATATGTTTGTTAATATTCCGGCTTTTCCGACGGCGGACATGAAGGCGGTGGTGCGCCCGAACTTTGACACTCTGTATTCCAGCGCGTGGCTCGACTTGACCAAAGAACCCATGGTTGTATCGAAGCCAGATACGGCGGACGCTTTCATCTGCTGCCGATGCTCGACATGTGGACCGATGTGTTCGCCTCGATTGGCTCGCGCACGACCGGAAACCAAGCCGGGGACTTTGCTGTGACCCCACCGGGCTGGACCGGTGCGATTCCATCCATGTCACGAGGATCGATGCACCTACCCCGTATGTCTGGATCATCGGCCGGACCAAGACTGATGGGCCTGGCGACTATGACCCCGTGCACCGGATCCAGGCGGGCTACAAGGTGACCCCGCTTTCACGGTTTGGCCGGGCAGCCGATCCAGTGGTCGGTGCGGTCGATTCGGAAGTGGACATGAAGACGCCGCCGAAGACTCAGGTCGACACCATGCCGGCCGACCGGTTTTTTACTTGCGCAGCCGAAATCCTCAAGCTGCATCCGCCGCATCTGACCGATCAACCGATCCTCGCCCAGATGCGGCGGATTGGCATCGGAAGAGGCTTGACGTTCGACTTGGCCAAACTCGATCCGGCGATCAAGGCTGGTCTAATGTCGGCGCCGGAAGCCGCCTTGAAGCTGATGGCGTGGAAGGTGAGCAGCATCGCTCGCGTCGAAAACGGCTGGTCGATGAACACCGACACGATGGGTGTTTATGGCACGTACTACCTGAAACGAGCCGTCGTTGCGCAGCTTGGTCTCGGGGCAAATCTGCCGGAGGACGCTATCTATCCACTCAATCTGGCCGACGAGACCGGTGCGCCGCTGCACGGCGGCAATACCTATGTCCTTCATTTCGATAAGGGAGCGACACCTCCCGTGGCCGCGTTCTGGTCGATCACGCTGTACGACGATGATGGCTTTCAGGTGGGCAACAGTCTGAACCGCTTTGCCGTCAGCAGCTGGATGCCATTCACCTACAACCAAGATGGCTCGCTTGACCTATATTTCCAAAGCACCAGTCCCGGCACCGACAAGGAGGCGAACTGGCTGCCCGCGCCGCGCGCTCCGTTCAACCTCACGATGCGTCTCTATGCGCCGGCGAATGATGCTCTGACCGGAAAATGGAACCCACCGCCAATAACGAGGACAACCCGATGACAGAAAGCGGCATCATGCGGCCGGCGACCACGGTTGCAACCGACGCCAAGGCAAAACCGACGCTGCGGCACCGTGCCGAGCACGAGTTCAGGGAGTTGCTGATCGTCACCGCGTACCTCTACGTCACTCTTGGCGCGGTGATTATGATGAAGGCCGCAATTCTGCATGTTCACGGCATCGACTCGGCGGTTTGGGGTGTCGCCATCGTCAAGGCCCTTGTTCTCGCCAAATTCATGCTGCTCGGGCACGCCATGAAGATCGGCGAGCGCGATACCATCAGGCCACTGATCTGGCCGACGCTGCACAGGGCTTTCCTGTTCCTGTTGCTGCTGATTGCACTGACGATTATCGAGGAAGCCGTTGTCGGGCTGTTTCACGGCCAGTCGATCGCCACCTCGCTCGGCGATCTTTTTGGCCGGAGGCTGCTGGAAACGCTGGCCGGATACCTCATCATGCTGATGGTGCTCATTCCATATTTCGCCTTCCGCGTTCTGGGCGAAGTGCTTGGTGAGGGCCGCTTGACCCGGATGTTCTTTATCGCCAGGGAGCCGATCACTCGACAGTGAGTCAGGCGAAAAGGCTTGCGGCCCGGCTAACAACAAATGCCCGAGGATGGAAATTCATGGCAGAAAAGAAAAAGCCCAACATCCTGCTCATTCTCGCGGATGATGTCGGGTGGTTTGACGTCGGCGCCTACAACCGAGGCATGATGGGCGCCGCGACTCCCAATATCGATCGGATAGCGCGCGAGGGCGTTTTGCTGACGGATTGTTATGCCCAGGCGAGCTGCACGGCAGGCCGCGCCGCCTTCATTACCGGCCAGCTTCCGATGCGAACAGGTCCTGACGACGGTTGGACTTCCCGGCGCCGCCCAGGGACTTCGGCCGGAAGATCCGACGCTGGCGGAGCTACTCAAGCCCGAAGGTTACATGACCGCCCAGATCGGCAAGAACCATCTCGGCGACCGCAACGAGTATCTGCCGACGCTGCACGGCTTCGACGAATTCCACGGCAACCTGTATCATTTGAACGCGGAGGAAGAGCCGGAACAGGCCGACTATCCCAAGGACCTTCCGGTATTCCAGAATTTCTTCAAACCACGCGGTGTTCTGGACTGCAGGGCCACCGATGAAGATGACCCCACCGTGGACCCTCGGTTCGGCCGGGTGGGCAAACAGACCATCCAGGACACCGGGCCGCTGACGCGCAAGCGCATGGAAACGATCGAGGATGACTTGCTCGCGCGCTCGCTGGATTTCATTGACCGTGCCCATGCCGCCGATAAGCCGTTCCTGCTCTGGCACAACACGACGCGCATGCATGTTTGGACCCGGCTATCCGAGCGCTGGCGGGACAAGACCAAATTCGGCCTCTACGCTGACGGAATGCAAGAGCTGGACTGGGTTGTTGGAGAGCTGCTCGCAAAGCTCGACAAGCTCGGTATTGCCGACAACACGATCGTCATTTTTACCACTGACAACGGCGCGGAGAAGTTCAGTTGGCCCGACGGCGGCACATCGCCTTTCCGTGGCGAAAAGGGGCTAGGCTGGGAGGGCGGCTTTCGCGCTCCGTTCCTGATGCGCTGGCCGGGGCAAATCCAGCCGGGGCGGGTGCTCAACGGTATCTTCTCGCTGGAGGATGTGGTGCCGACCATGATGGCGGCAGCCGGCGTACCGGACATCAAGGAGAAGCTGCTTGCTGGTCATCAGGCAGGCACCAAAAATTTCCACGTTCATCTCGACGGCTACAACCAGCTTCCCTACCTCACCGGCGGCAGTGGCGAGTCCGCTCGACACGAATTTTTCTACTACGGGGAACATGATCTGTTCGCCATCCGCTATCAGAACTGGAAGATCCATTTCCAGATCAAGGACGACTGGTTCGCCGGACAATCGATACGGCCGACCGTTCCACGCCCGGTCAACCTGCGGGTCGATCCGTTCGAGCAACATATGGATGCCCCGGGTTATCCGCTTTACGCCGGGCAGAAGCTCTGGACCATCATGCCGGCTGCCTACATCCTTAAGCTGCATATGGAAACGTTCAAGGATTTCCCGCCTCGCCAGGCGCCCCCCGACTTCAATCCTGCCGCGATGCTGGCGCACGCGATAAGCGCCGCCGGCAACAGCGTTTGATATCCGCCAGGTATCTAATGGCAACTTCGGCGTGTCATATTGGCAGCCCGAGAGTGCTGACCGATACGTGCGACACGACGGGCCGGCCATAGCAAGACAGGTCAAGGTTTCGGCCGCTTCGAATCAATCGAGTTGAATTGGCACCGGGAATGACCGACAAGCCGGCTCCGACCAATATCGCCAACGAACTCGCTAAGGAGCGTAATCGCGCGGCCGCGGAACGAACACTGATGGCGTGGATCCGCACGGCGCTCTCGTTAATCGGCTTCGGGTTCGGCATCGGCAAACTCGCCGCTTACATGGACGCGGCGGGCGTGCACACATCGCGTGACCCCGCCCACACCTCGCTCGTTTTTGGCTCGAGCTTTATCGTCGTGGGTATTCTCGGTCTGCTCGCCGCCATCGTTCAGCACGCCCGTATCCTGAAACGGCTGTCCCGGCCCGATTTTGCTTATAATGCCATGCGACCGATCGCCATGACTGTGGCAATCATGCTCATGCTGATCGGGCTGTTCGGTCTGTTCGCGATCTTATGGTGATGTCGTATAGGTGTGCGCAGCTTCGACGCGGCGAAGGCAACGCGGCGCGCCCGGATCAGGCCTGAAAGATCGTGCGAGCTAGAAACCAGTAACCTCCCAGCATCACGATCACGGCTGAAAGCGTATAGACCGCGAGCGGAGTTCTTCCCCGGCTTCGGCCGCCAGGAAGACGACCGGCGGCCAACATGTCGAACAGCATCAGCAGGGGCATGACCGCCGCAACGATGGCGATCTGACCGATCTCGACTCCGACGTTGAAGGATGCGAGGGCCGGTATCAGCGCACTCTTGGGAATGCCGAATTCCTGCAAGGCGGTCGCAAAGCCGAACCCGTGTACCAGGCCGAAGGCAAAGGTGTCCCGCCACCGCTTCCGCACGTCGTGCGAGAAGAAGTTTTCGGCAGCAACATAGATAATCGAAGCGGCGATCGCGGGCTCGATGATCGAGCTCGGAATCCGAACGATATCCAAGGCGGCAAGAGAGAGCGTAATGGAATGGCCGATCGTAAAGGCGGTGACGAGCTTGACGACCGGCCATAGACGGTCCGCCCAGAGAACGATCGCGATAAGGAACGCAATATGGTCGTAGCCGATCAGGATATGTTCGATCCCGGCCGCCAGGTACAAGCCGATGACCTGGACAGTGGTCGGTTGCGGCGCTTCGGTCAGCGCCGATTCTGTCCGACTTGCGTCCAGCAGGTCCTGGGAGGTTTTGTCGCCGCTACGGATCAGCACCACCTGGCGGGCATCGGGCGCGGTATCGACCAGGATCGTCGAACGGTATCGCAGCCGGCCGCTTTCCGCAGCGCACGACCAACTTGTATGAACCGCTACACCGTCAGCATCCGGTGAGACTGTGCTCGGCTCCGGGCGGCATGTCCTGTCGTCCCCCGCCAGTACAGCGGAATGCGTAACGACGTAGTCCACTACCTTGGCGGACGCCGCGGCGAGCGAGTCAGGGCGGACAAGCCCGGTTTGCGTGTCATAGACATTGGTTCCCGCCACCCGGTCGACGTCGCTGCCCTTCATGGCAATATCGACGTCCACCACGCGGTCGGGGCTGACGGTGATGCGAGCGGTCGACAAATTGACCTGGTGGGCTGACGCGTGGCCGGACCAAAGGGACAACACCAAGAAGGCGACCGCGCAGCAAATCACCCGTTCGACAAGACATGCACGCCCACGGCCGACGCGCCCGCTGCTGACGCCGAAAACGACGCGGCCGCTCACGAGCGGGCACCGGCAAGCTGCAACAGTTTCTCGAGGTGCGCGGCTGCATAGCTCGTAACCGTTACGACATCGCCCGTTTCCTGCACGAGGACGTATCGTCCTTGTCCGTCACGCGTCGGTTTCCCGAACTCGATGCGTGCGACCGCGCGAGACGAATCGCGAGTGTACAGCAGCATGATCAACGGCGGATGCTCGAGGCCGAATTCGCTCAGCGTATCGGAATCGGGGTGTTGCGTCACGACCGTTTCGATCGGGGCGCGCTCCAACGCCGCAAACTCCGCCGCAAGGAGCGGCGCAAGTTTTGGATCCGCCTTGTGCATCGGCGCGCCCAGCGCATGCGAGTGTTGGCCGACGTGGTGAAACCAATCACCCTCGGGGTCGCGCTCGAAGCGGGTGAGCGCACCGTTCTCCACGATCTCCACCGTCGATATCGTCCCCATCGACATCGGCAGCAGCAGGGTGCTCGGCCGTTGCGCGACGTCCGTGGCGGACGGGCCGGTGGGCAGCAGCCGGCGCGCCATATCGAGCCGCGAGCTCCCATTCCACGCCCACATAGCGGGGCAACAGATACAGATCCGGCTGGCCGATCACACGGACATACTGGGCATTCTGCGCTGGGGTCGCTTCGCCGAAGGCGACGCTGCTGGTCTTGCCGGCCTTCGCGACAACACTCACCAGCAGGCGCGGGGGGTCGAGACCGAAGTCGGCGACCTGCGCCGCGCTGTAGTCACCCGGTTTGAGAACGCGCGGCGGGCTGGAAACGTTCAGCATGCGAAGACCGGCGTCGACATGCGCGAAGACCGCCTGTTCGGTTCCCACGCCGTTGACCAGCCAACCGCCGTCCGGCCCGTGCTCGAAAACGAGATCTCTCTCGCCAGGTACTTACCTGGATGCGCGCAACCTGATCGGCGGGCAGGGCCAGGATGCCCCTTACCTCGGGGTCCGGAAGCACGATCGCGCCGGTTGGCCAGCGGCCGGTCAGCGAAATCGCCCCAATCAGCGCGATCATGGCAATGGCACCCGCGACACCCACGAACCTGGCGGCTGAACGTGTCACCGGCGGCGGCGCCACACCACGATGCCGAACACCATCACCGAAAGCGGCAGCAGGATTTCGATCAGGAAGAACGTGAGCTGCATCTCGCGGTGGGTGAGTCTGACTTCGGCGTTGCTGTAGGTGGCGGGTTTCAGCTTGGGCGTTACCCGGTCGTCGGCGAGCCAGCGGAGCATCGAAACGGCGAGGTCACCATTCGACGCATAGGGAAAGAAGGCATTCGTTGCGAAACCGGCGCTGCCGACCAGGACAAGGCGGAACGGCTGCTGCTCGCCGCCTGGCCAGTTGCCCTGCAGCGCGACAGCCAAGATCGCTGGGCCGGTCCCCGCGGCGGCCTTTGGTTCCGGCGGAAGGGCAGGCTGGGTCGAGGCCGATGTGGTCGATCCTGGGGCAGCGGATGGTTGGGCGGTCGAGGCCGCCGAGGCCTGTGCGGTCGGCGTGGCAACGGGGCGCACATAGCTTTCCCGGCTTGTGCTGGCCAACGTCGTTGCCTCGATCTCCGGGATTTTTCCGAGCACTCCAAGCGGGCGCGGACCTGGAAATACGGTCAGCGCCACCTGATCGGTGATCGGGTGCGGCGGATAATAGGGAACCGCAACCTTATCCGCGTCCGTCCCGGAGTGGTTCACCGGATCGAGCACCATGCCGCTCCCGACCTCCAAGCCGACCTTGCCGAGCAGACTTTGGAGTTCTGGGCTGGCCGGAAATTCCGGGTCGTACATCAGCAGGAGCTTCCCGCCGCGGGCGAGATAGTCCTCCAAAATCCGCACTTCATCGGGGGAGTAAGAGACGCGCGGTCCAAGATCGGCGACCACCGCGCAATCGGCCGGGATATCCGATACGGCCGGCAAGGCAACCGCGCGGTCGGAATACCCGATCGCCTCGATTGCCATCGTCAGGCGATCGATGCCGGCGGCCGGTGCGTCCAGGACGGCGACGGGACCCTCCAAAGTCTCGGTGTGTCCCAGATGTGCGTGGTTGCCCGGTGCGCCGTAGGGCTCGCCATGGCCGGTGACGAAGCAGACGACCGGTGTCCGCTGCCTCAACACGCGGGCGATGCCAAACGCGATGTCGCGAAGATCGGTTGAGTTGTCGACCTGAACACGGCGCCCCTCCGCCTCGATGACGGCGGTATTGTAGATGCGCACGCCGTAATTCCGCGCCGTGACCGGCTCATTGTCGAGATCGAGTGCGCGGACCCGAAGGTGCCCCTCGCGGCGGCCGAGGGCGGCAAGCGTATCCTTGACCTGCATCGCGTCGCCGTCCTGGCCGTTATAGAAATAGGTCACGGACACATCGCGATCGAGGCTGCTCGCGATCGTCTGCATCTCCGGCGGCGGCGTATAGCGGCCAGTCTCGGTAAGATCGAAATTCACGTCGTGCCGGTACAACGCAATATTGGCGAGCAACCCGACACCAATAGCGGCGACAAGGATGCCAGCTGTCGCGAGCGGCGCGGACCCGCCACGCAGGTGCAGCGGCAGCCGCAAGCCGAGCGAGAACAACAGGAGCAGCGCGGCGCACCATGCGGCGAAATAAACCGCGTTGGCGATCCTCTCGTCACGGATCGCGAAACCGGCCACCAGGGCAAGAACGAGCGCCAGGACAAAGAGCGTGGCCTCAAATCGGGTTCGGCTCGATCGCATCGGCAACGTCCTGCTTAGACTAGCGCCATGCCAGCGCGCGGACGCTGACGAACAGGCCGAGCAACGTCACGCTGAGAAAATAACCCGCGTCGGAGAGGAACAGCGACCCGGTGGCGAACGGCCTGAAGTGCACGAGCAGCGACAGGTTGACGAACAACGCATTGAACGGATCCGGCAGCAGCCAGCCGAGATAGTCGATGATCCACAATACCAGGAATATGCTGAGCGACAGGAGTGCCGCGATGACCTGGTTGCTCACCATGCTCGAGGTCATCAGCCCGATCGCCACCAGTGCCGCGCCGAGCAGGAACAGGCCGATATAGCCGCTGTAGATCGGACCCCAGTCGGGGGCACCCAGGACTGCCAGTGCCAACGCGTAGGTATACGACAGCAGCAACATGACCGCGATGAGGCTCACGCTTGCCAGGAACTTCGCGAGCACGATCGAAACCTCGGTCAGGGGCGACGTCAGCAAGATTTCCAAAGTCCGGAGGCGCCGCTCCTCGGCGACCAGCCGCATCGTGATGATCGGCACCGTCAGCAGGAACAGCACATAGATCTGGAGGAACAGATGGACCAGCGTGGGCACGTGCGTAAGGAACAGGGTGAGTGTGAAGGTGTAGCCCATGATCACGAGGAAGACCGACATCACCACATACGCGATCGGCGATGTGAAGAGCGCCATCTCCTCCTTTTTCAGAAGTGCCAAGAATGCGCTCATGGAGCCCTCGCCTCGGTCGCGCGCCGCGTGAGGTCGAGAAACACCCGTTCGAGATCAGGTTTTTCTTCGATCAGCTCGGCGAGTGCGAAGCCATTTCCAACCACGGATTGCGCCATGTCCTCGGCGATCCGCGGACGAGATGCGGTATCGACAAGATAGGTGGCCGTGTCCATCGAACCGTTCGGTTCAGTCAAAGAGTCACCTTGGGCTTCCGCTGCGACCACACCTGCCACGTCGCGCAAGCCAGCCAGCACGGCTTGCCTTGGTCCAGCGATTCGCAATCGGAAGCGCGGGGCTCGGCTTCCCTCGCTTGTCGCATCCGCGGTGAGCAGATCGCCGTCCCGCAGGATCATGATACGGCTGGCGACCTTCTCGATCTCGGTCAGCACGTGCGAGGCGACCAGAACCGTGCGTTGACCCGCCAATGAGCGGATCAGCTCTCTGATGCCGATCACCTGATAGGCGTCGAGTGCATTGGTTGGCTCGTCGAAAATGAGGATCGGGGGATTGTTGAGCAGGGCCTGCGCGATCGCCACGCGCTGTCGATAGCCGCGCGACAGCTTTCCCACGGATAGTCCGGCCACGCGCTCGAGATCGAGCTGCGCGCAGACCGACGCAATCGCCGTGCCCGCGGCGCGCCCCGAAACGCCTTTGATCGCGGCCATGAACTGAAGGAACTCGCTGACCCGCATCCAATCGTACAGGGGGGCATCCTCGGGCACGTAGCCAACGTAGCTGCGGGCCGCGTGGTCCGCGACGTCGACGCCGCCGATGCGCACGGAACCGGAGGAGGACCGCAGATAGCCGGTGAGGATGCGCAGGATCGTGCTCTTGCCCGAGCCGTTCGGTCCTAGCAGCCCGACGATCTCCCCTGCCTTGACGCTGAAAGATACCCCACGTACGGCGAGGCGGGCGCCGTAGCGCTTAACCAGGCGCTCGACAACTATGATGTCCGACTGCGGCATGGGTACGGGGCGTCTTCAAAGAGGAGCCGCGCGACCCGAAGACCGCGCGGCCCGATTTTACCTGTGGGCAACTTCTATTTGCTGGGCTTAATCGTAGAATTCGGGCGAGTGCTTGTGCTGCTTGTACCCCTCGGCGTCATGCGCCATGAACACCTGCCCGCCCTCGCTGTCACGGATGTGCTTGATCCACTGATAACCCTGGAGAATGCCCACAGGGTCGTAAGCGAGGCCAATGCTCGGCAGGAGGTCCTTCTCCAGATTCTCGGGCAGGTAAGCAGTGTCGCTGGTCAGCACGATCGCGCCCGTCTTGGGCAGATGCACCACGGCCATCTGACTACCCGGGGTGTGCCCGGCGTTGCGATGGATCAAGATGCTGCCGTCGCCAAACAGATCGAGATCGCCATTCAGCTCGATCACCTTCTGAGCGTTGGGCATGTTGGAGCCGACCGGGGAGCGCAACCCGCCAATGTCGCCAGGGAAGAAACCTCCAGCGAACCCGGGCTTTGGCCAGAACGCGTTCACGATCTCATCACGCTGGTAGACGATTGTCGCGCCCGGGAACTTGGCGACATTGCCGGCGTGATCGAGGTGCATGTGGCCAAGGATGACGTAGTTCACATCGGAAGTGGAAAAGCCGGCCTTCTGTAGCTGTGCATCGATCGCAACATCCGGGCTTCTGCTGTTGTTCGCGGGATTACCCAGCATCGCGGCATACGGCCCCCAGTAGGTCGGGTCGGTGATGATCTTGTCATTGTTCCCGCAGTCGAACAGGACATTTCCCTTCGGGTGATGGATCAGAAAGAACCCAACGGGGACGTCGATCTTGCCCGGCGCAGCCCCGGCTTGCAGAGCCGATTTGTCGATGTTTAGCCATCCTGACGAAAAGACATAGAGCTTCATCCCTTGGGGCGATTCCGCCTTCGCCGCCGGGGCGAATCCAGCCCAGGCACAGGCGACCGTGGTGGCGGCCATCAGCAGCGTCTTCAGCTTGAGCTTCATTGTCCCTATTCCCCCTCTTTGCCCCGGCGTTTTAGTCGCCGGTTTTATCCCGCACGGGCGTCACCGCCAACAATGGCGGCGATACCGGTCGGGCGACGATATCACCGCGGGCAGCCCAGCCTGTCAACGCAGGGGTCCGTGTATGTCGGGCTTTCAGGGCTCGCCAGGAAATCACTGTGTCTGCAAAGAGTAACCGCGCGATCCGAAGACCGCGCGGTCGGATTTTACGCTCGAATAGTTTCTACTTTATCGGCTTAATCGTAGAATTCAGGCGAGTGCTTGTGCTGCTTATAGCCCTCGGCGTCGTGCGCCATGAACACCTGACCGCCTTCACTGTCGCGGATGTGCTTGATCCACTGATAACCCTGGAGAATGCCCACCGGATCGTATGCGAGGCCGATGCTCGGCAGGAGGTCCTTCTCCAGGTTCTCCGGCAGGTATGCGGTGTCACTGGTCAGCACGATCGCGCCCGACTTGGGAAGATGTACAACGGCCATCTGGCTGCCCGGGGTGTGCCCGACATTGCGATGGACGATGATACTGCCGTCGCCAAACAGATCGAGATCACCATCCAGTTCGATCACCTTCTGCTTGGCCGGCAGATTCGAGCCGACCGGGGAGCGCAACCCAGCCAGGTCACCTGGGATATAGGGTCCGGCAAACCCGGGCTTCGGCCAGAACGCATTGATAACCTCGTCGCGCTGGTAGACGAGGGTCGAGTTCGGGAACTTGCCGACGTTGCCTGCATGGTCGAGGTGCATGTGGCCGAGGACGACGTAGTTGACGTCGGAAATCTTGTACCCGGCCTTCTCTAACTGCGCATCGACCGCGACGTCAGGGCTCCTGCTGTTGTTGGCCGGATTACCCAACATGGCCGCCATCGGCCCCCAGTAGCTCGGGTCGGTAATGACTTTGTCATTGTTCCCGCAGTCGAACAGGACGTTCCCTTTTGGATGATGGATCAGGAAGAACCCAACGGGGACATCGATCTTGCCCGGCGCCGCTCCGGCTTGCAGGGCAGATTTGTCGATGTTCAGAAAACCCGAGGAGAAGACATAAAGCTTCATCCCTGCTGGCGGCTCCGCCTTTGCTCCCGCGCTCAATCCCGCCCAAGAAAAGGCCGCCGTTACCGTGGCCATGAGTAGCGTTTTCAGCTTGAGGCCCATCTTCCTAAATCCCCCACTTCCGTTTCCAGCGTTGATCGCCAGTAAGCCCGCACGGCAGTTGCCTCGCGCCTGGGCACGAGGAACCGTCGGGTGACGAGCGGCCGCCATCATCGCCGGGGATCAACACCCTGTCAACGCGGGGACAGGATGATCGAAGGTGGGGCTGATTATGTTTTCGAGGCGCTAGCGGCCTTTGCCAAGATATTCGAGCAGCATGACGGCGCCGGGTAGGTCGTGGCGCCGCTCCCGCAGCAGCTTCTCGCCCCCGACGGCATAGACCGCCACCGCGGACAACAGGTCTCGGAGCCGGCCGGGGGCACTGGCGTCGAATGGCAGCACGCACCCCCCGGTGCGCTTGGCGAGGTCCCAGAATACCTCGGCATCCAACCGTGCTGCGCGATCTACCGTGTCGTGCAGCACGATGAGTTTCGTGCCCTGCCCGGCCATGGCGTCCGCCAATCGGCGGCCGTGCGTGATGCTCTCTTCAAAAACGTCACCTATGTAGACGACCACGCGCACCGCCGGTTGCTTAAGGCTCGTGGCCAGGATCGGCAACAAGCGGGTCAGGCCAGCCCGGCACACAATCCCGGCGGCGTGATCGCGCAGCGTGTTCGCATCGGTGGTGTAGGCGGTGAAGGTATGAACGCGCGAGCCGCCGTGAACGGCAAGTGCCACGTCCAGTTCGCCCGGCAAGGCTTTGAACAGCGTGTCTGTCACCTGCCGAGCGGCGGCCCAGGCTGGCTCGCGCGATGCGGTGGCGTCTACCGCGAATACCAGGCGCGGCCGGGTCGGCTGGGCCGTGGCCGCCGGCGAGTCGGGCCGGTTGGGGGCCGACAGCAAGGCTGTAGCAGCGGCGGTTAGGGCCGAGGTTGCTGTCCGCAACAGGGTCAGCATGCCGCCCGGTACCGTCGGTGCCGGCGATGCCTGGGGCGCATCGTCAGGGATCAGGACGAAGTTCGGCTTATCGGACATGGCCGTCTCCGATGCTGGGGCCGATCCTGCTTGCGGCGGGCCGGCACGTCAAAGCTTAACAGCGTGTGCGTGGACAGGGAGAATCCGGGTCGCCGTCACGCAGGCCAGTTCGCGTTTGACGCCCCATTTCGATGCCACGGTCGCACCGGCGCACCCCCGCCTGGCAGTGGTCAGACTGCAACCGAGCCGTCCCTGCGGGCGGCAGGTCGCACAGCCGACATTTTCCGTGCCCCCTTAACCGCTCGTTTACACCTTCTTCGGCCTAATGCCGACGGTCACGAGGCAGATTGGGCAATGGCAACCCGGGTGTGTCGTGTAAGGCCGGTCGCTTCGTGAAAGCGGATCGCAACAGATCACAGCAGGCCCTCGCGCATCGATATTCAGCGCGTCGGCGGGAGAATCAGATTGTCGGAAAAAGCAGCGCAGACCAAGGCGGCCCAGGTGTCCGGAGGAGATTTTGCCGGACGGGTCGGAGCGCCACCCGGGTCGTCAGGTGACCCCGGGTCAACACATGTTGGCTCATCATTCCAACTGCGACGGGAGGCACCAATGGATCACGCGCGGTTTTGGTCCGAGGCGATCCTCAATTCCTCAAACGATGCGATTTTCGGCGAGGATTTGAGTGGCGTCGTCACATCGTGGAACAAGGCCGCGGAAGTGATGTTCGGCTACCGTGCGAATGAGATTGTCGGTCAGCAGATCGCCAGCATCATCCCGGTGGATCGGATCGACGAAAAGGCTGCGATTCTGCAACAAATCCGCCAAAACAGACGAATCGTGAGTTATGATTCCGGGCTGCGGCGCGACAACGGCACCATCGTCAATGTGACGCTGACCGTCTCGCCAGTTCGCGACGAGCAGGGCGTAATCATCGGCGTCTCCACGATCGCGCGCGACTGCACTGTCCGTGATGAGCGCGAACGCCAGCTTCGAGCCGCCAACACGGAGCTGGAACGTCTGGCGCGGCATCTTTCCGAGGCGCGCGTCAAGACCGATCGGGCGACACGGGCGCAATCGCGCTTCCTGGCCGGTGTGAGCCACGAGTTGCGCACACCGCTGAACGGCATTTTGGGCTATGCGCAATTGCTGCACATGGAAGGCGGTCTGAGCCCGGCACAGAATGAACGCGTGGATGCCATGCTCGGAGCCGGCGAACATCTGCTCGAAATGATTACATGCGTGCTCGATCTGTCCAAGATCGAAGCGGAACATTTCGAGCTGCAATCGGTCGAAATCGACGCGCACGACGCCGCGGCGGCATGCCTCGAGTTGGTCCGTTCGTCCGCTGAGGCCAAGCACATCTCGTTGAGGACGACGGTGGCGCCAGGCACACCAAAGACACTCGTGGCCGATCCGGTGCAACTGCGGCAGGTGCTGTTCAACCTGCTTGGCAACGCCGTCACGAACACCTCCCGGGGAGCGATCGAATTGCGCCTGCGAACGGCAGCGGATGGTTCCACGCTGCGGTTCGAAGTGGTGAATAGCACGGGATTTTCGACAAACTCGGCAAACTGGCCGTCCCGGGACTTCGCGGGGGTTGACACCGACGACACCCACTTGATCGAGGACGCCGAACCGGCATTGGCCCTTTCGGCTCAGCTCGCACACTTGATGGGCGGGCGCCTGGGTCATCAGGACAACCCGAACGGCGGTACCATGCTGTGGCTGGAGTTGCCGCTGGACACCGTCGCCAGCCCTGCCGCCCCGGCCCCGGCAGCCACCGCCATTTCGGCGGAAGAGCAGTTGGCTTCGTTGCGGCCATTGTCAGTGCTGGTGGTCGACGATGTCGCCATGATCCGCGACCTTGCGGCGTCCATGCTGCGGATGGCTGGTCACACGGTTGTGTGCCTCGACGGCGGGGCAGAGGCGGTCCAGGCGATCGCGACGACAGATTTTGACGTCGTTCTGATGGATGTGCGGATGCCGGAGATGGATGGGCTGGAGGCGACCCGTCGCATCCGAGCCATGGCGGGCAGCCGCGGCAGGGTGCCGATCGTGGCCCTGACCGCTCAGGCCTTCGAGGAGCAGGTGGGCGAGTGTCGCAATGCTGGCATGAACGGCCACGTGTCGAAACCATTCAACATCGACACGCTGGCTGCCGCGGTCATGAACGCGGCCATGGCCGGTCTGCCGCGGGGCCAGACACGCGAGCCAATGCCAAGCGACATGATATTTCCGCCGGTGAAGCCGGTGATCGGCGAGGACCTTCGACTGGTCGACCCCAACGTGTTCGAGCGCACGGCCTTGGTTCCGACACCCGAGATGGTGGCGTCCTATCTGCGAACCATCGCCGCACTTGGGGAAGCCCTGCTGCTCAGATTGCAGGGGCCTGAGGCGCTGACACGCGCCAAGGATGAGCTTTCCGAGGCAACTCACACCATCGCGGAGAGCGCCGGTATATTCGGGTTCGAACGCCTTACTGCCGTCGGTCGCCGGTTCGAGTTGGCACTGCAATCCGAAACCGAGGAGGCGCCCGCCCTGGCCGAGGGCCTCAGCGCCGCTCTCGATGCCACGATCGAGGAAATGCAGCGCCGCGCCGCCGTGCTCGTCGACCCGTGAGGCGATCACAAACACGGCGCTGGCTTGGCCGCGATAACCTGGGGCGGGGCCGCCGAGGCGGCGGCTGTTCGTTGGCGAGCCGGAACAGGGTGGTGTGCTTACCCGCCTCCCACCCCGACCGCGCGGGACCGCCGGCTTTGCGCTGCAAGATCCAGCGCTCGGCCATCCGGGATAGGCTCCGCCCGGGCCGTTCGTGAGCAGCACGGGCGGCCCAGGAGTTTCGGCGAAAAACGTCCAGCGTAGGTCACTCTCGGTGCCCGGACGACGGGGCCGGTATCAGTGGGAAGGCTCTCCGGCACAGAGCATCCGCGCCCGCAATGACCCTACCGCGACATACGCGACCAGATCGAAGAATTCTGCTATAGCGACGTGAGCGGCGAATAGCCGCCGGCCATACGGAATCGATGTGGCACATGAAGATCGCGGACTGGCTGCGAAGCCTGGGGTTGGAGCAATACGAAGCCGCCTTCCGTGAGAACGCGGTCGACGGGGAGGTGTTGCCGCGGCTGACCCCCGATGACCTGAAGGATATCGGCGTCGCGCAGGTCGGTCATCGCCGCCGGCTTATTGACGCCATTGCCGCGCTCGCGATGCCCGCAAGCGCCGCGGCCCCGGCGGTCGATCCAGGCAGCTCGCCGCCGGCAGGGAGTTTGACCGTTGCGGCCTCGGGTGGTGAGCGGCGCCAGCTCACCGTGATGTTCTGCGATCTCGTTGGTTCGACGGCGCTAAGCGAAAAAGCTCGACCCCGAAGAGTTGCGCAGCCTTCTGCACGCGTATCGAATCCATTGCGGCGAGGTGATTGCGCGTTACGACGGGTTCGTTGCCCGCTATGTCGGTGATGGCATCCTGACATATTTCGGCTGGCCCTCCGCCCACGAGGACGATGCCGAGCGTGCGGTCCGCGCCGCCCTGGAGATCGTTCTCACCATCAAACAGGCGTCATCCACCGAAAACCTCGCGGTCCGTATCGGCATCGCCACTGGCCCAGTTGTCGTGGGCGAAACGGCCGGCACGGGAGAGCAGTCAAAGCTGGCGGTGGGCAATACGCCCAATCTAGCCGCGCGGCTGCAAGGGCTGGCCACTGCCGACCAGATCGTCATCGCCGCCTCGACCCGGCGATTGGCCGGCAATGCATTCGAATTGACCGATCTTGGCGAACAGGACCTGAAAGGAATCGCCGAGCCGGTTCACGTCTGGCGGGTGGAGCGGGCGCTCCCGACCGAAAGCCGCTTCGACGCCCATCGAGGCGGCGAGGCGTTGACGCCGCTGGTCGGCCGTGAAGGGGAGGTCGACTTGCTGCTTCGCCGCTGGTCGCAGGCGAAGGATGGTGAAGGCCAGGTGGTGTTGCTGTCGGGTGAGCCCGGGATCGGCAAAAGCCGGATCCTGGACGCGCTGCGTGAGCGGCTCGAGGCGAAGAGCGTGCAGGCTCTGCGCTTCCAGTGCTCGCCCTACTACGTGAACAGCGCGTTCTGGCCCATTATCGACAACTTCGAACGGGCGTTGAGGTTCGCCCTCGACGAAACAACCGACGCGAAACTCGACAAGCTGGAGGCGCTCATCGTTACGCAGTACGGCCGGCCGCTGGCCGACGTCCGGTTCATCGCGTCGATCCTGTCCATCCGTGCGAGGAGCGTTATGGCGCCCTGCCGATGACGCCGCAGAAGCACAAGGACGAGACGCTGCGGACCTTGGTCGACATCTCCGAAGCGGCCGCCCGCCAACAGCCCTGCGTCACGCTGTTCGAGGACGCGCACTGGGCCGATCCGACCACGCTGGAGGTGTTGGACCTGCTGATCGACCGGATAAGAAACGTTCCGCTACTGATGGTGCTCACTCACCGGCCGGAGTTTCAGTCACGCTGGTCGGAGCAGGGGCATGTCGGTGCGATCAATCTGTCCAAGCTGACTCGGACCCAGAGTGCGGCAATGATCTCCACGCTTGCCCGTGGCAAGGCACTACCCGAAGTATTACTTGAGCAGGTTCTGACCCGGACCGACGGCGTGCCACTGTTTGTCGAAGAGCTGACCAAGTCAATCCTCGAATCGGGCGAACTGAAGGTCGCGGGCGATCATTACGAATACCGTGGTTCGACGCGAGCGGTCACGATACCGTCCACGCTGCGGGACTCGCTGATGGCGCGGCTTGATCGCTACGCTCCAGTAAGGGAGATCGCACAGATCGGCTCCGCGATCGGCCGCGAATTCAGCTATGAGCTGATCGAGGCAATAGCGCCGATGCCGCAAGCGCAGGCCGACGACGCGCTGGCGCTGTTGACCGCATCGGGACTGGCCTTCCGTCGCGGTACACCACCCGACGCGGTCTACACCTTCAAGCACGCGCTGGTGCAGGACGCGGCATACAACTCGTTGCTCAAGAGCCGCCGGCAGGAACTACACGCCAAGATCGCCCGCGTGATCGGACAGCGCTTTTCGAACATCCAAGACAACCGAACCCGAAATACTGGCGCATCACCTCACGGCTGCAGGCCTTGTCGAAGATGCCATTCCTTGTGGCAAGCTGCCGGCGATCTGGCATTGAAGCGCATGGCCCTCACGGAAGCCATTTCGCACCTCAATCAGGGGCTCAACCTAGTCTCTACCTTGTCGCAATCGTCGGGACGAGATGCCAGCGAGCTGGGGCTGCGCATCCTTCTCGGCCCAGCGTGGATGGCGCTCAAGGGCTGGGCTGCCCCGGAAGTCTGGACCTCCCTGCATCCGGCCGTGATCTTGGCGAAGTCGCTCGAGCGCAACGACGCGTTGGTGCCGATTTTCTCGGGACTGATGAGCAACGTCCTGGCACAAGGGCGTGCAGCGGAGGCCCTGCCGTGGGCGGAGGAGATGCTGGCAACCGCGAAGGCGACCGGCGATGCTGATCTGCTGATTGAGGGACACTCATCTGCCTGCGTCTGTTGCTGCAATGCGGGCAAGTTCACCCAGGTCATGGAGCACGCTTTCAAGGTGCTGGACCTTTACGACGATGAAAAGCATCGTCATCTGGCAGACGCGCTCAACCATGACCCTAAGACTTCAGCTGGAATCTGGGGCTCGTATAGCACCTGGATACTGGGCTATCCGGATAAGGCGATGCGGCTGAATGATGAAAAGGATGCCCATGCCCGGAAGCGCGGTCACCCCTTCGACCTCGGATTTGCGTTGAGTGTTGGGGCTCATGAGTTCGATCGTCGCTATCCGCCCGACGAGTTGCTCACGCGCGCGGTAGAGTGTGAGCGGCTGGGTCGGGAGAACAGCATCCCGGTGCTATGGGCGCTGATGGCACCTCTTTCATATGGCCTGGCACTCTCTCGGGAAGGCAGGTTCGCCGAGGGAATCGGCCCGCTCAAGGCCGGCATCGCATTTTGGGAGACCAGCGGCGGTAGGAGCCGCAACCCGATCTCGAAAGCGTTCTTAGCGGAGGCGATGGCGCTGACCGGCGACGTCAACAATGCACTGCGCCTGATCGATGAGGTTGTTGCCCAAATCGAACGTCCCGGGTGGGAGGAACGCCTCTATTACGCCGAGGTCCTGCGCCTCAAAGGCTGGATGCTCTCGCTCAAGGGCGACCTTGAATGTGCCGAGCCGAACTTTCTTGCCTCGCTCGATTGGGCGCGCCGCCAGCAGGCGAAAATGTGGGAGCTGCGCACCTCAAGCAGCCTCGCGCGCCTGTGGCAGAGCCAGGGCAAACACCAGGCCGCTCACGAGTTGCTCGCACCGGTTTACGACTGGTTCACCGAAGGCTTCGACACCAAGGATTTGCTGGAGGCAAAGGCGCTGCTTGATGAGCTGGCGTGCTCTAAAGTGTGATCGACCGTTCGGCAACTCCTATTGACGACCGATAGCCTGGTCCTGGACATTGAAGGCGAACCTGGACGATACTTCGCCTTCGAAAGTCACCGAGCCTAGGAAAGAATGCGGTGACCGTCCCAAGCCGACTGCGAACCATCATTTCGACAGAATGACGTCGGCGTCCGAGGTATTGCTCGATTTCCCGCCACTGATCTTGAAGAACCTGCGTTTCCACCGTCGACGCCCGCCGGCTGAGCTCGGTCCTATTACTGTCGGAGCGATGATCGCGACCGATAAGAAGGCAATCGTGATGAAATATCGCAAGACCGCATCCCGTAACTTCGTGACCGCTCTATTATGCGCCATAGGATTGGTCGCAATCAGCGCAATTTGGCCTGCGGCCGCGGCAGTCGTCCAAACCAATCAGGGTAAGCTCCGCGGCTTGGAAGCGCACGGAATTGAGAAGTTTCTGGGCATTCCTTACGCCGCGCCACCGATCGGAGCTCTTCGTTGGATGCCGCCGCAGCCGCACGCCAAGTGGTCGGGTGTTTTGAATGCGACAGAGTTTGGCAACCATTGTGCCCAGACCGCCCGTGTCGTTGGCACGCCCAGCAGCAGTGAGGATTGCCTGTTCCTGAATGTGTTTGCCCCGACCCCGACCAATAGCGGCAAACCCCTCATCGACAGCACGCAGGCTCAAAACAGCATCGACGCGCGCGGACGTGCCGTGATGGTTTGGATCCACGGTGGTGCCTTTACCGCCGGCGAAAGCGACGATTTCGACGCGAGTGACCTTGCCACCATCGGCGACGTGGTCGTGGTCACGATCAATTATCGCCTGGGCGCATTGGGATTTCTCGCGCACCCCGCGCTGACCGCGGAGTCGCCAAATCATGCCTCGGGCAACTACGGTATCCTCGATCAGCAATTGGCACTGCACTGGGTGCAGCAGAATATCCGTGCATTTGGCGGTGACCCGGGCAACGTCACCATCTTTGGCCAATCCGCCGGTGGCCTGAGCGTGCTTGCCGACATGGCGTCGCCCAGCGCCGGAGGGTTGTTCCACAAGGCCATCATTCAGAGCGGAACCTATCAACTGATTTTGCCAAGTCTCGCCACCGGCGAGGCCCAAGGGACCGGGTTCGCCAACAACGTCAAGTGCGATCGACCAGACCGCTCAGTGCCTGCGCTCGCTGACGGTTCAAACACTGCTTGCCAATCAGATATCCGTCAGCCCGGTGGTCGATGGTGTGACGCTCCCCCTCTCGTTGCAGATTGCAGCGGCTACGGGTCAATTCAACCGTGTGCCTGTCATCAATGGGAGCGGCCGATGCACCGACGAAGCACGATTTATGTACACCATGAACAAACTGGCGGGGCACGTCGTGAGCTCGGCCGAATATCTGACGGCGGTGATCACTGGATTCGGGCCCCAGGCTGGCCTGATTCTCGCGCAGTATCCGCTTACGGCCTATGTTGATGCCGACGAAGCACTCGCGGCCATCGCGACCAATTCGACGTTCGCGTGCACCGCGCGCCTCGTCGATCAGGCGCTGTCAGCTTACGTCCCAGTGTTTGCTATGAATTCAACGACGAACACGCACCTGAGATCTTCTTGCCACCGGTCAGCTTCCCATACGGCGCCGCCCATGAGTCCGAACTGCAATATTTATCCAAGCGAAAACCTGTCGCATCTGTTGTTCCGGTCTTGTGCCCGTGCCCAATTCCACCTGGGTCAGCCATCGCTGTCGAAGGCAATGATGCAATATTGGACTCGATTTGCCAAAAGCGGCAATGCAAACGGACCGCAGACGCCGAGCTGGGCCAGGTACGCGGCCGGCACAGACAGATTCCAGGCGCTGGCGCCCTTCGCGATCGCACCAAATCCACCTTTGCCTCCGCTCATCATTGCGAGTTTTGGTCGCAGAACTGTTTCCGTAATAGACCGATCTTTTTTTGTCACCTCATCTTTTACCCTCGACGTGACCTCCCGGCGCTTTCGAGATGGAGACGGCCCGCTCCCGCGCCTTCGACAGTTTCTTGCGATGTTTGCCCTGGACAAGTGGGCAATGACCACGACAACATTCTCGCCACGTGGCCCGTCTGGGCCAAGGATCGGCAATGGACGTCGCGGATTGGCTCCGGCGGCTGGGCCTGGAACGTTACGAGCAGAACATCCGCGAGAATGACGTCGACGCCGAACTGTTGCCCACTCTGTTCGGCCGACGATCTCAAGGAACTGGGCATCACCTCGCTCGGCCATCACCACCGCCTGATCGAAGCGATCACCGAACTCCGGCCTGACGTTCTATCTGTTCAGACGGCCGGACCCGCCGACGACCGGCCGGCATAGAACTCCAGCAGGCGAACGCCGTCAGCTTACGGTGATGTTCTGCGATCTGGTGGGTTCGACGGCGCTGAGCGAAAAGCTCGACCCGGAAGAGTTGCGCAGCCTTCTGCACGCGTATCAAATCCATTGCGGCGAAGTGATCGCGCGCTACGACGGGTTCGTTGCCCGCTACGTCGGTGATGGCATCCTGACCTATTTCGGCTGGCCGTCCGCGCACGAGGACGATGCCGAGCGTACGGTCCGGGCTGCGTTGGAGATCGTTGTTGCCGTCAAACAGGCGTCATCCACCGAGGACCTGTCGGTGCGCATCGGCATCGCCACCGGTCCTGTCGTCGTTGGTGAAACGGCCGGGGTCGGCGATCAGTCGAGGCTGGCGGTGGGCAGCACCCCAATCTGGCGGCGCGTCTGCAGGCACTGGCGACTGCCGGCCAGATTGTCATCGCAGCCTCGACCCGTCGCCTCGTCGGCAACGCATTTGAACTAGGCGATCTTGGCGAAAACGACCTGAAGGGCATCGCAGAGCCGGTCCACGCCTGGCGGGTGGAACGTGCTCTCACGACCGAAAGCCGCTTCGACGCCCAGCGAGGCGGCGATGCGTTGACGCCTTTGGTTGGACGCGACGAGGAAGCTGGATCTGCTGCTTCGCCGCTGGTCACAGGCGAGGGACGGCGAAGGTCAGGTGGTGCTGCTGTCGGGTGAGCCCGGGATCGGCAAAAGCCGCACCCTGAGTGCGCTGCGCGAACGGCTCGAAGCGCAAGGCGTGCAGGCACTGCGCTTCCAATGCTCGCCTTACTACGTGAACAGCGCGTTCTGGCCGATCATCGACAACTTCGAACGGGCGCTGAAGTTTGCCCGCGACGAAACAACGGACGCGAAACTCGACAAGCTGGAAACGCTGATCGTCACGCAGCATGGCCGACCGCTTGCTGATGTTCGGTTCGTCGCCTCGATCCTGTCGATCCCCTGCGAGGACCGTTACGGCGAGCGGCCGATGACGCCGCAGAAGTTCAAGGACGAGACGCTGCGGACCTTGGTCGATATCACCGAGGCGGCCGCTCGTCAGCAGCCCAGCGTGCTGCTGTTCGAGGATGCCCACTGGGCCGATCCTACGACGCTGGAGGTCTTGGATCTCCTGATCGACCGGGTGAAAAACATTCCACTGCTGGTCGTGCTGACCCACCGGCCGGAGTTCCAGTCGCGCTGGTCCGGCCACGGACATGTATGGAGCGCTCAACCTGTCCAAGCTGACGCGGACGCAGAGTGCGGCGATGATCTCCGCGCTTCGCCGGCGGCAAGGCGCTGCCCGAGGCGTTGCTTGAGCAGATACTGTCCAGGACCGACGGCGTGCCGCTGTTTGTTGAGGAACTGACCAAGTCTGTCCTGGAATCGGGTGAGCTGAAGGAAGTTGGCGATCATTACGAATATGGCGGCTCGGCTCACGGCGTGACCATTCCCGCGACGTTGCGGGGACTCGCTGATGGCACGTTTGGATCGCTTCATGCCGGTGAGGGAAATCGCGCAGATCGGGGCGGCGATCGGCCGTGAATTCAGCTACGAACTGATCGCCGCGGTCGCGCCGATGCCGCAGGCGCAACTCGATGATGCACTCGTGCGGCTGAGCGCATCGGGACTGGCCTTCCGCCGTGGCACGCCACCCGATGCGATCTACACATTCAAGCACGCACTGGTGCAGGACGCGGCGTATAATCGTTGCTCCGGAGCCGCAAACAGGAGTTGCACGCCAGGATTGCCCGCGTGATCGAGCAGCGATTCCCGAAGCATGAAGACTACCGAACCCGAGGTGCTGGCGCACCACCTCACTGCCGCGGGCCTCGCCGAAGCCGCCATTCCGCTTTGGCAGGCCGCCGGTGATCTGGCATTGAAGCGCCTGGCGCTGACCGAAGCAATCGCCCATCTCAATCGGGGGCTCGAACTGGTCTTCACCGTGCCGCAGTCATTGGAACGAGACGCCAACGAACTGGGGCTGCGCATCCCACTTGGCACTGCGTGGCGGGCCCTCAAGGGTTATGCCACCCCTGAAGTTTGGAGCAACCTGCATCCGGCCCTGGCCCTGGCGAAGTCGCTCGGACACAGCGAAGCGCTGGTACCTGTCCTTTGGGGATTGTGTAGCTACGTCCTGATACAAGGGCGGGTGGCGGAGTCCTTGCCGTGGGCGCAGGAGATGCTGGACATCGCGAAGGCGACCGGCGATGCCGATCTGCTGATCGGGGGACACACGGCTGCTTGCATGAGCTCCACTTGGGCAGGCGAATTCACCGCCGGCTTGGCGCATGCTGACACGGTGCTAGACCTTTACGACAACGGCAGGCATTTTCACATCGCGAACATCCTCAACACCGATCTCAAAACTCAGGTTGGTAACAACGGCGCGATTTGCGCCTGGATGCTGGGCTACCCTGACCGGGCATGGCGGCGGAGCGAAGAAAAAGACACGCACGCCCGCCGGCGCGGCCACCCCTTCGACCTTGGAACCGCGCTCATGCACGGGCCGTGCTGGTTCGATCACCGTTGGAAGCCCGAAGACATGCGAAAGCGCGCCGAAGAGTGCGAGCGACTGGGTCGGGAGAACAGCCTGTTCGTTCTGTGGGCGGTCATGGCACCCTTGGGATACGGTTTCGCACTGATTCGGGAAGGCAAGGCCGCCGAGGCAATTGCCCCGCTTAAGGCCTGCCTCGGGGCTTGGGACGCGAGTGGCGCCAAGGGCTGTAAGGTGGGCATCAGTGCGTTGGCCGAGGCCATGGCACTGACCGGCGATCTCGAGGCCGCGCTGAAATTCACCGACGAGCAGCTCATCCGGATCGAACGCCCCGGATGGGAGGAACGCCTTCTCTATGCCGAGATGCTGCGCCTCAAGGGCTGGATGCTATCGCTGAAGGGTGACCTTCAAAGCGCCGAACGGAGCTTTCTCGCCTCGCTCCACTGGGCGCGCCGCCAGCAGGCGAAAATGTGGGAGCTGCGCACGTCAACCAGCCTCGCCCGGCTGTGGCAAAGCCAAGGCAAACATCAGGACGCCTACGAATTGCTCGCGCCGGTCTATGGCTGGTTTACCGAGGGCTTCGACACCAAGGATTTGTTGGAGGCAAAGGCGCTGCTGGTAGAGCTGGTCCACTAAAGCCAGCATCCCCAGCTACGGCCCGATCCTTCCACCTCGTCCCGCTTGAGCCCCGCGTGCGACCCCGAAATTCGCCGTGCGGGGACCCTTAATCCGCTGCTACTACGCGGGCTGTAGCTGCTGGCGCGACCGTGCCGGCATCTTCGGAAAGGCGAGCGCCACCGTCATCGCGCCGAGCGCCACACCGAACGATCCGATGTAGAGCCAGGTGTATTCGTTGAAGGTATCGAACACCCAGCCGCCGGCCAACGGGCCGAATGCCATGCCGATGCTCGACGCCATGATCGCCGCGCCGAACACGGTTCCCATGACGCGTTGGCCGAAATACTCGCGCGCCAGCACGGCGTAGAGCGGCATCACGCCGCCATACGCAATGCCGAAGATCGCGGACAACGCGTAGAGTTCGCCCAGGTGGCTGACGAAAAGATAGGCTCCGATCGACAGCGCCTGCACCGCGAGGCCCGCGACCAGCACCGGCTTTACGCCGAGGCGGTCGGCGAGGACGCCCAGAAGCAGGCGGCCCCCCAATCCCGACAGGCCGGCGACGCCATAGGTGCTGACGGCGGCCATCGCCGGCACGCCGCACGCGATGGCGTAGCTCACCATGTGAAAGATGGGGCCGGAATGCGCGGCGCAGCAGCAGAAGAACGTAAGCGCCAGGACCGCGAACTGGGGCGAGCGGAAAGCCTGCGGAGGCGGACATCCCCGGGTCGGCCCGCTGCCCGATCGCCGCGCCGGCACCGGCACCAGTCGGGACGGGAGGTCGGCGCACCAGCAGCGCGGCGGGTATCAGAAGGACCCACGCCGCGAGGCCGATGGTCATCATCGCGGTGCGCCAGTCGAAGGTGGAGATCAGCCAGCGCGCGAACGGCGCGACGGTCATGGGGGCCACGCCCATACCTGCCGAGACGAGCGAGACGGCGAGACTGCGGTTGGTCGTGAACCACAACGTGGCTGCCGCGGTCATCGGTGCGTAGAACGCGCCCACGGCCACGCCCACGACAATGCCGTAGACCAGTTGAAACTCGAGCAGCGAGGTGGCGCGGCTGGCGAACGCGAGCCCGATGCCGAGCAGCACGGCGCCGGTCAAGGACGACGACGCGGGTGCCGAAGCGGTCGCTGATCGCGCCCCAGCCGAAGCCAGCGAGGCCCATGGTCAGGAAGTCGAGGGTCATGGCGCTGGATATGCCGGTGCGCGACCAGCCGGTGTCCGCGGCCATCGGCTGCAGGTAGACCGCCAGCGAGAACATCGCCCCGATGCCGACGCAGGTCATCAGCGCGCCAGCTCCGACGATCACCCAACGATAGGAAGAATTCATGTCCGCAAGGTCCGTATGGCTTAATTCGTCAGCGGTAACACGCTTGGTCGTGATGTGCACATCCTTGACCTATTTTCGGGCCAGGCGTTCCACCGAGTGCCGCACCCGTGAACATAAGAAAATCCGTCAGAGCCGGTAGCGATCGTTGTAGCGCTTCAGGAACTGCCGAACACGTTCGGTGCGCGGGGCACTGAACATTTGCTCCGGGGCGCCTTCCTCGACGACGAATCCCCCATCCATGAATACCACCCGATCGGCGACATCACGGGCGAAGCTCATTTCGTGCGTCAC
Source organism: uncultured Alphaproteobacteria bacterium (assembly GCA_963759425.1). Lineage (GTDB taxonomy): Bacteria > Pseudomonadota > Alphaproteobacteria > Acetobacterales > Acetobacteraceae > Rhodopila. The sequence goes on from CAVWZM010000007.1 coordinate 119,894, forward strand.
CACGACCATCGTCATCCCGCTGCGCGCAAGCTGCTGTATCGCCGCGAGGACTTCGCCAACCAATTCGGGGTCGAGCGCCGATGTCACCTCGTCGAACAACATGATCTTGGGGTCCATCGCCAGAGCCCTGGCAATTGCCACGCGCTGCTGCTGGCCACCGGACAAGCGGGCAGGGTAGGCGTCCGCCTTTTCAGACAACCCGACCATTGCAAGCAGATCCCGTGCCCGCGCTTCCGCCTTCGGGCGAGGCATCCCGCGCACCCGAACCGGAGCCGCCACGATATTCTGCAGCGCGGTCATGTGCGGAAACAGGTTATAGCTCTGGAACACGATCCCGATCTTTTCCCGGGCCGCCGCGATCTCGCGCTCCGCCATACGCTGTCGCTGACCGTTGCGATCCAGCACATACCCTATCGGTTCGCCGTCTATGGTCACCGTGCCTGCCTCGTAGTCCTCCAGCAGGTTGACGCACCGCAGCAGGGTTGTTTTCCCTGATCCGCTGGGACCGATCACCACTGTCGTCTCGCCGCGCCCGACCGTCAGCGACACGCCGCGTAGCACCTCGTGCGCACCGAAGCGCTTCACGATGCCGGACATATCCAGCATGGGACGCTCAGTGACCAACCAGCACTCGGCGTTCGAGGTATTTTCCATAGCAGGCCAGAGCATAGCAGATGCAGAAATACATCGCCGCAGCCGCCAGAAAGATCTGGAATGGTGCCAACGTGCGCTCAACAACCTCGCGGCTGGCCATTGTCAGTTCCCACAGACCCACGATCGAAACCAGCGACGTCGCCTTGATCAAATTGACGCACAGATTGACGAGCGGCGGGGCGGCTAGCCGCATGGCCTGCGGCAAAATCACGATCTGCAGCATCAGACGACGCGACATGCCCAGGCTTCTCGCCGCGTCCCACTGCGCCTGAGGCAGCGACAGGATGCCTGCGCGAAACGCCTCGCTCATGAAGGCGGCAAAGTAGCACGCCAGCACCAGCACCACACTCCAGAACGGCGGCAAATCGATGCCGGTCAGCGGCAGCAGGTAATAGACGAACGTCAGCAGCACGAGCAGAGGAATGCCTCGGATAACAAAGATGTAGGCGATCACTGCCGATCGCATCACGCGGGGGCCAAGGATCTGCGTGAGAGCCAGGCCCATTCCCAGCAACATCGCCGGCACCAAGGCGGCGCTCGCCATCAGCAGCGTCATCCCGGCACCACGGAACAGGTACCAGTAACTATGCAGCAATGGCGCGAATGTGCTCAAGACGCGAACGCGAAACGCCGTTCCACCACCCCAGCGCCAAGGCTGATAACACTCGTGAGAACCAGATAGATCAGCCCCACAGCCAGGAACACGTCATAGGTATTCGCCGAGGACTCCACCCAGACCTGAGCCACCTTCATGATGTCCATCACGGCAATGGCGGCGACCTGTGAGGTATCCTTGGTGATGCTGATCCCCTGATTGCCAAGGTGGAATGACCCGGGCAGCGACCTGGGGCAAAATCACACTTCGATACAGCGTCCACTGCCGCATCCCCAGCGCTCGGCCGGCCTCGAATTGCCGAAGACTGACCGACTGCAACCCACCACGGTAGATTTCGGCCACATATCCGCCGTTCTGCAGACACAGCGCCAGAAGCCCCGAGGCAAATCCGGACAACGGCATGCCGGCCAGCGACAGGCCAAAATAGATGATATACATATGTATTAACAGAGGCGTATTTCGGACGACCTGAATATACGCTTCCGCAACCCAGCCCAGCGGACCACGGTTCGCCTGGGCCAGCGCAACGATGAGCCCCCAGACCAAACAGATCGCCATCGTCAGAACCGTAAGTTCTACCGTTACCTCGGCGCCCTGCAGTAGAGCCGGAAACAATCGCGCGACAAAATTGAGATCGAACGGCACGATCAGTATTTGCTGAAATCATAGCTCCGCTGCGGCGGCGCATCCTTGTGCAGCCACTTCTGATACCATTCCTGATATTTGTCGTAGCGTGAACCGTAACGAAGCTCGCCAACAAAGGTGTCCAGGAAGAGCCACCATTTGAAATCGCCTGGCTTCATGAAGATCGCGTCTTGGTCGACGTAGGCGAAGGCCGTTCCGGCACCATCCAGGCGTGTCAGGTCGTCATTCTCATGTTCATAGAAATCGGCAATCGGCTTGTCGACAGCGAATGCCGTCGCCCGCCCGGTTTTCACCGAGAGAAACAGCGCCGAGGGACTGTCAAGCAGCAACGTCTTTGCCTTCGGCAGAAACCGTTTCGCCGCCTCGATCGCGGGTGGTACGTTGAGGATAGCAAAGGTGAATTGTGGATCGTTCAGCTCCTGTATCGTCTTGATCTTCGCATCCTTTCGCGCGATCAGGTTGGCGCCAGCATCGAGATACGGCCGGGTGAATGCGATCCGCGCCGCGCGGTCTGGAAAAATCGTGGTCGAACAGAGGCCGAAGTCGACCTTTCCGGATAGCACCGCCGGGAAGCGCCCATCGGATTGCACCACGACGAATTCGACCTTGTTAGGGTCGCCTAGCAGATCCTTGGCGATTTGGTGCGCCATGTCGATCTCGAACCCGACCAAATCGCCCTTCTCGTCCGCATAGGCGAGCGGGGGCGATGTGCTGTAGGTCGCGAGCGCCAAGACGCCGGCTGAGGCCCACGACCGGCGCTGGCCCGACCGGGCTACATCGTCACCACGAGGTAGCTTTCCTCGACCGTCACCTCTACCGACTCCGCAACGAACGGGCCTTCGACCAATGCCTTGCCCGGCTGCACGGCGACGTCGAAGGCGCGCGCCTGCACGCTATTGGGGTCGCACAGTGACTGGCCGGTGCGAATATCGAACTCCCAGCAGTGCCAGGGGCAGCGGAGCATCTCACCCGGGCGGGTCAGCCGGTAGTCGCCCGGACTTGGCGCGACCAGCCGGCTGACGATTTCGCCACGGCACAACGGCGCGCCCTGGTGCGGACAGCGGTTGATCAGGCCGTAAAAGGCGTTCCCGACGTTGAAGATACCGATCTCGCGGCCCTTGACGGTCACGATCTTGCGCCCGCCCAGAGGGATCTCGTCAATCTTCGCAACGACATGGCTGCTCGCCCCGGGAGAAGTGGGTGAGGTGGAGCGGCCGGCAGCGGTCATCGTCAGTCCAGATGATACAAGGCGCGGGCGTTATCGCGATATATCATGCGCTTCCAGTCATCCGGCAGCGGGATCTTGAACGCGTAGCGCGGATCGTCCTGGTCCCAGTGCGGATAGTCGGTGGAGAACATCACCCGCTCCGGGCCGATCCATTCCAGGATCGAGGCCATGTCGGCCGGACGCTCCGGCTCCTCGATCGGCTGCGTGGTGACCCAGATGTGTTCGCGCACGTATTCCGACGGCGCGCGCTTCAGGTGCGGCACCTCGGCCTTCAGGTGCTTCCAGTGCTTGTCCAGCCGCCAGGACAGCGCCGGCAGCCAGGCGAAGCCGCCTTCGACCAGCACCACCTTCAGGTTGGGGATGTTCTCGAACACGCCCTCGCAGACCAGGCTGGTGACCAGGGTCTGCATGGTCTGGACGTAGGAGGGATGCTCCTCATGATAAAAGGACGGCCAGCCGCCGCCGGTCGAGGCGTGGCCGCTGGTGCCGCCCAGGTGCAGCGACACCGGGAAATCGTTGGCGGCGCAGGCCTCCAGGATCGGCCAGTAACGGCGGCGACCGAGCGGCTCGAGGCCACGCGGCGGAATGTTGACCTGGACGAAACGACGGTCGCCGGCGCGCTTCTCGATCTCGGCGATGGCGGCTTCGGGGTGCTCGATGTTGATCTGGACCGCGCCCTTCAGTCTCGGGTCGGGGTCGCACCAGTGGGCGAGCTGCCATTCGTTGACGGCGGTGGACATGGCGGCGCCGAAATCGACGTTGCGCTCGCCGCCGGCGCCGCCCACCAGCGGGGCGAGCAGGCCGTAGGCGACATCGAACAGGTCGAGCAACTGTTCCTGCATCATCGGCAGGTCGGAGCCAGGAAGGCCGCCGGCCTTGGGCCAACTGTCCATGCGCATACCGGACCCTGGCGAAATGCGCGGATACATCGGCATCTTGCCGAGCCCTTGGCGGGAGCGGTTGCCGATGGTGCGGCGGTGCTCCTGCCAGCGCTGCGACAGGAACGGATCGAAGTCCTCGGCTGATTTGACGTAGGGATGAACGTCGCAGTCGATGAAGCCCAGGTGGCTCTGGGCCGAGCGCTCGGGCTGGGTGGCACGATCGGGACTGCGATCGAGGACGGTCACGTTCATCGGGTCGTCTCCTTATCGTAGCGGCGGCGCGCAGGTCGGTCCGGGTCAATTTTGCGCCAGCCGCGGGTAGGTTTCCAGCGGATTATCGATGCAGATCCGGCGCGCCAGGTCGGCGGGCAGGCCGGCCGGCAGCGCGTCGTCGCCGTCGAAGTGCCAGTGCGGATAGTCGGTGGAGAACAGCAGCATCCCGTCGGAGCCGAGCTGTTCCAGGATGGCGAGGAGTTGCGGCTCGGTGGGCGGCGCGTCGAATGGCTGCAGGGTCAGGCGGACGTGCTCGCGCACCACCTCGGTCGGCAGGCGTTTCGAGCCACGGCACCTCGGAGCGGACCCCGCGCCAGGTCTTGTCGAGGCGCCACAGCGAGGCTGGTAGCCAGGTCACGCCGGATTCGATCAGCACGACCTTGAGGGCGGGAAATTTCACGAAGACGCCCTCGGTGACCAGGCTGTTGAGGGCCGCGGCGAAGCCCTGGGCCTGGGAAACATAGTCCTCCAGGTAGTAGGAGGGCCAGCCGATGGCGCTGGGCGGATGGCGGAAGGTGCTGCCGGCGTGAATGCCGATGGGCAGGCCATGCTTCTCCGCCGCCCGATAGATCGGCCAGGTCTGCCGCCTGCCCAGCGGCAGCTCGGCCATCGCCAGCATCAGCACCTGCACGAAGCGGCGGTCCGGCGCCATCCGCTCGATTTCCTCGGCGGCCAGGTCGGCACTGTGCACCGGCACGACGATGGAGGCGCGCAGCCGCGGGTCGCGATCCAGCCATTCGGCGGCGAGCCAGTTGTTGATGCCGCGGCAGAGGCCGGCGGACAGATCCTCACTGAACATGGCCTGGGCGCCATGCAGCACGTTGCAGATGGCGAAGCGGGGCTGCATGCGGTCGAGGACATGGGCCTGTAGCGCCGCCAGAGTGCTGCCGGGCGGACCGGAGGGAAGCTGCCAGTCCGGCCGGCCATTGATTGGCGCCGTGACTGGATAGGCGCTGAGCTCGAGATTCTCGCGCTCCAGGCCGCGGCGCAGGACGTGCTCACGCCAGTATGGCTCGAGATGCGGCAGCAGCGCGCGGGTATTCGGCACGGCCGGGTGGATGTCGCAGTCGATGGCGCCGTTCAGAGGATGATCCACCTGCGCAAGGAACTTCCGGTTGCGTTCATCGCCACGGTTCGCCATTGCTTATGTCACGGACGCTATGCCATCTGCCGGGTCGTGTAAACTTGGGGCCGTCAGGCCCGCCTACGAGATCAACGCCGCAACAAGCAGGCTCAGGATTTGACCCAGCCCGCGTTTGACACTGAAAAGTCGCGCCCCGCATAGTCGAACCGGGAGAGCGTGATGACGAACCCGGCTGCCGAGGCGATCGACTGCGACATCCACCCTGGTGTGCCGGACATCAAGACCCTGCTGCCCTACATGAACGAGTTCTGGCAGGAATCGTTCGTGGCGCGAGGCATCGATGGCTTCGACATGATGTCCTATCCGCTCAACGCGCCGATCACCTGCCGGCCCGACTGGCGGGTGACCGGACAGCGGCCGGGCGCGAGCCTCGACGCCATGCGCAGCCAGGCGCTGGACCGGTTCGGCATCGGCACCGCCATCTGCAATCCGCTCACCGGTGGGCAGGTCGCGGTGAGCGAGACAATGGGTGCCGCGATCTGTTCCGCCGTCAATGACTGGATCAGGCAGCACTGGCTGGACCGGGAACCGCGACTGCGCGCCTCCATCGTGGTGCCGGCGCAGGCGCCCCTGCTGGCTGCCGAGGAGATCGATCGCTGTGCCCCGGATCACCGCTTCGTGCAGGTCCTGCTGCCCGTCGCCTGCGAAATGATGCTCGGCCGCTCCTACTACTGGCCGATCTATCAGGCGGCGGCGCGGCACAATCTGCCGATCGGCATCCACGCCGGCAGCATGTACCGGTATGCACCAACCTCCACCGGCTGGCCGTCGCACTACCTGCACGACTACGTCGCCAACGCGCAGACCTTCGAGGATCAGCTGCTGAGCCTCATCAGCAACGGCGTCTTCAACAAGTTCCCCGATCTCACCTTCGTGCTGCTGGAGTCCGGCGTGACCTGGCTGCCGGGCTTCATCTGGCGTGCGGTCAAGACATGGCGCGGCGTGCGCGCCGAGGTGCCGTGGGTCAGCCGCTCGCCGGCCGAGATCATCCGCGATCAAATCCGCCTGACCGTCCAGCCGTTCGATGCGCCGGACCGAATGCCGCGGTGGAGCGCATCGTCGAGCAGATCGACGCCGACCACATGCTGCTGTTCGCATCGGACTACCCGCACTGGCAGTTCGAGGGTGACAGGGTTATACCACCTGGCCTGTCGGACGCCTTGCAACAACGAATTCGTGTGGACAATCCGCTGGCAACCTATCCCCGCCTGAAGGAGGCCGTGCCATGAACGCCCCCGCCGGTTTGAACAATCCCGTCGGTCTCGCAACGAAACCGGTTGATGCGTCAACCGGCCTGGGCATCATCGACTGCGACATCCATCCGTATCCGAAACCCGGCGCACTGAACAAATATCTGTCGGAGCGCTGGCGCAAGCATCTGGCTCAGTACGGCAAATTCAACTGCGGCCCGTACGCCGACCGCGGCACCTACCCACGCTTCTCGCCGAACACTTCGCGCCGTGATGCCTGGCCCCCTGGCGGCGGACTGCCCGGATCCGATGTCAGCTTCATCGGCGAACAACTGCTGGACCGCTACAACATCGCCTACGGCGTCCTGGAACCGCTGCTCGGCGGCAACACCTCGCGCAACCTGGACGAAGCCGCGGCCCTTTGCGCCGCGATGAACGACTGGCAGGCGCACGACTTCGTCGATCCGGAACCGCGGCTGCGGGCCTCGATCCTGGTGCCGCAGGATGATCCCGAAGCATCGGTCAAGGAAATCGAGAAGCGTGCCGGCGACTGGCGGTTCGCGCAGATTCAGCTTGGCTCGAAGACCTCCGAGCCGCTGGGGCGGCGCCGCTACTGGCCGATCTTCGCCGCCGCACAGGCCAACAATCTGTCGATCGGGCTGCACGTCGGCGGCACCCAGAACAGCGCGCCGTCGGCCGGCGGCTGGCCGCAATTCTATATCGAGGACCACCAAATGCTGGTGCACTCGATGCAGAACCAGGCCGCGAGCCTGATCCTCGAGGGCGTGTTCGATGCGTTCCCGGACCTCAAGGTGGTGCTGATCGAGGGCGGCTTCGCCTGGGCGCCGACCCTGGGATGGCGGCTGGATGCTCACTGGGCGAAGATGCGCGATGAGTTGCCGCACCTGAAGCGCAGGCCGTCGGAGTACATGCGGACCAATCTGTGGTTCGCGACCCAGCCGGTCGAGGAGCCGGAGCACCCTGACGATCTGCGCCAGGTGTTCGAGTGGATCGGCTGGGATCGAATGGTCTACTCCAGCGACTATCCGCACTGGGATTTCGATGATCCAAATTTGGCTTTCCGCTTCCAGATGACCGAGCCGGAGAAGCGCATGGTGTTCCGCAACAATGCCCTGGATGTGTATACGTTCAGGTAGTGGAAGTGTTCGGTGGCTGGCTGGCGCAGCCTGTGATCAGGGATGGATCGGCATGACGGAACTTTCGCTGGAACAACGGATATCGCGGCTTGAATTGGCTGAGCAGATTCGCACTCTGAAGGCTATCTACTGCGATTTTTGTGATCGCGGCTATGACCCGGACGGCATCGCCTCGCTTTTCATCGAGGATGCGGTGTGGGAGAGTGCCATCTTTGGCCGCCACGAGGGCAGGACGGCAATCCGGAAGTTTTTCCAGGGAGTGTCCGGGTCACTCGTGTTTGCGGCGCATCTGGTGATGAACCCGATCATCAGCTTCGTCGACGACGATACCGCGACCGGCAAGTGGCGGCTGTGGCAGCCGGCGACCGCGAACGAAGGCGGCCGGCTCGAAGCCAAGTTTCTGCTGGCGGCATACGAGGACGTCTATGTCCGCGTCGGAGGCGCCTGGCTGCACAAATCAGTCAAGGTCCATGCGAATTTCTTCGAGCCGCTCAGCAAGGGCTGGGCACACTCAGCCATCCAGTAGGCGTGTTGACGGAGTGGTGCATGGCCCCGTGGCGCTTGACCCGCGGAGCGAGGGTCGCCAGGCGCGCCGTGACAGATCAGGCGTCGGACGCGCCGGCATAGGGGCCGCATGGGAATGCGTGAGCGCGCTTTGTCGGGCCATGTGCCCGGGCCAAAGAAACCGAATACTCGGGCACCACACCGGAGCCGCTCTTCTCTTGAATAAAAGATTTGTGTTAACGCTTCGTTCATGGGTTCGGCCGTAACTCGACGAAAACAAGATCGGTCCGGATCGACGCGGCGGTAACCTGGTCGTGCGTGAACGACGTTCGTCCGGACACCGTCCTGCACCGGATCAACTTTCATGGGCGGGGACGCCGATCGGACCATTTCGGCGATGTATTGTCGTGCTCCGTTGGCCACTCCGCCGGGCGCCATCCGGCCAATACGATCGACGTAGCCGGCGGGAACTATATCACCGAAGGATTTGCTGTGTCGCATTCCATCACTGTCACGCTTCCGGCAAAATCCGACCCACGCTGGGCCGCACTTGTCAAACTTGGAACCAGTCGGCCGGTCAAGTCACTCGCACTGAAATTCATGCTCACACGCATGGTCCACGACGCCAAGAAGGATCCATCTCCTGGCAATATCGGCAAGGCGGTTGATGAGTTATTCCTGTTTTTTACCAAGAACCCGAAGATGATCGAGGCTGACGCCACGACACTGTTTGGTTGAACCAAAGGTCGGCACCCATGAGTGGACTCTACACGGTCGGCGCTGCAAGCGACCTGATCAAGTCTGGCGGACGCCTTTTGGTTGCCGGTGACGAAGGACTCCTCGCCGCCCTCCCGAGGGGTGACTGGATCGGCGGCACGATCCCCTATTTCATGGCTTCCGCGGGAGGCTTGCATACGGCCGAACGCGTCTTCGTCACCGAGCTGCCCGGCAACGCCGGCTCGACAATCCGGCGCTACGATGTGGACAGTCTGTCAGGCCTTGCGGCGGACCACCCGGGCCACGGCTTCACGATCCTGCTGATCCCCGCCTTCTCAGCGGTTCATACGGAATACGCCAAGTATGTCACCCACTATCCGGGCATCTTCGATCGACCTGTGGTCGGCTGGATTTCCGGGGTGGCATTGGACGACATCGGCAAGGTGGCACCCAAGGTATTCGACGGTGTCTCGGGTATCATGAGCGGGGATCGTGCCGTCGCCTTCCACGTCGTGCTGCCAGATCAAGATCAAGTATCGGTTGAAATCATCAATCTGTTCGAGCCCGGCGGCGGCGACGCGATTCGCTTTCTGGACACCAGTTTCTCGGTTAGCGATGCGCTGATCAATGGCAAACTGAACAATCTCGCCCGATATCTGACCGCCAAGGAAACGGATACGAAACTTCCGCTGGTTGCCGACTACAATGGAGCCATGGTCAATGTCAGCATCCGGAATGTCGATGTCAGCTCGGGAATCGTTGACTTTTATGCCCCGGTCTTTGCCGATCTGGACTACCGGATCGCCGCGCCGATCGGAGACTATGTTTCGAGCTTTACAGCCGCGTTGCAGCCTGACACCTCGCCCCCGACCTTTTCCTGTAATTGCATTCTGAACTACGTTTACGCCGAACTGCAGGGACGTTCGACGGCGCCGTTGATGGGACCGATGACCTTCGGCGAAATCGCATACATGTTGCTGAACCAGACCGCCGTTTACCTCACCGTTAGCCCCGGCGGCTAAACCGACGCGTTGCGGCGGGGCGAGCCGCTGACAGGGCAGCCAGCGTCGTCCGCGGCCCAAGCCGCGCGGTTCTGTCGGGGCCAGTGCGCGGATTGCCGTGCCGGTTTCGAACGCCCGGCCCATTTGTGAATGGGCCCGTTTACCGATCAGTAAGGTTCGTCGCGATAACATGCCGGCCAACGCCTGCGGACCGAGCTTGCTCGGCGAAGGACGCCCATGCCGGAGTATCCGACCTCGGAAACCGTTGAGGCGGTTCTGAGCAGCTTAGGTCCAGCGCTGGACCTCGTGAATGTCGGCATCGTTTTGCTTAGCAGCGATCTTGATGTCCGCTTTGCCAACCGCCGCTATATCGAATTATTTGAATTGCCGTCCGCGCTGCTGGCGAGCCAGCCCAAATTCCGCAATCTGTTAGACCATGTCGGAGCGAGCAGAGGATTCGCGGTGGCGGACGAAATACTCGCCCAGTATCTCGATCAACGGGACGCGGCGGTCCGCGACGGGTCGATCCCGCCGACCGAGATTGCCCTCCGAAATGGGCTGCGCCTGTTGTTCTGCTGCACCCCCTGCGCTGCTGAGGGCAGAATTTTGACGTACACCGATATCGCGCAAGAGCTGCAGCGTGAAGCCGGCGATGCCGTGGAAAGAATCCGCGCTGACCTGCGGTTTCAAAATGAGACATTGGAGGACCAGGGAGCGTATCTAGCTTCGTTGGCGGAAGCGGCTGACGAGGCCGCACGCAATATCGAGTCGGCACGGCTCGATCTCGAACGGAAGATTGCCGAGCACGGCCAACTGGAGGAGGAGCTTCGGCGATTGGCCGCCACGGACGGGCTTACCGGTGCGTTGAACCGAGCGGGATTTTTCAAGACGGCACAGCAGATGTACGAAGAGCGGCAACACTTGGCTGTATTGATGATCGATGTCGATCACTTCAAGATCATCAACGACCAATATGGCCATGCGGTCGGAGACTCTGCTTTGCGGCACCTCACCGACGTGCTCCGGCGTGAGACCCGCGAAATCGATCTGCTGGGTCGCGTGGGCGGAGAGGAGTTTGTCGTTCTACTTCCCAGTTCTTCACTTGCGAAGGCCGCGTCGATAGCCGAACGAATTCGTGGCCGCGTTGCGGCGTCGGCGCTGGAGTGGGGCGAAAGGTCGATCGAGATGACGGTCAGCATCGGCGTTGCCACGCAACAATCGAACGATCAAACCATCGATGACATAATGGCGCGTGCCGATGCCGCGTTGTATCGCGCCAAGGCTTCCGGACGAAATCGGGTGGAGCACGAGCAGCCGAGCGCAACACGTACGGCCAGATTTTCGATCCCGCCCTTGAAGGTCGGAAACAAAGAGTGAGCGATGAGGGGAGCGGCGGGGGCTTCGCGGCCAATGCGCGGCACGGAGAGGCATACACAGCTTGTCTCGGACGCAGGTCATGACGCAAATCGCAGGCCCACGGACGAGGCTCGCTCTCACCGGCCCGCCCGGAGGGCGCGGCATCACCCCCTGCTGTTGCCGCCGCCCTTCCCCGCCGCGAACCGCACCGCCTCCTCCGCCGCCCGCACCAAAGCACGCGCCTTCTGCCGGCACTCCTCGTACTCCGCCTCGTCCACCGAGTCCGCGACAATCCCGGCCCCCGCCTGAACATACATCACGCCGTCCTTCACCAGCGCCGTGCGCAGCCCGATGCAGGTATCCATCGTGCCGTTGGCCGCGAAATAGCCGATGCATCCCGCGTAGATATTCCGCCGGTCCGGCTCCAGTTCCTCGATGATCTCCATCGCCCGCACCTTGGGCGCGCCCGACAAGGTGCCCGCAGGAAAACCGCCCACCAGCGCGTCCAGCGCGTCCAGACCGTCCCGCAGCCGCCCCTCCACATTGGAGGAAATATGCATCACGTGACTGAACCGCTCGACGATGAAGCTCTCGGTCACCTTCACGGAGCCGATCGCGGACACCCGGCCGACATCGTTGCGGCCCAGATCCAGCAGCATCAGATGCTCGGCCCGTTCCTTGGGATCGCCCAGCAGTTCGGCCTCCAGCGCCTGATCCTCCTCGTAGGTTGCCCCGCGCCCGCGAGTGCCCGCCAGCGGTCTGATCGTAACGGTTCCGTCGCGAAGGCGAACCAGAACCTCCGGTGACGAGCCGACCACCGAGAAGCCGCCGAAATCCAGGAAGAACAGAAACGGTGCCGGATTGATCCGCCGCAGCGCCCGGTAAAGCGAGAACGGTGGCAGCGCGAACGGCACCGAAAACCGCTGGCTCAGCACGATCTGGAACGCATCGCCCGCCGCGATGTACTCCTTGCAGCGCGCCACACCGGCGATGAATGCCTCCTTGGTGAAATTGGACGCCGGCGAAGGTGGGTCAGGCAACATCACCGGCGGTGGCTGATGTGGCAACGGCCGCTCCAGGGCAGCCTCGGCCGCCGCGAGTCGTGCCTCTGCGCGCTGCCAGGCGGTCTCGGCCGACACGTCACCGGCAGGATAGACCGGCGTGACGAGAGACAGTTCGTCATTCACGTTGTCAAAGATGGCGAACAGCGTCGGGCGCACCATCAACCCCTCTGGCACGCCGATGGTGTCCCGGTTCTTCTCCGGCAACCGTTCCATCTGCCGCACCATGTCATACCCTAGGTAGCCGACGAGCCCGCCGGCCATCGGCGGCAGATGCGGCGGCACATCCAGCTGGGTCTCGGCGACCAGCGCGCGCAGGCTATCCAGTGGCCCCATGCCTTCAGCCACGAACGCATGCGGCGCCGACAACGCATGCCTGTTCACCGCCGCTCGGCCGCCCTGACACCGCCAGACCAGGTCCGGCTGCATGCCGATCACCGAGTAACGGCCGCGCGTCGCACCACCCTCAACGCTCTCCAGCAGAAATGAGTTCGGCTGCCCGTGCGCCAGCTTGAGGAACGCCGCGACCGGCGTCTCAAGGTCGGCCACGCCCTTGCGCCACATCAGGCTGCCGCGCCCTGCTTCGTAGGCCAGGCGGAAGGCGGCGAAACCTGGAGTGACCGACACGTTCATGGCTCTCTCTTTTGCCCGTTCAGGATTGCGCGTTTCAGGGTTGCCGGTCAGGTTTCCCGGTCCCCGGCGACGCTCGATCTCACGGCTGCACGACACCGTCGAACGCCCGCTGGTTGACCCGGGGTTCACCGCGCTGGCGAACCGCGGCAATGAACACTTCCGCCAGGTCGTTCCGCACCGAGCGAGCAATCGCGGCACGCACCTGATCATAGCCTGTCTTGTCCGCCGAGGCATCCGGCGCCACCACCTCGGCGAGCTGGGCGACGACGAAGCTTTCCGGCGTCTCCACCATCGTCACCTCGCCCTTCTTCAGGCCGAACATGATACGTTGCAACTGAGCCGGCATCGTCGGGATTTTCCTGATTGCGGGTCACCAGCGGGCCAAGACGCGGTGTGACGCCGGCGACCGTCGCGGCGTCGGAGAATGATTTGCCGTCCTTGACCGCCGTCATCATCGCAGTCGCGGCCTGCTCCTGCGCGCGACGCCGCTGGTCCTGCTTCCAGTCCTCCGCCACGATATCCTTGACCGCGTCGAATGGCTTCCTGCCGGGGGGAACCACGGCCTCCACGCTCAGCGCGTAGTAGGCCGAACCGCCGGTGGACGGCGTCTGCACCTCGACCAGCCGGGGCGGATCACCCTGATGCGCCTGAAACGCCGCCGCGATGATCGCCGCCTTCAGTTCCTTCGCACCGGGGATCGGCGCCGGCGTTCCCTCCGCGGTGTCGCCTTTCGCGTCCAGGGTGCCAGCAACGCCTGCAAGGCCGAGATCCCCCGGCAGATCGTCCAGGCTGGTGCCGTTGCCCAGGAGCTGGTCCACCTTGTTGGCACGGTCGTAGATCAGTTCAGCCGCCTTGCCAGCCAGCAGCCTTGCCCGCAAAGCCTCCTTGGCCTCTCGAACCCGGTCTGACCGCCCGGCACGACCTTGGTCACCTTCACCACGAACCAGCCGAGGGCTCCTTTCACCGGGTCGCTCACCGCGTCCAGTGCGCCGGAGAACACCGCCTTTGCCAGGTCAGGATCGGGAAACTGCACTTCCGTCGCGTCGTCCTGCGTGATCGCGGCTGCTCCCTCGCTCTGCGCCGCGGTCTGCATCACGGCCCAGTCCGGCGTATCCCGCCAGCGCGCCGCCAGTGCCTGCGCTTTGGCCTCGTCCGGCGCCGACAACACCTCGGCTGAGCGCTTGGCCTGTGTGGTGTATTCCGATTTGTGCTCCTGATAGGCGGCTTGCAGACTCGTCATCCGTGATGGTGATCTCGGCCGCCAGCGATTGCGGCGAAAGCTCGATCGCCTTGATGCGGCGATACTCCGGCGTCGCGTAGCTGTCCGGGTGGTTGTCGTACCAACGCTGCAGGGCCGCCTCATCCGGCGCGGGCGGCTCCGGCGCGGCCGACAAGGGGAAAGCCGCCATGTCCGCCGCCCGCTTCTCGAACTCCGCGGCATACAGCGGTTTCACCTCGGCATCCGGGAGCGCCCGGCGGCTGCTCACGGCCGACAGCAACTGACGCTGCGCCATGTCGACGCGCAGCTGACTCAGGAACCGCGCCTCGGTAAAGCCCTTGTTGCGCAGCACGCTTTCGAACACCGGCCTGCTGAATTTGCCATCAGGACCCTGGAAGGCCGGAATCGCCCGCGTGGCGGTCGGCGATGGCCTCGTCCGGCGTGACGATCCGCAGCTTCTTCAATTCGACCGCAATCGCGGCCTGGGCGATCAACTGGTCCAGCGTCTGTTGGCCGACCTGCCGGCGCAACTCGGCCGTGGCTTCCTGGCCAGCCGGCATATCGCGGGTCCGCTGCGCCATCGCCCGCTGGTATTCCGCCTGGAAGGCCGGCGATCTCGATGGCCTGCCGCCGACCTTGGCGACCCAGCTCGGCGGCCCCGCCAGCCGCATGAGGTCGCCGCTGATGCCCCAGCCAACGAACGACACCGCCATGATGATGAAGAAGCCACGGACGAGCCATGAGTCGACGTAGCTGCGGAACAGGGTGATCATGGGATCGGTCCAGGACTCCAGACGATGTGTGAGGCCGCCCGGCAGCGGCGCCCGAGCATATACGGCTCCAATCCGCGTATTGCCAGCGTCCGGGTGTCGCCAGCGGCGTGATACTCGAAGCGCCGTACGGCTTCGGCAGCCATGGTCGCCGCCGTCCGCGGCCCGATCGCGTTCGCCGACCACGCATCGCTCTTGACGCGGCGGGAGAGTGCGATACCAGCACTCCCGGGACATGGAGACGCCGGATGCGACAACTGATAGCCGGAAACTGGAAGATGCATTGCCTGGGCGCCGAGGCGGTCGCACTGGCCCGGGCAGTGGCCTCTGGCGCGCGCGACACGGCGGCCGGCCCCATCGCGGCAGAGTTGCTGATCTGTCCGGCGGCCCTTCACGTCGCCGCGGTGGCCGACGCGGTGAGGGGTTCCGCCGTCGCGGTTGGTGGCCAGGATTGCCACCAGGCGAAGCAAGGGCGCCCACACCGGCGATATCGCCGCGCCGATGCTGCGCGATGCCGGCGCGAGCTGGGTCATCCTCGGCCATTCCGAGCGCCGCCAGAACCATGGCGAAACCGATGAGCTGGTGCGCGAAAAGACCCTGGCCGCGGTCGAGGCCGGCCTGACACCAATCATCTGTGTTGGCGAGACCAGTGATCAGCGCGCCAATGGTCAGGAAACCGAAGTCGTCGGCTGGCAGATCGCCGGCAGTCTGCCGAAACCGTTCACCGGCGTGCTGTCCTATGAACCGGTATGGGCGATCGGCACCGGCCGAAACGCCACCGAGGAAGATGTCGCGACCATGCATGGCTTCATTCGAGAAGAGCTGGTGCGTCAGTTCGGCGAGGCCGGGAAAGCGATCCGCATCCTGTATGGCGGCTCTGTGCGTCCAGCCAACGCCGCCGCGCTTCTGGCCGTGCCCGAAGTCGGCGGGGCGCTGGTCGGCGGCGCCAGCCTGAAGGCGGAGGATTTTCTGGCGATCGCCCGGGCGGCCCAAGCCGTGTCCCCCTGAAGCGTCGAGGACGGGATCAGGGTGAGCCGGTTCATGAGATGGAGCAGAACCGACTCGCACTCAGTCAATCGTGCAGAATGCACTCTGGTTCGCTCCTGGAGTGTGACCTCGGCCCAACGATCGTGCCGCCAGTTGCGCAACGACCGACGACAAGCTCCCTATCCGGCAACGCCCTTCATGCGGACGTTTCCCGTTTAAGCGCGCGCTTTGACATCTCTGATGGCCATGTCTCTCGCAGCGGGTTCGGGCTGAGCGTTCGTTCTGCCTCAGTTACAAGGAGCGCAAATGTCGGGCTCAATAGTAGTGCGGCTGATGTTCGGCGCCTTGTCGCTGAGCGGCAGGTCCATGATTGGCTCGCTACGGTTTCCTGTTGACGCGGCGCGATTTGTCGTTGGCGGCATGCCGGTCGCTGGTCAAGGTCTACGAAATCAGGGACGACGTATTTAGACTGACCCACTGAGCAGTCCCACCGAAATCGTCTGTTCGAACCACGTCGCTATCGAAACTGGTTGAGCCCGTTCCGGTAATTCTCTGGGTCATTTGATACCCTCGATGCGGCAGCGTCGTCGGCACTCCCGCGGCTTCCGAGGATCCGCCTCGCCAATAGTGAGAAGTATGTAGATCCCAGTAGAGCTGGTCCGCCGTTAGTCCTGGACTGGCGCCAACGTAGACCCCACTGACATAGCCAACCGCCGTCACTTCGGCGTGCCACGCATTGCAGTAGTCGATCACATTCTGTGGAGGGCTTCCCGCGGCCACACCCTCGAGGTCGAGCCATACGGTGACCCCGGCGGGCAGCCCCGCACCACCGGCGAGATCTGCGGCAGCAGCACCGAACTGCCTGCCAAGCGCGAGTGTCGGCTTCCAATTTCTGGCAAGTGGGTGTTGGACGACGCTTAGCGCGAGCCCGGCGTCAAGGATCAGCTCCGCTTCCGCCGGATGTGAGATCAACGAATTTGCTGGGGCCGTCGTTACGACCAACATAGCGGATGACGAAGCGATAGTTCCTGTTGAAGAACTGCTTCGCCGTCGCCCGATTAAGTGGTTCGCTGGCATCGAAACCCAGTGTCCCGTCCTGAAGCGGACCGATTCTACCATCGACCACTGTTCGTCCTCCCTATATTGGAATTTTGTCCATCCGTAGGAGTTTTACCGTTCAAGGAACGACGGCACCAGACTATTGGCCCGGACGACGACAAATCAATGAAAATTGGCATCGCCGCTGATTGACGGTGCGCAATTCCACAGCGTGTGGCCACCACGGCCACTGGCGCTTCCGGCGCGGCGTGCTACTTGTTCGGTTAGCGGGATCCGTCCGGTCTGCGAGAAAAATCGCACTTCGATCCACCTCGGCCAACATCCGGGTCCGCCGCGATAAACACAGGTGATGGCCCGGATCATATGCCTTGCCTTCCCCGGGCCGGCAGCCGCGGACCCTGCAAATAGCCGCTTTGAATTCAGCCCGCTGTGCTTTGGGTCATTGCGTAAGTACGTGATGCTGCACGCGATGGCGCTCGATGAAGTCCCAGTCGTATTGGACGCCGAGACCGGGCCCGTCCGGCACCGGCACCCCGCCGTCCTTGCCGATGGCATCGGGGTTGTCGGAATAGCCGCAGGTATATACCGGCGGAACCATGTTCGGCATCTCCGGCCCGATCAACGCCATTTCGTAGAAATGGGTGTTCGGCGTCGCCGCCATCACCGCGCGATGGGCTGGGCCGCAGGCGTGATACTGCACGTCCAGACCGAGCGACTGGCAGAGATGGGCGATCTTGATCGCGCCGGTGATCCCCATGTCGTATTCGGGATCGGCGTGGATGATGTCGCCACCGCCGGCGATGAGGAAGGCCGCCTTGGCCTCGAGCCCGCGCACGTGCTCGCCGACCAGCAGCGGCGTGGCAAGCCGTTCGCGCAGACGCTTGTGTCCCTCGACGGCGCCGCCGGTGTCGCGGTACGGGTCCTCGTACCAGAAGTAGCGGGCCTCGTCGCAGGCGCGCCCGACGTACAGCGCGTCCACCCAGGTGCGCAGCTCCGAGGCCGGAGTCGAGCATCAGCGGCCAGTCGTCGCCGACGGCCGCGCGGACGCCCGAGCAGATTGGCCGTCTCCCTTCGCACGTCGCCGTCGTGCCAGCCGTGGATCTTGAAACCGGCGAAGCCATGGTCGCGGCAGGCGCGGGCGTAGTCGGCGAAAGCGGCAGGACTGTCGAGGCCGCCCGCCTTCATCCTGGCCATGATAGGTGCTGGCGTAGGTCGGCAGCCGGCGTGCGGAAGCCGCCAAGCAGGCGTGCCACCGAGACGTTGCGGCGCCTTCCGGCGAGGTCCCAGAGCGCGATGTCGAGCGGCCCATGACCCATGTGGTCGTAGGCCCGCACCTCGCGCCTCAGGTCCTGCCAGATGCCCTCCCGATGGTCCGGATCGCGCCCCGGCAGATGCGGCGCAAGCATCATGGCCTGCGCGAACGACGAGGGCGTGCCGACCCAGTGGGTGACATACTCACCACGCGCGCCATCGTCGGTTTCGATCCGCACCGCCCAGCGCTGCGCCGGCAGGCGGGACCCCTTCCGTGCGATGACGTTGCCGACGCCGGCGGCGCCGTGCGCCGGCAGGCCAAGCCCCTCCACCTCGAAACCGAACAGGCTGAGTTCCACACGCTCGATCCGACTCATCGCTGTCTCCTCCGGGCCCCTCAGGGCCCGCGCATCCTCGTCTCCCCGCCGGCTTCGGATCAAGCCCCGGGGTATCGGAGTACGGAATTCGACAAGCTGGCGGCGATGAGGCCGGCGGTGCGAATGGTCCACGCCGACCAGCGCCAAGGCCCCCGAAAACGCCAAGAGTCCTTGCCCGTCGCCAACGCTCTCCGTGGTCGCGGTCACGCGGTCTCCCGGAACGATCCGCGGTCGATCCGTGAGCATCGAACCGCCGCTTGCCCCACCACCGGAGGAATGTGATGCTGCCGAGACCACAAATTCACGGTCGTTGCCTCAGGAGACTGTTCATGACGGCGCCCGCATTCCGACCCATCCATACGCTCGCGGCAGAGATCGCGGCGCGCCGCCTGTCCCCGGTCGACCTGGTGGACGAGTGCCTTGCGCGCATCGAGCGGCTCGATCCCAAGCTGCATGCCTTCGTTTCGGTCAATCACGCCAACGCCCGCCTCGCGGCCGAAGCGGCTCACAAGGCTATCCGTTCGGGCCATGCCGTTGGACCGCTCCACGGCATTCCCATCGCGATCAAGGATCTGGTGGAGATCGAGGGCGAGATCGTCATGGGTGGCAGCGCGGCGTGGCAGCAGCGCAAGGCCACGCGGACCGCGACCCTGATGCGCAAACTGCTGTCCGCCGGAATGATCAATCTCGGCAAGACCCACACCGTCGAATTCGCCTATGGCGCATGGGGGACCAACCAGCATCTCGGCACGCCGTGGAATCCTTGGGATGCCACGACACATCGAGCGCCGGGCGGCTCGTCCTCCGGTTCGGGCGTCGCGGTTGCAGCGCGTCTGGCACCATGCGCGATCGGCACCGATACCGGCGGGTCCGTCCGCGTGCCGGCGGCGTGGAACGGGGTCACCGGTCTGAAGACGACAATCGGCCGCGTCAGCACGTTCGGAGTGCTGCCACTGAGCCACACGCTCGATACGCCCGGCCCGATCACACGTGACGTCGAGGACGCGGCGCTGCTGCTGACCGTCTTGCAGGGCGCCGATGGGCGTGACCCACAGACCGCGGGCGTGCCTGACGTCGATCCGTTCGCAGGCTTGCGGCGTGGCGTGAAGGGCCTGCGCCTGGGGCGCTTGTCAAAGGATCAGACGGCTGGGATCGATCCTGAGATTCTCTCCGCCTACGACAGCTCGGTCGAGTTCCTGGCCGGATTGGGGGCCGACATCACCGACCTTGCACTGCCGGTCAGCGTCCTCGACCTTGGCACAGCCACCGCGAAGATCATTTCCGCCGAGTCGTATGCCATGCTCGCCGCCCTCGTCGACGACAACGCGCAACTGCTGGACCAGGACGTGCGGCCACGGGTGCGCGCGGGTGCGGCAATTTCGTCGAAGGATTACCTGCAACTGCTGGAGCAGCGGCAGCGGATGAAAATTGATCTCGCCGCCGCGATCGAGGATCTCGATGCCCTGCTGACGCCGACCTTGCCCACGCCGGCAGTGCCGATCGCCACGATCGATCAGACCGGATCGCCGGCGATGTTCACGCGCTGGGTGAATTTCCTGGATTTGTGCGCGGTCTCGGTGCCGAACGGCTTCACCCGGGAGGGGCTGCCGTCGTCGCTCCAGGTTGTCTGTCGGAGCTATCAGGAGCCGCTGGCGTTGCGGATCGGGTATGCATATCAGAGCGCACACGACTGGCACATGCGCGTGCCGCCGATGGCGGCGTAAGGCGGGCGTGCAAGCCGCAGGGTGTCGCATGCTGCAATCATGCTGATCGTGTCCGGTGGCCTGCCGCGAAACGGAACAGGCCCCCGGCCTGGCTGACGCTCCCATCGGTCACATCAGTTGCTCAGATCATGACCCCGACCGCCAGCCCGGTGCTTTATGCCGAACACGCCCACCTGGCACGACCAGTGACCCAGGTGGGACGTGAGACAGCGTTCCCGCAACGATCGCCAATTCGCGGCGCCGGTGGCCCTGGCGGTAACAATCGGGCTACTTCGCCGGCCGGTCGCATCACCGGGCGAACGTCAGATCTCCAGAAATGTCTCAAAGCCGCCGTAAATCATCCGCTTGGCGTCGAACGGCATCGAGGACATGCTCTCCTTGGTTCGCGGGTCTGCCATGACCTTGGCATTGACGGCGTCGCGGTGCGCCCGTGAACTTGTACTTGATCCAGGAGAACACTACGACCTCGTCCTCCTTCGCCTGCACCGCGCGGGGAAACGATGTGACCTCACCCATCGGGACGTCGTCTCCAATGCATTCGACGAAGCCGAGCGCGCCGTATTCTTTCCAGATGGCGGCTCCTTTGCGGGCCATTTCCTTGTAGGCCTCAATGTTGGCCCTCGGAACAGCGACGACGAACCCGTCGACATAGGACATTTCGACCTCCTTGCTGACAACTTCTCCCAGAACGAGCGACATGAGGTCGGGTTCGCGCGACAGCAATCGGTCGACCATCGAGCCACGTTCGCGGGGGAAGCAAGCGCAGGAAGCACCCGAACCGTTTCCGGTTTCACGCAACGACGCCGTGGGTTTGTCTGATCCTCGGTGAAGGCGAACACCTTCAGCCACGTGCCAGCGCGTAAATCTGCGTGCCGCCCGGCGGAGGTTTATGCGCCACCCATGTCTCGCCCCCGTCGCGACTGCTGTAGACTTCGCCGCCATTGGTGGCGCAGGACATCATGCCGGGACGACGCTCATCGAGTGCCAAGGTGAACAGTGTATGTGGCGCGCTGATGCCCTCCGCCCGCGCCCACGTGTCGCCGCCGTCCCCGCTGTACAGCAGCACGCCCTTATCACTCTGGAAGTTCGCCCCTGCGGTCACGAAGATCTTGCGCGGGTTTCCTGGCACCTCGCGGATCTTTCGGCAATAAATCTGGCCCTTGGCGTTGAGCGCATCGAGTTTCACGTGCCGCCAGTGGTCGCCGCCATCGGAGCTATGAAACATACCGGCGCGGCCGATGCCGATCACCGTTCCGGGGCGCCAGCGGCTGACCAACACACCGTGCATGTCGACCGCATCATCGTCGAGGTACTGGCCATGGCTAAGATTTTCCCAATGCTCGCCACCATCTGTCGAACGGATGGTGCCGCCGACCTCGATCGCAGCGTAAAGGCAATCGGGTTCGGCGACGCTGGCGTCCAGCATCAGCACGCGTTTGGCCGGATTGGCACCCGAGGCAGTGGTGATCTCCGGAAACCGCACGCTGACCGGCAGCCGCGTCCAGTGTTCGCCCGCATCATCGCTGCGATAGATCTCGCAATTCTCGTAGCCGACGAACATCACATCGGGGTCGGACGGATGGAACAGAAACGACCAGACCGGCAATCCATGGTCGGCGATCTCCACCTTCTCCCAGTGCTCGCCGCGATCGCTGCTGCGATATGGTCCAGATTGCGTGCCGGCATAAATGATGTCCGGGTTCAAAGGATGCACCGCCAGCGCACGGATCTCGGGTGAGTCGGGCAGGCCGTTGTTCAGCGCCTCCCATTCGTCGCCGACATCGGGCAAGCGGTAGAGGCCGGACTCCACCGTCCGGCCTCGTCCGGTCTCGCCGGCGAGGCCCAGATAGATGAAGGATCGCTGATCGTTTGCTCCGATGGTTGCCATGGGCGCGTCCCCTGGTTGCGTTGCGCGGAGCTTGGCAAGACTTTGGGCGTCAGCGCAAGGTGGCCCAGTTGCACACCACCCCGCGCCTGACGGAGCGGAGCACGGCAACGCTGCCGGAGTGAAAATCGAAGCGCGGGAATGACGAAAGCAAAGCGTGCGCCGAATTCCCCCCGAACGTCCCTGTTTTCCGGCCGATCCATGAGTTCGTCGCGTAAACTGTGAAGTCCCCTTCTCGGCCGGTCATGCAGCGCGAACCAGGCCCATGGTTTCCGCGCAGGGGCAGCGTGTCGCGGCCTGTTGGCGTAGTCAGCAGCTGCCCTCGACCGAGAACTCACGGTTCGAAAGCGAAGATCGTTCCACCATCTGCCTGTCGTGGCCCCGACGACAGACCCGCGCGATTCCACGTCTTCGTTGTGGGAGATAAATATATCCACGTGGTTTGATGTGGTAATGTTACCGATGCGCAGCCCCGTTGTTCTGAGGAGGGCGCGGCACTTACTCCCACGATACCACTTGGACGGGCCACGGCCTGACGTCGGGGGCCTCGCAGGTCATTGTACCTGATGCCCACGTTGGCATCGCCTAAAGGACGTTTGACAACGTGGTACTCATGTATATCATGCGCCCAGACGTGAATCAGGAGTTTCCCATCCCGATGCGGGACAGCCAACCTTATGCCGTGATCCGCTTGCGGACCGCCGCCCCGCCCGCGGACGCCTCGTGCGCCGACAGCCGCTGAGCACGACAATGGGGCTGCCATTGCTCGTTCTTCACGAAGTCTCACTATCCTTTCAAGGGATACGGGCGCTGGAGTCGCTTTCCTTCGACGTGGAACTCGGTGAGATCTGCGCGTTGATCGGCCCAAACGGCGCCGGCAAAAGTTCCCTTCTCAACATCATCAACGGCGTGTATCGAGCCAGCGGCGGCGATATCGTCTTCGACGGGGCGCGTTTCGAGCGCATCCATCCGCGCAAGGCGGCTCAGCTCGGCATCAGCCGAACCTTCCAGCATAATGCTCTGTTCAAGCATATGACGGTGCTTGACAACGTCCTCGCTGGCCTCCTCCGCCACACCCGTACAAGCGCCATCGAACAATGCCTGCGACTTCCTCGCGCTCGGCGCGAAGAAACGACGTTGCACCGGCGCGCCGAGTACATTCTAGAATTCCTTGGGATCACCGCGCATCGCGACGCGATCGCTGGCACGCTGCCTTACGGCGTGCAAAAGCGCGTGGATCTCGCTCGCGCCCTGGCCGGCGAGCCAAAGCTGGTACTGCTCGACGAGCCCATGGCAGGCATGAATCATGACGAAAAAGCCCACATGGCCGAGTTCGTGCGCGCAATCAATCGCACACTTGGTACGACCGTCGTGCTTATCGAACACGACATAGGAGTGGTGATGGACCTATCGGACCACGTCGTCGTGCTGGACTACGGCCGCAAGATCGGCGACGGCACCCCGACCGAAATACGCAACGATCCCCGGGTGATCGCGGCCTATCTCGGAACCGTGCCCCATTCTGGAACATTGCATTGATCCGGCTCATCTGATGGACACGTTCGTTGAAACGCTGGTCGGCGGATTGCTGGCCGGAGTGATGTACTCCCTGGTCGCGATCGGCTTCGTGCTGATCTACAAGTCCTCGCGCATCTTCAATTTCGCCCAAGGCTCGATGCTGCTGTTCGCGGCGCTGGCCTTCGTTACTATGACCGAGGCCGGTGCGCCGTTCTGGGCGGCAGCGCTTGTCGCGCTGGCTCTGATGATCATCGCCGCCGCGCTCATCGAGTTGCTGGTGCTGCGCCCCCTGATCGGTCGCTCGGACCTGACCCTGTTCATGGCAACGCTCGGGCTGAGTTATGTCATCGAAGGCGTCGCACAGGCCACCATGGGCGCCGATGTTCACGCACTCGAACTCGGCATTCCCGACGTCCCGATGAACCTCGGGCCAATTCAAATCAGCCAGTTCGATCTCGTCGCAGCGCTGATCGCGGGCGCGCTCGTTGCGTCGCTGTCACTGCTGTTCAGCCGTACGCGCATCGGCGTGTCGCTGCGCGCGGTCGCCGACAATCCACTCGCGGCGCAATCGATCGGCATCAGCATGGACTGGATCTGGCGCATTGTCTGGGCTGTAGCGGGTTTCGTGGGATTGGTCGCGGGACTACTTTGGGGCTCACGACAGGGCGTGCAGTTTTCGCTCAGCCTCGTGGTGCTGAAGGCACTCCCTGTGCTGATCATCGGCGGTTTCACCTCCATCACCGGCGCGATCGTTGCCGGGCTGATCGTGGGCGCCGGTGAGAGCCTCGCTGAACTCTACCTCGGTCCGTTAATCGGCGGTGGCTTGTCGGCCTGGTTCGCCTATGTCCTGGCAGTGGTGTTCCTTCTGGTGCGTCCCGCAGGGCTGTTCGGCGAACCCGCGATCGAAAGGGTCTAGACGGTGGCAAGCGATTCATCAGACGTCCTGATCCTGGAACGGGTGCGTGTCGCCAACCCCGCACCGAGTGTGCGGGTGCTCCGGATGGTGGCGGCACTGGCCGGATTGGTCTTTGTCCTGGGTGTCGTTCCGATCATCGGCAGCGACTACTGGCTCAATGCCATTCTGATCCCGTTTCTTGTTCTGGCGCTGGCCGGGCTTGGCCTCAACCTGCTCACCGGTTTCGCCGGCCAGGCATCGCTCGGCTCGGGCGCGCTGATGTCGGTCGGCGCATTCGCCAGCTATAACCTGCTGCTACGGCTACCGATGCTGCCATTGCCGCTCAGCCTGTTTCTCGGCGGCATGATCGCCGCGGGGGTCGGCATGGTGTTCGGCTTGCCTAGCCTGCGCATCAAGGGCTTCTACCTGCTGGCATCCACCCTAGGCGCGCAGTTCTTTGTCGAATGGGCCTTCACCAAATATGGCTGGTTCGCCAACGACACTTCCTCGGGGTCGATCTCGGCACCGCGCTTAGCTGTCGCTGGCGTCGACCTGTCCTCACCCGCAGGCCGCTATCTGCTCACGGCGGTCACCGTCACACTATTGGTGTGGGTCGCTCACAACGTGGTGCGCAGTCAGACGGGGCGTGCCTGGACCGCCATACGCGACATGAACACGGCAGCGGCGGTCATCGGCGTGCCGGTGGGCCGCATGAAGCTGCTTGCCTTCGCTTTCAGCTCGTTTTTTCTCGGCATCGCAGGCGCGCTCTGGGTGTTCGCCTATCTCGGCACCGCGGACGCGCATTCGTTCGGGATCGACCGCTCCTTCCAGATACTGTTCATCATCATCATCGGCGGGCTGGGGAGCATTGCCGGGAGCTTCACCGGCAGTGCATTTATACTGCTGTTCCCGATCTTTCTCGACCGCGTCGCGATCGCATTGTTCGGCGGTGTTATCGATACCGGCCTGCTGGAAAACCTACAAAAAGTGGCGTTCGGGAGCTTGATCATTTTCCTGCTGATCCGTGAACCGCGAGGCCTAATCGCATACCTCCGCCGCTTCGCCAAACACCTGCCGCGCGCGACGCGCGGTGGCTGAGGCAGGCAGGCAGGTCTCGTAACGTCCATCGGCGCAATCATTCCACGCCCGTCAATAGCACATTCACCGGAAGGGATCATCCAATGTCGTCTCGCACCAGGTTCTTGCGGCCTCGGAACCTCGCCGCCGCAACGCTGCTCGCCGCAACGCTGTCGGCCCCGGCGACTTTCGCCGCGCCTCCGCCAGACCAATATCTGCCATTGCTGACCTATCGCGTCGGTCCCTATGCCCCAAGTGGCGTGCAGATCTGGGCCGGCTTTCTCGACACGATCCGCTACTTCAACGAAGTCAAGGGCGGCGTCGACGGCGTGAAGATCGTCACGGAAGAATGCGAGACCGGCTGGCTCGCGGAAAAAGGTGTGGAATGCTATGAGCGCCTAAAGGGCGGCAAGAACGGCTCCCCCGTTCCGTTCATCCATCCCTGGTCGGCACCGATCGCGTTCGCCCTGACGGACAAGTCGGTGACCGACAGGATCCCCATCATCACGATCAACTACGGCCGCACCGAAGCGACCGACGGGACCACTTTCCCGTGGAACTTTCCAATCATGCTGACCTTCTACAGCCAGGCTTCGGGAATCATCAATTACATCGCCCAGCAGGAAGGCGGCTTCGATAAACTCAAAGGCAAGAAGATCGCCACGCTGTATCACAACTCGGCCTACGGGCGTGAGACGCTTGGACCGCTGGCGCTGCTGGCTAAGAAGTATGGCTTCGAGGACATCGAGATCCCGAACCCACATCCGGGCAACGAGCAGTCGGCGCAGTGGGCACAGATCCGTCAGATCAAACCGGACTGGGTATATCTGCGGGGGTGGGGCGTGCAGACCCCGGTTGCCATCAAGACTGCGGCCCGCGTCGGCTTCGCCGCCAACCATGTCATCGGCGATATCTGGTCCAGCTCCGAGGATGACGTCATCCCGGCTGGCGACGCAGCGAAAAACTATCTCGCCGTAACGACCTATCCAGCCGGCACCGACTTCCCGATTCATCAGAATTTAAAGAAGTACATTCTCGACAAAGGCGAAAGCGACCTGAAGGACAACTCCCGATTTGGGACCGTGTATTACAATTCAGGCGTGGTGCAGGCGATTGTCACTCTGGAGGTGTTCCGTGTCGCGCATGCCAAGTTTGGCAACAGGCCGATCAACGGCGACGAGGGGCGCTACGCGATCGAACATCTCGACATCGACGACAAGCGACTGGAGGAACTCGGCGTGAAGGGTCTGTTGCAACCTCTGAAGCTGTCCTGCCGCGACCATGAGGGCGGCGGCGCGCTACGGGTGCAGCAGTGGAATGGCCAGAAATGGACGCCCGTCAGCGATTGGATTCAGGCCGACCGCGACACGTTGCGTCCGCTGATCGACGAGAAGGCGGCGGCGTATGCAAAGGAAAAGACCTTCACGCCGCATTGCGATGAAGCGAGCTGAGAATGTGGCGGCGGGGTCAAGCGGGATAAGCGCGGACTCCGCCTCCTTCCTTCGCGTGGATGACCTTGATGTCGTCTACGATGAAGCGGTCGAGGCACTCCGGGGCGTCAGTTTCGACGTGGCGGAAGGAAGTATCGTATCCCTGCTGGGAGTGAACGGTGCCGGAAAGACGACGACATTGCGTTCAATCTCTAATCTGCTCCGAAACGACGGTGGGTTGGTGCGTGGCGGCACCATCACGTGGCAAGGCGAGGTCATAACCAGGATGCGTCCCTCGCATCTGGTGGCCCGGGGGCTGGTCCAGGTTTTGGAAGGGCGGCACTGCTTTCCCCAATTGACCGTCGAGGAAAATCTGTTGACCGGTGGCTACGTGCGCCGGTTGTCCTCACGGCGCCTACGCAACGAATTGGATCGCGTTTACCACTGGTTCCCGCGCCTGAGGGAGCGCCGTCGCAGCCGCGCAGGGGTGACCTCCGGCGGTGAACAGCAAATGATCGCCATCGGGCGGGCGCTGATGACCGGACCGCGGCTGGTCCTGTTGGACGAGCCATCAATGGGCCTTGCGCCGCTCATCACCCTGGAGATTTTCGAGATCGTGCAGGCGTTGAACCGCGACAGCAACGTAACGTTCTTGATTTCTGAGCAAAACGCAGCGGTTGCTCTGCGCTACGCGGACTGCGCGCACGTATTGGACAACGGCCGCGTCGTGGCCTCCGGTCCGGCCGCCGACATGTTCGCGCATGGTAACATCGAAGCCATCTATCTCGGCGGATCAGCGAGGCGCGATGCCCACCTGTCGAGATGACGCCAAGCCGAAGTCACCACCCCAGGACAAAAGGAGACGACGATGCCCATTCGTTTCGGCTATTGGATGCCGCTCGGCAGCGGCGGCTTTGTCATAAGCAACATCAAGCAGCGCACCGATTGGAGCCTCGAATACAACGGCCGGCTGGCGCGGACCGCGGAGGAGTTGGGCTTCGAGTATGGACTTGCCCCTGCCCGCTTCATTGCCAGTCATGGCTGGGAGATGCAGCAGGAGGCGGTCACCTGCACCGCCGTCATCGCTGCCCACACCCAACGTATCAAACTGATCAGCGCCGTTCACACGGGCTTCTGGCACCCCGCTATGGTGGCGAAGATGGGAGCCACAATCGACGTCTATTCGAAGGGCCGATTTGCAGTCAACGTGCTGAGTGGTTGGTTCAAGGATGAGTTCCGCGCTTTCGGTGAACCGTGGCTGGAGCACGACGAGCGCTATCGTCGCTCGGAAGAGTTCATCCAGATACTCAAGGGACTGTGGACCCAGCCGTCGCTGACATTCAAAGGAGATTTCTACCGGATCAACGAGGCATGGCTGAAGCCGTGTCCCGTTTCCTCGCCGCATCCGGAGATCTTTCAAGGCGGCAATTCGAGAGCCGCCCGGCGGATGGCTGGCAAACATTCAGACTGGTACTTCCTGAACGGCAATTCCGTCGATGCCGTAAAGGAACAGATCGAAGAAGTGCGTGGATACGCCACCGAGGCCGGGCGCCGCGTGCGGTTCGGTTTGAATGGCTTCATTATCCAGCGGCCGACCGAGGAAGAGGCACACGACCAACTAAAAGCTATCATAGCCGAGGCCGACCCGCGGATCGTGCGGGCGTTCGCTGAGCAGGTAAAGCAGGCCGGCGCGTCGACCGCTGACAAGATCGGCATGTGGGCAAATTCCGATGATGCCAACCTTGTCCAGCCGAATGACGGCTTCAAGACGCGGCTGTTCGGCACGCCTGAACTGATTGCCGAGCGCATCCGCGCCTACGAGGCGGTCGGCGTCGATATGATCCTCTGTGCGTTCCTTCACTTCACCGACGAATTGCCGGCTTTCGGCCGCGAGGTGATCCCATTGCTGCGTGGTGAAAGTTCCAGTTCAACGCCTCGAGTTCTGGAAACCGCAAACGGGTAGGGTACCCGAAGGTCGTCGCTTCAAATCGGCGGCGGCACTACCGGTGACGCCGCCGTTGGTTGTTGGGGGAGGGACGTTGCGCCGCCAGGGCTCAATGTGTGATGCTGCGCCAGCCCCTGCGTAGTGCCACTGAGCTTCCGACAAAGCTCTACTCACCCACCCGCCGGTCAGACGACTCTGGCAACCCGATGCGCCATTGCGGTGGCGGGACAGTGCCATTGACGCCAAAGTCGCCGACGATCCGATCCTTGTAGATGCGCGGGTTGTGTGAGGTCAGTGTTCGGGCGTTGCGCCAGTAGCGGTCCAAGCTGTGCCTGCGACTCGTCGCGGACGCTCCGAGTGCATCGAACAGTCAGCGTGATCGCATTCAATACTAGATCGGAAACCACAGTCAAAGACTGTGAAACCTCCAGTTCGGCGACGGCCACCGCGTGATCCTCAGCCTCCGGCTGACCCGCGCCTCGGGCGTCGAATGCCCGTTGGACTGCCTCCGCGGCGCGCAATACGATTGCCCCAGCGCCGTAAACGGCGCCTCGCACCTGGCCGACGATCTGCAGCACCTGCGCGTCCTGCGCTGGGCGGGCACCGTTGGCGTGGGTGTAGTACGCCGCCGTTCCCCTACCAGCCGCGCCACGTCCGTGCTGGCAGCACGGCCAATACCGACGAGCGTGGCAAGATGCACAAGTTGGAAGAACGCAGGAAAATATTTGGGTCGTGCCTCGTCGCGTACCAGATGCCCGGGCTCGATCGGCGCATCCCGAAACGTTGCGGTGCCGCTCACGGTCAGGATCTGGCCAAAGCCATCCCAGTCGTCCACGACAAGCACGCCGGGCGCGTCGCGCGCCACGACCGCGCCAACACCCTCACCCTTCTCGTCGGTGGAACCGACATCGATCCAGTCGGCATAGAACGAGCCAGTTGTGTAATATTTCTCGCCATTGAGCCGGAGCGTCTGACCGTGCCGGACGACGCGGGTGGAAAACGCCGTGCTTTTGGCCTCGCCGACTTCCGACCACGCATTGCCGACGATGTCGCCACGCACAAGGCGCGGAAACCAGATATCTTGTCGAGCCTGATCGGAACTGTGGACGATGTCCTCAACGAAGCCGAAATGACCACGCAGACCCTGGGTTAGGTTGGAGTCCGCCTCCGACAATTCGATCAGCAGATTGAACAACTCCGGGAGGCTCGCGCCGGCGCCGCCGACTGCAGCAGGGACACGGAGCGCGCCGAAGCCGAGCTGTTTCAGTTGCCTGATCTCTTCCAGCGGCAGCCTTCGCGCCAGTTCGCGTTCCACCGCCCCGCATCGTATGCGCTGGAACAGGGGGCGAAAGCGAGAGGACAGTTCATCATAGCGCCGGCTTGGGTCGCCGCCCCAGCCTTGGTCGATTTGGGTTACAGTCGGCATCGGAGATGCCGCAATCCCTGAACAGGCCACCGCATCACGCGGGCTCATGCTCGGTCACCGGGATCTTTTTGTCCTCGGGATGACGTAGCCAATGACGATACCCGGCGGCTGGGTGCGGCGCCTCCAGGTGTGCGCCGCGGCCAAATAGTTTTTGACGTAGTGTACCAGGCGCATAGTCCTGCTTATACACACCCCGCCGCTGAAGCTCCGGGACCAGTAGATCGACGATGTCGGAGAACGTCTCCGGCGTTACTGCATAGGCAAGGTTGAAACCATCGACGTCGGTTTCCGCCACCCAGGATTGCAGCTCGTCGGCCACCCGTTCTGGTGATCCGACCACCACCGGACCGAGACCGCCGATGCCACCGAACTCTGCAACCTCGCGCACCGTCCAGACGCGGTCTGGGTCCGCCGACGTCAGCGCCTCAGTGGCCGACTGAATGGCGTCGTTATGAATATACTTGATCGGCTCGTCCAAGTCGTACTGCGCGAAGTCGATGCCGGTCCATCCCGCCATCAGAGCGAGCGCACCCTCGTGGCTGACGTAGCCGCGGTATTCCGCATACTTGGCCTGCGCCTCGGCGTCAGTACGCCCTACGATGACCGTCAGTAGGGTAAAGATCAGCAGATCGGAGGCGGCCCGGCCTGCTTCGCTCGCACCCTTGCGGAGCTCGGCCACTCGGGGGGCAAGAATGCGTTTGGTGGGTGCCGCGATGAACACGCACTCCGCGTGAGAAGCGGCAAAGGCGCGGCCTTTGGTGGAAGCGCCCGCCTGATAGAGCACCGGTGTGCGCTGCGGCGACGGCTCGCACAGATGCACTGCGTCCACGTTGAAATATTTACCTTCGTGGCGAATCTTGTGGACCTTCTCCGGATGAGTGAAGATGCCGGCACGCCGGTCGCGTGCGACCGCTCCGTCTTCCCAGCTGCCTTCCCACAGCTTGTACATGACTTCCATATACTCGTCGCCGATTTCGTAGCGAGTGTCGTGCCCTGTCTGGTCGCTGCCGCTGACGCCGCGAGCCGCGCTGTTGAGATATCCCGTAACAATGTTCCACCCGACCCGCCCGTCGGTAAGGTGATCCAGGCTCGACATGCGGCGGGCAAACGGATAGGGCGGCTCGAAGGAAAGGGTGCATGTTATGCCGAAGCCCAGGTGCTCGGTTACCATCGCCATGGCCGGAACCAGCAGGCACGGGTCGTTTACCGGAATTTGCGTGCTATTACGCAGTGCAGCATCGAGATTGTTTCCATAGACGTCATAAACGCCAAGGACATCAGCGATAAACAGCCCGTCGAACTTGCCGCGTTCCAGGATCCGAGCGAGATCGATCCAGTATCGCAGCGAATTGTACTCGTCTGAACGGTCGCGCGGATGCCGCCACAGGCCGGGTGACTGATGTCCCACGCAGTTCATGTCGAAGGCGTTCAGCCGGATCTGTCGAGTCACTCCGAGGCACTCCTGGTAGTTTGTGAGGTCATATCACGTCGAATTATAATAACCACTTGAGATGGGGGTCATACAAGGGGAAAACACGGCATGTCGACGATATTTGAGGCGGGCTGGATTTGGCGGCGCCGAGATTTGATGCGTCACAACGGCTCAGTCGCCATCGCACGGACCCGGGGTCCTTGTAATCACCTGCAAGCCCCTCCACGCGTAAAGCTGAAGAAACATCCCCGAGACTGCGCGTAGTTTCGTCTGCCCTGAGCGCGGGTGCAACCCGTTGCATAGCCGACCGTCGTTATCGTAGTGTCTCGGCGGCAGTGCATAACCTGTATTTAGCGATGCTGATACGTGGATTGAAAAGGCCCTCAGTGACCCCCTCGGAGCTGACATGACCGATGCGCCCTTATCCAGACAGATGAACCTCGCGGTATTTGCCTCCGCAGGGCCGGTCTCGGGCAGTCACGGCGGCTGGCGACACCCCGAGGCCGCCGGTGATCTTTTATCGGCGGCTTACTATCATGATCTCGGCCGCCTGCTGGAAGCTGGCCGCTTCGACCTGGTCTTCCTTGCCGATATCCTGGCCGTGCCGGATCGGCTGGGTGACAGCCTCGACAGTCAGCTGCGGTACGGCGCTCTTGGAGCGCTCCGGCTTGACCCGCTGGTGGTGCTTGGGTTGATCGCCGGCGCCACCAAACATGTCGGCCTTGCCTGCACAGTTTCGACCACTTATTTCGAGCCGTTCGCGTTGGCCCGGTCGATGGCGACACTGGATCACCTGAGTGGAGGGCGCGCCGCGTGGAATATCGTGACCTCGTTCCAGGAGGCGGAGGCGCGCAATTTCGGGCGCGACGAACAACTATCGCGCGACCGACGTTATGACCGCGCGGATGAGTTTATGACCGTTGTGTGTGCGCTATGGGACTCCTGGCGGGACGACGCTCTTGTGCGCGACCGCGTCAGTCCGCTCTTCGCCGATCCGTCGAAGGTCCGCCGGATAGATCATGACGGCACGTGGTTCAAGGTGCGCGGGCCATTGAACGTCAGCCGCTCACCGCAGGGCCGGCCCGTCTTCGTCCAGGCAGGGGCATCTGACCGCGGCCGCGATTTTGCCGCACGCTGGGCGGAGGTCGTCTTCGTGACGCATTCCACCCCGGACCCGGCACGAGAATTCCGGCTCGATCTGCGGGCACGGGCGGAGCGATTCGGCCGCAATCCGGACGGAATGAAAGTATTGCCGGGCGTTGTGCCGGTCATCGGCGAAACCATCGAAGATGCCAAGCAGCAGCGTGATCTTTTGGATTCGCTCAGTCATCCAGAGGCTGGGCTTTCGACCTTGTCGTACCATCTCGGCGTCGATCTGTCCCGCCTCCCGCAGGATCAAGTGCTGCCTGAAACCATGGACGTACCCGGCGTCGAAGGGCACTACCGCGAAGTGGCGGAACTCACCAGGCGCACCGGGATGTCAGTCGCCGCACTAGGCCAGCAGTACGGCGCCGGCCGCACTGCGCAGGGTTTCGTTGGAACTGCGCATGACGTCGCGGATCGGATGCAAGCATGGTGGGAAGCCGGGGCCTGCGACGGCTTTATGCTTCAAATTCCCTGGTTCTCCGGCGGACTGGAGCGCGTAGTCCGGCTTCTCGTGCCGGAACTGCAACGGCGTGGATTGTTCCGCCAGGAATACACCGGAAACACACTACGCGATCATCTCGGGTTGATCCGTCCACCAGCCTGAGGACCTGCCAGGTATCGCATCACGATGCCGGCAGGCCTCCCAAGTGGCAGGCCTGTTCAGATGTCAGGCTTCAGGTGGAAAGAACACCAACGCGCGGACCTCGATGCTCTCCCGCGGCGGTGCACCCTCGGCCAGCGGATTCTCGAACGACGTATGAAACGACAGGCGAGCGCGGCCGTCGTCCTTGCTGTCATGCACCCAAATCAGCAGAACCTCGTCGCGCTGCTGCTCTGAGAAGTAATACCAACGATGCCCCGGCTTGAACTCGACCCGCGATGTTTCGCCACGGACATGCTTGTAGACCAGATCGCTGGCGATAAGATCCTCGTCGGTGAAGCTTCGCGCGTCACAAAGTGCCAGTGGTGAATCGAGGACAGGCCCGCGGATCGGTCGCCAAACGTTGACGACGCCAAACCGATTCTTCAGCAATTCCTCCGCGTCCGCGCCCAGATGATCGCGCACCCGCCGAGGAGCGGAATTAACCGTGTGGTCATTGTGCACCTGCCGCGAGGGCGTACGCCCGTCGGGCAGACCAGCATTGCGCACGGTATGGTCGAAAATGAATACACGCGATGCCCCGAGCTGCTGCTTCAGCAGACGCTCGACCTCGGGATAATAGACCGTCTTTACTTCGTCCGGCGAGTAGAAGTCGATTCACCCGGGTTGGCGCATTGATCAACGCGAAGCCGTTCCGGTCGAGGGTAAATTCTACTTCGCGGCCTCGGCCATCCTCGATCCGCACTTCGTGCGGGTCATCGATGCCGTTATAGCCCTCCGCGCCTGGCGGCGGTTCGTCCACGTAGCGTACCGGCTTTTCGGCGCCGCGGACGAGGTAGTGCAGCGTTGCGGTTACGCTTTTCGGTGACACAGTGACATCAAGCGGCATCACGGGCGTCCTTCATGACGGTTTCCAACATGACGCACCCGCCGGACCGGCTTGCCAAGAGTTGTCCGCGAGGCTATCCGGCGGCCCAGCGAGGCCCGACCGGTGCGCTTGTAGAGACTTTCCTCCGAGCAGGCGAAGGAGTCAATATCGCATCACGCTTATGACGCGTATTTTGGTCCGCATTATACACTACTATATAACGTGATATTGGCGAGGCACTTGTTCTGCGCGTGTGGATGCCCATGGATCATCTCGCCGCGCAACCTGACTTGACCAGGATCCGCGATCACGACAACGACTTTCACTTTACCACCGCAGATCGACGACGGTTCCAGACCCCGGCCCAACATCACCCTCGACGTCCCGGCAGTCCGAGCAGGTCAGCGCGCCACCCTCATCAGAGCGCGCCTGTCACCGCGTTGGGGGTGGAACTGGTATCGAATTTTTGCATCGCCAGCCTGCCGGTCGCAAACAGCGGCAGCCCCTGCTCGGCGCCCACCGGCGGCAGGTCGAAATTTGACACGGTCACGCCGAGCAACCGGACGCCCTTGGCGGGCGGCAACAGCATCCGCACCAGTTCCACGCTCGCCCGCCGCAAATCGTCCTGACGCGCGATCGGCTCTGGGAAACTTCGGCGGCGGGTGACCTGCTGGAAGTCGGTGAATTTCACCTTCACGGTCACAGTGCGGCCGCAGGCCTTTGACTGCTCGCACCAAGCCCAGACGTCGTCAGCCATGGTCTCGATACCGGCCTCGATTTCGGCGGACCCGATCAAGTCGCGGTCGAATGTGGTCTCGCTGCCGGAGGATTTGCGCGGGCGATCGGCGACCACCGGCCTGTCGTCGTGGCCATTCGCGATGCCAAAATACCAAGCAGCAGACTTGCCAAAATGTTGTTGCAAAAATCCGATCGACTGCGCTCTCAGGTCAACACCCGTTTCGATCCCGAGTCGCCGCATCCGTGCCGCGGTCACCGGTCCGACGCCGTGAAACCGTGCGATCGGCAGGGATGCATAAAGTCCGCGCCCCTCTCGGGAGCGACGACGAACTGACCATTGGGTTTGCGCTGGCCGGAGGCGAGTTTGGCGAGGAACTTGTTGTATGAAATGCCGGCGGAGGCCGTCAGAGAGGTTTCCTGAAGGATTCGGGCGCGAATCTCCAGGGCGGTCGCCGAGGCGGTCGGCAGACCACGCTGGTTCTCTGTCACATCGAGATAGGCCTCGTCGAGCGACAGCGGTTCGATCAACGTCGTGTAGTCCGCGAAAATAGCCTGGATCTGGCGCGAAACGGCACGATAGACCTCGAAGCGAGGAGCCACGAAAATCAGTTCAGCGCATTGGCGCATCGCTATGGTCGACGGCATTGCGGAGCGCACGCCGAAGGCGCGGGCCTCATAGCTCGCTGCCACGACCACCCCCCGTTTTGTGCCATGGCCAACCGCCACAGGGCGCCCCCGCAGCTCCGAATTGTCCCGCTGTTCGACCGACGCATAGAACGCGTCCATGTCGACGTGGATGATCTTGCGTATCGCCATGCCGCGACCATATCAGCCGGGAAACAGAAAGAGAACTCCGGTGCGTCCGGCCAGAAGACGGGGCCCTTCCTACCTTATGCGACCTCTCTTCCGCGGTGGCGGTGACCGGAACCAACGGACGAAGACCAAAACATGCTCGCGGAACAGACTGAGTTGTTCGATCGATCCGTCGTTTCCGGTTTGGCGCTGGCGCAGTCGATCGTCACGCCAAGGGAGGAACAGGCGCTGATTGCCGCTATCGACGCGGTGGAGTTGTCGCCGTTTCGATTCCACAGGTGGCTCGGGAAACGCATGACCGCCTCCTATGGCTGGCGGTACGACTTCGACACCGGAAAATTCGCCGCGGCCGAACCGATCCCGGAATGGCTGCTGCCGCTACGCGAAAGCGCCGCTGGGTTTGCTCGACTGGCTCCGGATGAACTCGCGCAGGCCCTGTTGATTCGTTACGATGCTGGCGCTGCGATTGGCTGGCATCGCGATCGGCCGGTCTTTGAGCATGTCATCGGCGTTTCGCTTGGTGCGCCCGCAACGATGCGATTTCGGCGACGCCGGCTTGCAGCTTTCGACCGAGCATCGGTATTGTTGGCACCCAGGTCGCTCTACCACCTAACCGGCGAGGTTCGGCACGAATGGGAGCACAGCATCCCGCAGGTGCAGCTGACACGCTGGTCCGTCACCTTTCGTACGCTGTCAAGAAGAGCTTGATCCGTCCAGTGATCCATCAGCCACCGGGCCCGGGGCTTGCCCTGTCCAGTTGCCGCCCGCCGAATCCGGGAAGCTGGGCACTGGCGCAGCAGTTCCAGGGCGAGCCACGGCGGCGAGCGCCGCGGCGTATCCGGGCAAACCGTTTATAGGCATAGCCGAGGAACGCACGGGGAATTTCGCCAGCATCGCCTCTGGCATCCGGGATGGCGACAGAGTTGGCGACCCACTTGGAACGTTGGATACCGTGACGAGGCGGATACCAGGCAGCAGGATCCAATACAGTGGCAGCGAGCGAGATATCCGGGGCATCGCGAACTGATCGCGGGCGTACTGATCTGGTTCGGCTAAGAACCAGCCATGCGGCACGAAATTTCATTCTTCTACTTCCACCCGCAATTCGACAGCCGTTGGTGGGTGCAGTCAGCGCGACATGAGGCCGCCACCCACGAAATGGAGGGGACCAGGGGTCGGCCGTCACGAGACAGGTCCGCTCGGTATCGGATGGAGAATTTCGATGAACATGAAGATCATTATTGCCGCTGCCACGATCTCGTGCCTCGGGGCTGGCAAGGTTTTCGCGTTTGGCTATCCGGGCATGCAGCCTTCGGTTTTCGCCGCACATGCATTCCCAAACGAACCGTATCATACCGGAACAGTCTTCTCGGAGATCTTCTGCCATCATGCCAGAAGCGGCCCGGCGGCCAGCCGTACCGCGACGTCGACCACGGCGGGTGACTCGCTACCAAGGACCGCATCCAGCCGGGCCAGTCACGATCTTTTGCCGCTGGTCACTCACCCTGAGAGGCGCGAGAGGCATCAATGCGCTGCCCGCAAAAACCCCACTCGTAGGAAGCGGCGGTCGTGATCGTTGCCAATGCGTCGAGGTTCAGCCAGACGCCTCGAGGCTGACCGCTGCCAAGGGTCCGCTGAGCGCGATCATGCGGCTGGCCACTCCGATAAAACGAGGTGGCAGCCACAAGACGATCCCGCCGTGGTGACAGGCGAACGCACAACGTCCGATCCCAGAGTCGCCAGTGGGGCACGCTACCGCATGAACCGGTAGTCGAACCCGCTGCCGGCCGCTTCTACCAGTCCCACCGTCGGGCTGGGAAAATGGATCGGCAGGACGAGCGCGCCGGTGCCGGCGATATCGCCCAGGAAGCGCCGCCGCGATACCGCGGCTTCATTCGCGTCCCAGTCGAAGATCGTCGACCAGTCCGGTTCCCGGCATTGCAGCGCATGGTGCATCATATCGCCCGTTACCACCGCCCGCTGCCCGCCGGACTTGATGTTGACACAGCAATGACAAGGCGAATGCCCCGGCGTCGGCGTCAGCCACACGGTGTCGTCCAGGGTGTAGTCATCGTCTACCAGCAGCGCCTGACCGGCGGCAACGACCGGCTCGCAGTTGAAGCGCCACACATCGCCCGGCGGGTGCGCACCCTGCCTCGTCGCCTCCTCCCACGCCGCGTATTCGCGTTTGTGAAACACGTATTTTGCCCGCGGGAAGGTCGGCACCCAGCGGCCGTCGCGCAGTACCGTGTTCCAACCGCAATGATCGATATGCAGATGGGTGCAGAACACGTAGTCGATTGTTTCGAACGACAACCCGGCCGCCTTGAACTCGTCCAGCCATCGCTGCTTGGGAAAATCGAATGGCGCGGGATAGCCCTTGTTCTCGCCGGTGCATGTATCCACTAGGATGGTGTGGTGCGGCGTGCGTACGA
This sequence comes from uncultured Alphaproteobacteria bacterium, assembly GCA_963759425.1. Classification (GTDB taxonomy): domain Bacteria; phylum Pseudomonadota; class Alphaproteobacteria; order Acetobacterales; family Acetobacteraceae; genus Rhodopila. The sequence continues at coordinate 158,550 of CAVWZM010000007.1, forward strand.
CGAAGGTCTGGTAGGTGATGCACATAAGACCCGAGGCCGCATCGAACACCACCGGATCGAGCGTCTCCAGGTGCCGCGCCGCGACCACCGGATCGTACGCGGGAAACATGTCGGCGGGCTTGCGCCACGGACCGTCACGCTCGATGATACTGGTGATTGTTACGTCGCCGATCTTGATCTGTTGCATGATCCGCTCCATCACAGCTCAAGGCGGTAGAAGCGTGCGGCGGTGCCACTGAACAGGTCGGTCTTCTCCGCCCCACTCGCGCCCCTCGCCAGCAACTTGCAGGCATTCCAGAACGCCTGATAGCCGTAGGAACCCTTGTCCACCGGAAAGTTGCTCTCGAACATGCAGCGTGACGCGCCGAATGCTTCGATGCAGGTCTCGACGTAGGGCTTCCACGCAGCTGCGAGGTCCTCCGACGACGGCGGATCGGCTTTGGTGTGGAAATCGAAACCATTGATGCGCATCGCCATGCCGCCCAGCTTCACCACGACATTCGGACATGCCGCCAGCGCCCGGATCGACTTCGACCACTCGGCAAAGATCTCCTGTCGCCGCCCGGCATAGTTGCCGATCGCAAGCGGCCCGCCGATATGGTTCAGGCAGATCATCGTGCCTGGAAACGCCTGCGCCAGAGCGGTCAGATCACCGATCTGAGGATGATACAGCCAAGCATCGAACGACAGATTGAGCGGCGCCAGACAAGCGAAGCCTTTTCGAAATGTTTCGTCGTACATCAGCCGGGATGGCGGTGCGTAGGCCGGGTTCATCAGAGCTCGGGTCGGGATCGTAGGCAGTGATGTGGCGGATGCCGCGGAACCGACCGCCACCCGCCCGGATATGCGCCTCCAGCACGTCGCGCGCATGCTCACCGAGGCGAAGATCGACGTGCCCGACGATACCGGAACAGATTTTCGCCGGCCCGTAGCCGCCCGAGGCGCTCATCGCCGCGACCCCATTGACGAACTCGGTTTCCCCGACCGGGCGGAACGCTTCGGGCCCGCCCGCCCGGTGCATCGAGCGGCACTGCAGGAACACCGTGGCGATGATGTTGTGGCCACTGTTCATATCAGCCAGCAGATCGTCGAGCATGTAGACCCAGTCAGGCCGCTCCCACAGGTGGTGATGCGGGTCGACGATCGGCAGCTCGGGTTCGAGGATCGCCTCGGTCCGTCGCGCCAGCCAGTCGTTGCGGACCGGCAGATAGGGAGTTTGGGCCGGCTGTGTTGTCGTGCTCATCGTGGCGTTTCTCTCCTGGTTCCCGCCTATTCTCCCCCCCGTGGCGCCGGCTGCCAAGATGGGCGAGGAGCGAGCGGTCGCCGAGGTCGGAACCGGCCGCGCGTCAATCCAGCCCCAGCGTCCCCAGTGCCTCCAGAGGCAGCGGACTGGGGGAAAACGCGCCCGCATCGGTTCGATCGACGAGACCGGGACGCTGCGCGCCGCGGCTCGCGCCTCGACCGCCACCGGTCTGCAGACCCGGCCCCGGCAATGCCCCATGCCCGGCGGACCTCGCCGGCCGGGACCTCCTCGCAGGGGCACGCCGCACCAGATTCATCGCCCTGCTTCACCCGGATGAGTGGCGTCGCGGTCTCGCCCCGCCAGACCGCGTCGGCCGGGGCGCACACCAACAGCGACATCCAGCATGCCGGGCCACTCGACCGACGCGGCGATCCCGCCGGTCCCCGCCGACAACCAGCAGATCAATCGCGCCGGGATCACCCGGCGAACGTAACCAACCTGCCTGCCGGAGCGCCGAGAACCTCGTCGTCACGCATGACGATCTGGCCGCGGATGATGGTCGCGGTGGGCCAACCGGTGACCTGCATGCCGGCGAATGGGGTCCAGCCGCAGGGCGAAACGATCCATGACTCTTCGATCCGCCGCCGCCGTTTTAGATCGACCAGCGTAAAATCGGCGTCATATCCCGCGGCCAGCCTGCCCTTGCCGACGACCCCGTAGACCCTGGCGGGACCCGCGCAAAGCAGATCCACCATCCGCGCCAGCGACAGCCGGCCGGCATTCACATGGTCCAGCATGATCGGCACCAGCGTCTGCACGCCGGTCAGTCCGGCGGAGCACTCCGGCCACGGCAACAACTTCATGTCGCGCGAGTGCGGCGCGTGGTCCGAGCCGATCGTGTCAACCGTGCCGTCATTCACCGCCCGCCACGCCGCGTCCATGTGGTCCTGGCCGCGGATCGGCGGGTTCATCACCCCGAACCCCTCCAGTCGTTCATAGCAGTCGGGCGCCACCTGGGTGAGATGATTGACCAGCACCTCACAGGTCGCAACGTCGCGAAAATCTTTGAGGTAGTCGAACTCCTGCGCGGTCGAGACATGCAGGATGTGAGCCGGACGCCCGGTCTTGCGTGACAGCGCCATAAGCCGCCTGGTCCCGAGGAACGCGCATTCCTCATCGCGCCAGACCATATGATTGAAGTAAGGATCGCCCGACTTGAACAGCGGCTTGCGTTCTTGCAGCCGATACTCGTCCTCACTGTGAAAGGCGATGCGGCGGCGCCCGGAGCGCATCGCCAATTCAAGATGCTCGTCGTCCTCGATCAGCAGGTTCCCGGTGGAGCTGCCGGCAAAGATCTTCACGCCACAGACGCCGCGGTTCAGTTCCAGCTCCGCCAGTTCCGGAGTGTTGGTTTTCGTGCCGCCTACGTAAAGACCCATGTCGCACCAGGCGGCCTCTTCCACGTACTCCTGCTTCCACCTCAGTTGCTCGGCGTCGACGATCGCCGGGTTCGTGTTGGGCATGTCGAATACCGCGGCAAGGCCTCCGAGCACGGCCGCTTTCGTGCCGCTGGGGATGGTTTCCACCGACTTGTCGCCGGGATCGCGCAGATGCACGTGCGGGTCGATCAGACCGGGCAGAACATGCAGCCCGATGGCGTCGAACGTGCGGTCCGCGGTCGCATCGGAGTGGGCGCCCAACGCGACGATTTTGCCGTCCCGAACACCGATGTCGCCATCTTCCGTACCCCACGCCAGCACGCAGGTGCCATTGCGTATCAGCAGGTCATAATGGGCCGCCATAGTCATTCCTTTTCCGTCGGCACGCCACCTTACCACCGGATGACGCGAGTCGGCATCCCGGTGGCACGATGGCGGATCTAATGTCCCCGCCCCGTGGGCTCACATCGAAACATCCGCCCGGTTCGCGGTTGCGCCGGCAAGGTGTTCCGTGGCCAAATCGTTTTGCTTGAAACATCGCCAACCGGAGACGACCGTGAGCGAACATGCGGACCCCACCGACCGGCTCTTCAGCCTCGTGGAACGCGAGATGGTGGAGCAGACGAAGCCCGAACAACTTCAGGGTGTCTCGAAAGATGCGCTGCAGGCGCTGGCCAAGCGATTGCGTGCAGCCCGTGACCGGGCGCGGCGGATTGGTCGCCAGCAGAAGCGTGAGATCCGTGGCAAGACCGACCCGAAGGGCGCCACGCCCGCCCGCGACAATACCGGAACGGAAGCCAAGGCCGAGGCGCTGGTCGAGGCACTGAAGCGGGTGACCGAGGCGCTGCGGAAACTGAATGCGCCCACCCAGGCTGAACTGATGCGAAAGGCTCTGGCGATGAAGCGTGCGGCTTCCGCGCCGCAGCATCCCCGGTTCGGGCAAGACGGCGTCGAAAGGCATGCAGTCGAAGCCGAGCAGCCGCCCAACAGTAAAGTCCGACCCGCGGGAGGTCGGCCGTGTGTCGCAGGCGGGAAAAGCCGCTCAGGCCAAGCGAGACCGCTGAACGCATCGCTCGCCTGGCTTTCCCTCAGCTCGGTACCCGAGTTTAGAGCGCTTTGCACTTTGAGTGGAAACGCTCAGGCTTTGGTTCGCGAGCAAAATCAGCCTGATTCGCTTCGCGATTCCAGTCAGGCTGATATTGCTCTAGCCTCAGCTAAAATCGCGCCGGGCTTGTCCCAGTTGTTGCGGCCGTGCCTGGTGCGGTTTTAGCGCGTCATGGTCGTGCCGACCATCCAAGACTTCCATTGCCGAACGCGCCCAAATCCTTGGTCACCGGCGGTGCGTCCTCCGCGCTCCGGTTATGCCTGGCGCATCGGCCGCCGGTCAAATGGTCGGCAGTTCCGTTCCGTTGCCGCCGCAGCCAGCATCCGCGCTGCTTTTCTTCCCGGATTTTGGCTGCTCCGCCTCCGATTTACGGTTCTCCGGGCGATATCAGCGGTTTTCGTGGTGCCGCAGGCGGCTGATGCGGCCTTGGGCAGATTCCGGACCGACTTATCCTGTCGCGAGCAGCCGTGGCAACCGGATCAGGTTATAAGCCGCGGCCTTGAACACAAACGTCCACTCGACCCGCTCCGCACCGCGCAGCTTGGTTTGCGCCATGCCGCCGACCTGCTTGATCAGCCGTTCGCCTCTCGATCCGCTTGCGATGACTGGCTGAGCCGGTAGCCAGCGTGGCGCGTCGTCCGCCTGTCGATGTTTGAGCCGCGATGCGTATTGATGTTCTGCGCGACATGCGGCGTGACACCGGCGGCGCGGCTGCTGGCGACGAACGCGGCTGTATCGTACGCCTTGTCGGCGCCACCGACTTGCGCCCCGCCTCCGGCAAAGCCTCCAGCATCGCCAGCGCCGCCTCCGGCTCCGCGGTCCGGTGGCGTGCGTCAGACACGCATCACGACGAGGCCGTGCCGGTCTCCATCAGCAGTGCCGGTGAAGGCCAGTTTGGCGCCTCGCCGTTGGACTCCGCGCCAGCCGTGCATCCGGGTCAGTGGTCGAGGCATGGGTCCGTCGAACGCTTGTCGTATGAAGTTGCGTCGCCGTTGCGCCGGGCGCGGCGGTCACGTTGCCGTCCTTGCGGCGGAAGCTCATGGACGCCAGGCCTGGATCAACGTGCCGTCCACAGAGAAATGCCGTCTGACAGCACCGCCTGACCCGCGGCAGGTGCAGCACCGCGTCCATAAACGCTGCCGCGATGTCGCCCTCCAGCAGCCGGTCGCGGTCTGCTAAACAGCGTCGGCACCCAGACCGGAGCGTCCACCGACAGGCCAACGAACCAGCGGAACAGCAGATGTAGTGAGCTGCTCCAGCAACTGCCGCTCGGAACGGATCGTGTAGAAGGCTTGCACCAGCAGCGCACGCAGCAGTGCTCGGGCGGGATCGAGGGGCGGCCATTCTCGGCGTAAAGCGCAGCCAACTGCGCGTCGAGGGCCTTCAGGGCCGCGTCGGCAACGCCGCGGATCAGGCGCAGCGGGTGGCTGCTGGGGATCCGGCTCTCGGGGCGAACGTAGCTGAAAAGCCCATCACGCCGAATGTCGTTGCCACGCATCCAAGCCGCCTCTCGATGTCGATCGATGAGCTATCGAATCGATATGTGGTGAGGAGGGGTTTCAGAGTTTCGGAAAAATTCGCTCGAACACCGCGGGTGAGCCTTCGTCGAGGCGCATCGCCGCGCGTACTCGCCGGCTCCATGGATTGGAATCGCGCGCCGCCGTCCATGCTGCCGTATCGGGAACCTGTGCATTCTCGAACTCATACACGGTCAGATATTTCGGCTGCGCCTCGATCGCGATGAAGCGGCGGGCACGGATAACGCCGGGCACCCCCAGAAAGCCCGGAATGTAACAAGTGTTGTACCAGTCGTTGAATTCTTCCTCCATCGACGCCACGACGTCGATCCGGCCCATCTGCAGATAGCGCGGCAGCTCGGTTGGATTGTCGGCCGGATGCGTTCGCGCCGGAAAAATCTGCCGGTAGCCGTTCAGCAGGAAATTCCGCCCAGTCGAACTCGGGGAGGTGGCCAGCCGTCGTGCCGATGGTTGATACCGGACCGCATCGATAAATGCCGCCGATCGCAGCACGTTGTGGTCCTCCAGCTCGTACATCGCCAGATATTTCGGCCCGCCGCGGACCGCCCGGTAGCGTCCGGCGCTCAGAAACCCCGGTACCGCGAGCAGCCGGCCGATATGCTCCTCATCGTACCAGCGGTTGAATTCCGTCCTCGTGCGCCGGATCGACATCCGTCCAGGCCATCAGCAGGCCGGTGCCTCTCGTCTTCGGCATGATCGTTTCTCCCTCGGCAACCGGATAATTTCGCGGCCACCCTGTTGCGGACCGCCCCTTCGCGGTCTCCCGGTGAAGTCAGGAACCGCCTTTAGCGCTCACCCGCCGCGACCACCTTGCGATCAATCAGCGCATCGATCTCCGCGGCGGAATAGCCGTGCTGCGCCAATACATCGCGCGTGTGCTCGCCCAGCGCCGGTGCATGGGCACGCCTGGTGCCGCTTTCGAACGCCGGCAATCCGGGAATGTTGGGCATTGGTACCAGCTCAGGGACGCCCGGCTGCGCCAGCCACGCCATGATGCCGGTCGCGGCGACCTGCTCCTCGGTCAGAAATTCCTCATAGCTGTTGACCTTCCCGTTCATGATGCCGTTCGCCGTGAACCGCTCGGACAGCCACGCCGTGGTGCGAGCCGCGAAGATTGGCCGCAGCACGCCGTACAGGTCGTCCAGATGCAGCCCGCGCGCGGCATACGAGGCGAACCGCGGATCATCCAGCAGGCTCTCATGTTCGATCGCCTGACAGAACGGGCGCCAGTCGGTGGGCCGTACCATCGTGACATTGATCTGCCCGTCAGCGGTGTTGAAAACGCCATTCGGCATGCTCACACGCTGCAACGTTCCCCGCTCCAGATGACTGGCGATCAGGCGGATGACCGCGAGCATCGCGCCGCCGTGCATCAGGCTGAGTTCGACGAAGCGGCCCTGTTTCACCGCCTGCTCGCGCCGCACATACAGCGAAGTCGCGATCGCCTGGAACCCCAGCAGGCCGGAGAACATGTCGATCAACGAGATCGCGATGCGATGGGGATGGTTGTCATGCTCGCCCTTGTTCTCGGTGACGATGCCGGTGAAGGCCTGCAGCACCGGGTCCATGGCGGGACGGGAGGCCATCGGACCGGTCTGCCCAAAACCCGAAACCGAGAAGTAGATGATCGCAGGCTCTTTCGCGCTGACCGCGTCGTAGCCGAAACCGTAGCGCTGGATGGTGCCCGGACGGAAACCCTCGATGAAGACGTCGGCGCCGCGCACCAGACGCCACAGGATATCCTTGCCCTCCGCGGTCTTCAGGTCCAGCGCAAGGCTCCGCTTGCCCAGCGTGCCATAGAGCGAGTACGCCGAGTGGTCACCATAGGTGCGGCCCAGAATGCGCGACCAGTCGCCGCCGTTATGCGGGGTTTCCACCTTGATCACGTCGGCACCGTGCTGCGCCAGCATCATAGCGCACGAGGGTCCGGCGACGCCGCCGCTGAGATCGATGACCTTCATGCCAGCGAAGGCCGAACCGTAATCCATGTTTCCCCCCGTCCATTTCGAGGATTGCCATGTTAGCGACTGGTGGCGCCGCGGCTAGCCCCGCGTTTCCCACCAATCGCCCGAGGCGGCGGGGCGTCGGCCGAAGGTGAAAGCCGTCAGCTCGGCGCCGGGAGCAGTAATCCGGCATCGCGCGGCCGCGAAATAAACTCATACCGATACAGAAACAGGCTAGCGGGAGATTTCTTGCGATCGAGAGCGAACGGCAAAGTCCTGGTGTCGGTCTGCCTCACCAGACCGCTCAAATGCTCTTCACCATGTACCTCACCGTTGACGCTGCGGGAGTCTCGCTGAGTTGCTCCCATGCGATACGACCGACGTAGGCCTCAGCGCGCCGCTTCCTCACCAGAACCAGTCAGCACGAACTTCGCAAGCGCTCGGCCCAGGCAGATGTTCAGTTTCGCGATGGTATGGTCGCGCGCGTCCGGACTGACCCGCTCCAGATCGATATCCCCGTTGCTGGCCCAGACGTGCGTGAGATCGAATCGTGGGAACAAGGTTACGCCGGGCATCGCCGCCACCTCTTGCAGCGCCGTGTCATACGGGCCGAGATCGGTGTTGGCGCGCAAGAAGCGGCTGAATTGCGGATCGACCACCACCACGTCCGCGCCTTCGGCCGCCGCCACATCCACCCCGTCCCGTATCGCGTCGCGCATCGTTTCGGGCCGCAGACCGCGCACGGCCTCCACCGTGCCGGTCTGCCACACGACAAGGTCATAGCGTTGTGCCGCGAATTCCTGCCGCAAGAGTGGTAACATCTCCTCGGCGGTCATGTTGCGTCCGCCCTTCACCGTCAGATGAAACCTGACCGTCGGCCTGGCCGCCTGGAGCGCCTCGATCATGCGATACGGAAATGATGACTTCGGGAAATGATACACGGTTGCGCCGGCCCCGCCGGTGGTGTCGCCCACGGTAGACCCGGAGCCGATCGCCAGCACCTCCACCTGACCCCGCTTCGCCATCGCCACCGCCACGCCTGGCAGCGCCTCGTCCGGCGTGGTCAGGTCAGGCGGCAAATCGCAGTTGACCGAAGCCGCCGCCACCTCGGGGACATCGGCCTCACACCAGCCCGGAACCACGGCGCCTAGACAGAGCAGCACCGCCGCAAGCAAGGCTCGATCCATGCATTCAACCGGTATCAGCCTGCGCTCGGACCGGCAAGAGCGTTGTCGTGCCTGTCGCGGCGGCCCGTGATCCGGTGGCAGTTCCCTTGGTCCGATACCACGCCGCGAGAGCGCCGACGGCCACCATCCCGAGAGCACCCAGCAGATTGGCGCCGGTTTGCATGCGCCAGCTGTCATCATATTCCAGCCCCAGTCGCGCAACGAAGCCGATGACCACCCCGGAGCAGAACACCGGCAACGAGTTCTGCCCGATCAGAACGAACGGCGACGCCCAGCGCGCGCGCAGCCAGGGTTGGTCGAATCGGATCAGCCGCACGCACACCCAGGTCAGCGCTAGGATCGAGGCCAGCCGGAAGGGATGCAGTCCGGTTTTGTCCTCGACGACGAGGTAGTGGAACATCGATGACGCGAACCAGTCCAACAGCCGCGGATGCGGGTCGATGACGAAGCTGACCATGAACCCGGCCGCGAGCACCAAGCACGCGAAGGCGTCGAGCAGCCCGCGCCATGACGGCATCCCGGGCGGCGCACAGGCCAGCAACACGCCGATTACGAACAGGAACTGCCAGGCAAACGGATCGAAATACCATCCCTCGCCAGTCCAGCCAGCCAGGTTCAGATCGGTGACCCGCACCACCATGTAGACCGCAAACGAGGCGCCAAGCAGGATTTTCGGCCAGCGGAGCAGCCAGATCGTCGCGCCAAAGAACGCCATCAACACCACATACAGCGGCAGGATATTCAGCAGGCTGGGCTGAAAGCGCAGCAGAAGGGCCTCCAGGATGCTGCGATATGGATCATCGCCCAGCACATCCAGCCGGGTTTCCTCTAGATAGGACAGCCGGTTCAGAGCACTGGCCGAATAAGTCACCTGTGCCGTGAACAGCACGAACAGGAAGATATGCGCGATATACAGCGTCCAGGCGCGACGAAACACATCGGCGGCGGTCGAGACGTAGCCCTGCGCGGACAGCCGCATCCCGTAGGATAGCCCCGCGCCATAACCCGCGAGCAGCACGAAGACCTCGGTCGCATCGCACATGGCGAAGTTCTGCAAACTGACCTGCGCGAGGACGTCCCCGGGGATGTGGTCAGTGAAAATCCACCACAAGGCCAGGCCGCGAAAGAAATCGACCCGCAAGTCTCGCCTGCTGGATCGGCGGATCAGGTGCATGCGCCGGTTCCTCTTTTCTGCCGATGTAGGGCACCTCACGGTGGCGGGAATGACCAGGATACAATGCGAAATATCACGTTTTCGCGGTTGCGTGCGGTTGATGCAGGCGTTCCTTGGTCGCCGAGCCGGCGAAGGGCACGTCGGCCGGTTCGATCGCCTGACATCGTCCGGGCCAGCCAAATCCCCAGCTCCGCTATGCCAACCTGCGGAGACGAACAGCGTCTCCGGCAGATGACGTGCCGCGTCTCGCTGGCGTTTCATCGGCCCGGTTCGGGGATCCTCATTGAGCGCGGATTTGGCGCGACCGGTTGCAATGCCATGGTAGGTTGCACCATGCCACTCGTAGTCTTGACGACACTTTGCAACGCCCTGTCGACGGCGGCTGTCCGGTCAGGTCCAGCGGCCCGCTCGCGGGTGCGCGAAGCGCGGTGCCTTAGTTAGGCGAACAGCCACCACCGAACCCCATCGAGGGCCGGCCCTTTGTGGCATCCATCGTGACGCCGCGTCCCCTGCCACCGAAAACCGAACGCGCTCCGCCGAGCGCGTTCAAACCCGGTGACCGCATCGAATTCATTACTTTCAAGCAATCATCATGTCTGGTGCCGTCTTACCTCATGCGCTGCACGATCGCTGTCACCACGGCCTCGAACATCGGCGTCGTGAGGCGGCCGGTGTTCGTGTTGAGGCGCGAGACGTGGTAGCTGTCGGCCACCAGCAGCCCGTCGGGCAGGGCATGGATCGCACCATGTTGAAACGCGACGTGGCTCGGACGCAGCCCGCGCGCACGCAACACCGCTCGGTGCGACACGCCGCCCAGAGCCAGCACGGCGCGAAGCCGGGGCATCGCCGCCAGTTCGTTGCTGAGGAACGCATTGCAGGCGGTGATCTCCGCCGGCGTCGGCAGATTGGCCGGCGGCACGCAACGCACGGCGTTGGTCACGCGACAGTCGTTCAGGGTCAGCCCGTCCGCCGGATCGGCGCCGTAGCGGCCTTCGGCCAGACCGAATTTCAGCAGGCGTCTGATACAGCAGGACGCCGGCGAAGTCACCAGTGAAGGGCCGTCCGGTGCGGTTGGCGCCGCGCACGCCAGGTGCAAGGCCCACGATCAGCAGCCGTGCATCAATCGGGCCGAAGCTGGGAACTGCTCCATTGTGCCAACTCGGATTGGAAGCCCGATTGCCGTGGCGGTAAGCGACGAGACGGCCGCAAAGGGGGCAGTCCGGCTTGGGCGTGACTGGGAGCACGAGGGCCGTGACGGGGTCGGGCGCCTGAAGCGGGCAGCTCACGCGGCTTCGTGCGGATCGACATAGGGGTCCGCCGGCGTGTTGCGCAAGGCCGTGCCGCGGGTTCGCGGTTCGGTCTGTCGGCGGGTGAACTCCGGCGCGATTTCGGCCAGTTCCAGGAAATGATCAGCCTGCCGCCGGAGTTCGTCAGCCACCATCGGTGGGCTGGTTCGCACCGAGGACACCACCGACACCCGCACCCCCTTGCGCTGCACCGCCTCGACGAGGCGCCGAAAGTCAGAATCGCCGCTGAACAACACTGCGTGATCGATCTTGTCAGCCAGCTCCAGCATGTCCACCGCGATCTCGATGTCCATGTTTCCCTTGACCCGCCGCCGGCCGGCCGCGTCGGTGAATTCCTTCGCTGGCTTGGTCACCAGGGCATAGCCGTTGTACGCCAGCCAGTCAGTCAGAGGCTTGAGCGGAGAGTATTCCTCGGTCTCCAACACTGCCGAGTAATAGTACGCGCGGATTACGCGAGTTTTCTTCTTAAAATACTCTAATAAGTTGCGGTAATCGACGTCGAAGCCAAGATTTCGTGAGGCGGAATACAGATTGGCCCCATCGATGAAAAGCGCGACCCGCTCGTTTGGTAGAAAAGGCATCGTCTCAAACCTTGCTGGACTCGTTGAATGGGGCGGACAAATGGTGATAACCCGGGCAAACCGGCCAAACATCGGACCTTCGGTACGGGACCACTATAACCATCGGCGGATTTTGTGAAAGTCGCAACCTGGGAAACAGATCGGTCAAATACTTTGGTGCTGATTGCCATTGGCGCGAATTTGCCCGGGCCGCACGGCGAAGCGCCGCTAGAAACTTGTCGCCGCGCCGTAACGCTTCTGAATTCGTTGCCGGTTCTTCGCCTTTGCGCCGTTTCGCGATGGTATCTGACCTCGCCGGTTCCCGCTTCCCGCCAACCCGACTATGTCAACGCGATCGCCGCCCTGTTGCCCGCCCCTGGTGCCGCGATCGACCCAGCGGCATTACTAGCGGACCTTTTGGCGATTGAAACGACGTGCGGGCGACAACGCGGTGAGGCAAATGCGGCACGCACGCTCGACCTCGACATTATTGCCATCGGCGACCTGGTCCGTTCTGAGCCCGATCCTATCCTGCCACATCCTCGGGCCCATGAAAGGATGTTCGTATTGGTTCCTCTGATCGATGCTGCACCGACCTGGGTGCATCCGGTGCTGGGGCTGACGGCCGCCGAGCTGCTGTCGAGGTTGCCAGCCGAAGCGATCGCGGGGCAGACGATAACGCGAGTGAGCGACGACGCACACAACGGAACGTTTAGTCGCGTGGTCCGGCGGGAATCCTCAGGCAGCCCGGTGCAACTTCGCGTCGGTGCGCGCCTGCAGGTCCTCGAACGTGAGGCCCGGCACGATATCCAGCACGACGAAGCCGTTCTCGGTGATGTCGATCGTCGCCAGGTTGGTGTAGACGCGCTTGACGCAGGCCGGCGCGGTCAGCGGGTAGGAGCACCTGCTCACCAGCTTGGGCGTGCCATCTTTCGTGGTGTGCTCCGTCAGCACCCAGAGCCGCTTGGCGCCGGCCGCCAGATCCATCGCGCCGCCGACAGCCGGCGCGGTGTCGTTTTCGCTGGTCGCCCAGTTGGCGATGTCGCCGTTCTCGGCAACCTGGAACGCGCCCAGCACGCAAAGGTCCAGGTGGCCGCCGCGAATCATCGAGAAGCTGTCGGCGTGGTGGCAATAGCTGCCGCCGGCCCGCAGCGTGACATACTGCTTGCCTGCGTTGATCAGCCACGGCTCTATCTTGTCCGGCTCCGGCGCCGGCCCCATCCCCAGCACGCCGTTCTCGGAATGAAAAATCACTTCCCGGTCCGCCGGAACGAAGTCGGCGATGGCCGTCGGCATGCCGATGCCGAGGTTGACATACCAGCCCTCGGGAATGTCCGCGGCGGCGCGCTGCGCCATCTGCTGGCGGGTGAACGGCTTGAAGGTCGCGGCGGCAGTATCAGCCATGGTCGGGTCTCCTCGATCAGAAGCCGGATGGGTCTCCGTAGGGCACATGCAGGACACGGTCCACGAAGATCCCCGGGGTGACGACGTGGTCAGGGTCGATGTCGCCCAGCTCGCGCAAATGCTGCGTCTGCACCAGCGTCATTTCGGACCCCATGGCAACCACCGGGTTGAAGTTCCGCCCTGCCTGCCTGTACGTCAGGTTGCCCCAGCGGTCGGCCTCCCAGGCCTCCACCAGGCCGACATCGCCGTACAGGGCCTGCTCCAGAATGTAGGTCCGGCCGTTGATTTCGCGGTGCTCCTTGCCGACCGCCATCTTCGTGCCGACCCCGGTCGCGGTGAAGAAAGCGGGCACCCCGGCACCCGCCGCTCGCATGCGTTCCGCCAGCGTGCCCTGCGGAACGATCTCCAGTTCGATCTTCCCGGCCCGATACAGCGTCTCGAACACCACTGGATCGGAGCTGCGGGGGAACGAGCAGACGATCTTGCGCACGCGCCCGAGTTCCATCAGGCGAGCCAGGCCGGTGTGACCGACGCCGGCATTGTTGCAGGCGACCGTGAGGTCGGTGGCGCCCTGTTCGATCAGTCCGTCGATCAGCGCATTGGGCTGGCCGACGGCGCCGAAACCGCCCAGCAGGACGACCGAGCCGTCCTTGATGCCTGCCATGGTTTCCGCCATGGTCTGGACGATCTTGTTGATCATGCCGGGAGGTCCCTCCAAAGGCGAGCGAGTGGTCGGGTTTAGTCCCTGCGCGGCTAAGTGCCAAGGCGGCCCGGACACATCGTCGTGGCTCCGTGGGCATTTCAGTTGCCGGTCTGCTGGTTGCCGGAAACACCAAGAACCTGGTGGGGAAGCTTGCGATGGCGGGAGCAGGTGCCGACCGCTCGTCCGATCTTCAAACACTGGCGGAGCAACGGTTCGGCGAACTGAGCGAGGCGGAGCGCAAGCTCGTACGGGCAGCGCCGCGGGGTGAGGGCGCGAATTGCGGTCCCGACGCGACCCCTCCGGCCGGGGCTGAGAACGATCCGGCCAACGCCATCTCCTGGGAACCCGGGCGCGCCATTCGCGCCGCGCTTCTGGAATGGCTCTGTACCGATCGTGCCGCCGTGGAAAAGGTTCATCGCGCCGGCATCAAGGTGCATGCAGCCCGCATCGAGGGGCGCCTGAACCTCCCGTTCGTCACGGTAAGTTTCCCCTCATTTTCACGAGTTGCTGCTGGCCCGACGGCATCGACCTGACCAGCGCGGTGGTCCCCAGGTTGGACCTGCGCAGGTGCTGGTTCGGACCAACGACCTCCGCTGACTCCGGCAGCGGCGCGGCAAGCCAGGTGATCGCGGCGAGCCGCATGCGGGTGACTTACTCCGTTACCCTCAGCACCGGGTTCCACGCCGCGGGCGAGGTCATGCTGTCTGGCGCGGACATTGGCGGCAATGTGAACTGCGAGGGCGGCACCTACAACAATCCGGCGGGCGCCGCACTTGACCTGACGGGAGTCAAGGTCGGCGGCGGCGTGCTGCTGCGCCACAACTTCTCCGCCCGAGGACAGGTTTCATTGGGCGGCGCGGAGATCAAAGGGAACTTAAGCTGTGTGGATGCCAGCTTCGGAAACCCCGAGGGACGCGCCCTCGACGCCGAGGCGACAAAGATCGGCGGCGCCGTGTTGCTCCGCAATAAATTCACCGCGCAGGGCGAAGTGAGGCTGTTTGCCGCGAAAATCGCCGGCGATCTGGACTGCAACGGAGGCACCTTCAGCAATCCGGGTGGCGTCGCTCTGAACCTCGACGTGGCGACAATCGACCTGCGAGTCAGGCTCGGCAATAAATTCTCCGCCGAGGGCTCGGTTCTGCTTCGAGGCACGCAGATCAAGGGCATTCTGGACTGCGGCGGCGGCGGCTTCAGCAACGCCGCGGGACAGGCTCTCGATGCCGAGGCCGCGAACATCGGTGGCGCCGCGCTGTTGCGCAACGAATTCACTGCTTTGGGCGAGGTGCGGCTGTTCGCCACGAAGATCGGCGGCGATCTGGATTGCAACCGGGGAAGCTTCAAGAATCCGTCCGCCTTGGCCCTCAACCTCGACGGAGCGACGATCGGCCTCCGAGCCAGGTTTGGCAACGAGTTCAGCGCTGAAGGCGTGGTTCTGCTCCGGGGCGCGCAGATCAAGGGCAATCTGGACTGCGGAGGCGGCAGCTTCAGGAACGCCGGGGGACGCGCTTTCGACGCCGAGGCCGCGAACATCGGCGGCGCCGCGCTGTTGCGTAACGAATTCACGGCTGAGGGCGAGGTGCGGCTGTTCGCCGCCAAAATTGGCGGCGATCTGGACTGCAACCGGGGTCGCTTCAAAAATGCGTCCGGCCTGGCGCTCAACCTTGACGGAGCAACGATCGGCCTCCAGGTCAGATTCGGCAATAAATTCAGTGCTGAAGGCCTGGTCCTGATTCAGGGTGCGCAGATCAAGGGCAACCTGGACTGCGACGGGGGCAGCTTCAAGAACGCCGGGGGCCGCGCTCTCGATGCCGAGGCCGCGAACATCGGCGGCGCCGCGCTGTTGCGCAACGAATTTAACGGCTGAGGGCGAGGTGCGGATGTTTTCCGCCAAGATCGCCGGCGGTCTGGACTGCAACGGAGGCAGCTTCAAGAATGCGTCCGCGCTGGCCCTGAACCTCAACGCGGCAACGATCGGCTTCAGGGTTCGGCTTGCCGCCAACTTCAACGCCGAGGGCGGAGTGACGTTGGTTGGTGCGGAAATCGGTGGCGACCTGGACACCGACGGTGGCAGCTTCAAAAATCCAACCGCCATCGCACTAAATTTAGCGGGTGCCAAGATCGGCGGCAGCGCTCGGTTCGGTTATAAATTCCAAGCCGAGGGCCCGGTTTCAATGGTAGGCGCGAAGATCGCCGCCAACCTGGTCTGCATCGATGGTTGCTTCAAAAATGCCTCGGGACGCGCCATAGACGCCGAGGCGGCAAAGATCGGTGGCGCTGCACTGCTGCGTGACGAATTCAACGCGGAGGGCGAGGTACGGCTGTTCGCCGTGGAAATTGGCGGCGATCTGGACTGCAACGGAGGCACGTTCACCAATTTGAATTTGAAATACCCGGCCCTCAGTCTCGAGCTGGCAACAATCGGTTCGCGAAGTCCGGCTGGGTTCACAAATTCGACGCTAAAGGCCTGGTCCTGTTGCGTGGCTCGCACATCAAGGGCAACTTGGACTGTGACGGAGGCAGCTTCAAGAACGCCGGGGGACGCTCCCTTGACGCCGAGGCGGCGAAAATCGGCGGCGACGCTTTGTTCCGCAACGAATTCACCGCCGAAGGCGAGGTGCGGCTTCTGGCTGCCAGAATTGGTGGCGACCTTGACTGCATCGAAGGCAGCTTCAAGAATGCTGCGGGGCGCGCCCTGGATGCCGAGACGGCAAAGATCGGCGGCGCAGCGCTACTTAGTGACGGCTTCGCGGCCGAGGGCGAGGTGCGGCTGTTTGCCGCCGAAATCGGTGGCGATCTGGATTGTAGCGGCGGTTGTTTCAAGGCCGCCACCATGGCTCTGACCGTGGATGCGGCGAAGATCGGCCGGGCCGCGGTGTTCGACAAGGAATTCACCGCGGAAGGCATGGTTTCATTGGCAAGCACTGAAATCACCGTCGATCTCCGGTGCAGCGGCGGCAGTTTCAAGAACGCCGGCCACGGCGCATTGGTCGCGAATGCAGCGAGCATCGGCGGTTCCGCTTTCCTAGACAAAGGTTTTAACGTCGAAGGTGAGGTGGTGCTCCGTGGCGCTGAGATCGAAGGCGATCTGATCGTCGGCGGCGACGTCCTGCATGGCGGAGCCGACCTCGCCAGCCGGGCGGGCGCCCAGTTGAGCCTCCAGCGTGCTGAAATCAAGGGAACCCTCGACGTCAGCGGGATCCGAAGCGGTCCCAGGACCGTGATTCGCCTCGGCGATAGCTCGTGCAATGTGCTGGTTGACGACCCGCGAACAAGCTGGCCGGAACCCGGCAAGCTCCAGCTCGACGGATTTGCTTATCGGCGAGTTGCCAATCCGGGCGCCCCCGAGGTACGTCTGGAATGGCTTCGTCGCCAGTTCCGCCCAGGAAACAATGGCCGACGCGGGCAGTTCCGGCCGCAGCCATATCGGCAGATCGCCAACGTCTTTCGGGCGCACGGGCTTGAGGCGGAAGCGAAGGCCGTGCTTATCGGCATGGCACGGGATCGCCGCCGGTGGTCCGATCTCGACCGGCGCTCGCGCGCATGGCAGTGGGTGCTCTGGGTCACCATCCGCAATGGCCATCAGCCACTGCGCGCCTTCTATGGCCTGCTGATCCTGTGGGTCGTCGGGTTCCTGGCCTTCGGTTGGGGCTATCAGGCCAACTTGATGCTGCCGACAGAGCGGTTCGCCTATAACGACGTTGCCGCCGGCAATCCGCTCCCGGGGCAGTATGACCCGTTCTGCGCACTGGTGTACGCAATCGACACCTCACTGCCGATCATAAACTTTGGTCAGCGAGATCGTTGGCATCCTATGATCAATCCCACGCCGCCGCCGGCCGCCGTCCCGCTGCTGGCCTCCGCGCCGCCGCCCGCCGTCATGCCTGCGAAGGACATTCACGGACCACTCTACCGCGTCTTTTGCGACGCTGGCTTCACACGGCACTGGGACCCGAAGTGGAAATGGATAGATCGTTCCACGCTCGGTTCGGCCCTCAACCTCTATCGTTGGGTCCATCTCGCTCTCGGCTGGTTTCTCGCCACCATGCTGGTGGCGGGGATCTCCGGTCTCGTGGGACGCGAGTAGCGCCGACCGATGCCTTCGTCGCGTTTCGTTACTGTTCCCGCCCGAATATCGGACCCATGCACTTCGGCGCTCTGCCGGACCCGGCGCGCCGTTCACGCCCCCAGTTCACGCATGATGGCAAAGAGGTCCGACTTTGCCTCGAAGCCGATCCCGGGAAGATCGGGCAGCGTCACGATGCTGTCGCGCACCTGCGTGCCGTCGGGGAAGCCGCCATAGGGCTGGAAGACGTCGGGATAGCTCTCGTTACCGCCAAGGCCCAGTCCTGCCGCGATATTCAGCGACATCTGGTGACCGCCATGCGGGATGCAGCGCTTCCAGGACCAGCCATGCGCCTTCAGCATCGCCAGCGTCCGCTGATACTCGCACAGACCATAGGACAGCGCGCAGTCGAACTGCAGCCAGTCCCGGTCGGGCCGCATCCCGCCATGGCGGATCAGGTTGCGGGCGTCCTGGTGGCTGAACAGATTCTCGCCGGTTGCCATCGGGCCGGGATAGAATTCCGCCAGTGCGGCCTGCAACTGATAGTCCAGCGGATCGCCGGCCTCCTCATACCAGAACAAATCGTAATCGCGCAGCATCCGGGCATAGTCGATGGCCGTCTGCAGATCGAAACGACCATTCGCGTCAACCGCGAGCCGGGCATGCGCGCCGATCTCCCGCAGCACGACCTCGATCCGGCGGCGGTCCTCGGCGATCAATTCGCCACCGATCTTCATCTTGACCACCCGATACCCGCGCTCGAGGTAACTTCGCATCTCGGCACAGAGGGCGGTGTCGTCCTTTCCCGGATAGTAATAACCACCGGCTGCATAGACAAAGATATTGGGATCGGCGGTCAGTCCATGTCGCTCCGCCAGCAGGCGGAACAGCGGCTTGCCCGCAATCTTCGCCACCGCGTCCCACACAGCCATGTCGATGGTGCCCACCGCGACCGAGCGGTCACCATGGCCACCCGGTTTTTCGTTCCGCATCATCGTCGCCCACACGCGGTCCGGATCAAAATTCTCCTGTGTGTCGTCCAGCAACGAGCCGGCCTCCGCTTCCAGAATGCGCGGAGCGAAGCGCTCTCGGATCAGGCCACCCTGACCGTAACGACCGTTGGAATTGAAACCATAGCCAACCACGGTCCTGCCGTCGCGTTGCTCGTTGGTAACGACTGCAACCAGACTGGAGGTCATCTTGCTGAAATCGATATAGGCGTTGCGGATCGGCGAGCTGATCGGCTTGGTGACCTCCCGCACATCGACGATACGAAGCGGCATTGAAGAACTCTCCTGACTGGAAGCCGACCGGCCTCAGGGCTTGACGATGACCATGATGACGATAATGACCATCAGCACCGTTGGGACTTCGTTGGCGATACGGAAGAACCGCTGCGGATGCCGATTGGCGTCCTGCAGGAAATCCTTGCGCCAGCGCGATGCCGCGCCATGGAAACCGGACAGCAGGATGACGCAGGCCAGTTTGACGTGCCACCACCCGGCCGTCCAGTCGACCGCCCCTGGGGTCAGCACTAGCAAGAGGCCGAAGCACCAGGTGGCGATCATCGCCGGGTTCATGATCTGCTTCATCAGGCGATATTCCATGACCTTGAAACGTTCGCTCTCAGCGCTGCCGCGGAACCGTGTCACAATGATACACATAAAGCCTCGGCAGATAGAGATTTGCCGCCATCCAGGCGATCATCGAGATCACGTGAAGCGCCTTGGTCCATGGATAGACTGCGCTCAGCGCGGCGATCGTCATGTCACGGCTCCAGCCAGCCGCGCAGCAGATCCGGTAGTGCGAACATCGAAGGGAATGGGAGGGCACCGGCCTGCCGCAGATGCGCGCCGTCGCCATCCGGACTGAGGCCGAGGCAGGTCATTCCGGCTGCGACCGCGGCGCGCACACCGGCGAGCGAATCCTCGACCACCAGGCAGGCTTCGGGCGGCACGGCCTGGGCCGCGGCGGCGCGCAGGAACAGATGCGGCGCAGGCTTGCCGGGCAGGCCCTCGTTCATCAGGTCGTAGGCACTGTGAATGCGGCCGTCGACGATGTCCGCAAGACCGGCGCGGGCGAATTTCGCCGCCATTTCCGGACGCGACGAGTTGGAGGCGATGCGCCAGGGAAGACCGATTTTGGTGGTGGCCTCCAGTGCCAGGCGGGCGCCGGGGATGGGGCCCGCCTCGGCGGCCATGACCCGAGTCACCCGCTCGACCAGGCGATCGATCCAGCTGGCGCCAAGTGGGCGTCGCAGATACGCCTCGGCCGCGTTTTGTATATCGGCGAAGGTCAGGCCAAGGAACCGGCGATGACATTCCGCGGCCGAAACCGGCCAGCCGACTTCATGCAGCGCGCCCGAAACTACTCGGTCACAGAGCGCCTCGCTGTCGATCAGCACCCCGTCGCAGTCGAAAATTACCAGGCCAAGGGGAGGACGCCTCATGGCGCGCCAGCGGCGGCGGCCGCAGGGACATAGAACAGCGCGTCAACGCCACAGATCCCCGGGACCGGCCAACCGCAGTGCTCGGCGCTTCGGACACCCCGCCGGCGCCGAGGTCGGCAAGCCTCAATGTCGCGGCTGACAGCAATGACGCCCCGTTTCGGTTGGGCGTCCGGATCAAGGCCGGGGTCGATGATCCCGGGACGCGCGATATTGGTCCGCGGCCCGGCGAAGGCGCCCGCCGGGAGCACCTCGTCGGCGTTGCTGTCCACCAGCGCTTGCTTGTCTTCCAGTTGGGCCATGCTTTCGTCTGGGTGATGAAGTGGATGCCCCATGTAACCGAGGTCGAGACGGAGTGCCAGCGACGGAAATCTTGTCACTGCGTCCGGCGGTGCAGCGGACGACGTGGCTTCGTCCTCTGACATTCCGGAACTGACCGCCCCGCTTCCGTCAGCCCCGGGGAGACGGCCCTGCCCCGCACCGCAATTCCCCCGCGTCCGGCCGGCATGACGCCGAGATCGGCCAGTGAACGCTCGCCGATCAACCGCAGGTGGGAGGCACCTCGACGGGTGCGGGCGAGCAGCATCGCGCCTTCCAGCGCCGCCACCAGAACCCCGGCGGCCTCCAGCGGCCTCCCGCTGAAGCTGAGTTGCCCCATCTTGCGGCCTTTGGCCAGAGTGGTGGCGAGCCACGCCTCATTGGCATCGAAAAACAGTTGGACGCCCTGCTGCATGGCGGACGGCAACGTTTCGTATTCCGCGGCGAGCATGCCGCACAGACACATTCGGTCGCTCTCCAGAACGTCGACATAAATCGTAACGTAATCATTCAGTTTTGATCCGGCATCACCGTGGGTCCGGTCGATACCTTCCAGCGCAGCCAGGAACGACGTCCGGTAGCGCTCGATCAGACATTCGCCCAGCTTCGCCTTGCTGGCGAAATGATAGTGCAGCGACGCCTTTGTGACGTTGAGAACCCCGGCGATGTCGGCGTAGCTGAAAGCGTTAAATCCACGTGTCTGTACCAGACGTTCCGCGACATCCAGGATGCGCGAGGAGGTGTCCGAATTGACAGGGGGTTTCGGCATAGTCCTGCTTCCGTGATGGCGTCCGGAGATCGCCTGGTAGGCAAGTGTCACGATTCCGTGATGATACCCCTGATTTACTGGAAGGCAAATCAACTTACTGGTAGGTAAGCACCGCCCGACGCAACGAATGACTCGGGCTAAGAAAATCAGCGAAGGGAGGACGTGATGAGGCAACCCGATCAGGATAAGCTGAACACCTTTCTTGGCCGAATGGTCGGCGAGCTTGGCGCGGCGGCAACCGGCGCCCTGGTGTTGCTGGGCGACCGTCTCGGTCTGTTCAAAGCGATGCAGGACGGAAACGAAATTACCGCGGCGGAACTGGCTCGGCGGACCGGCACCCACGAACGCTACGTGCGCGAGTGGCTCGCGGCGCAGGCTGCCGCCGGCTACGTCGATTACGACGCCGGTGCGGACAGCTTCCATCTCAATCCGGAACAGGCGGTGGTGTTCGCCGACGAGGACAGCCCCGCCTTCATGGCCGGCGCGTTCGAGGTGCTGTCGACTTTGTGGATCGACGAACCAAAGGTCACCGAGGCGTTTCGCAGCGGCAAGGGTCTGGCCTGGCATGACCATAGCGCCTGCCTGTTCCGCGGCACCGAGCGTTTCTTCCGGCCCGGCTACAACGCCAACCTCGTTTCATCCTGGCTGCCAGCCCTCGAAGGCGTCGTCGGCAAGCTTCAGGCTGGGGCCAAGGTCGCTGACGTGGGGTGTGGCCATGGGGCCTCAACCGTGGTTATGGCGCGAGCCTTCCCGAATGCGCACTTCACCGGCTTCGACTACCACCCAGCCTCGATCGAGCGAGCGCGCAAGGCCGCCGCCGACGCCGGGGTCTCGGGCAATACCAGCTTTGAGGTGGCGCAGGCCAAGACCTTTCCCGGGACCTACGACCTCGTCGCCTTCTTCGACTGCCTGCACGATATGGGCGATCCGGTAGGCGCAGCGGCGCATGTGCGCGAGACGCTGCAACCGGACGGCACCTGGATGATCGTGGAGCCCTTCGCGCACAACCACCTGTCCGACAATCTTAATCCGGTCGGACGGATCTATTACGCTGCTTCAACAATGATCTGCACGCCGGCCTCGCTGGCCCAGGAGGTCGGGCTCGGCCTTGGTGCCCAGGCCGGTGAACTCAAGCTACGACAGGTCGTCTCCGCGGGCGGCTTCACGCGCTTTCGTCGCGCCACCGAAACGCCGTTCAACATGGTGCTGGAAGCCCGCCCCTAGGATCGTACGAAACCAAACGAGCGAACAATCGAAGGTCGCCTTCCGCAAGCAAGCCTCTACTGGAAAACACAGCCATGGACGCGCTAACCGTTCCTATGCTTCGTCAGGCCATTGAGGGCCGTGACGGCAATGCGCTCGCGGGGTTCTACGCCGACGACGCGGTCCTGCGAGTCATCGATCAGGAAAATCCCCCGAGCCGGCCGCATGAGATCAAGGGCAGGGTGGCGATCGCGGCCTACTATAACGATGTGTGCGGCCGCACGATGACGCATCGCGTCGACACGGGCGTGGTTGAAGGAGACCGGCTCGCGTTCACCCAGACCTGCACCTATCCCGACGGCAAGCGCGTGTTCTCCTCCTCAAGTCTGGAACTTGTTGGCGGCAAAGTCGCGCGACAGACTGTGATCCAGGCATGGGATCCGTGAATTCTGCCCGGGCGATAACGAATTGTGCCGGCAGCCGGGGGGACGACGCGCCGCCTCCCCGGGACATGGTTTGGTGACCTCGAA
Source organism: uncultured Alphaproteobacteria bacterium (assembly GCA_963759425.1). Taxonomy (GTDB): domain Bacteria; phylum Pseudomonadota; class Alphaproteobacteria; order Acetobacterales; family Acetobacteraceae; genus Rhodopila. Next base: position 181,482 of record CAVWZM010000007.1, read on the forward strand.
CTATTGCACCGGCCCTTCAGCGGAGATGGTAATGGCGGTTTTCAACGTCGTGAGATTCCGGGTGAAGACCGCGCCAGGAAGATCGTTTCCTCGGCGCCCATCAGGATGGGAAGGCTAATTGGCCAGGTCTGCTGCGTGGCGCGATGATCAAGACCGGCGATCGAGCCTATTGCCTGATCGGGGAATGGGCCGACGAGGACGCCCTGCGCAATGCCCGCGACAATATGATCGAGACCCTCAACAGCTTCCGCGACGCCCTCGAGGATCAGGGGGCCGGCCTCGGGATAACGGATGCGGTGTCGGGTCCGGTGGTGCTCGACCTCAAACACCGCCCTATAGAAGAGTCCGAACCCTCAGGCCTTCGGCCAGATCACGTCGTCGGTGGCGATCGAGGGCGGATAGACGGGCACCGGCTTGCCACCCCGCCATTGCAGCACGCACAGCTTGGCCCCGACGCGCCGGCCCTTGTCGTCATACTTCAAGTGGCCGTCGGGGAAGAACAGCGCCGGTCCATCGGTCATGTCCAGTGTCCGGATCGCCTCGGTGACTTTACGCCGATCGGCGACACCGCTCTTCTCCAGCGCCTCCTTCAGAATCATGACGTGGACATAGGCAAAGACGCTGTCGTGACCGAACCACGGCTCCTTGGTGCGTTCCACGAAGCGCTTCTCCAAGTCCGCCTGCCGCTTGCCGGGCCAATTGGCGAGGCCCACCATGACACCCTCGAGATTCTCCGCGCCGGCGACGTGCAGCACCTCCGGCACCGCCCAGTGGTCGCCGCCACCGATCTTCGGCAACCGATCGCTGCGCAGATTGAATTCGGCGAACTTGTCCACCAGCAGCTTGTCATCGGGGACGTTGGTGGACTGGAACACCACGAAATCCGGCCGGCTGGAGCGGACGTGCTGGATCATCGTAGTGGCATCCGTCAACGGCGGCGTATAGACCTCATCGGTCACAATCGTCAGCCCAAGCTCTTTCGCCGAATGATCGCGGAGCGGCTTCATAAAGCTGACCGAGGACGCCGTGTTATCGCCGATGAAGGCGACCTTGGACGGCTTTTTCCCGATCGCCTTCTGCGCCAGTTCCATCACCATCGGCAACATTTCCTCGGCCTGGCGGTCGGCGGTGGGTGAGGACTGGAAAACGTGCTGAAAACCCCGGCCGGTGATCAGGTCCGAATAAGACAGCGTCAGCCACGGCAGTTCGGCACGCTCGGTTACCTCAGTGGCGGCCAGGGTGAAGGATGAAAGCCAGCAACCAAAGCCGCCGACCAGATCAGGCTCCTGCGCGATCATGCGCTGAGCAGCGTCCTTGGCTTTCTCCGCACTGTCCTGGGTATCGTATTCCACCAACCGCAGGCTGCGCCGCCCAAGGATTTGATGCCACCCGCGGTGTTGACGTCGTCGATCGCCATGCGGGCGCCCATCTGCTCCAGTATCCCCTGCCTAGCCCAGGGTCCTGACAGCGGCACCAACATGGCGATCTTGACTTCTTGCGGCGCCTGCGCCCGGGCGCGGAACGAGGCGAGCGTCGCCGCGCCGAGCCCCAGGCCGAGCGCACCGCGGCGGCCGAGTGACCGGTCCGTCATGACGTTTCTCTCCTGATCGTTTCATGGAGGTGTGGGATCGGGTGAGGCAAGGCCAGGGCGCTGCCCTGGACCCGCAAAGGGGCGGTCGCCCCTTTGATCCCGTTTCTTTCGGCGTTCGGGACAGGAGGGGGCGACCTCGGCGTAGCAACCCCCGAGTTGCCCCCTCCTGTCCCGAACGCCCGAGGAGTGGTTCCAAGGGCCACTGCCCTTGGCGGGGTCGAGGGGCGGAGCCCCCGCCTTTGCCCTTCCCCGCCCCACACTCCTACGCATCGGTCAGGCCGAGATACGACCGGCGGAAGCGGTCGTCGCGCAGCAGGGTTTCGTAGTCGCCATCCAGCACCATGCGACCGGCTTCCAGCACCTAGCCGTGATCCGACAGTTCCAGTGCCTCGGCCACACGCTGCTCGACCAGCAGGATGGTGACGCCGTCCTCGCGATGGATCTGTGACACCCGTTCGAAGATCGTATCGGCAACCGCCGGTGCGAGGCCCATCGATGGCTCGTCCAGCATCAGCAGCCGGGGGGCGCAGGCCAGGCCGCGGCCGATGGCGACCATCTGCTGCTCGCCACCCGACAGCGTGCCCGCCAGTTGAGCGTGACGTTCGGCCAGGATCGGGAACAGCGTGTGGATGCGGTCCAGCGTGTGGTGCCACTGCTCGCGGCCGGATTTGGGGTAGGCGCCCATCTCCAGATTTTCCCGCACCGTCATGGTCTTGAACACCTGCCTCCCCTCGGGCACGTGAGCGATGCCAAGATGAGCGCGCCGGGCGGCGGAGACGCGAAAGAGGTCCTGACCCAGGAAGGTGATCTGACCAGAGTGGGCGGGACGACGCCCGAGATGGTCTTGAACAGAGTGGATTTGCCGGCGCCGTTCGGCCCCACGACAGTAACGAATTTGCCCTCGGCGACCGATAGCGAAACGTCGCTCAGGGCGCGCAGGCCACCATAGCTGACCGACAGGTTGGTGACCTCAAGCATGTTGTCTGGCCGCCCATTTCTTGCCGAGATAGGCTTCCACCACAGCCCCGTCCTGCACCACCGCGCTCGGCAGCCCGCTGGCCAGGACGCGACCGTGATCCAGCACCACGAAGCGGTCGGCGATGCGCATCATGGCGTGCATGGTGTGCTCGATGATGACGACCGTCATGCCCTCGGCGCGCAACCGTTGCAATACCTCCAGCACGTCGTAGCACTCGTCGCGGCCGAGGCCGGCGAGGGTTTCGTCCAGAAGCAGCAATCGGCGCGAGCCGGCAAGGGCGCTGGCCAGTTCCATCAGACGAAGCTACTTGTTGGTCAGTTGTCCGGCGGGGACGCCGGCCTGGGCCGCGAGACCCACACGGTGCAGCGCGGCGACCGCGGCAGCGACGGCGTCGGCATCAGCGAGTCCGGCGTCGTAGGCCCCGATGATCACGGTGTCCAGCAGCGGCAGGCGGGGAAAGCTGCGCACCACCTGGAAGGTGCGGCCGACGCCCATGCGGCAGACCTGGTGCACCTTGCGCCCCAGCATCGACCGGCCGGCGAGCGTTGCGACGCCGTCATGAGCGGCGAGGACACCGTTAAGCAGGTTGAACAATGTTGTCTTGCCGGCGCCGTTGGCCCCGATGACGCCGAGGATTTCCCCGCTGCGCGCCTCGAAGCCGACCTGGCTCACAGCGCGCAGGCCACCGAACGAGCGTGACAGGTTGCTGACCGCGAGCAACGGCGCTCCGGCGGCCGGCGCGCGCCCACGGTCCGCCACCTTAGCCGCCCCGGCCGGCATAGCGGGATCGGCGGGGCCGGGCGCGGGCGGAAGAAGTAGTCGCGGACGGTCCAGAACAGTCCGTCGGGGGAGGCGAGCATGATGCCGATGATGGCCGCGCCATACACCACGCCTTGGATCCCCGGCAGCATATTCCCCAACTCGGCGTTCAGTGATTCCGCCAGGGGCACCAGAATGGCGGCGCCGATCACCGGCCCCCATACCGAGGCGACGCCGCCGAACAGCGCTCGCCTCAGACGGAGCGAACGGCGGGAAACACCTGTTCGGAGATCAACTGCATCTGTTCTGTTGCCAAGGTAGCCGGCATGCCGGCCCAGTGAATGCCCAAGATGAGTGTATTGATCCCGAAACGACGCCGCAAAATCAGGATCTGTTCGGTGATTTCGTCCGGGGAGCCGAACAGGAAGCGGTCATTCATCAGTTCTTCGAAATCGAGATCAAAATGATCACCGGCGGGCATCACCTTGTCCTGACCCCAGTCACGATAGGCCTTGTATTTGACTTCGAGGTAAGGCCGAGCGAGGCGGATCGCCTCGGCTCTGGTCGGCGCTGTGAAAACCTCGCGCGCCATAGGCAGTTCATCGGGAAACGGCTTGCCGCAGTCGTCCAGCGCGCGCCGATAGACATCGATCTGTCCGGCGATCGTGTCGATCTTGTTGTGGGGGTTGATGAACCAGGTGTCGGCCATGCGCGCGGCGCGCCGAATGCCGACATCGGCATTGGCACCGATCCACACTGGTGGCATCGGTTGCTGAACCGGCATGACGGTGCAGTTGGCATTTTCCAGTTCGAAGTAGCTTGCCTTCATCGTGACGAATTGTTCCGACCACAAGCGCTTCACGGCGGTCAGACATTCCTCGAAACGTTTGCCAGACTTTTTCTGTGTCGTGCCGAAGGCCTTGAACTCCACCTCGCGGTAGCCGATGCCGGCGCCGAACACCAGCTTGCCGTTCGACATCACGTCCAGGGACGCAAGTTCCTCGGCCACGTGCAGCGGACTGTGCAGGGGCAGCAGCACGACGCCCGGGACGAGGCGCAGCTTCGGAGCCACCAGCGCGACCTGGCAAAGATATGGGATCTGCTGGATGTACTGGAACGGATGAGAGCTGTAGTGCGAACCCTTGGCGACAAGGTCGTAGCCCAACCGTTCGGCAAGCCGGGCTGCGTCGAGGTCTTCGCGCAGGCGAACGCGCATGTCCTCGCCCTGGGCGTATTGGCCGCGGATGATCAGGCCGAAGCGCATCATCTCCCTCCCTTGGCCCTTGGCCGAACCGCGATGCGCCTGTGCTCATCCGGCTGGAGCCGAAGGGTGGCACCTTGGCCGCCACTGTCAAGGATGAGGCGGGACTGGTGTGGCTGCGAAGTCGGCGGGGCCGGCTCGCGCTGACGCCGCTGAAAGTCGAGCGTCGAGACCTGCATTCCTACGCCGTGCCTCGGGTCCGGGCCAGCTAGGGTGCCATCCTCGGCAAATACTGGGGATTGATGTTTTGATTGGCCGGGACTGCAAGTCGTCGATCCCCGGCCTTCGGGGAGGATGGCGCTGCAGATGCGAATAGTGAGGCAGGGGTCGAATTCTGGGCTCAAACAATGTTGGAGCGACTATCCTACGCTGACCGGACGCATGCCTTTTGGCAGTGTTGTCAGCGATTTCCGCAGTATCGAAGTCCCGCAGCACCGCATCATCCGCCATCTCGACTTCGCAAACCACTTCGGCGTGCCTGCCGATCAGGAAGCGAGCACCGGAGTCGCCGGCGACCTGCAGGATTTCCGGAAAGAAACGACGGTCCCAGAGCATCGGGTTGCCCTGCTTGCCGCGGAAGGTCGGCAGCACGATCAGTCGTCCCTCGTCCGGGTCGTACATCGACAGCAGCCGGTCGATCATGCGCCCGGTCACCAGCGGCATATCGCCGAGGCAGACCAAGACCGCCGCGCATTCCGGCGGCACCGCGGCGATGCCGGCTTTCAGGCTGGCCGACAGGCCCTCGGCGTAGTCGGGCGCGTGCACATAGCGCACCGGCCGGCCCCCCAGCGCATGTTCGATCTGCTCCGCCTGGTGCCCGGTCACGACCAGGATGGGCCGCGCGTTGGACGAAAGGACATTGTCGAGCACGCGGGCGACCATCGGCTTGCCGGACCTGTCAGCCACCAACAGCTTGTTGTGCGGCGCCATTCGTCGCGACCGGCCCGCCGCGAGTACCAGTGCGCCGATCACCGGTGCGCTGCGCGGCGCCGCCCCCGACCGAGGCGTTGCCGGCGCCTTCTCGCGCGGCATCGGCCGGGTCTCCATCTCCTTCAGCAGCCCGCCCACGCCCATGCGCATCATATCGCGCGGCGTCACGGTCAGGCCGGCGAACAGGCGTGTCAGCACGAAATCGATACCGTTCAGGCTGGGGCTGCGCGCGCAGCCGGGCAGCACCAGGGCCGGCCGCTCGCCGATATGGCCGAGGCAGATCAGATTTCCGGGATCGACCGGCATGCCGAAATGCAGGATTTCGCCGCCCGCCCTCACGATCCCCTCGGGTCCGACATCACGCCGGTCCACTACCGCCGAGGCGCCCACGACGAGCAGCAGATCGGCTCCGAGCGCGATCAGTTCGCGGAGCGAACGGGCAATCGCCTCCTCGTGATGCGCGCAGTGCACCGGCGGCAAAATCGAGCCGGACAGCGCGGTGATCCGGGCATCGGTTATCTGGATGGTCTTTTCCGTGACGCTGGCCTTCAGGCCGGGCAGTTCGGTTACCACCAGTCCAACCTGCAGGGGACGAAACGGGTGCAGCGTCAGCGGCGAAGGGCCCTGTCGAGCCAGTGTCTCGGCGACCGAGAGGATCGTCCCCGGGACCGAGAAGGGAATGATCTTGATGGTGGCGACCAGATCCTTCGGCGCCACAACGGCGTAGTCGGGCAGGGTGCCTATCGTCATCGCCTCGTCGATGGTGTTGAGGCGGTCGATCCGGGCGGTGTCCACCCGCAGCAGGCCAGGGACCTCCGCCACCAGATTGACCCGCCCGGTGGCCGATCGGGAGCGTGCGATCAGCGGCGACAGGAGGGGTGTGGCCAGTCGGTCGGCGGCGATATCCTCGGGTACGTCGCCGGGTTCCAGCCGAGCGCAGATGACCTCGGTGCGGCCGGCGGCCTGCAACGCCGTGATCGCGGCCTCGTCCAGCAGCGATCCCTTGCGGATCATCCGTTCACCGACCTTCTGGCTGTGCGCCATGATGGCGCCGCGAGCCTCGTTCAGCGACGCCGAGCCGAATTTCATGGAGTGGGTTTGGGCGGCAACGGAGCGTTCCGGCGCACCGCGACGATCTCGGCGATGATCGAGAGAGCGATTTCCGGCGCGGTGACGGCCTCGATGTTCAGTCCCACCGGCCCACGGATGCGCGACAGCGCGTTGTCCTGGTGGCCAAGCTCTCGCAGCCGCTTGAGGCGGGCGGCGTGGGTGCGGCGAGACCCCAGGGCGCCGATATAGAACGCCTGCGATTTCAGCGCGCGATCCAGCGCCGGATCGTCCAGCTTCGGATCGTGGGTCAGGGTCACCACGGCGGTCCGGCTGTCCGGGGCGAACGCCTCAACGGCCTCATCGGGCCAGTCGTTCGAGATCGCGACGTCGGGAAAGCGCTCATCGGAGGCAAAAGACCGTCGCGGATCGACCACGGTCACCGCGAAGCCGCACGGCACCGCGAATGGCACCAGCGCCTGGGCGATGTGCACCGCGCCCACCACGATCAACCGCAACGGCGGATTGTAGGCGTGCAGAAACCAATCGGTGTCGGCCAGCTTCACGGTGCCGCTTTCATCCCGGTCGAGCGCGCGCGCCGCCGCCTCGTTCAGGCCGGCCGGGGCCTCCGGGTCGGGCAGCAGCATCTGCTCCCCCGACGGCAGCCGGGTTGCCAGGACCACCGAACGCTTGTCGCGTCTGGCCTGATCGAGCGCGGCGAGGGTTTCGGGCGTCATGGGTGTTCATCCTTGGGCAAGCTGGTTTTCAATCGAACCACAGATAGGCACGGATGAACACGCATGGTCGTCGACTGCAATTTGCATGCGCCGCCCGCCGCCCGCAGCGGCGCCGATCGTCGGGGCCCAGGTTACCGGTCGCCCGTTGCCGATGTCAGCTCAGTCTTTCGACGAACACCTTCACCTTGCCGCCACAGGCGAGACCCACTTCCCAGGCGCGTTCGTGGCTGACGCCAAAATCCAGCAATTGCGGGGTGCCGGTGTCGATCGTCTTCATGGCGGCCTCGGCGACCGCGCCCTCGATGCAGCCGCCGGACACCGACCCCGCCATGCGGCCGGATTTCGTCACCGCCAACTGGCTGCCGGCCGGGCGAGGCGAGCTGCCCCAGGTTTCGGTCACGGTGGCAACCGCGACCTGTTCGCCGGCGGCGCGCCAAGTGGCCGCGATGCCCAGAACATCCTCTGCTTCTGACATGCTCATGAATTCAGCCTTTCAAAACTTCCGGCGAAGTGGCCGGTCGGACCCGCCGGGCGGGACAACAAATCGATCAACGAACGCAGACTCGCCAGATTGTGCACCGGGCGGAATTCGTCGACATGCGGCAGCATCGCCCGGATGCCCTGCGATCTTGGCTCGAAGCCGCTCCAGCGCAACAGCGGATTGAGCCATATCAGCCGTGTGCAGGAGCGATGCAGCCGGTCCATGTTCTCTGCCAGGCCGTGGGCGCCGTCGCGGTCCAGCCCGTCGGTGATTAGCAGCACCACCGCGCCCTGGCCGAGCACCCGCCTGGCCCATAGCCGGTTGAAGCTGGCGACCGCCTCGCCGATGCGGGTGCCGCCAGACCAGTCCGGAACCGCGTGGGCGATCAACTGGAAGGCGACCTCCGGATCGCGGGCGCGCAACTGGCGGGTCACGTTCGAGAGCCTGGTGCCGAACAGAAAGACGCTGACGCGGTCGCGGTCGTTGGTCACCGCGTGCAGGAAATGCAGCAGGATCTGGGCGTAGCGGGCCATCGACCCGGATATGTCGCACAGCACTACCAGCGGCGGCGGCCGCGTGACCCGGCGGCTGCGGGCGATCGAGGTGATTTCGCCGCCTTGGCGCAGACTGGCGCGAATGGTGCGTCTCAGATCGATGACCGGGCCGGTACTGTCGGCGCGCAGCCGGCGGGTGCGCCGCAGGTCCAGCGGCAGCACCAACCGGCGGATCTCGCGCTTCGCCTCGGCGATTTCCGCGGCGCCCATGGCTTCGAAATCCATTTGCCGCAGTCGTTCCTGCTCCGACACGGTCATCGTCATGTCGTGTCTCGGCGGTTCCTCCCTCGGCGTCGGCGGACGCTCCGTCCGTGAGGCGAACGCCTCGGCGACGCGGCGGGCGGCGGGCGGTGGCTTTTCCGGCTTGCGCTCCTTCTGGGCATCCAGCAGTGCCATCGCCGCTGCCTGCTCGGCCGCCGACGGATCGCGCCAGAACAGGGCGAAAGCCTGCTCGAACACCTCCCGGTGCTCGTGGCGATGCACCATGGCGGTCCGGAGCGCGGTGCGGACTTCTATCTTTGAGGCCAGATCGACGTGCATCATCGCCTTCTGCGCGCCGATGGTATCCGCCGGTCCGACCGGCAGCCCCGCCCGTCGCAACAGGCGGGCAAAATGCATGACGTTGGCGGCCAGGCGCGTGGTCGGGGCTCTGGCGTCCTCGCTTCCGGGGGGTGAAATCCGCGGCGAAGTGACTTCGTGCATTGGGGGCGGAGTGGAAACTCCGGCGGCAAACGGCTGCGATATGTCGGGATTGGTCGCCATCGATGGCACTGGAACCTTTGCCGGCTGGCAGTGCAATAGGGCACCCTCTCGACCGGAAGGGTAGTTTGGCCTACTCTATAGGAAGAGCGCCCCAAACGATGACTACCTGGGGTCGCAATCCAGTCCAACGGGAGCCATGATGTCAGGTCTGAGCTATGCCGCGCCCACCACGGTGGACGATGCGGTCAAACTACTTGCCGGGGCGTCCGGCGTGGCGAAGGTGCTGGCGGGGGGAACTGACCTGTTGGTTCAGCTTCGCTCCGGCCGGGTGAAGCCGGAATTGATTGTCGACACCAAGAAAATTCCGGGCCTGATCGGCATCCGCGAGGAGAACGGCGGCTTTATCATCGGCGCCGCTACGTCCGGAGCGCAGGTGGAGGCTCACGCTGCCCTGACTGCGGCGTGGCCCGGCCTGGTGGAGGCGCTCGACCTGATCGGTTCCACCCAGGTGCAGGGTCGCTGCTCGCTGGCAGGCAATCTGTGCAACGCATCGCCCGCCGCCGACAGTGTCCCGGCTTTGTTCGCCGCCGCGGCCACGGCGATCGTCGTCGGCAGCAAGGGCAGACGCGAGGTGCCGGTGGAGCAGATTCCGACCGGCCCGGGCCGCACCTCGCTGGCAAAGGACGAATTCATCCTCGAATTTCATCTGCCCCCTCGCCCGGCGCGGTCCAGCGATGCCTATCTGCGCTTCATTCCGCGCACCGAGATGGACATCGCCGTGGTCGGCTGCGGTATCAGCGTGACGTTGGATGAGAAGGGTGTCTGCACGGCGGCTCGGGTGGCACTTGGAGCGGTCGCGCCGACCGTGCTGCTGGTGCAGGCCGCCGCCGATGTGCTGATCGGCCACACGCTGGATGCCGAAACGCTGGCAAAACTCGATGCCGCCGCCCAGGCTGCCGCCAAGCCGATCAGCGACAAGCGCGGCACGGTCGAATACCGCACCAAGGTGGCGGGCGTCCTGGCCCGCCGTGTCGCCGCGATCGCATTCGACCGCGCGCAAGGTAAAATGAACGGAAAGGCTCACTGAGTATGCCCAAGCAATACGTATCCGCGACCATCAACGGCGAATCAGCAGAATTTCTTTGTGAGACACAGCAGACCCTGCTGGATGTGCTGCGCGACGTGATCGGCCTGACCGGAAGCAAGGAGGGCTGTGCGTCCGGCGACTGCGGCGCCTGCTCGGTCATCATGGACGGCCGCCTCGTCTGCTCGTGCCTTGTTCTCGGCGTCGAGGCCGAGGGTGCCGCGATCACCACCATCGAGGGCATCGCCCAGGGCGACAAACTGCACCCGGTTCAGCAAAAGTTCCTGGAGCACGCGGCGCTGCAATGCGGTTTCTGCACGCCCGGGCTGATCGTCGCCACTAAGGCGCTGCTCGATGAGAATCCGAACCCGACCGAGACCGAAGCGCGTTACTGGCTGGCCGGCAACCTGTGCCGCTGCACCGGCTATGACAAGGTGATACGTGCCGTGATGGATGCTGCCGCCGAATTGCGAGGGGAGACTGTTGCGTGAATTACATTGATTCCAGCCTGAAGGTTGTTG
>CAVWZM010000008.1:0-54286 GCA_963759425.1 uncultured Alphaproteobacteria bacterium
CGCAACGGCGGAGTTGGTCTGAGATGCGGCAATTTACGCTAGCGAGCGTAAGCTTCGACAAACACAGTAAGCAAACCCGCCGGGCGGCGTTTCTTGCCGAGATGGAGCGGGTAGTGCCGTGGTCGGCGCTGTGTGCGCTGATCGAGCCATTCTATCCGAAGCCGGGCAATGGCCGGCCGCCGATTGGGGTCGAGCGGATGCTACGCCTCTATTTCTTGCAGCAGTGGTTCAATCTGTCGGACCCGGCGGCGGAGGAGGCGCTGTACGATTCGCTGTGATGCGCCGCTTTGTCGGGATCGATCTCGGCTGCGAGCCGGTGCCCGACGAGACGACGGTGTGCCGCTTCCGTCACCTGCTCGAGGAGCACGATTTGGGCCAGCCGCTGTTCGACGAAGTGCAGCAACACTTGGCGGCGAAGGGACTGAAGGTGGCCACCGGCACGATTGTCGATGCGACAATCATCGACGCGCCCTCTTCGACCAAGAATGCCGACAAGGCACGCGATCCCGAGATGCATCAGACCAAGAAGGGCAGCCAGTGGTATTTCGGGATGAAGGCGCATTTCGGGGTCGACAGCCGCACCAAACTGGTCCACGGCGGTGGCGACGCCGGCCAATGTGCCGATAGCACGGTGCTGCCCGATCTGCTGCACGGCAAGGAGACCCGGGTATAGGGTGACCAGGCTTACCGCGGCCAGCGGGCGGTAATCCGGGAGAGCGCGCCCAAGCCGAGATTTCACCAACCGTCGCTACCGCCACCGCGGTGTTGTCGATGAGGTCGAGCGGGCAAGAACCGGACCAAGTCCAAAGTGCGGGCCAGGGTTGAACAGTGATTCGGGGTCATCAAGCGGGTGTTTGGCTTTGCCAAGGTGCGCTACCGCGGGCTGAAGAAGAATACGCAGCGGGCATGCGTGAGCTGCGGCCTCGCCAATCTGTTCATGGTTCGGCATCGGCTGGTGCGCGCCTGACAGGGGTAGTGTGTCCGGCGTGCGTCAGCCGAGCCTCAAATTGGACGAATTGCGCCGTCGGCTTCTCGGTTCGCGCGACAAATCTTCGTGGTGAGTGGGCTCGTCTGGCGAACGCAATTACCGATCAGGCCTCATCGAGAACCGGCTTATTCAGACCATCCTTAAGAAGCGCGACACGAGCGGCTCGCTTTGCTTACCGCTCGCCGGCCACAGGCGGTCAGGACATCGCGAGGGAAACGTAATCAACAAAGCCATCAAACACTCCACGGGAAACGGGGCAGCTTCAGAGCTACCACTAGCCGGTCCTGCCATTCAGCCTCATTGTCCACTCCGATCGGAGCGTTCAAGCTTTGATCAGGAGCCGCCAGACGAAAATTCATGGCTATCCCATTCGATCCGACATAACATCGGCAGAGAAATCTCAGCTGGGTCCACGGTCTTCAGGTCGCCCTCGCCGATGGCGCCGATCTTGCCTTTCAGACGGCGCAGATTGAAGAACAGCTTCTTTTAGGGCCGTGTCCCCAGTCGTGGTGTATGACTGCTGTGGGTAAGTGGCCCGCCGTAGCGACCGTCCAGAGTCTGGCGGCGGCGGGCCACTTATCCACAGCGGCACCCTGCCGGGTGGCCATCGTCGGTCTTCGTTAAGGTTCGAGTTGGAGACTTGAACCCCTTGGACGGAGACGACGATGACCGACGAGAGAATGGCGTTAATCGAACTGATTGAAAATGACGCCGACACCGACCTGGTGCGCGAGATGCTGTCCTTTGCCGCCGAGCGGCTGATGGAAGCCGAGGTGGAAGCCCGCACTGGAGCGGGACACGGCCTGCGTGACCCGGCGCGTCAGGTGCAGCGCAACGGCTATCGGGAACGTGCCTGGGACACGCGCGCGGGCCGGATCGACCTTGAGATCCCCCGGCTACGCAAAGGCAGTTACTTTCCCTCCTTCCTGGAGCCGCGGCGCACGGCCGAGAAGGCGCTCACCGCAGTGATCCAGGAAGCCTCACATGGGCATTTTCACGTCAATAGTTCAGCTTCAATTAGTCATCAGTCGTCCCCGGTAGGTTGTTTCGGTCTCCAGGTTTGAGCCCAACGCCCGACCCGGTCGTTTCCGTACCAGATCAACCTCACATTCGGTCGACGCGCGTAGCATCCGCACCATGATCCCGCTTGCGGCGGGTAGGGCTCAGGAAGGACGAGACCATTCTACGTTGCGGCCGGTTCAGGGCCCTAGCTTCCTGCGGTCGTCCGCCTGGATCCGTCAGGACCTGATCGGGTCCTGGGGATGTCGATTGTATTCTGCAGCCTCCGAACTCAGGCGGCCTTAAGGATAGCGCCCTCTATGACAACCCCGCTGGTTGCATACCGCCATAGAGCGACAAGGAGCTTTCGCGCCATCGCCACGATCGTCGTTCTCTTAAGGCGGCCGCCATTGCGTTTGACGCGATCAGTGAACCAAAGGCTCAGCGCCAAGATCAGGCTGGTGTCTTAGCCAAAGCCAGGCCACCTGTACCATGGTCGTCCGCAGCCTAGGATTGCCGGACTTGGACACTCCCTGCTCGTGCCTGACCGATCCGCTCTGCCAAGGCGTTGGCGCCAGGCCCGCGTAGGCCGCCAGCTGCCTTCGGGTGTCGAAGTGCCGGAACAGTCCCTCGGACCAGAGGACGCCAGCGAACTCAGGGCCGATTCCCCTTAGCTGCGCGATCATCGTCGCGGGTGTCGAAGCCTGTTCAGCCGTTGGCTCCAGCAGGGCGTCCCGCTCTGCTTCAACCACTCTCAGCTGCGCCAAGATAATCTCGAGCCGATCGAGCTCGCGGGCAATCTGCTTCTTCAGGTGCGCCGGCAAAGGGCGACCGTCGCCAGTCTTGAGCTCTTCCAGTTGTGTACAGGCAGTTGCGACGCAGCGGCTCGTAATCGCCAACCCCTTGGGCGAAGAGCAAGCCCTTGATGCGATTGACGTGTTCAACCCGCTCACCAGTCAGTGTTTTGCGCTCTCGGCAGATCCGCCTGCGATCTTCCTCTTCGGGTGTCGGCGCTCTCACCATGGAGCATACCCGCGGTTCGCCGCGCTGTAGGCCAACAGCGTGCGCACCAGCGTCTCGCCGTCGGTTTTGTCGGTCTTCGCCTGTCGGCGGCGGCGAGAGACCAAGATCGACGCGGCGTCGACCACCCAGCTCTCGATCCCCTCTCTCTGCAGCAAGCGATGAATTGAAAAGCCATCCAGCCCAGCTTCCTGAATGGAGAGGATGGGATAGTCCTGGCCTGTCCGCGCTCGCGCTTTCTCCTTCAGCTGAGCGAAGCGCTGGAGCAAGCTGGGGATGTCGCCAGCCTTCACCGTGTGTTTCGATATCTTCTCCCCGGCCCCCGGCGACAACGACGTGACCAGCCAAGTTTTTCGTGAGAGTTCCAACGACAGGAAAATTGCGCGAAGATCGATGTGGATAGCGATCGTTGCTTCAGGTCGGTTAGCCGTAATGGGCATGATCGGCTCCAGAAAGGTGTTTTGGAAGACAACCTCACTCTGCCAGAGCGCCGGTCGCTATCCAGTCCGGCCCATGGGATCTACGTTCACGGCGTCTCGACGCGGTCGGTAGACGATCTGGTCAAGGCGATGGGAGCCTCCGGTGTGTCCAAAAGCCAAGTCAGTCGCCTGATTGAGGAGATCGATGGACGGGTGAACGCCTTTCTTAGCCGTCCGATCGAGGGTGAGTGGCCGTATCTCTGGATCGATGCGACCTATGTGAAGGCACGCGAAGCCGGACGTATCGTCTCGACGGCGACAATAATCGCTGTCGGCGTCAACACCGATGGCCGACGCGAGGTGCTCGGCGTCGCCACCGGTCCCTCGGAAGCCGAGACGTTCTGGAAGGGCTTTCTGCGCGCGCTGGCCGACCGCGGCCTGCGTGGTGTCAAGCTGGTCATCGCCGATGACCACAAGGGCCTGCGTGCGGCGGCGTCGAAGGTGTTCCACGCCACCCTGCAGCGGTGTCGCGTCCATTGGATGCGCAACGCGCTGGCGCATGTCGCTGCTAAGCAGCGTCCGGCGGTGATCGCCATGATCAAAACCATTTTCGCACAGGAGACTGCCCAGGATGCCCACGCGCAGTGGAAGAGCGTCGCCGATGCGCTGCGTGAGCGCGCACCAAAACTCGCCGAACTGATGGATGAAGCGCGTGAGGATGTTCTGGCCTATACCGCCTTTCCCAAGGAGCACTGGCCTCAGATCGCCAGCACCAATCCGCTCGAGCGCCTCAACGGCGAAGTTAAACGCCGCTCCAATGTCGTCGGCATCTTTCCCAATGATCGTGCCGTTATTCGACTGGTCGGTGCGCTGATGCTGGAACAGAACGATGAGTGGGCCGTCAGCCGACGCTACATGAGCCTTGAAAGCCTCGCCCCGGTCAGCAACGATATCACCGTCAGGTTGCCTGGAGTGGCCGCCTGATCAACCTCGGACCGAAACGAGGACTGACACTCCTACACCATGCCCTGGGGCACGATCCTTTGCGTGCTGGTGGTGCCGATCCTTACCAACGACCAGGAATGCAGCACGTATGCCTGAATCGCGGCGCGGATCCACCAGATGGCGTAGGTTGCCAAGCGGAATCCGCGATCGGGGTCGAAACGTTTTACGGCCTGAATCAACCCGACGTTTCCCTCACCGATCAATTCACCCACTGGTAGACCGTACCCCCGGTATCCTATGGATATTTTGACCACCAGTCGAAGGTGAGAAGTGACAAGTATATGGGCGGCCGCCATATCCTGCGAATTGCGCCAACGCTGAGCCAGGGCCAATTCTTCGTCTGGCATCAGTAAGGGAAATCCGCGGATTTCCCGGAGATACCGAGACAGATTGTTCTCAGGAACTAAACTAGCGATAGCTGCCACCATCATACATTCCTTTCACCCAGCAGCGATCGCCGTGCAAATCTTGCCACATGGCAAGGTTTCGAGGATCACCGCTTGTTCCCCTTAGATCCGATGCGAACGCGACGACTTCAGCAGGCCTTCGAGCCGGTGCGGGGGTCATTCGGATTTCCGAGGTATTGGACGTTACCGGCTTATTCGGCATTTCAGCCTTTCCGATAGTTACCAGAGGCTAGCGCCGAACAATGGCTCGAGGCTATTGTTCGTAAGGCGGATTTGCACTTAAAGATGTGAGATTCACCTAAACCTGTGAGGGTCCGATATTAGCGGACGGGCTAGTGACTTTAGCCTTTGGTTTAAGTGTCCCATTCCGCCGGAATAGGAGGCGGCCCATGGGACATTGGCCATCCTCTATAGTCGAAGTCTGCCGTCGCTCACCGGCCAGCAACCGCGTCTTCTGCCGGTGCCGGATTTTTCGGGCCGTTCCCGTCATTTACGACGCACTTGCTTCCGAATATACCATTGATCAAAGCCGTAGTTGCTCCGAGAGGACTGTACTCGAGAATGGAATTTCTGTTCGACGAGCTTGAGGTCTTGCACGATGACGGAGTCTTTGCGTTGTATCGGGTACGGCAACATGGCACCCCGGTCTTCGCCAGGGTGGCGGTCTCCAGCCAGCCCGCAGCGGGAACTGTCCGGCGGCTCGAATACGAATACTCGCTCGCGAGCGAGCTCGACCCCGGCTGGGCAGCTTTGCCACTAGCGCTCGGCTCGTACAGAGGATTTGCCACTCTCACCCTCCAGGACAATGGAGCGCAGCCACTGCTTCGGATCTTAGGTCAGCCGCTCGAACCGACGCGCGCGGTGGGCCTAGCAATCAACATGGCGGCTGCTCTGGGCCGAGTCCACCGCCGCGGACTGATCCACAAAGACATCAAACCGGCGAATATACTTGTGGGTCCAGCATGCAGTGTACGATTTACCGGCTTTGGGATTGCGTCGAGGTTGCCTCGCGAACGCCAGGCGCCGGCGCCACCTGAAATCATCGCCGGGACACTTGCCTACATGTCCCCCGAGCAGACAGGTCGCATGAACCGGTCGATCGATACGCGCAGCGACCTGTACTCCCTTGGCGTCACACTTTACGAGATGCTCACCGGTGAGCTACCGTTTACCGCGGCGGATCCGGTCGGATGGGTGCACAGCCACATGGCGCGGCTACCGGTGCCTCCGATCGAGCGAATTGCCACGATTCCGCACCAGCTTTCGGCAATCGTGCTGAAGCTTCTCGCGAAGACCGGTGAGGATCGTTACCAATCCGCGAGCGGACTGGAAGCTGATCTGCGTCGATGCCTCATCGAGTTTGATTCATGTGGCCAAATTCAACCATTCAGACTTGGCACCCGGGAGGTTTCGCATCGGCTGGTGATTCCGGAGCGACTTTATGGCCGGGAACGGGAGGTTACCACGCTGCTTGCGGCCTTTGGACGCGTGGCGTCCTCTGGCAAGACAGAGTTCGCACTCCTGTCGGGCTATTCTGGAGTTGGCAAATCCTCAGTCGTGAGCGAGTTGCACAAGGCGCTCGTGGCGTCACAAAGTCTGTTTGCTAGCGGAAAGTTCGAGGAACTCAAGCGGCACATCCCCTACGGAACATTGGCGAAAGCGTTTCTAACCCTGGTACGGCAGATACTGGCCAAACGCGAGGCGGAGCTCGATCAGTGGCGGCGAGATCTGAGCGAAGCGCTGGGCGCCAATGCGCAATTGATAGCGAACCTCATCCCTGAACTTGAGCTCGTGATCGGCAAGCAGCCGCCGATCGGAGACCTCACGCCGCGTGACGAGCAAGATCGGTTCCAGGTCATTTTCCGGCGTTTCCTTGGCGTTTTCGCTCGATCGAATCGGCCGCTGGCTCTGTTCCTCGACGATCTGCAATGGGCGGACTCCGCCACGCTTGAACTGATCGTGCATCTCGTGACGCACGATGAAGTGCGTCACCTCTTGCTGGTCGGCGCTTACCGGGAGAACGAAGTCGGCCAGTCACATCCGTTGATGCAGGCACTTCGCGCCATCGAGAATGCCAGGTTCCAGATCGAGCATATCGCCTTGGCGCCCCTCGGACGCGACGACGTTGGGCGGCTGACGGCTGATTTACTCCGTTGCAGCCGCAAGGATGCTCAGCCGCTTGCACAGCTCATTCATGAAAAAACCGACGGCAACCCATTCTTTGTGATCCAATTTCTCGCCGCCCTGGCGGAAGACGGGCTGCTCGCGCTTGAACCTGGCGCGGAAGCCTGGAGCTGGGACCTGTCACGTATTCGGGCGAAGGGATTTACCGCCAACGTAGCAGATCTGCTGGCGGCCAAACTAGGTCGTATGCCTGACGGAACAAAGCAGGCGCTTGGGCAACTGGCCTGTCTCGGGAACGTTGCCGAGGACGCCGCATTGGCCTTGGTCATTGGAGTTTCCGAGGAGGAATTGCACGCGGCGCTGTGGGAAGCCGCTCGGTCGGGCCTCGTCTTTCACGCCGACGGAACCTACATATTTGTGCATGATCGAGTTCAGGAAGCCGCATATGCACTCGTCGCCAGTGAAGACCGTGCGAAGGTCCATGTGTCGATCGGCCGGCTACTGGCATCGCGAGTGGCGTCCTCGCAATTCGAGGAGTCCATATTTGAGATCGTCAATCAATTCGACCGCGGCCTTGATCTGGTGGTCACCGAAGACGAGCGGCGATGGGTGGCCGAACTCAATCTAATGGCGGGAAGGCGCGCCAAGGCGGCCACGGCCTATATCCCGGCGTTGGCCTTTCTGCGGACCGGGCACGGGTTGTTGCCAAACGACCGATGGGTACGCTGTGGTCGGCTTGCATTTGCCTTCGAACTCGCGTGGGCGGAATGTGATTATCTGGCGGGGAACCTGACCGACTCCGAGGCCCGCCTCACAGCGCTGTCCCGCCACGCGGACACAACCACGGACGGCGCCGCGATCACCTGTCTGCGTGCGAATGTCTATACGAACTCGGACCGATTGGAGCAGGCCATCGAAGTGGGCCTGGAATTTCTTCGCAATGTGGGCATCGAATGGGCGTTACCGGTGACCGCCGAAGAGGTAGCGCGGGAATATGAGTGCCTATTCGGGCAACTTAAGCCTGGCTGCGTCGAGGCCTTGGTGAACCTGCCGCCAATGACCGACCCTGGCGGCCGCGCCACGATGGACGTTCTCGTTGCGCTCATTCGGGCCGCCTTGTTCACCGACGAAAATCTCATGCGTCTGGTCATCGGCCGAATGGCGAACCTCAGCCTGGAGCATGGAAATCATGATGGATCTTGCCTGGCCTATGTATGGCTCGGAGTGGTTTTGGCGGGGCATTTCGGCGATCCCCAAGCGGGCTTCCGTGTTGGCTCGGCGGGGCTTGACCTGATAGAGAAGCGTGGGTTGAGCAGGGGACGCTACAAGTCTGCGCCTCACCTCGATTTCGGCAACCGTATCGCTCCTTGGACACGGCATCTCCGAATGTGCCGGCCGTGGCTACAAACGTCCTTCAAGGCGGCGCAAGACGCCGGGGAGGCGTTCCATGCCGCTTATAGTCGGAGCGCCTTGATCACGCACATGCTTGCCAGTGGCGAGCCGCTTGCCGACGTTCAGCGGGAGGCCGAGACGTGGTTCGAGTTCGCGCGCCGGTCACGCGCCGATCTGACCAAAGAGCTTCTGTCGGTGCAGCTTAGTTTCATTGCCGAACTCCGTGGCGGCACGACCGGATCCGGGCAAAAGCGAGGAATTGGAGGGTAGCCCGCGGCCGCCGATTGTGATGTGCTCGCATTGGATAAGAACCCTGCAGTCGCGGTTCCACACCGGTGATATCGATGCTGCCGACGAAGCAGCAACAAAGACCGAGCCACTGCTTTGGACGCTGCCGTCACATGTCGAGCTGGCCGACTATCAGTTCTACGCGGCCCTCACTCGGGCTGCCCGTTGGGACAGATTGACCGCCGAAGGGCGCCGTGCGTTTGCAGGTCACCATGCGCAACTTAAATCCTGGGCGAAAAGCTGCCCCGAGAACTTTGGCAGCCAGGCGAGTTCTGATCTCCGCCGAAGTGGCTCGAAATCGGTGGCCGCGAACTGGAAGCGATGTCACTTTACGAGGAGGCGATTCGTCTGGCTCGACAACACGGTTTCGTTCAGAACGAAGGCGTTGCCAGCGAACTCGCCGCGCGCTTTCATGCGAGCCGCGGCATTCCGACGATAGCCGACGCGTATATTGGTAACGCGCGAAACTGCTACCTTCGCTGGGGTGCGAAAGCGAAATTACGTCAACTTGACGAGTGTTACCCGCACCTGCGCTCGTTGTCTCCGACGTCTGCTGCCACTGCCAGTTTGGAAGCTGACATCGAGGAACTCGACGTCCGCACGATGCTGAAGGCGTCGCAGGCGCTGTCCGGCGAGATCGTACTCGGATCGCTGATCGAGACACTGATGCGCATCGCGGTCGAGCATGCGGGCGCCGAGCGGGGCGTGTTGGTTCTATTTCGGAACGAAGAGGCACAGGTCGCGGCGGAGGCCGTCACGGGCCGTGGTCCCGTGGTAGTCACGCTGCGAGAGGCAACAGTCTCGCACTTCGATCTGCCGGAGTCCATGTTGAACTATGTGATCCGGGCACGAGAGAGCATGGTGATCGACGATGCCTCAGCCAGCGAGTTATTGGCGGATGATCCGTACGTTCGCGCTGGTCATCCAAAATCCTTGCTCTGCCTTCCGATCGTCAAGCGAACCAAGCTGGTCGGTGTGCTGTACCTCGAAAACAGCCTGACTTCGGGGGTGTTTACGTCTGACCGCGTCTCGATGCAGGAGTTCCTGGCCGCGCAGGCTGCGATCTCTCTGGAGAACACATACCTCTATTCGGATCTCCAGCGCAGTGAGGCTTTCCTGGCTGAAGGTCAGCGAATGAGTCAAACTGGAAGTTGGCGCTGGAATATCGCGACCGGCGAGGTGATCTGGTCGGAGGAGCATTGCCGGATCCTTGGCTATGATCCATCCACCGCACGCCGTGCCACCTATGGATCGTTTCTCTTGCGGGTTCATCCGGACGACCGAGCAGAACTGCAGCAGAGGCTCGATGCCGCGACAAGTTCCGGCGGTTGGTTTGCGTTTGATTATCGCGCGCTTCTGCCCGATGGGTCGACCAAATACTTGCACGGTGCCGGCCGGCCGATCGTCGAGAAATCTGGTTTGGTGGAGGAATATGTTGGGACGACGATAGACGTTACCGAGCGTAGACAAAACGAAGAGGCATTGCGCGATGCGCAGGCGGATTTGGCGCGCGCGACACGACTTGCCTCGATGGGTGAGTTGACGACTTTGATTGCCCACGAGGTCAGCCAGCCACTTATGGCGACTGTCACCAACGCGGACGCCTGCCTGTCCTGGCTCACCAACACTCCTCCTAATCTCGACGAGGCTCGACAGGCGGCGGAGCGGGTCGTGCGCAACGGCCACCGTGCCGGCGCCATCGTTAAGAGCATACGCGCCTTGGCCCGGAAGTCTGAACCCGAGATGGCGGCGTTCGACCTTAACGAGGCTCTCGCGGAAATACTCATGATGTTGGGTGGCGAACTGCGGCGGCGGAATGTTTCGCTGGATACCGAATTGGTTGATGATCTTGAGCCTGCAAAAGGGGACCGGATTCAACTGCAGCAGGTTGTCCTCAATCTGGTCATGAACGGCATCGAGGCGATGAGCGCTGTCCAGGACCGACCGAGGATATTGCGGGTGAGTTCACGCCCCCACGGGACTGACGGTATACTGATAGCGGTGGCGGATGTGGGAACTGGTCTCGACCCCGAGAAGGCGGACAGGATCTTTGACGGCTTCTTTACCACAAAGCCGGAGGGGATGGGGATGGGCCTGACCATCAGCCGGTCGATCGTCGAGACTCATGGTGGTAGACTATGGGCACTGCCGAATGAGCCGTACGGCTGCCTGTTTCAGTTTACCGTGCCGGTGGCAACTGAGAACGCGAGAACGGACGATGCGCCCTGATCTGAAAGAGCCGGCCGTTGCCGTCATTGACGACGATGTCGAGATCCGCGAGGCACTGCGAAGCCTGTTGCGGTCGGTCGGATTGCAGGTGGAGTTGTTTTCCTCGGTGCAGGAGTTTCGCGGCAGCGGGCGCCCCGACAGACCGGGATGTATAGTGCTCGACGTCCGGCTACCGGGGCGCAGCGGCTTGGATTTTCTAGATGATCTGGCAAGGGGGGAGGCGCACGCTCCGGTCATTTTCATCAGTGGCCACGCCGATGTGCCGATGTCGGTGCGAGCAATGAAGGCCGGTGCTGTCGAGTTTCTAACCAAGCCGGTGCACCACCAGGACCTTCTTGAAGCGGTGCAGATGGCGGTGGAGCGCGACCGTGCACGTCGTCAGGATGAAGATGCCGTAGCTGGGCTGCGTGCGACCTTTGCGACCTTGTCGCGGCGTGAGCGTGAGGTGATGACCCATGTCGTTGCCGGGCGCCTCAACAAGCAGATTGCCGATGACCTGAAGCTGACCGAGGCGACGGTGAAAGTTCATCGCTCCCAGGCGGTGCGAAAGATGGGGGCACGGTCGCTGGCTGACCTGATTCGAATGGCGGATCGGTTAAAGCTCATATTGCCAGCGTAGAAACGGACTTCGACCAAAGTATAATTGGGTTGCCCCTAGTGATAAGGTGTTTTGCCCCGAGAGCAATTGAGGTACATCGTTCGTTGACCTAGCGTCGGGCAAGCCAAGAGGAATACCGCTTTGTCCCCACCTCAGGTGATAGCGATCGTTGACGATGACGCCTCGATCTGTGAGGCAATTCAAGCTCTGCTGAGGGCATCTGGTTTTGTAACGGAAGCGTTCCCGTCGGCTGAGGATTTTTTGCAGTCCACGCGCCTGCACGAAACTGCATGTCTTATCGCCGACCTGCAGCTGCGCGGAATGTCAGGCCTGGAATTGCAGGCTCGCCTGCGTTCATTGCGGCCAACAATTCCCATTTATTGTTATCACGGCCTTTCCCTTTGATGGTCGGCGCGCATTGGAAGCGGGGGCACTCTGTGTGCTGGACAAGCCGGTCGCAAAGGAGGATCTCTTGTTCTGTATCAATTCGGCATTGCAACAGCAGGCATGACCGCAGGGATTAGTTTGGCTACAATGCACGTCATTTGCGGACAGTGTTATACCAATCGACCGTTTCGTTGAACTCGTACGTGAATTCTGCCAGCTCGATGCGGCATGATTCGATCTGTCCGTTCTGGATACGGAGCGAGCGGCATGACGGTGCCGATTACGCGAACATGCGTCGCGGGTTTCCGAAACCGATGTGGTGCGACGGCTTCTGGCCTTGGCGCTGGTGCTGGAGGGTCGCAGGCGTGCGCAGGCCGCCTAGGTAGGCTTTATTTCGCAGCGGTGTTCTTGAAATCAGGCTACCGTCACGTTCGTGGTTACAGAATTCGCAATGAAGCAGACTTCATGAGCTTCATGATGCATATCGTCCAGCTTCGCCTGTTCCGGGGCCTCGCCGGCCCATTCGATCCGAGGATGAAGGACGACCTTCGTCAGGGCTTGCCTGCCGGGCGCGATTTCTTCCATTACGCCCTCCGCATGGTCGCTATATGCGGCAACGGCGAAGCCCGCCAACCGAGCGATGTGCAGAAACGAAAGCATGTGGCAGTTCGACAGCGCGGCGACCAACATTTCCTCTGGGTCCACGGCTGCTTCCACGGCCCATTTGCCGACAACGTGCGGCGAGGCGGATGCGGGAACAACCGTCCCCCCGTCAAAACTCAAAGTGTGTCCGCGGCTATATCGGCCACGGAGAAAGTCCTCGCCGGGGCCCAGCTTCCAATCGACATCCGCGGTATAGGTTGCCATCGTTCCTCACTTTCTCAGCCCGAGAACGGCGCCGTCAATGTGGACAAGACCCGCCGATACCGTGGCGGCCACGGACCCACCTCGAACATGGTAGCATGATAGGCCCGCCGTGCTTGGGGAGGAAGTCGGCAATCACAATCGCGCGCCGGCGCCCACGCCACGAAACGGATAGCAACCTCGGAGCCGCGATCAGAACCTTGCTGGCAATCCCAGTGCCGACAGGACGTCGCGGTCGAGCGTCGGATGCAAAGGCGCCGGTCGGGGCACCCCCAGCCCCATCACGTCGTCATAACCCCAGAGCGCCCAGCCGACGTGGCGCGCCTGCAGGCTCTCGCGTACCGTGCGAAGCCAAGCCAGTCGGGATGGCGCGTTCAACCGCGCACTCGCACCAAATTCTCCCGCCAGCAGGCTCACCCGATGAAGTCTGGCCCAATTCGCGGCTTGCTCGATCGTGCCGTCGAGGCGGGCGCGGTTCCACCCCAGCGTGCAGTAGTAGTGCATCAGGTTCGCCGTATCGGGGTCTCCCGCGGTTTACGCCGTGATATCGCACGACGCGCGGTCGGTGGCTGGAAATGGCAGCCGAGCAAGGGCGGTCCGGTCGAGGTTGGGCCGGTAGGTCGCCAGCGAGGTCAGCTCCGCCGGATCATAGAAATGGAAGCTGTAGAGCACCGCGCGGTCGGCCTCGGGCTGCAACGCCAGCAGACCTGCCGATGCTGCCCCAGTCCTGACCGGTCAGCACGACTGTCTGCCGCGGCAACGACTTTCCGGATTTCGCCCAGCACCTGATGCTGCAACGCGCCCCAACCGGCCGGATCGTCCGGGAAACACCGGTTCATTCAGCACCTCGGGCACCGTGCGCGCCGGATCGAGCGGCAGCAACGCAGGGGCCAGACCGCGCCAGAAATCGCACAGCCGGTTCCGGTCGGCCTGCTCCGTCTCCAGGTGCCAACCCTGCGGGTGCGGTGAGATGATCACGGCCAGACCGTCGCGCTGGATACGGCGGATCGCCTCGACCAGCAGTGCCCGGTCAGCCGCCGAGGCCACTACGTCCGGATCGACCGCCAGCCTGACGAAATCAAATCCGGTCGAACGCAGATCGGCCAACGCCTGATCGCCCAGATAGCCAGCCAGCGCGGCGGGCTGGCGGCTGGCGGGAAACCGGAACCAGGCCGTAATATTGATGCCTCGCGACAGCGTAACCGGCCGCGCCTCCTCGGCCCGGCGTGGCCGGACCGGGCGAAAGCCACAGCAGGAGCAGCGCCAGGAGACACGCCTCGGCGTCACACTGTGACGTTCACAGTGCTGGGAACATAGCGCTCCACCAGGTAGAGCGGCCGCTGCTTGGTTTCGTTGAATACCCGTCCCAGGTATTCGCCGATGACGCCGAGGAACACCAACTGGATACCGCCCAGGAACAGCATCACCGTCATGATGCTCGGATAGCCCGCAACCGGGTTGCCGATGATCAACGTCTTCACGATCACCTGGACGCCGTAGATCACCGACAGCAGCGCGACGACCAGCCCGACATAGGTCGCCAGCTTCAATGGCATCACGGTGAAGCTGGTGATCCCCTCCATCGCCAAGTTCCACAGCTTCCAGTAATTCCACTTGCTGCGACCCGCATGCCGCGGCGAGCGGTCATACAGCACGGCCGTCGTGGGATATCCGACCCAGGCGAACAGGCCCTTCATGAAGCGATGCTGCTCGCGCAATCGAAGCCACGGCATCGACCACGCGGCAACTCATCAGGCGGAAATCGCCGGTGTCCCGCGGCAGCTTCAGAGTCGCCCAGGCCCTGCATCATCCAATAGAACGCCTGCGCCGACTTCCGCTTCAACCAGGTGTCGGCCGGCCGGCTGCGGCGCTTGGCGTAGACCATGTCGAATCCGGATCGCCAGGCGGCGAACAGCTCCGGGATCAGTTCCGGAGGATCCTGCAGGTCCGCATCGATCACCACCACTGCGTCCCCGGCGGTATGATCGAGCCCGGCGGTAATCGCCGTTTCCTTGCCGAAATTGCGCGACAGGCTGAGCAGCGCGACGCGGTTGTCCGAGCGGTGCAGCGCCTCCAGCACGTCCCGGGTGCAGTCGTCGCTGCCGTCGTTGACGTAGATCACTTCCCAGCTTCCCAGCCCGCACATCGCGTGCACCAGGCGCTGATGAAACAGTTCCAGGCCAGCCGCCTCGTTGAATGCCGGTACGACCACCGAGATCGTCGGCACCAACAACCGCTGCATGGCGAAGCGGTGATATGTCGGGCATAGGGACTCCGTTAAGCAAAAACCGATACCCTTCGCGGGATGATTAAATCGGTAAAAGCTGACAGTTGGTTAACGCGGCAAAATTCGCTTGCGGCTGGTGCATGGTGATGCTGCTGGCGGCCTCAGTACTGACCGCGGCCGCCTGGCTGCGCAGCGCCGAATACGACGAGCAGTACACCCTGTTTCTGACGGCTGGCACGCCTCGACCCGCCTGGCCGGAGGCCGCATTCACCGCAGGGCTGGTCCGGCGGCTGGATCCAGCGCGCAAGCCGGACTGGCCTCGATCACGCATGACCTTCGAGCCACGGACGTCCACCCGCCGTTGTATTTTTGGGCCTTCGCCATCTGGCGTCGGCTCTTCGGCCCGGGCCTGTTCGCCGGGCGGCTGTTCTCGGTCGTGTGCGGCGTGCTGTCACTGGCGGCGGTGGGCAACATCGCTGCGGCGCTCGGGCATCAAGCCGCTGCTGGCGATGCTCCTCACCCTGGGCAGCTACGGCTTCGTCTATACCAATGCGATTGCCCGAGACTTCGCGCTGGCGCAGACCTTGACCCTTTGCGCATTGCGGTATTGGTCGGAAGCCGGAGTTGGCGTGCCAGACTGGCTGCCGGTGCCCTGTTCGGCGCCGCCTGCTGTTGCAACTATCTTGCCGTGTTCGTTGCGGCCGCCGCGGCGGTACTGGCCGGCGGCTGGCTGCATGCTGGTGTCGGCGGTGCCTTTTCTTGCCCTGGACGCCTGGTTCTTCGCCGCGCAGGAGGGCGCACGGATCGGCCAGTTTCCGTCGTTCGACCTGCTGTTGGCGCTGCTTCGGCTGCTGGTATACCAAGCGGCCAAGCGTATTCGGCGGGTTGCCGCTTGTATGTCGACGGGCGCGCCCGGCTTGTGGTGGTAGCGGCGATTTGTTGCTCGGTTTCGCGCTGTTCGCGTACTGTGCTGCACGCTCGGCCGCTCCCCAAGCATTGGCACCCGGGCTGACCGCCGTCTCGTCTGCTGTTCGGCGCTGCGGTGGCCCCCCCTGCCGGCTTGTTGCTGCTGGGCATGATTTTCAACAATACCCCGATCGAGTTGCGCTACTTGTCCTTCGGCGTCCCCTTCATCGCCCTGCTGATCGCCTGGGCCGTCTCCCCCGGATCCCGGCTCCGCCTCAGGCTGGAGGCGGTCGCTGCTGATCATGCTCGGGTCCGCTGCAGATTGCCTCCATCCTTGGTCTGCTGTCCGCATCCACCACCATGCAGCCGGCCCGCGCCACGGCGGCGGCCGCCGGACGGCTGGCCGAAGGGCGGCGTGATCCTGTTGCCGCGAGGCAACGACGGCGTCGGGATCGTCGGCGCGTTCGGCCTCGAGGCGGCACCGGAGATGCCCTTGCTGCTGGTCCGCCCGACCGATTCCCCTTCCCTGCTCCGCGCTCGCACCCTCGGCTACCGCCGCGTCGTCCTCGCCCTCGTCGCGCAGGACCGAGACAGCATCGCCAGCCTGCCGGTCATGCGCGAGGCCTTTGCCGGTCCGGGCTGGCGTCGCGTCGCGTCCGGGTTCAACGTCGAGGCGTACGAGCGATGGGGCGAAGGGGGAGGCAACGATGTTCTTCGAGGGTTTTACCCTGGCGCATGTCCCGGTGCCGGGCGGCTCGATCCGGCTCCGCCATGGCGGCTCGGGTCCGCCCTTGCTGCTGCTGCACGGCAATCCGCAGACACATGCGATGTGGCACCTTGTCGCGCCGGCGCTGGCGAAACAATTCACCGTGATCTGCCCTGACCTGCGCGGCTACGGCTTTTCCCTCAAACCACCCGCGACACCGGATCACGCGCCCTACGCCAAGGTCGAGATGGCGAAGGACATGATGGCGGTGATGGACCATTTCGGGTTCGCGCGGTTCTGCCTGGCCGGTCACGACCGCGGCGCCCGGCTTTCCCACCGTATCGCGCTGGACAATCCGGACCGTGTCGAAAAGCTCGCCGTGCTGGACATTATCCCGACGCTGGAGCATTTCGAGCGGGCGGACATGGATTTCGCTCTCGGCTACTATCACTGGTTCTGGTTCGCGCAGCCGCATCCGTTCCCGGAATGGCTGATCAATCGTGCGCCCGAGGACTGGTGGCGCCAGCACACCGGCCGCGATCCGTCCAAGCCCGACCTGTTCCATCCCGATGCGCTGGCGGATTATCTCGCGGCGGTTCGCCAGCCGGAAATGGTGCGCGGCATGTGCGAGGACTATCGCGCCGCCGCCAGCATCGACCTGGAGCATGACCGCGCCAGTCGAACCGCCGGGATCAAAGTGCGGTGTCCGATGCTGGTGCTATGGGGCGCGAAAGGGAAGATCAATCGCTGGTACGACGCGCATCGAGATCTGGCAGCAGTACTGCGCGAACAGCGTGACCGGCGGCGCGATACAGTCGGGACATTATATCGCCGAGGAAGCCCCTGAAGAAACCCTGGCATGGTTCGAACGGTTCTTCGGCTAGTCGACCGATCCCAACGCTTGCTTCCCGGGCGTTGGTTGAAGCCACCCCCTGACCAATGCAGCCGGCGCTGTTCGTCAGATTCCATCCACTGCCGCATACCTGTCGCGGCGGAGGCCGGCCTTCGTAACCGCCGTTGCGAGCACAGCGAGACGCTGTATGGTCCGCCCGCATCGACCCGAGGACCAACCATCATGCGCCCGTCCGGCCGCCCTCCAGAAACGCTGCGCGAAACCTCCCTGACCGTCGGATTTTCCCGCCACGCCGAGGGCTCCTGCCTGATCCGCATGGGCAACACCGAGGTTTTGTGCGCGGCTAGCGTCGAAACACGGGTGCCCCCGTTCCTGCGCAACACCGGCCTGGGCTGGGTCACGGCGGAATACGGCATGCTGCCGCGCGCCACCCACACCCGCGGCGACCGAGAAGCGGCGCGTGGCAAGCAATCCGGTCGAACGCAGGAAATTCAGCGCCTCATCGGCCGCAGCCTCCGCGCCGTCGTCGACCGCTCGGCGATGGGCGAGATCTCGATCACCCTCGATTGCGACGTGCTGAACGCCGACGGCGGCACCCGCTGCGCCGCGATCACCGGCGCCTGGGTGGCGCTGTCGCTGGCATTCCGCCATTTGGTTAAAATGAATGTGATCAAGACGATGCCGCTTACCGGCCAGGTGGCCGCCGTATCCTGCGGCATCGTTGCCGGAACCTCCGTGCTCGACCTGGATTACGACGAGGATTCCTCGGCCGACGCCGACGCCAACTTCGTGCTGACCGGCACCGGCGGGCCTCGTGGAAATTCAGGGCACCGCCGAAAAGACCCCCTTCAGCGAGGCTCAGTTCCTCGAACTGCTGGCGCTCGCGCGAAAGGGCACCGACGCAACTGTTCGCCCTGCAGCGCGAAGCCCTGGCGTCAAACTGATGGCGCGCAAATTGCGCTCCGGCGAAAAATTGGTTCTAGCCAGCCACAATCCCGGCAAGCTGCGTGAGATCGAGGCGCTGCTGCGTCCCTTTGACGTCCATGTAACCTCCGCCGCGACCCTGGGGTTGCCCGAACCGGCGGAGGATGCACCCGATTTCGTCGGCAATGCGCGCATCAAGGCGCTGGCCGCGGCCACGGCGAGCGGGCTGCCAGCGCTGTCGGACGATTCAGGCTTTTGTGTCGCCGCACTGGACGGCGCGCCCGGTGTCCTGTCCGCCCGCTGGGCCGGGGCGTCGAAGGACTTCAACCTCGGCAATGGCACAGGTCAACGAGCGGATGGGGCAGAACCAGGACCGGCGGGCATGGTTCGTCGCCGCACTCTGCCTCGGCTGGCCGGATGGTCACACCGAGACATTTCTCGGCCGGATCGATGGTCAGGCGGTCTGGCCGCCCCGTGGCGACAAGGGTTTCGGCTACGACCCGATGTTCGTGCCGTGTGGTCTCTACCAGGGTGCCGGGAAACAGACGTTCGGCGAGATGGACCCGATCGAAAAGCACGCGGTCAGCCATCGCGCGCGCGCCTTCGCCCAGGTGCTGGCAGCGTGTCTGACTTGAGCCCGTCGGCGTATCCTGTAACCTGCCGGAGCGAATACCTGCGGAAGGTCCCCGGCATGTGGATCGCTCGTTTCGTCGTGCTGACCGCGCTGCTGTCGGCGTTGCAGCCGCTTTGGGCCGGCGAGGCGCGGGCTGACCTGCCGGCGGTGGTGACCGTCGGCATTCTGAACGACATGAACGGACCTTTCGCCGACCAGTCCGGCCGAGGTTCCGTCGTCGCGGCGGAAATGGCGGCCGAAACGTTCGCCGCAACCGACGGCGGCATGCAGGTGCGCATCGTCTCGGCAGACCACCAGAACAAGGCCGACATCGGCGCTCAGATCGCGCGCGAATGGGTCGATCGGGACGGCGTCGCCGCCATTGCGGACTCGGTGAATTCCTCGGTCGGTCTGGCGGTCAACCAGGTGATGGCCGAGAAGCATCGCACCTTTGTCGCCACCAATGTCGGGACCTCGGACCTCACCGGCAAGTTTTGCCAGCCGACCACGGTGCAATGGACGATGGACACCTATGCCCTGGGCAGCGCGACCGCGCGCGCGATGATGGCGCACGGTGGAGACACCTGGTACTTCATCTCGTTCGACTATGCCCTGGGCGCCGCGCTGGAGCGCGATGCGACGGCGGTGCTCACCGCCCTCGGCGGCAAGGTACTGGGATCGGTAAAACATCCGCTGGGGACGACCGATTTTTCGTCCTACCTGATCCAGGCTCAGGCGTCGCGGGCCAAGGTCGTTGCGCTGGCCGATACCGGTGCGGACCTGATCAACGCGGTCAAACAGGCCGCCGAGTTTGGCCTGACCCGGGAGCAGACTCTCGCCGGGCTGTTCACCCAGATCGTCGACGTGGAGGCCATCGGGCTGGCCGCGGCACAGGGAATGTTGGTGACCGAGGCCTTTTACTGGGACCTGAACGACGGCACGCGAGCCTTCGCCACCCGTTTCGCACAGCGCTTCAACGGCCGCATGCCGACCGCCAATCAGGCCGGTGTCTATTCATCTGTAATGGCCTATCTGCGCGCCGCCAAAGCCGCGAACACCATCGATGGCGAGGCGGTCATTGCACGTATGCGACAAGCGCCGATCGAAGAACGCTCTGTTCGGAACAGTGACTGTCCGAGCGGACGGCCGAGCGGAGCATGACATGTATACGTTTCGGGTCAAGGCGCCGGAGGAGTCGCGGTCGCGCTGGGATACCTACCAACTCGTTGCACGGATCCCCGGAGCGGAGGCCTTTCGTCCGTTGCAGCAAGGCGGCTGCCCTCTGGTCAGAAGATAGGAATGATACGATGTCAGATACGATGACCGCGGGCGGTGGCCGGACGCGTTTACGAACTGTTGCGCAACAGCGGCGTAACCCAGTTCGCCTACGTACCGGATGCCGGCCACACCGTGCTGATAAATCGCTCGCTCGCGGACCCGGACGTGCACTCGGTGCCGTTGACGACCGAGGAGGAAGGCGTCGCCATGGTGGCTGGAGCAGACCTCGGCGGCCAGCGAGCGGTGCTGCTGATGCAGTCCTCCGGCGTCGGCAACTGCATCAACATGCTGTCGCTGACCAATGGCGGGCGCTTCCCGTTCCTCACGCTCGTTTCGATGCGCGGCGAGTTCGGCGAGGGCAATCCGTGGCAGTACCCCATGGGACAGGCGGTCGAGCCGGTGCTGAAGGCGATGGGGGTGATCGTGTTGCGCGCCGAGGCGCCGTCCGACGTGATCCCGCTGGTCAGCGCGCCGATCACCATGGCCTTTCAGGCGGCCAGCAGGTGGCGGTTCTGCTGACGCAGCGTCTGATCGGCGCCAAGAAATTCTGACATAGACCGGCTCTACGAGGATTACGCATGGCGAAACTCAACAAGCTGCAGACTGCGACGCTGCCCGACGCGGTGCTGGATCGGCGCCAGGCGGTGCCGGCACTGATCGAAAACCCGGACGACTTCCTGATCGTTGCCGGACTGGCAGGAACCGCCTGGGAACTGGCGGCGCTGACCAAGGACGGACCGAACTTCTTCGGCCTCGGAGGCGCCATGGGTGCGGCGCCGATGATTGGCCTGGGGCTGGCGCTGGCGCAGCCGAAGCGGCGCGTGCTGGTGACGACCGGTGACGGCGAACTGCTGATGAATGTCGGTGCGCTTGCAACGATCGCCTTGCAGAACCCGCCCAACCTGACGATCATCTGTGTCGACAATGGTCACTACGGCGAGACCGGCAACCAGGATAGCCATACCGGGCTTGGCGTGCGTCTGGATGTCATCGCCGCCGGCGCCGGCTTCCCGGTTGTGCACGTGGTCAACACCGAGGCGGATCTGCCCGAGGCCCGCCGGCTGCTGCGGGAAGGCGGCGGCCTGGCGTTTATCCTCTTGCGCGTCAAGGAAGGCCCGGCCAACCAATACGGCAAGAAGAATCTCGTCCCGCATCTGGAACGGGACCGCTTCAGGACTGCCCTGCTTGGATGACGATACCCTGGCACTTTTGCGCCTCCAGGTCGAGTGGGGCGCGGATGAGGCACTTGAGTCCGGAAGCACTCAATCGCCTGCGTCCGGTTGAACCGGTTCGCGCCCTCGGTGCGACCACCAATGTCGCCGCGGTCGTCGCGATCCTGGCGCCCGACCAGCCACGCCTGACACCGGCGCACGCGCGCGCAGCGACTTGCTGCCAGGGCGACGACGCTTGATGAACTGCGCGCAAGCCTCGCAACCTTCGACGGCTGCGCCTTGCGCGACACCGCGAGCAATCTCGTGTTCGCCGAGGGCGATCCCGCCAGCACAACCCTGATCGTCGGCGAACCGCCCGGACGCGAGGAAGACCGCAGCGGCCATCCGTTTGCGGGCGCGGACGGCGCATTGCTTGACCAGATGCTCGCGAGCGTCGGGCTGGACCGGCAGAAACTGCTGCTGACACCCGTTGCTGCCGTGGCGTCCCCCCGGCGGACGGCCGCCCAACGCCGTCGAACTGGCGGTCTGCCTGCCCTTCCTGCACCGGCTGATCAGTCTGCTGCAACCCGCGTCGGCTGGTGCTGTTCGGCGGATCGGCGACCGCGTGCCTTACTCTCGCCCAACCCAGACACGGCGCCGCCAGATCCCAGCGTGGATCGATTGTCGCATACCAGGATTGCAAGATCCGCTACCCTCGATTGGTCACTGCCCGATCGCCGGGTGAAATGCAGAAGAACCTGCCTCTGCGACGCGTCGCCTGGGTTGGTATGCGTCTGCTGAGGCGAGCGATCGACGCCGGATAGAGCAGAAATGAGATTGGTCGGCAAGCGTGATCATTCCTGGCGGTGACGCAATCTATATAAAAATGATACCATGTCTTTCCGCCGCGGCTTGCGTCTCATGACGTTAGGGGCTAGCGGGTTGGTATGCGAGGGTGGTCAAACGCTCTCCCGCCTTCCCACGGTCCTGGCACTATCTTGCCGGGGCCGCGATCATTGCGGGGTCACGTCGCGACCGCCGCGCACGGACAATCAGTCCGGATCGGGGAAAGGTTCAGGGGCACTGATACAGATGAACCGCGCCGATCGAGGTCGCGTCGGCAATGCCGCGCATTTTCCGCAGGAGCGCATCGAGCGTCGAGCTGCCGCAGTCCGCTGACGCCCGGAGCGAGTTGCGGCTGACGCGACGAGTCTTTGCGCTCCAGGCTCAAGGTAACATTGCCGAGGCGATACGGATAAGTGCTGGACCTGCACGATCCGCTGCTGACGGGCGCGCATGCTGGCGGATCGTTACCTAGGCCGTAACCACCTGCGACCCCAACGGAACTGTCAGACTGGCTCAGCAACTTTCGCGATCAGGCGGATGCGCGCGGCGATCCGTGCACTGCTGCTGACGAAGTTGCCAAAGGGCGACCCCCTTGCAGACCTCGCCAGACGTGGTTGCGTCGGTCCCGCCCTGCCGATGCCGACGGCGATGCCAACGACAGCGCTGCGGCGACGCGACAGCGATACTGCCCGCAACAGGCTCTCGATCGCCCGGTCATCGATCAGGCCGAGCAAGGCGATGCGCCACAGGCGATTCGACGTGATCGCCTCGGCTCGCGCCATTGCCCGAGGTTCCGCCGCGCGACGCCGTGCGGAGGTCGCGCAATCCTTGTTCACTCACAATCGAAGACGCGGACGCTCTGCGGATCGTCGAGGAGTCGATCCGGAGACACGCCGCTCGAGGACCAGAACAGCCTTACCTACTATATCGGCGGTCTCGCCGCATGGCGCGCGGATCGTTTCGAGCAGGCTCGGCGTCTGTTCGAGAGCGGTGCACAGGCCGCGATCTCCTCTCCGAGGCTCCGCGCGGCATCTGCATTCTGGGCGTCACGTGCCAACCGGCGGTTGCATAACTCCGTTTCGATGGTGAAGTGGT
This sequence comes from uncultured Alphaproteobacteria bacterium, assembly GCA_963759425.1. Lineage (GTDB taxonomy): Bacteria > Pseudomonadota > Alphaproteobacteria > Acetobacterales > Acetobacteraceae > Rhodopila. The sequence continues at coordinate 23,320 of CAVWZM010000008.1, forward strand.
TACGCCAGGCCGCGGCGGAACGGGCAACGCTCCATGGGCTACTGGCGCGCCGGCATCCTGCGCATGGATATCGGTGCTCGTCCCGGGTGGTGAACTGCTCACGCGAAGCCGATGTCGATGCGGTGGCGGAGACATCGCGAGGGGCAGCGGGCGTTCGCCCTGCTGCAGGTCGGCCAGCCGGCGCGGGCAGGCGGAACTGCGCGCTCTGTGGCCCGCGATACAGACCGATCCGGGGTTCGGCCGATCGGTGCTGCTGGTGGCCTCGGCCGCCGGCCTGAATGATTTGGCCGCGCAGTTGGCGGCCTGTTGCATCTGGCCGATGGGCGTCATTTCGATGAGGTCGGGCTTCCCGATCCCACGCCTGCGTCCGTCCGGCGGCTTCCGCGTCGATCCCGCGCTGGTCTACGCCCTGACCCGGATGGAATCGAACTTCGATTCCGGCGCGACTTCGCGTGCCGGGGCGACCGGACTGATGCAGATCATGCCAGCCACCGCAAACTACGTCGCCGGCAGGTCTGACCGACGCTGGCGACAGGCTTCACGACCCCGCCTTCAATCTCGAAGTCGGCCAGCGTTACGTAACCTACCTCGCTCGGCAGGATGGGATCGACAGCGATCTGATACGCCTGCTGGCCGGGTATAACGTCGGACCGGGGAACATCCTCCACTGGATCGGAGACATTCGGGATGATGATGACCCGCTTCTGTTCATCGAAGCTATTCCGGTGCGAGAAACACGGAACTTTGTTGCCGACGTGCTCGCCGCCTCATGGATCTATGCCGCGAAGCTGCATCGGCCGGCGCCCAGTCTGGACAGTCTGGCAGCCGGCGAATTTCCCCGCTTCACGCCGTTGACGCGCGAGAGCAAACGAGTGGACGTCGCCCTGAGGCTGGACTGACGACCCGCGCGACAGGGTGATATCTCAGCCTGACGGGTTCCGCCTGAGCCCTGGTTGAAACATAGCTCAACAAGACAGGACGTATCCCGCGCCGGAGACATCCCCATGGCACGCATCGACGAAAGCCGCCCCTTCATTCCGGTCAATATTGCCGTGCTGACGGTTTCCGACACGCGCATCGCCGCCAACGATACCTCGGGCGACACGCTGGCAGCTCGCATCACCGCCGCTGGTCACCGCGTCGCGGCTCGCGCGATCGAGCAGGACGACACCGCCGCGATCGAAGCTGTGCTCCGCCGCTGGATCGCCGACCCTGGCATCGACGTGGTCATCACCACCGGTGGCACCGGCATCACCGGCCGAGACGTCACGCCCGAAGCGTTTGAGCACGTGATGGAAAAGCGCATCGAGGGCTTCGGCGAGCTGTTCCGCATGCTGAGCTACCAGAAGATTGGCACGTCAACGATGCAGTCGCGCGCCATCGGCGGGGTCGCCGGCGGCACATATCTGTTCGCGTTGCCCGGCAGCACCGGCGCGGTGAAGGATGGCTGGGACGATATTCTGCTTTCACAACTGGATAATCGGCACCGGCCATGCAACCTGGTGGAACTGATGCCCCGGCTACAGGAGCATCTGAACCCAGCCGCGGAATAGGTTTTCTCGACTTTGATCTTCCGCTAGTACATCGCCGATGTTGAACCGACGGCTCCCGCTGCATGGGCTGTTGGCGGCACTGCTGGCGCTGATGCTGCAGCTTGGCATCGGCGCTAGGGTTCCGCGCGCCGATCCGATCGCGATTGCGTCGGGCGCCCACGCGATCTGCCACACCGAGAATTCCGGCGGACCGCCGAGTGCCCCGGCACCGATGCACCCGCTTGATTGTCCGGTTTGCCCGCTTTGCGTCGCGCTGCACACGCCAGCGGCGATGCAGGCTTCGCCTCAGCCTGGTGTGCCGGCGCCTCAAATTGTGGTGGTGCTTCGTGGTGAACTGCCGCCGCCCTCGACCGCTCCGCCGGCGACGCGCCATCCGCCCAGCCAACCCCGGGCGCCCCCGACTACCTCCTGAGCATCCTCGCCGGCTCGCCGACGCGGGCCGTTTGCATTTTGCTTCAGGAGCTTCCCAATGAGATCGAGTTATATACTCGCTGTGCTTGCTATTGGCACAATCGTGTTACCCCACCACGCCCTCGCGCATGGCTTCGCTGGTGACCACATGTTCCTCAGCACGCTGCTGATCGACGATCCCAACGTTGCCGACGAGGCCAGCCTGCCCACCTTCAGCTACCTGCCGCAGCCGTCCGACGGTGGTTCGGCACCTGGACTGTACGGCGTCGAGTACGAGTTCGATAAACGCATCACGGAGAACTTCGGCTTCTCGTTGAGCCAGGGTTACAATTGGCTGACCCAGCCCGGTGCAAAGACGGCGAATGGTTGGACCAACCTCGAGATTGGGCTGAAGTACAAGCCTTATGTTAGTGCCGAGCACGAATTCATGGTGTCGGTGGGGGTAGAGCGGGAGTTTGCGCGGACCGGAGCGAATGGATCGAATGGCGCGGTGCTGGACAACGACGACAGCAGTTCAACAACGCCAACGATCTATTTCGGCAAGGGGTTTGGCGACCTGCCAGTTGGCTGGCTTCGCCCGTTGGCCCTGACCGGAGAGCTCGGCTATGTGATCGCCGACAAGAAGCTGAAGGTTGATCCGGTCACCCTCACACCGAGCAACAACGGCATGGCAAATGCGTGGACCGGCGGATTGTCGCTGCAGTACAGCATGAGATATCTCTCATCGCAGGTGAAGGATTACGGGCTGCCCGACTTCATCAACAAGCTGACGCCGCTGGTCGAGTTGTCGTGGTCGTCCTCCGCCAGCAAGCCGAACCAGGATGCGACGCTGTATCTGTGGGGTGTCGGGGTGAATTACACCACCACGTCGTGGGCGGTCGGGATCGAGGCGCTGATACCTGGCAACCGGCAAACAGGTTCCCACCCTGGCGTAATCGCGCAGTTCCATCTCTACTTCGACGACCTCCTGCCCAATAGCCTGGGCAAGCCGATCGCGCAGTGGTTCTGACGCAATGTTCAGAACGGTTTTTCTCGCCGTGGCGGCCTGCCTGCTAGGCCAGGTCGCGTTCGGACACGCCTTCCTTGATCGGACATCACCAGCGGTCGGGTCGGAAGTCGCCGCCGCGCCGCCATCGCTGACGCTGACATTCACCGAGCCGATTGAACCGGCGTTCAGCAGTGTCCGCGTAATGGATGCCTCGGGCGATCGCGTCGATCAGGGGTCGCTGATCGCCCGGGACGGCGGGCGCGTGCTGAGCGTCGGGCTGAAGCCACTTCCTCCGGGTGCCTACAAGGTCGAGTGGCATGTGACCTCGGTGGATACCCACAAGACCGAAGGCCATTTCAGCTTCACGGTGAAGCCCTGAATGACCGACCAGGCCACGCTTCTGGCTTTGCTGCGCGGCCTGCACTTGGCCGCCACTTTGTCGCTCCTGGGCACGGCCGGCTTTATCGCCTGGTTGCTGCCCGGGGCGGGGGCGGATGGTCAGGCTATCTCGCCGCGGCTGGTCCGCCTCTGTCGCATCAGTGGGATCGTGGCCTTGCTGACGCTGATGGCCTGGTTCGTGCTGCAGGCGGCGGTCATCGCCGGCGCGGCGGATCTGCATCAGGTTGGTGCCGCGTTGCCGATCGTCGCGAAGCAAACACGTTACGGAGGCGCCATGGTGGCGCGAGGCGGACTGCTGCTTCTGGCCTCACTGCTGGTGGGTGAATCGCGCTCTCGGATTTACGCAACCATCGTGTCGGTTACCATCGCACTGGGGCTGCAGGGGCTGATCGGTCATGCGGGCGCCATAGGCGGTCGGGCCGGTACCGGCATCGTCGCCTCCGAGGCCCTGCATCTGCTGGCGGCCGGCCTGTGGCTGGGCGCGTTATTGCCGCTCTGGCTCAGCCTGGGAAAGCTGGCGCCGCGTGCCGGCGCCGCCGTCTGCGAACGCTTCTCGCCGGTCGGTTTGGGCTGCGTCCTGGTTATCGCGGGCACCGGTCTGGTGCAGGGAATCGAATTGATCGGCGGCCTGCCGGGTTTGGTCGGCACGCACTATGGCCAGATAGCGCTCATGAAGATCGCGCTGTTCCTGCTGGCCCTGGTATTCGCCGCGCTGAACCGGCTGAGGCTGACGGACCGGCTGTCCAAGTCCGCGTTGAATGCGCGAAGCCGGCTGCGGCTGTCGGTGGCCGGTGAAATCTTGACCGGGCTGGCAATCATTCTCGCCGCTGCCTTTTTAGCCTCCGCGATGCCCGCAACTCACGAGACGCCGATGTGGCCGCTCACTTGGCGACCAAGCCTCGACGGGCTGTCTGGACCTTCCGCCGCCCACCAGTTGTTCCTCATATTGCTGCCCGGCGCCATCGCCGCGGCATTGATGGCAATCGGCTGGTTCTGGCGCCCGGCCTTCTGGAGATGGGCCTTTTGGCCTGCCCTGGCGTTGTTCGTCGCCGCCGCCATCTGGGCCGGTCCAAGGCTGGCGCCGTTCCTGACGATTGATGCCTACCCGACGACGTTCGCCTCATCGCCTACCGAGTTTGCCGACAGTTCCATCGTGCATGGCGCCACACTGTTTGCGGCGAAGTGCGCAATCTGCCACGGGCCTGAGGCACAGGGCGACGGACCCGGTACGAAGTCGCTGGCGGTGGCGCCGGCCGATCTGACAGCGGCACATTTTCGCATGCACACCGAGGGCGACCTATTCTGGTACATCTCGCGCGGTCGAACCTCGTCGTCCGGCGCCATGACGATGCCGGCGTTCGGCGACGTCCTTTCCAGCGACGACCGGTGGGCGCTGATAGATTTCCTCAAAGCACACAACGCAGGATACAGCATGCGTGCCACCGGACGCTGGAGCACACCGCCTCCCCTGCCTCAGTTCGACGCTATCTGTGCCAACGGATCAGCCATCAATCTCGACGATCTGCATGGCCGTGTGCTGCATATTGTCGCCGACCCGGAGAGCTCGCCGCCAAGCCCACCCGTGTTGAACGGCCCCGACGTCACCACCATCGTTTTGTCACGGGACCGTAAGGCAAAGCCAAATGGATCGGCCTGCGTAACGGTAGAGCCGGCGGCCTGGAACGCGTTCGCGACCTTGGCGGGGGTTGCGCCAAATGCACTGGCCGAGACGCATCTGCTGGCCGATCAGAACGGGTGGTTGCGGGCACGATGGCGGCCCGGCGATCCGAACGACTGGAATGACCCTCGGGTGCTGGCGGCGGCGATTGACGACATTGCCTCCCACCCGCTCGCCGCCGCGGTAGGAGTCCAACATGAACACCACCGATAGATTGCCGCCGAGTGGTTCGCCCAGCAGCTCATCAGGTGGCCCGCCCGCCAATAAGTTGGTCTATGCGACGACGGGGATGCTTATTGCCGCGCTGTTGATCGGCGCCGGCGCGTTCCTGTGGCTGAGCGGTGGCGGAGGCTCTCGCAGCGCCGCCATTGGCGGGCCTTTCACACTGCAGGACGGCAACGGCAAGCCGGTCACCGACCGCGATTTTCGCGGACAGTCACATGCTGGTCTATTTCGGCTACACCTTCTGCCCTGATGTCTGTCCGACCACTCTGAGCGCCGTCGCCGACGCGATGGACAAACTTGGGCCTGCCGCCGGCAAGGTGCGAACGCTGTTCGTCACGGTCGATCCGGCGCGCGACACACCACCGGTGGTGAAGCAGTTCGCGGCGGCATTCGGCCCACATGTCACCGGCCTGACTGGCACACCCGAGGAAATCGCCAACATTGCCAGGGAATATCACGTCTACTACGCCGAGCACCGAACCGGCTCCGGTCCGAACGATTACTCGATGGACCACAGTTCAATCTTGTACCTGATGGATCCGAAAGGTGACTTCGTCGCGCCGATCCGCGCGGATCAGAACGGCGACGAGATGGCGGCGAGCCTTAGGAAGTTGATGGGCTGATTTCGCCCCCGGCGTTGCCTCCAGATCGCTATCCTGCTTTCACGCTTGGGCGGGTGAGTTCGGAGTCGTGACGCTGGTGCTGACGATCTGTGAATGGCACGTCGCTCGACAGTGTCTTGGCAGCCACTGTGGGTTTCGTTCCGGCGTGGAAAGCGACCTTGCGTCCTTGACACCCCCTGCCCCGGTAGGTAGCAAGCCCCCGCCTTCCGGCACGGCATGTTGCCAGGAGCGAGTATGAGTCAGGAAGCGGGCGGCCCGGATCCCTCGTTCGAGGAACGTCTCAAGGCTGCTCGAAGTAAGCAGGGTTTGGACGCGTCGCCGCGACAGCCGGGCGATCAGGGCGGACTCGAAGGTTCCCCGATGGGAATTGGCTTGCGGGTCGGCGTTGAACTGGTTGCGGCCCTGGTGGTGGCGGTCGCCATCGGTTACGGGCTGGACCGTCTGTTCGGCACCACGCCGATCCTGACCGCCGTGTTCGTGCCACTGGGCGGTGCGGCGGGCGTGTTGAACCTTTGGCGCGTGTTCTCGCCGAAGGCGTCGGAGCGGAGCAGGTAGGGAGCGGACAGCGTGGCGGCCGAAGGTTCGAGCAGTATCGACGCACTGGGTCAGTTCCAGCTCCATCCGGCTCTGGGCGCCATCGGCCGCTCAGTGAACTTCACCCAGTCGAACTTGATGATGGTGGTCGCCTGCGCCCTGGTGCTGGGGCTGCTGTGGATCGGCATGAGGCCGCGGGCGATGGTGCCAGGTCGATTGCAGGCAGCGGCCGAGCTTGGCTACGAAACCATTATGTCGATGTGTGTCGAGCAGATCGGGCCTGAAGGCCGCAAATTCTTTCCGATGGTCTTTACCCTGTTCTTCTTCATCCTGTTCGGGAACCTGCTGGGCGTCTTCCCCTATTTCTTCACCTTCACCAGCCACATCATGGTGACGCTGGGGCTGTCCCTGCTGGTCTTCGTGCTTGTAACGGTAGTGGCGATCAGGGAACACGGGTGGCACTTCTTCAGCTATTTCCTGCCACAGGGCATCCCTGTGGCGCTCGCACCACTGCTCGTCGTGATCGAGGTCATCTCCTACCTCTCGCGCATCATCTCGCTGTCGGTCCGGCTCTTCGCCAACATGATGGCCGGCCATGTGATGCTGGAGGTGTTTGGTGCCTTCATCGTCATGCTGGGCGGCCTGGGATTGCTGGGCTACATCCCGGCGGCCCTGTCCCTGGGGCTCAATACCATCCTGATTGGTTTCGAGCTGCTGGTCGCGGTCCTGCAGGCTTACGTTTTTGCAGTGTTGACCTGCATCTATCTTCACGACGCGGTTCACCTGCACTGATCCCGCTCTTACATATCTGAATACTCGGGCTGACTCGCCGGCCCGCGCGACCGGAATAATCGAAAGGAAACCGGACTATGGATCTCGCTTCCGCCAAGATGATTGGTGCCGGACTTGCCGTGATCGCTCTCGCGGGAGTCGGGGTGGGCATCGGCACGATTTTCGGCTCGCTTGTCAGCAGTGTCGCTCGCAATCCCGCCGCGCGCGACCGCGTGTTCGGTCTGGCCATCCTTGGCTTTGCGCTAACAGAAGCGGTCGCGCTCTACGCGCTGGTCATCGCCTTCATCATTCTCTTCGTCTGAGGAAGGCGGGCGTGCGGATGCGCGCTCGGCAAGCGCCGATGAAGCAATTTGGCCGGATCATGCCGTCGCCGCTTGCGGCTCCCGCGGGTTTGTTGATCGGCCTGATCTTGCTTCCCGTCGCCGCCATGGCGGAGGGAATGCCTCAGCTCGACTTCTCGACCCCGCTGACATTCAGTCAGGTGGTCTGGGGTGCGATCATCTTCGTGGCGCTTTATCTTCTGCTCTCCCGCGGCGGCCTGCCATTGGTGGCGTCCGTGCTTGACGAGCGCGCCGCGCATATCGGACGGGACCTGGACGGTGCCCGTGCCGCCAAGGCCAGCGCCGACACCGATATAGACGAAGCCCGTCATGCGATCGCACAGGCTCGGGCGGAGGCGCAGACGGCTATCAGTGCGGCTCTGGACGAGGCAAAGCAGACCGCCGCGGTACAGTCCGAAGCATTGAACGCTCGGCTTGAAGCACGTCTGCGGGAAGCCGAGTCTCAGATCGCACAGGCGCGCAGCGCAGCCATGGGAGCGCTTAGGCAGGTTGCCACGGATACGACGAATAGCCTGGTGACCCAGCTGACCGGGACACCGCCAAATCCCGCGCAGCTTGACGGCGCTGTCGCCGCGGCGATGGACGCTCGTGATGTTGCCACGGGTTTTGGCTAGCCGGAGCAAACCGCAATGCATCACGAGGCAAGCTATTTCGCCGAACCCAGCAGTTGGGTCCTAATTGCGTTTGTGTTGTTTTTCGTCTTGTTCGGCCGCAAGCTGTGGGGCGCGCTGGCGGGCCTCCTGGATGCCCGAACAGCGGCGGTGAAAGCCGAACTTGAAGAAGCAGCACGTCTGCGTCGTGAAGCCGAGGCGATGCTGCGGGATGCCGAGAAGCAGCGATCCGAGGCCGTGGCCGAGGCCAAGACACTGATCGATGGTGCTCGATCCGAGGCCGCCCGGGTCGCCGCGGCGACCGCCGCCGAAGCCGAGGCGTCGGCGAAACGGCGCGAGCAGATGGCACTCGATCGCATCGCAGCGGCGGAGAAGGCCGCCGTGGACGATGTTCGCCTGGCCGCAACCGAAGTCGCGACCGCCGCCGCGCGCCAGGTCATTTCCGAGGGGCTGTCCGCCGAGGCGGATGCCCGTCTGGTCGATCAGGCGATAACACGGTTGCCTGCCGCTCTGGCGGGTCGCCGCGCGGCCTGAAGCCGTCGGCCGTTATTCGGTTTTTTCTTCGCTCAAATTCCGTTCCCTGGCCGGGCTTGATCCGGCCACCCACGTCTTGACCCGACTTCCCCACGCCTGGACGGCCCAGTGCATGGCGCGCTCACGTGTCGAGACGTGTCGGTAGTCCCGTGATCAGCCTGCCGCGATCACTCTCCGGCCGCGAAGACCGGGTCCAAAGCCTCGTCCCATAGCCGGACGCCGCCCGTGATCCCTGCTTCGTTGGAGACCAGCCGGATGTTGGCCGCCAACTCGAGCGTGATATTCTTGGCGTTGCCGCCGCCGATATACAGCGTGTCATAGCCCACCAATGTTGTGATGCAGCCTAACGCTCGCTTGACCCGGCGATTCCATCTCTTGCGGCCAACCGCCCGAAAGGCGGCAACGCCAATATACTTGTCGTAGGTCTTGTCCTTGTGGATTGGATGCTGACTGAGTTCCAGATGCGGCGCCGGATGGCCGTCCTGAAACAGTGAAAACCCCATGCCGGTGCCCAGAGTGATGACGCACTCGAGCCCCTCGCGGCTGATCACGCCTAGGCCTTGAACCTCGGCGTCGTTGAGGATCCGGGTGGGCTTGCCAAGTTTGTCGGTCAGCTTGGCCGTCAGCGGAAAATTCCGCCATGCCGCCGTACCAAGGTTGGGCGCTGTCAACACCTCGCCGTGCCGCACTACACCGGGAAAGCCCACCGAAATCCTGTCGAAACGACCCAGCGAACCCGCCAGGTCAGCCAAGGCATCCACGACAACCAACGGCACCGGCTTCGACGGCGTATTCATCCGATTGGGGCCTCCGACCATATCCCCGTTTGCGTCGAGCAGCCCGACCTTCAGCCTGGTGCCGCCCACATCAATTGCAAGCGTCAGCTTGTCGTAGTGGCGGGCCGGGTCGGGATTGACGTCCATTTCCATGCTCCAACGAATGGCCTCAGTAAGGTCGGCGTCCGGTTCAGGTGGCCCCGGTCACAACGGCGGGAACGATTTCGGCCCGTTGCCAGCCGATATATAGCACGAAGACTGCATAATATCACTGCAACGACTGCCTCGAGCAGGCCATCACGGTTCGGCCCCACCTTGCCCCTTATAGTCCTGGCAGACCGGCAACCCGTTGATCCGAGCGAACGAAGTCTCAAAACCCTTCAGCGGGGCCGCAGCACACGCCAGATGCCGTCTATTGCTGCGATGTCCCTGAACTGTGTGAGATCGCGTGCACCCACCAAGCCACGCAAGAACACCAGACCCCGGCTCCGGCGCGTTACTTCTCCTCGAAGCTCGAGAAACTCTCCCGGCCGGGCCGCGTCCAGGAAATGGCCATTGAGTTGAATTGTCGTGCAAACGGCTCGCTCCGCCGCCTCCCAGGCGAGGAGGCTCAAGCCATGATCCGCGAACGCCAGCACCACACCGCCGTGCAGGACGCCGTTCGGATTGCCCTGATCCGACCCGGTCAACAACCCGTACTGCCAACGACCGTCCACCTTCTTCGCCCAAGGGACGCCCAGGCCTGCCGGCAGCGCGGCTCCAGTCAACGCACGCCAGCCATCGCCGCCGGGCTCATAATCGCTCACAGCTCCGCAAGCCGATCCGGCAGTTCTCCCAGGCCTTCGAGGCGCAAATGAGCCCGCTCGATCTCCGGCCGTTCGGCGTGCATCCACCCCCAAGGACCACGACGGATGAACACCGCCTTCATGCCAGCCTTGAGGCTCGGCAACACGTCGTTGTCCAGCCGGTCACCGACATAGGCGATGGCCTCAGGCGGCACCGACGCGGCTTCGATCACCTTGGCGAAGAACCGCGGGTCCGGCTTGGAAACGCCCCAACCCGCCGAGCTGGCAATCACGTCCGCAGGGACGGCGAGCCGGGCCAACGCCGCTTCCGACTCGATCGGCTGGTTGCCCGCGATCAGCACCTTGTAACCACGCGAGCGCAGAGCGGTGAGGCAGGCGATAGCGTCCGGGTAGAGGTCCTGGCGGATAAAGTCATAGGCCCAGCCCTCGGCCGCGCGCAGCTTCAGAGCGAGCTTTGGGTCCATACCCGGCTTAAAGATTTCGAACACGCGCCGGAGCGACTGGCCGCGCTCCATCGTGACACCAATTGCGGTGAATAGGGTCATGGCCGGGACACCCAGGAACGCCGCCCACTCGATCCAGTGGCGGGTTTCGTCGATCAAGGTCTCCCCGACGTCAAAGCAGACTGCGCGGATGGGCATAGGTGGTGCAGCTATCCCCTGTGGCGATGCCGGCCGCTACCGGTGGTTCGGATTAGGCGCGATGCGGCACGTGCGATGGCAGTGACCCGATGCGTCCATTCGTGCGGCAATGGCAGCGATCATGTCGCCCGGCGCAAACTCTGGCAATGACCTTCCGATGTCCGAATCCCGCAGGCCGGAACTCAGTCTCGAAATCTGCCGCCACCGGGTAGTTGCAACCTTTGGTCAAACCACCGGCGAGGTAATCGTGGCCATGCGTCTGGATATGATGCGACTCTTCATCGTGGCTTCCGTGCCGGCTCCGGCCGGGCGCTACTACGGCGGTATATCCCGTGCATAATGCGCCGCACGGTCGGCCTCGGTCCGCGGGCTAACCAGCGCGCATGCCGATCGGTCATGATGGCCGATATTTATCAGACCGGAGGTTTCAGGCTCATGGCTGTCAAGGACGTGAAAAAGGTCGTGCTGGCCTACTCGGGCGGGCTGGACACCAGCGTCATCCTGCGATGGCTGCAGACGACATATGGCTGCGAGGTTGTGACCTTCACCGCCGACCTCGGTCAGGGCGAAGAACTCGGTCCGGCACGCAAGAAGGCCGAAATGGCGGGCATCAAGGAAATCTTCGTCGATGATCTGCGGGAAACCTTCGTCAAGGACTTCGTCTTTCCGATGTTCCGCGCCAACACACGTCTACGAGGGACAATACCTGCTCGGCACTTCGATCGCCCGCCCGCTGATCGCGCAGCGCCAGATCGAGATCGCGGAACAGGTCGGCGCCGACGCGGTGGCGCACGGAGCGACCGGCAAGGGCAACGATCAGGTCCGGTTCGAGCTGTCGTATTACGCGCTGAAGCCGGACATCAAGATCATCGCTCCATGGCGCGAATGGGACCTGACCAGCCGTACCCGGCTGATCGAGTTCGCCGAGCGGCACCAGATTCCGATCGCCAAGGATAAACGGGGGGAGGCGCCGTTCAGCGTCGACGCCAACCTGCTGCATTCGTCCTCGGAAGGGAAAATCCTCGAAGATCCCGCCGAGGAAGCCGACGAAATCGTTTACCAGCGCACCATCCGGCCGGAGGATGCGCCGGACCAGCCGACAGTGATCACGATGGATTTCGCCGCTGGCGATCCGGTGGCAATCGACGGCGTGACATTGATCGCCGGCTGCCCTGCTGACCCGGCTGAACGAACTGGGCAAGGCCAACGGCATCGGCCGCCTCGATCTGGTCGAGAACCGCTTCGTCGGAATGAAATCGCGCGGTGTGTATGAAACCCCGGGCGGCACGATCCTGCTCGCGGCACATCGGGCGATCGAGAGCATTACGCTCGACCGGGAGGCGGCGCATCTGAAGGACAGCCTGATGCCACGCTACGCCGAGCTGATCTACAATGGCTTCTGGTTCAGCCCGGAGCGGCGGATGCTGCAGGCGCTGATTGATACCAGCCAGCACAGCGTGACCGGGCGCGTCCGTTTGAAACTGTACAAGGGCAACGTTTCCTGCATCGGGAGGGAAAGCCCGAACAGCCTGTATTCCATGAAGGTGGTGACGTTCGAGGATGACGAAGGCGCCTACAATCAGGTGGATGCTCAAGGGTTCATCAAGTTGAATGCGCTGCGGCTGCGGCTGGGAGCGATGGCCGGGCGGCGAGGCGGGGCCTTGTAATGGACTGATCCAGAGCCGCTGGATCGATCCTTCTGTTTCGTCCACCTCGCCATCATCTTGCAGGTTGAGAGCAAGGAGCGGGCTGAAATGTATGTCCCGGAGCATTTTAGGGAGGATCGGATCGAGGTCCTGCATGACGCGATCCGCGGATCCGGTATGGCGACCTTGGTGTCGATGACCACGGATGGACTGATGGCGAGCCACGCGCCGTTGCTGCTGGACCCTGAGCCGGCGCCTTACGGCACTCTCATAGGCCACCTGGCGCGAGCCAATCCGCACGCCCGGATCGCCGATAAAAGCGTGCGAGACACTGGTGATTTTCCAAGGTCCGGATGGCTATATCACGCCATCTTACTACGCCGCCAAGCGAGAGCACGGGAAGGTCGTTCCGACTTGGAACTATGCGGCAATCCACGCCTACGGAACGCTGCAATCATTCGACGACCCGGCCCGGTTGCTCGATGTGGTGACCCGGCTGACCCTGCTCCATGAAACGCCACGAGCCGTGCCCTGGGCAGTCTCGGATGCGCCGGAGGACTTTGTGCAGGGTATGTTGCGCGGTATCGTCGGGATCACGCTGCCGATCACGCGGCTGGAAGGCAAAGTGAAGATGAGCCAGAACCGCCCGGCGGCGGATCGACCGGGCGTCATCGACGGCCTGCGGCGGGATGGCCGCGTTGATCTGGCCGATGCGGTGGCACGAGCAACCAGCACGGACTGACCGAACACGACCGGACCGTTGTGTTTGGCTAACGGGAGCTTGCCGCCGGGGGACGACCGGAAATGATGGTCGATTGCCCAACATACCAGCGGAGGTTCCGTTGCTCTCATAACAGTTCCAAGCCCCGCGGCGGGCCGATCAACCGACCACCTGGTCCCTGGCTGCCCATCGTCTCGGTTTGGGCTTGGGAAAGCACCCTCACAGACGCATTACGATGCGTCCGTCTACCTGCCCCTCCTTGAGCTCGGAGAATACCCGGTTGATGTCCTCGAGCCGCCGCTCATGAATATGCGCCTTGACCTTTCCCTCAGCGGCGAACTGAATTGCCTCCGCCAGGTCCTGACGCGTTCCGACGATCGAGCCACGCAAGGTGATCCGTTTCAAGACAACATCGAAAATGGGAGTTGCGAAGTCGCCCGGTGGCAAACCTACGAGGCTGATGGTCCCCTTGCGACGCACCAGTTCGAGAGCCTGGGCAAACGCCGGCGGCGCGACCGCGGTGACCAGCACGCCGTGAGCGCCTCCACCCGTCTGGCGGATCACCTGAGCCGCGGCGTCCGGTGCCCGGGCATCGACGGTGACTTCAGCGCCCAACCGCCGTGCCAGCGCCAGCTTCTCCTCGGCGACATCGAGGGCCGCGACATGCAGACCCATTGCCTTTGCGTATTGTATTGCGATGTGCCCGAGACCGCCGATTCCTGAGATCGCAATCCATTCGCCGGGGCGGGCGTCGGTCTCCTTGATGCCCTTGTAGGTCGTGACACCAGCGCACAGGATAGGCGCCATCTCGGAGAAATTTACATTCGAAGGCAGAAGTCCGACATATTCGGCCGATCCGATGGCATATTCGGCGAACGTTCCATTAACACCGTAACCGCTGTTGTGCTGGCGCTCGCATAACGTTTCCCACCCGGTTATACATGGCTCGCAATAGCCACATGCGTCGTGGAGCCAGGCGATGCCGACTGGGTCACCCTCCTTCAATCGTTTCACGCCGGCGCCCACAGCCGCAACGATTCCTGCGCCTTCATGCCCAGGAATGAACGGCGGTGAAGGTTTCAAAGGCCAATCGCCCTCGGCTGCGTGCAGGTCGGTGTGACACACGCCGGTCGCGATGATCTTGACCAGGACTTCACCGCGATCAGGGGACGGCACAGGAACGTCTTCAATCGTCAAGGGCTGATCGAACCCACGCACGACCGCCGCCCGCATCGTAGTCGCCATCGAATGCCTCCATTTCCGACCGCGATACTGCGATCTGGCGGCGATCGACGCCTTGATGCAGATCAATTCACTTCGCGCATCGGAATGCCGTACTTCAGGCGGCTCGATCACGTTGAGCGAAATCGTTTCGTCAAGAGATGCTTCCCGCGAGGACATTACGTGCCTCTTAATTGGCACAGCCGCTCCTCGCACAGCCGATGGCGGGGCCGGAATAGCCCGATCAGTCCAATCCAAGTGTCCGCCCGGGATAGCCAGCAGCGTCGAAGTAGCGCGTCGGTCCGATCGTCTGATATTTCACCACAGTGGTCAGGCCCGTGTCGTCCGCCACCGACCGCATCACCAACGGCCGAGCTCCGACCATGGCGCCGTTCGGCATGGCCTCGGTCAGCACACGACCAACCAGGGATCCCTTGTCCTTACCCTTTAGACCGAGCAGCCAAGCCATCGTCTTGCCGATGTCCCCGTTGCTCACCGGCGCCGGATCGAGATATCCCGTCCGAAACCCCGGGCCCGCCGCCCCCATCACGATCCGTGTGTCCGCTCGGCTGAAGCTTCCATAGATGCCCTGGCCCTGCTGCAAGACCGTGTCGGCGACCTCGACACCGCAGCTCGTAGGATCGGCACAGCCCAGGGAGAACGTGCGAAAATTCACCACGATGGCGGGCGTCGGCGTCAGCGCCGAACCGTCCAGCCCGATCGCCGACAACGCCAGCGTGCCGGGGATTGAACCAAGACGCGAGTTGACGAATAGCCCGCTGACGTAATCCTGCGCCGACAGAATTTGTATGACACGCGCCGCCAGCACCTTGTCCCATGCCGGCAGATAAATCAGGTCGGAGCCGCCACCGGCCGTCACCACGACGGAGGGGTGGGCCGGTTCATCGCCGATCAGCCCGTTACCACGAGCCGGAAAGTTGCCGGCGTTCACTGCCGCGTTCTTGGCGTCGGGGTCGAACAAACTCATTCGCAGCCCGTGCGCGAGATCGATGGCGACGAAACCCGGCGGCAGCAGTGCCGGAGGCACGTCCTTGTAGGACTGCGTAGCGGCATAGCTGGTCGCGCTCTCCTTGGAGACCGTCGACAAGCCGTGATCCGACGTCAGGATCACGTCGGTGGTAGATTCCAATCCGAGCTCCTTCAGCGAGGTCAACAGCCTGGCGAGCTCACCGTCAGCGGCCTTGATCGATGCCAGCGAGG
This sequence comes from uncultured Alphaproteobacteria bacterium, assembly GCA_963759425.1. Lineage (GTDB taxonomy): Bacteria > Pseudomonadota > Alphaproteobacteria > Acetobacterales > Acetobacteraceae > Rhodopila. The sequence continues at coordinate 39,041 of CAVWZM010000008.1, forward strand.
CGGGCCCGTTGATCCCCGGGATCAGCCGCAGGGATCGATCGCTCTGATTCCTTTGAGCGCCACCCGGGGCTGGTGCCCAGAAAATCAGCGCGAATGGCTTGCCGCGGCTCTTGAACATGGGCAGCACCGCTTTTGTCGTTACATCGACGAACCAATCCGACTTCATACCCTCGGCGGCGGGAGTACCCGGCCCCCTCGCTTCACCCTCGGAAACGCTGTCTCCGTGTTCCGGCGCCTCGGCGGGCACGGCGAATTCATGCAGTCCCACCTGCATCTCGGGAGATAGCGGGATGCCGCCCGGATGCCCCGTCTGGTCGTCGATGATCACAGTTTGCTGCCCGGTCCGCTCGATGGGGTCGAAGATCAGGCTGATGCCAGTCTTCCCGATCGATGCGGTGGAAAGATTGGCCTTTGCCGCTGAGCGAAGAATGGTCTCCTCGTTCAGCCAGTTGCCGCCGAAGTGATCGTCGATGTCACCCAGCACCGGATTGCTTTGCAGCAAAGGCGTCACTGCGTTCCCGGCCGCCGCGACTGCGAACGCAGTGTAGATCGTGTCGCCGAAGGTGCCGGTGTCGCCTGGCATGTGCCCGGTCGCCATGGCTGCGGCGTTGGGTGTGCCGGCGGTTGGAAAGACCGCGTGGCTGTTGGCAAAGTGCACACCTCGCTTCAGCAGGGCGGCCATTGTCGGCGTGGTCTGATCACTGACCATGCCCGCCCGCAGGCCTTCGGCGACGAACAGTAGGACGTTATGGGGCCGGATTGGTTCAGCAGCCATCGTGACGGTGATGAGCGCAGGGGCCATGAAAAGAATAACGACCAGCCGGCGCATTGGCCATTCTCCGAATAGCGCGGCCACGACCGTACAGGCCCAGCGCGGATATCCTGCAATGAAGCTCGATCCCGAGCTGCAGATAGATGCCTGTTGCGCCCTCGGAATTCCACACATGATTCGTGCGGCGCCCGGCCGGGCGAAGCGGCCGGACGTTATCGGACCCTATCAATCATCGCCCGCTCGGCCCCTCCGGCTTAGACTGACCCGGACAATAGGTCCGCCGAAATGCCAGTCGCCTGTCAGCCCGAGGTCAATCTCATGACATGGACGAATTGAACGCGCCGCCGTCGAGCAGCAGATTCTGGCCGACCATGAACCCGATCTTCGCCGAACACAAAAAGGCGCAGGCATCGCCGAATTCGGCCGGATCACCGACGCGGCCGGCCGGGCTGGTCTTTGCGCGCTCCTGAACCAGTTCATCAACCGGGCGGTTGCTCGACCGAGCCGCCTCCAGAAAACCCCCGCGCAGCCGGTCGGTCAGGAACGGGCCCGGCAGGATGTTGTTGATGATCACGTTGTGTCTGGCAATCTGCCTCGCGAGCCCGGCGACGAAGCCAGTCAGGCCCGCGCGAGCTCCATTGCTCATGCCAAGTTCCGGAATTGGTGATTTCACCGAGCCCGAGGTGATGTTGACGATGCGGCCAAACTTGCGTCCGATCATGCCGTCCACCACCGCCTTGATCAGAAAGATCGGCGTCAGCATGTTGGCGTCAACCGCCTTGATCCACATCTCGCGGTCCCAGTCGCGGAAATCGCCGCGTGGCGGTCCACCGGCATTGTTCACCAGGATGTCCGGCGCGGGGCACGCCGCGAGAGCCGCCATCCGTCCCGCATCGGTGGTGATGTCGCCGGGGACCGCGGTCACCTTCGCCCCCGTCATCTGACGGATCTCCGCCGCCGTTGCCTCCAGGTCGGACGCGGTGCGGGCGGTGATCACGACATCGACGCCCTCGCGCGCCAGCGAAATCGCGCAGGCGCGTCCCAGGCCCTTGCTAGCGGCGCAGACGATTGCCTTTTTTCCTTGCAGTCCCAGGTCCATAGCGATTCCTCCCCTTCTGCCGCCCGATGGACGGCTGTCCCGGGGATCAATGTACCAGTCTGTTGCGGGCTCGCCTATCTCGGGCGACGGGATTTCCCAAAACTGGCGGGACACTTGGCGGCGGCCGGTGTCCGCAAGCCTAGCCGCCCAGGCTTGACGGAGCCGGCTAGCGGCTGAACTCGGCGATCGCGGTATCCGACAGCCGCTGGAACCGCCTGGCGCTGTTTGCCTCCTCAAGAAATCCCGTCGTCAGGCAAACCATCGTCATGTCCCGCTCGGGATCGACCCAGTAGTTCGTCGTCCCCGCGCCCGTCGCCCCGTAGCTGGACGGGCTCGCGAGATGGCCGCAGTAGGTCGGCACCATGCCTTCCCCGCGCAGAAAGAACCCGAGGCCCAGATTGGCCGGGAACAGCGGCCAGTTCAGCATCTCCCGGGCGTAGTTCCACAGGTTGTTTGGCATGGTCCCGGTGTGGTTCCGGGTGGCGAACTGCACCATCGGACGCGACAGGATGCGGCCATCGCCGAGCGCTCCGCCCTGCCGAAGGGCCTCGGCGAAGCGGAATATGTCGCCGGCGGTGGACACGAAGCCGCCTGCCGGGATTTCCACGTCCAGCTCCGGATTGAGGATCATCTGACCCAGCCCAACCAGCGCCGAGAGATCGAACATGCCGGGGCTGTCGTCGGTCTTGCATGGCACGATCGCACGCCGTGCCAAGTCCGGCCGCATGCCCAGCGAGGTGTCGGTCATTCCCAGCGGGTCGAGCAGGTCGCGTTTCGCCAGGTCGCGAAAGCGCTTCTGGCCGCCCTCGAGCAGCCGCACGCATTGGGCGATGACGGCGTGCGCCATGATCGGCGCGTAGCTCACCTCCTCGCCCGGCACGGTATTCACCCCGACATCGCAGATCGATGCGACAACGGCGTCCAGGTCGCCTTGCAGTTCTGGCGCCACCGGCGGAAAGCTGGCCGGCAATCCCGCACAGTGACAGAGCAGTTGCCCGATCGTCGCCCGCTGCTTACCCTTGGAGCCGAACGCGGGCAGGATCTCACAGACCGGCGTATCCAGCCGAACTTCACCGCGCTCGACCCGCTGCAGCATCAGGACCGCCGTCAGCGACTTCGATATCGAGAACACCGGAAACACACTGTCGCGGCGAAGCCGGGCGCCGCTGGAGCGGTCCGCGAAGCCGATGGCCTCGTCGAATACGATCTCGCCGCCAACAGCGACGATAGTCACCGCACCATCGTAAAGACCCCGTTCGACATCGTGCTCGATCGCCGATTTCAGCCTGCCCATATCCTCTCCCCTACCCTGCCACCATCGCATGACACCGACACCGCGGCGTTTCCACGCCTGCCGCCGCGGCCCACGAAACAGACCGAGACACCGGCTCGTCTTGCGCCTTGGACCCGCTCCCCGATCACCCGATCGCCGGATGCCGCTTGTGGAACTCGGTAACCTCCTGAAACGCCTGCCCCGCTCGGCAGAGCAATCCTTCGGACAGGTGCGCGCCGATCAACTGGAAGGCCACCGGGGTATTCTGTTCGGTAAAGCCGCCGGGCAGCGTAATGGTCGGGCTGCCGGTCATGTCGAATGCGCAGGTGTAACTCAGCAGCGCGGTCATCAGCGCGGGGTCCTCGCCCGCCGTTGCCATCATCGCGATGGTGGGTGAGGCAAAACCTTGCGCCGGAGCCAGCGACAGATCGATAGACTCGAACAATGCCGCCACACGGCCACGGAAGTCGTTGCGACGAAGGATGATCTTCTGGTAATCCATGCCGGATTGCTTGCGCCCGAGATCAATCAGCCCGGCCAGCGACGGCCCATACTCCTTGCTGCGTGACGGATAGGTTGCCTCATGAACAACCGCTGTCTCGATGCCACAGAGGGGGAACCAGTCGTGGACAATCTGCTTGGTGTCGGGAAAGCTGACCTTGACGATTTCCACACCCAGTCCGCGCAGCGTTTTCAGCGCTGCATCGACGACCTTTTGTGTCGTCTCGTCTGTCGCGGCCGACATCCAGGCCTCATCGACACCCAGGCGCAGGCCCCGAACCCCGCCACCGAGTTCAGCCATGTAGTCAGGCACGGGAGCCTGCAACGCGGTCGGATCATTGACGTCGCTACCGGCGAGGGCGGTCATCATGGCGGCTGCGTCGGCGGCGCTGCGTGTCATTGGGCCAATATGATCCAGCGTCGCCGCCAGTTCGAACACACCGTAACGGCTGACCCGGCCCCAGGTGGGTTTCAATCCCGTCAGCCCCTGCGCCGCGGACGGAAAGCGGATTGATCCGCCGGTATCGGATCCGAGCGACCCGTAGCAAAGCCCCGCGGCCGTCGCGACCCCGGAGCCGGATGATGACGCGCCAGACCAGTATTCAGCGCCCCAAGGGTTGACCGGTGGCGTGATCTTCGGGTGGTGATCGACGTAGGCGCCTTCGGTCAGTTGCAGCTTGCCCAGGATGATGGCGCCGGCATCCCGCAGGCCGCGCACCACGGTCGCGTCTTCGGTCGGCTTGTAGTCGTGGTGAATGGTCATGCCCGCGGCGGTCGGAACGCCCTTGGTCCAGCACAGATCCTTCACCGCGATCGGTGCCCCGTGCAGCGGGCCCTTTATCGCACCACGGGCGATTTCCCCCTCGGCCTGACGGGCCTCCGCCAGCGCAGTCTCGGACATCACGAGCGCGTAACTATGCAGCTTGCCGTCCAGGGCAGCGATACGCGACAGCATGGCCTGCGTCGCCTCGACCGGGGAAAGCTGTTTGGCGTGCATCCGCCGGGTCAGCTCCGTCAACTCCATATAGTGGATGTCATCTGTTGCCATGGGTCCCTCCAGATACGAGAAATGCTGCAACTTGCCGCCGGCCGCAACCGGGGTCACGCCACGCGGCGTAAGGCCCCGGCGGGAGCCCTCATTGTGCCTGAGCGGGACCGGACAAGATCGCCGGTCCCGGCATAGCGAGTCACTCCTTATATAGCTTGCGGAAGTCGGGATGGACGTGGAACCAGTACTCGAAGCCCTTCACGTTCGGCTGCATCGCATAGTCAGCGTAGCGTCGATACAGCGGGATGCGCGGCAGATCGGTCATCACGATCTCGACCATCTGCTGCAAACTGTCTTTATAGACCTTCTCATTGGGTGCGAACCGCGCCGCTTCGATGATCTTGTCAAGCGCGGGATTGACGTAGTTGCAGGTATCGAACACCGAATTGTTGGCGCCGTCATAGTTCCAGAAGAAGAAATACTCCGGGTAGTCCAGCCAACCGTAGAATTCCGCAATAACCATCGGCATCGTTTTGCTCGCCATCTGGGCGAACCAGTTCGATCCCGGCACTTTCTCCAGCGTTACCTCAACCCCGATCTTCTTCAGCGATTCCTGCATCAGGATTGCCGTCGGCTCGCGCGTCGTTGCCTCGCTGAGGTCGAATGACAGAGTGGTCTTGAAGCCATTCGGGAAACCGGCCTCGGCCAGCAGCGCCTTCGCCTTCGCCAGATCGGTGCCATGCTTGATCGGGACCGGCCACGTCGGTTCATACGGTGTCGAAGGATCACCATCATACATCGGCGTCGCTCGGCCATACAGCGCGGAGGACAATATCTCCTTGTATGGAATCGCGTAGGAGATCGCTTCGCGCACCTTCTGATTGTCGAATGGCGGCATCTTCACGTTCATATCGACGAACACCAGATCGTTCTGGATAGGCACGCCGATCACCTTGATCTTTCCTTGCTTGGCGAGTTCCGCGTAGTCCTTCGGCGGCAGGCCGACCGAAATGTCGACATCGCCCTTTTCCAGCAGCGCGCGACGCGTTCCCGGTGACGCGATCTGACGGTAGATCACCTTCTTCAGCTTGGGCAGCGGTCCCGACTTCCAGTTGTCGAAGCGGGTGAATATGGTTTGCTGGCCGGGCGTCCAGGCCTCGACCCGGAAGGCGCCGCCGCCGGCATCGTTATGAGAGACCCAGTCGAACGCCCAAGGGTCGGTGGCGGTGGCGTGCTTTTTCGCCAGTTCGGAGTTGATGATGACCGGCACCGGCACCACCAGATCCGGCATCGTCAGCTTGTTGGGTATTTCGAAGGTCGCCTTGAAGGTGTGCTCGTCAACGACCGAGAACTGTTCGGGCTTGAACAACGATCCCGCGGCCATCTGCACCGCCGGGAAGCCGCCGGCGGCAATGCCGCGGTCAAATGACCATTTCACATCCGTCGCTGTCACGGGAGCGCCGTCGTGGAACGTGGCGTCCTTCCGTAGGTGGAATATATAGGTCTTCTTGTCCTCACTGATCTCCCAGCTTTCCGCGAGTTCTGGCGTCAGCACCTTGGCGTCGTACGAAACGGTGCCGTCCGGCAACGTCTTCTCACCGTGACTGACCAGCCGGTCATAGGCCTGCCAGACCACCATGCGGCTATAGTCGTTGGCGGTAGGCACCATCGTATCGAGACCGTTCGGACCGTCTTCCGATACGATCACCAGCGTATCCTTGGGTGCTTCCGCCGCGTTGGCGCTCCCGCCGATCCATGCTGTCGTCATCAGCAGGGCAGCCGCCCAGCCTGTTCTCGCCGTCGCCATTCATATCTCCTGTTGGAAAAGCATCAGAGCCCAAGCTGGTCGAGCAGCGACGGCCATTTATGTGCCCACGGCCGAGCACGTTCGAAGGCCCCCGATGCGCGCAGCACTGTCTTGTCGTCCAGATGGCGGCCGATGATCTGCAAGCCGACCGGCAATCCGTCCTTGGTGAAGCCGGCGGGTATCGTGGCGGCGGGCTGCCCCGTCATGTTGAATGGGAACGTGAAGCAGAGCCACGCCGCCGAAGGTCCCATGCGGCCCTCGATGATTTCCGGCCCCTGCATATGCACCGGGAACGCCGGTACCGCGAGCGTGGGCGTCAGCAGCAGATCGTAATTGGCCATGAAACGCCACATCAGGTTACACACCCGCTGCCGGCCGATCCGCGCGTCGGTGAAGTTCTCCGCCGTCCAAGGTCGCTGCAACAGATCGACCAGGTGCGGCGACATCTCCCGCTCACGGCCCTGCATCATCCGCCGCATACCGGTCAGGTCGGTATCGGCGGCGACCAGCGTCCAGAACGTTCCCAATTCATCGGAAAAGCCTGGATCGGCCCGCTCGACCGTGCAGCCGAGTTCGCTCTCGAACGCAGCCACGGCATCACTCACGACTCGGCGCACCTCGGGGTCGACGGCCGCGTAGCCCCAGTCCTCGCTGTAGGCAACGCGCAGGCCCTTGATGTCGCCTTTGGTTGCATCGACGTAATCAAAGTCGGCGGCCGGAATCGAGTAGCGGTCGCGCGGGTCAGGTCCGGCGATGACGCTCAGCATCAGTGCCGAGTCAGCGACAGTGCGGCTCATCGGGCCGATGTGTTCCAGCGACTCCCAGCTTGATACGCCAGGATAACGTTCGTCGCGGCAGCCAGGATAAAGTGCGACCCGGCCCATCGACGCCTTTATGCCATACAGCCCGCACAGCGCGGAGGGGATGCGCACCGACCCGCCGCCGTCACTGCCGATGGCGAACGGCGCCATGCCGGCCGCGACCGAGGCACCCGAGCCGGCACTGGAACCGCCCGACGTCATCGCCGTGTTCCACGGATTGCGGGTGGTCGGGAAAACCGGATTGTGGCCGACGCCGCTGTAGCCGAATTCCGGCACGTTGGTCTTGCCGATGATGACGGCGCCGGCGGCCTTGAGGCGCTCGACCACGATATCGTCCTCGTCCGGCACGAAGTCGCGATACAGCGGCGAGCCCATGACCGTCGGGATGTCCTTCGTGGCGACCAGATCCTTGATGCCGATTGGCACGCCGCCGAGCACGCCAGGGTCTTCGCCGGCTGCGATCTTGGCGTCGACGGCGCGGGCGGCCGCGCGCGCGACATCAGGGGTCGGGGTGCAGAACGCGTGCAGATGCGGCTCCAGCGCGTCCATTCGGCGTAGCACCGCTTCGGTCACCTCTATCGCCGACATGTCCTTGCCGCGAATGCGCCCGGCCAGTGCGAGCGCGTCCATGCGGCAAATTTCGTTATCCGTGCTCATCGTTTCTCCCGTTGCGTCAGGCCCCTTGGTCAGGTCCTGTTGGTCATGCATAGTGGCAGGCGGCGAAATGGCCGTCGCCAATCGGCATCAGTTGCGGCATCTCGATGGTGCAACGTTCGGTGCTGACCGGGCAGCGTCCGTGGAAGCGGCAGGTATTCGGATCGGGATCGATCGGACTGCGCGGGCTGCCGTCCAGCCGGGGCCTCGCCTCCCCCCGCCGGGCAGGGTCGGGGATCGCGGCGATCAGCGCCTGCGTGTACGGGTGACGTGGCGCAGTGAATAACGCCTCGGTGGGCGCCACCTCGACCACGCGGCCGAGATACATCACCACAATGCGCGAGCACAGCAGGCGCACCACATTCAGATCATGTGAAACGAAAAGATAGCTCATCCCGAGCCGTGTGCGTAGGTCCGCGAGCAGCCGCAGGATCACCGCCTGAACCGACACGTCCAACGCCGAGGTCGGCTCATCCAGGATCAGCAGCGACGGTTCGACGGCGATGGCGCGCGCGATTCCGACGCGAGCGCGCTGCCCTCCGGACAATTGATGCGGATAGCGTTCGATCAATTCGCGCGGCAGTCCGACCAGCTCGGCGGCACGGTGCACCCTCGCCTCCAGCTTTGCGCGGTCGTTGACACCCAGCAGGCGTCGCAGCGGATCGGCGATCGACTTGAAGACGCGGAACGATGGGTTGAGGCTTTCACTCGGATCCTGGAACACGACCTGGATGCGAGCGCGCCGCGGCGTGGTGACGAAAAGCGCCTGTGATCCGACGGCGATATCCTCGCCATCCAGCAATATGCGGCCTGACGTCGGATCGAGCAGCCGAGCCAGCAGGCGCACCAGGGTCGACTTGCCGCAACCCGACTCGCCAACCAAACCGACGCATTCGCCCTGACCAATCGCCAGATCGACAGCATCGACAGCACGCAACGTGGCCCCGCCGCCAACCGGATAATGCTTGTGCAGGTCAAGGACTTCCAGCAACGGCGAGATCATTGCTTGATCGACCCGAGAGGTTTGTCTGGAGGAACGCCCCCAATGTGTGTCATCCCCGGCGAAGGCCGGGGACCCACGTCTGTCACCGTCGCCAACAGCGCAAGTCGTGGGTCCCCGGCCTTCGCCGGGGATGACACGGGGAGAGGCGGATGAAACCGGGGGAGATGACACCTGGGAAGCCCTCACGCCGGGATCCCCCACAGCGGCACCTGGCAGCGCACCAAGTGGGTCGCGCTCAACGATGTCCACGGCAACGGCCTCTCATCGCACACCGGTGCATGGCGAACGCAGCGTGCACTGAAGCGGCAGGGTGGCAGGTCGCGTCGGAGGTCAGGCAACTGTCCCGGTATCGAAACCAGTCCATCGATGGTCGAGCGTGGCGTCGGTGTAGAAGCCAGAAGCTGGCGGGTGTACGGGTGCGCTGGCCGGCTCAGCAATTCCTCGGTCGGCGCCACCTCGACCAGATGGCCGGCATGCATCACCGCGATGCGGTCGCAATACTCGCCCGCCAAACCCAAATCATGAGTGATGAGCAGCGTCGACATATGGGCGTCGCAACTCATGTCGCGCAGCAGGTCCATGATGACCGCCTGCGTCGTTACATCCAGACCGGTGGTCGGCTCGTCCGCGATCAGCAGGAACGGCGAGCAAGCCAGCGCCATGGCAATCATCACCCGCTGGCACATGCCGCCCGACAACTCGAACGGATAGGCCTCATAACGCCGTTCCGGATCCGGAATGCGGACTCGCGCCAGTGCCGCGATGGCATGACCGCGCAGTTCGCGGCCCGGCAGATTGGCATGTTCCCGCAGGATGTCCTCGATCTGCCGTCCCACCTTGCGAATCGGATTGAGCGCGGTCCGCGGACTTTGGAAGATCATCGCCAGCTCACGTCCGCGCACATCGGACAGGGCGCGTTCCGACGCCCCCAGACATGTCGAGACCGCCGAAAACGATGCGCCCGCCCTGCACCCGCGCCGCCGCGTCCTGCAGACCCATGATGGCGTAGGCAAGCACCGATTTACCCGAGCCGCTTTCCCCGACCACGCCGACGATCTCGCCGCGTTCCACCGACAGGGAGACATCCTCCAGCGCCCGCACGGTGCCATGGCGGGTTCGGAAGACCAACGAAAAATCCTCGATCAAAAGCTGCGCGGTCAAATCCGTCGCCTCGGGTCAAGCAGGTCGCGCAATCCGTCGCCCAGGAGGTTGAAGCAAAACACCGCGAGTACCAGGGCAGCCCCGGGGAACACAAACGTCCACCACTCCCCGGAAATGATGAAGCTGGCGCCTTCGGATACCAGAATGCCCCATTCCGGTGTCGGTGGCCGCACGCCCAGGCCGATGAACGATAGGCCGGCGGCGTTCAGGATTGCCCAGCCCATGTTGAGCGAGGCCTGCACCATCATCGGCGGCAGAATGTTCGGGATGATGTGGTTCACCAGCACCGGCAGTGCGCGATTGCCGCCCATCCGCGCCGCCTCGACGTAGCCCATTTCCCGCCGGACGTTGACCTCGCCGCGGGCGAACCGGCAGTAGAACGGCAGATTGATGATCATCGTCGCGATGATGATGTTCAGGATGCTGTTGCCGAGCGCCGCGACGATGCCCATGGCCAGGACGAACAGAGGAAACGCCATGATCGTGTCCATGACGCGGCCAATGATGCGATCGGCCCAGCCGCCGAAATAGCCCGAAATCGCACCCAGGCCGAGGCCGACCACGAACGACAGCAGGACCGCCGAAATCGCCATCCCAAGGTCGAGCCGCGCGGCCACGATGACGCGGCTGAAGATGTCGCGGCCGAGCGCGTCGGTGCCGAACAGATGCGCCATGCTCGGCGGCGCCAGCCTTGCGGCGCCGTCGGTCATCAATGGGTCATACGGCGCCAGAATTTGCCCAAACCCGGCGCATATCAGCAGCAGCAGCAGAATGGCCACGGCGACCAGCGTCAGGCGGTTCTCGCCGAATGCATGGCCGACGTTGCGGGTGAGGGAGGTCGCGCTCATTCGCTCAGGCCTCGAACCGCACGCGCGGGTCGATGACGGTCCCCAGCAGATCGACGATCAGGTTCAGCAACACGTACAGAACCGCCATCATGAGAACGAAACCCTGCACGGCGGCATAATCGGAGGCGAGCACGGCGCTGACCGCGTACGCGCCGATCCCCTGCCAGCCAAAAACCTGCTCGATCAGCACGTTGGATCCCAGCAGGAACGAAAACACCATGCCCAGAACGTTGCTGACCGGCAGCAGCGCGTTGCGGAAGGCGTAGGTCACCAGCACCTTGTGGCGCGGCAGACCCCCGGCCCGTGCGGTGCGGGTGAAGTCGCTGCCCAGGGCCTGCAGCATGGCCGCGCGCGTGATGCGGGCGATCGGCGCCAGCGCGAACAGGCCCAGCGAGATCGCCGGCAGCACCAACTGAGCGAGCGAAGCCCGGAATACCGTCCAGTCACCGGCGATGATGCTGTCGAGGGTGTAGGCCCCGGTCACGCGAGGCGGCGGCGTGTAAAGGATTTCGTTCAGCCGCCCGACCGGTTCCGGCGCGAGGTTGAGCAAGAAGTAGAATACGTAAACCAGCAGCAATCCCACAAAAAACGTCGGAAACGCCGCCGCCACCGAAACCGACGCTCGGCAGACATGATCCACCAGCGAATCAGGTTTGACCGCCGCCCATACCCCCATAGGAATTGCCACGGCGATCGCGAAAACCAGCGCGAAGAACGTCAGCTCCAGCGAAGCGGGCAGGCGGTCGATTAGATCCGTCACCACCGGCTGACCCGTCGTCAGTGAGTTGCCGAGATTCCCGGTGGCGAGGTCCGCGACATAATGCGCGAATTGAACGGGCAGGCTCCGGTCAAGTCCAAGTTTTGCCCGGATATCGGCGATTAACTCCGCATTGGCCGCAGGCCCAGCGAAAAACGCCGCCGGATCACCCGGAAGGGCGTGCGACAGCAAGAACGTCACGACCACCACCCCAGCCAGGCTGGGGAGAGTCCCGAGCAGCCGCTTCCAGACGAAACCCACTGTTGCCGCGCCCTCGCCGCCTGACTTCGGATTATGTAACGCAAGTCACGTGCCGGAACCGGGTGGCCTGAAAGTGGCTGGCTGATCGAGGATGCGTGATTTTGTGGCAGGTCGGTGGCCTTGGAGCCAGTCGCCTGCCCAAGGAGGGGTCATCGCCGGGTGGGCGCGGCTTAACTCGTATTAGACCGGAGAATAGTTCAGCGCAGGAGAGAATTGGAATTCCGAATTCTATGCTGCAACCGCTCGTCACCGCCCCCAACCTGATCGACCGGGTCTATCGCCAGGTGCTGGAGGCGATCGCCGACGGAACCCTCGCGCCAGGTCAGCGCGTCCGCCAGGCGGAGCTGGCCGACAGCTTCAATGTCTCCCGCCAGCCGATCAGCCATGCACTCCATCTCCTCAAACGCCAGGGGCTGGTCGAGGATCATGGCCGGAAAGGCTTGCGGGTCGTGCCGCTGGACGCGTTGCGCGTGTTGCAGCTTTACCAGGTCCGGGAGGTGGTTGACGAACTCGCCGCCCGTCTCGCGGCCGGTCGGGTGGCGGCGCAGGAGGCCGATCCAGCCGTCATCGCCAGTTTGCAGGGCCAGGTCGCCGCCGGTCCGATGTTCGATGCCGTGACCCCGGTGCCGGTCCTGGTCCGCGCTGATACGGAATTCCACCGCGCCCTCTATGCGCTGTCGAGCAATCCGGCGATCGAGGAAATGACCGCGCCGTTGTGGCCGCATCTGATGCGCTCCATGGCCGCCGTGTTGCGTCAGCCCGACTACGCAAGCCGTGTTTGGCGACAGGAGCATCCAACGATCCTGTGCCACGTTCTGACTGGTGACGCCTCCCAGGCCGAAGCCGCCGCGCGCGAACATGCGGCCACTGCCGCCGGCCTGACGGCACGCTACCTTCAGGCCACCGACGAGGCAGCCTGACCAAAATCCGCCAACAATAAGGAGTGACGCAATCCATGTTGACAGAACAGCAAGTCCGGCAGTTCCACGAGGAAGGTTATCTGTTCCTGCCCGAGACCTTCTCCCCCGAGGAAGTCGCCATCCTCCGGTCAGAGGCGATCAGTATCTACCGCCAACAGCGGCCCGAGGTCTGGCGGGAGAAGTCGGGGGCGCCCCGCACCGCGTTCGCCGCGCATCTCTACAATGAGGCACACGGCCTGCTGGCGCGCCACCCGCGCATGATCCACCCGGTCGAACAGTTGTTCGGCGAGCAGGTTTACATGCATCAGTACAAGATCAACGCGAAAGCGTCCTTCACCGGCGATGTTTGGCAGTGGCATCAGGACTATGGCACCTGGGCGCGCGATGATGGCATGCCGGAACCTCGGGCAATGAACATCGCCGTCTTCCTCGACGAGGTCATGCCGATCAACGGCCCGCTGATGCTCGTGCCGCGCAGCCATACCCAGGGCGTGCTGGCAGCGGACCATGACACCAGCACCACATCATACCCCCTATGGACGCTGGACGAGGATACCGTGACAAGCTGGTGGAAAAGGGCGGGATCGTCGCGCCAACCGGCAAGCCCGGAGGACTGCTGCTGTTCCACGGCAATCTCGTGCATGGATCGGCCGGCAACATCACGCCATATCCCCGCAAGATCGTCTATCTGACGCTCAATGCCGTCTCCAACTATATCCGCAAGCCGACACGCCCGGAATGGATCGCACATACAGACTTCTCGCCGATCATTCCCACGGACGAGGGGGCCCTGGCGGGCTACGCCCAACAGTTCAAGCAAGCTGCGGACTGATCCTTACGCGAGTGGGGCCGCCGCGTGCGACATGGGTCAGACGCGGCAGCCCTCGACCTCGCCAAGGGCCGAAACCAAGAGCTGCTGGCATCACACCTAGGAGCAGCGATGGCTCGGCTCGCGCATGGGGGCACCGGGCCGCGGACCGTTGCGGCCGCGGTGCTGGTCTCCACGCGTGGCGATGACGCTGCTACAACTCGTCGCGTTGCCTGCCGCCAAGCGCCCCCGCGACGCTTGCGATGAACGCGCCGATCAGCATCGAAAAGAACAAGAAGAAAGAGCCCTGTGCTGTCGCCTTTCGGGTCTGATCAGCGACTTCGCGCAGCTTTATCTCGGCCGTCTGGACCTGCCCTAACACGTCGTTCACGCGTTTCACCGCGGCGTCTTGCGGCAGGCCGGTCCGTGCCGCGACAAGTTGGCCGAGATAGGCTTTGTCACCATCAGGAATGGTGCCATTTCTCGCTCCCATCAGCCATGATACGCCCGGCTTCGGCCTTGGCGTCGGGATCGTTAGCCCCCGGCTTATCGGCGCGGAATAGCGCGTCCACGTAATAACCAGACGGATCAGCCGCCGACTGCGCCGCCCCCTCCCTGCGCCACTCGCCGCGGCCGTAGCAGCGTTTCCCGCGGTTCGTGCGGCGCCCCCCACCACCGAGGTCGCTGCCGATGCAACCAGCGCGACTGAGACTACTGTGGCGACCGCCCATGCCAGAAAGCCGTGCGCCGTGTCGCGAAAGAACACCTCGTCGGTATGCATGTTCGCCCATTTCGTGCGCAATCGGCCGGTCAGGTAGCCGCCAAAGGCTGAAGACAGCCACTGCACGATGATCAGCCAGATCGCAGCGCCGATGGTAAAGGTTGTTGCCGCCACGCCGGAATTCGACCAGGCCGACGTTGAGGACAAACCAATACCGCTTCCTAAGGTCAGCAGCAGCAAAGTCATCGCCAGCGCGGCAAATGCTCCCCCCAGTACGGGACCCCATGCCACTGCCGAGACCGACAATTCGGTGTTCACGCCAACGTCAGCACGGCGCATTTCATCCGTCATGGACATTTGTTGCCTGCCTCAGTGCCACAGAAGGGCGAGAATGATGATGATCGGTATCGGCACGCCCAACAACCACAGCAGAATACCGCGACCCATGACTTCCTCCATTGATGGCGCCGGGCGTTTTCGAGCTACGAGATCCGGCGTGCTGCTTCATCTGGGCCCGACGATGTAATTTCGCAGTCAAGCCGCCGTGAGGACGTTACAGCACGAGAACGTGGTGGCATTTTTCGCACAGTGGACGGCCGTCCGGGCGCTTGATGTTGCGCTCAGGCCGAGTCAGGCTCGCACTTCGCCGTGGATGATACAGCAGGTTCGCGTGGGCGATCCCGTCAATCATACCTCATCACGGAATTCCGGACTACGAGGTCCTCGCTATCCGCGTGGTCACGCCCGGAGAGGTCCCGATTATCTTGTCGGACGTGGCGGGGTCTGGGTGTAGTCGTAGAACCCCCGGCCAGTCTTGCGGCCGAGCCAACCTGCCTCGACGTATTTTACCAG
>CAVWZM010000009.1:0-177924 GCA_963759425.1 uncultured Alphaproteobacteria bacterium
TCGATCCAATCCTGCGGACCATCTCGATCGAGGGACGGGATCTTTCGGCCCGCCTTATCGATTCTTATTCCAGCGAGACTACGTCAATCAGACAGCATCGGAGATTGTCGAAGCTATAGCCGAAGCTCACGGCTAGCCGCTCAGGCAACAGCGACATCAGGGAACGTCGGTCGCTATTTCGGGGACGGCTTCACCAAACTCTCCCTCGGTCAGTTCTCAAGAATGCGTTCCGATTGGGACCTCGTAGCCCAACTCGCGCGAGAGCGAATTTTGACGCGTTCGTTCAGGACACGACTTGATATTCCAACCAGCCGGAAGCCTTCGGAATTCGCTGTCCAGATTTGTCCGGGGGACGTAACCGCGATGCGTCTGGAGCGGAATTTAGCAATCGAGCCGGAGCGAAAGTAAGGGTTCAATCCTGGAATTCGCACAGATGGCGGCTTATCGCTCCCCCACTCCGCCGGTTTCGCCCCTCCTTCACCCGGCGATACACCAAACCCCCAAGGCTATCTCTTCTCGCGATCCAATCTAACGTCCTCGCAAACGGACGTTGCCGGCGACAGTATTCCAATGAGATCGGTCGTCTGCAGACCGATCTTCACATTGAGATGCCGTGGAATCTTGCCATCTCGGCGAGATCGCTGATTTGCTGCAGAACACCGACACCTCGTTCGATGGCCTCTACCAGGTGGACAGCCTTGAGCGTCGCTATAACTCTGCCACGGGATCGGGCCAGACCGTCCGGGCGGTATCATGGCCCGTTGCAAATAGCATAAGTAAAAAATCAACATAGGAGCCGAAATTCATGCTGGACAGGCTGACAAACGCAGTAAAGGCTCATGCCGCGGGTCTGGAAACTCTTCGGGGCAGGCAAAATTTGGGACAGTGAGCTCGGTTAACTACGAAACAGGAAATGCTCGCGTCATAATCCAGCCCGACGGGGTTCTGTCGGGATGGCTACCAATCCTCTCACAATGGGTCGGAAATGGCTGGGGCATGGTATGTCCGCCAAACCCGGGAGATCAAGTCCTGCTGGTGCCTCAGGAAGGCGACGGAGAACAGGGGGTGATCATTGGCAGGACTTATTCCATCGCTCAAATGCCTCCTAAAGCCCCGGGTGGTGAGTTCTGGCTGGTTCACCAAAGCGGGAGCTTTCTAAAAATCTGCAACGACGGAACCATCCGTATCGGCGGCGACCTCCACGTCGACGGTGACGTGTACGACCAACACGGGTCGCTGTCCAGCTTGCGCGCAACCTATAACGGCCACACGCACTTAGTCCAGGCAGCGGAACAACCACCTCGCCCATCCTCCGATTGACTACGATGTATGAGTCTTCTTGAATGGGGTACCGACCTCTCGGCTGGAAGTAGCGGCGATCTCGCCCTGGTCGCCGGATCTGCTCAAACCAACCAACGCGTCATCCGACGCCTCCTGACAAATCCTGGAGACTACATCTGGAACCTCGGCTACGGGGGGGTTAGGTACATTCGTTGGATCCACCGAACCTGCAGGATATAGCAGCCGTCATCCGAAATCAAATATCGCTGGAGCCAGCGGTCCCGTCAACGCCCGCACCAAACGTCGCGGTACAGATCCTTGATGCAGTTGGCGGCTATACTGTGGCACAAATTACCTATTCGGATCCGTCCTCGGACAGCTCCGTGAGGCTCAATGTCGTGTTGAATGAACGATATGAAACTAAATCTCAAGACTTTTAGTCAACTCATCGAGGACATGGGCGCTGCGCTGCAAGGTCGGCAACCAGCCTCGTGGACGTTTCTGTCGGGTCGGTGATACGCGCGATTTTCGAGCAAACGCATCGGTCGGACTATGGCTCCAATGGCTCGTCCTCCAGACGTTGAGCATGACCAGGGCAGCAACTTCCGGAGGCGCGGATCTTGACTGTGGATGGTCGATTTTGGGGCCGTTCGACTGGCAGCCACTCCCTCAACCGGCATCTTGAGTTTCTCTCGCTTCGCCACCACCCTGCCCGCCTTGGTTCCTGTCGGAACGGTCGTCAAAACAGCCGATGGATCCCTGAGCTTTGCGGTAGGTGAAGATACCCTCTCGACATGGCAGCAGCAATCATCTGGATACGTGGTCCCGTGGGCGTCGTCTCCGCCGATATTCCCGTGACCTGTCTCTCCTCTGGGCATCGGAAATGTAGTGCCAGGACCATCACAACGATAGCATCGTCCGTCCCGGGTATTGATCAGGTTCTCAACGCCAATGCTTTCACGGATGCGACTGACTCGGAAACGGATCAGGCATTCCGAGCGAGATTTCCGAGCTATATGGACAGCCGGACGCGAGCAACACTCGCGGCGATCCAGAACGCGGTCTCCAGTGTCAAGCAGGGGCTTATATTTGCAATTGCCGAAAATGTGGCCCCTGACGGGACGGCGAGGGTTGGTTCATTCCTGGTCATCGTTGACGACGGATCAGGTTATCCATCAACCGAACTGATATCCGCCGTGGCCAGCGCCATAGACCAGGTCCGGCCAATAGGGACCACGTTCACTGTCATGGCGCCGCTCGTGCTCAAGGTGGATGTTTCCCTGACGGCATGTGTCGGATCAACCAGCCCCAGACACCACTTTACCGCATTCAACAGGAAATCACGAACTATCTAAACAGCCGCCCGATCGAAGGCCGCATCGGCAACACGGGTCGCAACGAGCGCCTATTCAGCGAGTAGCGATCCAGAACGTCACGTCGGTCTTGCTGAATGGTATCGGCAGATGTATCCCCCCCCATACGGTCATAAAAGCCGGTCAAATAACGGTCATCGTCAATGCGGGGTGATGTCACCGACATTTGCGGGCGACTGCGCGCCGTACTTCCGCCCGCTGGTTTGCGGATCAAACACCAAATCTAGACGCCATCCTTACGTGCATCGCGACTCCCTGGGCATGGCTGTATGGTCTTGCACAATACGTAATATCCCAGACTTGTTTGACAAGCGCGAGCGGCCAATGGCTCGATCTGATCGCGCGTGACTTTTTTGGTCTTGCTTCGTCGGCGGAATGGCGGAAAGACGCTCTTATCGCGCCCGAATCCAGTGGGAACTAGTCCAGGAGGCCGCAACTCGTTCGGCTGTACGAAAACAATCTCCACATCAAACCGGTTTCCCCCCAAATATTTGAGCCGGGCAATGCGGCGACACAGGAGCCTATGGATCCGGCGGCTGGGGATCAACTACTGCGTCTCTAGGCTTGGCATACGGAACAGCAGGCGGCTGGGGAACGCTTCTGTTGCCCTATCAGTTCTTTGTGACTGCGCGACGCCCAGTCAATCAGAGCGTGTCCTTGCTAGCCGGATACGGGACTGGTCTTGGTGGATACGGAATAGGACCGATCGCTTACGCCGATCTCGAACTATTCGTGGGCAACGTCAGCGACGACGATATCTGCCGATCTCTTGCGAGAACCTTCCTGTACACGCGACGGCGTGGGTCCGCATCTCCTGTCACTCTCGCTTTCATATAAGGGACGAGCCGAATGGACCGCAATATCGTCTACCCGGGCAGCATCCCGCTTGACACAGATTTGCTCACAGTCAACCGTAATGCCATGATTGGCGTTGGCTTTCTCGCTCAGGCCATACTCGGCACCAACGTTGTGGCGGACGGTTTAGTTTGTCAGCCAACCAATCCGGCTTCCATGAACGTTGTCGTTGGACCCGGAAGTATCACCCAGTTCGGACTGGTCGACGCTGCACCATACGGATCCATTCCGGCGGACACTTCTGACCTCATTGTGAAGATGGGGATAAACCTAGGCCCCACGTCGTTTCTCCTCACGGCGCCTTCGAGTGTTGGCAAGTCGTCGAATTATCTTGTTGAAGCGTGCTTCCTGGAGGCAGATGCCGATCCCGTCGTTTTGCCATATTACAACGCCAGCAATCCGGCCCAGACCTTTAGCGGCCCTTCGAACACCGGAGCTGTGCAAAACACGTTGCGTCAACAACGCGTCCAGATCCAGTTGAAGCCAGGCACTCCGGGAAACACCGGAAGCCAGACGACCCCCGCCGTGGATGCAGGATGGACCGGCCTGTATCAAATCACCGTTGCCTATGGTCAGACCGCAATCTCCGCTGCCAATATTGTAACGTTGCCAACTGCCCCGTTCCTCAGTTGGAAATTGCCAGCTTTGCGTCCCGGATTCGGGTCGGGGGTGCAGACCTTCGCCGCAAATGGATCCTTCTCTGTACCAGCCGGCGTCACACAAATAGAGGTCGAGGTCTGGGGTGGAGGCGCAGGCAGTTTCGCTTCCGTACCGGGACTGCCCAGCGGTGGCGGGTCAGGCGGCGGTTACGCCAAGAAACTCATCACAGGCCTCGTCCCCGGTCAGTCCCTATCTGTAACAGTCGGATCGGGAGGATCTGGTGGCACGACTAGCGGCGCTGTGCCGCAGTCTGGGGGAACATCTAGTTTCGGGCAGATCGTCAGTGCGACGGGTGGTAGCCTCAATTATCTGTCAACACCAGGACAGCCCCAGAATGGAGGCACTCCCCCTGGCGTTGGCGTCGGTGGTGACTTCAATTTCACCGGGTCGGCGGGAACTGCCGCGATACTCAACCAGGGCGGCATGGGAGCAGCGGCTCCTATCGGCGGGGCCCAGAATAGCGGCACGATGGCAAATGTTGGATATTTCCCGGGAGGCGGCGCCGCGGGAGCGGGTACCGGCGTCGCCGGTAACTCAGCCTTCAATGGTGCCGCGGGCGGTGGAGGATTTGTCGTGGTTCGTTGGTCCACGGTCGCCTCCTCCCGCCGAGTAGGTATAGCCTTTTCAGTATGGCGTCATCGCGCGCGAGCGGCGAGGGCTCGTAAGCCTGGCCGCTGACGACGTGCAGCCGAATATAATCAAATCTTTGGCTGCGCCAAAGGTAGCCCCGATACTTGTCGAATGGAAATAGAATGCCGACGCCAGCAAGTCATGTATGGAAGCCGAGCCATGCTCGGGTGGTGTGGCTTGACTTTTCGTTGCTGTTCCGCGGGATCGTCCGCTGCTCGCGCCACCGTTGAATTGGCCAACGAAAGATCCAGGTGACGTTCTGGACTACATATTTGACATTGCCCCGGCGATCGTTGGAAACGACGGGGACGGCATTGCAAGTTTGGATGCGTCCCTCGCCCCGTCAAACCCGGGTGACCTGAGCGTCCAGAGCATGACCACGGATGGCAGCCGGGTCATACTCTGGCTTTCCGAAGGACAGGCCGGGACTATATATACCATTACCTTCACCATCACGACAATAAACGGTCGAGCACTGCAGAGAAGCGTGCTTCTACCAGTTCTGCTCCTTTCGACGCCACCCGTTCCCGCGAATGCAATAGTTGTAGCGTCTGGCGTTGTCCTGACAGACCAGCATGGAAACCCCGTCCTGTCGACTACCTAACGGTTGAGATGCCGGTTCGTTGCTCTGGGGTACAAGATGGAACATTGCAAGCGCGATATTGGATCTGGGCGCGCCGGAGAATCATAATCTATGCCCACAATCGATCAGCTCGCCCCGGCCAATTCCGCATCGGACAGCGATGAATTTGTAGTAAGCCAGGCAGGTGTGGCCAGGTCAATCACTCGCCGCCAGGTCTTAAATGGGGTCCAGCCACAACTGGCTATTCCTGCTTCGTCCCTGGTCGGTCGCACTAGTTCGGGTATCGGCGCACCGGAGATAATCTCCGTCGGCGGCAATCTCAGTTTCAGCAATGGGACCCTTTCGGCAACGGCAAGTCCGTTTATAATTGGTCAATTGCCGTCGGGAACGGTGCCGGCAACAGGCGATCTGGTGTCGATATCGCAGGGTGGCACGAATGTCGCCGTAACCTACGGACAGCTTCTGAACGGCTTCCCGGGAGAGCAAACGTCGACGTCTCCCAGGCGCTTGTCACCCCTCACGGATCAACAACCGGACAGACCCTTGCCACCCTGACGGGCAAATAATGCCTCTCTTGGGCGGCGAGCTTGACCGGATGACCGTCCTGGTCGGCACCCGACCCTCCCGCCCAGGCGGCCAACAAGGCGTATGTCGATCAGCAGATTTCGACTGCACTGCCGCTCGACCGGCGGATCGCTAAACGGCAGTCTAAGTCTCTCCGCCGCACCTCAGCAACCGCTACATTCGGCAACCAAGGCTTAGTAGATGCTGCCGTGGCCGTTGCCTTCCGATGGTTGGCGGAACCTTGTCGGGAGCCACTCACCCTGGCGGGAGATCCAACCACACTCGCAAGCCTCAACAAAGCGTTACGCCGATCTCAAGCTTTCCCGCACGGGCGATACGTTGACGGGCGCGCTCACACTTGCCGCAGACCCAACGTCCGCTCTTCAGGCGACGACGAAAGGTTATGTGGACGCACAAGTTGGAACGAGCCTGCCCAAAACGGGTGGCACATTGCTCGGGTAGCCTTCGCTTGCAATTGATCCCACAGCGAGCGCACAAGCGGCAACGAAGCAATACGTCGATCAAGGCTACTTCGCACTGGCGACACGCTCAGCGGCCAGTTATGTTGTCAGCGGACCCACCGTCGGCAGACAAGCCGCGACCAAAAATTACGTCGACATCCAGGTTGCCGATTCCGTGATGCGGGTCTGGATCGTCGATGACCGGCAGCCCTTATTGGCATCGGACCCGACGTTCCCGCTTCATGCCGGAACGAAGCAATATGTTGACTTACGTGCTAGCGCGTACTGGCGATACTTTGACTGGCGCGCTTTACCTGGCCACAAATCCAACGGGCCCACTGCAGGCGGCCACAAAACAATATATCGATACGCAGACGACGACTCACTAACCAAGGCAGGTGGAACTCTTACCGGCTTGCTCGTGCTGTCCAATGATCCGGTCGACCCCGTTGCAGGCGTCAACCAAGCAATACACCGATGCCCGCCTTCTACGCACAGGAGATACGCTGACCGGCGTCCTGGTCCTAGCGTCGGATCCCGTGATAGCGAATCAGGCGGCGACCAAGAATTACGTTGATGTCCAGTTGCTCGGTGCTTGCCAAAGACCGGCGGGACGTTGACAGGCATTCTCACCTTGAATAGCCGATCCCATCGGGTGAGCCAGGCGGCTACAAAGCACTACGTAGATACACAGACACTTACTTCGCTCCCGTTGACCGGAGGGACCCTCGCCGGTGCGCTGTCGCTGACGACGACGCCGACCCTTCCTTCACAGGCGGCAACGAAAGCTATACGTGGATACGAGTTCTGGCGACCGCCCTGCCGGTCGCAGGGGGCTCTCTCACCGGTATATTAAGCCTCGCTGCCGCGCCGATGTCTCCTCTCCATGCCGCAACAAAGCAATACGTTGACGCAAATCCTCCGCCAACGGGCGTGATCAATGTCGCTCTGCCACCGTACAACGCGAAGCTGGACGGCGTGACGGACGATACCGCTGCCTTTAAGGCCTCCTACCTGGCAGCGCAGCCCGGCGCGGCCATCTACGTCCCCTTTGGAACGACCGTGCTTCAGCAGCCAGGCACATGGGGAATAGCTCTCACCAAGCGAGTCAAATGGTTTGTCGACGGCACCACTTTGGCGGACGGCACCCCCTTGGCGTCCTGCGTCCCCGGCGGCGGTGGGCCCGCCAACCTCGTCCTGCCTGGCTTCGTTCAGGGCAATACGACAACCGGCCTCGCAACCTCACAGGGTGGCTCGCAGGCAACAGATATTGCCGTGCAACAATCGGCCTATATTGTGGGACACAATGGCGGCGCCGGCGTGATATCAAACTCCCGCGTAGACACAATTATATACAATAGCCCGGGCTCATTTCGTCTGGGGAGGTCTGGATCGCCTCATTTGGGCCGGGATCCAAACCCCAACCGCAGCTTCTCCCGCGCAGCATGTTGGCCGCTATATCCAGACACTACGGTCGAATGTAACAAATGGATCGAACGGGCTGCCGTTGCCACAGCCCCAGCTATGGGCCGCCTGCTTTGAATTCCGAGATCAATCAGGGCAGCCCTCCAGCGCGACGAACGCCGGCTTGACAACCGAAATGGACTGGTTCGGGAAACGGGTTGGACGACGCCAACAATCGAACCATTCAAAGCTTGGTTATTGGCCAACATAGCTCCACCGGCCCCGCTGTCGAGATCAGCTCCATCATCGGAGTTTGGCTCGGCGGAGGCTCAAAGGGCAGCGCAAAGACGGTATTCAACGTCAACGTCCCCTTCTCAACGCCGTGCTTGATACCACCAACGCGGGCCAAATTAATAACGCACCAGCAATAAAAATGGCGGCGGGCCAGGCTATAGCTTTCGAGGCGACAAACTCCAATCGGCTACTTTACGATAGCACCACGGGAACCCTGAGGTGGAACCAGGGAAGCCTGACGTACCCGGTCGGTAAGGGTATTACGGTCGGATGGGTGAACGTGTATTCGGCGTCAGCTACACTGCCGAATTACATCTCAGGCAATCTTATCTTTTTGATCGGCTCCACAGCATATACGATCACACTTCCCGCCGCCAGCACCGTAGCCGCCGGCACGGGATTCACTTTTTCAGCCACCGGTACCGGCACCGTCAGTATCACTCCCGGAGGCACTGACAGCATTGACCTGTCTCCGGTCATTTTGCGGACCAATGATCGTTACCACGTCATCTCGGACGGCTACAATACCTGGCACGAAGTGTTTCGGAGCAATTCCGTTGCTCCGCGCTTCACCGCTCCACCGGTTTTTCCCTCTTATACTGTCGCGACTTTGCCCTCTGGAGTGACGGCGGGCGCCAACGCATTCGCAACCAACGGGAGAAAGCCAACCGACGCTGCCGGAGCGGGGACCGGCGTGGACGTGTTCTTCGACGGCCAGCATTGGATATCTGGTTGCAGCGGTAGTGTCGTCTCAGCTTGATGCCGTCCACAGGGCAATAGCCTTGCGAATAAGAAGAGAGGCCTGATGCCCACAATCACGCAGCTTCCTCCGGCCGGCTCCGTGTCGCCGGCCGATGTGATCCCGATAAGTCAGGGCGGCACCGTAAACGCGGCATCAGTTGGAGCGCTTTTGCTCGCGGCGCAGCCCGTCATCATAGTCCAGTCCCCTTCGCTGCTCGGACGGACCAGCCTCGGGTCAGGTGGGCCGGAGCAAATAAATGTCGGTGTCGGCTTGAACCTTTCGGGTGGAACGGTCGCGGCAACCGGCACCGATCACGCACACTACCCACTGACGCCAAGTCTGTCGTTAGGCTCCGACCTGGTAATATCAAACCAGGGCAGTCAAATGCTCATGCCTACCGCATTCCTTCGCGGGCTTTTCTCAGCCGGCCCGAATATATCAATAGGCGATGACGGGGTCATCTCATCCACGGCGGGTGGAACCGTTTCGCCACCGGCGCTGCTCGGCTCCGCCATCGGATCCTTACAGGTGGTTTCGTCGGTGGCCGCCCAGGATTTGATCCCGGTAGGTCAAGCTGGGGCCGACCGCGCTGTCACATACGCGAACTTATTGAGTGGCATAACCATCGACAAAGCCTCCGCGGCGGGACCTTCAGCCGACTCGGATACGATCTGGATAGCTCAATCCACAAACATGATGGCAAGGCAAAGCCTAGGCGCTATCTGGGTGTGGATCGCGGGAAAACTGCCCACCTACAAATCGCCGGTCATCGAGATAACGACGAATGTCAACCTGGACGCCACCGTTCATAACGGACGCATCCTGGTATGCAGCCAACCAGTGACCCTCGCCCCCCTGGCTATAAACATGGGCAGCGGGTTCGGGTGTCAAGTTGTCAATGTCAGTGGTGGTAACGTTACACTCGGCACAGGTTTTCTCACATCGACCGGGAGTTCCGTTGTCGGACCCCAACAGACGGTTACGATACAATGCTTGACCTATTCAGCAGGAACCGTGGTATACGTATCGATGCCACAGGCTACTTCAGGATCGCTGGCGGCCCCGGGACAAGTGACCACGCTCTCGGCTCAAGGTATCGCCACCACGGCAGTCACCCTGATTTGGCAGCAACCGTCCACCGGTGGAACTCCTGCCTCATACACCGTGGAATTCAGACCCTCTGGTTCGACGGTTTGGACCGTCAGCTCCGCCGTGGTAGCCGGAACGAGCTATCTGCTGTGCCGGCCTGCAGCCGAGTAGCAGCTACGAAGTCGTCGTCGCCGCGTCCAATCAAAGCGGAATGGGGGCGGCCTCGCAGATACTGGCGATTTCAACCACCGCAGTGGTCCAGCCGTCGCCGCCAAATCAGGTGATTGGACTCGTGGCGGCGGCGGTATCGGGTTCGAGCGTGGTTATCTCTTGGTCTGCTCAGACCGGAGCAAATGCGCCGGCAACCTACACTGTGCAATATCGGGTGACGGGTGCCACAGGATGGACTTCCTCAATACCAGGTATCGCGGCGACCAGTGAAACCATTCCTAATCTGCAATCAGCGACGAGCTACGACTTTAGCGTCTTCGGCGTGAACACGGCGGGGGCAGGAACACCTTCCCCCGTGGCCTCAGCCACCACATCCGCGGTTGGAAACGCGGTGTCATCCATTACCTGGAACATGGTCCCGAGTGGGCCCTACACTCAGGGCAGCGGCACGATCGGAGTAAACGCCAATGTCGCTCCGTCATCTGCCGCGGTACAGTTCGGGTTCTCCACGTCCGCCACAGTTCCCGCCACGCTGTGGACGGCTGCCTTGCATGTCAACTCGGATCTGTGGGGCGCGTATACGCCAACGCCGGCGACAGCGGGTACTTGGTACGCCTGGGTAGAGGGCACCGACGGCAGTTGCCCCACGGTCTTCGCCACCCCGTTTGTTGTTCAATAACGTGAGCCTTCTCTTCGTCCGACCGGGAATCGCAATGGCGATCGGCGATGGACGTTTGGCTCTGTGCACGCCCCTTCCAACTTCACCACAGTCATCCGGTTCCGGATCACGGCAACATCCTTGATCGAAGCGGCGCCCATGGCGAGCGGGATGGTGGGACGCGGCAACCCCAAGTGGATTGCTGGCATCCAACGGCGCGCCGGTTGCGGCATGGAACACCCCGGGGACATCGCTGGCCGATCTGTCGGGCAACGGGCAAAACCTAGTCCCTTTTTTGCTCGGCCCGCCCCCGGGGCGCCCCAAGGCGCACCCCACCTCTGCGGCCTTTTGGGTGGCGTCGGCTACCCCATTGCCAACACAGGTCTGATGCAGCCTGCGCTCGATGCCGACGGTGGCTGGCAAGTGAGCGGTTCTGTCCTCGGAATGGGATCCAGCTGGACATGGCTGTTGGTTTGGTCGCGCCCGAACTGGCGGCAAGGATCCGGCCGCGACACCCATCCCATAGCCTTGCTTACCGTCGGCTCCACTGTCGTGCTCCAGATGGATAGCCGCGGCGGGATGAACCGGCTCGTCCTGTTTCCCGGCTCGCGGGCGAAAGTGCTCGATGCAAAGATGGCCCGACGTCACACGCATTCCATTGTCATTCGTTACTCACCGTCAGTCGGGACAGATGTTTGGCTGGACGATGGTGTGGTGGCACAGGGGGTGCCCTGGACGGCAGCCGGCCCGTCCGGAGCAGTTGTACTGTTACATGACTCCACAATTCTGGGAGCGGCACAATGCTGGCTACATGAAGCAGCTAGTTGGGCCCGCTCGCTACTCGACAGTGAAGTCAATGCCGTGCTTGGTTACTTGAACCGGTGGGCACGAGGTGACAGGAAAGGCTTGTTCCTCCTATTCAACGGGCAGTCCAACGCTATCAACTATTCCTTGGTCGATGGTGCCGCTGCAGTGCTGGCACGCGGCGTCGCCTGGCACATCGGTGCTCTCGCCTATAACGTTCTTGCAACCGCAGGGCAATGCGTCAAGCTACACGATGCAGAGCGGTCATGGCATTTACACCGTTGCAAACTCAGGTTATCCCTACCCTGGAAGCTTCGTCACCGATCCGGGCGACGGCTCAAATCCTTCGGGATGGCAATTAGGTGCCGACGGCATCGCCGTGCAAACGGCTTTAGGCAGCGTGTCCCCGGAAGACCTCGCGGATATCTGCGCAATAGTCTGGCCTTGGAGTGAGACCGACAGTCTCCGTTGGTATGGTGAACTGGGGACATTTCAGGCGGCGGCAACTCGGTTTATTTCGCTGCTTCGGTCAATGATCGGCGACACAACGGGCCAGATCCCGGTAGCATGGTGGAATGCGATTCCCTACGGGTCCGCTCAGGAAATCATGATGCATCGCTGCGTGGCACGGTCGATGGCTGATACGCCGGGATTAAACGTGATCATTGCGAATCCGCAGACAAGTGATAGCAACGCACGGGGCTCATCCTGGGACCCCGCAACAGGTCTATCAGTCGGTGGCGATTCAGCTCATCGGGACAGCGCGGACAATCTCAGGTTGGCCATGCTCGCGAGCCCCGTCATAGCACGTAGTATCGGAGCGGGAGGCAATTTCGACTCGATCTCCGCCGTTCCAGACGCTCTGCCGAAGATCGGGGGACCCCAGATCGCTCATGCCTATAAGCAGACCGCATCCACTATTATCATTACTGTCATGCATGATGCCGGGACGGACCTGAAAGTGCCATTGCAGGCTGCTCTCGGAGTGGGATTCGCGGTCATGGACGGAGGATCTGTAACCACGCCGGCGAATATCGTGACCGCGGTATCTTGCCAGCGGCTCGATGCAACTCATCTCCACGTTGGACTTGGCGCAGCGCTACAGAGCCCATCGGCAGCGTGCACCTTGTACCTATCCCTACGGTGCCGGTCAAATTGGCCGGGGAAATGCAGTTACAGATAATTTCTCGGCAATTGACATGCCCGCGGGTTGGGACGCAGGTTCCGATTTGGGTCCCGACTGGGTCGTTGACTTCCCTCTTTCGGCGACGTTCCTGGGCATTCCGTTGTCGGACTCTGAGGCATAATGCCGAAGCCTTCCAGGCCGAAGCCGCGGAAGCCGGACGCGGAACGAACCGGTACCCGGTGCTCTGGGTCAGGCATCCGGCTGCCACCCGGCAATCCTCACTGGAGACCGCCAGCGCTTTCCTGTAAAGGGGGAGCGGTGGCAACCGGCGGGAGAGCGAGATGTCAGGGGGGGTGGCAACGACGCATGCTCCACGCGCGGCGACTCCCGGTGGCTACAACTGTGACGTGTTGATCGTAGGCGGAGGCCCTGCCGGCTCGACGGTGGCGGCACTTCTCGCCGAGCGTGGCCTGGACGCGGTGGTCCTCGAAAAAGATGTGCATCCGCGGTTTCACATTGGCGAAAGCCTGCTCCCGTTCAACGTTCCCCTGCTTACACGACTGGGTATCGCCGATGATATTCGGCAGATCGGCCTGACAAAATGGGGTGTGGACTTCGTCTCGCCGACCCATCGCCGCACCGTAACGTTCGAATTCAGTGACGCCTGGGACAAGACCTTACCCTACTCCTATCAGGTCCGACGGTCGGAATTCGACCACGTCCTCATCCGGAACGCGGTCGCCAAGGGAGCGCGCGTGAACGAGGGGTGGCGCGTTACGGAACTTGATCTCAATCAGGCCGACGGCGTGCAGGTCACCGCCAAAAGCGCCGCAGGGCCGGAGCGCCGTTGGCATGCCAGATTTCTAGTTGATGCATCCGGGCGGGACACGTTGGTTGCCAACAAGCTGGGGCTGAAGGATCGCAACAGGCGTCATGCCAGTGCCGCCATCTACGGCCACTTCACCGGCGCTCAGCGCCAGGAGGGTCGTTTTGAAGGCAATATCAGCATCTTTTGGTTCGAGCATGGATGGTTCTGGTTCATTCCACTCGCCGATGGCACCACCAGCATTGGCGCGGTATGCCCTCCCGAATACCTGAAACGGCGAAATACCGACGTCACGACATTTTTTCGCCAGACGATCGCGTTGGCGCCAGCTCTTGTCGAGCGTCTGTCAGCAGCGAAATTGACCGGCCCTGCGACAGCAACCGGAAATTACTCTTATCGCGCTCGATCCATGGCCGGCCACAATTACCTGATGGTCGGCGACGCATATGCCTTCATCGATCCGGTGTTCTCGACCGGCGTTTATCTGGCCATGAATAGCGCCTTCAAGGCCGCTGACACCGTTCTGACCGTGTTGCAAAAGCCTGCCCAGGCGCCGCGGGCGCTGGCTCGGTTCGACGCCGAGGTGCGGGGTGGGATCGACAAATTCTCCTGGTTCATTTACCGCATGAACCAGCCGGCGCTGCGCGATCTGTTCATGAATCCGCGAAACGTGCTGCGCCTGCGGGAAGCGGTTCTGTCATTGCTTTCCGGCGATGTATTCGGACCATCGCCGGTGCATTTCAGGCTGGCCATCTTCAAGCTCCTCTACTACGCCAGAACGCTCGGCCAAGAAATCAGCGCCTTCGGGCGGGCGGGCAATCGCTCCACTCGCGAGGCCGAGCTATCGGGTGGCTGACATTTTGCCACTGGTCGGCGATGAGAGCGTCTCTTAAGCGCCTTCCTTCACCACGACGGCGGCCCGGCCATCGAGCAAGACGTCGTCCTCGTGCCGCAGCGTGAAGTGATAGATCGCTCGGCTGGCTTCCCCGAATACTCGCTTCGCCACGACGACAAGCGTGCCAGGCAGCAGGTCTAGTCGATCACAATGACAGGAAAGCTCACGCAGACTGGCCAGATACCCCTGGCGCGGCGCGATGGCGCCGGGCGTTTGCCCGTTGCCTATCGCAACGTGCAGCGCCATAGCCTGCGCGGCATATTCCACCCCACAGAGCACACCGAGGCGGTCATTGCGCCGTAGCGGATTGCGCGGCCTTCGGTGACTGTCGGTGGCACACCGAATATGCACCCGATCCCAGCTCAGGACGCCGTCCAAGAGACACATCTCGTCAGCGTGGGGAATCAGCCGAGCGATCCCGGGTTTGTCGATCAACACGGCAGGATGCCCATTTCGAGCGCGCCGTGGGTTAGATCGAGGCGTACCCGTCCGCTCGACCGAGCCCCCAGTATCGCCAGCAGCGGCAATGACCGTGCCGCCGGATTGCTGCATCGCAGGTCCTCAAGGCCCGGATCTGTACACCGGGTCGCGGGGCCCTCGGGGTCAGCGACTACCCTCAAATCAAGCTCGGCGAACGCACGACGTGACGGCGCTGGGGTGAGCACAAAGGCAACGCCGAAGCTCGTTGCAATCCGCCGCGCACTGTTGAGCGGCTCCGGGTACGGAAGATCGTAGGCGATGAGCAGGATCGGCCGGCGGGCTGAGACGGCTTGCACACTTGCCTCGAGCAATCCCGCCCCGAAGCTGGCATCGTAACAGCTCAGGCTGGTGACAGCCTCGCGCGATTGCACGGCCATGCTCCAATAGCCCGATGGCGCGTTGTGCACCGAGTTGTGGAAGCGGGTCGGCGAGACCTCGCGGCCGGGTGTCGCAAGCGCCGACAGGATCGCACTGATGGTGTCTCCGTCGGCACCGGACGACGCAAAGACCGCGGGCAGGGCTGCTGGATCGAGGCCCGAACGCTCAACTGCGCCCGCCCCCAGCGCCAGGGCCAGTTTGACGGACGGGATCGCCCGCCGCCGCTCAGCCGGAGACAGTTGTGTTGGCGGCTCCAACACCAGCGGCGCTGCGCGGTACGGTTCGGCGCCCGCAAGGACTGCTTGACTCTCGATCCAACTTGCCAGACCCGGCCCACGCAGCTCGATAGCTATGACACCAACTCTGATGGCATCCCCGCTCACGCCGAGTGCGCCCGAGAATGACGCTGGCATTGCTGCCGCCGAAACCGAACGAGTTCGACAGTACGCAGTTGACCCTCGCAGCTCTCGCTGTCGTGACGTAGTTGCAACGCAACGCCGGGTCGCGTGCTTCGGTATGCGGGCTGCCGGGCAGAAATCCCTCCATGATCGACAGAGCACCGACCACCGCCTCGACGATTCCGGATGCGCCAAGCGTGTGCCCGGTATGTCCCTTGGTCGAGCTGCACGGCGTGGCATCGCCAAACAACGACACGACCGCGCTGTCCTCCACAGCATCGCCAATGCGGGTGGCCGTGCCGTGCAGATTGATGTAGTCGATTTGCCCGGTCGCAGATCGGCTGAGGCGAGGGCTCTCGCCATCGACAACGCTGCGCCGGCGCCCTCCGGATGCGGTGCCGACATGTGGTGGGCATCGCTGCTCTCGCCCACCCCAAGCACATGAAGCATCTCGGCGTTGGGCGACCGCGGTCGTTCCAGCAAAGCAAACCCCGCCGCCTCACCGATCGACAAGCCGCCGCGCATCGCATCGAACGGCCGACAGGGACCTTCGGCCAGAAGCTGAAGCGCGTTAAAGCCATAAAGCGTGGTCAGGCACAGACTGTCGGCCCCGCCGACGATCGCCGCGTCGCACATACCGGTTTCGATCATCCGCGCGGCGGTCGCGAATACCTTGGTCGTTGAGGCGCAGGCCGAGGAAACCACGAAGCCGGGACCCCCTAGACCAAGCAATTGCATGACAAAGTCGGCTACCGAAAAGGTGCTTTGGGTGCCTGAGTAATTAAATTCGGGCGGCAGTTGCCCCGATGGGGACTGGCGCCGCCGATAAGCCTGCTCCGTCTGCAGGATGCCCGACGTACTGGTGCCGAGGAAAACTCCAATCCGTCCGGCACCGTAGCGAGCCTTCGCGGCGTCGACCGCGGCTTCGAACCCGTCCTGAGCGAGCGCGAGCCTCGCCAGGCGGTTGTTGCGACAGTCGAACCGCGCGAGCCCGTGGTCCAGATGCAGATCGTCAAGTCCCTGCACCTCGCCAACATAGGTTGGCAAGTCCACGGTTTCGAAGCGGCACGGTGCCAATCCGCTCACGCCGTTGCGAAGCGCCGACAGGGTTGCGGAGCGACCGGCTCCCAGGCTGCTAACGATACAGAAGGCGGTCATCGCGAGCTGTTGCACGGTTGGTTTCAGCCCCCGACCGGGGAGGCAGCGTCCCTGGCCTTGACCGCGCTTGCCGCCCGACAATTCCTGAGCTTGCCACCAGCGCCGCCTGACGCCCTATCTCATCGTAGAAACGAGCGTAGAAAGTCGGAAAATCATGATCGGCGGCAAGCGAAGGGTGTTCTTTCAGCCACCACTCAATGGGCCGTCGTTCGGACCTCGATCCGCTGGTAAAGCGTACTGAAGTGCCGGAGATCGGCTTGCAGATTTGAATATCGCGGCGCCGACAAAATCTGTCGGTACCAGCCCTCGTAAGATCCGAACACCGGTTCATCATAGAAAATCAACTGCAGGTCGGTGTTGTATACCGCGTTCTCGTGCACCAACGGTTCGAATGTTGCCACGGCGCCCTCGCGGGTCGGCAACCCTTCGCCAGCGAGTAATGCCCGTCTGGCCGGGATGTCATTCCAGACCGCAAGCAGGTCCCCGATTGGCATGTCGTTGGCGCGCCGCATTATGTTCACGAACTCGTTCTTTGGCACCGGAAAATCAAAAGCCGCGATCAGGAAGAACCTGTGCCTCGGCCATGGCGGCCAGAAGCCGATCGCAGTCAGGGCGTTGTGGGCGACATGAATGCAGTTATCGTTCAGAACGCTCCACTCGTATTCCGCTTTGCCATAGCGATACGGCCGGTTGAGTCCATTCAAATGATCGACGATACGGGTCATTTCGCTAGCAGATACTGGCACGCGGGCGCAATAGCGATCTCGCCCATAGCCGATGGCGTAGTCGGTCGCGATCGAGACCTCATACTTGAAACTGTCCCGCTCGTAATCAGTTGGCATGTCGTCGAACACGAAGTCGTGGAAGCGAACGGCATCGTAAATGCCCAGCTGCCTGGCGTGCGCTTTCGTCGCGTCGTAAGTCGCCCGCGTAAGTGCCTGTCCGGGTTTCAGGTCACCATGATAGAAGAAGTTCCGGCCGGGAACCGCGACCCATATTGCGTTAGCAAAATGAGAATTCACACTCAGCCCGACACCGTTTGACGCGGCATTCTTGGCGCACACAGCGATCTCCGGGTAACCATTCCCTGCCCGACACACTCCGTTCAGATAGATCGTGGAATGACCCCCAACCCCGCCTCGAAGATCCGCCCCATAGCCCGGCTTCTTTTGCAGCTCCGACAGCGCACAGAACTCAAGGTAGTAAGGGTGCAGAGCCGTGTACGCCGCCTCGTCATGTGGCGGCGGGGGGTTTGGAATGGGCGCTGTGGTGATGCAGCCGGCAACGGCGAGGACAACGCTGATGAGCAGGCTCGCACGGAAGAAACGCATCACAAGGGCACCGCCTGCGGTGGCGGCTTAAAGGGATTTTGGTCCAGGATCATGCGCCACAGCTCTGCCAGCTCGCCCAGTCGTGCCCACCCGGCGTACAGCTCACCTGTTCCGCGGGCAATAGTTCGGCCGGCAGTGTCGCAACGGCGGCGAAGCGGTCATCACGCGCATATCCGACCACAATTCGTGGCAACTCGCCTAGCGGAGTGGTGGCAAGCCAGCGCAGCAGAGCCCGCTCGGGCAGTTGAGTATCGGTATTCGAGCCCGACCAGGGCCGCAGCCCACCAGCACGGCACACCCCCGCGACAAGGCCGGCGCTCTCCAGATAAGGTGTGAGAAGGATCACCCCCGCCGCCAGATTAGGCTGCAGACGGACGCAGCGAAGGATCCCCTGGCAGCCCAGGCTCACGCCCGCAAGCCAGACGCGATTTGCCCCTGCGCTGCGCTGAGCTGCGTCGATGCGGTCCAATAGATGGCGTCGATCGAGCCGTCCG
Source organism: uncultured Alphaproteobacteria bacterium (assembly GCA_963759425.1). Classification (GTDB taxonomy): domain Bacteria; phylum Pseudomonadota; class Alphaproteobacteria; order Acetobacterales; family Acetobacteraceae; genus Rhodopila. The sequence goes on from CAVWZM010000009.1 coordinate 18,656, forward strand.
GATATGGATCCAGCCCCGGATCAATGGTTCGGACAGTCACCGGCCAGGGCAATCCAGAACGGCGCCAGTCAGACCTTGGGCCTGGAAGTCCACCGCCGTCATACCCACACCAGGCACCATGACGAGCAGAATATCTCCGACATTGCTCAAGGCCACGTCTGGCCATCCCCCGCGGTCATGTGGGTTTCTCCGAACGCGAGGTGACGCCGGGGAGGACGTGGGGCAGACATGATGATCGCCGCGAAAATCAGGCTTAGACCGGTCCCGATGGCCACGGGCAAACCGAGATCGTGCAGCACGGGCGTCGGTGACAGCGCGAGGACGCCAAAGCCCATAACCGTGCACACATTGGCCAACAGCAGAGAGGCCAAGACCCGCGGCATCGCGGCCGGATCGCCGCGGTGGCGGTCGAAGAACAGGCAGTAATTTGAACCGATCGCGACCACCAGCAAGACACCGAACAGGTTGAATATCGACAGCGCCTGCCCACCGAGGCGAAGTGCCGCCAAGGTAACCACGACCGCCGCCAGCAGTGGCGCGACGACCATGGCAAGCCGCACCGGCGATCGCAAGCTCACCGCCAGCAGCAATCCGATCGCAGCCGCGCCAAGGCCGGCGAGACTCACCCCCTCCCGCAGATAGACCAGCAGCAATCGGTCCGATTCGGCCTTGAGACCGACCAGAACCGCGTCCGGCTCCGCCGCGATCGCCGCGGCTACAAGCGTCCGGCGCGGTCACATCGCGCAGTGCGAGCATTGCCACCCAGCCATCGGCCTGATGTAGCAACAATCCGTCAAGCTTCAGCGACAGGGCGGTGCCGTCGAGATCGGCGCGGACGATGGGCGGCCGCGACCGCGTGCTTTCGACGTCGGCGATGAACGGCTCGAACAATCCGGGCTGAAACGGCAATTCATCGAGCGCGGCGTCAAGCTCGGTCCGTAGCGTCGCTGGATCGGGCAGGACCGACTGGCGTGCGTGCTGGGTCCTCAGGCTGGGTAGGTATCGAGCCGGCGTATCGAAGCCCCCAAGCCCACGCCCGACGATCGGGCTGAGCAACGCGGTCAGCCGCTCGGCGGCCCGCAACGCGGCTTCCTGATCAGGGCGCCTGACGACGATGAGATAAGCTGCATCCGGCGCCCGCATATCGCGGCGGAGCGACTGGTCGAGGCGTTGGTCCGCCGGCGGCACCGGGCTCAGGCTGGACAGGTCGCCCGCCCAGAAATCGCCGTTGCCACGGACCAGGGAAATCATTGCCGCGGCGGTGAGCAGCGCGACCATCCAGCGAAGGCGGCGTCCGCGCACGGCGAGGGCTGCGAGCCGCATGATCGTCGAGGACTGCCGGACCCCGGTGAAGCCGGCGGGAAGCAAGGCGGGCAAGCACCCATCGCGTGACGCAGACCGCGACGGCGAGCCCGGTGATGGTGAACAGCCCGAGCTGCGCGAAGCCATCGAAGCTGGACAGCAGCATCGCGGAAAAGCCGCAGATCGAGGTCAGCACGCCCAGCCGGAGCGTCGGCCAGATGCGTGCCAGGGTTGCGCTCGACAGGGCTGTCCGGGGTGGTCTGGGTAAACAGATAGACCGCATAGTCGACCGCCTCGCCGATCAGCGTGGCGCCGAAGCCGAGCGTTATGCCGTGCACTGTGCGGAACAGCAGCCCGACGGCGGCGATGCCGGCGAGCGCGCCGCTGATCGACCGGGCACGAACGCCAGGAACAGCACGCGGACCGAGCGGTAGGCCAGGAGCAGGGCGGTGGCCACCATGCATGCTTGCCAGCACGGAAAGTCGCGTTGCATCCGACTTGATCGCGGTCGCGCGCCGCGACCGCGAAGACCGGCGCTCCAGTCATGACAAGCCGGGCGGCCTGGTCGTTTGAGTCGAGTCACCGACACATGAATCCGGCGCGGATTGCCGTAAGCGCCTGTTGCGCGCCATCGATATCGGAGCCCGGCGGCGCGCAGTCGCATCAGCATCAGCGCGCGGCTGCCATCGGGCGATACCCAAACACCATCCTGGCGAGCCGGGCCGCCGCCCTCGTCAGGCCCACCGTTGCCAAGCTCCTGGTCAATCAGATGCAGCATCTCGCCGGTCGGGTCATTGGCAAGCGTGCGCTTGAGCAGAGCGCCCATGTTCGATCCAAGTTGCTCAATGTCGTGCTCGAGCGCGGTTCGCAATCCCCCACGAGTGAAACTGTTGGCGTCGATCCGATCGCTCAGCGAGATATCGGTTCTTCCAGAGGAAATCCCGATCATACTCGAACCCGCTCTCGTCGCCGTTCTCGACGCTGCTGAAGTCCGCGTCGCCCCGCAGCCGTATCGCGAGCCGCTTGCTGATCGCCGTCGACGATCGGCGGGACGCCCTCGATCGCGACCAGCACGAGACGGGAGACAACGCCATCGCGAAACTGATCCACCAGGACACGTTGCGCCGACGATGTCGCAGGAGGCAGGAATGCCGCCATATCGGTGTCGATGGGAAGCCGGGAGACGAAGACTGCCGCAGCCACGCAGGCGGAAACCCAGAGCAGCATCGCCAACCGCCGGGGTCTCAAGGGGCTCGCTCGACGATCGTCATTTCCGACTGGTCACCATCGCCGTCCTGCGTGTCGATCGCCGTGATCCGTTCCGCGTAGCCGGTGACCCGCATCCACTGGATGACTTTCCGCTCCGCGGGTCGCGGGGCTGCAAGACAAATTGCCAGTGGGCGACGGTTCCAGCGAGCGTGATATCGAACGTCCGGCGCAGCGCCTCGCCGTCGCCCGACAGTGTCGCGCGGATGCTATCGACGAGCACGCCGATCTCGGGATGCTCGTTGAGCATGAGCACCACCGGTGACCGGCCGGCGCCGCGATCCATGGTCAACCGATTGCCGTTGATCGTTAAACGATCGGAGGCGCGTCGCGTGCCCCTGGGTCGGTCATCTTCTCCAGACGGTCCGGCGCGTCGAAGCGTAACGTGCCGCGGGTTTCGATGGGTGCCCGCAACGCATGAAGGGTGCGGCGCTCGGTATAACGTGCCTCGACATGCGGCACGGAACGCAGCGTCGCCATCAGCTGGTCCAGGGTTATTGCGTCCGTAGCTCAGACCGGGCAGTGCCGGCCAGGAGCATGCCGCAGGGCGTACCAGGCTGCGCGTCGGAACATTTTCATCCTATGCGCATTCACCGAATGAATAACGTACGTCCCTCCCGTGGTGAGGCCGGCCAACAACGCAGGCTGGCAGTCTGCCAGGAGATCATTGGACGGGCTGGCATCAAGTCCAGAAGTCAAAGAAATTGAACCAGTTGTAGGGTGCGAGCAGGCAAAAATATTCCAGTCGAGCGACGTAGCGGGCAATCAACTGGCTGGTTTCCTCCGGTTGCATCGCTAGAGGACGCGCGAGGCTCGCCAGCGTTCGAAGTGGATTTCATACCGATTTCCGCCGCGGAAAAGCCCGATCATCAGCACGACCGGCGGCCGTAGAAGAGCCGCGAGCCTTGCGGGGCCGGTCGGGAACGCCGCGCGGCCACCGAGGAAATCAACCTCCGTCGTGGAGTCGGTCGGCAGCGTTCGATCCGCGAGCATGCCGACGAATCCGCCTTGATCCAGGCAATCGCGGATCTCGATCATCGCCCCGGGCGTGCCGAGGCCGATGATGCGGGGAGCCAGATGTGGGTTGATCGCGTTCAGCGCGGCGCCGATCTTGCGGCCGGTCGCCTCGTACATCGCCAGGCTGACGCGCAGGCCGGGTTGCTTGCGGCCGACCAGGCGCAGGACCTCGAAACTGCCGTGGTGGGCACCGAGCAGAAGGCATCCGCTGCCCTGTGCCAGGATTTCGGTAACGATCGCTTCGCCATGGATTGTGATCTCGAAACGGTCGGCCTCATCGTTGAGCAGATAGATACGATCCAGCACGGTTGTGCCGAAGGTGAAGAAATGCTCCAGCACGTCAATCAGGTGCGGCGGCCGGCCGAGCACATGGTTGAGGTAGTCTTTGGAGGCGGCTCGAGCGGATCGCGCTGACAGAGCGCGAAACCAAGGCAAATCGGGCGCAAGCAGCATGCGGCTGAGCCGCGGCCGAGCGACCGGCGAGCAGGACGCTGAGGCGCAGCACGGGCAATGAGCCCATCTCGGCACGGGTGTTCCAATCGGCCGAGCGCGACCTCGTTTGTTCACTGCAACGGAGATATTGACCTCAGCGCGCCGGACAGAACGACGACTCGCTACTCTGCGTGAGCCGGGCATTCGAAGCGGGTCGTACGTGCCCTCGGTGGCAAAGTGACGGCGACCGTATCTCCCGGCCGCACCGGATGGTGGAATTTGGCGGACTTCGATCGCGCCGAGTCCAGCCGCCAGGGAACAGCGCCTGCACGATTTCATCGAGCAGCACGGCGCCGGGAATGATCGGGTTGCCCGGGAAATGGCCCGGCGCTGTCGGGTGGTCGCACGGCGAAATGGATGAAACAGGTTCGGCGTGCGCTCGGCGACTGCGGCCGGAACCTCGGGCGACGGAGCGTACCAACCGCAGGATTTCGGCGCGCGACAGCTTGCCGAGTGCGTTGCGGGGCAGTCTATCGACGATGCGCAGCGGCCGCGGCAGGAACGCCGGGTCGATGGTCTGGCGGAGCGCCGCAAGGATCGTCGGCGGCATCCAGACCTGGCGCGACAACCAGGGCGGCGAGCCGGGCGGGTATCCCTGGCGGCGTCACTCCGGCACTCAGAAAGACGCCGTCCTCGACGCCATCGATAGCGGTCAGCTGCCGGGTCAGATAGGCGAGTGAGCTGCGTTTGCCGGCGACACTGACCATGTCGGCCGTCCGCCCGTGCAGGATGAACTCACCATCGCCGGCCAGTTCGATCTCGTCGGCGAGCAGAACGGCGTCCTCGTCGGGGCCGGAAGCCCAGGTGCCGGCGGCATCCTGGCGCAGTCGGAAACCTGTGAGGCAGCGCCAGACCGGTCCGTCGACCGTGCGGCGCGTGGCGAGTTGACCGGCCTCGGAACAGCCGTAGATCTCGAACACCGGGGCACGGAAAGTGCGCTTTCGGCCCGCGCGGCCAGTCCGCCGACAGCGGCGCCGTGGCCGAGAGGACGAAAGCCCGCGCGGGCCGGCGTGCCGAAACCGGGACCTGCGGCGGGCGTCGCGGCGTCGCCGACCAACGCCGCAGGTGCACCGGCGTGGTGACCAGGACGCCAGGCCGTCGTCGGCCCCGCGATAGTCCTGGGGTACCGGCGATCAGCGCCGCGGCGACATCGGCCGGAAAGAACGGTCGGTCGGTGGTGAGCAGCAATCCATGCTGAAGCGGCAGCATCACTGGCCGACTCCAGGCCATAGCTGTGCGCGTGGGGCACCGTTGCGACAAGTGGCGCGCCCCGGTGCCGCCCAATGCCGAGTGCCGCGCCGGCCGCGAGAGTACTGGCGATGAGCCGTCCCCAGCGACGCGGCACTCGGGTTCGGCTGACCGGTCGAACCTGAGGTGAAAAGAATGGCGGCGATCTGTTCCGGCGGGAAAGCCGGGATAGCCGTGCCGCGGCCGGAGCCGGTCAGAGCTGGGTAGGCGAACTGCAACCCCGCCAACCAATTGTTTCGTCATCGTCGGTCAGATACATAGAGCGCCGGATAATCTGGCAGCGCAAGCGCCGCGACGGCTGGCGAATCGCGGCTATTTGGCAACAAGGTGATCTGGCGCGCGCAGCATCGCGGCGGCCCACGCGACGCTGAAACGGTAACGATCGGCGCAGAAATTCACGATGTAGGGACGGTCGGGAAGCAGTTCAGCGAGTTCCTCGATGTCCGCCAGGAATGCGACTCGCGATATGACCGAGGTGCCGCGCCGCGCGACGAGATCGCCCGGATCGCGCAAGAAAGGCAGAAGATTATCACCCGCCATGGCTGGTCATGACCGTTCACGTGCGGGGCGCCGCGGTGCGCATGGCGGCGAGGGTGCCGATCAGGCCACTCTGCGGTTCATATCCGAAACAGGATCATCCTGATGCCGAATTCAGCTAAGACCATGGTCGCCACCAGCGGCATGTTCAGCAGCCAACGAAGCCTGCCCAGACGGCTGCGGCGCGAGCAACAGCAGACCAGCTGAAATCGCAGCTGAGCGGCGAAGAAGATGCACCAGGCGACGGTAACCTGGCGAGTGTAGCGCATCACTTTGTCAGGCATCGTCCGGCTGACACGGCGGGCGAGACTGGTCACCGCGGGTTCGTGACCTGGTCGCAAGGAGGTCGCGAACCAGTGAGAAGGCTGATATAGGCGACAGCATGGCAGCAGCCTCCGGCGTGAGGCAGGCGGCCTGGACTGGTGGCGTGCAGAGCCAAGTGACGAGCGCAGCCGCGTCATAATGCGCCAGATCAGCGCCACGAAGTACCGCGTCGCCCACGCTCGGGCGAAAAACCAAAGCATCGCGGCCACCTGGACCGCGGCAACGCAGCCAGAAAACCAGGACGAAGCGGTGGCAGGAATCACTCGCGGCGCCGGTGCTGCCTGCCGGCGCCAATCATATCTGATGCTGCTGGATGTAGTCACTCAGGCTGGCAAGCGAACGAAATATCTGGTTGTTGTCGGTGTCGTCGGCGCGAAGCTTCACGCCATATGTTTGCGAAATGGCAAGGGCGATCTCCAGCATGTCGATTGAATCCAGCCCCAAGCCCTCACCAAATAGAGGCGCTTGTGTATCAATCGTGGCTGCGGCCACGTCAAGATTCAGCGTCTCAACAATCAACTGCGCAAGCGCCAACTCTCTTGCCTCGGACGATGGGGGTGTGCTCTGGGTCAATGTCTTCATCACGACCTTTGGATCGAGTTGGCAGAAACTGGTTGCGCTGAAATCGCTTTTTGTCAACCATGCGCTTTGTGCTCAAGCGGAGACCCGCGCAACTTGCAGCCCTTTGGCTGGCGCCTGCCTGGGAGAAGTGCGACGGGTGTTTGGCCGTCTATTCAACGTATGGTTGAAATTCTTTGATGCACGATAGGGTTTTGCAACCTCACGTCCGGTGCCCCACTTCGCCTCGACGGGTCTGGTGTGGCGGATGAACTGGTCGATCAAATCCGAAACGACCTCGCCCGGCTCTTCCGCAGATCCGCATGTTTCGACTACGCATCTTGTATTGATCCCGAGCTTCAACAGCGGACGCCTGCTGGCACAAACGGTCGCCGCGGCGCGCTCGCAATGGGCACCGGTTTGGATCGTGATCGATGGCAGTACGGATGGTTCCGCGGACGCGGTCGAAGCAATGGCCCGGAAAGACCATGGGTTGCGTGTAGTTCGCCTGGAAAGCAACGGGGGCAAAGGTGCCGCGGTCCTAAAGGGGCTGGTCGCCGCGGAAGCAGGCGGCTTTACACACGCGCTGGTAATGGACGGGGACGGACAGCATCCCGCGGACCGCATTTCGGTTTTTATGGCCGCGTCGATTTCGGCGCCCGATGCACTTGTGATGGGCCGACCCGTATTCGGGGCCGATGCACCTTGGGTGCGGGTTACCGCCCGGCACCTGTGCAACTGGTGCGCCATGCTCGAGACACGCCACCAGGTCGGGGACACGCTTTTTGGCTTTCGTGTGTATCCCGTGGCGTCCCTGCTTTCGGTCATGCGGTCAAGCAACGGTATGCGGCGATTTGACTTCGATCCGGAGACTGTGGTTCGCCTCGTCTGGTCCGGCACGCCGCTCATCCACCTGCCGGCAGCAGTTCGCTACCCCAGCAGCGCCGAGGGCGGCATATCGCATTTCAAGTATCTGCGTGACAACTTGCTTTTGACCCGCATGCACCTTCGGCTCGGCGTTCGCGCCGCCATTCGACTTGCGGGCGTTTGGGCCGGGCAGTGGAAATCAGGTTCGAGCGTTCAAGCAGCACCCGTCGCGGTGGATGGCACGCGCGGTGCGGGGCACCATCGTCCGGTCAGCCGCTCGGACGACGTCCTCCACCGGGGCGGGTCTGACGGAGGTCTACCGGCGCGGTATTGATATTGGGAACGGTCATCGCAGCATCGGCGAGACCCGCCGTGCCAATGCCGCTTTAGCATCTTCCCCTCGGCGACGATCCACGGGTTCTCCCCAGTCTCCGGCGCCGCGAAAACCTCGATCGTGCCGTCGGGCCTGTTGCGCATCAATCTGGGAGAGCCGATGGGACGGCGAACAGGAACCCCTCACCAGGTTGCCCCCCGATCGGCATTGAAGGTGAACCCGCAGATGTCGCCGACAATCTCGCCCTGCATACTTCCGCCAGCGACGTGACCACTCATGGAATCCGGGCCTGATCGCTCGTCGAAGGATCCTTCCGGTCCTATCGTGACCGTGAAGACGATAACCGGCTTCCATTCCGCCTGGGGTTGGGCCAGCCGATAGGTAAAGGTCCGATTCTTTACCTGCAACGTGATCGGGTTGTCGTTGCCGCAGTTGATAGCATTGCCGCGGGTCAGTTGCATCGCGCCGCCATAGGTTCCATCGATCGGTACCGGGCGAGGCGGAGGCGTCGTAGTCGCCGTTGCTGCCGAGGGCGATGGGCTGCAACTCACCAGCAGCGAACTCACCGCCACACCCACCATTGTGAGCGCGATCAAGGGGGACATATCTACTCCTGTCGGGAGGCCTGCATGGAGCCAATCGTGGAGCGCCGCCCTGAGCCGGAACATAGCCTGGTCCCGGAACGGCGCCTTCCCGGCGTCCCCGGTCAGCGTGCGCCACGTCGGTCTCGCGCACAATATGCCATCTATCACACCGACTGTTCCGTTTCACCAACCAGTGCGTACCCGCGACAAATACGGAGATGACTTCGACCACGGGGATTTGCTATCAGGAACGCGCCGCACCGGGGCGATCCCGCCAACAGGCCGTTTGGCTCCGGCCCCTTGTGGCTAGCCGGCAGGAGGCCACGTGCGTTTCGACCATATCGGCATCATCGTCGCGGATCTGCCGGTGGGCATTCAGATGCTGCGCGACCAGTTCGCGGTCGCCAGGTGGACCCAGCCATTCAGTGATCCCGTGAACGACGTGCATGTACAGTTCGGATGCGACGCGGCGGGCACCTGCTACGAGCTGATAGCGCCGTTCTCAGCCAACAGCCCGGTATGGAGGTCGCTGAGAACCGGCAGCAACATCACCAACCATGTGGCATATATGGTGGCGGACCTCGCCGCCGCGCGGGACAAGCTTATGGCGGCCGAATTCAGCCCGGTCAGCGATCCCAACCCGGCCGTCGCCTATGGCGGGGCTCACATCCAGTTTTTCATGTCCCCGATATTCTCGCTGGTGGAGCTGATCGAGGCTCCGGATCATCAGCACCAGTACCAGGAGGACGGCACCCATCCGCTCGCCGGCCCAGCAGCGGAGTAGGTGCTCGCCCGGGTTCTGACAATCCCGGGTCCCGAAGTCCCCCGGGTTCTGACAATCAAGGAGGCCTCATGCAGACCGATGCCGTGTACACCAAACTGACAGGCATATTTCACGATGTGTTCGATGACGACGAGTTGGTCCTACGGCCCGATTTGACCGCCGATGAAGTGCCGGAATGGGACAGCCTGAGCCACATTCGCCTGGTGCTGACGGTGCAGCAGAAATTCGGCGTCAAATTCTCCGCTGCTCAGACGACCAGTTTGAAGAACGTCGGCGACCTGGTCGCCCTGATCCAGTCACGCCTGCCGGCATGAGTTCGCCGTTCACCAACCTGGCGTGGCTGCCGCCGGCGCCGGAAGACTTTCGCCAACGCTGCGCCGCGTTGATGAAGGCCGAGGAAGGGATCGGCCGAGCGATCATTCAGCTTGCGTCGCATGCGCTGAACGACAGCCAATTGCACCAGCTTGCCAGGGCGATCACCGGCCTGCGGGCACGCGGGACCGATCTCGCGCCGCTGACGCCGTTCCGGCTCGGCGTCCTGGGCAACGGCACGCTGGACCTGCTGCTGCCGGCGCTCGTCGCCAGTGCCGCTCGGTTCGGCATTGCCCTGGAGTGCTTCGCGGCGGACTACGATCAGGTGCTGCTGCCTGCCACCACGGCCGATTCGGCGCTGTACCGAGGCCGGCCTGACGCAGTGCTGGTGGCGCTCGACTACCGCGGCTTGCCCTGGCGGCTCGGCCCGGACGGCGGCGCCGAAGCGGCCGAGGCGGAAATCGCCGGCGCGTTGGATTTCCTCGCCAGGATCCGACAGGGCGTCCGGACCCACGGCAACGTGCCGTGCATCCTGCAGACCCTGGCGCCCCCGGTCGAGAACCTGTTCGGCAGCCTGGACCGGGCGATCCCCGGCACTCCCCGCCACATGATCGACTCGCTGAACCGGCAGATCATCGCCTCGCTGCCCGGGTCGCAGGACGTGCTGCTCGATGTCGCCGGCCTCGCCGAGACCGTCGGGCTCGCCGAGTGGCACGCGCCGACCGAGTGGAACATGGCCAAGCTGCAATTCGCCGGCGCTTTCGTGCCGCTGTATGCCGACCACGTCGGCCGCGTGATCGGAGCGTTGCGCGGCAAGTCCCGCCGCTGCCTGATCCTGGACCTCGACAACACCCTGTGGGGCGGGGTGATCGGCGATGACGGGCTGGAGGGTATCCTGGTTGCGCAGGGCGACGCCACCGGGGAGGCTTTCCTCAGCGTTCAGCGCCTCGCGGTCGAACTGCGTTCGCGCGGCGTCGTCCTGGCGGTATGCTCGAAGAACGACGACCCGGTGGCGCGCAGCGGGTTCACCCACCCAGAAATGCTGCTGAAGGTCGACCAGATCGCCGTGTTCCAGGCCAACTGGAACGACAAGGCAACCAATATCAAGGCGATCGCCAAGGAGCTGTCCCTCGGCTTGGACGCCATGGTGTTCCTGGACGACAACCCGGTCGAGCGCGGGCTGGTGCGGCAAATCCTGCCCGAGGTCGCGGTTCCCGAGCTGCCCGACGATCCCGCGCTCTACGCCCGCACGCTGGCCGCCGCCGGATATTTCGAGGCCATCACCTACTCGGCGGAAGACCGCGCACGCGCCGACTTCTACCAGGACAACGCGCGCCGCGTGCGCACTGCAAAGCCAGGCGGGGGACGTCGGCGCCTACCTCGCCTCGCTGGACATGACCATCACCTTCCAGCCCTTCGACGTCACCGGCCGGGCACGCATCGCGCAACTGATCAACAAGTCGAACCAGTTCAACCTGACCACGCGGCGCTACACCGAGGTCGACGTGGCGGCGGCCGAGGCCGACTGCTTCACGCTGCAGATCCGCCTGGCCGACCGCTTCGGCGACAATGGCATGATCAGCGTCATCATCTGCCGCGACGCCGGGCCGCGCATCTGGGAGATCGACACCTGGCTGATGAGCTGCCGGGTGCTCGGGCGCGGGGTGGAGGCGATGGTGTTGCGCGAGATCCTGGCCCAGGCGCGCGCCCGGGGGATCGACACGCTATCGGGCGTCTACCGGCCGACCGCACGCAACGGCATGGTCAGCGACCACTATGAAAAGCTTGGTTTCGCCGCGGTCCGCGTGGACCCTGACGGCGCGACCTGGTGGCGGCTGGCGACCGACGCCAACCTCGGAACCGGCGCCGGTTCCCATGCAGGTCCGGCGGCTGGGCATTGCCTCCGCTGAAAGCGAGCTGGTCGGGTGACGGTGGAGCAGGAGCGACTGCCACGACGCGACTGGTTCATCCTTCCCCTCCTTAGCCTGCTGAGCCTGGGCCTTGTGCTTGGGCTCAGCGAGGCGGGCGCGCGCATCGTTTGGCCGGAGCATCTGGAGGACCGTTGCGCTGTCCCGGACCCGATCCTCGGGCTGCACTTCCAGCCGAACTGCACCGCCGAGGTAAAGAGCCCGGAGACGCCCTGGCTGGACAATACCTACAATGCGCTGTGGCTTTCGTACCGCCGAACCGTGCGGTCCCAAGCCGGATCGACGGTTTTCGCGTGGCGGTGATCGGCTCGTCGATCAGCAGCGGTTACCTGGTGCCGTATGCGCAGACGTTCCCTGCCCGGGCGACGGCGTCGCTGCGGCAGCGCTGCCACATTCCGGTTGACTTTCAGAACCTTGCCATACCCGGGCACCGGCCTGGAGAAGGCCGTGTTTCGGCTGGACACCGCGCTCTCGCTGCAACCGAGACGTCGTGCTGATGGCGCTCTCGGCGCATGACCTGGAGGTGTTTCGTGGCGATCAGGCGCCGCCGGCTGAACCGGCGGCGGCGTCCGAGGGATCCGGTGGTCTCGCCGCGACTGTGCTCGGACACTCGTCGTGCAGCCTCCGGGCCAGCCGCGCGACATTCATCGCGCAGCATTTCCTGTACGAGAACCTGGACGCCTATTTGCCGCTGTATCTGCAGCACGGGGACGAGGCGGACTTTCTGCGTCCGCCGCTGAGCACCGCCTGGCAGCACCGGCTGGCGCCTGTTCGATCAGGAGGTGAGCGAGATCACCGCTCGAACGCAGGGAAAGGGGTGCCGTTCATGCTGGTGTACGTGCCGCTGCGGGCACAGGCGGCATTGTTGCGCTGGAAGCATCTGCCCGAGGGCGTCGATCCCACCCTGCTCGGCAAGGCCCTCGGCGAGGTCGCGCGACACCATGGGGCTGCTTATCTCGACCTGACCGAGACGATCGGTGACCGCGCCGATGTGACCGATCTGTATTATCCTGTGGATTCCCACCCGAACGGGGCGGCCAGCACGATCATCGCTGATGCCGTCGCGACCGCGCTGATCGCCGACGACGATCCTCGCGACGTGCCGTGACCAGACCCAGGCGCGCAAATGAACGTCCCGTCCTTCCAGTTTCTGCTGCTCGCGCTGGTGGCGGCCGTGTTGTTCCACCTTTCCTCGTCGCGGCCCTGGCGCCAGGCCGTATTGCTGGTGGTCAATCTGGGTTTCTTCGCGACCTTTGGCCCCAGCAACGTGCTCGCCTATCTGCCCTTCGCCGGCTTCCTGCTGCTCGGGTATGTCGGCCTGCACCGCGCGAGGAACCGTTACGCTGGCTGGCTGGTCGTCGCCGGCATCGTGCTGGCGTTCTTCTGGCTGAAGAAATACACCTTCATTCCGGCCCCGCTGCTGATCGGCTTCCCTTACGTCTCGATCGGCCTGTCGTACGTGTTCTTTCGCGTCCTGCATCTGGCGATCGATACGCAGCAGGAATCGCTGCCTGACCGGCCGGGAGCTGCTGTCCTACCTGAATTACACCCTGAACTTCACCAGTCTGGTATCGGGGCCGATCCAACGCTACGAAGACTACCGAACGATCGAGACGGCGCCGGCGCCGATCGGTCCGATCAGTCTCGGCCGATCGGCTGAGCGCATTGTCGTCGGTTTCTTCAAGGTGTTTGTGCTGTCCGCGGCGCTGTCGGCGTTGCAGCAGCAGATGATGGATGGGATCAGCGCCGACCAGTCATTCGCCCAGCGCCTTGGGTCCGGGATGGCGATCGTTGCGATCTATCCGGTTTATCTCTATTTCAACTTCTCGGGCTATACCGATTTCGTCATCGGTGTCGCCCGCTGGTTCGGTCTCACTCTTCCCGAGAACTTCAACCGGCCATTCCAGTCGGAGAACTTCCTGGCGTTCTGGTCCTGCTGGCACATGACGTTGTCCAACTGGCTGAAGACCTACGTGTACCAGCCGCTGATGCAGACGCTCATGGTCCGATTTCCGGAGCGGCGATACGAATCCTGGCTGATGGTTTTCGCACTGTTCGTTACCTTCTTCCTGATCGGCGCCTGGCACGGACAGACCAGCTCTTTCCTATTCTATGGCGTGCTGCAAGGCCTCGGCACCAGTCTCAACAAACTCTATCAGGTCAAAATGGCCGAGCGGCTTGGCCGGAAGCAGTATCGGGCGCTGTGCGGCAATCCGCTTTACCGGGCTGGCGCGCGCGGTCTCACATTCACCTGGTTCAGCTTCACTCTGCTATGGTTCTGGTCCGACTGGCAGCAGCTAGCTCAGCTCCATGAGCTGCTCGGCACTGGCGTCGCACTGTTGGGCTGGGTGGTGCTGTTCGCGATCGCCACCGTGGTCCTCGCCGCTTGGGTCGCCGTGTTCAATTTCGCACTGTCAATCACCTGGGCGGGGCATCAGGTGGTGCTGTCGCGATATGCGAGGACGATGTGGAACACGGCGCTGATCACGGTCGTCGCCGGCGTGATTCTGCTGCTGAACTCACCCGCGCCGCCGATCGTCTACAAGAGTTTTGAACCCCAGTTCAACCTGGGCCCCGGTCTCGCCGTCCTGACCGCATGCTCGCTTGCTGGCAAGCCCCGCGCTCCATAGACTGCGGGCATGGATTGGCCTCGAGGACATCCTTGCGACACTCGATTCCCATCTGAGCGACGCCGAGAAGCAGGCGGCCGCTGTTCTCAAGGCGGTAAGGCGTGCCCGCCGCGCGGCGAGAGAAGGCGCCGTTGCCTCACTGTCCGCGGCCATCCCGCGGCACAGGCCGAGGCCACCCGGAGCACCGAACCGCTCGTAAAAGCCGCCACCATACTCGACTACAATGTGGCCAAAGCCCTCGCCAGCGGAACATGGCTCGACGAACTGGCCGCCGCCGCCAAGGCCGCTGTGGTTCTGGTGCGACGAGACGGAGGCGTGACCGCCTATCCGGTGGCGCTGCGGCTCGACGGACGAGCGCAGGGGGTGCGGATCGGGCGCAAGTTGGAACGCCGCATCAGGCCCAGTTTCCTCGCCGCGCACCTGAAGGCGCTGCAGCAATGGCCCGAACGGTTCAACGCGCGGCAGTTTCTTGACCGCTTGTTCCTGCTCTACGAGAGCAACGCGCGCGCCGTCGATCCAGCATGGCGTTCTACCCTGCCCGGCCAAGGACCGCTGGCGGAGCTGGCGGAGCTTTACGATCAGCTCACTGTGCTGCCCGCCGCCGCCGACTATCCGCTGGAGGAGTTCGTCACCGACCTGCTGCGGCTCGATCGTCAGCCTGACGCGACGGGCACCTACGGCCATCGGTTCGAACTCGGCGGTTCGACCGGACGCAAGGGTGGCAAGCGGCTGACGCTGTTCGACGAGACCGGCGAGCAGCACGACTATTACGCCATCCGCTTTATCCTGGAGCCGTCCGATGGACGTGCTGACGACCAAGCCACTGCCGCTCGCTGAGTGGCTGTCCCTGCTCGATCGCGAATAGCCGTCGGAGTTCGTGCCGGCGGGCGGCGCGTCAGTAAAGTTCGCCATTCTTGACGACGTAGCTGTCGATACCGCAGCGGACCAACTGATCGGTCTGGGCGAATGCCCGCCCGATGCTGGCTTCGTTATGCCATTTCGTTTGCAAGGCCGGTGCCACCGGGCTGCTGGTGGGTTCTCGATGCGCGGCGGCTAACCCGGACCTCGGGTGGCGAGGGCCTCGTGCGCTACTCGCCGGCCGCGGTGATGGATGCCTACGAGGTGCTACAGGAGATCATCGACGACACCGAAAGGCTGCCGGGCCTGTTCGCGGTGGTGCTGTCTGACTGGGCGCTTGCCACCGGCGATCCACGCCGAGCGCTCAGTCAGTATGCGGCGTTGCAGATGCGGGTCTGGCCCGATGTGCGGCCCGGCGATCAGCAGAATCCGGCGGCGCCGTTGGTCTGGCTGTCGGCATGAAGCCTGAAGCCCGCACCGCGATCGAGGCACTGCGGGCCGGCGTGCCGAACGGGGCCGCCATTCGCCAGATGGACACCGAGCAGACCGGGATCGACGTCCTTCTAATCACCGGCAGCTTTGCCAGCGACTACACTGAGGACACCACTCTCGCCGAACCGACTGCCCCGGACGATGAGGAGGCATAGCAGCCTCCATTGCCCTCACTTGCCGACGGGTGACCGCGACCCGGCAGAAGGCGGTTTTGTTCTTCGCCTTGGCGTCGTGCGGTTCGCCGCGACCCGGCGCGCCGCAGCCAGCGCAGCCCCCGCCCACCTCACAAGCTCCTCGGGTTCGTCGAGCAACCGGTCCGGCGCACGCCAAAAGGCCAGGTCGATGGCGCGGCCCTGCTTCTCGTAGCTGAGGGGCGGAGCCGCCTCTGCTTCCTTGAAGACAGCCCGGTTGTGGTCATCAACGCGAAAGTAGAGCGTGTCGTCCGTCACCATCCCGAGCATCAGTCCGTTGCAGAACACGCCCGTTTTGCCGAACATACGCCGTGTTGCGACGCGCCCGAGCGGGGCAAGCTGCTCGCGCAGAAACTCAGCAAAGCCGTGGCTGGCGACCATCCTCCGCCGTCCCAGGCGCCGCTTTCTACATCCAGCCGCCGTCCACCACCCATGACTGGCTGGTGCACATCCGGCTGTCGTCAGAGGCCAGCCAGAGCACCAAACGCGACACGTCCGCCGGCACCAGCTTCGTCTTGAGGCACTGCAGACGCAGCAGATTTTCCTCCGCCTCCGGGGTCAGCCACAGATTGATCTGCCGCTCGGTCATGATCCATCCCGGGATAACCGTGTTGACCCTGATGCCGTCGGAACCCAGGTCGCGGGCCATGCCTTTGGTCAGACCCTCGACCGCCGCCTTCGCGCTGGTGTAGGCGGGCATGCCACCCTGACTGGTGTGCCACGAGATCGAGCCGAAATTGATGATCGACCCACCTCCCGACGCTTGCATCATCGGCGCCACCGCCTGGATGGCGAAGAACTGGTGGCGCAGGTTGGTCGTCATCCGCTCGTCCCAGTATTCGACCGTAACGTCCTGATAGGCATGGCGTTGATCGTTGGCTGCGTTGTTGACCAGCACCGTGATGGCGCCCAGCCTCCGGCCGACCTCGGCGATAGCGTCCCGCAGCGCGGTGATGTCACGCAGGTTGCAGGGCAGGAACAGCGGAGCCGGCAGCCGCTCCTGGTGCAGCGCGGCGATCAGCGTGCCGGCGGCGTCCGCATCGATATCCAGGAAGGCCACGTTCGCTCCCTGCCGGGAGAACTGGGTGACGTGCTCCGCGCCAATGCCGCTGGCACCTCCTGTAATCAGGACAACACGATTGCGCAGGCTGGGATAAGTGGCGAATACCTGAGGCATCGATGATGCTCCCCCCGTGTGGTGGAGCGCTTCTCGTCAACGCGGGCGCTCCTCACTCGCGCCGGCATTTACCAGACGGGTGGCGAGTTGTCGCATCGCATTTTCGATCTCGTCCTCCGGCGGCCCGCCAATCTCCACGACCACCGGATTTTCGTCGGGGCCCGGTTCCTCTAGGGTGGCGAACTGGCTGTCCAGCAGCGCCGGCGGCATGAAATGCCCCTTCCGTTCGGCCATGCGCGCGCCGATCAGCTCCCGGGAGCCGCGCAGATACAACAGGATCGCATCCGGCCGCGGACCGATGAGAATGTCGCGATAGGCGCGCTTGAGGGCTGAACACGCAACCACCGCCGAGGTCCCCGCAGCCCGGAGTAGGTCCTCGCGGGCGGCGATCGCGTGCAGCCACGGCCAGCGATCCTCATCGGTCAGCGGCGTGCCGGCCTTCATCTTGGCGATGTTGGCGGGCGGGTGGAATGTGTCGCCCTCCAACAGCACCCAGCCCTTGCGCTCCGCGACGCCAGCCGCAACCGTGGTCTTGCCACTGCCGGACACCCCCATCGCGACCACGATTGTCATTCGATTTCCGCCCTCGGACCACGCCACACCCTTGCTCGGGATGGTCGCACTGTCTTGCCGCATTGGCCAGGGGCAACAGGAGATCTGATCCACCCTGGACCCACTCGGCCTCTAAAGTGCGGGATCAGGTAACCTCAGGCCAATGCCCGGCTCTGCTGGCCTACGGCTTGCGGGGCATTGGACCCACGATGTCGCGCGCCAGGCCGGCGACCGCCATCAGCCGGATGGTGAGATGCACAACATCCAACTCCCACCAGTAATGGCCATGTCGCGCGGAACGCGGGTCGGCATGGTGGTTGTTGTGCCAGCCCTCGCCATTCGAGATCAGAGCCACCAACACATTGTTGCGGCTGTCCTCGTCGGTCGCGTAGTTGCGGTAACCCCATAGATGGGTGACCGAATTGATTGACCAGGTGATGTGCCACACCACAACCGTTCGCACGAATACACCCCAGATCAGTAGACTGGCACCAAACTGCGCCGCGGCTATCCAATCACCGCCGAGAACGAACTCCAGGGCCACTCCGACGCCGAAGAAGCCAGCCCAATGGATCATCACGATCCAGCCGTAGTTGCGTTCCAGCCATTTCTGGAACGGGTCGCGCAGAATGTCCTTGGCGTAACGCTCGTAGATGCCAAGGCGGCCGAGATCGCGATTTTCCACCAGCATCCAGCCGACATGCGCCCAGAAGAAGTTTACCAGGGGGCTGTGGGGATCGGGCTGTCGGTCGGCATGCTCGTGATGGCGGCGATGGATCGCCACCCAACGGGCGGGCGTGTCCTGCACGCAGCAAACCCCGACGATGGCAAGAATACGCTCCACCCAACGCGGGCAGGCGAGACCGCGATGTGTCAGCAGTCGGTGATAATACAAATTGATGCCGAGGCTGCCAAAAACATAGAGGCCAAGCGCCGCCACCACAACGCCAGTCCAGCTGAATACCCAGGGGAGCAGCGCCAACAGTGCCACCAGATGATAAAGCGCTATGGTGGCGGCGGAACGCATGACGATGCGGTTTTGGTTAACCTGTTCGGGAAGCGCCAGCCGCATGGATCGTCCCGCGGATCGGACTGCATTGTGGCTGGAAGCTTGACCCAAGCGGACGTCTCCTCGACGCCTTCCCCTTAAACCGCGGAACTCCCGCGGTCAGAGGCGACGTTCCGGCCTGAGTAGTAGGTTCGCGGCTGCTTTGATACTGGTTTTACAGGGCGCCGGACTTCATAGGGCCACGCTGCCACTCACGAAGTCCGCCATGTGCCGGCACGTCGGCCGCCGTGCATCTATTTGGCCGCAGACCACCAATCGGGCGCCCGAGCCCCGACGCCCCGAAGTGAACTCGCGCCGGCGGAAGCGCTAGCCCTCGGAGGCGGCCTTTCGCGCCATGGCCTCTTCGGACGAACCAACCCCACCGTGCGCGGCCGACCAGGCCACGGGATTTTCCAGGAAGCGACGCACCTCCGAAAGCGAATGTTCGGCGAAGTACGGCCGGTCCTTGCAGGCCTCCAGCACGTCCCACCAGGTGCACAGATGGTGCAGGGTGATGTCCATGTTCCGGAGGGTTTCGAACGCGCCGGGGAAGACACCGTAGAAGAACACGACGAAGGCGTGGTTGACGATCGCCCCGGCGTCGCGCAGCGCATGGGCGAAACGGATCTTGGACTGGCCGTCGGTGGTCAGGTCCTCCACCAGCAAGGTGCGCTTGCCCTCGGGAACGTCACCCTCGATCAGCGCATTCTGGCCGAATCCCTTGGGTTTTTTGCGAACATAGGCCATCGGCGCGGCCATGCGGTCGGCGATCCAGGCGGCGAAGGGGATGCCCGCGGTCTCGCCGCCCGCTACTACCTCGATGGTCTCGAAGCCGACGTAACGGTTAACCTTCTCCACCGCCAGGTCACAGATTTTCGCCCTGGCACGAGGGAAATAGATGATCCGCCGGCAGTCGATATAGACCGGCGATTTCCAGCCAGAGGTGAACGTGTAAGGCTCCTCGGGTCGGAAGTTCACGGCCTTGATCTCGAGCAGAATATGAGCGGCGGTCAGCGCCGTGTCGCGATCCCACTCGGTAGAGGCGGAGGTGAAATGGGCGGGCTTCGCCATTGGTGGGAGTGGTCCTTTGTCCGGGTGCTGAAAGCCATTGTTAGCCGATCGGCACCCCAGATGACAGCCTGCCAATGTTCAGTTACGTGCCAGCGCCACCTACATCGACGCCCGCCGGCCTGCTAGATCGTGGCAGTCCGCGTCTCTTTTCGGCCGGGCTCGCGGAGAATGCCGATTAAATGGTGCGCCGGAGATTGCTTATTGTCCATCACAAGAACGCCGGGGGCGGGCCTGCCGCGCCCTATCTCATAAATCTGATGCGCCCCCGAGTTTGAGCGCGCGGGATGGATTGTGACCGACGTCGTTGGAGTCAGCAGGAAGATTCCGGCGGATGCCGCAATTCTGCACGTCGACCTGTCGTTGGTGCCGAACGAATATCGAGATTTCGTGGAGAGCTATCCAGTCGCCATCAACGGGAAAATCCTGGACATCCGCAAAAGCTCCACTTCGATCAACCGGGTCGTTCGTGGCGACGCGTATGATGGACCGGTGATCGTCAAGACCGACCTCAATTCGGCCGGCTTGCCGGAGATTGAGCTGCAATTTCAGCATCGGAACCCGTTAGCGCTTGCGGCCCGCTTCCTAGCTCGGAAAGGGATTCGCTGGCCGGGCAGCGTCCAGCCGCGCTATCCTTATCCGGTTCGTGGCAAGCACGATTACCTCGTCCTTAACTCGATACGGGACTTGCCAGACGACGTCTTCGACTGCCCGGATCTCATCGTCGAGAAATTCGCGCCCGAGATTCATGACGGCAGATACTGCCTGCGCGAATGGTATTTCTTCGGCGACGTCAGCATCGATCTAGCCGAACTCTCCGCTGATCCCGTGTCCACTTTCGGTGAACAGGCACCGTGGCTCCAAAAACCCGCGCCGCCCGAGCTCTGGGATCTACGGCGCAGCCTAGGTCTGGATTACGGCAAGATCGACTATACGATCTGCGGCGGCAAACCCATCGCTTTCGATATCAACAAGACAGTTGGGACACGATGCCCGCCGACCGCCGCGGGCAAGACGCTCGCCGCCTCGCTGGCGAATGGGCTGGAATCGTTTGTGAAAAACGGAGTAATGCGCCGCTCGTCGGCCACCTCCGCGCCTGTGAGCACATCATCATCCACATCCAGGCAAGCCGACGAGTGACGGCCGTGACGTCTGCCCTTCCTGCGTTACCCCAGCCCACATTGGGGCAAACCGCTATCGTAAGTGCGAGTAAACCTGTAAAGCGACCCAACTATTCCCACAAAGTCGCTATGCCAGGTTGTTGTGGGTTCCATCGCAGCGAGGCGTGTTGCCGGTAGCCTTGCAGCCACAGAACGCCACGGTGCCGGTCTGCTCGGCCTCGAACTTCATCGGGGAAAACGTGCTTCCCTTATGCGAGCCGTCACAAAAGGGCTGATTGCCGCTCTTGCCGCAGGCACACCACCAATAGGCCTTGCCGGCCTCCACCTCCATCTTGAACGGGCCTCTCTGGGCGACGATCGGCAATGACTCTGACATCGCTTTTCCCTTCCTGCAGCAATGTTGCGGCGGCGCCTGTTGTCATTCAGCGGATCTCAGTTTCCGCCCCATAGACCCGTCGCGCTGCCGCCGTGGTAACGTATCCGTCCCGCAGATCTTCGGAAAGAGCGGCCCGGTCCCGCCGCTCCGGTCGGCCATATCCGCCGGAGCCGGGCGCTTCCACCACCACGAGCGAGCCAGCGGGCGCCAAAAAGCCGCCCTTGCTCGTCAGCTTGCGGGCATTCGTATGCGGCGCGATCAGCTCCAGCCTGCCGGCCGCCCCGGGCAGGCCGCCATCCAGACCAAAGGGCGGCGTGACGGTCCGCTCACAACAAACAGCGGCATGCGCCTGGTTTTCCAGCACGCGCCAGACGCGACGCACGCCCAGGCCGCCGCGCCAGGTTCCGGCGCCGCCGCTGTCCGGAACCAGCGAATACTCCTCGACCCGGAGCGGAAAGCTCATCTCGATGATCTCGATGGGCGTGTTGCTCATGTTGGTCACCGTGCTGGCCACGGCGTTGATGCCATCCTTGACCGGGCGAGCGCCGAAACCACCCTTAACCGACTCGTAGCTGACGAAGCGGTCGCCGCTACGGTAGTCGATGCCGCCGAAGGTGATGATCGCGGAGGTCCCCTGTGACCCCGCCATGACGGTTCGCGGCGTGAGGGTGAACATCGCCGCCATGACCATGTCGGCGACGCGATGCGATATCTCGTGGTTGGCGTAGACCACGGGTGAAGGATGCCGCGCGTTGACCACCGAGCCGAGCGGTGCCGTTACCGTGACCGGGCGCCAGCAGCCGGAGTTGGGCGGGATCAGGTTCTTCGGATCGACGATCATCTTCAGCGCGCAGAACACCCCGGACGCCGTCACGGTCAGCGGCGCATTCATTGGCCCCGCCACCGCGGGATCGGACCCGGTGAAGTCCGCCGAGATGGTGTCGCCTCGTTTCGACACCCTCAGGTGAATCCTGAAGGTCGCGTCCTCGGTTTCGCCGGGGTCGATGATGCCATCGCCGTCGAGAACGTCGGTGAACTCGGCCTCGCCGTCCGGCAACGCACGCAGCGCGGCACGCATCATCGTTTCGGAGTAGTCCAGCACCTCCTGCATGATACCCAGCAGCGTGTCGGTGCCATATTTCGTTGCCAGCTCCGACAACCTCAGGGCGGCGCGTAAGTTAGCAGCGACCTGAGCCCGCAGGTCGCCCAGACGTTCGGCCGGGGTGCGAACATTGGCGAAGATGATTGCCTCAATCGAAGGGTCTGGACGGCCGTCGCGATACAGGCGAACCGGCGGCAGGCGCAGGCCCTCACCGTAGATTTCGGTCACCGCGCCGTAGCTGCCAGGCGTGGCGCTGCCGATGTCCGGCCAGTGCGCGCGAACGCAGCTATAGCCGAGCAGCCTGCCGTCGTGGAAAGCTGGCGCGACAACGTTCACATCGGGCAGATGAGAACCGCCGTCATAGGGGTCGTTGTGAATGAAGACGTCGCCGGGCCGCACATCGGGAAACGCCCGTACCACGGCACGCACCGCATCCGGCATCGACCCAAGGTGTATCGGCAGGTCCGGGCCCTGCGCCACCATGTTGCCGACGACATCGAAAATGCCACAGGAGTAGTCGCCGGCGACCTTCAACAGCGGCGAGTACGCGGTCTTCGCGAGCACGATCTTCATTTCCTCGGCGATGGAGCAAAGCCCGTTCTTGACCACTTCGAAGCGGGCCGGGTCGGTCCTGAGGTTGCTCATCGCTGCTCCTACAAACCGGCCGCTTCGCGTCAGCCGCCCAGATAAAGTTGCCGGATAAGTTCGTTGTTGTTCAGATCATTGGCCGATTTGCCCTCGAACTCGATGCGCCCATGCACGATCACATAGCCGCGGTCGGCAATCCGGATCGCCTGGGTGAAATTCTGCTCCGCCATCAGCACGGACAACTGAAAGCCGTCCTTCAGTTCCTTGATGCTGTCGATCGTGCGGGCCACCAGCAAGGGCGCCAGCCCGACCCTCGGCTCGTCGATCAGCAACAGCTTCGGCGCCGACATCAGCGCGCGGCCAAGCGCCAGCATCTGCTGCTCGCCGCCGCTCATGGAACCGGCCAATTGCTTCCGCCGTTCCGCCAGTCTGGGAAACACATCGAAACAAAACGCCAGATTGGTCTGGATGGCGGAACGGGCCGACGGCCGAAACGCGCCCATCAGCAGGTTTTCGGTGACGGTCAGTCGCGGGAACAACCGCCGGCCCTCCGGCACGAAGCCGATACCGAGATCGACGATCGCCTCGGTCGTCATGCCGACCAGTTCGTGCCGCTTGCCATCGATCTCGGCCTCGATCGAACCGGCGGATGGCCGCACCATCCCCATGACGCATTTCATCAGCGTCGACTTGCCGTTGCCGTTGGTGCCCAGCAGCGCCACGGTCTCGCCTTCGCCCACCGACAGCGACACGCCGTGCAGGACCCGCACGGCGCCATAGCCGGCATCGAGTCCGGCGATCGAGAGGCTAGCTGCCAAGATACGCCGCCACGACGTCGTCCTGACGCATCACGTCCTGCGGCGGACCATCGGCGATCTTGCGACCGGCGACCAGCACCACCAGACGTTGCGAGAACGAGAGAACCGCCCGCATGATGTGCTCGATCAGGATGATGGTGACTCCCTGGCTCGTTCAGCCTGACCAGCAGTCCCAGAATATCGTCCACTTCCTGATGCGACAGCCCCGCCATCGCCTCATCCGCGATCAGCAGCCGGGGCTCCGCCGCCATGGCCCGGGCGAGTTCCAGCTTGCGCATTTCGATCTGCGTCAGGTCCGCCGGCCGGTGATCGGCCTTGTCCGCCAGACCGACCATATCCAGCAGGGCCACGACCGCTCGCGCGGATCGATCACCGTCGCCACCATCGCGCGCCTGCACGGCGTAAAGGATCGGGACGCGAACATTCTCCGCCAAGGTCAGCGTGCGAAAAGGCCGCGGCAACTGGAAGCTGCGCGACATGCCCAGCCGGGTGCGCTGATGCGCCGTCAGTCCGTTCAGCGCATGCCCGTCGAACCGCACCTGGCCGCTATCGTTGCGCAACGTGCCGCACAGGCAATTGACCAGCGTGCTCTTGCCGGAGCCATTCGGACCGATCAGCCCCAGCCGCTCACCGGCCGCCACACTCAGTTCGATATCGGCCAGCGCGACGAACCCACCGAAGCGTTTGCTCAGACCCGACACCGTCAGCAGTGGGTCGGTCATCGCCTGAACCACCCGATGATGCCTTCGGCGCCGCGACGACGAAAACCACCAGCATGACGCCGACGATCAGCAGCGACAGCGCCGAAGAGATCGTCACGGTCGCCACCTGCTGCAGCGTGCCCAGCAGCACCGCGCCCGATGACCGGGCCCAGCCAACTGGACGTGCCGCCGATCAGCGGCATGGCGATCGTATTGACGGCGTAACTCAGGCTGAACGCCGAGGCCGGGTCGAGATAGGTCACATAGTAGGGCAGCGGTGCTCCGGCCATGCCCATGAAGCCGCCTGACAGCCCGGTGGCGATCAGTTTCAGCCGCAATGTCGGCACGCCCGATGCCTCGGCGGCGAGTTCGTCGTCGCGGATCGTGGAGAAGCCATAGCCGAGGCGGGATTGCTGGATCGCGCGAGCCGACGCGACGGCGACGACGGAAAGCGCCAGCATGAGCGGGAACAGATATTCGATGTAGTTAATGCCGAAAATCGGCGATTCGGCGGGCCGGATGATATAGGCGCCGCGCGAGCCACCGACAAAATCCCAGTTGGTGACGAGGGTTTGCATGACGACCGCCATCGCCAGGGTCGCGATGGAAAAGAACGTGCCGCGCAATCGCAGGGTCAGATAGCCCGTGCCAAGACCGACCAGGCCCGAGACGATGCCGCCGGCCACCATCATGGCGAGCAGCGGCAACGACATGGTCTTATGCAGGACCACCGTCCTGTAGGCTCCGGAGGCGAAGAACGCCGGGATGCCGAAATTCACGTATCCGCTATAGCCGCCCAGGATGTTCCAGGCCGTCGCCAGCACGATATACTGCAGCACGACGTAGCCGGCGAAGAAGAAATACGCGTTGTCGACCAGCCGCGCGGCGGCGAACACAGCGGCGGCGACGACCAGGGCAAGGAATGAGAAGCGGATATTCGGCACTAGTGGTCCGATCCCGACGGGAGCATCCCTGCGGCCGGGAGGATCGGCCCACAAAAACAACGGCTGGTGGGAGAATCCAACGGCCCTACCCGGTTGATTTTATTCACTGGCGTCGCCCGAACATGCCGGCTGGGCGAACGCGAGCGTGAGGAGCAGGAACCCGAACGCCACCGCGGGCGCCCAGGACGGACCGAAGAAAGTGGCGGTGAGGTTTTCCATGATGCCGAGCATGATCGCCGCCACCACCGTGCCGCCGAAACTGCCCATGCCACCCATCACGCAGATCGCGAAAATGCGGCCGATGTAGTCGCGCCCGACGGAGGGTTCGACCGGCTGAATGATGATCAGGATCGCGCCGCCGATCGAGGCGGTGGCGATCGACAGACCGAAAGCGATGCGTTTGATCCGGCTGGGACTGGCCGCCATCAACCGTAGCGCCATCGGATCCTGGGCAACCGCCTGGACCGCCCGGCCGATAAATGTGCGCGACATGAACACCTGCAGCAGGCCAATGAGCAGCATCGACACAGCGAACGGGACCAGCAGCCGCAACGGCAGGTCGACCACGCCGAAATGCAGGGTTGGCCCGATATAGGGCGCATCCACCAGGCGGTAATCGACCCCGAACACCAGGACCAGGGCGACTTCGGTGATGAACAATATGCCGAAGAAGAAGGACAGTCCGCGGATCGAGGCGTCGCCTCGCCGCTCGAAGGAGACGTCGTAAACGTGGTAGATCGCGACGCCGAGAAGATAGAACGCCGGCAGCAGAACGATGCTGGTCAGGATCGGATCGAACCCGAATGCGCTGTTCGTGATATAGGCGATGTAGGAGCCCAGGATGATGAACGCCGGGTGCGCGATGTTGACGATGTCGAGCATGCCGAACGAGATCGACACGCCAACCGTTACCGCGGCGTAGAAGCCACCAAGCAACAGGCCGGACACCAGGGCGTTGCCCAGCAGGTCGAACGACAGATCCATTTATCCACACGCGACGTTTCCCGAGCCTCAATCTGACGAAGCGGACGGCGCTTGGCTAGAGCCGGCGCGGAACCAGCGGTCCGACAAATCCTGGCTTGCCAGGTGTCACATTTGGCCCCGGGGCTTGCCGCATCCCGGGCAAGCCACAACAATGTCCGGGCAAGACAGGGGGAAATCGCCGATGACCCGATCTCGCGGGCAAAATAGCCTGGGTGACAGGTGCCGGAACCGGCATTGGTGAGGCTGCCGCGCTTGCCCTGGCGGAGGAGGGCGCCACCCTCATCCTGACTGGCCGTCGCTCGGCTCCGCTGGAGGCCGTGGCAAGCCGCATCAACCAGACCGGGGAGGCGCATGTGCAAGCCGGCCGACCTGACCGACCCCGCTCAGGTGCAAAGGGTCGGAAACTATATCCGCGAGACGTTCGACCGGCTGGACATTCTGGTGAACAATGCCGGGGTCAACATCGTTGAGCGCCACTGGGACAAACTGACCCCGCAGAGTATCGACACCTTGCTGAAGGGCAATCTGAGCGGCGCACTTTACTGCGTGACCGTCGCCCTGCCGTTCATGCGGGCGCAGCGGGATGGCTTGTTGATCCATACCGCCTCGATGGCTGGCCGCTTCATCGGTGGCCTCAGCGGACCGATCTACACGGTCGCCAAGCACGGCATCGTCGCCATGAGCCACGGCCTGAATATGCAGGAGTGCGTGAACGGGATCCGCTCCACGGTCTTCCTGCCGGGTGAGGTCGCCACACCTATCCTCGACGCCCGCCCAAATCCGGTAAGCCCGGAGGAACGCGCCCGCATGGTGCAGGCCGCCGATTGCGGCGACGTGATCCGCTACATCGCCTGCCTGCCGAAGCATCTGGTGATGAACGAGGTGCATCTTTCACCGACCTGGAACCGGGGCTACCTAGCCGCCCTGGACCGCCAACTGTAGGACGACCGCCCATGGCCACGAACAAAACCAAGGTGATGCTGCCGGATACGATGGGTCGCGAAGGCATAGCGCTGATGCAGGCTCGCGAGGACATCGAAACGATCGTCTATCCGACGATGATCTCGCAGGCCGAGTTGCTGCCGCGGCTGGCGGACGTGGCCGGCATCGCGCTGTCGCTCACGCCATTCAGGCAACCGGAAATGGACGCCTCGCC
The DNA here is from genome assembly GCA_963759425.1 of uncultured Alphaproteobacteria bacterium. Lineage (GTDB taxonomy): Bacteria > Pseudomonadota > Alphaproteobacteria > Acetobacterales > Acetobacteraceae > Rhodopila. The sequence continues at coordinate 46,015 of CAVWZM010000009.1, forward strand.
GGCGATGCAGGTGGTCGCCCGCATCGGTGTCGGCTACGACGCGGTCGAGGTGCCGGCGCTGACCGCTCGGGGTGTGCCGCTGATGGTCGCCGGAACCGCGAACTCGATCTCGGTCGCCGAGCAGGCGTTTCATCTGATTATCGCGCTGGCGAAGAAGAACCGCGCCATGGATGCGCTGGTGCGGGACAACAAATGGGGCGACCGGCGGGAAATCACTGCCGATGGAGCTGGCCGGCAAAACCGTGCTGATCGTCGGCTTCGGGCGCATCGGCACCCGGACGGCGCGGCGTTGTGCCGCCTTCGATATGACCGTACTTATCCACGACCCCTACATCAATCAGGACAACATCCGCTCCGCGGGATATGAGCCCGCCGGTGATCTGAACGGCGTCCTGCCCAGGGCCGACATCGTCTGCATCCATTGCCCGAAGAACCCGGAGACCGTCGGTCTGTTCAACGCCGACCGGCTGGGGCGGATGAAGAAGGGTGCGCTGATCGTCAACACCGCGCGTGGCGGCATCATCGACGAACCGGCACTCTATCAGGCGTTGACCTCCGGGCATCTCGCCGGCGCCGGGCTGGACGTGTTCGATCAGGAGCCGACCCCGGCGGATAACCCGCTGCTGAAGCTGGATCAGGTGATTTCCTCCCCACACATGGCCGGGGTCACCACCGAGGCGGTGGCGGCGATGGCGGTCGCCACGTCGCGCAACATCCTGAGCGTCCTGGATGGATCGCCGATCCGCGAAAACACCATCAATCCGGAAGTCTACGCCTGATGCCCCAACCCGACCACATCTCCAAGCTCGGCGTTCCCGAGCCGTCGACGCTCGACGCCGACCTGCGGGAGGTCTGGACCAAGTGTGTGGATAAGTTGGGTTACGTGCCCAACGTGCTGAGTGCCTACAGTCTCAGGCCCCAACGTCTGCGTAACTTCATGACTATCTACAATGAGATCATGCTGTCGTCCGTCCGGCCTGTCCAAGCTGGAGCGGGAGATGGTGGCGGTGGTGGTTTCCTCCGCCAACCGCTGCTACTACTGCCTCGTGGCGCATGGCGCCGCCGTCAGGCAGCTTTCCGGCGATCCGGAACTCGGTGAAATGCTGGCGTTGAACTATCGGGTCGCGACCTTGGATCCGCGCCAGCGCACGATGTTGGATTTTGTCTGGAAGCTGACCAAGACCCCGCATCTGATCGAGGACGCCGATCGGGATGCGCTGTCGCAGCAGGGCCTCAGTCAGGAGGACATCTTCGACCTGGCCGAGACCGCGGCGTTGTTCAATCTTTCCAATCGCATGGCGTCGGCCACCGACATGATGCCCAATCCGGTCTACCATCATACGGCCCGCCAGCGGGACGATCTGCCGATGTGACGTGACGGGTCGCCGAACGTTTTTGGGCGAAACGGCATCAGCCGCCGGTCACTGGCGGGAAGAACGCAACTTCGTCACCGGGGTGCAGCGACACCGAAGGGTCCGCGAACTCCTGGTTGACGGCGCAGCGAACCGTGCGGCGGTTCTGAAACGCCGAGGCGTGACCGGGTCCGCGCCCGGCAAGGTAGTCCGCCAGTTCGCCGACAGTGGTGACCTCGTCAGGCAGTTGCAGTTCCTCCTGCGACAATCCGACACGTTCTCGCATCCAGGCAAAGTAAAGGATCGTCAGCGGTTTGCTCATGCTGCCTATATAGGCTGTTCACGGCGGCCTTGTATGAGCGCCTGACCGCAACGCGTGGTTCACTTGGGTGTCGGGATCGTCTCGATGCGGCCATCGGCGTGAATGACCGTACTGGTGCCGTTGCCGTTTGGAACCACGATCGACTGGCCGCCCCCAGGCGTGGTCGTGGTCTGATACGCCGGGGTGCCGCCGGTCACGACAGAGGCCCCACTCGGCGTCTGGATGATCTGTCCGTCGGGTCCCCGCGGTGGGGCTTTGTACGGCGGGGCGGCGTAGCTGGTCAGAGGCGGCGCGGTCTTTGGCGCCGGGAGGCCAGGGCTGGTATTGCTGGGCGGGGTCGAACTTCCCGGGCTCGGTGAGGGCGGAAGTGTCGGTGGCGCGATGCCGCGACTCAGCGGCGAACCAGGCACCGGAGCCTCGGGTTGCGGCGTCAGACCCCCCGCCGTCTCGAGATCCTGGAGCGTGGGCTCAGGTTGCAACGGGCCAGGCCAAATGTCGCCCGGTTCGGTCAGCAGCGGTTCGGTGGGTGCGGCATAACCCATGACCCGCCGCATGTTTTCGCTGTCGCCGACGGGCAGGTTCGGGTTGGACCCACCGCTGAACGGCAGGCTCGACCATGTCTTATACCCGCAGCCGCTGAGGGTCAGCGCAAGGCTGAGAAAAGCGATCCGCCTCATAGAGTTGGCTCCCGGAGCGAAAGACGCAGTTGAAGACGCGGCGGACTTTGCGCGCAGATTGCTCGCTACTCAAGGACTGTTGCTAGCCGATGAAGCAATCGACTGGATGATCCAGGTTGCCACCTCGTCGGGCCGGTTCAGCGGCAGCAGGCGGCGAGAGCCGACATCGAGACGAAGAACATCGTCCGCCCCAATGTCACTGGCGACCGCGATGACATTTGGAGCATCCGGCCAGATTGGCGGTTTGCCCAGTGCCGGGCGATAAACCTCCAGCTTGGGGAAGGCATGGCTCTTGTAACCTTCGACCAGGACAAGGTCGACCGGATCCAGCCGTGCGAGCAGGTCCGCGAGGCCAGGTTCCGGCCCTTGCACCTCATGCAGCAGGGCCCAGCGCGCGCCGGAGACAACGAGGACCTCGTGTGCTCCAGCCGTACGGTGCCGGTAGCTGTCCTTGCCTGGCCGGTCGATGTCGAAGCCGTGGTGGGTGTGCTTGATCGTGGATACCGTCAGCCCGCCGGCCTTCAGCAGCGGCAGGATCGCCGTGAGCAGGGTTGTCTTGCCGCTGCCGGACCAGCCGACGATCCCCAGCACCTTCATTCCGCGATGCGCGGTCCGCGGCCCGGGGGTGTAGCGGCATGGCGCCAACCCGCGGTCAGGTAATCCCAGCCGGTGATCAATGTGAGCGCGGCGGCGACCCAGAGCATCGCTTCGCCGATCGCGGCGACGGGCAGGAACCCCAGATGCATCAGCGTGGCGGAGGTGTCGCCGGCGAGCAGCGTACCTAGCGCGCCCATCTGGAAGCCTGTCTTCCATTTCGCCAACTTCGTGACCGGCAGGCCGATGCGTATGCCTGCGAGGTACTCCCGCAGGCCACTGACCAAAATCTCTCGCAGCATGATGACGATCGCGGGGTAGAGGCCCAGGCCCGACAGACGGTTCTGTCCGGCCAGCATCATCAACGAGGCGCCGACCAGCAGCTTGTCGGCGATCGGGTCCAGCATACGGCCCAGGTCCGACTGCTGGCGGCGCGAGCGGGCCAGCTTGCCATCGAAGTAGTCCGTGACAGCGGCTGCGGAAAACAGGATGCAGGCGGAAAGGTCGGTGATGGGATCATTGATGGCGACGAGCACGACCAGCAACGGGATCGCCGCGATGCGCGAAAGTGTGAGGATGTTCGGGAGGTCGGTCAGCATGGAGTGGCTAGGCTAGTCTACACCCGGCCGACTTAGGAAACGCCTTCCATTCGCACACCGGGATGAAAATGCGCATAGACCCGTCTGGCGGTCTCCCGGCTGATGCCAGGCGCTGCCTCCAGATCACCCAATCCGGCCATCTTGACACCGCGCGCGGACCCGAAATGGTTGAGCAGCGCGCGTTTGCGGGCGGCGCCAATACCCTCGATCTCGTCCAGTTCGCTCTGGCGGATCGCCTTCGACCGGCCTGCGCGGTGCGTGGTGATGGCGAACCGGTGCGCCTCGTCCCGCAGCCGCTGCAGGAAATACAGCACGGGATCGCGAGGCGGAAGCTGGAACGGCGCCATGCCGTCTGTGTGCAGCCACTCGCGGCCAGCGTCGCGGTCCGGGCCCTTTGCGATGGCAACCAGCTTGACGTCCTGGACACCCAGGTCCGCCAGCACATCACGAGCGGCGGAGAGTTGGCCGGCGCCACCGTCGATCAGCAGAATATCGGGCCAGCTGGCCGCGGCGGCGCCCTCAGTCTGTTCCTTCAGAGCGCGGGTGAAGCGACGCTGCAGCACTTCACGCATCATGGCGAAGTCGTCGCCGGGCGTGATCGGTCCGCGGATGCCGAATTTGCGATACGCCGCCTTGATGAAGCCCTCGGGTCCGGCGACGATCATGACGCCGTACGGGTTGGTGCCCATGATGTGGGAGTTGTCGTACACCTCGATTCGCTCCGGCGTGGCGCGGCAGATTGAAGAGCTGCGCCAGGCCCTCCAGCAGCTTGGCCTGGCCGGCGGATTCCGCCAGTCTTCGCTCCAGCGCCTCGCGGGCATTGGTTTCGGCGTGCAGAATGACCGCGTGTTTTTCGCCCCGTTGCGGCACGCTGATTTCGACCTTGCGCCCCGCTTTCAGGGTCAGCGCCTCGGCGATCAGATCTTGTTCCGGCAGTTCCTGGTTGACCAGCAACAGCGGTGGGGGAGGCTTGTCATCGTAGAACTGGGCGATGAAGGCGCTCAGCACCGCGCGGGATTTCCTCGGCCTTGGCATGGAGCGGAAAGAAGGCGCGGTTGCCGTTGTTGCGGCCGCCGCGGACGAAGAACACCTGCACACAGGTTTGGCCGGCGGTCTGCCAGGCGGCGATGACGTCGGCGTCGGTCAGGCTGGCGGGGTTCACGACGTCGTTGCCCTGCACGAAGGTCAGGCCGCGGATACGGTCGCGCACCGCGGCGGCACGCTCGAACTCCAGCGCTTCGGCGGCCTGCTCCATCTCGGCCGCGAGTTCCTGCTGCACGCGTGCCCGATTTCCCTGCCAGGAAGGCCTTCGCCTGGCTGACCAGTCTGGCGTAGTCCGTCACGCTGATGCGCTCGACACACGGCGCCGAGCAGCGCTTGATCTGGAACAGCAGGCATGGCCGCGTGCGGGTGGCAAACACCGTGTCGGCACAGGATCGCAGCAGGAACACGCGTTGCATTGCGGTGACGGTCTGGTTGACCGCCCAGGCGGAGGCGAACGGACCCCAGTAGCTGCCCTTGCGGCCCTGCGCGCCGCGATGCTTGGCGATCTGCGGGTATGGATGGTCCTCGGTCATCATCAGCCAGGGATAGGATTTGTCGTCGCGCAGGACGATGTTGAACCGCGGCTTAAGGCGCTTGATCAGGTTGGCTTCGAGCAGCAGCGCCTCGGCCTCGGTGTGGGTCGTGACGATCTCCATCGCCGCCGTCTCCGACACCATCCGGCGCAGGCGCTCCGGCAGGCGGCCGATCTGCGTATACGCTGTGACCCGGCGTTTCAGGCTGCGCGCCTTGCCGACGTAGAGCGCGTCGCCCTTCGCATCCAGCATGCGATAGACGCCAGGGTTGGCAGGCATGGTCGTCAAGGCGGCCTCGATCAGCGAGACGCCTTTCTCGGGTTGAGTGTTCATTCCGATCGTATCAGTATGTCTTCGTCCGGCCAGGACGCCCAAGGGTTGGCGTGAGCAGGCTAGGATGTCGCGCGGCTTCCGCAAACCCCTTGATGCGGTTGTGGATAAGTCTGTGGACGTGGCGCTCCGTTGTTCCGGAATCGAGGCGCCCAAGGCGTTTTGATCAACATTTATTGAATTAAGTTAATAAGTCTTGTTGGTTGATAATAAAGCAAAGTTAGGAAGTATGTGTGACCAAGCGCAACCCCGCGAACCAATTGCGCGCGGCTGTGCAATGACTGTGGCGTCAGGTGGATGAAATTCTCCGAGAACGTTCGACCTCCACACCGGCGGAGACCGCGTCCGCGAAGATGTCCAGCTTCTCGACCCGGATACGCGCGGTTCTGACACGCCGATCCAGAAGGCAGGTTTGGGCAATTCGTTCCGCTAACGTCTCCACCAGACGGACATGACCGGCGCCGACTATGGCCCGAACGCGGACAGCGACTTTTTCGTAGTCGACCACGCGGGCGAGTTCGTCCGGACCAACGGGCAGACCGGCGATCGCGGCATCGTCGTCCACCCCCAGGTCGACATTGACCCGGATGCGCTGCGGTGCGCTGTGTTCGTCCGGATAGACCCCAATGCTGGCGCTCAGGACCATGTCGCGCAAGAAAACGTGCCGCACCATCACGTCGGAGTTGGCGATCGACGGCGGGTTCATTCCTCAGGTTCCCGTCTGCTCGAGTCCAGCACCCCATTGCATGTGTTGCCCACCATCGAGCGCGATCATCTGCCCGGTCATCGCGGGCAGAGATAGAACGGACAACAAGGCTTGCGCCACCTCGTCCGGACTGGTGCCATGGCCGAGAGGAACCGACTCTGCCTGAAGATCGAACTGCGCCCTGCTCTGGCGCGGGCTCGGCAAGGCTGGGCCGGGGCCGATCGCGTTGACCCTGATGCGCGGAGCCAGTGCAAGGGCCATGGTCTGCGTCAGCGCCCAGAGAGCAGCCTTGGAGATAGTATAAGAGACGAAATGTGGGGTGAGCGACCAGACTCGCTGGTCCAACATATTGATCACCACTCCTTCCGCACTGGGCGGCAGTGCGCGGGCAAAATCCTGAATCAGGACGAACGGCGCACGTAGGTTAGGCTCGAGATGGGCGTCCCACGAAGCGCGGGTGACGTCGTGCCATTCGTCGCTGTCAAACCGGCTGGCGTTGTTGACCAACACCCCGACAGGACCAAGTTGCCGGGTTGCTTCCGGGAGGAGGCGCTGCACCTCAGCCTCATTCGCCAGATCGGCGCGCAAGACGACCGAGCGCTGGCCAAGTGCGCGGATACGCAACGTGGTCTCCTCGGCCGCGGCAGCACTGGTGTGGCAATGAACGGCAATATCGAAGCCGCTGCGAGCCAGCTCTAACGCGATCGCCTGCCCCAGCCGCTGAGCCCCGCCGGTAACGAGGGCGACTCTGGGGATGGTTCCGGGAATGTCTGCCATCATTATTGGTAGTCTGAGCAGGTGCGCGCGTAAAGCGGGCGCGATCGGGGCTGGGAAGTTCCGGCCGCGATGGTCAGCCAGCGGCGGTGGTCGCGGGAGCAGCCTCTGCCGCGCGGGATTGCTTGACGGCTTGCGTTAGAAACGCCTCGAGTGCACGGATCGGCGTGGTGTCGCCCAGGACGCGATGCCTGCCCGCCGCCATCCGAGTCCGCAAAGCCGCACGCATCGCAGGATCACGGGCGAGGCGGGCGGCAATGCCCACGTAGTCATCTATCGTCCGTGCAATTGTTTCGGTCACGCCGAGGCGTGTCAAAATCGCCATCGTATGGCGGCTTCGCATCAAGGGTCCGGCGTGTGTTACGATGACCGGGGCGGTGGCAAGCGCATCAAGCGTCGATTTGCCGCCGGACCAGCCGATACTGTCGAGCATGATGTCTGCCAGCGGGACCGTGCCAAGAAAGCGCTCCTGTGACATCGGTGCCAGGAACACGCAGTGCCGTTCAGCGTCCAGGCCTCGGTTCGCGAACACCCGCCGCAACCTCGAATGAAAACAGTCCGTCACGTTGCTGGCTTCTGGCAAAGCCAATGAAGAGGAACTGACAGTCACCCACCTCTGCGGCGATGCGGGCGAACACGTCGTCGTATTGCGGCAGGTATTTGTACAGCGCCTGGCCGCACCAGAATATGACGGCGCTGCCACGAAGTCGCAGCTCCGAGCGGGAACAGCTTTCTGCCTGGCGCTCGTCGAGCAGGTAGTGAATGCCGAGATTGGGCAGGGTAACGAGATGTTCGGTATAGTGTGACGCCGCGTCGTCGGGTTCCATTAGCGCGCTCGAAAGAAAATAATCCATGGTCGGCAAGCCGCTGGTTTCGGGCTGTCCCCAGGAGACGCATTGTACCGAGGCGAGACGCTCACCGGCCAGCCGAGCGGCAAGGGGATCCATGCCAAGTTCAGGATACAGCAGCGCATCCGGCTGATCGGCCATGATGGCGGCACGTATGTCGACGCCACGGCCGCCAACGAACCGGGCACATAGTCGACGTGCTAGCGCGGTCTGGTCGTCGTCGACGGTGGATGTGTGATAGGCATGAATGCTGAACCGGCCCTGATCGAGTTGGCTGAGCCAGCCTTTCAGCATGAGGCGCCAGATGGTGTGTTCGTGAAAGAAGCCGCTGACGATGCCGACGCGGATTTTTCCACCAGGGACTCGGCTCCGAGCAGATGGTTCAGCCGGCAGTGTCCGCCTGGTTTGGAGCACGCGCGCCACCAGGGCACCGTAAATGGCTTTCAGCGTCCGGTCGCATTTGCCTTGGTAGGGCAGAAAGAAGGGCTGACTTGCGCCGACCGCGTCGGCGAGGGCGCGTGCGATTTCCGGATCGTCGGCACTGGCAGCAAGTCCTTCGAGCCGGCTCTTGAAGCGCGCCCGCTGCAGTGGGATTTGGGACGCGGTGCTAGTAAAGTGTGGGTAACTCGACCATGCAGCGCGCCCAAAGAGCCCGGCCGTGCAGAGGGTCCGCCGCAATGGCATGATCGTGGCATTCTCGCGCCTCATCGGTCCGGTTGTCGATCTGCAGCAGGCAGCCCAGGTTATAGTTCGCGTCCGCGCAATGCGGGTCGCAAAGCAGCGCGTCACGGAAGCATCGCAGTGCTGCCTGGATGTGTCCTTGTTCTGCCAGCACCAGACCAAGATCGTTTCGGATGGGCGCGTGATCCGGTCGCAATCGCACCGCCGCGCGATAGCTATCCTCGGCTTCCTCCAGGCGACCCAGCGAGGACAGCAACCAGCCATGTTTGCGGTGAATATCAGCGGAGTCTGGTCGCAGTCTCAGGGCGTGCCTGATACAGTTGCAGCCCGGCTGAAGGGTCGCCAGTCTCGGCGAGGACGTCGGCAAGATTTCCCGTCACCTCCGCCGAACCTGGTGCAAGCGCCCTGGCCCGGGACAGCCACTCAACAGCGCCACCTGACATCGCCTCGGTCGCGCAGCAGGCATCCGAGGTTGTTGGCGATCTCCATCGAGTCGGGCCGGAGGGTCCAGGCCGTGCGATAGGCCGCCTCGGCCTCGGTCAGACGACCCGATGCGATCAGCGCGCGGCCCCGTGTGTTGTGGAAAGCGGCCCTGTCTGGCTGCAGGCCGATAGCGGCGTCGACCAGTTCGAGAGCGCGGGTGCCTTCGCCCCGTTCGCAGGCCAGCATGCCCAAGAGGTGCAAGGCGTCCGGTTGAGCGGGATCAAGGGCCAGAATGCGCCGATAGCCCGCTTCCGCGGCCAAGCCATGTCCTGCCTGATGGTCCCGAATGGCCTGATCGAGCAACCCCACGCAGTCAGGCATGTAGTTTCAACTGTGGCTCACGCCCGGGTGGCGGCGTCATCGGGGATGGCCGCCAGTGCTTGGAGCCGTGCCTGGACAAAACAAGCCTCCGCCAAGGACCTCTGAACAAATGACTGCACCGACTCGCTGAATCGGTGACCCGCCGGCAGGGGGGATGATTTGGGTTGTGAGCGGGCAGGCCATCGCGGCTCCAGACAAGGAGCACTGTCTCGCATCAACACGTTAACAAACCGTGTACGCGAGAGAAGCTCGGGACATTGTCGGCGATACATTCGCCGACAAGCCTATCGGCCCTAGCCAATCTTGGATCAGTCGCGGAGCGTGGAGCTGGAACCCCGTCTATTCATGGACGAGAACCCAGTCATTGATGAAGCTGGCTAGGCCGTTGGCGTGAAAGTCGCGGCGCAGAACGGCCTCGTCATAATCGTCCCGAACCCAGTCGAGGAACTGTTTGCGGCCCTCGGCTTCGCGCTCGTAGAGGAGAAAGAAGGCGTCGAGGATACCGGTCTTTGCCTGGCGGATATGGCCGTAGCGCCACGAAAGTTGCCGCAGTGCCTGCGCTGCGGAGCCGCCTTCGAACAGGATCATCAGACCGGCCGCCAGCCCCGCCCGGTCAGCACCAGATTTGCAATGCATGATAGCGGGGAGTTCGATCGAATGGTAAAGGTCATACAGGCGCAGGATGCGGTCCCGCTGAGGAGCTCCGCGGCTTTCGAGCGCCATGTCGTGGAATGACAGACCGAGCGCGCCGGCCGCTTCACGCGACAAGGCATCCGAGCCGCTCTGGGTTCTGCCCCGCAGATTGATCAGTGACCGAATACCGAAGCGGCTCACCATGCCGCGAAGTCGCCGGGGTGTGGGATGGTTGCAGCGGTATACGCGGCCCGGCAACACTGCGGCCAGATTGCTCCAGACCAGGCGAAACACCGCGTGATCGATGAAGAGAGAGTCGATCCATGCCACTGTTCGTCCTCGCGCGGTGCTGAGATCGCCTCTGAAGATCGAGTTCATACGTGTGGGCCGGATTCTCCTAAAGTGCGCGTATGTGGTCACGGAAAGAGGAACGGCGCAACGGTTGGTGGTGTCTCGGCCGGATCACGGAAAGCATAGGGAAGGCCAAAGAACCGCGTCCGGCGCCTCGGACCCCATTTTCCAGCGCCGGGATCCGGCATTTGTCCGTCGGCGCGGCGCCCGACAAACGTGGCCGCCGCTTGGCCCATGGCGGCGTCAGCTCCGGCGATGCGACCGATGCGTCCTTTTGCGATTGGACAGAGACATCGCGAGGCCACTGCAAATCAATCCGGCGGAACCAGGAATCAGCCATGCAGGTCGAACCAGCAACGGTTGCACGACCGCGCTCCAGGCCCAGGCTCCAAACAGCCGGTTCGACCATTTCATCAGCGCGTCCAGCGAAGTGTCGTCCAGGAGAACAAGTGCTTGCCCGAGAGACACGCTTTGCGGACCGAATGTCGCAATGCCGACAGCGGCGACGAGCAATACCGCGGCGAGAACGGCGAGGGCGCGCTGGGCAATCAACGGAACAGCCTCTGGTGCTTTCGGTCCGAATATAAGCCGACAACCTGAGCCGCATAGCCATTAAAAAGTTGCGTGGACACGTTTCGTTGTCGGCGAAGGGCCGATTGGCTGCCCGATGAGGATTTCGCGTTGGCATGCTGTCGCTGGGCCGGTACCGGGGTGCACTCTGCGACGCAAACTGGCGACCGAACGCTTGACAGGGAATTCGCTTTTCGGTGAGATTTTTGTCCGCTGATCCCAATGCGGGAGCCGACATTGCGCGGTCAGCAGTGTCTCGCCGCCTTAATGGAAACGGGAGATCGCATGCCGACCGCTCATAAAACAATTCCGGAGCCCGATCCTGCGATCCGCGTTCGGGCGCTCGAGTCCCTATTGATCGAAAAAGGCCTGATCGACCCGAAGGCCCTGGACGTGCTTGTCGATACGTATGAGCACAAGGTTGGCCCACGCAACGGTGCCAAGGTGGTGGCCCGTGCCTGGAGTGACCCTGCTTACAAGCAACGGCTGCTCGACGACGCAACGTCGGCGATCAAGGAGTTTGGCTTCTCGGGGCTGCAGGGCGAAGACATGGAGGTGGTCGAGAACACCCCCGAGGTCCACAATATTGTCGTCTGTACCCTGTGTTCCTGCTACCCATGGCCGACGCTTGGCCTGCCTCCGGTATGGTACAAATCAGCACCTTACCGGGCCCGCGTCGTCAGCGACCCGCGTGGCGTGCTGCGCGAATTCGGCCTGGAGCTGCCGGAAACCACCGAGATCCGCGTCTGGGACACCACCGCCGAGTTGCGCTACCTGGTGCTGCCCGAGCGGCCGGCGGGGACCGAGGCGTTGAGCGAGACCCAACTCGAGGCACTGGTCACGCGAGACTCGATGATCGGCGTCGGCCAGCCCAAATCCGCTTAGTCGTAACGGGTGCGCAACCATGAATGGAATCCACGACCTCGGCGGCCGGCACGGCCTCGGGCCGATCAACCCGGAACCGAACGAGCCGGTCTTTCACGCGCCTTGGGAGGGCCGCGCCTTCGGTCTGTTCGCCGCGACATTCGTCTTCGCCGGATATACCGTGGATGAATTCCGGCACGCGATCGAGAACATGGACCCGGCGCACTACCTCGAGTCCTCGTACTACGAGCATTGGATGTCGGCATTCGAGCATCTGCTGACGACACGTGGGATCGTCACCCGCGAGGAGCTGGCCGCGAAAGTCGCCGAGCTTTCAAAGGAAACGAACTGATGTTGCTGACGCCAGAACTCGTGCCCGTGGTCACCAGTACCGGCGCTTCGGCCCGCGTGGCTGCCCATGTCGCGCCTCGCTTCCGTGCCGGCGATCAGGTGCTGATCCGCAACTGGCAGCCGACGACGCATACCCGCCTGCCCGGCTATATCCGGGGCAAGAAGGGTGTGGTCGAGAAGGACTATGGCGTCTTCGCCTTTCCGGACACCCATGCCCACGGCAAGGGGGAGAAGCCGCAGCACTGCTACAGCGTGCGCTTCACCGCCCGCGAGCTTTGGGGAGATCAGGCGTCGGACCGCGATTCGTTACGGGTCGACGTGTTCGACGACTACATGGATCCGCGGTGACCGCGAACAGCTCCAACCCATTGCTGGAAAAATGCCTGGCGCTGGCCGAGGGCGAGGAACCGGTATTTTCGCATCCGTGGGAGAGCCGGGCCTTCGCGATCGTCGTCCAGCTCAGCGCCGCCGGGCACTTCACCTGGGCGGAATGGGTGGCGTGCTTCTCCGAGGAGGTGAGGGCAGCAACCGCGGCCGAAGCCGCGGGCACGGCCGCGCCGAGCTATTATGAACAATGGCTGGCGGCAGCGGAAAAGATCATGATTGCCAAGGGCGTGACCTCGCGCGAACAGCTGGCGGCGAAGCGCTTCGGCATCGGCGTGGTGGGCACCGCCCATCAGGTGGCCGTGTGAGCATGTCAGCGTCCCGGCCGCGTGTGCCGGTGACAATCCTCACCGGGTTCCTCGGCGCCGGCAAGACAACGCTGTTGAACGGCATTCTGCGCCAGCAGCACGGCAGGCGCATTGCCGTCATCGAGAACGAGTTCGGCGACGCGGGCATCGACAATGATCTGCTGGTCGAGGCGCGCGGAGAGCAGATCGTTGAAATGAACAACGGCTGCATCTGTTGCACAGTGCGCGGCGATCTGGTGCGCATCCTCGGCGAGTTGCGCGATCGGCGGGAGCGGCAGGCCGACGCTTTCGACTACGTGATCATCGAGACCACCGGGCTGGCCGATCCGGCGCCAGTGGCGCAGACATTTTTCATCGACGAGGATATCGCGCGCTATTACCGGCTCGACGCCATAGTCACCGTGGTCGACGCGGTGCATGCCGCGGCGCAGCTTGAGGAGCACCACGAGGCGCAGGAACAGGTGGGCTTCGCCGACCGCATCCTGATCGAGCAAGACCGACCTCGTGAACCCTGAGGAGGTCGCCAGCCTGAGCGAGCGTCTGGGCCGGATCAATGCGCGTGCCCGAGTGGCGAAGGTGCATTTCGGTGTGGCCGCGGTCGACCAGATCCTCGACATCGATGGCTTCTCGCTCGACAGCATTCTCGAGATCGAGCCAGGCTTCCTTGGCGAAGACGCGCATGAGCATGATGATGCGGTGGCGTCGTTCGTGTTCCGCAGCCGAAAGACCTTTCGACGCCGAGTTGCTGCAGGATTTTCTACGCAGGATGGTCGCGGATCATGCGCGTGACCTGATGCGCTACAAGGGCGTGGTCAGTTTTGTGGGTCTGGACAGCCGGGTGGTGTTCCAGGGCGTCCACATGCTGATGAACTCCGACATCGGTCGACCCTGGGCCGATGGCGAGGTCCGTCGGTCAACCTTGGTGTTCATCGGCCGGCATCTGCCGGAGGAGAAGTTTACCGCCGGCCTGGAGCAATGCCTCGCCGGAGAACCTCTTCCCCGTGGGTGATCATGTGAAGATGCCATGGATGAACTTGCTGGTTGACCCCCGGATCACGGATTGGGGAATTCGGATCGAAGGGCAACGCTTCCATCAGGGCCCGTATCGTCTTCAGGTCGCGAACGAACGCGTCATACTCTCGAGCCTTGGCCGCCGCGTCGGGCAGGCGCAGCAGATAGGACGGGTGGACCGTCACGAAGACTGTCTGCCCATCGTCCGTTCGGATCGGCCGCCCACGCTCGCGCCCGATGGTAACCGGACGCCGAAGAAAAGCACGTGCTGCTGTCCCTCCCATCAGCACCAAAAGCCGCGGACGGACCTGCGCTAGCTCGACATCCATCCAGAACCGGCAGGCCTCGATCTCGGGCGTTTCGGGAGTTTGGTGAATGCGGCGCCTGCCGCGCCGGGTGAACTTGAAGTGCTTGACGGCATTGGTCACATAGACGGTGCGGCGGTCTATGCCGGCCTCTTCCAGGGCTCGGTCCATCATTTGCCCGGCTGGCCCGACGAACGGACGGCCGATGGTGTCTTCCTGATCGCCGGGTTGCTCGCCGAGGAACACGACGGCGGCACCAGCCGGCCCCTCGCCGAAAACAGTCTGGGTTGCTGGCTCGTGCAGCGGGCACCGATGGCAGGCCGAGGCGTCTTTTGCCGCCTCGATCAAACCAACATCGGGCGCCGAGCTTACCACAACCGGTCCGAGTGGCGGCCGGTCGGGCGGGCGCGGCGCCTCGTCGAGCTCCTCCGCCTCAGCCACGGATGTGCCTTCCTCGGCATCGCCCAGGAGCTGTGTCCGGTGGGCTTGCCACCAGCTTTCCAGCGTCTCGTCGTCTCGCGCGTGGCGCAGTCCGGCACCGAAGCGAAGAGCAGAGCGATCCCAGTGGGCACTGCCATCGGGGGTGACGATCGAAAACAGCAGATCGGGAAATCGGCGAGCGAACAGTTGGGCATTGGCTGGCAGAACGAAATGCGCCGGCGCGAACCATCCCAAGAGCCGCGATTTCAGTCGGGCGGTGGTCTTGTCGTGTTCCGGCGTGTTTTCGTCCAAGACAGGCAGAAAACGCATATTGGTCCGCATCCGGTGGGCGTCGGCGCGAACTGCCAGAGCCATTCGACGGGCGAGCGACAGGTCGGGGTCATGTTCGCTCTCCAGCACCTTCTCGCCAGCGTGGCTGCGCCACATCAGACTGTAGAGCAGACCAAAGCGATCCGGATCACGGGCCTGGATGGCGATTGAGGCGAGTGTCACCAGCGCCCGCGGGAGATGAAAGCTTCCGGTCGCGTCCGGTAGGTCGTCTCCCCTTCCGCCCACCGACCACTCCACATCATCGGGCTCGATCCCTGCGAGAACAAGCAGACGTGTGGCCAGCCGCCAACCCTGCCAGTCGGTCTCGTTCTCCAGCACGATCCGTCGCATGAGGATCAGAAACTCCTGGGTGCACGTTGCCACGCGTGCCAGTGTGGGCAAACTTGGCGGTTTGGCCAAGGCTGCCAAAGTGTTCGCACTGCCGCAACGTCAGCGCTTCCCGGCGGTTTCGCTCGCCCTCGTGGAGGTAAGAATTTGCCGGTATGGCTGGACTGAGTGCTACCGCCCGCCCCGCCCGGGGGCTTCGCCGATTGCGTTTGTCCAAAAGTTCAGTTATGTTGATTGGTTGGACTGGACTCACCGGATCACGTCCACGAGCAGCCGCTCCTCGTCGACCTGAACCTCGGCAATATCTTTGAAGCGGGCAGCCACTTCGTCCAACCCGCTCACCCGCAGCGGTTCGAGATCTGCCGTCTTCAGACTGTCGGGCAGCCGAGACCACACGTCGCGATCGACGGCTAGGCAGGAAATTGTTTCGCGGCCACCCGGCGGATCGAAGCGAATCAAGAAGGACTGCAGGCCGGCAGGCGGAATCTCGACCCGTTTGCCGCCGGGCAGCATCCGGTCAGGCTGAAAGCGGTTGGGAAATATACGGGCTACCGAGCCTTCGGCATCCTGATAGAAGCAATGGACGTAGGCGTCCTCTCTCGTTTCCACGGCGAGCACCAGCGTCTCGCCGGTCAGGTATGTTGGTCGCCGCCCGCGAGGACTGCGGAGGGTCAATCTGGGGCGCGCTGCGCGGGGTGGTTTGGCGACAGACTGAGGTGGCGGAGAGGCTGACGCAGCCAATGGGCCAGCAGGGTGCCAGCCTGGGGTAGCTCATTGCCGGCCGAGGGCGGCGACTGGGGAATGTATGGATGCAGCACGGGCTGTGGCGGCAACTGGGGCGATGGAGTAGCGAAGGTCAAATCGGGCGAGACATCCTGATACATGAGACCGGGAGCGAACGCTTGCCAGGTTCCGCCAGGGATCGTTGCCGCGGCGACTACAGCGGCAAAATATAAACCGAACCGACGCAACGACCAGGCAGATGTCCTTTCGTAGCGCTGGTCGCTCGAGACACCGGAAGCACGAACGGTCCGATCGTGTTCGGCGACAAATGATTCGTTGACGAACCGTTCAGCCCAATCCGAGCGGGTTTCCAGTCCCTCGGCGAGACGCTGAAGTCGTTCTGGCGGGCTCATCGCATCGCCGTCCGCTGTCCATTCACGCATCTCGGCCGGTCGCACTATGGTTTCCAACAGAGCCCCGCAATTTCAGCCGAGGACCACCCGAAACGAACTTTGCAGACGTGACGTTTCGGTTGTCGACTGCGGCTGAATGCGCCGACGTCGTCCCGACGGCAGTTAAGCAGTTCACTTTGACGCTCGGAATTGCCGACGATGCAGGGAAACAGCCGAAACCCACGCACCCGCCGTCTGCTCATTCATTGCTATGCGACAAGTTGAGCGCAGATCAACTGGCGGTCGATCGACAACGCCTCGAATGGGTGTCAGCGGCTGTTCGACGCTCGATGAAATTCGGCACCGCTGCCTCCAAGCTGTCCCAAACCGCACGGCTCAGGCCTCGGTGCCCGGCGCCTCGCGGTCGTCTTGCCCGCCGGGCGAAGACAAGCGACGATGCTCTCGAACCAACACAGGGAGGAACCGCATGGTTGATCTGGTGATCCGTGGCGACCGGGTGGTGACACCGCAAGGCGTCGGCGCGCACGACATCCTGATTGCCCGCGACAAGATCGCCGCGGTCGCCGCACCAGGCAGCCTGACCTTTCCGGATGGAGCACGGATGATCGACGCCACCGGCAAGGTTGTGATTCCCGGCGGCATCGATCCGCATGTGCATTGCAAATGGTCGTTGCCCAATCCGGATGGAACCATGGGACTGACCGACCCGCCCGATATCGTCAGCAAGGCGGCGGTGCACGGCGGAACCACCACCATCATCGACTTCACCCGTGCGTCACAGGGCAAGGACCTGCGGGACGCGATCGAGCAGCGGGAACGCGATTGGAAAGGCCATTGTGCCTGCGACTACGCCCAGCACATCATGGTCGAAGGTGCGCTGCCGGTCGACCTGCCGCCGCAGGTGGGCGAAGCGATCCAGGCAGGCTATCCAACCGTCAAGATCTTCACCACCGACATCACCCCAAGCCGTAAGGGACGGATGGTGGACTTCGGCGACATCTGGGAGATCTTCCAGGTGCTTGCGGCAAATCGTGGACTCGGCGTGATCCATTCCGAGGACAATGACATTGTTATGCATATGTACAGTAAACTGATTCGGGAGGACCGCACCGCGTTCGAGAATCTGGCCGAGGTGCACAACACCCTGTCCGAGGACGTATCGTTCCGCCGCGTCATCCGACTGGCGGAGAAAGTCCCGGGGACAGCCCTCTACATGATGCATGTCTCCGCCGCCACCGGCGTCTCCGCGATCCACGAGGCTCGGCGTCGGGGGACCCCTATCTATGGCGAGTCACTGCATCAGTACATGTTATACACCAGCAACGACTACAAGAAACCGAACGGTCAGATCTATCACACCTACCCTTCACTGAAGTCGCCGGAAGATCAGGCGGCGCTGTGGCAAGGCACCTTGGACGGCTCGATCAACTGCGTCGCGACCGATGAGATATGCTGCACGCTGGCCAAGAAACTCCAGGGCTCGCGCATCGACGACACCACCGGCGGCAACGCCGGGGTCGAGCCGCGGGTGGCCCTGATGTACACGGAAATGGTCGGCCGGCGTGGCTATTCGTTACAGCGCTATGTTGATCTGGTATCGACCAACGCCGCGAAAATCATGGGACTGTACCCGCGCAAGGGCGCTCTGGCGGCAGGATCGGACGCGGATATCTGCGTGCTGGACCTGGCGGATCAGAGGGTGATCCACGCCGAGGATCTGCACGAGACCGACTATACCCCATGGGAAGGTCGCAAGATGGATGCGTGGCCCTGTCTGACCGTATTGCGGGGCAAGGTCGTAGTGGAAGGTGGCACCTTCAAGGGTAGCCTGGAGGATGGTAAATGGCAGCACCGAAAGGTCGCCGAGGCGATGTTCGCCACTCCCCAACTGTAATTCTTTCGCACCTGAGGAAGCCGCGTCGAGAGGGAATATGCCAGCGCACCTGACAGCCGAAGACTTTCTCCGGGTGGTGCAAGATCTGACACCGATGATCAACGCCGCGAGGAACGAGGTCGAGCAATCTCGGCTGCTGCCTCCGGCGCTGGTCTCTGCACTCGCGGAGGCAGGCATTTTTCGGATGTGGCTCCCGCGTGGCCTGGGCGGACCCGAGCTGACGATCGCCGATTTCGTTCGCGTGGTCGAGGCCCTGTCCTACTTGGATGGCTCGATCGGCTGGTGCGCTGGTCTGGGCGCCGCCTACAGCCGGTTTGCCGGATACCTGCCCGAAGCGGTCGCGATGCACATATTCGCGGATAATGTCCTCGCCGGCAGCCTGGCGCCAACCGGACGCGGAACCAGGGTCCCGGGCGGCTACCGGCTGTCCGGCCGATGGGCATGGGGCAGCGGCATCATGCACAGCACCTGGGTGGTCGTTACGTTTCTGACCCAGTCCGGGGACGAGCCGATCATGGTCGACGGGAAACCTGAGATGCGCGTGGGTTTTCTTCCGAAGTCGGAAAATGTCGAGGTCATCGACACGTGGCGCGTCGGTGGCATGCGTGGCACCGGCAGCCACGACTACGCCGTGAGCGAGGTTTTCATTCCGGAGGAACATACGCTCGCCGGACTTGACCCAGCGCCCCGGCACCCAGGCGGCCTTTACAGCATTTCGTTGAACTCGGTGTATCCATTCGTGATCGCGGCGGTGTCGCTCGGCATCGCCATGGCGGCGTTCGACGCGTTCCTCAGTCTTGCGCAGGTCAAAACTCCGATCAGCGGCCCGGTCCTGCTGCGTGACAAGCCGACCGTGCAGGCGATGGTGGGGCGGTCCCGGGCGTTGCTTAGTTCTGCTCGCGAATTCTATTACGCGACCGCCCGGAGCATGCCGGACTGGGCCGCGGCGGGCACGCCGCTGACGCTCGACCAGCGTGCCCGGGTTCGCCTGGCCGTGGCTCAGATCAGTGAGGTCGCCAAACACGTGGTGCGCGACCTGAACGACGCTGCGGGCGGCTCGTCGGTTTACGAAACCTGTCCGCTCGAACGCCATTTTCGCGACATTCACGCCGTCGCGCAGCATGTGCAGGTCAGTCCGAACAACTTCGAATTTGCCGGGCGTGTCGTTCTAGGACTGGATCCGGGAACGGCGCGGTTCTGAGCCGCTGACGCCAGGGATCGGACTGGCCTGAAGCTGCGAACGCATCCGTCTCCTGGCCAGCGGGGCAACGCGAGAGTATGCGTCCCGTGTCACCATGAGCATCATTGTTGGTCACCCGCCCCCGGGACTGCTTGAGTGGTAGGATCCGCACTGGACGCCGGGCGCTTCGCCGCGGACGTGCTGCAGCTTCGCAGCACGATCCGCATCGGCATCACCGGCCTCGCGCGGGCGGGAAAGACCGCCTTGCTCACCTCGCTCGCGGCCAACATGCTGGCATTTTCGGCTGGCCGGCCCGTGCTTCCGGCGGTCTCTGATCGGCTGGGCGGCCGGAGGCTTCAGGTCGCCGTCGCACCCGCCGAAGCGTCCGGTATTCCCCGGTTCGATTTCGCATCTCATATGGCCGCGTTGGCCGGCGACCCGGCGCGATGGCCTGCGAGGACAACGGCGGTGTCGATGCTGGCGCTCGACCTCGACCTGCCAAGGCAGGGTCTGCTCTCACTGCTCGGCCCACAGCGCCGGCGTCTCGAATTCCTGGACTATCCAGGCGAATGGCTGCTCGATCTGCCGCTCCTCGGCCAGGATTTTTCCACTTGGTCCGAGGCCACACTGCGCCGGCTGGAAGCGTTGGAGAACCCCGAGCCAGCCCGTCCTTTCATGGTTTTCGTCCGCGGGTTGCCGGCTGGAGTTGGGGCGGACGAGGCGCTCGCGCTGGCGGGCCACCGGCTCTACGCCACGCTGCTGCGGCATCTGCGTGATGACGCCGGACTGGCCTTTTTGCAGCCCGGGCGCTTCCTCATGCCGCCGCCGGGCGCTGCCCCTCCCTGGACCGAATTTTTCCCGTTGCCGGGGCGCAGCCCGCTCGCCACCCTGATGCAGGCGCGCTTCGACGCCTATCTGGAGGCGGTTCGACGCGACCTGATGTCTCCCCTGTTTGGCGATCTCGATGCCTTGGTGGTTCTGACCGATCTGCTATCGGCCTTGCACCAGGGCCGGTCTGCCTTCGCCGATGCACAACTGGCGCTCGGGGCCGCGGCCGACGCGCTGCGATGGGATCGCTCCTGGACCGACTGGCTGGCCGCCTTCGCGCGTTTTGAGTTGCCGCCTCGATCGATCGGACGGGTCGCCTTCGTCGCGACCAAGGCTGACCATATCGCGGCACGTCAACGCGCCAACCTGTCCGCCCTCACCCGGCGCGTAACCCGCATCCCGGATGGCGCCGCGACTTCGGCCGCCTTTGCGGTTGCTTCAGTCCGCTGCACCGAGGATGTGGTGGAAACGCTGGCCGGGCGGCCGGTTTCCGCCGTTCGTGGCCGCATCATCGGCGAATCCCGGCCTGCCCGCTTCTATCCTGGAGAGGTTCCGGACAGCCTTCCTGACGACGCATTCTGGCAGCATCGGTTCCTCGCACTGCCCGACTTTGAGCCAATGCGGCTGCCGGACGCGGGGCGAGGCGGGATACCCCAGGTTGGCCTGGATAGTTTACTGGCATTTCTGTTGATGGATCTCTTTTGATGGACACTGCACCTGAGCCATTCCTCGTGTTGGAGCCCGAGGTTGCGCCACGACTGGAGGCGGTGCCGCTGGTCCTGCCAACAGTAGCGCGGGTCCGCTCTCGCCGATCACCGGCGCTGATCGGCCTGGTCGTTCTTGGGTTGGGCTTACCATTGCTGTGGGCCGTCTTGCTGGTGAGCGAACTGTTCGACCGCTGGGGTCCGCTGGGATGGATGGGCCTGCTGATCCCGGTCGTGGGGGTTGGCCTGATCGGTGTGGGCATTGGCCGAGAGCTGCGTGCGCTCGCGGTGTTGCGCCGGGTTGATCGGCTTCGTGCTGAATTCTCCAGCGGGGAGGCAGCCAGGGTCGACGACGCGGCACGGCATTGGTTGCAGATACTGCCGCAACATGCTGCGGTCCTGCCCGCTCTGGCCACGACGGACACGCCCGAGGCCGTGCTCGCCCTGCTGCGCGCGGGACCAGAAAAGGCGCTGCGCGAGGCGACGGACGCACTGGGTCGGACGGCCGCGCTGCAGAGCGTCGCGATCGTTGCGGCAACGCCCTCGCCGGCGCTGGACATGCTGACCGTAGGCTGGTGCGGCGTGCGGCTCGTGCGGCAGGTGGCGGCACTGCACGGGATGCGGCCGGGACTGTTCGGAACCCTCGTTCTGCTGCAGAAAACAGCGTTGGCCGCGGCGACGGTGGCGGCCACCGAAATGGCAGTGAACGCAGTCACACACGCGGTTATTGCGCATCCGCTGCTGCGGCACGTGGCGGGTGACGTGGCGGGGGCCGGGGTGGCTGCACGCCGGATGATCGTGCTGGCGCGCGCCACGGCGGCCGCCTGTTCACCGCTGTCGCGGGGATGACCTTCGTCACAAAGTCGGATTGTCTGCGATCCGAAGCGGTCTGGCATCGCCGCGCGGCGCTATTTCCTCAGCGGCGTTTCGGACCATACTGTTGACGTTCCAAGACCGGGACTTGCACGAGAGGCCGAGCCATGCTGGCACAAGCGGTCGATTTCCAGGCAGAAGCGGATGCACTTAGAACTCTGCTCACCAGGTTGACAGACCCCGACTGGGAGCGGGCTACGCTGTTCAAAGGCTGGACTGTCAACGACATCGTGCAGCACCTGCACGATAGCGACCTGATGGCCGCGGCGTCTGTCGCGGGCCCTGAGCCATTCATGCTCATGCAGGCAGAGGTCCAGGTCCTCCGCGACGGTGGAATGAACCGTCTTCAGGCAACCCGGCACCGCCTGGGGCACCTGACCGGAAGGCATCTTCTCGACCGATGGCACGAGCAGGTAGTCGACCTCTGCGGCAAGCTTTCGGCGATGCCTCCAGAAACACGGCTGAAGTGGTTTGGCCCCGATATGGGCGTGCGCATGTTCAGTACCGCTCGCCAAATGGAGACCTGGGCGCACGGGCAGGCAATTCATGACCTGATGGGGGTGGAACGAGAATCCACCGACCGGCTGCGCAACATTGCCGAAATAGGCGTCCGCACCTTCGGCTGGACCTTCGTAAATCGTGGCATTCCGATACCCGGACCGATGCCCTACCTGCGCCTGACGGCACCGTCGGGAGCCGCGTGGGAATGGAACGATCCGTCGCCGACCAACAGCGTCGAGGGCAGCGCTCTCCATTTTTGCCAGGTCGTCACTCAGGTTCGGAACATCGCCGATACCGCCCTCAAGGTGACTGGGGACCCGGCCGCGAGCTGGATGCGGCTGGCCCAATGTTTTGCCGGTCCGCCGGAGGATCCGCCGCTCCCGGGGACGCGTTTCACCGCCGGGCCGAGCGCATCGGCGATATAGATATAATCCACTGAAACGAACGACGCAGAAATACCTCGAACATGGCGTCGGAACACGATTGCATCGAGAGCCTTTGCGTCGGTGGAGCATGCTCGCCGCCGAGTGCCGATGGCCGGATTGACGAAATTTTACAAAGACGCATAAAGCCAACTTTTCCAGTTACTATCGCCGTGGTGCTCGACGAGCGCTGGCCTTGCGCAGGTCCTACCGAAATCTGAAGACAGGGGACACATCTGATGGGCAAGCCGCTCCGCGTGTTGGTCGTCGGGCTCGGCAATATGGGCATGGCGCATGCCCGCGCCTATGACGCGTTGGACGGATTTGAGCTGGCGGGGCTTTGCGCCCGTTCCATCGCCGACCGAACCGATTTGCCGTGGCGGGAGGTGCCACGGTTTGCGCATTTCGACCAAGCCTTGGCAGCCATAAAGCCGGACGTCGTCTCGATCAACACCTGGCCCGACACCCATGCTGACTATGCGATCCGCGCAATCGGGTCCGGCGCGCATGTTTTCGTCGAAAAGCCGCTGGCCACGACCGTCGAGCAGGCACTGCGTGTCGTGGAGGCGGCAATCCGGCACGATCGTAAACTGGTGGTCGGCTACATTCTGCGGGTCCATCCGTCCTGGACCAAGCTGGTGGAGCTGGCACGCACTCTCGGCAAGCCGCTGGTGATGCGAATGAATCTGAACCAGCAGTCGATCGGCCAAGCCTGGACCTGGCATCGCAACCTGATGCAGACACTTTCGCCCATCGTCGATTGCGGTGTCCACTACGTCGACATCATGTGCCAAATGACCCAGTCGCGTCCGGTGCGTGTTCACGGTATTGGTGCCCGTCTGTCAGACGAGGTCCAGGTCGACAATTACGGCCATTTGCACGTTGAGTTCGAGGACGGCTCGGTGGGCTGGTATGAGGCCGGTTGGGGGCCAATGATGAGCGAGGTCGCGTTCTTCGTGAAGGACGTGGTGGGTCCGCGCGGCGCGGTCAGCATTGTTGCATCCGAGCAGGCTGCCGAGGCGGATGCGGGGGCTTCGACAACGAAATCTGCGGACATAGACAGTCACACCAAGACAAGTTTGATCCGCCTGCATCATGCGGAACTGCTTCCGGACAACTCTCTGGCGCGTCGCGACGATATGTTCCGGATGGACGACGAGCCCGGACATGATGAGCTGTGCGCGCGCGAGCAATCATATTTACTGAACGCAATCGTGGAGGACCGCGATCTGACCGACCATATGAACGACGCGGTCAACAGCCTGCGTGTCGTTCTGGCGGCGGACGAGAGCATCCGAACGAGGCAGGTCGTTACGCTGTAATACCAGCAGCCCCCGGGGCTCCCCTGGGGCTGACCGGTATGCGCGGGGTTGGCGGGGCGAGCGAGCACGCAAGTGAGGGGGCCGCGCGCGAAATCGATACGATACCAATGGGCTGACCCTGGCAAAACAGGTCAAGGCTCCGGCGCGTTGGTATTACTCAAAGATTGCCACCGCCCTGATCGGGCTGGCCGTGCCGCCACGTATCTTAAGCGGGAACCCGACGAAGCGAAATCGGCCACGCCCCGCGACCCTGTCAAGGTTCGCCAGACATTCGATGTGCGTGATACCACGTTCGGCACAAGCGATATGTGCCTGGAAGTTGAGTTCGCCTTCCGGCGCCGGGCTGACCGCCTCAACGCCAAACATTCCAATTCCGTGGTCGGCAAGCCAATGCACCGACTTCAGCGCCAGGCCCGGAAAGTCGTGCTCGTATTCTGGTTTGCCCAGCAGTCGTTCGTTGGTACCCATCCAGATCAGCACGGTGTCACGCGACCGGATTTCCTGGCCCGATTTCTTCAGGCTTGCTTCCATCTCCGGCACCGTGACCGCGTGCTTCAAAGGCACATGGGAAAGATCAAGACAAAACGCTGACGTATAGAAATTCGCGAGAGGCACTTGGTCAATGCTGGCAGCGTCCGGGCGCGGATCAAAATGCACTGGGGCGTCAACATGCGTGCCGGCATGGTCACTGAACGAAATTGCCAGCGCCTTCGAACTGAAAGTGGTCGCTCCGGCAACGACCTTTTCCGAATGATCGCTCCAGACGGTCACGATCACAGGGGGATGGCTTGGGTGGCGATGAGTGCGGTGAAAAATCTCACGACTCAGGTCAACAAATTCCATCGCGGCACCCCTGTGTTGTTGGCGCTTCCAACTTACCCATGAGTTTATGCTCTGGCTCGGCCGGATGTCATCCCCCTACATGCGGTTCGCATTGCGATCGTCAATACAATGAGGATTCGCGATGCGTCCTTCGCCTTCCATTGAGCGGAGTGGTTCAAGGCCTACAGATCTGCTCAGGGCCGGTAGACTTGCCGAGTGCGTGGTCGCCAAGAGCGGGGTTCGAGAGGTCGGTGCGGCGCCGATCACTTGCCCCAACGGAGCACCACCGGGTTCAACCGGCGGGCGATTTCCAGCAACCCGGCACGTGTCGCCGGATGCAAAATCCCCAAAGGGTGGCGCGCGGTATCAGAACGTATCACGCCGCCTTCCTGCATCAATGCCTTGCAGGCGAGTAGCCCGCACTGGCGGTTCTCGTAGTTGATCAGCGGCAGCCACCGCGCGTATGCGTCGACCGCCTCCTCGCGCCGTCCGGCGAACCAGGCATCGGTGATCTGACGTATGCCATCGGGGTAGCCACCGCCGGTCATCGCGCCGGTCGCGCCGGCCTCCAGATCCGCCATGAGGGTGATGGCTTCCTCCCCGTCCCACGGCCCAACCACTGCGTCGCCGCCCTGCGTAATAAGTTCGCGCAATTTTCCGGCTGCCTGCGCCACCTCGATTTTGAAGTAGGAGACATTGGCGATTTGGCGGGCCATGCGCGCCAGTAACCCGGCAGATAACGGTGTGCCCGCCACGGGCGCGTCCTGGATCATAATTGGAATGGTGATCGCATCCGACACAAGCTGAAAGAATTCCACGATGCCGGATTCAGGTACGCGAACGGTCGCACCGTGATAGGGCGGCATCACCATCACCATCGCCGCGCCTGCCGCCTGCGCCGCCTGGCTTCGCTCCGCACACACTCGAGAGGCAAAGTGGGTCGTAGTGACAATTATCGGGACGCGGCCTGCCACATGTTCCAGCACCGCGTGCATTACGCGCTCACGCTCGGCATCTGTCAGCGCGAACTGCTCGGAGAAGTTGGCCAGGATGCACAACCCTTCGGAGCCAGCATCGATCATGAAATCGACCGCGCGGCGCTGGCCGTCAAGATCGAGCGCACCGTCGGTCCCGAACACCGTGGGGACCACGGGGAACACTCCCCGGAATGTCCTCGCTCCGCTCATCGCTACCCTCCTCCATGATCATCCAAAGGCTGTCCGACGCGACCGGCGCATGCACGGAAGCCGCTTCGCTTGTTCCCGCCGCGGCCTGGGAGCCGCCGGCATCGTTTCGCTCATCGTGTTTCGGGACCGGCAGTAATCGACCGCAGATCAGAGTTCCGACGGTTCATCTGTCTCGACCGACATCGCCGGCTCAGCCGGTCGCGACAGTGCCTTCCGATCTCGCTTGGCCGGTGACTTGGGTCGAGCGGTCCCTGCCGTTCTCGCCGATTTGACCGGTCCTTTTGCGTTGTCGGCCGCCTTGCGGGCAGAACCCCCCCTCGGAGCCCCTCCGGTTGTCCTCCTGGCCTTGGCAAGAGCGATCTGCGCACGCGTGGTCCTAAGCTCGTCGCGTATAACCACGAGGGCCGCTTTGATAACCTCGGCGCGGCGGGGCTCAGGAATATCATCTGCCGCGGTGAAAAACGCCTTGGCCAGAATTCTCGTGCCGCGCGGCGCGCGGGATGCGTCGGGTGCTTTCGCCATGTCTGTCGGTCCCTATGAGGATGAAGCGTAAACCGGTGGTGGGCAATCCTTTGCCAGTGCTCGAAGCGTGGTCCGTCGGCAGTTCGCGAAAACTTCCGCAGCCGTGGCTTTTCGTTGCGCTGCGATCGAATCCATCCACGGAGCCCTCGTGCCCGCTTAGTGCTATGGGCAGTATCACCACCGCGCCGCGCGCCACCTCCAAACCAATGGCTGGATTTCGGTATCGAATTGGCCCGAATTCCCAATTGACATCGCAGCGGCGCGCCATGGCGCCAGTTTAATCCAGTACCTGGTCCAGGTCGACGTGGCCTGAGCAATTTAGACGATAGCCGTATGCGATGCCGGTTTGTTTCCCCTCCAGATAAACTTTGCCGTTGGTGCTGACGATCCGTCTTGCGGGTTTCCGCGCGGCAAAAGAGCCACCGACCCCGGTTCGAAAATGCGCCGGGGATCAGCATTCAGAAGAGCATGCCGACCGTGGCGCAGGCCAGTGTCTGAATTCAAACGCCCCTTGCGGTGAGAGGGTTGAGCCGATCGAACCTATGACGTCCGATGGTGTGAAATACTTCAGCGATGCGGCTTCCAATTTGGCGTCATTGTCGGTTCATCAGCACGGCTGGGTCGGCGTGTAACGAATTGGTCGATCTCCGGTCTGTTGATACGGCGGATGCGAGGGGTGCGAACCTCGATTATCAACATTCGCAATAGCCGGTGCGAAGGTCACCCCTTTGGCGACCGGCACCTGTGACGGGTGTCTCGATGCTGTCTGTAGCGCATCGAGACATTCGCGCAGGGACGGCCCTGGATCGACGACCCACGCCCGGGTCAACCTACGGCATTGCCGCGCTCAGCGGAACGTTTGAGTTGAATGCGCGGGTCATGTGATCAAGCGCAATCAGAAACGGTCTAGAGCGGCATGGCCCATTCGTACCACAGGGCGCCGTAGGGGCCGCCGTCTGGCCCCTTTGCCACTGCGGCGAATCCGATGGGCAGATCTTCGTCTATCCTGACGACCCTGTCACCGCAGTGCTGCTTCAGGGCGTCAACCAATGCCGGCAAGGGCATCTGGCCCCAGCCTTTCTTCACTGCCATCTCGTGATCGACCGGGATGAACGCGACGAGGTCTGGCGAGACCATCTCCTCCAGCCCCTTCTCCTTCAGCGTCGCGTTGTGGCTGCCGTGATGACCGACCTTGTAGAATACGGTGCGTCGCAGCAGGTCCGGCCCGGTCGTTGCATCTGGCCCTTCGCCGAAATGCAGCGTCTGCCACGACAGCCAGTTGCCGACCTGCGCGTCCGCCGGGAACAACAGTACCTTACCGCTGTCCACCAGTTCGATCGCCAGCACGAGGCTGGTGTTGTTGGTGGCACTGTCCAGTGCCAGCGCCAATTGCTCGGCCCCTAGTAGCCAGTCGCCGTCGATGCGTCGCCAGTCACGGTCGATTTCCGGCGTCGGCGCGGCCGGGCTGAAATAACGCTGCGCCAGAAACTCCGAGAGCGGACCCCTGTCGGAACCGGTCGCCAGTTCCGGCAGACGATGCGTATAGGCACCATCGAAAGGGGCATATGGATCGAGCGACGGATCGGGCGCCCCGTCAGCAACGGCGCGGAGCACAATCGCCTCCAGGTCCTCGGCATCAAAATGATAGACCTCGGTGGTGGAGTCGGTCTTCTTCAGCGTCGCTTCGTCCCTGGGGGGTCCTAACACGAAAATTCGCAGTTGCGACGCGCCACTCGGCGTCAGGACCGCGCCAGGCCGGTGGTATCGCACCTGACCCTGACCAGCAAACACGGTCGCGTTCCGCATCGCCTGCGCCGTGACCCCGATGCCTGCCCCGTCGGCTGAAACGCCGAAGAATCGCAAAGCATCCGACAGCCCCGGGGAAGGCGCCGCATTCATCCCGTCCATCCGTCCGGCAAGCGCGGACAACGCGGCCAGGCGATTTGCGCGGGATTCGCGGATGTGATTGGCGACGTCATCGTTTGGATCCTCGGTCCACGCGAACCACACTTCGCCCGCCGCGAGCTTGCCCGGCGTGCGGACGCCGCCCTCGGCAAACAGATCCTTCGCCAGCACGAAGGCCGCCACATGGTCGTAGTGTTCATGCGTCACCACCAGAACGTCGACGAACCCTCCCTTGCCGCCGGCATCCGTGGTGGCGATGATGTCCCGGACGACGGCCTGCAACACGGCGGTGCTGTCGCGCGTACCCAGGATGACGCCGCAGTCGATCATCAGGCGGAACGTACTGCCGTCGCCCCGGGGCAGCGAGATCAGAAAGCAGTCGCCCAGCCCCTGACGATACATGCGCAATTTGATTTCCGCAGGGGCGGTTGCGGCTTTCTGCTGCGGCTGCGCGGCGGCCGCTGCCGCTGCTTTCCGTTTCGCGGCGGGCGATGTGGATTGGGCGGACGCCTTTTGCCGGACGGCGGCTGTCTTTGGCGCCATCACACTGCCTCCTTTGCGGCGGTCACGTCGTTGTCGTGTGGCAACGAGCGGTGGAACGCCGCGAACGGCTCGAGATTGCCATCCGATGGCGCGCCCCCGTACAAGGCATTGACTCCGCCGGATCCCGGCTGACGGTAGTCGCGCTCCCGTTGCTGCCGCTCCTTGTTCCAAACCGGGCGGCTCACCGCATAGCGGATCGGGTCGGTGTTGTATTCGCGGTCGAGGATCAGGGTGCATCCGCCGCGAAACGCGAACTTCGGCCCGTCTGGGTGATTGGCGTTATAGGGCAGATGCAGGACCTGCGTGATGACCGCGATGATGTCGAGGCGGGGTTCACCCTCTGCCGTCACCCGCCGAGCCGGACGCACCGAATGAACCTCGAACTTTGCACGGTTGCCGTTCTCGTCGCGGCTGAAATCAAGTCCCAGGTCGAATGCCATTGCCTCATCGAGGTTCGCGTCCATCCATGTATGCAACAACTCCGCATTCTTCCTGGCGTTGACGAACGCATTGGGCCGGTCAGTCTGCCGATAGGCCTCGACGTCCAAAGTCCGGACGAAGTCGTTCAACCGCGCTGATTGCACCGCCCCGGCAAGGGATTGCCAGACCAGACTTTCGGGACCGGCGCTGCGGACGTTGTCCGGATAGATGCCACGCGCCGCGAAAGCCTCGGCAAGCGCGATCCGGTATCCGGCGCCATGGTCCGGAGCAAAATCGGCATCGGCGGTGATCAAGGCACGCAGATAATCGCCGAAATGGGGATCGACGGGGGGCATGTAATCCAAAGCACGGATGCTGGTGGTCAGTAATCGCTGCGCCACCTCGACCGAGGTCTGCGTCAGTCGTTCGACCAGGTCAGGATGGATCGAGCCGGGCCGCAGCACGCCTGTGCCTCCGGTCGCCAGGCGAAACAGATCGGCCGACCGGCGGGTGTAAACCGCTACGAAGGCGTCATACACCGCGGCAACCAATATTGCGCCACGTTCATGCGGCTCGGTCGTGTCGGCGTAGGTCATCCGTCCAGCGTTGGTCGTCGGCATTGTTTCACTGGCCGGATCCGGCAGACGCCGGAACTTTGGATCAAGCGCGCGGCGTAGCGCGCGACCATTGTGCAGTGATTGGCCAAACTGTCTGGCAAGGTCCGAAAGGATAGACTCCTGACTTAGATCGCCGTGCAACTGGCCGATTTGATGGCGCACCAGTTCGGGGAAGGTGAAATGTTGGAAGATCGCGACGATGTCGGCAAACGCCTCGTGAAACGCCAGCACGTCGGCGTTCGTCTGTTCCCGAAACCGACGGTGCAGCCCATCCAACAGCGCGTGTGTCGTCTCATGCGCAACCACATCGTGCGACAGGCAGTTGAACACGGTGCGCGGGCCGTTGCCTGGACCATCGACATCGAAATAGCCGAACAGCAGCGCCTTGCGGTCTGGACTGTAATAGGCGTTCCGCTCCCGCAACGCATGCGGATAGATGCGAAGCTGACCGATATAGCCACCATTCGGCGCCGGCTGGAACACACCCGCCTCGGACGTCACCAGCCGCTCGGCCCATAGCGCCCGTCGGCCGAGCGCGAGCTCGAAGTTGCGGATGGTGCGCATGGCGACGGCGTAGACCATCTGCTGATGGAACTGCGGCTGTCCCTCGGATGGCGGCAGCCCGTCCTGAGCCAGCAGATATGGGTTTTCCAGGTTCACCGGCTCGTAGGCCGCGCCGCTCGCTGGATCGACATCGATCACTTCAAGATACTCGCCCACCGGCCCGGGATCGAGCCGCTCCCATGGGACATCCACGGTCGCGGTGTTTATGAAGGCGGTTCCGAGCCTGCCACTGTCCCCGGGGTCGGTCGCAAAGACACGCAGGCGCCGGCGCGCGGGTTCCTGAAGAACGATCCGTCGCGGAATGTCTGCTCCGGTGCGCGGTTGCCCGACGCCCGAAGGGGACGCTGCCCTGACGGTGCCGCCGACACCGGCGCGGCCGAGTGCCTGCTCCAGATAGCCGCGCAAAGCGAGCGAGCAGGTGCGCTCATCGAGGATTGCTTCCAGCATGCGCTGGCGCGCGCGGACGGGGATTTGATCGGCCGGCAGGCCGGGATCGGGCACAGCGGAACGCGCGCCCCGCGAATTCAGTGCGAGTTGCGTGAGTTCAAGCGCGAACATTCCGGCTTGCGCCGGCTGAGTCGGCGATGCGGCGACCCCGAACACGCTCGACAGCAGGTGCAGAAACGCGAAATCCGCGTTGTCGGCAGGCGTAATGACTAGCTCTTCTGGTTTTGGGATATTGAACAACGCTGAGTGGGTGCGTAGCAGCCCGCGGCCGAAATTCGGGTCCGCGTCGGGACTGTTCTGTCCAAGCCGTGATGCCGTGTCGAACAGAGCCTGTCGGACCGCTTCGACGCGCTGCCAGCCCCTTTGATAGCCGGCGCCATTCTTCGCCAGCCACAGCGCCGCTGCCGCCGCGATCTGCGGGGTCGCCGCGGAGGTGCCTCCGCCGTCCATATCAACCACGTTTGGGCAGCCCAGCCGCAACCACGGGATATTGGGCGTGTACGCTGACATGGCTGTCGTCATTTTGCTGGCAGGACCAACATTGCCTTCCATGGGGCCGCCTAGGGCGTGATAGGGATGGTTGTGCGCCATCACCCCGCAGGCGGCGATAACCCGGTTGAACCTCGCTGGATAGACGATCAGACTGGTGGGCAGCCCGCCGAAGCTGTTGCCGGCGGCACAGACCAGAACCACCCCGGCCTCGTAGGCCTTATTCACCGCGTCGGCCCATGCCGCGGAGGGTAGCCCGCCCATGCTCATGGACAACACGTCGGCACCGATTTCACGGGCGTAGTCGATGCCTTCCGCGACCGTGCTGGTGAAGAAATGGACCACCCGGTTGGCGATGCGGACCGGAACGACCCTGGCGCCGGGAATACCGCCGATCATGCCGAAGCCCGAGGGAATAGTCTCACCGGAAACCAAGGCCGCGGCATCGCCGCCAGCCAGTATGCCGATCGTGCCGGTGCCATGGCCACGGTTGGTCAGAAAGCCATCCGTCGGGGTCATGTCGGTGGCGTCGTTGCGCCGGTCCGGTTCGACCAAGTCGCGCTGCCTGTCACGATCCAGGCCAGGCGGCAGTGCCGAATGCGCAGGATCGTATCCGGTGTCGAGGTGTGCGATGGTAATGCCGCCGGCCGCTGAACCGACCTCGTTGCGAGCCGCCGCCAGCCCGGTAAATTCGTCCCGCAGATGCCAGCCGAAACCTGGACCGGTATCGTAGACCCCGGCCTTTTGCGCATCGGGCTTGCAGGGATCGACAGTGGCCAGACTGGAGGGGGCTCGTTCAGCGGCGTCAGGCGGTGCCCAAAGCCAATCCTGCCCTAGGTCCGGTTCGGCGGTGACGATTTGAGCCCCGAGAACTCAGGCCGCCGGTCAGCGCCGAATGGGCGAGGTCCCACGGGTGTGCGCTGGCGGCGCCGAAGCCGGCATCGGCGGCCTCAGCGACGTACCAGGCCGCCGGCTGAGCGGTCAGACCCGGAGATCGTGCGGTGCCCGCTGTAGCCGGGACGTCGAAAATGTGCCGCACGCGCACATCAACAGCCGGGCCCATCGAAGTAAGATTGGCGCGAAAGGCGCGGTCAGTCGCGACCGGGCCTATCATTTTGAGCAAAACCCTGGTTCCACTCATGTCTCGAGGCCCTCCCATGCTTGCCCGGTGAAGTCCAGTCTGACGCTGCCTTGTCTGCCGGGATTGAAACCATTGGCAGGAAATAACGTGTTGTGCAACGGCGAGGGGCAAAGTGTGCCGTGACGGTCAAGCCAGAGCCGTTAGGCCGCCCGATGGAGTTCCCGCGGATCGCAGTAGGATGTGCCATCGCCCGGCGTGTCCGGTTGATCCGCGCAGCGGGGAACGACACCCGGGTGGCTGCGCGGCACTCAGGGGACGCGGATATCGAAGCGCGTGACGAGTTCGTTCTCGATCCGGAAGACATGGCCGACGGCCTTGTCCGACAACACATTGCCATCGAGATCGCGCACGATCTGATGGACCTCGACGACAGTTTCACCCTCCGGGCCAGTCGCGAAGCTGATCGGTTCAACATGCGGGTCGATCATCGCCCACTGGCGAGACCAATAACCGCGGACGCCTTCGCGTCCATGGACGTGGCCGCCTTCCATGCCATTCGCCCAGGTTACGCCCGGATGCATGGCGGCCAGGACCGCGTCCATGTCGCGGGCATTGAACCGGTCGTAGAGACGTTCAAGAAGTTCGTTGGACATCCGCGACGTACCTCGCAGCATGAAGGGGTCATCGTTCAGCCAAACCATATACAAGATCCGGATATCGAGAAGCGGTGCGACTGGCCAAGTGACATCGGACGCACACGACGCGTGACGAGCCGGGACCAATCTGGCAAAATGGCAAGAGGAACCATTGTCGGGCAAGCGATGAAGGGCAGATTTGCCGCGGTGTCGTGGATGGGCGTGGGGTTTGCGGTGGCGCTTGCGCTGGCGGGGGCCGAACTTGCCATCAACGGAACCGATCCCCCGAGCATCAAGGTGGCGCTGCGGGTGACGGCGCGGTGGTCGTTCCTGCTGTTCTGGCTGGCCTACGTAGGCGGGGCAATGACGGCGCTGTTCGGACCGGCGTTTGCCTCGCTGAAGCATCGGGGCCGAAAATTTGGCCTGGCCTTTGCCTCAGCGCACCTGGTTCATCTCGGCCTTGTCGGTTGGCTGTACTGGATTTTGGGCCACTCGCCACTGCCGGGGCTGCTGACCGCGTTCTTCGCGATTGCCATTGGTTGGACCTATCTGCTCGCGGGCTTGTCTTTTGGCGGGCTGGTGGCGGCTCTTGGTCCGAGGCTCTGGCGTGTGGTCCGGTTTACCGGGATGAACTATATCCTGCTGGCCTTTGCCCGCGACTTTGTGCCGCCGGGGATACATGATGCAGTGGCGCATCAGAATTTGTGGCACTCGATCGAATATGTGCCTTTCGCGGCGATGTGTGTTGCCGCGCCGTTGCTGGCCCTTGCGGCGACGGCGCAGCGGCGCTGGGGAATCGGCACGCCGCGGCTTGACGCCCTACTCCTTTACCGCTCCCGTCATCGACGACACGTAATACTCAACGAAGAACGAATAGATGATGGCGACCGGCACAGATCCCAGCAGCGATCCCGCCATCAGCGACCCCCACTGATATACGTCGCCGGTCACCAGCTCGGTCAATATCGCCACCGGGACGGTCTTCTTCTCGGTGCTCTGGATGAAGGCCAGAGCGTAGATAAATTCGTTCCAGGACAGGGTGAAGGCGAAGATCCCGGCCGAGATCAGGCCCGGCACCGCCAGCGGCAAGGTGATCCGCCGCAGAATCTGCAAGCGGGATGCCCCGTCGATCAGCGCGCATTCCTCCAACTCGTAAGGGATCGATTTGAAATAGCCGATCAACAGCCAGGTGCAGAACGGGATCAGAAACGTTGGATAGGTCAGGATCAGCGCGATCGGGCTGTCGAACAGACCGAACTGGAAAATCAATGTTGCGAGTGGAATGAACAGGATGGTGGGCGGCACCAGATAGGCCAGATAGACCGCCAGCCCGACATGCTGCGCCCCCTTGAACCGCAGTCGCTCGATCGCATACGCCGCTAGCACGCTGGCACCGACCGACAGAATCGTCGCCGCAGTTGCGATGATCATCGTGGTCATCAGCCAGCGTGGATACTCGGTGTCGAACAGCAGCTTGCGGATGTTCTCCAGGGTCGGCGAGTGAACCCAGAACGGGTTGGACTGCTTGTAGTCGTACATCTCAAAGTCCGGCTTTGATTGACGTGATCGCCATCCAGTAGAACGGAAACAGCAGAACAATCACGAAGATGGCCAGCGGCAGGTAGACCGTGATGGTGCGGCGGGCGCGGGAGTCCCAGCTCAGATATTCCGGGGTGTCCTTGGTGGAGGCGGCGAGGCCCTCTTCGAGCTTCCGCGACAAAGCCGATGTCGGAAACAGGGCCGCCAGCGGCAGCGGGCGATCCGGTCCCAGTCGCTTCAGTCATTGTCGGCCCCCTGTTGCCACTTGCGGCGTCCCGACGCCGAAGAAGCACAGCAGCGTGGCGCCCATCAGGAACGGAATCATCGACACGGCGATCGCCGCGCCCTCGCCAAGCTGCGGAGCCCGGGAATGGCGCGCTGGAACGCCAGCGTCGCCATCAGGTGCGTGGAGTTGAAGGGGCCGCCCCGGGTGATCGCGTAGACCAGCTGGAAGTCGGAGAAGGTGAACAGCACCGACAGCGTCAGCGCGACCGACAGGATCGGCAGCAGCAGCGGCACGCTGATGCGGCGGAACTTCTTAAGGCGGTCGCGCCGTCCAGTAGCGCCGCTTCGTACAGCGATGGCGAAATGGTCTGCAGACCCGCCAGCAGCGTGATCGCCACGAATGGGATGCCGCGCCAGATGTCGGCGACGATCAACGACCACCGCGCCGGCCAGGGAGAGCCCAGAAAGTCGAAGTAGGTGTCGCGAAGATGCAGCACATCCACGACGACGTATGAGACGATGGAGAACTGCGGCGATAGATCCACCACCAGGCGATCGAGGACAGCACGGTCGGCACGATCCACGGCGACAGCACGATGGCGCGGACGAATGCCTTGAACGGCAGGTGGTGGTTCAGCAGCATGGCGAGCCACAGCCGAGTACGAATTTCCCCACTGTCGCCACGGCGGTGTAGAAGATCGTATACGGAGACCGCCGCCAGAAAACCGGTCGTCGAACAGGTAAAAATTATCGAACCCGACGAACTCGCCCGGCTGGCCGATGGTAGTGTCGGTCAGTGACAGCCAAAGCCCAAGCCCCAGCGGATAGGTCAGGAAGATCAGCAGCAAGCCGACTGTCGGCAGCAGACAGAGGGTGACGAGGAACGACTTGTTGTCGAACAGCCGCGTCAGCAGGCCGTCCGGCTTGCGGTGGTTCAGGCGCTGCAGGCCGGCATCAGCGGAGCTGTCCATGCCTGGCTCTTTCCGCCGAAGGTGGGCGTCGTCGCCGATCGGCACGCCCGCCGGGATGCGGTCACACCGTCCTGTAGTATCGCGCGGCCTGCTGCGCCGCCGTCCTTCGCCGCCGCTTCCGGCGCCGCGTTCGCCGGTGACGACCGCGGCGAACATATCCACCACCGTGTAGTTCGCGGCGACCGCCGACGAGGCCGGGAAACCGGTCCCTTGAAGCCGTCGTAGTAGGGCGTGTCCATGCCCAACGTGTAAGGCTGGAGCTTCGGATCCTCTGCCCAGAATTTCATCTTTGTACGCCTTAAGGAATTGGACCAGTAGCCGATGCAGTTCGACAGCCAGGGCCCGGACTGTTCGGCCTCCATCATGAAGCGAATGTACTCCTTCGCGGCATTCGGATACTTCGTGTGCTTGAAAGCCATCGCGTTCATCGGCGTGGCGGACATCGGCGTGCGGCTTGCCAGAGCCCGTTCGGCGAGCACCTGGGCTGGGTGTCGACAGCGATCTCGTTCAGCTTCGGGATCCGGCGAGTGCTTCAGAGGAGTAATAGATTGAAACACCGTTGAACGTCAGCCCGATATCGCCGGCTGCAAACGCCTTGTTGTTGCCGAGTCATTCCAGGACAGCGTGCCGGAAATCATGGTCTTTTGCAGCTCGGTCGCATACTTCAACGCCGCGATCGTTTCTTCGGAGTCGAGTGCGATATGGCCCTCCTCATCCACCAGCATGGCATTGTGCGACCAGAGCAGCCAGGATGCGAAGCCGTTGGCGTCACCCAGCGCGTGACCGAGCGAAAAGCCGCAAGGATGGCCGATTTCTCGCAGCTTCTGACAAAGCGTCAGAAAGCCCGCGTGGTCGTCGGGGATGCTGTCGTAGCCGGCTTCCTTTACCCATGACTGTCGGTACACAACCGGTCCGGTACCACCGCCGATCGGAATGAGATCCACTCCTTGGTATTCCATTTGGTGCCGTACAGCACCGCCAGTTCCTGCCAGCCGCCGTATTTCGCACCCAGATAATCAGCGAGGTCGGTCATGTCGGCGATCTTGGACGCATAGATCTGCGGATCGGAACTGAAGCCACAGACGATGTCGGGTCCGGCGCCGGTGTTGGCGACCACGGCGGTCTGCGGCCGGATATCCTCAAAGCTTATGAAGTCCACCCTGACCGGCACGCCGGTTGCCGCGGTAAATTTGCGGCTGTTCTCTCGCCAGATACACCTCGTCCGGGTCGATGAACTTGGCTGGCCGCAGCACGCGCAGTTCGGCGCCCTTCTCGGGCTCGAATTTCAATGGCTTGACATCGGCGGTCGGCACGTCGGCGACCTCGGCGCGCGCGCCGATAGCGGGTATCGTGACCGCCGCGATGGATGCGGAGGCAAGCGCGAGCGAACCACGCCGGCTGATGGACATGTCGACAGCTCCCATGTCCGGCCGTTCCTAGTGGGGCTCGCGGCGACCGGCGGCCGGAACCCCCTTCCGATGAGTATCCCTCGTCGAGGCCGAGCAGGTAAAGGGGAGCCCGGAGCAAAGGGCGGTAAATTGAGCTCCGCCAGCTTCTAGAGCACGCGGCGACGGATGCCGTCGGTCAGCGATATCGTGTTGAAGTTGATCAGAAGGCCGATCCGGCACGAACTCATGCGGAGATAAGTCAACAATTGCGCCTCGTGCAGCGCACTGAGCCGTTCCACCGATTTGAGTTCAAGGATTACTTCACCGCGGACGATGATTGAATTGTTGCTCCGTAATCGGTGAAACTCTGTGTTTACATCTGGCTCTTTTCTTGTCGAGCAACTCGGTTCCCAGCCGAATGTCTGCGCCGCCCGGATGCGTCGATGCCCAGTTTATTCAGGCGTTCATCCGCTGGCCAGTCGTCGCGTCGAACAGATGCACCGTAGCCGGATCGGGGTTGATGCAGATCGTCTCATCTGGCCTGATGCCGTAACGGGTTTTCGGGAGGCAAAAGACTTTAAAACACAGAGTTTCACGGATTAAGCGCACAGAGTAAAGGGAGGGCAAGCCGAACTGTCGCTCGGTGAAACTCTGTGTTTGAATCTGGCTTTTTCTTGCCGAGCAACCGCGGTTCCCATGCCGGGTGCTTGCACCGCCCGAATGTGCCGATGGCCGACCAATTCAGGCGCTCATCCGTTGCCCTGTCGTTGCATCGAACAGATGCACCATTGCCGGATCGGGGGTGATGTGGATCGTCTCACCGGGCCTGGCGGACACTCGCTCGCGGAACGCGGCGATGATCGGCGAGCCGGCGAATTCGGCCATAACCTGCGTCTCCGAACCCGTTGGCTCGATCACATGCACCTTCGCCGGCACACCGTCGCCGTTGAGCTGGAAATGCTCCGGTCTGATGCCGTAGACGATCGGGGAACCGTTCGACACGCCCCTGGTCCCCGGCAACGGCAACGTTGTGCCCTGCTCGGACCGAAACGCCACACCGTCCACCCGGCCCTTGAGGAAGTTCATCGCCGGGGAGCCGATGAAACCGGCAACGAACAGATTGGCGGGATTGTCGTACAGCTCCAACGGCGCGCCGATCTGCTCGACGTTGCCGCCGTTCATCACCACGATCTTGTCCGCCATCGTCATGGCCTCGATCTGATCGTGCGTGACGTAGACAGTGGTCGTCGTCAGCCGCTGGTGCAGTTCCTTGATCTCCGCCCGCATCGCCACCCGCAGCTTGGCGTCCAGATTGGACAGCGGCTCATCGAACAGGAACACCTGCGGGTCGCGAACGATCGCCCGCCCCATTGCCACCCGCTGCCGCTGGCCGCCGGACAACTGCCGCGGATAGCGGTTCAGATACGGCGCCAGATTGAGGATCTCCGCCGCCCGGCCTACCTTCTGGTCGATGACTGCTTTCGGCGCGCCGGCCAGGCTGAGCGCGAAGGCCATGTTGTCGCGCACCGTCATATGCGGATACAGGGCGTAGTTCTGAAACACCATGGCGATGTCGCGTTCCTTGGGCGCCACGTTGTTGACCACGCGCCCGCCGATCGCGATCTCGCCGCCGGTGATGTTCTCCAGTCCGGCGATCATCCGCAGCAAGGTCGATTTGCCGCAGCCGGACGGTCCGACGAGGATGACGAATTCCCCGTCGCCGATCTCGACGCTGACGCCGTGCAGCACCTCGGTTGACCCGTAGCGCTTGCGGACGTCGCGGATGGACACCGTCGCCATGCTTGCCTGACCCTTCCTGCCTTCGCGCGTCAGCACGGGGTTATCCCAAGGCGCTGGCGGCTGTTCTTCGCCGCTTCTTCGCATGAGGGGGACAGGAATGCCAATCCTCCGGGGTGAGACATGGCATGGCGGAATGGGGCCATCTCACGGCTCCGGGGCCCTCGCCGGCCGGCATTATGAGGCGCCGAAACCGGTGCAATCGGCAATCGACTAACTGTCATTGATAGGTTGCACCCCCGTGCATAAATTGCTCTCAACCCGGGCCTTCGGCCTGAGGGAGGACCGATGACACCGTTCGGGAAGTGGCTGGCCGAAAACGGGCTGGGACGTTACGATCAGGTCCTGGCCTCCAATGAGGTCGACTTCGACGTCGTTCGCTCATTGACCGACGCCGACCTTCGCGAGCTCGGATTGACGCTGGGCGATCGCAAGCGCCTGCTGCAAGCCGTCGCTCGGCTAGACCAGCAACCAGCCGCCGACACTGGCTCCGCCCGTTCCGGAGCCGCTTTCGCACAGTGGCGAGCGCCGCCAGCTCACGGTGATGTTCTGCGACCTGGTGGGCTCGACGGCACTGAGCGAAAAGCTCGACCCTGAGGAACTGCGGAAGCCTGCTGCACGCGTATCGAACTCTCTGCGGCGAGGTGATCGCGCGCTACGACGGGTTCGTCGCGCGCTACGTGGGTGACGGCATCCTGACGTATTTCGGCTGGCCCATCGCGCATGAGGAGGATGCCGAGCGCGCGGTGCGGGCGGCGCTGGAGATCGTTCTTACGGTCAAGCATGCATCGACCGCCGAGGACCTGTCGGTCCGCATCGGCATCGCCACCGGTCCTGTCGTCGTCGGTGAACCGGCCGGCACCGGGGACCAGTCGAAGCTGGCGGTGGGCAGCACGCCCAATCTGGCGGCGCGGTCTGCAAGGACTGGCCACGCCGACCAGATCGTCATCGCCGCCTCGACCCGCCGCCTGGTCGGCAAGGCGTTCGAACTGACCGATCTGGGCGAACATGACCTGAAGGGGATCGCTGAGCCGGTTCACGCCTGGCGGGTCGAGCGGGCCTTGGCGACCGGAAAGCCGCTTCGATGCCAGTCGGGGCGTTGGCGCGATGACCCCCCTGGTGGGCCGGGACGAGGAACTGGATCTGCTGCTTCGCCGCTGGTCGCAGGCAAAGGACGGCGAAGGCCAGGTGGTGCTGCTGTCGGGCGAGGCCGGCATCGGCAAGAGCCGCATCCTGAGCGCGTTGCGCGAGCGGCTGGAAGCCCAGGGCGTGCAGGCGCTGCGCTTCCAGTGCTCGCCATACTATGTGAACAGCGCCTTCTGGCCGATCATCGACAATCTCGAACGGACGCTGAAGTTCGCCCGGGACGAAACGACGGACGCGAGGCTCGACAAGGCTGGAGGCGCTGGTCGTAACGCGCTATGGCCTGAAGCTGGCCGACGTCCGGTTCGTCGCTGCGATCCTTTCGCATTCCCTGGGAGGCGCGTTACGGGACCTTGCCCATGACGCCGCAGAGGCACAAGGACGAGACGCTGCGGACCTTGGTCGATCTCATCGAAGCCGCCGCCCGCGAGCAGCCCAGCGTGATGCTGTTCGAGGATGCGCAATGGGCTGATCCCACCACGCTGGAGGTGCTGGATCTGCTGATCGACCGGGTGAAAACCGTTCCGCTGCTGGTCGGTGCTCACCCACCGGCCGGAGTTTCAGTCGCGTTGGTCCGAACAGGGGCATGTCGGCGCCCTGAACCTGTCCAAGCTGACCCGGGCGCAGAGTGCGGCAATGGTCTCAGCGCTGGCGGGCGGCAAAGCGCTGCCAGCGGCGCTGCTCGAGCAGATTCTGACCAGGACCGATGGCGTGCCCCTGTTTGTCGAGGAGCTGACCAGGTCGATTCTCGAATCGGGCGAGCTGAAAGAGGCAGGCGATCATTACGATTTTGGTGACTCCGCCCGCGCCGTCACTATCCCGACCACGCTGCGGGAACTCGCTGATGGCGCGGCTGGATCGCTTCATGCCGGTGAAGGAGATTGCGCAGATCGGGGCGGCGATTGGACGCACATTCGACTACGAGCTGATCGCCGCGGTCGCGCCGATACCTCAGACCCAACTCGACGACGCCCTGGCGCAGCTGAGCGAATCAGGACTGGCCTTCCGCCGCGGCACACCGCCCGATGCCATCTACACCTTCAAGCACGCGTTGGTGCAGGACGCGGCCTACGATTCGTTGCTCAAGAGCCGCAGACAGGAGTTACACGGCAAGATCGCACGCGTGATCGAGCAGCGCTTCCCGCACATCAAGATCACCGAGCCTGAAGTGCTGGCGCATCACCTTACGGAAGCGGGCCTTAGTGAAGGCGCCATTCCGCTGTGGCATGCGGCCGGCGATCTCGCGGTGAAACGTATGGCCGCTCCGAGGCCATTTCCCATCTCACTCGGGGGCTCGAGCTGGTCTCCACCCTCCCGCAATCATCGCAACGAGACGCCAGTGAACTAGGGCTGCGCTTCCTGCTTGGGATCGCGTGGTGGGCGCTCAAAGGCTGGCCCGCTCGAGGAACTCTGGACCAGCGTGCACCCGGCCCTTGCGTTGGCAAAGTCGCTCGAGCGCCACGATGCCCTTACGTCCATCTACTGGGCGCTGTGCGCCAACGTCTCGACGCAAGGGCGCGTGGCTGAGTCCCTGCGGTGGGTGGAGGAGATGCTGGACGTCGCGGAGGCGACGGGTGACGCGGACCTGCTCATCGCCGGACACATGAGTGCCTGCGTCGGCTAACTTGGTTGGGCGAGTTCGCACAGGCGGCAGAGCACGCCGACAAGGATTCTGGGCCGCTATGACGCTGAAAAGCATTTCCAGCTCGTCGACAGCCTGGACCACGATCCCAAGACGATGGCTGGTATTTTTGCCTCGATCAGCGCCTGGATGCTTGGCTACCCCGACCGGGCGATGCGACTAAGCAATGAAAAGGACGCACACGCACGCCGGCGCGGCCACCCCTTCGACCTCGGGATTTGCGCTGACGCTTGGGACCGCACAAGTTCGATCGCCGCTTTACCTTCGCCGACCTGCGCAAGCGTGCCGAAGAATGTGAGCGGCTGGGTCGGGAGAACAGCCTTCCGGTGCTCTGGGGGCTGTTGGCACCCATTTCTATGGGGCCAGGCCCTTATCCGGGAAGGCAAGTTCGCCGAAGG
Source organism: uncultured Alphaproteobacteria bacterium (assembly GCA_963759425.1). Taxonomy (GTDB): domain Bacteria; phylum Pseudomonadota; class Alphaproteobacteria; order Acetobacterales; family Acetobacteraceae; genus Rhodopila. Next base: position 88,349 of record CAVWZM010000009.1, read on the forward strand.
AATCGGCCCGCTCAAGGCCGGCATCGCGGTTTGGGAGGCGAGCGGCGGCAAGTCGAGCGGCCCGACCTGGCAAGCGTTTCTGGCCGAGGCCATGGCGGTGACCGGTGACCTGGACAATGCCCTGGACCTGATCGACGAGCAGATCGCCCAAATCGAACGCCCCGGGTGGGAGGAACGCTTCTTTTACGCCGAGATCCTTCGCCTCAAGGGCTGGATGCTCTCGCTCAAGGGCGATCATGAAGGTGCCGAACGGAACTTTCTCGCCTCGCTCGACTGGGCGCGCCGCCAGCAGGCGAAAATGTGGGAACTGCGCACGTCAACCAGTCTGGCACGACTGTGGCAGAGCCAGGGCAAACGCCGAGAAGCGCATACGAGTTGCTCGCCCCGGTTTACGGCTGGTTCACTGAAGGCTTCGACACCCAGGATATGCTGGACGCGAAGGCGCTGCTCGCCGAACTGGGGTAGTCGTCGAGGCACACCCAGCCCCCGACGGGCCAGCGGAAAAATGAGCTGATACGAAGGCGGAACAGCGGGGTTGTCACCCCAACAGCCACGCTGCGATTTCGGGTCGAGCCAGGACGTATCGCGTTCCGCACGGGCCATCGAGGCATCATCGGCATCGGCTCGAGGTGTGAATTACCTCACAGCATCCCGCTGTTGAATAATTCACAGACCGCGGATGGGCCTGAGCGCCCGACATCCATTAGAGGATCATCCGATGAGAAGCCTACCCTTCATGACAACGCTCCTTTGTGGAGCCTGCCTGTTCTCGGGCGCATCCATGGCGGCTGAAAAATCCGATCAGAGTCGAGGCCGTCACGTCGCAACAGAGCGCCATCGCCGAGGACGCCCCTATTGTTCTGCCGTGTACCGGTGGCGGCGGCGTGCTGCCCGGCGAATATGCACTCGGGACCTGGAGAGGAACCTATCTGACCGCCGTGAACGGTGGCGGCCGAAACAGCGAGCCGGTCGTCCGCACGGATGCGCAGATCGCCGCCGGATGGGAGAAATTCCATTTGTTCGTGCTTCCGTCGCCCGGTCCGGTCGGTCAGTGGTTCATCCAGACGGCGAGCAACAATTGTGTGACCGCCGTCAACGGAGGCGGCCGAACCAGCGATGTTCTTCACACCGACGCGACGCTGGCCCAGGCCTGGGAGTTCTTCCGCTTTTATTTCGATCAGGGCACCGGCTATCATGCTATCCAGACGGTGAACCTGAAATATCTCACCGCCCTGGGCGGCGGCGGTCACGCCGACTTACCGGCCGTTCACACCGATGCGGCAACCGTCGGCAACTGGGAGCGATTCCATATCTGGAAGTGCGGCGACCTCGGATCGAATCTGCACTATTCCATCTGGGTTCCCTATAACGGAACGTTGCTGCAGGCGGAGCAAGGTGGGGGCCGGATCAGCGACGCGCTGCACGCATTCGAAGCCCCAAGCAATAACTGGGGCATATTCACTTTGATCCGGCAGGCTGACGGGTCGTACGCGATACAAACCACCAACGGCAACTATATCACGGCGGTTGGCGGGGGAGGCCTTGCCTCCGGTTCGCCGGGATCGGACAATTTGCACACCGATGCGACACAGGTTCAGGCGTGGGAGAAGTTCCGGTTTGTCGACCAGGGCGACTGCACTTATGCCATTCAAACCGTCAACGCCTGGTATTTGGGATTCCCGCCGAGCAAAACGGTGCCTGGTCCGCTGGCACAATTCACGACGCGCATCAGCGATATCAACGCGGCGCTGAAGTTCAAGCTTATCGCCGCCGACATCCGCTAGGAAACGGAGCCCGCCGCGTCATCGCGTCGCTGGGCATCAAGCAGACCTGTGAAGCCGCCCCCGGTCAGTCTGTTGGCCGGGGGCGGCGATACATTGAACGCGGGCCGGCCTGCCCGGGGCCAGAAGCCGAACGCAGTATCCCCCCGCCGCTACCGGAAGCGTGCCGCGGCGTCGGATCACCTCTTGCCAGAGGATACCCGAGGAGTGCAGCCTGGGGCGAACCATGAGCCGCAGGGAGACAGGCGATGGCACGACGAGCGACGCAATTTTTTCTGATTGCCGCGGCGGTCTTCGGCATTGCCGTCGCGTCGGTTACTCCGGCTGATGCACAAGGTGGCGGCTGCGCCCTTCGCAACCAACCGAGCAACGGTTACGCCTACCGACCGGGCAAGTGATCAGTAGGCCCGCTGCGCACGGATCGCAGCTTCGGCCAGAGGCCGCTGACCGCTCACCTTGAGCCGTCGCGGCGAGCGGTTCACTGCCAGCGTCTGAAATTGCTACAATCCACTGTGGCCGAGGTCACAGCCGAACGGCGGATCGCCGGCTACGGTCCATTTCATTCTCCCTCCCCTCCTTGCCCCGGCCCGCGACACCGCGACCGGGGCACGTCTTTGTCCTGCCGTAGGTTCAAGCCCGTAAGAGCCGCCGCCCCGCGAAGCCCACCAAACTTGGCGAGAGGGCGGGCTGCTGAACCGAATGTTGCCGTGTTCGGATCATGCCGGCATCGTGGCTGGAACAGATGGCCGGTCTCGCCGGAATGTGCAGGAAGGGGAAACCAGTGAGCGATATGACCGCGGCGGTATCGCCAAACACGTTGCGCCACGTGATGCTGGCGGCCGCGGTTGGCTCGGCGCTGGAGTGGTACGACTTCTTCATCTACGGCACCGCCTCGGCGCTGGTGTTCGGCGAGCTGTTCTTCCCCAAATATGATGCCACCGTCGGCACTCTGGCAGCCTTCGCGACGTTCGCGGTCGGCTTTCTGGCGCGTCCGTTCGGGGGCCTGTTCTTCGGCCATTTCGGCGACCGGATCGGGCCGCAAGCCGATGCTGGTGGCGACCCTGCTGCTGGTCGGCGGCGGCACCTTCCTGATCGGCCTGCTGCCGACCTATGCCTCGATCGGCGTCTGGGCGCCGGTCCTGCTGCTGCTGCTTCGTCTGGTGCAGGGTTTCGGCGCCGGCGCCGAATATGGCGGCGCGGTCATCATGGCGGTGGAGTTCGCACCACCCGGCCAACGCGGCCTCTACGGCAGCTTCGCGCCGCTCGGCGTCACCTGCGGCAATCTGCTCGCCGCCGGGGTGTTCTACCTCGTCGCCATGATGTCGAAGGACGATCTGCTGACCTGGGGCTGGCGCATCCCCTTCCTCGTCTCGCTGCTGCTGCTCGGCCTCGGGGTTTTCATCCGCGCCCGCATCACCGAGACGCCCGTCTTCACCGAGGCCAGCGCCAAACGCCCCGCCTTGCGCGCGCCGGCGATCGAGGCACTGCGCCGCCATCCGCGCAACTTCCTGGTGGTGGTCGGAGCACGACTGGCCGAGAACGGGCTTGGATATCTGTTCCCGGTGTTCGGCCTCAGCTACGTCATCAACACACTGCACATGCCGCGAGAACTGGCGATCGTCGCCGTCATGCTGGGCAATTTCACCGAGATTTTCGGCATCGTGTTGTTCTCGTGGCTCTCGGACAAGGTCGGACGGCGGCCGGTCTACATGGGCGGAGCACTGTTCTCCGCCGCGTTCGCGTTTCCCTTCTTCCTGCTGGTGGGAACCTTGAACCCGACGCTGATCTGCCTCGCATTCATGCTGGTCATGGGGATCGGCAGCGCGGCGATGTTCGGTCCGCAGGCGGCCTATTTCGCCGAACTGTTCGGGCCGCGGCTGCGCTACAGCGGCTTTGCGTTCGCCCGGGAACTCGGGTCGATCCTCGCCGGAGGGCCGTCGCCGCTCATCGCGGCATCGCTGGTCGGGTGGATGGCGGGTGCGCCCTGGGGCGTGGCCTGCTATGTCATCTTCCTGTCGCTGGTCACCGCGTTCTCGGTCTGGTGCGGGCCGGAAACCCACACCAGCGATATTCGCGCCGACAGTCCGGAAGACCTTGCCGCCGACGCGTGATGCCGTTGCTGGATCGCGCCTGAGGGGCAGGGCGCGGGCGGCCTCAGCCTACGCGTCCTCGCGCTCGATCCGCTGCCACAGAGCGCGGATCATCTCCTTCATTTGCAGCGCTTCCTGCCAGCGATCTGACAGTTCGTATCCGTCCGCGCCGGTGATCGCGTAGGTCGGTGGGCCGAGCTCGCAGAGGAAGGTGAGGGTTGCGTCGTCCGGCGCCCGCCGCCGCCACGAGCGGATGCCGTATTCCCACCAGCCCATGAACAGCTCCACCCAGTCGCGATGCTGCGGGAAGCCAAGCTGGACCTGGATTTGCTCGCGGCTGGCGACGCGTCCGTGCAGGCCCCAACTGTTGTCGAGCAGACGATGCATCATCGCATGGTTTTCCGGCGCGATCGGCCAGGCGAACTCGCGCCCCACCACGTAATGCGACAGATCGGCGGTCAGCCGCAGGTCCGGGAAGCAGTCGAGCAGGTGCAGCGTGAAGAACAGGTCCGTGGTCATGCGGTCGCGATGCGTCTCGACATGCACCGGGACGCCAGCCTCCGCTGCCAGGCGGCGCCAGCCTTCGATATAGGGGATGCATTCCGCCAGCCGATACGGCCGGACATCGGGCTGCAGGTTGACGTGATCGGCGCCGAGTTCCCGCACCAGCGCCAGGACCGGCCGCAGTTCCTCGACGTTGCGGGGATAGCATTGCGCCTGCCAGGTCATGCCGTGCGCGCGCAGGAAATCCGGTCACCTCACGCGCATAGTCGGCGTCGATGAAGCGCACACCGGCGCCGTCGAAACCGGCGTCTCGGATCATCTCCAGCTTCTCGGTCAGCGACCACTCCAGGCCGTCCGGCCGTCGCCGCTCCATGGCCCACAATGACTGATAGACCAGCAGTTTTTGCGGCATGTTTCGCCCCCGTGCGTGTTGGACCCCACGGTACCCCGAGGCGGAGAATGACGCACGCGGTTATCTCGGCGGCGTGGATCAGGGGGTGCGCCGCCTGTGGCTGACCGTTCACCGAACGATCTCCACCAGCAAAACCCAGGCGTTCATTACCGCTGCGATCAGGCAGAAGATGACCCCGGGCAGCACCCAGAACAGGCCGGCAGGCCCACGGCAATGAACCGCTCCGCCGGCGACTATGAACGGCAGGCTTGTTGCCTGGCCCACAACGATGCGCAGCACGGACGCCCATTTGCTGCCGGGGATTTGGGTGCCGCGTGTGCGAAGCTGGATCAGGACGGAAGCCAGCCACATGATCAGTCCAACCAAGGCGATTTCCCATCCCAGCAGGGCGGCCGGTTGACCGGGCACCAGGCCCGGGCTGGCGACGATCAAGACCCCGACCAGCATCGCCAGCGTCTCGATCGCTCGGCCGGGCAAGTGGGGGAAGGAGATGATGCGGGAAAGATTGATCGAGATGGCGACGATCACCAGCCCGGTGAGCGAAGCTGCTGCGCTGACTTCCGCGGCGAAGAAGCTCGCCCAATCTGCGACTGACGGCGGTGGCGACGGCATGTCTTCGCGCTCGTTGACGGATTCTGCTCAAGTGCCGGCTTCCCTGCGACCGGTCAACCACACGGGCCCGCATGGCCTCGACTGTTGCGACGGCGTCGCGGATATCGCATGAATGCCGGCCGCGTGTCGCGTGCAGCATACCCGGGAGCCTGGATGAACCTCATTGGCGTCGATGTCGGTGGCACGTTCACCGATCTGGTTCTCGCGGACACTGATACCGGACGGGCCGTGGTCCACAAGGTGCCTACGACGCCCGAGGACCCCTCGATCGGGGTGACCGAGGGCGTGATCGCCCTGTGTGCGATGGCTGCTCTCGACCCCTCCCGCATCGACCAGGTGCTGCACGGCACCACCATCGCCACCAATGCGGTGCTGGAGCATCGCGGCGCGGTCACCGGCCTGATAACCACCCGAGGCTATCGCGACATCCTGCATATCGGTCGGCACCAGCGGCCACAGCATTACTCGCTCATGCAGCAAATCCCCTGGCAAAGCCGGCCGTTCGTGCAACGGCGCCACCGCCATGTCGTGTCCGAGCGGCTGATCCCGCCGCGCGGCGACGTGCTGGTTCCGCTGGACGAGGATGAGGTGCGGGCCGCGGCACGGGCGCTGCGTCAGGACGGCGTCGAGGCGATCGCGGTGTGCTTCCTGTTCTCGTACCTCAACCCGGCGCACGAGGCCCGCGCGAAGCAACTGGTGCTGGAGGAGCATCCCGGGGCGTTCGTCACCACTTCCGCCGAGGTCGCGCCGCAGTTCCGCGAGTTCGAGCGCTTCACCACCGCGGCGATGAACGCCTTCGTGGGTCCAAAGGTCCGAGACTATATCTCGGTGCTGTCGCGGCGGCTGCGCGAGGCCGGCAGCGGCGGTGAGCTGCAGGTGATGGGGTCGAACGGCGGCGCCGCGACGGTGCGGATGGTGTCGGAGCGGCCGATCCTCACCATGCTGTCCGGGCCCGGCCGCCGGCGTGCTCGGCGGCACGTGGGCGGGAGCGCTGTCCGGGCGCGACAATCTCATCACGTTCGATATGGGCGGCACCTCGGCCGATATCGGTATCGTCACCGCGCGGACGTTTCGCCGAGGCGACCGCGCGCGATACCTGGATCGGCGGCTTCCCGATCCTGGTGCCGATGATCGACATCCACACGATCGGGGCGGGGGGCGGTTCGATCGCGCGGCGTGACAGCGGCGGTGCATTCCGCGTCGGGCCACAATCCGCCGGCGCCGTCCCCGGACCCGCGGGCTACGGTCGCGGCGGCCTGCAGCCGACGGTCACGGACGCCAACGTCGTGCTCGGCCGCCTCGATCCGGACCGGTTCCTGGGCGGCGCCATGAAACTCGACGCCGCCGCCTCACGGCAGGTGATGCAGCGATTTGCCGCGGAACTCGACCTTTCGCCCGTGGCCGCCGCGCTCGGCATCCTGACCGTGGTCAGCGCGAACATGGCGAACGCGATCTGGTCCAGAACGGCGCAGCGGGGGATCGATCCGCGCGACTACACTCTGGTTGCCTTCGGCGGCGCCGGTCCCGCTGCATGGCGCCGACGTCGCTCGGCAGCTTGGCATCCGGGAGGTGCTGATCCCGCCCCACCCCGGCATCACCTCCGCCATGGGTCTGCTCACCACGGACCTGCAAGTACGACACCGTGCGGACCTGCTTCCAGGCCTCGAACGCCGCGGACGATACCGCGGCTGGCGGACGATTTCGCCACGCATGCGGCAGGAGATCGTCGGCCGTTTCGCCGGCGACAGGATCGGCACGGACAGGGTCCGCTTTGAGCGTTCCGGCGATCTGCGCTATGCCGGCCAGGGCTACGAACTGCGCGTGCCGTTCGGTGACGGGGCGATCGACGAGGCCGAACTGAGGCGGACGCTCGAACGCTTCCATGTTCAGCACCGGGCGGAATACGGTCACGCTTTTCCCGACAGCGTCATCGAGGTGGTGAACCTCCGTCTGGTCGGCGTCGCCGTGCGGCCCAAGCTGGAGGCCAGGCCGGTTGCACGGGCGGACTGCCGCGCCGCCGACCTACTACGCACCCGTCGTGTTCGCGGCCACGCGAGGACGCGGTCGAAACGCCGTTCCTGTTCCGCGATGCTCTGGCTCTGGGGGTGCCGATTCCAGGGCCGGCGATCGTGCTGCAAACGGACAGCACGACGGTGGTTCCACCCGGTTGCAGTCTGGTGGCCGAGCCGGGCGGCAATCTGATCATTACGCTTCCAGCGGGAGACTAGGCATGGACGAGCAGGCTCGGATTGCGGTTGATCCCGTCACCACGAGCGTCATGCAGGGCGCGCTCGAAAGCATCGCGATCGAGGTCGGCTACAAGCTGATGCGCATGTCGTATTCCTCGATCATCCGGGAGTCGGAGGATTTCGGCGCGGCGCTCACCGATGAACTCGGCCGGGGTCTGGCGGAATCGTCGCAGTCGACGCCGCTGCAGTCGGGGCCGATTCCGGGGTACGTGAAGGGGATTTTGCGGGCACTCGCGGCGCGCGACGATGAGGTCCGGCCCGGCGACGTGATCATGCACAACGATGCCGTATGGCGGCGCAAGTCACGGGCCAGATGTCGGCTTCATCGTGCCGGTGTTTCATGACGGCACGCTGGTTGGGTTTTCCGGCACCACGGCGCATCATCTTGATATCGGCGCGCTGACCCCGGGGTCGTGCGGGATCGTGGACGCCATCGACGCCTATGCCGAGGGACTGCAGTTCCGCGCCATCAAGGTGTTCGACCAGGGCCGGCGCAACGATGCGGTGTGGCAGATGCTGCGCGACAATATCCGCGCGAGCGATCTCGTGGTCGGCGACATGGAGGCGCAGGTCGCGGCGAGCCGTATCGGCGCCGAACGGATGCAGGCGTTGCTCGCCCGCATGGGGCTTGCCGCTGTTCCGGGCGGCTTGCGCCGCGATGATGGACCAGTCCGAGCTGATGATGCGCCGGGCGATCGCGGCGCTGCCGGAGGGTCGTGGTCGGCGGAGACGAAGATCGACGGCTTTCTGGATGATCCTGATCCGGCCCGCCGCGAACTGCCTTTGGTCGCGACGCGTAACGAAGCGGGGCGACGAATTGACGGTCGATCTGACGGGAACCGCGCCGCAGGTGCCGGATCGGCCGATCAACATGCCGTTCGTCGGCACCGTGGACATTGCCGTGTGGCTGACGGTGCGCTCGGTGTTGCTCGATACCGACGTGCATGGTCATATGCCGGTGAATGAGGGGCTGACGCGGCCGATCCGCATCATGGCACCAGAGGGCTGCCTCGCCAATCCGATCTTTCCGGCGCCGACCATCGCGCGCTTCTGCCCGGGCAACCAACTTGCCGATACCGTAATGAAAGCGCTGGCGCAGGCGGTGCCGCAGCAGGTCTCGGCCGGCATCGGCAACCTGAAGGTGATCGCCTTCTCCGGCCTGCGTGATCACGGTCACTGGGTGCATATGGAGATTTTCGAGGGCAGCTACGGCGGCCGTCACGGGATCGACGGTATGGACGCGGTGGACACGCTGTATGCGAACACACGCAACAACCCGATCGAGGATGTCGAGTCGCATCTGCCGCTGCGCGTGCTGCGCTACGAGTTGCGCGAGGACAGCGGCGGCGCCGGCAAGTGGCGCGGCGGCCTGGGCTCCGTGCGGGAGATTTGTTTCCTCGACAACGGCGGCGCGTCGATTGAGGGCGACGGGCACCAGTTCCGGCCATGGGGGTTCCTGGGCGGGGACGATGGGGCCACGGCTGAACTCACGCTGCGCCGAGCGACGGGCGAGGTCGTTGCGCTGCCGTCAAAGGTGCCGCACATGGCGGTGCGATTCGGCGACGTCTTCGCCTGCACAGGGCCCTCGGGCGGCGGCTATGGCGATCCGCTTGAACGCGACCCCGAGGCGGTGCGACAGGACGTGATCGACGGCATCGTCTCGCCGGAGACAGCGAAGCGGGACTATGGCGTCGTCGTCTCCGCGGTCGGCACAGTCGATGGGACCGCGACGGCGGCGGTTCGTGCGACCCGCGTCCGGGCGTAATCGAGACGCCGGAGACCGAGAGCAGATGGGTGATTGACGCGACGAGCGACGAGAGCTTTCCATCTGGCCGGTCGACGCGACAGGGCGCGTGATCCACCAATTGAATCTGGCGTTGCAACTGGCTACGCCGTTAGGAAGGTCGGGATCGCCCGTTGAGGCATCAGGATGCCACTATCGGCTAAGTTGAAGCTGCCCGTGAGCATGGTAGAAGTATTAGCTCAAGCAAAGCCGTGGCTGTATATCACGACAGCGGGTCCGGGCTTGTTTGAGATGCTCAGGGTGTAGATGGAATGGACGGAAGCGACTCTTTTACGGTCATAGAACGTAAGGCGCTTATCGCAAATGCGTCGCCACGATCGAGGACCGTGCTTGTGCCGCTCAACGAGCGGATCAATGAACATCAGCCGATTTTCTATTGCGTGCACGACTTGTCCTGTACCGCCGCGAGCACCTACATGCCCTTGGCGCGTGTAGTTGCGTCATCCTTGCACGTGGTCGGAATTCAAGCCCCACAAACCTTTATGAAACGATCTGAGCAGCCGGGGTCAACGTTTCCGGCTTCGGTAGGTGAATTGGCAAGTCACTATGTTTCAGAAGTCATGAATTATCAGCCTGACGGACCCGTCATTCTCGGTGGATGGTCTTTGGGCGCCGTCATTGCCATGGAAATGGCGGAACAACTCACCGCAAAAGGTCGAGAAATCAGGCTTCTTGTGGCAATCGACGGCGCCCCTGAGAACACCATGACAGGGCTGAAGAGAAACACTCCAAAATATTACGCCACGCTGATTTCGAACTTTGTACGCTGTGTTATGAACCGCGATATGCGGGCGTTGGTCACGAGTCTCTACTACAAGATCAAAATACTGAATAAAGCGGTTCACCGTCAGCATCCCGCGGCGAAGGTCTTCGTCGATTTTGAGCGCCACATGCCGCACACGCAAACATTCATGAAGCGGCTCTACGACAGCGTCGATGCCTACAGACCGGAGTCCAAATATCCCGGTCCGGTCATAGTTTTCGAGGCCGAGGAACAGCCTCTTTTTCATCTTCGTCAGGTCGGTAAAATCTGGCAGGTTCTCGCGCCGGCAGCGGAAATCATTCGCGTTCGCGGCGCTGATCACCGAGGCCTGATCAGTCCACCGCGTGTCAGTGAACTGGCGGAGCAGCTTCTTCGGAAGCTGGCTATCTTTGCACAACCCACCGGAGACGTGTCCAGCGTGTCGTGAAGTGGTGGACGAATGCGGCGGCAGGAAGCTACGACACCGGCTCCGTCCAGCGCGATCACGCGCGAGACCGACTATGACCGCCAGATGGTCCGACTCATTGCCTGATCACATGGTTCCTGCACGCAACGTTCCGGCGGGTGCGACAACCGGGAACTATCTGAAAGCCCTCATCCTCCCGACCGCCTTTTCCCACCGTGGCGGGGATGAGCCGTGTTCCCGGGCGAACTCTTGGCGGTCGTGGCCTTGGGCTCCAACAGCGCCGCGATAGCGTCCGCGAGCTGGCCAATCGCGTTGCTCATCGCCGAGACCAACGCTGTCGTCGTCGCCCCGGTGGGGGGGACCGTCACCGATACGCCGCGCGATCCGGTGGTTTCCCGTTCACTGCAATCTGCGCCAACAGCAGCAGCGAGCCAGTCCGGTCGAGATCGAAGCGCTGGATGTTGACCTCCACCGTCGCATCCGGCGAGGTAGAAATGGCGCCGGCATCCGCGAACACCGTGCTGCCCGGTAAGCCGTTGCGCCAGTTCCTGCACCAGGATGCGGTCGATCAGCGCGTCGAGCGGTTCTCCCCACCATTCGTTCGACAACACATCCAGCCGGTAGCCCTCCGATGATCGCACGATCTGCGAGCGTTCGAGGTATCGTGCCAGGCTGATCGACCGCAATGCGATGTTCCGCGGCGCGCCGGTTCGCGTTGGACCAGGCACCGGCGCCAGGACATAGAGCACCGGGTTGGGCGACGTGCACGCCGCGGGAAGCGCCGCAAGCAGCAGCAAGGCGCCGCGCCGTGGCAAGCCGTCGTCCGGAGCCAAGTCCGGCGGTCGTGATGAAGCTGACGCCGTCATACCCGTCATTGTGTCCCTTGCGCCATCATTGCGTCCCCTGGTTGGTGCGGCCACGGATCAATGCCTCCGGGTGGCGGGACAACAGGTCCGCCAGCACACGGATCGAGCCGTGCGGCGTCGGTGAGCTGTGTCATCATCTGACTGATGTCGCGATTAAACCGGGAATCCCCTCCATAGCCACTGTCGAGCGATCCGATCAGCTTGTCCGTCCGTCTCACAGTTTCGTCGAGTTCGGTTGCAATACACGGTAGCCGTTGCAGCAGCGGCCCGTTCCGCGGTCAAGATTGGTCACCAGCGCCTGGGTGCTGGTCAGCGTCGAACGCAGCGCCGCGATCGTTCCGGCCAGTTGGCGATCGTTCACCAACGCGTTCGCGCCAGCGAGCGTCTGATTCAGATTCTGTCCGATCGCCTCGAACGGGATTTCATTCAGGCGGTTCATGAGATTGGAGGCCGCGGTGGTGATATCCTCCCCACCCCACAGGCCAGGGATCACATAGGCATCGCCGCGCTTCTCCAGTTCGCCCGGCGCGGCGTCCGGGGAACTATCAAGGCCAGTTGCTTCTGACCGGTCAGAAAGCTGGAACTCTCGATCTTCACCCGCAGCCCACGGTGCACGAGTTCTCGCATCCTCGCATCCAGATCGCCATCGGTGGGAAGGTCCAGCATCGCGATTCGCTCCGGCTCCAGGGTAAAATGCACTGGGGCGATTACGTTATCCGAGGCACGGTCGTAAACCAGCGACACGCTCGACACCTCGCCGATCTTGATGCCATGCAAGGTCACCGGCGAGCCGGGTGCCAGCCCGGCGACGGACGAACGGAGGTTGACGATAAACGGTACGCTGCGTTTATAGTCGAGGAGCTCGCGGCCTCCTTCGTCTGATAGAGCGGAAACGATGGTCGGCGCCGCTCTCCGTGGTGATTCGCGGATCGTCCGGGGTGTCGAATGCGATGCCCCCCAGCACGATCGCGCGCAGCGACTCGACCTGGAATTTCAGGCCATCGGACCGAGCTGGACAGTGGCGCCCGAGGCGTTCCAGAACACCGAATTGTCGTGTACATATTTGTTGAAAGGTTCTCGCACGAAGACATGGATAATGACGTTTCGCGCCATCTCCCCGACCTCCCAGCCGAGCACCTCGCCGACCTCCAGGTCGCGGAACATGACCGGGGAGCCAAGATTGAGCGAGCCGATGCGGTTTGCCTCCAGCAGGAAGGTCCGGCCGGGTACGTCCGATTGCAGCACCGGCGGGTTTTCCAGACCGACGAAATCCCGCTTCGCGCTCGCCCCGGGCGCCGCCGGCAGCAGGTCGATATAGGACCCCGATATCAACGTTTGCAGGCCGCTGATCGAGCGCCGGCGAAAAACCGCGGCCGTACCACCCAGAACTGCGCGTCTTCGGTCAGCAGCGGCGTGGCCTCCTTGTTCATCCGGATAGTGACTTGCACGCGCCTGCGGTCCGGGCGTGAGTGCGATACCCTTCACCACACCCATCTCGACATCCTTGTGTCGGACATGCGACTGGCCCGCGGACAGTCCCTCGGCGGTCTCGAAGATGACGGTGATGAGCGGCCCGCGTTCGGAGATCGTCTGCCACGCCAGCCATACTCCGATGATCAAGGTGATTACCGGGATGGCCCAGATCAGCGAAAGCCGTCGTTGATGCTCAATGCGGGACCGCACGATGGCGGAGGGCGGACGATCGCTCATCAGCTCTCGGCCGGCACGGTGCCGGGGGTCAGATGTCGGATGGGCCCGGGGTGCCGACCGTGGTCAGGCCATGACGCCGAACCATCCTGGGCGCGGCATCGCAGATTGTCCCACATCTGCCTGGGGTCGAAGCTATGCGAGGCGAGCATCGTGAGAATGACCACCGCGGCGAAGGCCACGGCGCCGGCTCCGGGATAAATGCTGGCGACCTTGCCGAACTGGACCAGCGCAACCAGGATCGATCCCATAAAGATATCGATCATCGACCAGCGGCCGATCGCGTCAACGATCCGATACAATATCCTGCGGTCCTGCAGCCAGGCGGTGCTTCGCAACTGGGTCGAGACCAGCAGCGTTGACAGTCCGATCAGTTTCAACAATGGCACGGCGATGCTGGCGAAGAACACCAAGGCTGCCAGTGGCCACATACCGATATTCAGCAGTTCACGCACACCGCCCAGGATAGTGCTGGGATGCCCGGAGCCCAACTGCACGACGGTCAATACCGGATAGAGATTTGCGGGAATATAGAGGCATGAGGCGGCAAGCAGGTACGCCCAGGTCCGTCCGATCGAATGTGGTTTCCTCTCGTGCAGCCGAAAGCCGCAACGCGGACACCGCATACCGGGCGCCGACCGGCTGACCAAACGGCAGGTGTCGCAGCCGATCCGCCAGCGGTGAGCGGTATCGGGCGGCGGACTCGCCGGCGACTGCCGGCCGCGAGCCCGCAGCCGGCGATTGCCTGGCTCCATCGCCTCCCATACCGCGTGTTCATCCAGGCTGACATCGGCCAGCGACCATGACCACCATCAGTCCCCCCAGAGCAAAGACCGCCGGTCCCAGGGCGACCTGCGTCATGTCGTTCAGGCGGACATAGGCGACGAACAGACCCAACAGGTAGATTTCGATCATCGACCAGGGCCTCAGGTGGGCCACCCAGGCAAAAATGGTGCGGATCTCAAGCGGCGGCCGGTGCCGCGGCGGGCCGGTCAGACGCGGTCAGAACCGTCAGCATGCACAGCACGCGGGCCAGGGGCGCCGCCAGCGTTGTGGCGACGACAACGAGCGACAGCTCCCATAGCCCGTATTGCTCCAGTTCGGCCGGGCCGCTCAACAGGCCCGCAACCCGTTGCTGTCCGCCCGTGGTGACCGACATGAGGGTCAGCGTGGTGCCAACCGCGAGTAGCATCAGCGCGGACAGGTTCAGTGCCAGCGGCAGCAGCAGAGGGTGATACCGAGTATGCCGGAGAACAGTGTCGCAGCGCAGACAGACCGCCCTCGCCGCCGGCGGCATGGCAGGGAGCACCTGCATCTGCCCGCAGTCCGGACACTCCTGCAGCCGGGGTGCGGTCATCGGAAGGGTCTCGACGGTCGTCGCCGCCGCGGTCGGGATCGTCTGGGTGTTCATGAAAAACGGATCGCAGACAAGAGTAAGGCCAATGCGGTCATTCCAGCGACCCGAAGGACCGGCTGGCATACGCGCAGCTGATGAAAGCCGGCGCGCGAAATCAATAAGATACCGGCGGGCCGCCTATCGCAAGACAGGTCGCCAACGTTTCGGTCCGTGGCAATAGCTGGTACGGCGCGGCGGAAAAAAGCGCCCCATTCGATGGGGCAGGTCCACCTAGCAAAGTGCGGCCAGGACGTGCACGCGGTGCTCCGATCCTTCCTTTCGGCGGCGGTTCATGCAAACAACCGCCATGCTGGCGAACGGGAGTGTAAGGTATGCATGCATGTATGACGGCTTTGGTGCCAGAAGCTGTGTGGCTTGATTGCCCGGCCCAGATCCAGCCGCGATCCGAGAACGTCACACCTGTGTTCGATCGCATGATTTGCACGCATGGATGCTCCACCCCGCGCGACCAGCCGGCGCCGGGGCGGGGCGAGCGCGCTCGTTGTGCGCCATGTGGCTGGCGACGACACTGTGCATCACGCTGCTGCCTGGCGGATCGCGGCCGGCGTCGGCGGAAGACCTGCCGGGCGTGACGGCGACCGAGATCAAGATCGGCAACACCGACGCCTATAGCGGGCCGGCATCGGCCTACGGCGTTATCGCGAAGACCGAAGCAGCGTTCTTCAAGATGGTCAACGATCAGGGGGGAGTTGGTGGTCACACGATCAACTTCATTTCCTATGACGATGCCTACAGCCCACCAAAGACAGTCGAGCAGGTGCGGCGCCTGATCGAGGAAGACCAGGTGGCGTTGCTGTTCAACAACCTCGGAACACCGAGCAACACGGCAATCCAGCGTTACGTGAATGCCAAGAAGGTGCCACATCTGTTCATTTCCACCGGCGCGGACAAGTGGGGCGACTACAAGCACTTTCCCTGGACGATGGGCTACCAGCCGAGTTATCGGACCGAGGCACAGATCTATACCAAGTACATGATGATGCAGAAGCCGGACGCCAAGATGGCTATCCTGTATCAGAACGACGACTTCGGCAAAGATTATCCAGCGGGCGTGAAGGATGTGCTCGGCGACAAATACGCAGCCATCGTGGCCAAGGAAGCTACGTATGAAACCACCGACCCGACCGTAGACAGCCAACTCGCGTCGCTGCAGGCTTCGGGCGCGGATGTTCTGCTGGTCGCCGCGACGCCGAAATTCGCTGCTCAGGCGATCAAGAAGGTGCATGACCTGGGCTGGCACCCGACGATGTTCTTCCTCACCAACGTGTCGATTTCGGTCGGCTCGGTGATGACGCCCGCTGGTGCTGAAAACGGGCGAGGCATCATTACCACCGGCTATATGAAAGACCCGACCGACCCGGCGTTCAAGGACGACGTCGGAATGAATGAATGGCGTGCGTTCATGGCAAAATATATGCCCGGCGCCGACATGACCGATGGTAACTACAGCTTTGCCTATGGCGTCAGCGCCGTGATGTTGCAGGTGCTCAAGCAGTGCGAGGGCGACTTTTCCCGAACCAATATCATGAAACAGGCGGCGAACCTGCATGATGCGCCCGATCCCGTATTGCTGCCCGGGATCAAGGTGAACACCAGCCACCAACTATCATCCAATCCGGGCGATGCAGCTGCAAAAATGGGATGGCACGACTTGGGTGCGATTTGGCGACATCATCGAGGGCTCTAGCTAGTTCGTAGATTCGGGCGATGGGTTAGCGTCGTGGCCGCGTGTCCAGCGGCAACGACCTATGACTCTGAAAAGTCTCCTCGGCGGAGAGCGCTCACCATCGAGATTGGTGCCATGCCTCGCACACCCGCCGCGGCGGGTCCCCCGCCTTCGCAAAGGCAGCCCGTGCCTGGGAACGGGTGACATCCGAGTATGGGGACGTTAGACGTAATCGATCGGACGCTCAGCTTCAGTTCAACCGCAGATCGATCAGATGCTTCGGATCGGCTTGCAATTCGCCCTTCTCCACCCGCTTGACGATATCGGTCAGAGCGGCGTTGGCCGGCGTCGGCAGTCCGATCTCCTCACCCTTGCGGACGATGAACCCATTGAGGAACTCGATCTCCGTGCGGCGACCCTTGACCATGTCCTGACCCATCGAGGGCCGGTGCTCGCCGCCGCCCGCCTTGCTCACCTCCTGCAACCGGTGCTCGTCGTACTCTCTCGTGGCGGCGGGATCGCCCTCTCCGGCCCGCGCGATCACTTCGGGATCGATATGGTGCACTTCCTCCAGCGCATAGCCCAATGCCTGGCCGACGCGGATCGCTTCACTGCCCAGGCGTGCCCCAAAGCGGCGCAGCGTGTCGTTGCGAAGAATGTCCTTGCTGATCAGGCCGGTGCTAGCGGACATGCCGTTCGCCATGGCATTGGTCACCAGCTTTGACCAACGCTCCCCCCAAAGATTGGACGTCACCAGGGCGGAGTCCGCCAGTGCGACCAGACGCTGGATTTCCTGCACCCGCTCGGTGATTCGGCCGTGCACTTCGCCGGTGCGGAACACCGTGTGCCGGTCGCCGCTCTTG
Source organism: uncultured Alphaproteobacteria bacterium (assembly GCA_963759425.1). Taxonomy (GTDB): domain Bacteria; phylum Pseudomonadota; class Alphaproteobacteria; order Acetobacterales; family Acetobacteraceae; genus Rhodopila. Next base: position 105,489 of record CAVWZM010000009.1, read on the forward strand.
CCGGCGGCGCGATGGACGTGGCCGGGCTCGCACAGATCAACCGTGATCGAACTGGCAATGCAACCGACCACCTTGCCCCAGCCGACCACGCCGGCGATGGTCGCCTCATTCATACAATTCTGTAACGACACCACGAAGCCGTTGGGCGCGAGATACTGCGATATCATGACGGTCGCCCACTCGGTGTCGTACGACTTCATGCAGACGAAGGCGATGTCGAAAGGCTTTTCCTTCGCCGCCTGCTGCAGGTCGGTCAGATGCAGGGCGCGGACCGGCGTGGACCATTCCGGCACGTCGCGGATGTGCGTCACTTTCAACCCACTCGCACGCATCGTCTCAACGTTGGCCGGCCATGGATCGATGAAGGTGACGTCCTCGCCGGCCCGAGCCATATGGGCACCGGCATAGGCACCGACCGCGCCGACGCCCATGATCGCGATCTTGTAACCCATCGTTCCTATCCCCCTTCTAAGCGGCTGCTTCAGTCTGGCGACAAGCGCGGGAAACGCAACCCGGGGGAGAGCATGGTGTGCTTTCCCTCAATCGCTCGCCGGCCGCCGCCATTTTCCAACGACGATCTCCGCCTCGCCATCTCCGGGCCAAGGCGGCATGGTCATCCCCAGGACCGCAAGCGGCTCGCTGCCAAGGGAGCGGAACTGGAACGCAGTTCCGACGGGGATCGTCAGACAGGTTCCGGGCGCCAGCGACGAGATTTCTTCGCACGCGCCCGCGGACCGCCACATTTCACCCGTCCCGCAACGACATACCAGATCTCCTCAACGGTCCGGTGGCGAACCGCGAGAGACACCTGTCCGATTGGCAGGCGGAAATGCGCCATGCTGCCGGCGCCCAAGGACAGCAAGATCCTAACCTCTGATCCGTCCGGCGCGATCACGTCATAGTCGCTTGGCAGTGTCATGGTGGCAAAGGTTGTCATTTTGGACCCGTGTCGACGTTGCCGGTGGAATATACCACTCGTGTTGGAGACCGAAATGTGACGTCCGTCACAGCGCGTGAAGGCGGGTCGGACTTCATTGCGCTCATCATCGTCGGAGTTGGGCCAATGGAATACATGAGTCAGGTTCGTTTGCAGGCTATCGCCGAAGTCACCGAGCAAATAAGCCCGCCGTCGGGGCGCTCTGTCCCTGCGCTGCAATGGTCGATGGACGAGGAGACCGGGCGCCCTGTCTGCTGCTGGGTGCTTGTCGAGATGAGGCCGGCATGCCAGACCGGACAGGTCGTTACGGATGTCCACCCTCGAGATACGCCGCCCGCACCTCCGGTTCAGCCAGTAACTCGGCCGCTGTGCCGGCGATCGTGATCGAACCGTTCACCATGACATACCCCCGGTGTGCCAGCCGCAGCGCCTGATAGGCATTCTGCTCCACCAGCAGCACCGTCAGGCCGGTCCTGCGGTTCAAGTCGCGGATGGCGCCAAAGATCTGTCGCGCGACCAGCGGCGCCAGACCGAGCGAGGGCTCGTCCAACAGGAGCAACCTTGGCCGGGACATCAGCGCGCGCCCGATCGCGAGCATCTGCTGCTCACCGCCCGACAGCGTTCCGCCGCGCTGGCTCATGCGCTCTTCCAGCCGGGGAAACAGCGCAAAAACCTCCTCCAGCAGCGCGCCGACATTGGTTCGGCCAGCCACTTCCGCCCCCATCAGCAGGTTCTCGCGCACGGTCATGCGCCCGAAAATCCGGCGGCCCTCCGGTGCCTGTGCGATCCCGCGCCGCATGATCTGGTGCGTCGGCAGCTGCGTGATCTCCTGACCCTCGTGCATGATCTGGCCGGAGCGTGCCCGAGGATCGCCGCAGATGGTCATCAGAAGCGTGGATTTGCCGGCACCGTTGGCGCCGATAAGAGCAACGATCTCACCCTGATCGACGGCCAGGTCGATCCCCCGCAGCGCCTGAATGGCGCCATAGAATGCGGTGATACCGGACAGCGACAGCAGGCAATTCATTCCTGGACCGCATCGTCCGCGTCTTCGTCGTCATCGCCTTCGCCCAGATAGGCGGCGATCACGGCGGGATCGGCGCGCACCTCGGCGGATGTGCCGTCGCTGATCTTCTTGCCGTGATCGAGCACCACGATGTGGTCGGAGATGCTCATCACCACGCGCATGTCATGCTCGATCAGCAGCAGCGAGCAACCCTCGGCGCGGATGCGCAGCAGCAACTGGTTGAGCTCCTCGGACTCACGCGGATTGAGCCCCGCGGCGGGCTCGTCCAGGCACAGCAGCACCGGATCGGTACACATGGCACGAGCAATTTCCAGCCGGCGCTGCGCACCATAGGGCAATGCGCCGGCGGGATCGTCGGCCCGGTCGATCAGGTCGATCGCGTCCAGCCAGCGCCGCGCCTTCTCCAGTCCGGCGGCCTCCGCCGACCGGTAGCGGCCGAGGCCGAACACCGCCAGCACACCGAATCCGGTAGCCGCCATCAGGGTGTTGTGCTGCGCGACCAACAGGTTCTCCAGCACCGTCATGCCGGCGAACAGGCGGACGTTCTGGAACGTGCGGGCGACTCTGGCAATGGCGGCGATGCGGTGGCCGGGCATGCGCTGCAACGGAAATGTTTTGCCGTCCTGGTGGGTCAGGACGACGGCGCCGCTGGTTGGACGATAAAATCCGGTGACGCAGTTGAATACCGTCGTTTTACCTGCCCCGTTGGGGCCGATGACGGCGGTTATCTCACGGTGTCGGGTCTCGAACGACAGGTGATCAACCGCCTTCAGGCCGCCAAACCGCATCGTCAGGTTGTCGACCGATAATAACCGCCCGGATGCCTCGTTCACGCGCGGCCTTGGGCAACGAGTTGGGGTGCGATGTCTCGCTTTTCGCCCAGTGCTACCGAAGGTGTACGACCAGATACCAATCCGCGGGGGCGCATCACCATCACCACCACCAGCGCCAGACCAAAGATCAGCATGCGATAGAGCGGAAGTTCGCCCGCGATGCCGGCGAAGAGCGGGCTGTTCATCTGCTCACCCAGCCAACCGAGGAAATCCCTCAACGTCTCCAGGCCGCCGATCATGACGAGTGCGGCGAGCGCAACGCCAAGCTGGCTGCCCAGGCCGCCCAGGACAACGATCGCCAGTACCGTGGCGGACTCGATGAAGGTGAAACTTTCCGGGCTTATAAAAGCCTGGCGGGTGGCAAAGAACGCTCCAGCGAGACCGCCGAAACCGGCCCCGATGGAGAAGGCCGTCAGCTTGGTATTGGTGACATTGATCCCGAGCGAGCGGCACGCGACCTCGTCCTCCCGCAGCGCCTCCCATGCTCGACCGAGCGGGAGGCGGCGCAGGCGAAGGGTGACCCAGTTGGTCAGCAGGGCGAGCCCCAGGATGACGTAATACAGGAAAATCACCCGCTGGATGGTTTCCGGATCGATATGGAAAAAGCCTGCCACTGTGCCGTCGCCGCCCTTCATGCTGAAGGACAGCCCGAACAGCGTGGGGCGGGGTATGCCCGTGATGCCGTTGGGCCCGTTGGTGAGCGAGACCCAGTTGATCAATACGATGCGGATGATCTCGCCGAATGCCAGTGTGACGATGGCTAGGTAGTCGCCGCGTAGCCGCAGCACCGGAAAGCCAAGCACGATGCCACACAGAGCGGCCAGTATCCCGGCCAGGGGAAGGCAGGTCCAGAAGCCAAGGCCGAAGGCATGTGCCAGCAGCGCGTAGGCGTAAGCGCCGACGGCGTAGAACGCGACATAGCCGAGATCGAGCAGGCCGGCGAGACCGACGACGATATTCAGCCCCCAGCCGAGCATGACATATGTCAATACAAGTGTTCCAAGATCGACATAGTAACGAGATCCGGTGAACGGCAGCGCGACGGCCAGTGCGATCAGGACCGGCGTGGCGTATTTGCCGGCCCAGGAGAAGGAAGCGGCCAAAGCTGGCTTGGACTCGGCGGTTGCTCCGCGAGACATCCGCCCGCGCCAGCCCAGCATGGCGAGGCGGCCGATGAATACGAGGCCAACCACCACGGCGGTCGCAATCGGGCGCGTCTGGACCGAAAGGCCCTTGTCTCCGCTTGTGGTGACGAGACCCACCAGTGGCCCGAACAGGCCGAGTGCGACTGCGGCGGACAGGAAAGCGTCACGCAGCGCGGTCACCGGCGGCCGGTCCGCGAGACGCCCTCCGGTCCCTTGTCCGCAGCTGTGATCCCAGCGGGCGTGCCGGCACCACTGCGGTCTGCGATCTGGCTCGGCGTTGCAACGATCATACCTTCTCGACCTCAGCCCGTCCGAGGATACCGGTGGGCAGGAAGATCAGCGCCACGATGAGGATCGAGAAAGCGGCCACGTCCTTGTATTCGGCCCTGAAATAGGCCGCCCAGAAGACCTCGATCAGGCCAATCAGCAAACCTCCGAGCACCGCGCCCGGCAGGCTGCCGATGCCGCCCAGCACGGCGGCCGTGAAGGCCTTGATGCCGGCAACGAAGCCAATGTAAAAGTCGATCACGCCGTAGTACAGCAGGAACATGAAGCCGGCGACCGCGGCCAGCGCGGCACCGATCACGAATGTCAGACTGATGGTCCGGTCGGTGTCGATCCCCAGCAGGCTGGCCATTTTCAGGTCCTGCTCACAGGCCCGCATCGTCCGCCCCAGCGGCGTCCTGGTCACCAGCCAGGTGAAGACCCCCAGCACGATCAGGGTGATGACCACGATGGCGATCTGCATCCACGACAGTTGCACCGCGAACCCGTCCCGGTCCATCAGTTGCACGCCGCCAGGGATCAGCGCGTGCATTGGCTTGACGCGGGCGCCCTGGCTGACCTGGACGAAATTCTGCAGCGTGATCGACATCCCGATGGCGCTGATCAGCGGCGCCAGCCGAAACGAGCCTCGCAGCGGGCGGTATGCTATGCGCTCCACGGTCCAGCCATACAGCGCGGCGATTCCGGCCGCGAACAGCAGCGCCAGGACCAGCGCGAGTGGCACCGCGGTGACGCCCAACGAGGCGAGCCCCAGCAGGGCGATCAGCGACAGGAACGCCCCGACCATGAATACGTCGCCGTGTGCGAAGTTGATTATGCCGACGATGCCGTAGACCATGGTGTAACCGACCGCGATCAGGCCATAGATCATGCCCAGCGTGACGCCGTTGATGAGTTGCTGCAGGGCGTAGGCCAATCGCGCTCCAATTCCGTCTTCCAGGCGATGCAACCACGCACCCCGCGTACCGTGCAAGTAAGGGAAATCGGCCCGTGGTCAAGCCAGGCGGGTGTCCCAGCCATACGCGCGCGGCCATCGAGACACGGATCCGGGGGCTGTGCAGCTAGCGCCGAGCGCACTCACTCAGCAGATGAGGGTCGTGAGATTCCGGCGCACGTTTCGACGATGAGACGCTGTCTGTCTTTGCCACTACCTCGGCATCGATTTCCGCGCCAGCTCCCCGGGTCCCGGGTGATCGCAATGCGGTGGTCATGACGCGGAGGCGACGCCAGCGGCCCATTTTGCCGCCGAGCGCTTGCGAAACATTTCGCGAAATTGGCCGGTTGATACTGGCAACAGATTGCCAGTTTCCCATTCGAGCACGACGGCGTAACGTCGCACAACGTCGAGTTTGTCGATTTTACCGGCGCGAAAACCGGCGGCCACCTCTTCGGGATCAGTTGCGAGCCAGGAGGCACGCTCGCGGCGGATCTCGTCGCGAGCATTGCGCGTCGCCTGCGTCGTCTACCTCATAGTCGCAAAGCTCCGCGTCGATGACTTTGATCACGACGCCATAGTCCCTCGCGGCGCGTTCGACTGACACGTAGTCATCAGCAACATCCTCCAGCACCAGCTTCGGGTCGCGCTCCAGAGGATCGCCGAAACCGCCCCCGCCCGCTGTTGGCCGGCTGAACTCATCGCCAGTGCCAATGAGCACATCGGAGAAGGTGGCTCCGAGCCACTCCTCCTTTTCGGCACCTTGTCGCTTCAAGGTCAGGCCATGCGGCATCGATGGCAGGCCGCCTTCGATACCCCACACGACCGCGCGCTCTCGGTCGCAGATGTAGGAGATCACGGTGCTTTCAGCTGCGAGCATTACCGAAGTCTTTCGCACACCCGCACCGCCGCGCCATTTGCCGGGGCCGGGCGAATCTTGAGTATTTCATACTCGGTGGTCAGGATCGGGTTCGCGCGTTCCTGGCCTTCGACCGGCTGCGACATCAATCCGGTGCCAAAACAGGCGGTCGTAACGTTGCAGCCGTCGAGACCATTGCGGCCGCCCCAGCCGCCCGGCAGCCAGTCATAGAACATAAAGATCGGCTTTTCCGTCTGGCGCGCGTCTCGGCCGCCGGTCAGGAGATATTCGAGGTTGAAGGCGCAGGCGATAGCGCGATGCGGCATGATCTTCGACCACATCTCATAGATCGCGTTCATTATCTTCTCGAACGGCATCAGAAAACCGGTGACCGCGACTGGCCATTTCGCGTCGACGATGCTGCCTTCGGGCGCGATGATTTCGAACACGCGGTAGAAACCGCTGTTGAGCGGCAGGTCCGGAAAGAAGGTCTTCATGCCCGCGGCAACGGCCGAGAAAGTGGTGCCAAATGCCGAATTGTAGATCGAGCCTATCGTCGGATGGCTGCCGGTGAAATCGTAGATCGCGCGATCACCTTTGATGGTCAGCTTGATCTTGATCGGGATCAACCCCTCGGAGCCCAGAGGATCGCGGTCGATGAAATCTTGCGTTTCCCACTCACCGTCCGGCAAAGCGGCCAGACGCTGACGGACCGCGCGCTCCACGTAGTCCTGAACCGCGGCGAAACCCGACGTTACGGTTTCGCAGCCGTATTTATCCACCAGACGTAGGATTTCGCGCTCGCAAACCTGTGTCGCCTGAGCCTGTGCATGGATGTCGCCGATGATCGAAACCGGGTCTCGGGTATTGGACGCAATGAGATGGGCCACGTCCTTGCAGAAGCGCCCTTTATCGAAAAGTCGCACCGGTGTGATACGCAGGCCCTCGCGGAACATTTCACGTGCCAGGACGTCGAAGGAACCAGGCACGCTGCCACCGACATCCGACCAATGGCCGTTCGACTGGCTGAAGGCGATGATTTTTCCGTCGGAGAAAATCGGACGTATCAGGCGCACATCGCTGAAATGCGTGCCGCCTGCGTAAGGATCATTGATGGCATAGACGTCGCCCGGGTGCATGTCGCCGTCGAACGCGCGGATCACGTCCTTGCAGGTGAAGTGCAGCGTCCCGACATGGACGGCGATGTCCTGGTTTCCTTGCGCCGCCGAGTTCCCCTCGGCATCATGCAGTGCGCTTGAGAAATCCCGATTATAGATCACGAACGAATAGCATGTCCGCAATATCTGTTCGGCCATCTGGTCGACACTGGCAATGAACGAATTCTTCAGAACCTCGAACGTCACGGGATCGAGCGGCTGGGCATCGGCCATCGGATTAAGCCCCCACATGGATGATAATGTTGAGATACTTGTCGACTTCAGCGGTGGTTCCAGGCGGAATGACCACGGTCGAGTCGACCTGCTCGACCACGGCGGGGCCGTTGATCGTGAAGCCGGCCGGCAGGTCCGAACGCGTATAGACAGGCGTATCGGGCACTTCGCCAGGATCGAACCAAACAGCCCTGCGGCTCGTCGGCCGTGGCACCACGCCTGTCGGCTGATGCACCGAAAGCTCGGCCTTTGGCACCACACCGACCGCCTTTAGATTGAGCCTGAACAGGCCCACCGCTGCCTCGTCGCGACGGAAATTATATTCCCGGTCGTGCTCGCGGTGGAACGCCTCGACCAGGGCTGCGACAGTTCCGATAGGGGTCGGCGCGGTAACGGCAAGCGAGCGCCACTGGCCTTGATACATCATATCGATCGTGCGCTGCAGCACGATGTCTCGACGTGACACGCCCTCATGGTCCAGGCGGTCAAACGCTTCCAGTTCGAGCCGCGCGAAGGCAGCTTCGATCCGCGCCGGCTCGGCCTCCGCCGCCGCAACAATGAAACTCTCCGAGAAGTCGTGCTGCACGTCGACCAGCAGGCAGCCAAGCGCCGAGGTGACGCCAGGGTTCGGCGGGACAATCACCGCCGGGATCGCAAGTTCCTTGGCGATCGAGGCACCGTGCAGGGCGCCAGCGCCGCCAAATGCAACGAGCGCAAAGTCCCGGGGATCGTAGCCACGACTGATGGATATCAAGCGCACCGCGTCGGACATGTTGGCGTTGGCGACACGGATTATCGCGTCGGCCGCAGCGTGCAATTCAAGATTGAGCGGCCCTGCAACCCCTTCCTGCACAGCCGCCGCCGCAAGCTTCGGATCGAGCATGATCTTGCCGCCCGCGAGGCTGGTGCCGAGGCGGCCAAGGACCACGTTGGCATCCGTATTGGTCGGCTGACGATTGCCTTGGCTGTAGCAGGCCGGCCCAGGATGGGCACCAGCCGATTGCGGACCGTTGCGCAACGATCCTGCCTCGTCGATCCATGCCAGCGAACCACCGCCGGCACCGATGGTCAGAACCTCGATCGAGGGGAAGCGGATAGGATAGCCGAATTCGACAAACCAGTCCTTGGTGACCCGGGATTGGCCCTCATAGGCAAGCGAAACGTCCGTTGACGTGCCGCCCATGTCGAGGCCGATCGAATTCTGATAGCCGCACAGCATGGCGATGTGACGGCTCGCGATGGCGCCCGCCGCGATACCGGAACCGGCCAGCCTCGCCGCGAAATCGACCACGCTTTTGGGCGTCATGACGCCGCCGCCGCTGTGCAGCAACAGCAGGTCGCGCTGGTATCCGTCCGCCTGTAGCCGCTTGCCCAGCCGTGAGGTGTAGTCGACGATAACCGGGCTGAGTGCCGCGTTGGCGACGGTGGTCGAGAAACGTTCGTGCTCGAAGATCTCCGACAAGACGCCTGACGAGGTCGAGACCGGAACACCGGGCAGCGCCTCCTGCAATATCTCCTTCATGCGTCGCTCGTGGGCATCGTTGACATAGGCATTGATGAAACAAACCGCGACCGCGAGCACGCCGCGGCGCTTGAGGATGCGCGCCACCTCGCGAGCCCCGACCTCATCGAGTGGCGTCACGACGTCGCCTTGCGCGTCGATCCTCTCACTCACGACCAATCGGTCACGGCGCGGCACATAGGGCCTCACCACGTCCTTGTAGGTATCCCACAGATCCTGCTTGTTGGCGCGCCGGATCTCGATCACGTCACGGAAACCCTCAGTGCAGACCATCGCTGTGCGCGGCAGTCGCCGGGTGATCAGCGCGTTGGTCGCAACCGTCGTCCCGTGCGAGAACAATGCGACGTCACTGAGATCAACGCCCGCCTTGGCAATGCCGGACATGATGCCATCGATGGGATCGGGCGACGACGCCGTCTTTTCGATCCGGATCAGGCCGGTCGTTTCGTCCATAATACAGATGTCAGTGAAGGTCCCCCCCACGTCGACGGCAACGCGCAGCTTTTGCAATGCGGGGTCTCCTTCAGGACAGCGGCATGACGACGGGACGCATCGGCGAGCCAGTCGCCCCGCGCAACTTGATACAGGCGCCGAAGAAGGCGAATTCGTAAAGCTTCTCCTGCGCAATTTCCTCCAGCAAGGCCATCTCCATGATCGGGACGCCCGCCTCGGCCAGAAGGTAAGTGTGAATGGGGAAAAAGTTCAGTTCGTGCGCGGACGGAGTCTGCTCCAGTGTCAAATTGTCGGCACCGATCATGATCGCGCCATTCTTCGCCAGGAACTCGGCACCTTCACGGTTCAGCCCGGGAGTCTGGGCACAGAACGAATGGTCGGGCCATCGCGTCATTTGACCAGTGCGAATAAGGACGACATCTCCAGGCGCGAGTTTGATATCCTGCTTCTTCAGGCAATCCTTCAGATCCTTTTCGCCGATCCCATAACTTGGCGGCAGAACCGTGACGCCGTGCATCGCGGCGACGTCGAGCAACACGCCCCGAGCGAAAATCGGCGGATGTTTTTCCGGTCCGCACTTTGTCCAGGCGCGGCTGCCGAGATGTTCCGCGGCGCTGAACTCGTTGAAGACCTTTCCGTTGTAACCAAAGTGGCAAAATGTATCGATATGCGTGCCACAATGGGTGTACATCGAGATACTGTCGCCCGAATAGGATACGAGCTGGTTTGCCTCCGGGCTGACACCCATCGTGTTGGCGACGATCTCTCCAGCCGGCGTATGCGTCATCCAGATCTGGTAAGGCTGGTCGCCAGCGCCAAACCATCCCGGCATACCAACGAAATTATCGACGGAAAGATCGAAAACCTTCGAGGCATCGGCGCGACTCATGATGGCCGAGCGCGATTTGGCGTCGATTAGGTTGAGCATGCCGATCTCGTCGTCCGTTCCATAGGGGCTTTTTGTTACCTTGTGGAATTCGGAGGCATAGGCGATGATCTTGTCCTTCATCGCCTCGTCGACATAACAAACGACACACATGACGCGCTCCCCAAGGTTGCTTATTGCACGTGACGATTATGGATCTCGTGCGCCAGCCGGCGCTTGGCCGCTGTAGTCTACCGGCGTCGCGTGCCATCCTTCGGCGCGCTTCGCCCAGAAAACATCCCGCAGGCGCATCGACACCGGTCCCGGCCGGTCATTCCCCATAATGCGGCCGTCGATGCGCGACGCAGGCAGTATCCCACCCGCGGTCGTCGATAGGAATATTTCGTCTGCGTCTCGAAGCTCCGCCGGCGTGACCGGCCGCACTTCGCAGGCAACGCCAAGCTCGCCGCAGAGTTCGATCACCGAACGGCGCGTGATGCCCTCCAGAACGCCGCTGTCCGGGGTCGCCACCTTGCCGTCGAATACGACAAAAATGTTGAATCCCGGACCCTCGGTGACATTGCCGTCCGCGTCGAGAAGCAAACAGAAATCGGCGCCACGATCATGCGCCTCGAACTGACCCCGCGTGAGGTCCGCCCAATGGAAATTCTTCGCCGTCGGATCGACCGAGTTCGAGCCAATGCGCCGCGCCTCGGCAATCACCAGGTGCGCCCCCCGCCTCTGCGCCTCGTCGTTCATCAGCGAAACCCAGGGAATGGCAAACGCGGCGATGTAGTTCCGTGCGTAGGCCGGATGGTACGGCTTGCCGGGCGGTGGTCTGCCCCGCAGGCAGTCCATCGCGACATAGGCATCACGCAGCCCGCTCATGCGCACCAACTTGTGCAACAGGACCGAAATCTCGTCGTCATTCTCCCGGGGTTTGAAACGAAAGGCGTCCATCGATGCGCGAAAGCGTCGAATATGATCATCGAGGCGGAAGAAACTACCCTTCCAGACGCCAACCACATCGTAAGTCACGTCTGAACGACGGTAGCCCCAGTCAGTGATCGGGATGGCGGCCTCGGCAATCGGCATATATCGTCCGTCGATATACGCCGCGCCCGCCGCGAATGGCGAGGATGACAAATCCTGTGTCATGATACCTGCCTCAGATCCGCCGGTTTAAGTTCCTTCGTGACATTGCCACCCGCGCCGTACTTCCCCACTGGCAACGCCGTCTTCCCGCCGATCAATCGCAATTCGCGTCCGGCGCTCATGCCGTTCGGGCGGTAAATCAGGATCAGCGCCATAACGATCCCAAGCCCGATCTCCTGACTTCCCTGCGGCAGACTAACCAGCGTGCCACCGAGCGTAGCCCCTCGTTCGAAAAAACGCAGCAGCTCGATGATTGCGGTCACGACGATGACCCCGGTGACCGCCCCGGTAAGGCTCGACATGCCACCGACCACAAGCATCGCGATCGTAATGAAGGAAAGATTCAGATAGAATGGATCAACCGTCAGTATCCCCAGAAATTGTGCGTAGAGACCACCCCCGACGCCCACCAGCGCGGCCGAGACAACGAAGGCTATGAGCCGCATTCTGACGATGTGGACAGCCGACGCCCGGGCCGCGACATCGTCGTCACGCGATGCTCTCAGCATCAGGCCGAAGCGGGATATCTGAAACAGATACGCAACCAAAACCGCCGCAATCGCGAACGCATAAGCCGTCCACGGACCAACCACCGTCGGAATGCCGATGATCGAGCTCACCCCAGCCGTTACCGAATCCCAGTTTGAATAAACGCTGTTGACGATCATAAGAAACGCGAACGTCGCGATCGAGGCCGCCGTTCCCGACAAACGCATGATGGCGATCCCCAGGCACAGTGCCACCAGGGCTGGCAGCACCAGCGCCCCGGCCATCGCCACCAGGAACGGATACTGATTCTCCTGCAAGAATCCCGGAAGACCCTGCAACATGATCTGCTTGAAGCTCGGCTCCGCCGTCGCCCAGGCTGCAGCGTAAGCGCCGATACACATGAAGCCGATCTGACCGAACGATATGATCCCCGAATTGCCAATGAAAACGTAAAGCCCGACCACCACGATGACGCGGATAAACATCTCCGTCAGCGTCACGTTCAAGGTATCGTCCGTGCTCAGCAGGCTCACCAGCGCGATCACGCCCAGGATCGCGATCAGCCAGACAGGTGCTTGGTGACGTGCAGCGAAACTTCGCATGGTCGTAGGAATACTCCCGCCTTCAGACACGTTCAAAAACGCTCCGGGCCGGCACCAGGCCGGCTGGACGGACCAGCAGCACGAGGATCACAAAGGCGAACGCGAATGCGTCACGAAACGCACGTAGATCCGGTGGTAGATACGCTTGTAGCATGGTGACAATAAGTCCAATGGCAAAGCCACCAACCACCGCTCCGACCAGGCTGCCCATGCCGCCGACGACCACCGCGACGAAAGCGAACAACGCCAGCGGCACACCCATGGTGTTGCTCAGTGACCCTGACTGAGTCGTATAAAGCAGTGAAACCGCGCCGGCCAGAATGCCGCTGATGGCGAACGCCAGACCGATCACCAGATTGCCCTTCACCCCAAGATACTGCGCCATGCGGAAATCCTCCGCCGCGGCCCGCATCTGCACGCCATACGGCGTCCGCTTGAGGAAAATCGAAAGCGCGGCCATCAGCGCCAGCGTGACGATCAGCGTGATAAGCTGCAACATCGGCACGCGAAGATCGCCGATATAGACCTGAATATTGGCCCCGACTCCACAGATCAACGGCCTTGGGGCGGCGATCCGTAGGCCATCAGCACGCCATTCTGAATGATGTAGCTGACCGCGAAAGAGGCAATCATCAGCGTCGGCGATGACGCCCGCCGCAGCGGTCGGAACACCAGCGCATCGGTCAGCAGCGCAGCGACCACGACGATCAGGCAGATGGCCGGAATCAGCGCGGCCCAGTTCCACGCACCGATCAACAGACGGGCGGTCACATCGGCCGACGGAACGATCAGCGCGTAACAACCGACCGTGATGAAGTCGCCGTGCGCGAAATTGATCAGCCGCAGGATGCCGAACAGCAGGCCGATGCCAAGCGCCACCAGCGCGTAGATGCTGCCGAGGCTGAGAGCGTCAATAAGGTTTTGCAGGAACTGTATCATTCGACAGCCTCCGCCGCCGGCTATTGGCGCGTTCGCCGAAACCAAAATACGCGTGCTGCAGCGCAACGCCGTCCTGAAGGTCCGCCGCGCGGCCCTCGAGCTGAATACGCCCGCCGCGCAGAACGTAGATGCGGTCCGCGTGCTTCAGTATCCGACGGGAACTCTGCTCGTTGATCAGCAACGTCAGGTTCTCCCGCTGCCGCAGGTCGAGCAGGATTTCGTAGATCTGGTCGATGATTCTCGGCGCCAGACCCAGCGACGGCTCGTCGATCAGCAGAGCGCGTGGCTTGGTCATCACAGCGCGCGCGATGGCCAGCATCTGCTGCTCGCCGCCCGACAGCCGCCCCGCCGGATAGCGCAGCCGTTCGGCCAGCCGAGGAAACAAATCGAGCAGACGCCGCTGTCCCGCCTTGGCCGCCGCGCCGGTCGCCCCGGACATAGCCGCCGATCTGAAGATTCTCCTCCACCGTCAGGGTTCCGAAGATATGGCGACCCTCGGGCACCAGGGACAAACCAAGCCGAGCGATGTGCTCGGGCCGCATGCCGGCGACGGTCCGGCCCTCGATGGAGATTGACCCGTGATGCGGCGCCACCCCTCCGGCGATCGCCGCGAGCGTCGTGGATTTGCCCGCGCCGTTGGGGCCGATGATGCAGACGATCTCGCCTTCCGCGACCGTCGAGCGAGACGTCGCGCAGCGCCACCAGCTCGCCATAGCGCACGTGGATGCCGTCGCACCTCGATCATCGCGGCCATCACCCCTCCATGCCGAGATAGGCCGACATGACCGCCTGGTGGCTCTGGATTTCGGCCGGCGTTCCTTCGGCCAGCGTCCGTCCGCCGTCCAGTACATGAATCCGTTGGCTGATGCCCATCACGACCCGCATGTTGTGCTCGATCAGCAGGACGCCGCAGGTGAAGATGCGCGGGATCGAGGCGACAAGTTCCATCAGATGCTCGCATTCGGCGTCCGACATGCCCGCCGCGGGTTCGTCGAGCAGAATGAACGCCGGCGACAGGACCAGCCCGCGCGCGATGCCGAAGCCGGCGCTGGTCGGTGTAGGGAAGCGCGCCCGCCCGCCAGCTTGCTTTATCGCCGAGGCCGATCCAGTCCAGCATGGCATGCGCATGCTCGCGCGCATGGCGCAGGCTCAGGCCCATGCCGACCGCGGTGACCTCGACATTCTCGAGGACGGTCATGTCCTTGAACAGCCGGCCCGCCTGAAACGTCCGGGCAACGCCGCGCTCGCGGAAAGCGGGGGCCGTCCATCCGGTGGCATCCTCGCCGCCAGCCGTGACGCGGCCCCCGCTCGGCGCTGAAAGCCGGTAAGGCAGTTGACCAGCGTCGTCTTGCCCGCGCCGTTCGGGCCGATCAGCCCGAACACCTCATGACGCTGCACCGTCAGGCTGACGTCGGAGATGGCGGACAAGACCCTGAAAGCGCACAACCAGGTTCTCGGCCGACAACTCCGCCGCGTTGTTGTTGCCTCGATCCAGGCCCGGGGTAGGATGGCTCAACATAGGGACGGGTCATAGTGCCCACGCCCATGCAAATGACGCGCCGACCGCGGATCTGGCCGGCGCGTCGTGATCAGACGTCACTTCTTGAGGCGGTAGAGCACCGGGTCCGGAATGGTGTCCTTGATCTTCCATTCCTCAACCGGCGTCTCCTTGTCGTCCGCATAGGCGACGACGAACATCGGCATGCTGATCTGAATATGCAGCTTGGGAGAGAATGTGCGCGGTCCGAGCACGGTCGGCGCCGCGTCATCCTTGTTGATGACGGCCACAACTTTGGCGCCGTCGGTGGTGCCCGTCTCAGTCACCGCCTTCGCCCACAGATCAAGGAAGGCATAAATCGGGTAGGCATACTGCGTGGTGGGCGGCTTGCCATACTTCTTGGTGAAGGCGGCAGTGATTTCGTTCACCTCGGGCCGTGGATCGTTCACCGTAAGCGCCTGGACCGGCAAGTAAAAATCCTTGAGCCCCGGCGTGGAGTTCAGCCAGTAGGTGCCGTCCATGGCGGTGCCGCTCATGATCGGCAGGTTGATGCCCGCCGCGCGAAGCTGGCGCACCGAGCTGGCCGCTCCGGGATTGGTCGAGCACAGCATGATGTTATCGACACCGCCGGTACGGATCGCGTCGTTCAGGCGGGTTATCTGGGAGCTGATGGTCGGATCGAGGCCCTTGAAGGTATCCTGGCCAACGATGGTGCCGCCCTTCTTCGGAAACGCCCATTCGTAGCCGGCGCAGATGGACTTGTTGTATTCGATGGTCTCGTCGATCAGCATATAGCCCTTGCGGAAGCCCTTTTTGTCGTAGCCCCACTCACCCATCACCGCGCCCTCGAGCTGGGCGGCGTTGTTGGCGGTGAACGATAGCGGGCCGACGCCGAGGATGCCGGCCTTCGGATCGGACGCGCCGAGGAAGGTGGAGATCACGCCCGCCTTCTGAGCCTGCAGGGCGGCCGGTGCGCCATAGTCGTAATCCGCCGAAACCAGCAGCAGGTTGGCGCCGTCGGCGATGAGCTGCCCGCCGGCCTTGGCGCCCTCGACCCGGTCGGTCTTGGTGTCGGCCGTGATGACCTTGATTTGCTGGCCGAGCAGGCCGCCCTTGGCGTTCTTTTGCTCGACCCAGAGCTGCGCCATCTTGGCCGCTTCGCCGTCATAGGCCTCCATCCAGCCCGAGAAGGCGACAGCCATGCCGATCGTGATGCCGTCCTTGGCCAAGGCGTGCGCGGCCGACCCGAAGGTCACGGCGCCGCAAACCAGCATGCTTGTCAGAATTCTTGTTTTCAATGCAAACCCCCTGTGGTCCAGCGCCAGGGCCCAAGGCGGCTGGCGCGGTGAAAGCTTTTATTCAGACAGCTTATGTCGAAGCCGGTTTCGCCGTCCACCTACACATCGACCGCGCCTACTCCGTCATCCTTGGCACAGGCCGGGCGGACCCACGACTTGCTGCTGCCCGGGAAGGTCGCCGGTCACCGGATCAAAGTTCGTAACGTGAAGGGCCGGTGATGACATCAGTGGGCACGCGTCAGTGCGTACAGTGGATCGACGAAATGGTCCGAGCCCGTAACTTGGCGCGGGGCCAAAAGCGCACCCGGGCCTCGTGTTCGTCCGCATCAGGCCTTGTCGGGATCGACGGACGCAATCAGCACCTGGCGCCATGTCGATACCCTCAAAAGTCTCAATGCCGGCTACGTTTGCCAGGAAAGCTCTCGGGCTGTCAATTAACGCATGGCGAATGAGATTGAAAAATTAAACGTATCCCCCGGCGGTTTACCGCTGACCAAGCCGGTCGCATGGGGAAGTGCAACCGCCCTAAAACACGCCATGGTTGCATTTCTGATGTCCGCCTACTGGCAGGCAAGGCACTCCTCGTAGTCAGTGCTCTGCGGCGCCATGGCGACCAGCGGCAGATTGTCCCTGGCTATCGTTCGCGGGCAGCGGCAACGCTTCGGCCATCAGAGTGAACGCAGCCGGCGCCACGGCTTTCTCGCTGACGTTGTCCGCCCGAGCCAGCGACAGGCTGCGGCAATAGTAGAGCGACTTCACGCCCTTCTTCCACGCCATGAAATGGATCTGATGCAGATCCCGCTTATGCACATTCGCGGTCAGGAACACGTTCACCGACTGGCTCTGGCAGATGAACGGGGCGCGGTCGGCCGCATGCTCGATGATCCAGCGCTGATCCAGTTCGAACGCCGTCTTGTAGACCGCCTTCTCCTGCTCGGTCAGGAAATCCAGATGCTGCACGCTGCCCTTGGTCAGGGTGATCGACGACCAGACCTCGTCGGTGTCGTATCCCTTCTGTGCCAGCAGCTTCTGCAGGTGGCGGTTGCGCACCGAGAAGCTACCGGACAGGGTCTTCTGCAGAAACACATTGGCCGCGATCGGTTCGATCCCCGGCGAGGAATTGCCCGCGATGATCGAGATCGATGCGGTCGGCGCGATGGCCAGCTTGTGCGAGAACCGCTCCATCATGCCGTACTCCGCGGCATCCGCGCAGGGCCCCCGCTCCTCCGCCAGCTTGGTCGACGCGGCGTCCGCCTGGGCGCGGATGTGCCGAAAGATCTTCTTGTTCCAGACCTTCGCGACGACGCTTTCCCAGGGCACGTTCAGTGCCTGGAGAAACGAGTGGAACCCCATGACGCCGAGCCCGACGGAGCGCTCCTGCATGGCGGCGTAGCGGGCCTTCTCCATGCCCGCGGGCGCGCGATCGATGAAGTCCTGCAGCACATTGTCGAGGAACCGCATGACGTCCTCGATGAACGTCGGATGCTCCTCCCACTCGGCCCAGCTCTCCAAATTGAGGCTGCACAGGCAGCACACGGCGGTGCGCTGGTTGCCATGATGGTCCTCGCCGGTCGGCAGGGTGATTTCGCTGCATAGATTGGAGGTCTTGACCTCCAGTCCGGCCAGCTTGTGATGCTCCGGACGGGCGTTGTTGACGTGGTCCGAGAACACCAGGTACGGCTCGCCGGTCTCGATCCGCGCGGTCAGGATGCGGACCCAGAGCGCCCGCGCCGAGATCGACCGCACCACCGACTTGTCCTTCGGCGACAGCAGCGACCACGGTTCGTCCGCTTCCACCGCGCGCATGAACGCGTCGGGTATCTGGATGCCGTGGTGCAGGTTCAACGCCTTGCGATTCGGATCGCCACCGGTGGGACGGCGGATCTCGATGAACTCCTCGATCTCGGGATGCCAGACCGGCAGATAGACCGCGGCCGACCCGCGTCGGAGCGAGCCTTGGCTGATCGCCAACGTCAGGCTGTCCATGACGCGGATGAACGGGATGACGCCGGAGGTCTTGCCGACCGCGCCCACCTTCTCCCCGATCGAGCGCAGATTGCCCCAGTAGGATCCGATCCCGCCGCCCTTCGAGGCCAGCCAGACGTTCTCGTTCCACAGGCCGAGGATGCCTTCCAGGCTGTCCGACGCCTCGTTCAGGAAGCAGGAGATCGGCAGGCCGCGGTTGGTGCCGCCGTTCGAAAGGATCGGCGTCGAGGGCATGAACCACAGCTTGCTCATATAGTCATAGAGCCGTTGCGCATGCGCATGGTTATCGCCGTACTGGGACGCCACGCGGGCAAACAGGTCCTGAAAATCCTCGCCCGGCATCAGATACCGGTCAGTCAACGTCGCTCGGCCGAATTCGGTCAGCAGCGCATCCCGCGACCGGTCGATGCGCACCTGGTAGCGCCCCGGCATCTGGACGGCGTCGAGCATAGCGGCCTCCCCTGGCAACGTCATTCGCGAAAGGTCCTTGTCTGGAAGGCGGTGGATTCGGAGCAAACCATATATGGGATCGGGTATCGGAGATATCCACAATATGCGGGCTTTGTGGCCTATTGGTCACGGCAGATGCTCCGAGCGCGAGGCTTCCGAGCCGGCGCCCAGAACTGTTGGGGAACGTCGCCCGGCAAGTCTGTTCTCTTGATGTTCCGCAGACTCCGGGTAGGCTGTCAAGCGGGCCGGGATGGAAGGCCAACGTCGGCGGGCCCGACGGTGCGGCGCGTGCGACGACGGCGTTTGTTGGCTCCAAGGATTGTTCCGCGACGCGACCGACATGCCGGATGCGGAATGATCGATTTCAGTGCTGGCACGGAACATTGGTCCGGATTGGGAATTCGCGCGGCAGTAGCCGCGACTATGCAACGATACGCCCGGGCAGGGAGCAACCCACAGGCCTCTTTCAGCCAAAGCTGTTGTCCATAGGGGATGAGTTGCGTCGCGGAGGTCACGCGATCGCAGGCCGACGCGACGGTCCGTGAGCAAAACGGATCGACATTCCGACCTCGTAACCAAAGCCACGCAATCGCCGCGCTCGCTCGGCTCGCCCATTGCGGAAATCGTCGACAGGTAGCAGGCTATCGGGGAAAGTTTTTTCCGGAGAGTTCACCATGATAGGTCGTGTACAATTTTCCAACTCGATAGAACCGTTAGTCCAATTTATCGAGGAAACGCCACCCAGTGAGATTTTGGATCGCACATTGGAAAAGCTGCGCGGCGGCGTTCCGACGGAGACCATGCTGAAGGCGTCGGCAATGGCGGTGGCGCGCTCCTCCGATCTGCCGCCCGGCCATCACGGTGGCCCACTGCATCCCCTGGCGGGCCTGTACGCGGTCTCCAAACTTGTCGGAAGGCTCGAGGGCGAACAGCGTTTCGTCCCGGTGCTGCAACATGTCGCGCTGTCGAACAAGCACATCCATCACCCGGCGATGGGGCCGTACAGTCTGCTCGAGTTCGAGCCGATGGAGTTTGGCGGGGTCGAGGGCACCAAGGAGGCCTTCCTGGCCGCGGTCAAGCGTGGCGAGACCAACAAGGCGGACCATTGTTTCCTGTGGCTGTGGAAAAACATCCCGCCGGTTGAAGCGCTCGATCTTCTGCTGTCAGTGGCGATTCCGAAGAACGCCATGGACGACCACTACTTCATCTTTCCGTCCTTCACCTATCGCGCCCTGGAGTCGATGGAGCCGGAGCTTCTGCCGGTGCTGATGCGCCCCGCCGTGCGCTATGTGACACGCTTCCCGACCGCCCGCGCGATGCCGGAGATCGATGAGCTGCTCGAGAAGCATGAGCTCTTGACCCGCGTCACCCGCCAGCAAAGCGGCGAGGATGAAACGCCGGCGATCGGACAGCTTGGCGAGGCGATCGGCCGCTGCGACAATTATAACGACATCCCGGTGCTGATGGCCCAGGCGCTGGCGGCTGGCCTGTCCCTGGAAGGCGCCGGCGAAGCGCTGTCGATCGGCGCGGCGGGCCTGTTCCTGCGCTCGCTCACCGGCAATCCGATGGACGTCCACCTGCACACCAGCGCCAATCTGCGGCGCTACCTGTTGCGCCTCGACG
The DNA here is from genome assembly GCA_963759425.1 of uncultured Alphaproteobacteria bacterium. Lineage (GTDB taxonomy): Bacteria > Pseudomonadota > Alphaproteobacteria > Acetobacterales > Acetobacteraceae > Rhodopila. The sequence continues at coordinate 125,780 of CAVWZM010000009.1, forward strand.
GCCTCAGCCTGCGAAACAAGCTGCTGGTGCTGCTGCTCTGGCACACCGGTCCCGAGGTGAAGTCGACGCAGTATCGCATGGAGCCGGCACCGCAACCCGATCCCGCCGCGGTCGCTGCATTGCCGCACCGGACGCAGGACGAGTTGCTGGAGGCGATCACCGAAAGCATCTATCAGCAGCCGCCGACCGACTGGTCCCAGGTCACCAATCTCGGGCTGATGCGCGCGGTGCCCGAAGTCAAAGGGACGGTGAACCTGGCCCAGCAATACGTGGATCCTTGGTTACGATCCGCGCGTGCTGATGCAGCGTCTGGGAGAGATCGTCTGCCACGACAGTTTCACCGAGATGCATGCCTTCAAGCATCATCAGGCGATCGTGGAGGAGTTTTACGCCACGCGCGAGCCGTGGCGCTGGATGCATCTTGTTTCCGGGGCTCAGGCCGCGGCGATTTCGTTCGGCAAGAACATGGAAATCTACGAGGAGGCGTTGGACCTGCTCCACGCATAGCCCACGGCCGTCTTCGACGCGAAATTCGGGGACGGGTTCCGGCTCGGCCGAGGTGCGGGCAGCAGATACGGCGTGCGTCCGGTGCGGGCACCGGCTCGAACGACGATTTATGCTCGCCTTGGCGATTCTTCGTTTTGCCTCGAGAGAGTTCGCCTTGACGGAAGCCTACGACAAGTGTCCGTAGCGGAGGTTTTGCCCCGAGCGGGGCTGGGCATTTCCCGATGTGATGAAGTCGGAGGTGCGTGATGGCGTGGCAGTTCACCGTCTTTGACGTTATCCCCGCTGATCCCGGAGAAATCTACGACGCGTGGCTCAGCAGTGACGGGCACGCACTGATCACCGGTGGCGCTTCGGCCGAAATCTCGGCGCGGGAGGGGAGCGGGCTTCACCGCATGGGATGGCTACATCACCGGTCGCAACCTGACGCTGGAGCCTGGCCGGCGGATCGTGCAGTCGTGGCGGACGGCTCAGTTCACCGCGGCCGATCCGGACTCTCAGATCGAAGTGCTGCTTTCGCCGTGCCCGGGCGGCACCGAGCTGATATTGCACCATACCAACGTTCCCGACGGGCACACAGGTTACCGCGATGGCGGATGGCAGGACAATTACTTCGAACCGATGAAGGCCTATTTCAGTCGTTCTGACTGATCGATTCCGGGCCTAACCGCCGTTGCTCCTTTCCGGTCTGCCTCGAACAGCGACATCAGTTCGTCGGACGCCTGCTGCACGTTCTGGATGAGCTGCTGCTCGTCCCGGTAAATGGCGTGGGTCTCCAGCAGATTGCGTTCGTCGTGTTCGCGGAACAACGCCACCGAGCGGGCTGCCTCCTCCGGGGGAACGCCGAGTGCGTCAGCGACTCCTCCGCCATCTTCAGGCTGGAATGAAACGTGTCGCGCACCACCCCGTCCACCGCCCGGTCCATCAGCAGGTGCGCATGCCTCCGGTTGCGTGCCCGGGCCATGATTTTGAGGTTGGGAAAGTGACGCTTGGCGACGTCCACGACGCGCAGAACATCCTGCATGTGATCCATCGCGATCACCAGCAGCTTCGCCTGCTCGGCCCCCGCCGCGCGCAGCAGGTCGGGCCGGGTCGGGTCGCCGAAATACACCTGTCCGCCGAACTGCCGGATGACATCGACCTGCCCCGGGTCACGTTCCAGGGCGGTAAAGGCGATGCCGTGCATCCGCAGCACGCGGCCGACGATCTGGCCGAAGCGTCCGAAGCCGCTGATGATGACCGGATTCGCCTCGGGATTGATCAGATCGTAGGCCGGTGGCGGCACGGCGTGCAGGCGTGGCACGACGAAGTGCTCGGACAACGCGAACAGCACCGGCGTCGCCGCCATCGAAACTGCGGCCACCAGCGTTGCCATTGCCGCCCTTTCGGCGTCCAGCGCACCCGCCGCCACCGCCGCGCCAAACAGCACGAAACTGAATTCGCTTGCCTGCGGCAGGGCCAGGCGAAACGGATCGAGTCCACCAGGCCCTGACGGGTGAGCCGGGCAAGGACGAAGCATATCGATGATCTTGGTGACGAGCAGGCCGCAGGTCGCCATGACCAGCAGCCCCGGGTTTGCCTGCGCCAGACCCAGATCAGCGGACATGCCGACGGAGATGAAGAAAAAGCCGAGTAAGAGGCCCTCGAACGGCGCGATATCGGCCTCGAGTTCGTGCCGGTATTCCGACTGCGACAACAGTACGCCGGCCATGAATGCGCCGAGCGACATGGAAAGGCCGGCGAGGTTGGCGATGTACGCGGTGCCGGCCACCGTCAGCAATGACGCCGTGGTGAACAGTTCCGGTGTGCGTGCACCGCCGATCGCTCGGATCAGCGGCGGGATGGCGAACCGGCCACCGACCAGGATCACACCGACCGCGAGTGCGGCGCGCGCCACGTCATGCCACGGCACGTGGTCCGGCAACGTTCGATCCGCCAGCAGCGGCACCAGCGCCACCAGCGGAATGAACGACAGGTCCTGGAACAGCAGCACGGCAAAAGCATCCCGCCCCGCTCGGCCCTGCATCAGTTCCCGTTCCGCCAGCAGCGGCAGCACGATGGCGGTCGAGGACATTGCCAGGCCGACACCAAGCACCGCCGCGCCTGGCCACCCTACTCCGGCCACGAACGCCAGCCCACCGAGCCCCGCGGCACTGAGCAGCAGCTGCGCCGACCCCAGGCCGAACACCGCCTGGCGCATCACCCACAGGCGCCGCGGGCGGACTTCAAGTCCGATCAGGAACAGCAACATGACGACGCCGAGAGAAGCCACATCGGAAATCTGGTCGACGTCGCTGACCAGCCGCAGCCCGGAGGGGCCGATCACCACGCCCGCCAGCAGATAGCCCAGCACGCTGCCGAGGCCGAAGCGCCGGGTCAGCGGCACGGCGACGGTGGCGGCCGCCAACAGTGAGACCAACGTGGTCAGCATCGGCCTATCCCGGTCGGCAAGTCGGTGAGCTGCATCTCAGTAGCCACGTGCGATGTCGAAGTTATTGGGCAGCGGCAAGCCGTCGCGCCAGGCGCGCAGATTGTCTAGAAAGATGTCCAGACTGCGCGGGTTGTAGGTCGCCGGATCGTCCGCCGAAGTGTGCGGGCTGATGATGAGATTAGGCGTGGTCCACAGCCGGTGTCCGGCGGGAATCGGCTCCGGCGTGAAGACATCCAGCACGGCACCCGAAATTCCACCTTGCTCGAGCATGTCGCACAGCGCGTCCTGGTCCAGCAGGCCACCACGGCCGATGTTGACGACGCCGGCGGCGGGCGGCAGCAGGCTGAGTCGCCGTCGGTCCAGCAGGTTCCGCGTGGCTTCGGTCAGCGGGCAGGCGAGCACCAGGAATTCGGACCCCGGCAACACGTCGTCCAGCGCGTCCGGTACCGACGACTTGGGCGCAATGCGGATGCGGCGCTGGGCTGGACCTCACCCCGGTGACGATCATGCCAAAGCGGGCGGCGTGTTCGGCGACGGCGCCACCCAGCGTCCCCAGCCCAACGATGGTGACGGCGCGCCCAGCAAGGACGCTGCCCCAGATTTCGCGCCACAGTCCGGCGCGCTGGTTGGTGACCATGCGCGGGATGCGGTTCGCCAGCATCAGCAACGACATGATGCCGAATTCACCAGACTTGGCGGCGTGCGTCCCGCGGTTGTTCATCAGCTTGGCGCCTGGCGGCAGCCAGGAGAACGGCGCGAGCGCATCGAGGCCCGCGCTGGTCACGAACACCAGCTTCAAATGCGACGCATCGCATGGGAAGTTCGCCGACACGGTGCCGGTGTCGGTAATCAGCGCCTCGGCGTCGCGCATAGCGGCGATGAATTCGGCTGCTGTGGTGCCGATGGTGACGCTGTGTCCCCGGCCGATCTCGCCTGCTCGGTCCGCCGCTGCCTCCCACATTGGAGTGGAGAATGCGAACAGTGTTTCGCCGGCGGGATTCTGCAGGTGAATGCGCATGACGAGAAACCTGCCATGCATGACGCTGTATGGACAGACCCGATCCCCCGTACCTCGGCTGAGCGGACAGACGCTTCGTCGAAGCGGACTACATCTGGACCACGGAGGGGTAGTGTTCGATTAAGCGACTTCGGGGCGAACCGCTCGGTGGATCGGCGTGAGGCGACCGGCGGATCAGCCTTGCTACGATCGCCAAACCTTCAGGTTGTGCTGCACCGCACCGCCTTGCCGGGTGCCGCGTGATACGCTAGCAACGGCGCGCCTTCCGGGCGCCGCTCCCAGCCGCCGGTCGGACAGGCCCGCGCTTCACCTCAGTTCGGCGCTGCCGATCGCGCCCTCGGAAGGATCCCCGCTCCATGGCCCGCAGCAAGATCGCCCTTATCGGCGCCGGCAACATCGGCGGCACCCTCGCGCACTTGATCGGCCTGAAGGAACTTGGCGACGTCGTCCTGTTCGACGTGTTCGGCGGCGTCGCGGCGGGCAAGGCGCTGGACATCATGCAGTCCGGGCCGGTCGACGGCTTCGACGCGGCGATGTCGGGCGGATCGGACTACGCCGCCATCAAGGGCGCCGACGTGGTCATCGTGACCGCCGGCTTCCCGCGCACGCCCGGGCATGTCCCGCGACGACCTGATCGGCAAGAACGCGGGCGTCATCGCCGAGGTCGCCGCCGGTATCCGTGCCAACTGCCCCGAGGCGTTCGTCATCTGCATCACCAACCCGCTCGACGCGATGGTCTGGGTGATGAAGGAGAAGTCCGGCCTGCCCGCCAACAAGGTCGTCGGCATGGCCGGCGTGCTCGACAGCTCCCGCTTCCGCCTGTTCCTGGCACAGGAATTCGGCGTGTCGGTCGAGGACGTGACGGCGTTCGTGCTCGGCGGCCACGGTGATTCGATGGTGCCGCTGACCCGATACTCCGACCGTCGCCGGCATCCCGGTGCCCGATCTGGTGAAGATGGGCTGGAGCACTCAGGCCAAGATCGACGCCATCGTTGAGCGAACGGCCAATGGCGGCGGCGAGATCGTGAAGCTGCTGGAGCGCGGCAGTGCGTTCTATGCTCCGGCCGCCTCCGCCGTCGCGATGGCCGAGGCCTATCTGAAGGACAAGAAGCGGGTGCTGCCCTGCGCCGCGTATCTCACCGGCCAATACGGCATCAAGGATCTGTATGTCGGCGTGCCGGTGGTGATCGGCGCCGGCGGCGTGGAGCGGATCGTCGAGATCGAGCTCAACGCCGGCGAGAAGGCGGCATTCGAGAAATCCTGTGGCAACGTGAAGGAACTGATCGAGGCGTCCCGCAAGCTGATCGGCTAGACCATTTTCAGCCTGACTGTACGGCCTGCGAATGGTCTATCTCTTTGTTCGATCGCGTGGTTCACACGCTTTGAACGTTCCGCTCAGCGTGATCATGCTTTAAGGGTCCGCACATGAACATCCACGAATATCAGGCCAAGGAACTGCTGAAGCGCTACGGCGTCGCGGTGCTGGACGGGTACGTCGCCTGGACGCCCGACGAAGCAGCGGCGGCCGCCGAGAAACTCCCGGTCCGGTGTGGGTGGTCAAGTCGCAGATCCACGCTGGTGGCCGCGGCGCAGGCCGCTTCGCCGACGATCCGCAAGGCAAAGGCGGCGTGCGGATCGCGCGCTCACGGCGACGAGGTTCGCGCGGCGGCCGATGCAATGATCGGGCATACGCTGGTCACCAAGCAGACCGGACCGGCCGGCCGGCCGGTGCGCAGGGTCTATGTCGAGGCCGGCTGCGACATCGCGCGGGAGCTTTATCTGTCGTTGCTGATCGACCGGGTCAGCGGCCGCATGACCATCATCGCCTCGACGGAGGGCGGCATCGAAATCGAGGAGGTCGCGGCCAGCGACCCCGAGAAGATCCTGCGCGATCGGCATCGACCCGGCATCCGGCATCTCAGGCTTTCACGGTCGCCGGCTGGCGGCGGGACTGGGGCTCGCCGGCAAGCAGGCCGCGGCACTCGGTAAATTCGTCGGCGCCATGTATGCCGCGTTCGTCGGCACTCGACTGCGCCGTGGTGGAGGTCAACCCGCTGGTCATCACGGCCGCCGGCGACGTCGTCGCGTTGGACGCCAAGATGAGCTTCGACGACAGCGCGCTGTTCCGCCACCCGGAACTGGAAAAGCTGCGCGATGAGGCGGAGGAGGACCCGAAGGAGCTGGAGGCCGCGAAGTACTCGCTGAACTACGTGGCGCTCGACGGCAATATCGGCTGCATGGTCAACGGCGCCGGCCTGGCCATGGCGACGATGGACATCATCAAGCTATACGGCATGGCGCCGGCGAACTTCCTCGACGTCGGCGGCGGCGCCACCAAGGAGCGAGTGACCGCGGCGTTCAAGATCATCCTGTCGGATCCGAATGTCGAAGGCATCCTGGTCAATATCTTCGGTGGCATCATGCGCTGTGACGTGATCGCGGAAGGCGTGGTGTCGGCCGCGCGCGAAGTGCAGCTTTCGGTGCCGCTGGTGGTGCGGCTCGAGGGCACCAATGTCGATCTTGGCAAGGAGATCCTGGCGAAGTCGAATTTGCCGATCATCGCCGCCGACAATCTGGCCGACGCCGCCGAAAAGATCGTCAACGCCGTGCGGGAGGCCGCGTAGATGTCGGTTCTCGTCGACGCCACCACCAAGGTCATCTGCCAGGGGTTCACCGGCGCCCAGGGCACCTTCCACTCAGAGCAGGCAATCGCCTACGGCACCAAGATGGTCGGCGGCGTCACGCCCGGCAAAGGCGGCTCCGACGCATCTCAATCTGCCGGTGTTCGATACGGTGTGGGAGGCGCGGGAGAAGACCGGCGCCAATGCGACGGTCATCTATGTGCCGCCGCCGTTCGCCGCCGACGCGATCCTGGAGGCGATCGACGCGGAGTTCCCGCTGATGGTCTGCATCACCGAGGGCATTCCGGTGCTGGACATGGTGCGGGTGAAGCGCGCCCTGAGCGGGTCGAAGTCGCGCCTGATCGGGCCGAACTGCCCCGGCGTGATAACGCCGGACGCCTGCAAGATCGGCATCATGCCAGGCCATATCCATCGGCGCGGCAGCGTCGGGATCGTGTCACGATCCGGGACCCTCACCTATGAGGCCGTGGCGCAGACAACGGCGGTCGGGCTGGGTCAGACCAGTTGCGTCGGGATCGGCGGCGACCCGGTGAAGGGCACCGACTTCATCGAGGTGCTGGAGATGTTCCTGGCCGATCCGGAGACGAAACAGATCGTCATGATCGGCGAGATCGGCGGCCAGAGCGAGACCGACGCAGCCGAATTCCTGGCGCGGAGCAAGGTGAAAAAGCCGACGGTCGGCTTCATCGCCGGCGCCACCGCTCCGCCCGGCCGGCGCATGGGCCACGCCGGCGCGGTCATCAGCGGCGGCAAGGACACCGCGGCGGCGAAAATGGAGGCGATGCGGATCGCCGGCATTCATGTCGCCGAAAGCCCGGCCGCCCTGGGCAGCACCATGGTCGACGTGTTGAAGGCCTAGCCTTGACTTGCGCGGCGCACCGTCGGCACCGGCCGGGCATGTCGCGGCCTTTCTTCCGGTGGAAATGCATTGACTAGGAGGGTCGCCGAACGGGTTCGCTTCATCGGAATGGCTGCGGTCCGGTGGGAACGGGCCTCGGATTGGCGTTTTGCTTTATTGCCGTCATTCTGGTGCGGTTGCCCGCTGTGCCGCTGAACCATCCGGTTCAGCGCTCGAACTTTTGGGCAAGGGCGTGCAGATCTATACCTGCAGCGCGGGTCCCGCGGGCGCTGCTTGGAATCTGAAGGCACCCGAGGCCACTCTCCGTGATTCCGCGGGCCACGTCATTGGGCAGCAGTTCGCTGGTCCGACCTGGCAGGCGACCGACGGCAGCAAAGTGGTCGGTGTTCCGCTCGTCGCCAGTGTCCCTCGCGGACCTTCATCGATCCCATGGCTGGTGCTTCAGGCGACTGAGAATGAGGGCGGCGCGGGCATGTTCGCCCGGGTCGCTTACATCGTTCGATCCCGCACGATCGGCGGGACCGCGCCACTCTCCGGGTGCGACGCCGGCCACGCGGGCGCGGAAATCCGCGTTCCCTACAGCGCGACCTACACATTCTTCACGCCGAGCGCGCCTTAGGGAATCTCTGAACAAGTCCCTCTCGACACGGTCACGGATCGATCTGTAGGAGGAAAGCCGCAACGGCGGAGTTGGGTCTGAGATGCGGCAATTTACGCTAGCGAGCGTAAGCTTCGACAAACACAGTAAGCAAACCCGCCGGGCGAAGTTCCTTGCCAAGATGGACCAAGTCGTGCCGTGGCGCGAACTCTGCGCCCTGATCGAGCCGTTCTACCCCAGGTCCGGCAACGGGCGCCCACCGGTCGGCCTGGAGCGCATGCTGCGCCTCCACTGCCTGCAGCACTGGTTCAATCTGTCCGACCCCGCAGCGGAGGAATTCGCTATACGACTTGCTCTCCATGCGGCGCTTCGTCGGCATCGACCTCGGCCGCGAGCCGGTGCCCGACGAAACCACCATCCTGAACTTTCGCCATCTGCTGGAGCGGCACAACCTCGGCAAGCCGCTGTTCGAGCGTGTGAACGAACACCTGCGCCTCGCGCGGGATGAAGGTGGCCGGCGGCACCATTGTCGATGCCACCATCATCGCGGCGCCCAGCTCGACCAAGAATGCAGCCAAAGCACGCGACCCGGAGAATGCACCAGACCCGCAAGGGCAGCAATGGTTCTTTGGGATGAAGCTGCATATCGGCGTGGACAGCAAGACCAAGCTGATCCACTCGATGACGACCACAGCGGCGAATGTGCACGACGCGAAGGTGCTAGGCGAGTTGCTGCATGGCAACGAGACCCGGGTGTATGGCGACCAGGCGTATCGGGGACAGAAGGCAGCGATCCGCGCGCACGCGCCGAACGCCAAGGACTTCACCAACCAGCGCTATCGTTACCGCGAGTGTGGTCGATGAGGTGGAGCGACGGCAAGAACCGGACGAAGTCTGGGGTCCGCGCAAAGGTCGAGCATCCATTCGGCGTGATCAAGCGGGTGTTTGGCTTTGCCATGGTGCGCTACCGCGGGCTGGCGAAGAACACGCAGCGGGCATGGGTGAGCTGCGGCCTCGCCAATCTGTTCATGGTTCGGCATCGGTTGTTGCGCGTCTGACAGGGGTAGTGTGTCCGGCGAGCTTCAGCCGAGCCTCAAATAGGACGAATTGCGCCGTCGGCTTCTCGGTTCGTGCGACAAATCTTCGATGGTGAGTTCGGGCTCGCCTGGCGAACGCAATTACCGCCCAGGCCTCATCAAGAAAGGCTTGTTCAGACCCTCCTTAGAGTGGGATTGGCTAAGGGTGAAGGTCGAAAGCGGGGATCATTCTCTGAAGACAGTAAGTTGCAGACCAAGGGGGCCAGCTGGTCTGACCATGGTCTAGCAACCGGCGGGTTGGAGCTTCTACCTGTCATCCAGGGGCATATTCGCTTGCACCGATGGACGCGCGTTAAAGGTTTCATGCCACCTGGCTAGCCGGGGATGGCCATTTCGCCAGGACAGCTCCTTGAAACGAAAATCCAGATAGGCCAGCGCTACGCCTATGGTCAAATGGCCGATATCGAACCGACTTGTCGTGAGCGCTTCCACCTCCTGCTCCAGCGCCTCGACACAGGCGATCAGCTTCGCCCGCCATAAGTCTTTGTGTGGGCTGCTTTGTCGCGCGGGTGGCCGAAACCCCTCGGCCAACAGCGGCAGGGCGTTGTCAAGCATGCCCTGACCCAGTGCGTGGCGCCGCAGCGCCGTCAGCCGCTCCGGCCAGGCGGCAGGATAGAGCTTCACGCCGTCATGCAACGTATCCAAATATTCGATGATCACCGGCGAGTTGTAGATCGCGGTGCCATCCGGAAGCTCTAGCGTCGGGATCTTGCCAATCGGATTGATCTTCATGAGGTCAAGGTGGGGGGTGACCCCCCCGACCACTGTACGGACGGTTCGGACCTGATCCTGCAGGCCCATTTCGAATATCGCGATCATGACCTTGCGGACGTACGGAGATCGAGGGGACCAGTGCAGGATCATGGACCGGGTCATGCGCTCACCTTCGTCTTGTCCTGGCGCGGTTCATCGCCGGCGCCAATCAATGCCGCAACGTCTGCGATGAAGGTGATTGAAGTCAACGGGAGCAGTGCGGGGCGGGAGGCGATTTCTTGCGCGCATACCCACAGCCTAGGGGTTGACTGGTGTGCGAGCGGGGTTGGCGGAGCGAGCGAGGGGGCCGCGCGAAATCAATACGATACTAACGGGCTGACCGTCTAAAGACAGATCAACGTTCCGGCCCGTTGGTATCAGATGGGGCGTGGATGTCATCAAGGGAGATGAGTAACGGGGGTCAGATTTCAGGTATGAGTCCGAACCGTCGGGGGTGGTGCTTGCACCCAGGCTATGTTCCGGCTAGGCACACGGCGTACCAGGGTCGTTCGCGGAGAGGTGCCGGAGCGGTCGATCGGGGCGGTCTCGAAAACCGTTGTACCCTTATGGGTACCGAGGGTTCGAATCCCTCCCTCTCCGTGCCGAACGATCGAATAATACGCATTCGGGTGACCCTCTGAATTGATCAACGACTGGTTCGAACTCTGCCGGGCTCTGATCTGCGCCGCCAATGCCGATTTTTGGACCGAACTTCGCGTCGAAGGCGGATTGGATATTGCTTGATACAAACAGTGACCGAGTTGCGATCGCTTATCGTAGCCGTTTACCGTGGATTGACATATTTAGCGGTTTTGGCGGACCCGACACGATTCGAACGTGCGACCTTCGCCTTCGGAGGGCGACGCTCTATCCAGCTGAGCTACGGGTCCATTCGGGCTCACAGCCCGCCATCTCTTAATAGCCTCATTCCCCGAAAAACTCAATCGCGCCGCGCGGTGCCTTATGGGCAGCAGTACCACAGCCCTGTCACTAACGATGGCTGCCGGATCTAATTGACTCGTTAGCTGGCGATCGCCATAACGCGTCGGTCTGGGCCACACTGGCTCGGGTTCCCGCCTTTTCCTGGGGACTACGCCGCTCCGCGAGGTTCGCGCAGCGGCGCAAAACTGCTTGGAGATTCGCCGCCCGTGTTCGAAGCACTTTCGGACAAGCTCACAGGGGTCTTCGACCGGCTGCGCACCCGTGGCGCTCTCGGTGAGGCCGACATCACCGAGGCACTGCGGGAAGTCCGTCTGGCGCTGCTGGATGCCGACGTTGCGCTGCCGGTGGTGCGCGACTTCATCGCCAAGGTCCGCGAGCGGGCGATAGGCGCCGAAGTGCTGGCCTCGGTCACGCCTGGCCAGCAGGTCGTCAAGATCGTCAACGACGTGATGATCGAGGCGCTTGGCGGCGAAGGCGCGGTCCCGATCAATCTGAACGCCGCCGCGCCCGTGCCGATCCTGATGGTCGGCCTGCAAGGGTCCGGCAAGACCACGACCTCCGGCAAGATCGCGCTGCGCTTCAAGGATCGCCTTCGCCGCAAGGTGTTGCTCGCCAGCCTGGACACCCAGCGGCCGGCCGCGCAGTTGCAGTTGGCGCAGCTCGCCGAACAGGCCGGCGTGCCCAGCCTGCCGATCGTCGCGGGCCAGACGCCGGTGCAGATCGCCCACCGTGCCATGGATACCGCGCCGGCGCGAAGGTTTCGACATCGTCATCCTCGACACCGCCGGCCGGCTGTCGATCGACCAGGCGTTGATGGACGAGGTCCGGGAAGTGCGCGCCGCCACCAATCCGGCGGAAACGCTGCTGGTGGTCGATGCGATGACCGGCCAGGACGCCGTCAATACCGCCAAGGCGTTCAACGACGCGCTCAGCATCACCGGCATCGTGCTCACCCGTATGGACGGCGATGCCCGGGGCGGCGCGGCGCTGTCGATGCGCGCCATTACCGGGGCGCCGATCAAGCTCATCGGCGTCGGCGAGAAACAGGACGCGCTGGAAGACTTCCACCCCGAGCGCGTCGCCGGCCGCATCCTGGGCATGGGCGACATCGTCGGCCTGGTGGAGCGCGCGACCGAAACCATCGACCAGGCGGAGGCTGAGAAGCTCGCTGCCAGGATGATGAAGGGGAAGTTCGACCTGGAGGACTACGCCAGCCAGCTTCGCCAGATCAGCAAGATGGGCAGCATGTCCAGCATCCTCGGCATGTTGCCCGGGGTCGGCAAGATCAAGCAGCAGCTTGAGGGCGCCGACATCGACACCAAAATCCTGAAGCGCCAGGCGGCGATCATCTCGTCGATGACGATCAAGGAAAAGCGTCAGCCCGACATCATCAAGGCCAGCCGCAAGAAGCGCATCGCGGCCGGATCGGGCACCTCGGTGCAGGACGTCAACCGGCTGCTGAAGCAGTTCGACGACATGTCGGGGATGATGAAGAAGATGAGCAAGCTCGGGCAGAAAGGCCTGATGCGACATGGCCTGAGCGCCCTGATGCCGAAGGGCATGTCGCAAAACCGTCGGCCCTACTGACCGCGAAATACGCACCTACCACAGGAGTAACTCAGTTTATGGGTCTGAAGATCCGCCTCGCCCGCGCCGGCGCCAAAAAGCGTCCCTACTACCACATCGTCATCGCGGATAGCCGCAGCCCGCGCGACGGCCGCTTCATCGAGCGTGTCGGCAGCTATAATCCCATGCTGCCGGCGGACCATGAGGATCGCATCCGCCTGCGGACCGAGCGTCTGGAGCACTGGCTGGATCATGGCGCGGTGGCGACCGAGCGGGTGGCAAAATTCCTCGGGCAAGGCCGGGCTCGCGCCGATGCCGGAATGGAACGAGCAACCGGTCCAGTCCGCTCCGAAAAAGAAGGCGCAGGAACGTGCCAAAGCCGCGGCCGCGGCACTCCGGCAGCCTGAGCGAACCGTGCCTGAAAGCCGCATCCAGTTGGGCGTGATCGGCAGGCCTCACGGCGTGCGAGGGCTGGTGCGGGTGACCAGTCATACCGCCGATCCAGCCGATCTGACGTCCTACGGACGGTTGTCCGATACTCAGGGCCGTCAGTTTATACTGCGCTGGAAGGCGGAGGGTATCGCCGAGGTCGAGGTCGTGGCCAACGGCGTCACGACGAAAGTCGCCGACCGGACCGCCGCCGAAAAGCTGACCAACACGCGGTTGTTCATCGACCGCTCTGCTCTGCCGCCGCACGACGAGGACGAGTTCTATCTGGCCGACCTGATTGGATTGTCGGCCATGGATCCCGACGGCGCGCTGATCGGCACTGTCGCGATCGTGCATGACTACGGCGCCGGCACCAGCCTGGAGATCGACCGCGGCGAGGCGTCGTCGGTCATCGTCCCCTTCACCCGCGCCTGCGTGCCCGATGTCGATGTCGCCGGCGGGTCGGCTGGTCGTCGTGTTGCCTGCCGAGGTTGTGGCTTCACCGGCGGGCACGCGCGACGCGGAAGGTGTGGCGGCATGACCTGGCGCGCCTCGGTCCTGACCCTGTTTCCGGCAATGTTCCCCGGTCCGCTGGGGCAGTCCCTGGCAGGCCGCGCCCTGGAGAGCAGTGTGTGGGCACTGGACGTGATCAACATCCGCGATTTCGCCAGTGACCGGCACCGCACGGTCGATGACACGCCGTTTGGCGGCGGTGCGGGGATGGTGCTGCGGCCGGACGTGACCGATGCGGCATTGGGTTCGGTTGTGGATGACCGCCCGGTTGTCTGCCTGACTCCGCGAGGCCAGCCCTTCACCCAGGCGGATGCGCGTCGTTTGGCCTCCGGCCCCGGCCTTGTGCTGCTGTGCGGCCGTTACGAGGGCATCGACCAGCGCGTGATCGAAGCGCGGGCCATGCAGGAATTCAGCATCGGCGACTACGTGCTGTCGGGCGGCGAACTTGCCGCCATGGTGTTGCTGGACAGCATCGTGCGCCTCCTGCCCGGCGTGATGGGCGCGGCGGAAAGCGCCACGGAGGAAAGTTTCACCGGCGGGCTGCTGGAATACCCGCACTATACCCGGCCGGCCGAGTGGCAAGGGCTTCGCGTGCCGGATGTGCTGTTATCCGGCGATCATGGCGCCGTCGCGGCCTGGCGGCGGACAGAATCCGAGAGAATCACGCGACAGCGGCGGCCCGATCTCTGGGCGGCAACCGCATCGTCCAACCAATCATCATTGCATCACGCGGTTTCCACCGCGTCCTGGACAAATAGAAGGACCCTGTCATGAACATCATCCAGCAGTTCGAGGCGGAGCAGATCGCGCGCCTCACGGGCGGCCGACCGGTCCCGGCCTTCGTGCCCGGCGACACGCTGCGGGTCTCGGTCAAGGTCGTCGAAGGCGAGCGCACCCGCACCCAGGCGTTCGAGGGCGTCTGCATCGCGCGCTCGAATAAGGGGCTGAACAGCAACTTCACCGTGCGCAAGATTAGCTACGGCGAGGGGGTTGAGCGCGTTTTCCCGCTCTATGCGCCGACAATTGCCGAGATCGCAGTGGTTCGCCGCGGTGACGTGCGGCGCGCAAAGCTTTATTATCTACGCGGTCGCAGCGGCAAGTCGGCCCGCATCGCGGAAAAAGCCCGCAGCACAACAGCCACCCCCGCGACCCGGACCGCGACCGAGGCAGCCCCGGAGTAAGGCCCTCGCTCATCTATCTCTGTCATCCCCGGCAAAGTATGTCGGGGGCCGGGGACCCATGACTTGCGGCGCATAGGGCGCAGTCTACGCCAGAGAAGATCGAGCCACGCCGGCCCGCGAGCGTAGTGCCTGCTGCGGCGGCGCCCTCAATCAAACCCCTCGCGCTTGAACGGTCCGTCGCGCCAGGCCAGCGCGGCCTTCAGCCCTCCCTCGCGCATCTTCTCGGCAAACTGCCCCGCGCCCGGCCGCAGCCGGGAGGACAACGCGTGCCACTGCCAGCCCATCGAGAGCGCGGTGCGGAAGCCCATGATCTCATACGCCTGATTAACCGAGTGCTTGTTCGCCGCCAGCAAATCCGGCGCGATCTGCGTCATCGGGCGTAGCTCGCGCATCACCTCATCCTCGAGCCGGTCCGCTGGGAAACATTTCGCCACCCAGCCCATCTCCGCCGCCTCGCGGCCGGTCACCGAATTGCCGGTCAGTTGCAGATATTTCGCCCGCGCCATCGACATCTTCCACGGAAAATACAGCGTGTCCGGCGTGGTCATTCCGCGCATCGGCGGATAACCGATACGGGCGTCCTCCGCAACGAACGCGATATCGGCCATCGACAAGATCTCGGTCCCACCGGCGACGCAATGACCGTGCGCCTTGACGACGACCGGCTTCAGCAGATCCCAGATCGTCAGCCAGTCCCTGAGGCAACTGCGCGCGAACTGATCAGTCCAGCCATCGAATTGCGGCGAATGGACCCAGCCCTCCTTCTTATGCTGCCGGTGGCCCGCCGACATGTCGTAGCCGGAACAAAACGACGGCCCGGCACCATCGATCAAAACCACCGAGACGTCGTCGTCGGCCTCCGCTGTCCGCAGCGCGTCCACGATTTCATCACGCATGGCAAACGACAGGGCGTTGCGCTTTTCCGGGGCGTTCAGGGTGACGCGGGCGATGCGGTCCGCGATACTGTAAAGTATGTGCTTGTACGGCTCGGCCATGATCGGTCCTCCCCTGTGTCTACCGGCCGACCCAGCGCGGCGGACGCTTCTCAACGAAGGCGCGCGGACCTTCCTGGAAATCCTCCGTGTCCCGCACGCGGCGGCCGGCCGCGCTGCTGACGTCCCACAGCTCGGCTTCAGCCAGATCGTAGGCACGGCGCGCGACGCCGAGGCTTTCGCGGACGGCGATGGGGGCATTGACGGTGACCCGCCGAGCCAGCGCGAGTGCCGCTGCGATAACGTCGGACGCCGGCACCACGGCATTGACCAGGCCGAACTGCGCGGCGCGGGCGGCCGGGATCGGATCGCCGGTCGCAATCATTTCCAGCGCGATGGCTTTCGGAATGGCACGCGGCAGGCGGAACACGCCGCCCGCGCCGGCAACCAGGCTGCGCTTGACCTCCGGCAGGCCGAAATTGGCCGTCTCGGCCACCACCGCGAGGTCGCACGCCAGCAACAACTCCAATCCCCCGGCCAGCGCGTGCCCCTGCGCCGCGGCGATCCAAAGTTTGGTCCGGTTCGCCCGCACGAAACCGCCGAAGCCGCCCTTCGCCGTCGCCAGGGCGGCGCCGCGGCCAGCCGAGACCTCCTTCAGATCGGCGCCGGCGCAGAACGCGTGCGGCCCCGCCCCGGTCAGGATCGCCGCCCAGAGTTCCGGATCGCTTTCGATCCGGTCGACCGCCGCTTCCAGCCCGGCCGCGACCGCGCCATTGACGGCGTTGCGCGCCTCCGGACGATTGATCGTCACCAGCGCGATATGCGGCTCGACAACCTCGAACAATACGGCGCCGGGTTGACCTGATTTAGCCATCGTCACAGACCTTCCCTGCCGGCGTGACGTGATCTGGC
This sequence comes from uncultured Alphaproteobacteria bacterium, assembly GCA_963759425.1. Classification (GTDB taxonomy): domain Bacteria; phylum Pseudomonadota; class Alphaproteobacteria; order Acetobacterales; family Acetobacteraceae; genus Rhodopila. The sequence continues at coordinate 142,157 of CAVWZM010000009.1, forward strand.
CATCCGGAGAAGCGTGCGGTCAATCGTCATTGCCTCTCGATCTCGGATTGCACTCGCGCGCACTCGGATGCGAAGAAGTCAGCATGAGGCCGGATATCCGTCAATCCGAGCACCGCTGGCAACCACGCTTGCCGGTTCCAATCTGGCCGGAAGTCAATCTCGCAGATCCGTATTTGCCCGCTGAGATCGGCCGTCGTCATGCAAAACACTGCACGCGCCCTCCCTCATACGTTCTGATGCGCGGGCCGGGATGACAGCGAAGCTGGCGTCACCTCCTCCACAGCCCGTAACCACCTCATCGGGTCGGAGCCAACGACAGTTCGTATCCGATCCGGAATGAGACGATCTCTACAGTGCGTGCGTGTTACTCCCTCGCATGACGACGGCATTGGCGTCTCGCAGCGACCGGGGCTGTCTGGGTTGGACTACGTCAACAAAGGCCGCTAAGTTACTTCGACGACCGCAACAAAAGCCCAGACACGGGAGGCTACCAAATGCCCGCCAGAAGAACAGCACCCATCCGACGGAAATCCGCGGCACGCAGCCTCCATCTGCTGGTAGCTACGCTCGTCGCGACAATGATGTTCGGCGGCGTCGTCCCTACAAGTGCCTCCGCGGCCGAGGCCGTGCGCGGCGTCACGGATACCGAGATCGTCATCGGGTCCATCACCGACCTGTCTGGCGTCACCGCGATCCAGGCGGTCAACAACATCGACGCGGTGCGGCTCGCGTTCGATGAGGCCAATGCCAAAGGTGGCGTGCATGGCAGGAAGCTTCACCTGATTGTCGAAGATACCCAGTATCAGGTGCCTCGAGCCGTCCAGGGCATGAACAAACTGCTCAACCGAGACAACATCTTCTTTACGCTGGTTGACGGCGGCACGCCGATGAACAATGCCGTCATGCCGATGCAGTTCGAAAAGAACGTTCCGAACGTGTTTCCGCTGACCGCCGCGCGGTCGATGTATGAGCCGTTCAACCGTCTCAAATTCGGCCAGTTCGCCTCTTACTACGATCAGATGCGCGCCGGCGTGAAATATTTCGTCGGTGAAAAAGGTAAAAAGACCATCTGCGCCATGTACCAGGATTCAGACTTCGGGCGAGACATAATGGCCGGGGCCGTGGATCAGCTAAAGGCCATGAACGTGGCACTGGTCGCGGAGACCGCCCACAAGCCAACAGATACGGACTTCAATGGCCCGATTGCGAAGTTGCACGATGCCAACTGCGATCTCATCCTGCTGGGCACGATTTCGCGATACCAACATCATTCTGGCGACGGTGAAGAAGATCGGCTGGAATGTCGACCTCATGGGGCAGTCGGCTCTTACGATACGTCGGTACCTACGGCGCCAGGCGGGGTGGGTGAGGGATTTACTCGATGACACCGGGGATCTATGCCTACCCCGACGATCCCCGCCCCGAGGTCCGGGAGCTGGAAAAGATACAAGGCGGCGACAGGGCGTGATCCGAACTTCCTGGGCGAAACCGGCTGGACAACCGGGCACGTCGTGCTGCTGGCCTGGAGCGGGCGGGGCGCGATCTCACCCTCGACAGCCTGATCAAGGGGATCGAGAGCATCAAGGATTACCACGACATCTTTGGAGGTGCGCCGCTGTCGTTCGGCCCCGACCAGCACCACGGATCTTCGGCATCATTTCTAGCGGTGGTGCACGACGGCAGGTGGGTGCCCGCCGTCGATAGTCCGATCGGTTATTGAGGCCTCGCTTCGCTCCTCCCACGGGCGGAATATCAAGGCCTGCCAAGGGCGGCCTTTCCGGGCGCGTCGTCAACGTGATAATCTGGGCGTGGCGTCGGTACGGCGTCGCCGGCAATCTCCCGGGCACCCGCGCTGGGCCGCAACGATCGGGAAGACGGTAATGCAGGATGCACCCGGGCACCCCGGTATCGAACCGAGATGGACCTCCAGCGACAAGGCCGGTGTCGGCACCGCGCTATCGGCGCTAAGTCGTGTCTGGTTCACCATCAGCCACGGGATTCTGAACGAGATCTATTTCCCGCGCGTCGACCAGGCCTGCATGCGCGATTTCGGACTGCTCATCAGCGACGGCGCCGGCTACTTCTCGGAAGAGAAGCGCGATTGCCACCACCTCGTCGCGTCGCTCGAGGACGGCGTGCCGGCTTTCCGCCTGACCAACACTGCGATCGACGGGCGCTATCGGATCGTCAAAAGCATAGTGTCCGACACCAAGCGCGACGTCGTGCTGCAGTCGATCCGATTACAGAAACTGTCGCATGGCAAACTTCGCCTGTTTGCGCTGCTCGCGCCACATCTCGTCAACGGCGGTGCGCACAACACCGGCTGGGTCGGTGAATATAAAGGCCAGGAGATGCTGTTCGCCGAGGGCGACGGCACGACGATTGCACTGGCTGCCTCGGTGCCGTGGCGCGCCCGGTCGGCCGGCTTTGTCGGCGCCAGCGACGGCTGGTCGGAGATCAACCGCACCGGCGGCCTCAACACCTGCTACGATCGCGCAACGGACGGCAACGTCGCGCTGACCGGCGAACTCGACATCGAGGCAGCTGGCGACGGTGAAATTGTCTGGCGATCGGCTTCGGGCGCTATTCGGCCGAGGCTGCGTTGCGTGCGCGGCTCAGCCTGGCGGAAGGGTTACAATGTTGCCCGGAGCTATGTCGAGGCCTGGCGCTCCTGGCAGCAAGGGTTGCTGCCATTCGACCGGATCGGGGCGAACCGGCGCAACACCTATCGCATCAGCACCGCGGTGCTGCGATCGCACGAATTACCCGAGCTTTCCCGGAGCCTTCATCGCCGGTCTCTCAATTCCTTGGGGCTTTAACAAGGGCGACGACGATCTGGGCGGCTATCACCTGGTCTGGTGCCGGGACCTGGTGCAGACGGCCGGCGCGCTGATCGCCTGCGGCGCCGGCAACGAGGCGCACCGCGTGCTTGAGTATCTGCGGGCGATCCAGGACCCGGACGGACGCTGGCCACAGAATACCTGGCTCGACGGTGTGCCATACTGGCGTGGAATCCAGATCGACGAGTGCGCCTTTCCCATCCTGCTGATCGATCTGGCGCGCCGCGACGGCGTGCTGACCGCCGATCATCTTCCGGCGTTCTGGCCGATGGTCCGTTCAGCGGTTGGCTTCGTGATCCGCCATGGCCCGATCACCGGTCAGGACCGCTGGGAGGAGGATGCCGGGTTTTCCCCCTTCACGCTCGCCGTCGCCATCGCCGCGCTGCTCGTTGCCGCCGAACTGGCGGATTTCTTGCGTTACCGGAACAGGGCCGTTTCATTCGCGACACCGCCGACGCCTGGAACGATGCGATCGAAAGCTGGACGTTCGCGACCGGCACCGACCTGGCGAAACGCGCGGGGGTCGACGGCTACTACGTGCGCATCGCGCCGCCAGCCGGGTTGTCTGCCAAGTTGGAGATCAAGAACCGAGACGTTGAAAACACATTCCACCCTGCCGCCGATATCATCAGCCCGGACGCGCTCGCGCTGGTTCGTTTCGGGCTGCGTTCGGCAGATGATCCGCGGGTCGTCAGCACGGTGCGGGCGATCGATGCCTCGCTGCGCATCGAACTGCCGGCCGGCCCCTGCTGGTATCGTTACAGCGGCGACGGTTACGGCGAGCACGAGGACGGCCGGCCCTTCGACGGCACCGGCATCGGCCGAGCGTGGCCGCTGCTGACCGGTGAACGCGCCCACTACGAACTCGCCCGCGGCAACATGACCGAGGCCGCTCGGCTGCTCGCGACCATGGGCGCTCGACCAGCCGGGGCGGATTGTTCCCCGAGCAGGTGTGGGACGCGGATGACATCCCGGAACGGGAGTTGTTTCGCGGGCAGCCGAGTGGATCGGCGATGCCATTGGTCTGGGCGCACTCGGAGCATATCAAACTCATTCGTTCGCTGACGCAGGAGCGGGTGTTCGACATGCCGCCGCAGACCGTCCAGCGCTATCAGCACGAACGCGTTCCGCCACGTTGCGCTGTGTGGCGCAAGGACTTGTGAGCGCCGAAATACCGGCGGGCAAGGTGTTGCGTATCGATCTGACAGAGCCATCGCGCGTGCGCTGGACCGACGATGACTGGGGCTCGTTCACCGACACAGAAACCACCGACAGCGGCCTGGGGCTGCATTTTATCGAGCTGCCGACCGGCGGCCGGGCGCCCGGGGGCCGGTTGTGTTTTACCTGGCAGCGGGTCGGGAACGGGTCCTGGGAGGGACAAAATTACGCCGTCGTATCGTTGCTTTAACAAACGGTGCGACGGTGGCCGCCCACCGGCCTGACCGCGCCACCCGTGTCAGTGATTTGCTGGCAGCGGAACGAAACCCCACCGCCTACCCGACCGCAACGGAATAAATGTCCTTCACCCCCGCGGGCAACGGCAGCGAGTTCCAGCGTCGCTCCGCCATCTTCGGTGCCATAAATCTCGCCATCATAACGCGCGCCGATGTAGACCTGATCGGGATCGGTCTGGTGCAGCGCGACGGACATGATGGTGCCGTGCACCTGCACCTTGTCGAAACGTTTCCAGGTCGCGCCCTTGTCGGTGCTGCGGTAAATCGCCGCCGTCCTTGCTGGCGGCGGCGACGCTCAATGCGGCGTAGAGCGTATTGCCGTCCTGCGGTGAGACCTTGATGTCGCGGCCATACGTCGTCGGGGAGAACCGGCCCACCTCCATGTCCTGCCAGGTCTGCCCGCCGTCCTCGGTTTCGAACAACCCCATCCGCACGGCGACGATCACCTTGTCCGGATCGGCCGGGCTGATGGCGATGGCGTGGCCGTCCAGCATCCCCTCGTTGAAGGTGTCGCTGACGATCTTGCTCTTCAGGTGCGGCTGCTGCGCCAGCCGAATGAGGTCCTGACTGCAATCCTTCCAGCTTTCGCCGCCGTCCGTCGTGCGCATCACGCCGTTCACTTCCAGCGCCGCGAAGATGGTGCCCGGCTTCGTCGGATGCTGCGCCATCCGCATCACCCGGCAGGCGAACGGCATCACCGCGCGGTCCGGCATGCCCGGATCGGGCAGCTTCCGCCACGTCTCGCCGGTGTCCTCGCTGCGATAGAGGCTGATCGGCGAGCCGCCGGCGTAAACCAGCTTGCGGTTTTCGGCATCGACCAGGAACGACCAGATCTGCACGCCCTTGTCGGGGAAATTGGTGCGCTGGAAACGTTTTGCCGCGGTCGGTGCTGCGATAAACGCCGTCGGCGGTGCCGGCGAACACCACGTTCGGATCGGTCGGATGCACATTCACAGTGTAGGTCTCATGGTCGGTCGAGCGCATGCTCCCACCTGCCCGGTCTCCGCCGGCCTGGTGAACACCCCAACCTGTCCCTTCTGGTCGGCTCGACGGCGACATAGCCCGCGACGCCGGCGTATATATTGGACTTGCTTGCCATGGCTCCGCTCCTCTTCCTGGTCGCACGTCGATCGTCTCCTACCGCAGAGTACGCCCGTTCCGCCGTTCTGGCCAATCGACGGAGGCTGCGGTAGCCTCGGCGGCAGTGCGAAACGGGAGAGAGTCCATGCCCAACGTGTCGGCGGAAAAGCTGATGGAGATCGCCAAGGGCCTGCTGGTCGCCGCCGGCGCGTCGCCGAGGAGGCCGCGGTCGTCGCCCGTTACAACATCGGTGCCAACCTGGTCGGCCATGACAGCCACGGCATCATTCTGATCCCGCACCTATATCGAGCGCATCAAGGCGGGCCACATCGTTCCGCAGGCGCCATGGGTGATCACGCAGGAGACCCCGACCACGACGGTGATCGACGGCAACTGGGGTTTTGGCTACGCCGTCACCGACCGCGCGATGCGCTACACGATCGAGAAGGCAAAGAAACAGAACGTCGCCGCCGCCACCGTGTTCCGCCAAAGCCATATCGGTCGCCTCGCCAGCTATCCGCTGCTCGCGCGCGGCCGAGGGCATGATCGCGATGATCACCGCCGACTCCGGCCGCATCGCCCAAGGCGGTCGCGCCGTACGGAGGCGCCAAGGCACGGCTGGGGACCAACCCGATCTGCTTCGCCGTGCCATCCAACCTGGACGGGCCGTTGGTGTTCGACATGGCGACCTCCGCCGCCGCCGCCGGCAAGATCAACGTCGCCACCGCCCGCGGCGAGCAGGTGCCCAGCGGCTGGCTGATCGACGCCGAGGGCAAGCCGTCCACCGATCCGACGCGTGCTGAGAGTCGGGCGGCGCGTTGCTGCCGTTGGGCGGCACCGAGGGCTACAAAGGCACCGGCCTCGCCGCGATCGTCGAAATCCTGTCCGGCCTGCTGACCGGGCTTGGATTTCGGCATCGATCCGACCGGGCGGCACAACGACGGTTGCTTCATCGCCGTGTTCAAGGTCGCCGCGTTCCGCGACCTGGCCACATTCAAGCAGGAGGTCACCGAGTTCGCGCAACTACCTGAAAGCAACGCCGCCGGCCCAGGGATTTACCGAGGTGTTCTATCCGGGCGAGGTCGAGTTCCGCAAGGAACAGGATCGGCGGAAGAACGGTGTGCCGATGGAGGATGCCACCTGGAACAAGTTGCGTGACCTCGCGCAAGGCTACGGCATTGACCGACAAACTCGGCTTCTGAATGGCGCCGACGGCCCGGTCGCCTTCATCGGGCAATCCACGCGGCGGCTGGAGGATGAACGTTTCCTCACCGGCCGCGGCACTGTTCGTTGACGATGTCAACGATCCCGGGCAGGTCTGGGCATACGTCGTGCGGTCGCCCCACGCGCACGCGGCGATAGAGCGGATCGATAGCGCGCAGCGGCCGCGATGCCCGGCGTGCTCGGTATCTACACCTATGATGACATCGCCGATCTCGGACTGTTGCCATGCGCGACCGCGGTCGCCACCGTCGGGCCGATGATGGTTCCGCCCCGACCGGCGCTGGCGAATGGCCGGGTGCGCCATGTCGGCGATCCGGTCGCGTTCGTCGTCGCCGAAACGACGGCGGCCGCACGCGACGCCGCCGAAGCGCGTGGTCGTGGACTATCGCCCGTTGCCGAGCGGTGGTCGATGCGGCCGCGGCCTTGCGACCCGGTGCGCCGCTGTTGTGGGACGAGCCCGGCAATCTGTCGTTTCGCTTCCAGAAGGGTGATCCGGCCGCGGTGCGGGCGGCGTTCGCCGACGCCGCGCATGTCGTCGAGATCGATCTCATCAACAACCGCCTGATCATCGCGCCGATCGAGACCCGCGCGGCGATCGGCCGCTGGGCGAACGAAACGTTCCATCTGTTCGTCTCCGCCGCCAGCGTGCATGCGATCCGCGATCAGCTTGCCGACAGCGTGTTTCGCTGCCCGCGAGACGGGTCCGGGTCTCCGCCCCGGACGTCGGCGGCGGCTTCGGCATCAAGAACGGTCTGTATCCGGAATGGGTGATGCTGCTCTGGTGCGCTCGCCAACTGGGCCGCCCGGTCAAATGGGTCGAGGACAGGGCGGAGGATTTTGTCACCACCGCGCAGGGCCGCGACAATGTCTCGCACGGCCCGCCTGGCGCTGGATGCGGAGGGCAATTTCCTCGCGCTGGATGTTGCGACGATCGCCAATCTCGGTGCCTATATGTCGGGCGGCGGTCCCGGCAGTTCCACCAATGCGCCGGCCAAGGCGATGGGCGGCGGCTACGTCATTCCGGCGATCTCCATGGACGTGCGGGCCGCTTTCACCAATACCGTGCCGATCGACGCCTATCGCGGCGCCGGCAAGCCGGAGGCGAACTATCTGATCGAGCGGCTGATCGATCTCGCCGCGCGACAATGCGGTTTCGATCCGGTCGAACTGCGCCGGCGCAACATGATCGCCTCGTTCCCGTACCGCAAGGCACTGGGCACGCTGGTCGATTGCGGCCGTTTCGCCGCCAATATCGATGACGCGCTGGCTCTGGCGGATCGTGCCGGTTTCGCCGCCCGGCGCGCCGCCACGCGAAAGCGTGGCCGGCTGCGCGGGTTCGGCGTCGCCTGCTTCCTGGAGACCGCGCGCGGCGCCCCGAACGAGGGCGCGGAAATTCGCTTTCACGACGACGATACGGTCGCATTGCTGGTCGGCACGCAGAGCAACGGCCAGGGCCACGAAACCACCTATCCGCAGATCGCCGCCGATCTGCTCGGCCTGCCATTGGACAAGTTTCGTTACATTCAGGCCGACACGCGGAAATGTCCGGGCCGGCAACGGCCATGGCGGGGCGCGGTCGATGCACATGGGCGGCGCGGCGTTGTTCCGTGCCGCCGAGGGCGTCATCGCCAAAGGCAAGCCGATCGCCGCCAGACTGTTGCAGGCGAAACCGGAGAAGTCGCGTTCGAGGACGGAGAGTTCATCGTCGGCGAGCCGCTCGGTCGATCTTTTGTCCGTCGCCCGCGCTGCCCGCGACCCGCGAGCGCCGACCACCTGGACACCTACGTCTGGAATCTGCTGGACGTCATTACCATTCCCAACGGTTGCCATATCGCCGAGGTGGAGATCGATCCCGAGACCGGCCTGGTTACCCTGGATCGCTATCACGGCCGTCGACGATTTCGGCGCCCTGATCAATCCGATGCTGACGATCGGCCAGGTGCAGGGCGGCCTGGCGCAGGGCATCGGCCAGGCGATGCTTGAGCACACCGTCTACGATCCGGAATCCGGCCAGATGCTGAGCGGATCATTGATGGACTACGCGTTGCCGAAAGCCGCCGATCTGCCCGACCTCAACATCACCCTGACCGGCATGCCGACCACGGCCAATCCGCTCGGCGTCAAGGGCGCGGGTCAGGCCGGAGCGATGGCCGCGCCGCAGACCATCATCATTGCGCGTGCTGGATGCGCTGGCGCCGCTGGGCGTGACCCATATCGACATGCCCGCGACGCCGGAACGAGTTTGGCGAGCAATCCAGGCCGCCAGCAAGTCAGGAAAGCGACATGACCCAGCCGCCACGGATCGCCGCGGAAGAGTATCTGGACGCGCTCGCCGCGCATGGGATCGAGCATCTGTTCGTCAATCCCGGCACCGATTTCGCGCCAATTGTCGAGGCCTTCTCACGCGCCGCCCGAACCAACCGTCCGGTGCCACGACCGATGGTCGTGCCGCACGAAAACACCGCCGTCGGCATGGCGCATGGCTACACCATGGTCACCGGCAAGCCGCAGGCGGTGATGCTGCACACCAATGTTGGTACCGCCAATGCGATCAATATGCTGATCGATGCCAGCCGCGATCGAATTCCGATGCTGCTGACCTCCGGCCGCACGCCCTTCACCGAGCCCGGCGCCGAAGGATCCCGCAGCGCCCACATTCACTGGGCGCAGGAGATGTACGACCAGGCCGGCATGCTGCGCGAGATGGTCAAGTGGGACTACGAAATGAAACGCGGCGACCAGGCGGCTCGATCGTCGATCGCGCGATGGAGATGGCCAACACCTCGCCGCAAGGTCCGGTGTATTTAAGTCTGCCGCGCGAAGTGCTGGGCGAAGTGGCGACAGGCGCGGCGGAGAGCAATCGCGCCCGTCGTGCCCTGCCGCGAGCGCCGGAGGCCCGGGCTGGCGACATCGAAACGCTGGCGGACTGGATCGCGGCCGCGCGCAATCCACTGATCATCACAGGCATGCTGGGCAGGGATCCGCGCGACAGCGTCGTGCTGGCGCGGCTGGCGGAACGTTATGCCTTGCCGGTCGTGCCGTACAAGACACGATATTTCGCGCTGTCCGCCAATCATCCGATGTTCCAGGGCTCGGCGCCAGGTCCGTTGCTGAAAGAGGCCGACCTGGTCATCGTCTTCGAGGCGGACGTGCCGTGGATGCCCTCGAAAGAGGCCCCGCCCGCGACGCGCGCATCGTGCAAATCGGCGAGGATCCGTTGCACCGTCGGCTGCCGATGCGCGGGTTTCCGTCCGACCTGACCATCGACCGCGACATGCTCGTCCGTGCTGGAGGCGCTGGAGGCGGCGCTCGCCGTCGCGCGCCACGCCGCATGTCGCGGACGCGCGACGCCTGGCTGACGCGACCGGTCCGCACGTTGCATGAAACCTGGCGCGCGGAAGCGGAACGGGCCGAGCAAGCGGAGACGAATCACATCGCCGTGGCTCAATCACTGCCTGCGCGAGATCGTTGATGCAGACACCATCGTGATCAGCGAATATTCGTTCCGGCAGGAGTATTGCCCGCTCGACACGCCCGGGCAGTCTGTTCGCCCTGAGTTCCGCCGGCGGGCTTGGCTGGGGGTTCCCGGCGTCACTCGGGGCGAAGCTGGCGTCGCCCGGCAAGATGGTGGTTTCGGTGCTTGGCGACGGCGCCTACATGTTCGCCAATCCGACCGCCTGTCACTACGTCGCGCAAATGCAAAACCTGCCCGTTCTGACGGTCATCTACAACAACGCGCTGTACGGCGCGGTGCGGCACGCGACGTTGGAAATGTACGGACAAGGGCGTCGCGGCCGAGGCGGACGGACGGTTGCTCGCCGAGTTTCCCGGGCCGGCGTTCGAAAAGATCGTCGCGGCGCATGACGGTCATGGCGAGAGAGTCGAACGGCCCGCCGATCTTCCCGCGGCGTTGCGGCGCGCGGCCGCGGCGGTGCGCGGCGGTCAACAGGCGCTTGGTCAACGTTGTTTGCCAGGGTGACCAATAGAATAAAGCGTGCGCTCTTCGTTAGGTGAGCCTGGACAATGATCCGCCGGCGATCAAGCGGTTGTGCACGAACGGCCGCGAACACTTGGGCGGCATTGGAAGTTTAGGCGGCGCGTGACGATCACCGTCTCGCCGCTCAACCCGGAGCAGCATGATGCCCGCCAAATCGAAGGCTCAACAGAAGGCCGCTGGCGCCGCCTTGTCGGCCAAACGCGGAGAGCAGAAGGTCAGCAATCTGAAGGGCGCCTCGAAGTCGATGTACAAGTCGATGAACGAGACGCAACTGGATGAATTCGCGTCGACGAAGCGAAAGGGCAAACCGGAGCACGTCCGGAAGGACGATTAGCGCTTACTCGCCCGGCCGTTTCAACGCAATTGTTGGACGCTCGGGCGCCGACGCGGTATGGGACGGACCTTGCACATTCGCGAGGACCGCCAACCATGTCAGTCTCGACGATCTCAGCTGCACCGAAGCCTCTGCCCGCGCCGCGCGACCAAAACTTGCGCGACCTGGCGGACTGCATCCGGGCCTTGGCCATGGATGCCGTGCAGGCTGCCAACAGCGGACATCCGGGCATGCCGATGGGCATGGCGGACATCGCCACCGTGCTGTTCAAGGACTTCCTGCAGTTCGACGCGGCTGATCCGCATTGGCTGGACCGCGACCGGTTCGTCATCTCGAACGGCCACGGGTCCATGCTCCTCTACGCCCTGCTGTACTTGACCGGTTACAAGGACATGACAATCGACGATCTGAAGCGGTTCCGCCAGGTCGACAGCAAGACGGCCGGTCATCCGGAATATCGGCACGCCGACGGTATCGAGACGACGACCGGGCCACTGGGTCAGGGCCTGGCCAATTCGGCCGGTTTCGCGCTGGCCGAGAGGATCATGAACGCCCGGTTTGGCGACGACCTGGTCAACCACTTCACCTACGTGTTCCACGGCGATGGCTGCCTGATGGAGGGTATCAGCCACGAGGCGATATCGTTCGCCGGCCACCTCAAGCTGGGCAAGCTGATCTGGTTCTTCGACAACAATTCGATCTCGATTGACGGGGCCACCAGCCTGGCCGTCTCCGACAATCAGACGGCGCGGTTCCGTGCGTGCAACTGGCACGTGGTGGAAATCGACGGTCACGATACCGACGCCATCAGGGCTGCGATCAACGAAGCCCGGTCGGTCACCGATAAGCCATCGATGATTTCCTGCCGGACGTTGATCGGCTTCGGACTCCTACCAAGGCGGGCACCCAGAAGGCGCACAGCGACGCGCCAGGGGTCGAGGAGATCGCCGGTGCGCGCAAGCTGCTGGGATGGAAGGCGCCGCCGTTCGTCATCCCCGAACCACTGCTGCGGCAGTGGCGCGAGATCGGTGCCAAAGGGCGGGCGGCGCGCATGGCCTGGGCGGAGCGTGTGCGCCAGGCTCCCGAGAACCTGCGGACGGATTTCGAGCGGCGCAACCGGGGCGAACTCCCCGCGGACTGGAAGGCGGCCATCACCGCCGCGCGGACGCAGTTCATCGAGAGCGGCAAGGCCATAGCCACCCGTGCGGCAAGCGGCGCGGTGCTGGACCATCTGTTCGCCGCCATACCCGAATTGCTCGGCGGATCGGCCGACTTGACGCCGTCCAACAACACCCGCGCCAAGGGCCAGGTCGAGGTGCGGCCCGGCGAATACAATGGCTCCTACGTGCATTATGGCGTGCGGGAGCACGGCATGGCGGCGGCGATGAACGGCATCGCGCTGCATGGCGGCCTGATCCCGTACGGCGGCACCTTCATGACCTTCTCCGACTATTGCCGTCCGGCGATCCGGCTGGCCGCCATGATGCAGATCCGGACCATTTTCATCATGACGCACGACTCGATCGGCCTTGGCGAGGACGGGCCGACGCATCAGCCGATCGAGCATCTGGCCGCCTTGCGGGCGATCCCGCATCTTGCGGTCTACCGCCGGGCGACCCGGTGGAAACGGCGGAATGCTGGGAATGCATTCTGGAAACGCCGCGACAGGCGGCCCTGATGGCATTATCCCGCCAGCCGATGCCGATGCTTCGGACTGAGCGCCGGCAGCGAGAACAAGTCGGCGCGTGGCGGCTATGTGCTGCTGGAGGCCGAAGGGGGGCCACGACTGCTCACGCTGATGGCCACCGGCTCGGAACTGCATCTGGCGGTGGAAGCGCGGACGATAATGCAGAAGCAGGGGGTTCCCACCGCGGTTGTTTCCATGCCGTGCCGCCTGCTGTTCGAGCAACAGGACACTGCCTACAAGCAGTCAACCCTTGGGGCGGAGAGCGGCGCACGGGTGGCGGTCGAGGCTGCTGTTGAAGTCGGCTGGGACCGCTATCTCGGCTTCAAGGGGGCGTTCGTCGGGATGCACGGGTTTGGTGCGTCGGGCAAGATTGCCGACGTCTATGCGAAGTTCGACATCACCACCGATGCTGTCGTCCGCGCCGCCAAGTCGGTGCTGAACGCGATGGCGTAGCGGGCCGCTCTGCCCCGCTTGTCGGGTGGTTGTGCTTACTCCGCCGCGTTCGGCATGGAGTTCTGCGTTCCGGTGAAGAGCCGGCGCAGATGCTCGCCCGAGGTGGTCGGCGGGTATTTTGGCGTGGCGCCCGGGGCCAGGCATGTCGGGATGCAGGCGACCGGCGCGTCGTAGTTGGGATTGTGAAAGAATACCAGTGACTGCCTGCGGCTTTCCGCCCTGGCCTCGTCCGGCGGGTTGGCGACGCGGTGCAGGGTCGAAACCCAGGCGTCATTGGTCCACCGTGCCATCAGGTCGCCGATGTTGATCACGAAGGTCCCCTCGATGATCGGCACATTCACCCATTCGCCGGCGGCATTGAAAACCTGCAGGCCACCCGGGCGGTCCTCGGTGCTGAGGATCGTCAGGCTGCCATAGTCGGAATGTGCGCCGGCACGCACCTGCCCGGGGATCGGGGGCGTTTCAGGCGCCGGATAGTTGCGCACCCGCAGCCGGCTGATGCTGCGATCGATCTTGTCATCGAAATAGGTCTCGTTCAGATCCAGCGCGACAGCGAAGATACTCATGAGCGTCCCGGCCAGCGCGATCATGCCGCGGTAATATTCCGTCCAAACCGATCGCAGCTCCTCCGGCCGGTCTGGCCAGAGGTTGGGGGCGAAATGCCGGCCCGCCCCGGGTGCGAAGGCGTAGCTGGGATCGGGCAAATCAACTGGCCCGATCATCAGACTTTCGTTCAGGTCTCCGGCGCTTGCCTGGAGACCACGCGACCGGACGAGCAATTCCGCTTCGAGACCGATATAACCCCTGGCCACGTCTGGCGCCGGCCGGGCGACCCGCATCTTCTCCTGTAACGGCAGATCGAAGAACGCCTGGCCGGTTCGTCGCATGGCGGCAATCAGTGATGGCTCGACACCATGGCCACCAATCACCAGAAATCCAATATCGCGACAGGCTCGCGCGACCTGGCGGGCGACGCCGAGCTTGTCACTGCCATCGCGGTAAGGGGCGATGTCGATCGTCGGCACTGTATAGAGGGATGTAGGCGACGCCATGACGCAATTCCTTGCAACCCGTGTCCGAATGGCGCGATGGTACCGTGGCAGGTCGAGCTTTCGCAAGGGTACAACGACCGGCACCCGCGGTGACGGCGAGCCAGATCTGACAGGGCGTTCAGGCGTTCTTGCCGCCATAGCGCCGGACCCTGAGGTCAGCCTGCTCCTTGTGTCCGGCAAAACTCTCGATCGCGCACAGCCGCGAACAGTATTCGCCGATCATCGCTGTCGCCTCCGGGCTGACCTGCTGGTAGGTCACTGTCTTCAAGAACTTGCCGACCCACAGGCCGCCGGTGTAGCGCGCCGCCCGCTTCGTCGGCAGCGTATGGTTGGTACCGATCACCTTGTCGCCATAGGCAACATTCGTTTCCTTGCCCAGGAACAGCGCTCCATAGTTGGTCATGCGATCGAGGAACCAGCGTGGTTCGGCGGTCAGGACCTGCACATGCTCACTGGCGATACGATCGGCTTCGGCAACGAGTTCCTCGTCACTGTCGCACAGGATCACCTGGCCATGATCGCGCCAGGCCACGGCGGCGATGTCGGCGGTCGGCAACACCGCAAGCTGGCGTTCGATTTCGGCCTGTATGCCGGCTGCGATCCTCTTCGACGTGGTCAGCAGCAGGGCCGGAGAGGTCGGGCCGTGCTCCGCCTGACCGAGCAGATCCGTGGCGCACATCTCCACGTCAGCCGTGTCGTCGGCGATGATGAGGGTCTCGGTTGGTCCAGCCAGCAGGTCGATGCCGACACGGCCGAACAACTGCCGCTTGGCTTCTGCGACGAAGGCGTTGCCGGGCCCCACCAGCATGTCGACCGGTGCGATCGTTTCTGTCCCAAGCCCCATCGCGGCGACCGCCTGAATACCACCGAGCAGATAGATTTCGTCCGCGCCGCCCAGCGCCATCGCGGCAACTGTCGCGGCAGGGGGAACCCCGTTCAGCGGCGGGGTGCAGGCGGCGACCCGCTTCACCCCCGCGACCTTCGCAGTCAGCACCGACATGTGCGCCGAGGCGACCATCGGATAGCGCCCGCCCGGCACATAGCACCCGACGCTGTTGACAGGGATATTCTTGTGACCGAGGCGGATGCCGGGCAGCGTCTCGACCTCGATATCGCGCAAGGCGTCCTTCTGCACCTGCGCGAAACGCCGGATCTGGGCCTGGGCGAATTTGATATCCGTGATCACCTGATCGGGCAGACTGTTCATGAGAGCCGATCTCGTCCGGTCGCAATCGGAACGAGACCGGCTCCCACTTGTCGAACCTGGCCGACAGGTCACGTACAGCCGCGTCGCCGCGCGCGGAAATTTCCTCCAGGATGGTTTCGACCGTTTGCCGACATGGCGGTCCGCCTCGGTCTTCTCGGCCTCGGTCGCGCCCTGTTTCAATATCCGGATCATTCGCTTGCCCTCCGTGATCCAGCGCCGATAAGCGGCCTCCCACATTTTCGCAAGCGCCATGGGCCGGTCGGGGTCAGACCGCACCATACGTCTGATGAAAATCTCATGCTCGGCCATCGCCGCAGGTCACGACGGCCGCAGCCGAGGGGTCGCCTGCCGGGTCGGCAGCGCAATCAAGGAGGTCGCGAATTCCTGCCGGTCGCCGCAGCCGACCACGCCGGCACACTTGCCCCCCGGCTGTCGCCGCCCTACTGCCGCCGATCCCGATCGGCATCTTCCGCGCCCTCCCCCCGGATCACGGGACATGGCGCAGCAACACGTTGGCGTCCGCCGGAAGAGCCGCTTTCCAAGCGTGCACAGTCTCACCGAACCGCGCTGGATGGATGGTGTAGGCGCCAACGGAAAAATAACGCGCGCACTCCAACAAAACACTGTCGAAGCGCAACGCCTCGGCTACCAGGAACAACAGAAGCACAATTGCCTGGCAGAAGCGCGGAGCCGGCGCCCCCTCGTAGCTCGCCAGTTTGTTGAGCACCTCCTCGGGCCGCATATTGATCGAGGATGGCAGGACAAGTTCCGTGTAGCTTCCGGTCAGTCCCATCGGGCGAACCGGGGCTCCCGGCAGCGCAGGAAGGGGCTTCCCCTCCTCCTGAAATGCCCACCAGTTGCCGCCGCTCGCAGCCCGAAATCCCAGTACCCAGGTGCTGCGCCGGTCCATCGCGACCTGGACCAGCGGCGCGTTAATGGGCGCCCCGACCTCGATCATGGCGAGTCCAGTTCGGTTGCCATCGATATCGTGGCGCAGTTTCGCTAAGGTCGAAGCGTAAAAATAAGTGCTCAACTGCAGGTGCAGCCGCTGGTCTTCAGGCAACGCCAGCAGGGCAAGATGTCCGCTCATCACAGGTCCTCCATCCAAGCCGGCTCTGAACATCTCGGGGCGGCCGGCAGTGCCACGAATTCCTGGGCGTGATAACTCTCCACGCCGAAACGGCAGACATGCCAGGGCCATTGTCGACGACGAGGGCCGCCCCCAGGGGTTGCTCTTTACTATTCATCGCACGCCTGGAGACATTCAATGCGAACGAGCACTTGGTCAGGAGCGCGGCGGGTGGGCGACAAGGCCTTAGCGATCGCAAAGCCGACCAACCTGATGGCGGCGATCATGCCGGAGCGGCTGGCGACCGCGCGGCCGGGCCAGATGCTGACCGAGATGGTCGGCAGCGGACCGTTTCGCTTCTTGGCGGATGAACGTGTCTCCGGCGCGCGAAACGTCTATGCGCGGTTCGAGAAATATCTACCGCGTGAGGGTGTTGCCAGTTTCTGCGCCGGTCCGCGCGTCGCCAATTTCGAGCGAGTGGAGTGGCTCACCACGCCCGACCGTCCACCCAGGCCGCGGCATTGCAGGCCGGCGAGGTCGACTGGGTTGAGCAGCCGGTGATGGACCTGGTGCCCTCGCTGAAACGGGACCGCAACCTGAGGGTCGAGGTGGTGGAGACTACCGGTCTGATCGGTGTGCTGCGGTTCAACCACCTGTATCCGCCGTTCGACAACCCGGCGATCAGCCGAGCTGCTGCTGCACGCGGTGAACAGAAGGAGTTCATGACCGCGGTCGCTCGGGGAGGTCGCTCCGGGCGTCATCAACGATCAGGTGGGCTTCTTCGCCCCGAGTTCGCTCTCCGCGTCCGACGCCGGCATGGAGAATTTCAGTTCCAGCCCGGACCTCATGACTTTGTGCAAAGCCGTTGCGGCAACGGGATATCACGGCGAGAAAGTGGTGTTCCTGGCTGCTTCCGACGTGCCGCGGATCGCCGCGATATGCCAGGTCGGCGCTGACGTCCTGAGCAAGATCGGGGTAAATGTCGACTACCAATCGGTCGACTGGGGTACGGTGGTGCAGCGCATCACCCGCAGTCAACCGATCAGCGAGGGCGGCTGGAGCATTTTTGGTTCGATGTGGGGTGGCCTTGATTGGGACAACCCGGCTGGCGATCTGGCGCTGCGCGGCAACGGCAAAAACGCCTGGTTCGGCTGGCCCACCGCGCCCAAACTGGAGGCGATCAGGGACCAGTGGCTGCGGGCCACCGATCTGCCGACGCAAAAGGCGCTGGCCGCCGACATGCAACGACAGGCATTCGAAGATGTCCCCTGCCTGCCGCTCGGGCTTTATTACCAGCCGGTGGCTTACCGCGCCGACCTGACCGGAATGATGAAGGGGCTCATTCTGTTCACCGGCGTGAAGCGCGCCTGAGTTGTGGGAGCCGCTAAAGCCCTTGCCAGTGGCGGCTCCGACTTGATCGGCATACTCGGCTGGCGAGCGGAGATCATTGCTGAGTGCGACGGGCTTGGGACCAACCGGCTTGGAGATCGATAGGCGCGGGACTGGCAGGCGCGGGGGATGATATGCCACATCGGGTCTGAGAAACAGTTTGCCCGGAGCCGCTCAATGATCAGTGTCGAGGCAGCCCGCGAGCGCCTTTTGGCCGCTCTGAAACCGACGCCTGCAGAGGTTGTGGCCCTTTCCAGCGCCTGGAACCGGGTCACCGCGGCGCCGGTGGTCGCGCGCCTGACTCAACCTCCGGCCGATGTTTCGGCGATGGACGGCTATGCCCTGCGTGCCGCCGACGGGGCGCAGAACGCCAACCTGGCGGTCATAGGCACTGCCCCCGCCGGCCATCCGTTCCGGGGCACCGTCGGCGCGGGCCAGGCGGTACGGCTGTTCACTGGCAGCGTCGTGCCTGACGGCGCTGATGCCATCCTGTTGCAGGAGGATGCTACCAGGGACGGCGATGTGGTTCGGGTCGGCGAGTCGGTCACAGCGGGCCGTCACATCCGCCGAGCCGGGCAGGATTTCGCGGTGGGCGATGTGGTGATCCCGGGGGCGCGGCGGATCACGGCCCGTGATGTCGGCCTCGCGGCCGCCGCCAACCATCCCTGGCTGTCGGTGCATCGTCTGCCGCGCGTCGCGATCCTGGCGACCGGCGATGAGATCGCTATGCCGGGTGAGCCGATTCCGCCAGGAGGCATCGTCAGTTCCAACTCGCATGCGCTGGCGGCGCTGGTCCGGTCAGCGGGGGGTGAGCCGGTGGTGCTGCCGGTCGCGCGGGACGACCGCGAGACGATCGCGGCGGTCGCCGATCAGGTGCTCGGAATGGATATGCTGGTGACCACCGGGGGGCGTCGGTGGGCGATCATGACCTGGTCATCGAGTCGTTGCAGGCCCGCGGGATGACGCTGGATTTCTGGCAGATCGCCATGCGCCCCGGGAAAGCCGCTGTTGTTCGGCCGGCTGGGATCGACGCCCGTGCTGGGGCTGCCCGGGAATCCGGTATCGGCCATGGTTTGCGCGATCCTGTTCCTGCTGCCCTCGCTTTCCCGTCTGCTTGGCCTGCCCGGCGATCCGCCGCCGGTGACGTCCGCGCTGCTCGGCGCCCCTGTCAAAGCAAACGATCAACGCGCGGATCATCTGCGGGCGACGGTCACCACCGGCTCGGCCGGCCAATTGGTTGTGACGCCGTTCCCGATGCAAGACTCCGCAATGCTGCGGCGCCTCGCCGTCGCCGATGCGCTGGTGCTGCGGCCGCCTCACGCACCGGCGCTGGAAGCGGGTGCTCAGGTCGACGTGATCAGGCTCGATTCGCTTGGATTGTGACAGGGACGGTTCAAGAAGACCGGGCTAAACGCAGCAGTATTCAAATTTGTCCACAGTTTCGCTTGACGAAGGGACGGGAACCTTCATAGAACAGTGCGACGGTTGCCGATTTGTTCCGAAATCGGCGCTGGAGCAGAGGGATGCCGCCATGTTGACTCGCAAGCAATACGAACTGCTGATCTACATCGACCGGCGCCTGAAGCAGACCGGCATTTCTCCAAGCTTTGAGGAGATGAAGGACGCGTTGGACCTGAAATCGAAATCGGGCATTCACCGGCTCATTTCTGCACTGGAAGAGCGCGGCTATCTGGCGCGCCGCCACCATCGCGCCCGTGCGCTGGACGTCCTGCGGCTGCCGGACAACATGATTGCTCGCGAAACGACGGTGCATGCGACAGGCGGCGCGGAACTCGGCACCGGGCTTTTCACCCAACGTGATACGGGGGGATTTCACCCAGCGTCTGGCCGGTGTGCGTACCGCCAGCGATGCCGGAGCCATTCAATTGCCGTTGTATGGTCGCATCGCCGCTGGCCTGCCGATCGAGGCACTGCGCGACACCGACGCCTTCATCGAGGTGCCGATGGCAATGCTCGGCAACGGCGAACACTATGGTCTGGAGGTCGCCGGCAATTCGATGGTGGAAGCCGGCATCCTGGACGGTGACACGGTGATCATCCTGAAGGGTGACACCGCCGAGAACGGGCAGATCGTCGTGGCGCTGGTCGATGATACTGAGGTGACACTGAAGCGGCTGCGGCGGCGGGGCAATTCGATCGCGCTGGAGCCTTGCAACGTGCGCCACGAGACGCGGATTTTTCCCGCCGACCGGGTGAAGGTCCAGGGCCGGATCGTCGCACTGCTGCGGAGATATTAAGCCGAAGAGCAGTTACGCCACTTCCTCCGCCAGTCGTTGCAGATAATACGCCGGATCGCCGAACAGCCGCTCGATCACCATGCAGCGCCGGAAGTAATGTCCGACCGCGTATTCCTCGGTCATGCCGATGCCGCCATGCATCTGCACCGCGCTTTGCGACACGTACCGCCCGGCCTGACCGACGCCGACCTTGGCCATCGCGAAGTCATGCGCTCGCGCCGCGTCGTCGGGTTATCGACCGACATCGTCGCCAGCATCGCCATGCTGCGGCCTTGCTCCTGCGCCATGAACATGTCCGCCAGCCGGTGCTGCACCACCTGATACGGTCCCGATCGGCTGGCCGAACTGCACCCGCGTCTTGCTGTATTCCAGGGTCATTTCGTTCATCGCTTCCATCGCGCCGACCGTCTCGGCCGCGGTGGCGGCGATGCCGGCCTCGACGATCTCTCTCGATGATGGCGAGACCTTTGCCGACCTCGCCCAGTACCTCCGCCGCGGTACGTTACATTGGACAGCGAAATATCCGCCGCCCGCGTTTCGTCGCGCGTGGCATAGCCGCGGCGCGCGACCCCTTGCGCCGCCGTATCGACCAGAAACAGCGTGATGCCCGTCTTCGATCGTAGCGCTCGCCGCCGGTGCGCGCGCTGACGATCAGTCTTGTCCGCCGCCTCGCCATGCGACACCACGGTCTTCGAGCCATCCAGCACCCAGCCCGCCGCCACTTCGTTTCGCGGTCGTCACGACATCGGTCAGATCGTAGCGCGCCTGCCGCTCGCCATGCGCGAACGCCAGTTTCAGGCTGCCCTCGGCGATCGCCGGCAGCAGCGCCTTCTTTTGCGCGTCGCTGCCGGCCGTCCTGGATCGCCGTGCCGCCGAGCACCACGGTCGACAGAAACGGCTCCAGCACCAGCACGCGGCCGAACGCCTGCATCACCAGCATGACTTCCTGCGGCGCCGCCGCCGAAGCCGCCGTATTCCTCGGCGAACGGCAGCCCAAGCAGGCCGAGTTCGGCGAACTTCGACCACATCTCCGGCGAGTAGCCCTCCGGCAGCGCCAGATACGTCTTGCGCTGCGCGAAACTGTAGTTATCCGCGAGCAGCCGCGTGACACTTTCGACCAGCAGCCGCTGATCGTCCGACGGATCGAAGTCCATTACAGCCCCAGTACCGCTTTGGTGAGAATGTTCTTCTGGATCTCGTTCGTGCCGCCATAGATCGACGCGGCGCGCAGGAACAGATAGCTGCCGGTCGACGCGCTGCCGGCCTCCAGCAATTCGTCCGGTTCGTTCATCGCCGCCAGTTCCTGCGGCCCAGATCGGCGTCGCCATCGGGCCGGCGACATCGACCGCGAGTTCGGTCGTCGCCTGCAACAATTCCGTGCCCTTGACCTTCAGCACCGACGACAGCGGATCGGGCCGCCCGCCGCCCGGCTTTGTCGTGCGCCGAAACGACCCGGTACTGGGTGATCTCCAGCGCTTTCATATCGACCTGCAACTGCGCCACGCGCTGGCGGAACGCCGCGTCCGCGATCAGCGGCTGGCCGTTCATGTTGACCTTGTGCGCCAGGTCGATCGACGCGTTGACCCGCTCACGCGATTTGCCCAGGCGAGCGATGCCGGTGCGTTCGTTGCCGAGCAGGAACTTGGCGACGTCCCAGCCTTTGTTCTCCTCGTGAACGCGCATGGTTCACCGGAACCTTCACGTCGTCGAAGAACACTTCGTTCAGATGGTGGCTGCCGTCGATCGAAATGATCGGCCGCACCGTGATGCCCGGCGTCTTCATGTCGACCAGCAGGAACGAAATGCCTTCCTGCCGCTTGCGCGCGTTCGGGTTGGTGCGCACGAGAACAAAACACCAGTCGGCGTGATGCGCGGTGGAGGTCCAGATCTTCTGGCCATTCACCACGTAATGATCGCCCTCCAGCTTCGCCGCGGTCTTCAGCGACGCGAGATCCGATCCGGCGCCCGGCTCGGAGAAGCCCTGGCACCACCAATCGTCGAGGTTCGCGGCGCGCGGCAGGAAGCGCTTCTTCTGCTCCTCGGTGCCGAACTGCAACAGCACCGGGCCGATCATGGTGATGTTGAACGACGGACAGTTCCGGCGCCGGCGCCATCTGGTTCTCTTCCAGGAAGATCATCTTCTGGATCGCGGTCCAGCCGGGTCCGCCCCACTCCTTCGGCCAGGACAATCCGGCCCAACCCTTGGCGTTCAGGATGCGCTGCCAGCGGACGGTGTCTTCCTTGCTGGCGCCATGGCCGAGCTTCATTTTGGCGTGGATGTCGGCGGGCAGGTTGTCGCGGATGAACGCGCGCACCTCCTGGCGGAACGCGATCTCTTCCGGTGTGAAGCGCAGATCCATGGACAGGTTCCTCCTACTGGCCGGAAAGTCTAGGCAAGCCGGTGGTCTGGCGCAATCCAGTCGCGCTAGCGTTTCACGACTTCTCGATGATCACCTTGGGCGGCGGCGGCCACAACTACCTGGCCCGCGATGGCATCACCCTCAAGGCTTCGTCACCTGAGCGGCTCGCCCCGCGGCCGGCGTCGGGGCTGGGGGCTTCGGTTTAGCCGGCGCCGGGGCCGCCGCGTCGAACACCGGCCGAATCACCGTGACGCCTTCAGGCCCTTCAACGGTGACGCTGGTGTCCGTGATCCGCTGCACCTCATAGGGCCCGAGACGCGCTCCCTCCTCTGCGATGATTGGGACGCCACCACCCTGGCCCGCGAAGATCGCCACCCGGCGCGTGCCGGTGAGGATGATGCCGGTCAGCCGGGACAGACCGCTGATGTGCTGGCCCGCTGCCTCCGCGGGTCGCCGGCCCGGGCTGAACAGCGGACGCGACAAAATCTCATTCCGCCACGCCGTTAGACCATCGTGCGCCACCACGGCATTCGTCCGCACTGCCGGCCCAACGGGCGCCCCCGCATTCGCGGGCACTCCTTCCCTGGTTGCCAGACCTGGCTGTCCCGCCGGTTCGCCCAACCAGCTCTGAACCTCATAGGCGACGCCGCCGGCCAGCCCGAAAGCCAGGAGGGCCAGCGCGGTCAGATGACCGAACCCGAGCCCTGTCATGTGCCGGACCCTGCCGGCCTGAAGCCGGAAAGCACCATGGAGGCTTGGATCGGCAACGCCACCGGGCGGGCAACGGCCACCGGACTGCGGAAATGGACGTCGTCGATCAGGATGCGTGTTGGCGACTGCTCAATCGTGCGCATCAGGTCGGTCAGCACCGACCACGCCGCGGTCAGGCTGATTCGCAGGGAAACCTTGTGCCAGCGCCCGGCCGTCGTCTCCGCCGGCAAGGTCTCCACCGCCGTCAGGTTGACCCCGGCCGCCGTGGCCATCTTCTGCACCCGCTCCTGCAGATCGGCCGCCGCCACCAAGTCGGTCGCACCCGGCAGCATACTGGTTGCTGCTTCGCCTTCGTCCCGCTTGTCCGCTGACGCTGCCCGCCACGCCGGCAAACTCGCTGCCAAGACCTGCATACGTTGCAGCAACGCCCGCCGCTGTTCCAGCAGATCATTCCGATCCCCGTACCAGGACCACAGCGGATCGACTGCGCCAAGCCAGATCATGAGGACTGTCAGCAGTGCGACACCGACCGCCAGCGCCTGTCCGCGACGCCCGATCAGCCACGACTGTGTCACCGCGCGATCTCCCCCTGGATCGAGAAAACGTCTGAACTCGCCCCCTCGATGCGGGTGACCGGAGCCGCGAAGGCAGCGCCGCGGATCGCCGGATCCGCCGACAGTCCGGTGACCACGCGTGGCGCCGACGCCGATCTGCCGCCGAGTGTCATATGCCGATTTCGTAACGAAAATTCGGTGAGGTAGGTATCGTCAGGTAGGATCCGGGTGATCGTCGCGAGCACCTGAAGCACGTCTCCCGTCCGCTGCATCTCCTGCGCCAGAACCTCGTGTCCGGCACCATCGGCGGTGATGCCCCGGCGCAACGCCTCGACCTGCGCCACACTTGGCTGAAGTGCCTCGATCGCGCTGTCGGTGGCGCGCAACGCCAGCGTTTGCAGCACAAACGGCAGCACCAGGACCCCGGCTGCCAGGCCGGCGCAACTCCAGGTCAGTCCACGCAGCAGTTGGTGGCGAATGTTACGACCTTCGGCAACATCCTCGATCGGCAGCAGCCGGGGCCGCTCCGGAGGACCCACCTCCAGGAAGCGCGGGTGAATGCCGACCTCGCCGAGCTTGTCGAGCACCGCCGCGACGGCCATTTTCGGCACCATGGTCAGCGCGATTTCGGTCCGAGTTCGGTCCGTCGCCCTGACGCGGCCCCGCCAATGCCAAAACAGCGCCTCGGCAGCAAAAGGCGAGATGCGGCCCAGTTCATGTCGCAGCAACTGCCCCAGCTCGCGCCGGGTCGCCGTCGGTACTACATGCAGCTTCTCGAGTACCGACCGTCGCTGAAGGACGAAGAAAGACTGTCCTTCTGGCGGCCATCCTCGCTGCAACGCCCAGCGTCAACGGCTCCTCGCGTCCCTTTCGCCGCAGCCACGCCGTTACGTTGTCAGAAGCGTCTGTCGCAACGACAATGCCATCGCGCGCTCGGTCCGCCGCATCCCTTACAACGCGCGGCAGGAGCTCCGTGATCCGAGCCGTCCACCAGGAAAAGAAGCCCTCGAGCATGGATCAGACCCTTGTGGCGGACCGTCACCCAGGCGGTGACACGTCACCGACCATAAAGGCGTTGGCAACGAGCATACCGTCGCGGCGCACCGCCGAACCTCATGGATAGCTACCGTGTTCGCCGCAGGTCAAGCAAAAGCGCGGTTCTGACCGGCCCAGTGTCACGACCGGGCCAGAGTCTGTGGTCGTGCCTGGCGCGACCATGTGCAACTTTGCCATGTAGAAACATATGGCGTGGTGCTCCAGTCACCTTCCACATGACACAAAGGCGGTTACCCTGACCGGACCTTCGTCAACTTCTGGCCCGAGGCCGACGGACTTTCCTCCGGTCATGCACCTGGTCCCAAAAGCGGCGAACCCCGCGCTAGGGTTCCTCGCCACGTCCCACCTGATTCGGTGCCCTGTGCCCTGTCGGGATGATGTCCATTGGCAGGAAGCGACGGATCAACCCCCAAACTCCGCGCGGCTCGATCAGGATTGTCGCGATCGAAATCACCCCGAGCAGGATCAGATGCCAGCTACCCAGGGCGGACAGATATCCCCGCAACGGCGAAGAAGACCACGGTGCCGATGACCGGTCCCTCGATGCTGCCGATGCCGCCGATGATCACGTTGAATATGATCAGGACCGTCCAGTCGGCGATGCTGAACGAAGCGGATGGCGAAATGCGCAGCTTCTGCAGCGTGATCAGCGCGCCCGCCAAGCCGAAAAATGGCGCGGTGCCCAGAAAGCACATAACCCTCATCCGGACGATGTCGACCCCGAGCGATCCCGCGCTTTCCTCGTTGTCCCGCATCGCCGTAAGGCCGAGGCCGATCCGAGACCGCAACAGAAGGAATGTCGCCGCGAAACCGGCGAGGGCCAGGCCGAACGCCAGCCAGTAGATCGTCGAGAGCCGTGCCGAACGCGTGGTCCCGAACGTGCGCAGGATAGCAATCGGTACGCTTTCGCCGGAGCCGCCGCCAAACGCCTCGATCTTGCCTGCGATCAGCATCAGCACTTCGGCAACGACCCAGGTGCCGATCGACAGATAGGCGGTCCGCAGACGAAACACGATGAGCATGGCCGGGATCGCCACGAGCAGGGCGACGACGCCGGCGAGCGGAATGGCGAGGAACGGGTTGAGCCCCGCAAGAGCCGCGAAGCCGACAAATCCGTAGGCACCGACGCCGACGAAGCCGTGCTGACCAACGGTCGGGATGTCGGCGTAGCCCGCGAGCAGGTTCCACATGATGGCCAGCACCAGCATGGTGTGGAACTCGGTGAGCACCCCGAGCTGGTCATCGCGGAGCAGCCAGGGGCCGGCCGCAAGCATCACCACCGCAACGATCAGGCCCATTCGAATTATTGCGGTGATCCATCGACGCGCCGCCTGACCGCTCACCCCGACACCTCAGTATTTCGGAAACAGGCCTTGCGGCCGAACCACGAGGACGAGCAGGAAAACGATATGCCCGGCGAGTGTCTGCCAGGCGATGTCGAACTGCGCTCCGATGGTTTGGGCGACGCCGAGCACGATGCCCCCGGCGAGGGAACCCCACATGCTGCCGAGGCCACCAAGGACGATCACCTCGAACGCAATGAGCAGGCGCGACGGACCCGAGGAAGGGGCGAAGTTGCTCCAGATCGACATGAAGCCGGCGGCAATCGCAATCGTTACAAACGAAATTCCCATCGCCACGGCGTAGATGCGTGCAGAGGACAGTCCGATCAGATCAGCCGCGGTCACGTCATCGGCGACCGCGCGGATTTTGGCGCCGATGCCGCTGCGGTACAGCACAAGATCGAGACCGATCACGATGGTAATGGCAGCAACGAAGGTCAGTAGCGAGAACACGCCGAGATTGATGCCCGCGCCGAGGGGAATTGTCGCCGTTTCGATCCAGCCACCGGCGACTTTCCGTGTGTTCGCGCCGTACCCCTCCAGCAGGCCGTTCTGGATGATGTTGGACAGCCCGAAGGTGACCAGAATTACCAGCAGGCCATGTTTGCCGACGACGCGCTGGAGCAGGAAGCGCTGCAGCGCGAAGCCGACACCGAAAGCGACGGGCAGCACCATGATGGTTGCCGTCACCGGATCGAGTCCGCAACTTACTGTAAGGGTCAGCAGCGCAAATCCGGCCAGGACCGATGAAGTCGCCGTGTGCGACATTGACGAAACGCATGACCCCGGCCGATAGCGAGAGGCCGGTGGCAAACAGCGTGTACAAACCGCCGAGCAGCACGCCCTGCAACAATTGATTGACCCAGCCGGCGACTAGCGCGCTCACCTTCGCTTCCCGAAATAATGCTGCATCAGGTCCTCTCGGCTGGTCTCCGCCGGCCGCCCCGAGCGCGAGACACGGCCTTCGAGAAGACAGTAGAAACGATCGGCCACTGCCAGCGCGCGTGAGATGTCCTGTTCCACCAGTACGATGCCGATGCCGCGTGCCTTTATCGCCGGGATGATCGCGTAGAGGTCGTTGATGATCAGCGGCGCCAGGCCGAGACTTATCTCGTCGCACAGCAGCAGTCTTGGATTGGCCAGCAACCCGCGGCCGAGTGCCACCATCTGCTGCTGACCACCCGAAAGATGGCCGGCCTTCTGGCGCCGCCGCTCCAGCAGCACCGGAAACAGTTGCCAGATGTCGGACAGGCCAATCTCGCCCTTGCGCCCGACCTGCCAGCCCAGAGTGAGATTTTCCTCGACCGTGAGTGACGGAAACAAGCGCCTGCCTTCCGGAACGAGTGCGATGCCGGACGCAACGATCGCCGTCGTGGGACTGCCGGCAAGATCGGCCCCAGCGAAACGAATGCGTCCATCCAGACGCTGCGCCTGCCCAACGATCGCTGTCAGCAGCGTCGACTTGCCGGCGCCATTTGCTCCGATGACCGCGACGATCTCGCCGGCGGCGACGGTCAGGTCGATACGGTCGACGGCACGGAACTGGTCGTAGAACACCGACAAGGCTTCGACCGACAGCAGCGGAGCCGGATCAGGTGCCAAGATAAACTTCCTTGACCAGCGAGCTGGCCAGCACATCGTCCGGCGCCCCGACGGCGATGAAGCTGCCGCCCGACAGGACGGCGAGCCGCGTCACCAGCCGCCGCAAGGTCTGCACGACGTGCTCGACCCAGACAATCGTGATCCCACCGGCGTGAACGGCTCCGATGGTCGACAACAACGTTTCGGTCTCCGCCTCGGTCAGGCCGCCGGCGATCTCGTCGAGCAACAGCAGCCGAGGCCGTACCGCCAGCGCCTTGGCCAATTCGAGTTGTTTCAGATCGAGCAGCGTCAACTGCCCAGCCGGATCGTTGGCGCGATGTCCGAGACCGGTGCGCCGCAGCACCTCGGCCGCCTCCTGTCTGGCGCGCGGCAACGGCAACCTCGCACCATGCACAGCCGCCACCAGCACGTTCTCGAACACCGTCATGTGCGCGAAAGGTTTCGGCACCTGATACGTGCGGCCGATGCCGATACGACAGCGGCCCCACCTCGTCATTCCCGTTATATCCCGTTCCTCGAAACGAATCCGCCCCGTGCTCGGTGGCAGCACGCCGGCGATTAGGTTGAACAGTGTCGATTTGCCTGCGCCGTTGGGGCCGAGGATGCCCAGTATCTCGCCTGTTTCAACCTTGAAGTCCAGGCGATCGATGACGCGAAGACTGCCGAACGCGCGTGACAGTCCTGCCAGTTCAAGCATCCTTGTTACCAATCCGCCGTCGCCGCGCGTCGTTCAGCCGCCGTAGGTCATCGGCTCAGGCATCCCCCCGACCGGCACCTCCGGGAAGGACGAGTTATCGACAATCACCAGCTCCACCGGCCACTTCACCCCTTTTCGCCACTGCCCGGCCACCACCTTGGTCTCGCAGACGTTGGGAAATGGCCCCTGCTTGAAGTTGATCGGGCCAACGACTGACTTGTAGTTGGTATCACGCAACGAATCCCGGATCGAGGCGGGATTGTCAAGCTTCTGCGTGCGTTGCAGTGCATCAACGGCGACCTCGATAAGGGAGTGGCGGAAGCCAAGACCCATCGAGGCCTGCTGGTTGGCAACTTTTTCGTAGCTGTCGGCAAGCTCTTTTGACGACTGTCCGCTGAGCCCGGAGGAGAACGGGTGGAACTTCGACCACCAGACCTCGGTCATGAAGTTATGCGCGCGATCACCATACGGATAAACGCCTTGCGGGAATTCACCAACCTTTCCCGCGACCACCAGCTTGGGCCGGAAGCCCTGCTGCGCCGCCTGGTTCCAGAAAATGGTGAAGTCCGGCGAGGGGATCACGGTCAGTATCATTTCGGCATTGGCCGCCTTGAAGGCCGCAATCTCGGGCGTGAAGTCGCTCGCGGGCAGCTCGAACCGTCCAGGATCGACAAGCTTCAGGCCGGCCTTGGCGAAAGTCGGCGGCATTACCTTGGCGAAAATGCGGCCGTCGTCGTCGTTCGCCCACAGGACACCGATCGTCCGGTTGGTCGGCACACGGAGCTCGGCGGGGATCACGGCAGCGTTGACACCGGCCCCGCTGAAAAAGAAATTGTAGGTCCACTCGAAACCCTTGGCGGGATCACCCTTTCGGCCGAAGAAGTAGGACTTCGAGCGGCGCGTCATTGGTGACGCAGGGCATCCCGTTGAGTTCGCACTGGTCCGACACCGGATTGACGGTCTCCGGCGTGGCGAAGGCCGTAACGATGTGGACCTGGTCCTTGAGGATGAGTTCCTGCGCGACTTCCGACGCGCGGTTCGGACTGGACTGGCTGTCCTTGACCACGATTTCGAGCGGATGCACCGTGCCGTTGATCTTGATCGAATTGTTCATCGACTTCAGCGCGTGACCGATCGCGAACGACATCTCCTCGTAGAACAGCGCGAGCTGACCGGTCTTCGGCCCGACCAGGCCGATCTTCACGGTTTCCGGGACAGCGAAAGCCGGACGAGCGATGGTTGCCGCCGCGCCAGTTGCAAGACCCTTCAGCACCGTCCGTCGCGATAGCCTGCTCAGAAGATTGCCCATGACCATTTCCCCTTTGTTGTTCTTGGTGCAACTTAGAGCGAGCGACCTTCAGGATAGGCAGCGGCTTCAGGGACCGCTGGTCGCACTCTCCTCGAAACGGCCTGCATTTTCGTGGCCGTTGATATCTGACCACCGAACCATGCTTTTATAGCCACCTACCCGATTGATACCGCCGTCCTTTACTGTCGCCAGCTTCGAAACCGGCTGTTCATTCCACTGTAGCGGACTGTGTAGGCAAAGCCGCCACAAAGCAAATCCGAAAATGACGCTGAATGCACAAACCGCCGAGTCGGCCACGTTCCGCGCCACGTGGCCATCGGAGAACTGCCACCCGACTACCGCGCGATCGCAGACCACAACCCGGTGTTCGGGTCGACTGCCAACCAGTCCGGATGCCCTGCCACTCCTCGATCTGGCAGTTCGGCCGGGGTGGCGTAACCTTTGGACGATCGCCTTAGTGCTGGGGATCGTTGCGCCACAGGCAAGTTTATCTGTCGCGCGCGCCGTCAACGGGTATAGAGCTTGGTGCATGGCTACCGGGCCGCAGTGCGGCAACCCATGGGTGCAACAATGTCATGGCGGCACATCCGTATCAATCGGTTCGGCGGCCCAGAGGTCCTACAAGTGGCGGAGCAGTCAGACCTTCCCGACCCTGGCCCCGGGGAGGTTCGCGTCAAGGTGCTCTCCGCCGGTACCGGCTTCACCGACACCATGATCCGGCGCGGCCGCTATCCGGATTTCAAGGGCAAGCCGTCCGTTCACTCCCGGCTACGAGATCGTAGGCCTGGTGGAGAAGATTGGCGACGGCGTCACTGCGTCGCTCGAAGGTCAGATGGTCGCCGATCTCTGCGTCGTCGGCGGCTATGCGCAATATGCGATCCGCCCGGCGCGTTCCGTCATTCCGGTCCCCGAGGGCATCGATCCTGCCGAGGCGGTGTGCATCCCGCTCGCTTATTTCACCGCCTTCCAGATGCTGACCCGCTGTCGCCGTCTTGATCCGGGCGCGACGATCCTCGTCATTGGCGCCTCCGGCACTGTCGGCACCGCACTGCTCGACCTCGCACGCCATCTCGGCCTCACGGCCATCGGCACTTGCTCGGCCGCGAACATGCCCGTGGTCGCTGGCTTCGGCGCAACGCCCGATCGACTATCGCGCCGGTGACTTCGTTGCCGTTGTGCGGGATCTTACCGCTGGGCGCGAACACGGCGCCGGCGTCGATGCTGCATTCGATGCGATCGGAGGCGGACATTTCAGCCGTTCTTTCGCCTGCCTCGCATCCGGTGCGGATTGCTCGTGGGCTATGGGGCGCAGACCTGGGCGGCTGGGCATGCTGGCTTGCTTTCGGCCGGACTTGGCATGGCGCGGCTAAAGCTGTGGGGCGCTCTAGGCTTTCTGTTCAAACGCCGTCGCGCGCTGTTCTACAGCGTTACCTCCCGCCGTTCGACCCACCCGGAGGAGTTCAACGCCGATATGGCGACACTGTTCGGTCTGTTGCGCGATGGCATCATCCGTCCCATCGTCATCGACCGCCTGCCGCTCGGCGCCGCGCGGGAGGTCCATGTGCGCATCGATGCCGGTGGTCTCGGTGGCAAAATCGTGCTGCTGCCCTGGGCCCCGGCGTGATGTGTCGCTGCCTGTATCAGGCGAATGCACTGCACTGCCGCCGTATCGAATTGCACGGCGCCTTCAGTCGCTCATCGCAAGCGCAATGCGGATTAAATGCGAAAGAGACCGGGCCCGCGCCTTCTCCATGATATGGGCGCGATGATGCTCGATTGTGCGCACGCTGATCCTCAGCCTCGCGGCGATCACCTTGTTCGGATGTCCTTCGATCAACATGCCCAAAATCTCGTCCTCGCGCGACGTCAGAGCCATCATGCGGCTCCGAAGATCGGCGGCAGCCGCCTTGCGCTGCTGTGAGACGAGCGCTCGGCGCATCGCCCCACGGAGACTGTCCAACAACACTGCTGGATCGAATGGCTTTTCCACGAAATCCGCCACGCCCTCCTTGAGCGCCGACACGGCCATGGGAATGTCGCCATGCCCGGTGATCATCACCACGATCGGATCGGTCCCAAGCGACACCAGATGTCGATGCAGCGCAAAGCCATCCATGCCGGGCAGGCGCACGTCGGTCAGCACACAGCAGGCGAGCGAGGGATCCATCTCCGCCAGGAAATCTTCGGCGGTTGCATAGCAACAGACATTGAAATCCTGGCTCAGCAGTAGCATCCGCAATGCGTCCCGCATGGCCGCATCGTCTTCAACCACACAGATTGTGGGCTCGTCGGTCACAGGTAGTCGTCAGCGCTTCGCGGCAAACGGAAAACGAAACGTGCTCCGGCCGAGGCGGCGGGATCCCACCACAGCCGACCGCCGTGCCGGTCCACCAGTTCGCGGCTGAGCCACAACCCGAGACCCATGCCGTTGCGCTTATTGGTTTCAAATGGCTCGAACAGACGGTTTGCCATTTCGGGCGAAACACCTGGCCCGTCATCCTCGACCGCGACTTCCACCTCGTCATCGACAGCGCGGATCCCGATGCGGACATGCTTCTCGCCGTGATCCTGTTCGGCCATGGCCTCGATGGCGTTTCGAATCAGATTGACCAATACCTGTTCGATCTGGATTCGATCGACCATCACCGTCGGCGTCGTGGACGCCAGGACCTGGATCCCGATGCCGCGGCGGCGGGCACCGTCGGTCAGCGTCGCAACGATCTCACGCGCAACAACACTGAGATCAACGGCGGACAGATGCTTGTTGCCGTCGGAGAGGAAGTCGCGAAGACGATCGATGATCGTGCCCGCGCGCAACACCTCGGCTTCCGCTTTCGCCATGGTGTCGGCCAGGATGGCCTTGTCTGTAGATTCCACTTGCAATAACTGGCGGCAGGCGTGGGTGTAAGTCGCGATCGTGGCGAGCGGCTGGCTGATCTGATGCACGACGGCCATGCCGAGCGCTCCAGCCGTGGTCAGCCGCGCCATCCGGTCCAGCTCCGCCTGTTGCCGGCGCAGTCTGGCTTCGGCCCGCTGGCGTTCCGTGACCACGGCGCCGACCAGCAGCCCGGTGGCGGAAACGGTAAGTGACAGGAGCTGGAACGCAAAAAATTCACTCGCTGGATGATCAAGCGCGATCACGGTCGATATCAGTCCCAGTTGCGTAACGAAAACCGCAATCGCGCTCCATGCCAGACCGTAGCGGACCGCAACCCAGATCACCGGCAGCAACAGCAGATAAAAGAAGTGCAGCTCCTGGTACCCGGCGACACCGAATACGACAAACAGCGCAAGTAGAAGCCCTGCCATGAAGGTCGCGGCGCCCCTCAGCCGGTGCAGCGGCGTCATCTTGTTCCAGTCGCCGCGCACCAGCTGTATACTCATGAGGGCGGGAAACAGGCCGACGATGCCGGTAAGGTCGCCGATCCAGAAGTGCCTCGCGGCTGATTTGAACTGCGCGGCGGGAAGCACGTGCATGAGCACAAACGCGCCCGTGGTCAGGCAGCCAATCGCAAGCACGCCAAGCACGGCGACGAGCAAGAACCAGGCGATGTGCGTCGCGTCCTGAAAACCACTGTGGGCGTCTGCAAAATGCCGTAATGGTACGGCGACAGCCGCGTATCCGATTACGGAGATCGCTTCCGCCACGAGCGTCGGCATCAATCCGGCGGGATACCCGGCGACCAACCCGTCGGAGACCAGGCTGACCACCAACACCGCCGGGGCGTAGCGCAGTCCCCCGATCACCAGAAGGGCGAGGGTGCATGCCGCCGGCGGGTTCCACAAGGTGAACCCGACCGCTGGCAGCACGTGGACGAAGCTGATCCGGTCGAGAACCAGATACAGCCCCGCATAGATGCATAATGCGGCCAATGAGTTCCGGGCGCGGATTGAAACGCCGGCCGCTATCGGTGCACGCGCCCACGCTCCTGCCAGCGTCATTGTCGTGTCCTTGCCTCCGCCGGGCGGATTGAAGCATACACGCTTCCGTGGCGCCTACAACGTCACGCCCGTTACAAATGCCCACGGATCCGTCGATCGTATCGGCCGGCATTGCCGGCGGCAGGCGAACGTTGTTGAACGGGACCCGGTTTGTTTCGGTACCATTGCGGATCAACTCGCGATGGAGGGCGCTGACCACGGATCCCACTGTGAGGACAACAATTCAAGGGACACGGTATTCCACAGCCTTCCGGCGGACCATGTGTCAGCGGGTCGCCGCCCGGGGGGTCATGGCAGCACTCGTCCAAGTTGGCGGCGTGGAGCATGGCAGAAAATTGAACCCGACATCGAGCGCTACTCAATGGTCTCTGAGGAGCGCGCCCGGCACCGCACACGCATCGAATGGCAGCCGCTGGTGGATTTTGCGAGGGACGCCGACCGTGGGCCCTCAGGCGAAGCGGAAAATGAACCGAGTGCAACGCTTTGGCGTTAATGCGCACACAACCAATGGTGCTCAACATGAAGTCTGGTCGGGTCTTCGGCGGTGGCATCGCTTTAGCCCCATTGTTCACCACCTTCGCGATGGCGCAGAGTGTGCCACCTCTGGCTTACGTCCAGCCCATGGCGCCCCCTGCTGTCCAGGCGGTCCAGGATCACCTGCGAACCGCGGGAGCCTATAGTGGGTCGGCCGATGGCGTATGGGGGCCAGATAGCGCCGCGGCACTGCAACGCTTCCAGGCCGGTCATCAGTTGCAGGTGACAGGCCAGTTGAACCAGGCGACCGCGTCAGCCCTGGGCCTCGATCCGACCGCGTTGTTGGGCACCCAGCAAGCGGCGGTGGTGGCGCCGTTGCCACCGCCCGAAGGCCTTCGACAGTCGTCGGTTCGCTCTATCCAATCGCAACTTCGCCGTCTGGGCTTCTATAACGGTAGCGTGGATGGTGTATGGGGATCGAGCACGCAGTCGTCGGTGGAGCAGTTTCAGCAGAACCGCGGCCTGCAACCAAATGGTCAGTTGAACCCTGCAACAATCGAGGCGATGGGGCTGGCCCCGGATGCGGTGGCTTACAAATAGCCGCCACCAATTGAAAGACGGGGCCGGGACGGTTGGTTGATTTCGGAGGTCGGGTGATCCCTGTGCGGTGGCCGGCCGCTTCAAAGGGGTAGCGGGGGCCCTCGTCGCGGCGTGGCTGTGGGGCTGGACAGGGCAGGCGGTATTCGGCGACACATTGCGGCGGCAAAAACGTCGCATGCAATGGGGAGCGCTCGTCATGGCCGACTATGACCTCGTGATCGCCGGCGGCACTGTGGTCACACCGGCGGACATGTTCCGCGCCGATGTCGGTATCGTGGGGGACCGCGTCGCCGCGATCGGTTTCGATCTCCGTGCGACGCGCACTATTGACGCACAGGGGCTGCTGGTGATGCCCGGCGGCATCAACTCGCACTGCCATATCGAGCAATTGCAGGAGGGCGGGGGTGCCGATGAGGAGACGTTCATCACCGGCAGCACCTCTGCCCTGGCCGGCGGCACCACCAGTGTCATTACCTTTTCCACCCAGTTCAAGGGCCATGACATCCTGCAGCCGCTGGCGGAGTACCGTCGCCGCGCCGCCAGCGCGATGGTGGACTACAGCTTCCATCAAATCATTGCCGATGCCTCCGACGAGGTGATCTTTAACCAGGTGCCTCAGGTCGTGGCGTCAGGCATTCGCAGCCTCAAGGTCTTTCTGACCTATGATCCGTTCCATCTCGATGACCGCGAGTTCCTTCGTGTGCTGGCTGCCGCCAGGCGCGCCGGCGCGCTGGTGACCGTGCATTGTGAGAACTACGAGGCGATACGCTGGCGCACCGCCGCGTTGCTGGCGGACGGCAGGACGGCGCCGAAGTACCATGCCTGGTCGCGTCCGCCGATGCTGGAGCGGGAGGCCGCCCACCGTGCGATCGCCCTGGCCGAGATGGTGGATCAGCCGATCCAGATCTTTCATGTCTCCAGCCCCGAGGTCGCGGAAGAGATCGCGAGGGCCCAGCGCCGAGGCCTGAAGGTGTGGGGCGAGACCTGCCCGCAATATTTCGTCCTTACCGGCGACGATATGGACCGCCCGGGGTTCGAGGGCGCGAAGTTCATCTGCAGCCCCTCGCCGCGTGACG
>CAVWZM010000010.1:0-134522 GCA_963759425.1 uncultured Alphaproteobacteria bacterium
CAGCCGCGCAGGAGGGGTTGTGGAAGACACTGCGCGACGGCGTGCTGGATGTCGTTTCATCGGATCACAGCGGCTGGGGCTACGAAACGCCGGCGGGCAAGCGCGTGAACGGCACCGACGCTTCGTTTCGCGATATTCCGAACGGCGTCCCCGGCATCGGCGCCCGGCTGCCGATCATGTTCAGTGAAGGCGTCTCGAAGGGTCGCATGGACGCCTGCGCCTTCGTACGGCTGGTCGCGACGAACCCGGCCCGAATATTCGGGTTGTATCCACGCAAGGGCACGATCGCACCGGGCGCCGATGCGGACCTGGTGCTGTGGGACCCCAACAAAAACGTTACCGTTACCAACAAGCTGATGCAGCACGTAATCGATTATACCCCGTATGAGGGCATGCAGCTTACAGGTTGGCCGGTCATCACTATCCGCCGCGGGCAGGTCGTAATGCAGGATGGCAGCGTCCAGGCGGAACCGGGCAGCGGCCAGTTCCTCGCCCGCGGACCATACGACCTGATCAAGCCGACCGGTACGTTGCCATTCGGTTTCGATGCCAGCGCACTGCTGATCTGATTCTGACCCTGCTTCCCGGCGGCGGACGAGACTTCGAGAGGATTTCCAATGGCGCAGACCTCATCACTCCCGACCCACAGCACTCTCTACGCGTTCGGGGACAGCCTGTCCGATGCCGGAAACCTCTCGATCCTCACCTCGGCCGCGGGGGCGACCGAACCTGTGTCGCCGCCTTATCACCAGCAAAACTATGGCCCGATCAGCGGCAATGTCTTCAGCAACGGCCCGACCTGGGTGCAGGACCTTTCGATCGCCCTAGGCCTCGGCACCCTCGCGCCCACTTTGGCCGGGGGGACCGACTTTGCCTTCGGGGGCGCCGAAACCGGGCCGACGCCGCAGAATGCGAACGATCCGAAGGTCCAGGCGATCTCGTTGCCGGCGCAGCTCGCCACGTTTCAGACAACGACGCCGAACCCATCCGCCAATGCGCTCTATACCCTATCGATGGGCGCGAACGATCTTCTCGACATTCTCAGCGATACCAGCCTGAGCGCGCAGCAACAGACTACCGACGTCAACGATGCCGTCGCCAACGAAATAACCTTCGTAAAGCAACTCGTTGCGGATGGCGCAAAAAATCTGCTGGTGCTCAACGTGCCGGATCTCGGAAAGACACCGGCCGTCACCTCGGGCATGGCGAATGGCAGCAATGTACCCTCTGCCGCTCTCGACGCCTCGGCTTCACAGCTTTCCGCCGCCTATGACACTGCGCTGAGCAGCCAGCTCGGTGCCATCGGCTCGGCCACGATACATGTCGTGGACACCTTTCAACTGATCGACAATGCAGTTGCCGATCCGGCGGCATTCGGATTGATCAGCGCCACGTCCCCGGTCTGGAGCGGCAACTATACCAGCGCCAGCAGCGGCACCCTCGCAGTGACCGACCCGGCCACGCAGGACCAGTATCTGTTCTGGGATCATCTGCACCCGACCGAGGCCGGCCATCAGGCACTGGCCGAGACCGCCGAGCAGCAACTCAGCGGCACGGCCCCCCTGACCGTGACGGATACTTCCACCGGCCAGCCGGTGGCGGCACTCGTGCAACCCTATACCGGCCCGGTCAGTGGCCTACAGCAGCAATATCTTAGCGGCAGCAGCGACAACGTGGACGTCACGGCGACGACGCCCAACTGGTTTATCCTCACGGGAAGTGGCGAGGATGCGATCACGGTGAGCAGCGGAACCAACGTTCTGGACGGCGGTGGCGGATCGAATTTCCTCACCGGCGGCAGCGGGGATGACACGTTCTTTCGTTGACGACCGCAGCATTTCAACGGCCATCTGGAGCACGGTCAATGGCTT
Organism: uncultured Alphaproteobacteria bacterium; assembly: GCA_963759425.1. Taxonomy (GTDB): domain Bacteria; phylum Pseudomonadota; class Alphaproteobacteria; order Acetobacterales; family Acetobacteraceae; genus Rhodopila. Next base: position 1,872 of record CAVWZM010000010.1, read on the forward strand.
CCACGCCGGCGACGCCGTAACGATTTGGGGTATGACGCCGAGCCAGATGTTCTCATGGTGGAATAATCTTGGCGCGCCCGGCTTTACCGGCCTGACGCTGCTCACCCAGTCGGCTCCGGAGGCGCCGAATGCCGCTATGACCCTGGCCGGCTACAGCACGGCGGACCTCTCCAACGGGAGGCTGTCATTGGCCTACGGTACGGACAGCGGCTCCGGGAGTCCCTACCTGTATATCCATGGGAATTGATCGTTGGATGGTTGGCCACGCCGGGTCGATCCGCTGCGTGTAGAAGCAGTCGGGAGGTTTCGTTCGCAGGATGGATCCCAATGTATTCGATGCGGCACCGCCTCAACGACGGTCATTGATGGCTCTTGGCGGACCTGGTTTAGACAAAAAGGATGAACACTGGGCCAAGGATCATCAGGATCAACGCCGATGGAGCTGATCGACATCATCGCCGGCCCCTACCGTTTCAAGGCCCGCTTCGAGGACGACAACGCGCCGAAAACCTGCGCGAAATTCCGCTCCCTGCTGCCGTACCGGGAGCGCATCATCCACGTGCGCTGGAGCGGCGAAGGGTGCTGGATCCCGCTCGGTGATCTCGATCTGGGCTGCCGTTCGAGAACCATACCAGCTATCCCGGCGCCCGGCCAACTGCTGCTGTATCCGGGCGGGATCAGCGAGACCGAAATCCTGCTGGCCTACGGCGGCGTCCATTTCGCCAGCAAGATGGGTCAACTCGCCGGCAACCACTTCCTCACCATCGTGCAAGGCAACGAAAACCTACCGTCGCTCGGCAAACTCGTGCTCTGGTCCGGAGCGCAGGAGATACTGTTCCAGGCGCCTCCGTAATTGCGCTCCGGCCGAGCCCCGGCTCCGCTATGCCGGGATGCGCACCTTCATTTCCGTGATTCCGTGGATGAAATTGGAGTAGATGCGCTTCGGCTCGTCCATCAGTTCGATGCGGGGGAATCGTTTCATGATCTCCTCCCACAGGATGATGAGCTGCATCTCCGCCAGGCGATTGCCGACACAGCGATGCACGCCAAAGCCGAACGAAAGATGATGCCGCGAACGCGCCCGGTCGATGATGAAGTCATTCGGCCGGTCGATCGCTTCCTCGTCCCGGTTGCCTGAAACGTACCACATCACCACCTTGTCGCCCTTGCGGATCTGCTTGCCGCCCAGCTCGGCGTCGGCCAGCGCGGTGCGCCGCATATGCACCACCGGCGACTGCCAGCGGATGATCTCCGGCACCATGGTGGGGATCAGGTCAGGATTGTCCCGCAGTTTCTGATACTCGGCGGGATGCTTGCACAGCGCCCACAGTCCGCCGCTCATGGAATTGCGCGTGGTGTCGTTGCCGCCGACGATCAGCAGCGTCAGGTTGCCGAGATATTCCGCCGGATCATCCACCAGATTCTTCGTCGCCTCGCCGTGCGCCAGCATCGAGACCAGGTCGAAGCCACCCGGACGCGCGGCGCGTTCGTGCCACATCGCGGTGAATCGGCGCAGCATCTCCGTAAGTATTTCCAGCCGCTTCTCTTCCGAGTCCACGATGCCGCCGGCGTTCACGTCCGCCACGGCGCAGTCGGACCAGTAGGTCAGCTTGTGGCGCTCCTCCTCGGGAAAATCGAACAGCGTGGTCAGCATCAGCGTCGTCAGCTCGATCGACACCCGCTTCACCCAGTCGAAGGTCTCGCCACGCGGCAGCCCGTCCAGCACCTTGCAGACGCGACCTGCGGATGATGCCGGACATGTTGTTGAGGTTGGCCGGCGCGACGATCGGGCTGACCACCCGGCGCTGTTCGTCGTGTCGAGGCGGATCCATCGAGATGAAACTCGAGCGGCGATATTCCATCGCTCGGTCGGTGATGCTGATGCCGCCGAGCTTCGCCTCGGAGGAGTAGATTTCCGGGTGGGTCTCGACGTGCATGATGTCCTTGAACTTCGTCACCGACCAGAACGTGCCGTACATGCCGTCCTTGCGGTAATGCACCGGATCCTCTCGCCGCAGTCGTTCGAAGTACGGGTAGTAGATGTCTTCTTGGTACAGCTTCGGATTGCTGACATCGATCTGATCCAGGGCCACCGCGTGAGCGTCTGAAGCCGGATCAAAATGCACGGGCGCGTTCATGACAGGATCTCCCTTATTCGACTGCTCTCGTTATCCCGGGCGTGTTCAGGATCGACCGGCAGTGCTTTGAACGGATCAGGACCTCAATGCTGTCCCTCAGGCATACGCAGCACAAGGCCATCCAGTTCGGGGGTGACCTTGATCTGACACGACAGGCGTGAATCGGGCTGCGTGACAGCGGCAAAACTCAGCATGCTGGCTTCCTGCGATCCGGGCACCGGCAGACCAACCGTTCCAAGCCAGGGGGCGTCGATATAGACATGGCAGGTGGCGCAGGCGCACTCGCCGCCGCAGTCAGCGTCGATGCCCGGAACATTGTTGTCGACCGCGCCCTGCATCACCGACCTGCCAACCGGCACCTCGACCGGATGTTCCGTCCCGTCGTGCTCGATGTAGGTTATCCTTGGCATGCATGTCTCCCTTTCCCGCCGCACCCTATGCCGCGAGTTCTTGCATCGACACTGACATATTTTCGATCCGGGTGCGAGTAAGACGCTTGCGGCGGGCGATGATTCGCCGTCCGCCCATGAACTCGGTCGGGGCGTTGACGGCCTCCACCGCCTGCACCGTGCCGTCCGCGGTCAGATGAAACAGCGCGAACTTGCCGCCGGCAAGGTCGCCGCGCAGCGACGATCTCGATGGCATCGAACGGCAATCCAGCAATCTGCAGCCGCAGATCATACTGGTCGGACCAGAACCAGGGCACCTCGGGCGTCGGCGGGGGTTTGCCGCAGATCGTCGAGGCGGCCTGCTTGGCCTGTTCCAGCGCGTTAGGCACGCTTTCCAGTCGCCCCATACGCTCGTACAGCGGCAACGGACGGCGGGTGCAGTCGCCGATCGCAAAAATGTCCGGATCGTCGGTGCGCGCCGCCAGGTCGACCGCGATGCCGTTGTCGCAGGCAAGGCCAGCTTGACGCGCCAGTTCGTCGTTCGCCACGGCACCCACACCCATCAATGCGGCGTCGCATGGGATCAGCCGCCCGTCATCCAGACGCACCCCGGTGACAACGCCACCAGTTCCTTCCAGCGCCACCACCCCGGCTTCGACCTCGATTGTGACACCGTGCGCGCGATGTCCGCCGTGAAAGAACTCACACAGCATCGGGCAGGCGACGCGGGCGAGCAACCGGGCCTCCCGCTCGAGGATGGTGACCTCGGCCCCGAGCGTCCGCGCCGAGGCCGCCACTTCCAGCCCGATATAGCCGCCGCCGATCACCGCCAGCCTGGCGCCGGGGCTCAGGGCCGCTTTCAGTCGGTCCGCGTCGGCTTCGGTGCGCAGTTCCAGCACTCCGGACAGGTCGGTGCCCGGCAGCGTCAGGCGGCGGGCACGCGCGCCAAGCGCCAGGATCAGGACGTCGTAGTGCAACGTATCCCCATCGGAGAGGGCGACCGTGTGAGCCGGACGATCGATTCCCAGCGACGCGGGTCTCGGTGCGCAGTTCGATCGAGGCCTGCGGGTAGAAAGTCGCCGGCCGCAGTGCCAGGCTGTCAGCGGTTGCCTCGCCGGTCAGCCAGGCCTTTGACAGCGGCGGGCGCTGATAGGGGGGGATCGGCTCCTCGCCGACCAGGGTGATCGCTCCCGGCCAGCCGAGCTGACGCAGCATGGCGGCCGCCGCTCCCCCGGCATGGCCCGCGCCGGCTATCACGATGTGCCTGGTCTCGTTGCCCACCCGCTTCGCTCCCTGGTCCTGTCTGCGCGGATAGGAGCAGCGCCGGGCTCGGGCGGCAAGCCGGCGCTATGATGAGCTTGCCATCGAAGTCGCGAGAGCAGAATTTCCTGGCTGGCTAGGCAGGATTGGTAGCACAGAAATCTTTCTTGTGCGCGTATATTGCGCTGACGGAGGATAATATCCTCTTATCCGGTTGATACGCGTTCGTCCAGGGCGATCGCGTGGTCGCCCTAGCGTCCGTCACTCCAGGTCCCGGAAGGACCCACCATGTTGCAATCCCACGTCATCGAAATCGATGGAGCTTTCGTCGGCGCCGCCGTGCGGTTGGATCGCGGCTATCGCTTCATTGCCACGGACATACGGCTGGACGAGCTCGATGGATCGATCTGGCAGACCCTGGCCGACGTCCGCCGCCTCGCGCGCGAACTCTATCTGACCGGCCGTCTGACCCGGGCCGCCCAGCCGAGCCATCGCTGAGGCCGCAGGGCCAGGGTTCACCCATTCCCGTGTCATGGCCGCGCCCCCCGCCTCCCAGGATCAGGCCTGGCCCGGTCACCCGCCCCTCCGGCCTATCCCCAGCCGCCACCTGGCGCATGATCGCCACCGCCTCCTCGATCTGCCCCGCATCCACGTCGAGATGAGTGCACGCCCGGCCGCGAAACCGGTCCGCCACCGACACGGTCACGCCCTGCGGCCGCAGCCGCGCGGCGAACTCCGCCGCGGTGAGTCCCGTCCCGCCGGTGTCGAAGAACAGCAAATTCGTTTCGGGCCACTCAACCGTGATACCGGGGATTTGCGCCATGCCCCGCGCCAGGGCCATGGCATTGGCATGATCCTCCGCCAGCCGATCGACATTGTGTTGCAGTGCGTAGATACACGCCGCCGCGTTCATGCCGCCCTGGCGCATTGAGCCGCCCAGCCGCTGCTTCCAGCGCCACGCCTCGCCGATGAACTCCTCGGAGCCCGCCAGGACCGCGCCCAGCGGCGCACCCAGTCCCTTGGTGAAGTCCAGCCAGACCGTATCGCACTCCGCCGTGATGTCGCTTGCCGGCACCCCCAGCGCGACCGCGGCATTCATCAGCCGAGCGCCATCCATGTGCACCTGCATGCCATGCTCGTGCGCGACATCGGCTACCTCACGCAGCGCCGCCACGGACCAGCACGCACCCCCGCCACGGTTCGCTGTCTGCTCGACCTCCACCAGTCGTTGCGGCGGCGAGTAGCGGGAAACCGGATGGATCGCCTCCCGCAACGTGTCCGCGGTGAAGATGCCCCGCTCCCCCGGCAGGCCGCGGATCATGACGCCACTGATCGCGCCGGGGGCGCCGCCCTCGCTCGACTGGATATGCGCGCCCTCATGCGCCAGCACCTCGTCGCCACGCCGGCAGTGTGTGGCGATCGCGACCTGATTGCACATCGTGCCGGACGGCAGGAACATCGCCGCCGGTTTGCCGAGCATCGCGGCCGCCAGATCGCAAAGCTCCCAGACGCTGGGATCGGAGCCGCCTTGCTCGTCGCCCACCTCGGCCGCCATCATCGCTTCCTTCATCGCCCGTGACGGCCGTGTCTGCGTGTCGGAATACAGGTTGATGCGGACGGGGACCGAGAAATCAGCCCGCTTCGGTTCGTAGCTCATGCATGGCGCTCCACCAGCCTTCCCGGTGGAGGTACCAGATGGGGCATCGCCTGCAAAGGCGTGGGAGCTTCGCCTGCAAAGGCGTGGTGCAAGCTATCGCCTGCAAAGGCGTGGGGCATTGCCTGCAAAGCGTCACCGTCGGATGCTGCCCCATCGCGGCGCGGCAACCTGGACACCGGATGAAATTCTCCAACTTTCTGTTCCCCGACAGTGCGTCCCCTGAACACGACGGGCGCGTGATCGACGAGACGCTGCGGGAAGCCCGCCTGACCGATGAACTCGGCTACGATACGATATGGCTGGCGGAGCACCACTTCGACGGCATCTGCGCCTATGTCGATCCGGTCAGTTTCGCCGCCGCGCTGGCCACCGCGACCACGCCGCGCCCGGATCGGCTTCGCGGTCGCCCAGATGGCGCTGCACCACCCGATCCGCCTGGCCGAACAGATCGCGCTGATCGACCACATCAGCAAAGGCCGCCTGATCGTCGGTCTAGGCCGAGGCACCGCTTATAATATTTACGACTTCCAGGGCTACGGCATCGACCACACCCAGGCCCAGGCCCGCTTCGAGGAAGCCGAAACGATCATGCTGCGAGGCGTGGAAGGGTGGCCCGCTGGAACACCACGGCACATTCTTCGACCTGAAGCTGCCGGGGCTGCGTCCGGCGACCTATACCAAGCCCCATCCCACGGTGATCCGCGCCGCCGCCTCCGAGCACGGCATGCTCGACATCGCCCGCCGCGGCAACCCGTTCATGATGAACGTGCAGAGCAACGCCGTCACCATCCAGCGAATGCAGTTGTATCGACAGACGTCTGCGTGGCATCGGCCTGAGCGATTCCGAGATCGCCGGCCGCGTCGGACAATGCTGGGTCTGGCGCAACGTCTTCGTTGCCGAAACCGATGCGGAGGCCGAACGCATCGCCGTACCCGCGTTCATCAACCAGCTCGAACGGCGCGAGGAAATGCGCAAGCGGGTGTTTCTGGAACAGGGCAGGTCGATCCTGCCGATGCCCGCGCCAGGCACCCCGCCGCCGGACAACCAACTGGTGGAGAACGCACTGGTTTGCGGCTCACCCGCGACCGTCACTGAAAAGCTTTCGGCACTCACGGCCACCGGTGTCGGCGGCCTCATCATCCAGTTCCGGCTCGGCCCGATGTCGTACGAGCAGGCCGCCAGCAGCCTGACGCCTGTTCCGCGAACAGGTGATGCCCGCGCTCGATGCGAATTCATTGCCGACGCAATCGGACCGGGCGGCAGCCGGCTGATGACCGACATCGGGGGCGCGGACACCGCGCACTGGCGGCGTAATCTCGTGGTATGCGTGTTCGGCTCGTTCACCACCATCGTGGCGATGACGCTGCTGCTGCCGTTCCTGCCGCTCTATGTCGAACAGCTTGGCGTCACCGATCATGCTGCGATCGTGCAATGGTCCGGTGTCGCGTATGGCGCATCGTTCTTTACCGCCGCCCTGTTTGCCCCGCTCTGGGGCCGGCTCGCAGACCTCTACGGACGTAAGCTGATGTTGATCCGCGCCAGTCTCGGCATGGCGGTGGCGATGTCGCTGATCGGACTGTCGCAGAACGTCTACCAACTTGTCGGATTGCGCCTGCTGGCCGGTCTCCTCGGCGGCTATTCATCCGGCTCGATCGTCCTGGTCGCCACGCAGACGCCACGGGCCCGGACCGGCTGGGCGCTCGGCATGCTGTCTTCCGGCGTCATGGCCGGTAACCTCGCCGGTCCGCTGATTGGCGGCGCGCTGCCTCCGCTGATCGGCATCCGGCAGACCTTTCTGGCGGCGGGAGCGACCATTTTCATTACATTTCTGGCGACGACGTTCTTCATTGCGGAGGAAGCACGGCCGCGGCGTCGGAGCAAGGCAGAGCGACAGGGCGGCTGGGCCACCATTCCGGACAAAAGGCCGGTGGTCGCCATGCTGGTGACCGGAATGCTGCTGATGCTCGCCAACATGTCGATAGAGCCGATCATCACCGTCTACGTCACCCAGATCGTTCCTGATACATCAAGAGTAACAATTGTCGCTGGACTGGTGATGTCGGCCACAGCTCTCGGAAGTATCCTGTCGGCCTCGCGGCTCGGCAAAGTCGCAGATCGCGTTGGCCATTGGACGGTTATCGGCGGCTGCCTTTTGGTGTCTGCCGTGCTGCTCGTGCCGCAGGCCTTCGTTACGGCCGGATGGCAATTGGTTGCGCTGCGCTTCCTGATGGGTCTCTCGCTCGGCGGCCTGCTTCCCTGCGTCGCGACGGTGATCCGCCATAGCGTGCCGGACCGGAGCGTTGGAGGGATCCTCGGCTACTCCACCTCATCACAGTATGTAGGGCAGGTCGTGGGACCACTGGCGGGCGGCTTCGTCGGCGGCCATATCGGTATGCGTGAGGTCTTCCTGGGGACCTCGGTGCTGATGGCCCTGGGCGCCGCGTATAGCTGGCTGTCTCGACCCGTTTCCCGTGCCGTAACGGAACTCGGTCCGGTGATCCGTGACTAAAGATCTTCACAGGAGACGCATTCGCAACGGAAATTAAACTGCTCGCACGAGGACCTTCGCCTGCGCAAACGTCCAGAGCTACACTTGGCGCGACGGTGGCCATGTGAGCCGTCCGTCAGTGTTGGTCACGGAGATGCACAAAGGGGAAGGCAGAATTGCCGCGGTGGTTCGGCGATAGCCTGATGGCCCTCGCCGAAACAACAGATCGTCGAGCGGTCCTTTGATTGGATTTATCCGCGCTTGTCATCTTGCCAAGGACTTCGAGATTCTGGTCCGTCTTCGCTGGGTCGGTTCGCGGACGCATTATGCTTCGGCACGGCGGATCTTCCGGGGCTATAAGGCCGCGACGAAATTGTTTAGCGTCGAAGTTGCGGAGCGCGGTGGCTCCATGACGCTTTATGCGTTCGGTCGGGGTGCAGCACTGGGGTCGTGAGCGACCGCTCTGCCCTGCGATGGCACCGTGCGCCTTCGATCAAGCAAAGGTCACGCAGAGCTACCAGATTGGCACGTTCCGCCTCGACGAGCCATTCCTCGGCTCGGACGAACTGTGCGATTGGATCGTAAAGGGTCGACGTCATGGCGGCGGATATAGACACCAAATCATACATCGTCAGCAAACAAAAGTTTGTAACGAAATCTACAAGAGAGGTTCCTGCCTCAGCGGCGAAGGAGCGACTGGCCACTTAGCGGCGCCTCCTAACGTCGTGTTCTTCAACGGCCCGGTTCAATCCTCAGCGCCGCAAGCCAGGAAGAACGCGACAGCAACGTCCCTCGGAACCGTTACCGGACGATCGCCGCGTCTAACTCCGCCGGCGCATGATCCTTCAAGCGCTGGCCAGACTCCATATAACTCACGTTGCAATACTTCAGATTTTCTTAGGAAACAGACGAGCTAGTCAGCCCGCTCCGTCTCTTTTTCTGCTATCGCCAGGATCATCGTCGGTTGACGATGCTGCGTATCACTCGGTGCCATGTCGATCTAATTGGCGAGTGAAACTTTTTTGGACACTCAAATTGATATCTTGTCAAGCTTTCATTGATGCAGTAAAGTCGTGATCTCGGTCGAATTAGCTGAGCGCAAACGATTTGGAATGCATTATGTTAAGAACGGCCTTCCGGCATATCCTTGCTACAGGTCTATTCATCGTCGTGGCCGGTAGCGTTATGACCGATGTGGCCAATGCCCTCGCTTCCGACGATGTCATCCGAAACAAGTTGGCACAGGAAAACTGTGCTCGTGGTAAATTTAAAGACTATTATCTGCAGGGGCAAGGGGGAGATCCATCGCCAGATTATGAAGGTAAGGTTTTCAAGCTAAGCCAGGACTATCCCACTCAATTGCCGCCGCAGGAAAGCTATCCATGGCTGAAGCTCGACTTTAAGGATGGCGGGCCCGTTGATCCAAAGGCCTATTTGCGAGCGCTTCTTGACTATGGCCTCGAAGGCAATGTGGACGTCGACTTCTACGTTCAGGATAACAAGCGTCGCAAGTGGTACGGCATGCCTTGGATGGACTGGAACACCGAGGTTGCTTCGGATTGGCCGGGCACGGATGGCCGGGAGTTCATTCATGGCCTCACCCACGAGTTTGACGCCGCAGGTAATACTTTTAGCGATAAACAGCTGGAATTTGTCGACACCTGGGCGCAAGCGTACGTGAACGATCGATACGCATTCAGCGTCGGACAGGTCTGGTGTAACCCCGATGATCCAATGCCCCAGGCCATAAATCCAGACCCGACCGGCCTGAACAGCATGCCCGACGGCTCCTACGTCATCAAGCTCCTGTTTTCGACCGTCAATGAGTTCTGAATTGTCGATAGTCAAAGGGGCGTTTGAATGGAACGCCGACATTTACGTCGAGAGAAGTCCGCCTTACCGAAATGCCGGCCCGCTGTCGCGCTTCGCACGCAGTGTCGGCAAGGTACGCCTTATCCAAATTGATCTTCAGGTGAGGGACAATCGCAGCCCCACAGGATGGCTACTCGGAACCTACGGATACGACGGCAACGCCAAAGGCGACTCGCCATGGAAGCGAATGGTGCCGCTCGGCATCCAATGGGGCAACAATCCGAAAGTTACTTTCGCCGAAACTTGCTCTGGCAGCAAATGGGCCGTGTGACTATGACAAGCTCACGGAACAGTGGATCAACCGCGAGGCTGTCAAGGACCTAGCGACGCCGCCGCTTAGTTTCGACCATCTGGGGTTTGGTGGGCGCCTGGCGGGACCCGTCGATAATCCGAAGAGTTCCTGTATGGGTTGTCACCAGACCGCGGGCTTTCCTGCTGTGCCAATCCTGGCTGAGTTTGCACCGAACGCGGCGGTGCTCAAGCTTGATGCACAAGCGCATCCAGAGGTCGCCCAGAATTTACGCATGATGTACTTCGGGAACGTTATTGGAGGCTCTGTTTTTAGCGATACTCAGCTCTATTCGACAGACTACTCCTTGCAGCTGTCAATGGGTCTGCAGAACTTTGTTTCGCTACGGTGCGCCAAGGATGCCCATCCCCCCCGTCCATCGCTTTGCAATCAGCTCGCCGCATGGACCACGTTACAAAAGAGCGGGATTGGTAGCGTTTCAGTATTCGGTACTCCTGGGTCAAATGGCGGTCCAATCAGGGACTGATCGGATCGTCGGGTCGATCGACCAGTGATTTCGATCCCTACAGAAGCATCGACAGGTCCCGGCCAAGTCGCGGTATCCTCACCGGACTGAGGCAGTTCCACTCCGCGACGAATGGACCCGTCTGAACGCAAGTCATCCCAGCCCAACTTCAGACCGACAAAATTGAGCCACCAGTTGCTCGGCTTCACTCGCCGGCAGCGGTGGGGTGAAAAGATACCCCTGTACGATATCCGCGCCCGCGCCCAGCGCGATATCGGCTTCAGCCTGAGATCTCTATTCCCTCGAATACGACAGAAATCTTCGCGGCATGGGCAAGCGCGATCACCGCCTCGACTAATGCTTTGCCACGAGTGTCATTTTCGACATCCTCGAGGAAGCGGCGGTCGAGCTTAACCTCGTCCACCTGCAACAGGCGTACATACGAGGGCGGCGCGTGGACGATGCCGAAATCGTCGATCGCCACCCTCACCCCAAGCTTGCGGATTGCCGCGAGCACAAATGTCGCCGCAACGTCGTTCAATATGTTGTCGGTCACCTCCAGGCACAGCGCCGCCGGCGGAAATCCGGCGGCTTCGAGTGCACCTGCGAGGCCCGGGCAAAACCCAGCCTGGAACTGTCCGACCGCGACATTCACCGCGATCCGCATCTCGGCGTCCGGGCGGATACGCTGAAAAATACAGCCCTGGCCGAGGGCATTGGCCAGCACCCACTCGCCGAGGGGATGGATCAGCCCTGACTGGCATGCCAGCGGCAGAAACTGGTCGGGCGACATCCAGCCATGTCGCGGGTGCCGCCACCGAAGCAGCGCCTCGAAGCCCGCCAGATTCCGAGTTCCGCCACTATGCGGAACAACGGCTGATACAGCAGGGCAAATTGATCGCCGGCCCGGAGTGCCTCACGCATATCGATCGTCAGTTCCGCCTGCTGTGCAGCGCCGTCGGACAGCGACGGGTCGAACACCACGCCCCGGTTGCCGCCGCCCTGCTTCGCCGCATACATCGCCGTATCGGCCGCCCCGACCAGATCGAACCCGCCTGACTGATCGGCAAGCGCGATCCCGATACTGGCCGAGATGCTGCACGGGCGTCCGGTGATGACGTAGGGTGCCTCGATCGCAACGCGCACCCGCTCGCTCAGGTCGGTGATCGCATCCTGGCCCAGCCCCCTGCACAGCACGACGAATTCGTCGCCGCCGAGCCGGGCGACTATGTGGTCGGGTCCAGCGACGGCGAGCAGGCGTCGGGTGACCTCGACCAGCAGCGCATCTCCCGCCGCGTGCCCCATCGTGTCGTTCACCGCCTTGAACCGGTCGAGGTCAAGGAACAACAATGCGGTGCTGATCGCCGGATCGCGCTGGGCTTCCGTCAGCCGTTGCTGCAGCAGGCTGCGGTTGGGCAGGCCAGTCAGGTTATCGTAATGTCGCAGCATGGCGAGTTCCGCCTTGACGCGATGCGTCACGGCATACTCGAACGCTGTCCGGAATTCTCGGGCAAGCGTAAGATCGACCTCGGTCCACGGTTCCGAGCGGCCACTGACGAATTCTTTCCAGGCCTTGAAGGAGCCGCGCGGGGACAGTCGCCCGGTGGCCGGATCAGCGGTGACATGCTCGTTCGGATTACCGCCCCACGTGACGGTTCGGGACAGTTCCGGCCGGAACCATAGGATCGCATCGTCCGATATCCTGTCCCAGCGGCAGCAGCAGCGCACCGCTGCCGTCCGCCGTGCATGCGGCCAGTTCGGGATGGCGCCCGCCAAGATCGTCGACCGCCAGAACCATGCCGCCGGCCAGGGACCGCAGCACCACAAGGGCGCGCTCCGCCACGGGCAGCGGTGGGGTTTGTCCCAGCCGATGCACCGTGCCGCCAATCCACAGCAACGCCCCCCCGGCGTCCACCAGCCGCAGGACTTCCTCCTCAGCCCCGGTCAGCGCGACAGCCAGCGACATGGAGCCCGCAAGCCGCTCGGACAGGGTGTTCAGCGCCGCTTGCCGCTCGAAACGTTGGCCGTACAATTCCGAGTCTCCAAGGCTGCCAAGCAGCAGAGAAACAACCTGCCCGATCATGTCGGCGACCGCTCTCACCTCCGGCCCCGCGATCATCGGCTTCGCATGGTGACACACCAGCATGCCCCAAAGGTTCCGCTCTCCGGCAGCCGACGAGTGGACCAGCCCGATCGTCAGGCTCGCCGCGGATTTCATATTGCGCATGTATTCGCGGTGAATCGGCGAGGCGCTCCGCAGGGCGCTGTGCGTCAGATCAACCGGCGTGCCGTCGTCCAGTGACGTGTCGGCCAGCAGTGGCACCGGCTCGTAGTCGGCATCGGCGATGGTGCCAACACGCTGACGCATATAGAGGCGCCGGGCTTGCGGCGGAATGTCGCTCGCCGGATAACGCAGCCCAAGATAAGGTTCGAGCCGCGCCCCGCGGGCCTCTGCGATCACTTCCCCATACCCTTCCTCGTGAAAGCGGTAGGCCATCACGCGGTTGAAGCCGGTGATCGCCCGCAGTCCAGCGACCGCGAGTTCGCACAGCTCGACCCAGTCCGCGTGTGCTTGAAGGTTTCCAGCACCGATTGGGCCAGGATGACCGGAGATTTTTGCTGCACCTCTTCGCGGATCGGCTCGATGTCAACGCAGATCAGCCGGCCCGAGCAATAGGCTCGCAGGTCGACAGCGCAATGATCTGGTGCGGGCAAGAGGCACACGTTGCCCGCCGCGATCATCTCGCTCACAGCGGGACGCCTCAGTTCGCGGCACGCCGCCTCGCCGATCACGTCCCACAGCGGCTGCCCCAGCGCCGTCTCGGCCGGATGGCCCAGGATCGCCGCAAGGTTCGCGCTGGCATGGGTGACCAGTAGCCCGTCGGCCAATGCGGCGACAACCGCGCCGTGCGGCTGGATCGCGCCAGGCGTGTGGATCGGCTCCAACTCGCACAGCGTCAGATCAATCGCCACGATCCCGCTGGCGGGTGTCGGTCGCCGATCCCCGGTCATGTCCGCGGCTCCCATGTTCGTGGCTCCGCCATCGCGTGACCGGCGAACCAGGCCAGGATTGCGCGGAAGACGCTTTCCGCGCCGAGTGCCACGTCGTCCACAAGCCATGGCCGTGCGTTCCCGAAGGCATCCAGCGCGGCCTTGAAGCTCTGCCATCGCAATACAGCCGTGTGGCCGCGACCGCCGAAGAATTGCTTTGCCCCGGCAATCCGCTCACCGATGCGGGCCTCGACCTCGCGCAGGATGACGCGGCCGCCAAGCGTCGAACCCTCCAGCACATAGAGTGCCCCAAGCGCCTGGGCGAACGTCGGCACAGGCGGCAACACCTCGGCGGGAGCCAGCGTGACGCCGGCCGGATCGATGCCGAGGACCGCAAGGTCGCGGCCGAGACAGGCGCTGTGGCTGGGCGAGGGCAGCGCAATGCCGTGCGAGTCCCAGCCGCCGAATGCGGCCAACAATCGATCCAGCGGCAGATAGAGTCCGAAGAACCGGCACAGGCAGCTCCGGTAGTCATCCAGCGTCTGAACGGCACCCGGTAGCCCCAGCAAGACTTCGGCTTGTTCGTGCAGATAGGCCGTCCGCCCTCGAAGCTGGGCTGACAACGACATTGCCACAAAGGGATACGTTCCATCTCGGCTTGCGCCGCTGCTGTCATGATCCGCGATTTCGAGCCAAGTATCACCTCCAGCTTGCCTCGGCAGGATGCAGTCCAGAGGTTAACGAAACGTTAGCGCTGCGTCCGCCGTCTCACGCCGCTTCGTCAACCGTGCGACTGATGTGCCGCGCCTGTCTCGGCGGTCCCCGGCGGCGCTAACGCGTGCCGTAAAAGCGATCCCCCGCGTCGCCCAGCCCCGGCCGGATATATCCGTGACCGTCCAGCTCGCGGTCGATCGCGCCGGTGAACACAGGCACGTCAGGGTGGGCGTTGGTGAACGTCTCGATCCCTTCCGGAGCCGCCAGGAGACAAACGAATTTGAGCGTTCCCACGCCGACCTGCTTCAGACGAGTGACCGCGGCGACCGCCGAATGCCCGGTCGCCAGCATCGGATCCACCAGGATAACCAGCCGCGCCGCGACATCGCTCGGCAATTTCACATAGTATTCGACTGGCTGCAGCGTCGTCGGATCGCGATAGAGCCCGATATGCCCGACACGGGCGGACGGAACGAGATCCAGCATTCCCTCGAGTATCCCGTTGCCGGCGCGCAGGATCGAAACGATGCATAGCTTCTTGCCTGCCAGGTGCTCTGCCTGCATGGTCTCCAGCGGCGTCTCGATGTCGATCGCCTCCAGCGGCAGATCGCGTGTCACCTCATACGCCATCAGCAGGCTGATCTCGCGTGCGACCTGGCGGAATTTCCCGGTTGTCGTGTTCCGGTCGCGCAACAACGTCAGCTTGTGACGCAGCAGCGGATGGTCCAGCACTGTCACCTGCGTCATGACTTGCCCTTTCAATACCGCCCGCGACACGTATCGCCCGCCTGGCCTGGCGACACTACAGCCCCCTACGCCCACCGGCGAACAATGTTCCCACGCGCGGTCGGCGAAGATCCGCGTATTTGGCCGCCACCTCGCGGAGAGCGCCTGGATGATGAAGTGATCGGGGCGATCGGCGCCTCGGGCGCGCCCGGGGCTGCCCTGGACGATACTTGCGCACGGGCGGGCTGGACAGGATCAGGGACTGGATGAAGTAACCGCGAGCGACGGCTTCGTCCTCACGGCTGCTAGCTGATGCTTGCGCACGACAACTGTGGTCCAGGTGCCCTGCGGGATCAGGCGCTCCAGCCGTAACCCTTGGCGGCGATGCGCGGCCAGCACCCCCCTCGCCTGGCTGGCAAGCAGGCCGGCCAACACCGCCGTGCCCCCGGGGGCCAGATTGAGCGCGAGGTCTCTTGCCATGGCGCACAGTGGACGTGCGAGGATGTTGGCGAATACCAGGTCGTAAGGACCGTGGCGGCGTACCAGCCGATCGCGCCAGCCATCGGCCAGGCGAGGTCGCACCATGCGGGCGAGCCTGTTCCGCGCCGCGTTGGAGCGGGTGACGCGGATCGACCAAGGCTCGATATCGGTGGCCAGGACGGAGCGTTTGAGCAAGCGGGCGGCAGCCATCGCCAGGATCCCCGACCCGGTTCCCAGATCGAGAATGCGGCGCGGGTGGCGACGTGCGACGGTCTCCAGCGCCATCAGACAACCACGGGTCGAGCCATGCTCGCCCGATCCGAACGCCAGACCGGCGTCGAGGACCAGCGTGATCCGGGCCGGGGCTGGCGGCGCCGGTCAGGTGGGTGCCGCGAATGGCGAAACGGCGGCCGATCAGTTGTTCCGGAAACGATGCGTAGGTCCGGGCCAGCCAGCCCTCGGCCTCGGTGGCGGAACGTTCAAGCTGCGGCGGTCACGCCGGTGACGGCGGCAGCCAGCGCGATCGAGGCGGCCAGTTCCGCTTCGTTGGCGCCGACCGGCTTGACGCCCTCCACCCGCCAGTCGCCGGTCGTGTCATCGCGGAAGAAGCCGACGGTGTCGCAGGCGTTGGAAAGGGCGGCTTCGAATGCCTCCAGCGCGTTTCGGGGACGGTGACCGAGACCGTTTCGAGTGGCCGGGTGCGTCGAGGCATCAGGTGTGTCCTTCGCGCGGCTCTTGCCGCTGGAATCAAGGCCAGACGTGGGTGGCCGGCCTCCGCGGCGGCCCAAGACATGCGCGGGATACGCTTGCCTGCGCGGACATGAACGTGCAGCCAGAAAGAGCGGGGCATGTCCAGGCGCATCAAGCGCGTTCCACGAAACGGTCCAGCACGCGCTTGTCGCCGGACTTTTCGAAACTGATGTCCAGCTTGTCGTCGTCCGCCGCGTTGACGGTGCCGTAGCCGAATTTGTGGTGGAACACCCGCGTGCCGACCGGGATCGGTCCGCGCGCGCCGGCCGCGGCTGCTCCCAGGCCTCGATCACCTTCGGCCGGCGCGCCATCAGCGGGAACTGGCCGGAGAACGACGTTGCCGCGGCGATCCGGTCATCCCGGGCCATCGCGGCGGAACCGGTGCATCTCGACATGCTCCGCCGGCAGTTCTTCCAGGAAGCGGCTGGGAATGCTGGTCTGCCAGTTGGCGTAGATGCGGCGGTTGGCCGCGTGGCTGACGATGGCGCGTCGTGCGGGCGCGGGTCAGGCCGACATAGGCGAGGCGGCGTTCCTCCTCCAGCCCCTTGTTGCCGCTTTCGTCCATCGAGCGCTGGTTGGGGAAAATTCCCTCCTCCCAGCCCGGCAGGAAAACGGTGTCGAATTCCAGCCCCTTGGCGCCGTGCAGGGTCATCAGGCTGACCCGGTCGGCCTCGGATCGTTCCTCGTTTTCCATCACCAGCGCGACATGATCGAGGAAGCCCGCGAGCGTCTCGAAATCCGCCAGCGCGCGGACCAGTTCCTTCAGGTTCTCCAGCCGGCCCGGCGCTTCGGGCGATTTGTCCTGCTTCCACATCTCGGTGTAGCCGCTCTCGTCCAGCATCGTCGCGACGGTCACGACGTGGCCGTCGACTTCCAGCATGTCCCGCCAGCGGCCGAAACCGCGCAACAGGGCTTCCGATCGCCTCGCGGACCCTGCCCTTGAGGCCGCCGGTCTCCAGCAGATGCGCCGCCGCGGCGGCACAGCGGAATGCCCAGCGAGCGGGAGACTTCGTGCATCGACCGCAGCGCCGCATCGCCGACGCCGCGGCGCGGGACATTGACGATCCGCTCGAACGCCAGGTCGTCGGCCGGCTGGACATGGCGCGCATGTAAGCGATGGCGTCGCGGATTTCGGCCGCTCGTAAAAGCGCAGGCCGCCGACGACGCGATAGGGCACGCCGAGGGTGATCAGTCGTTCCTCGAAGGCGCGGGTCTGGAAGCCGGCGCGCACCAGCACCGCGATCTCCGCGCAGCGCGTGGCCGTCGCGGCGCAGGTGCTCGATCCGGTCGCCGACCATGCGGCCTTCCTCGTCGGAGTCCCAAAGCGCGACGACGGTGACCTTTTCGCCGCTCTGCGCATCGTGGCGGCCGGGCCGCAGGGTCTTTCCCAGCCGGCCGTCGTTATGCGCGATCAGGCCCGAGGCGGCGGCGAGGATCGGCGCGGTCGAGCGGTAATTGGCTTCCAGCCGGACGATCCTGGCGCCCTCGAAATCTTTCTCGAAGCGCAGGATGTTTTCGACTTCGGCGCCGCGCCAGGAATAGATCGACTGGTCGTCGTCGCCGACGCAGCAGATGTTCTGATGACCCTGGGCCAGCAGCCGCAGCCATAGATACTGCACCAGGTTGGTGTCCTGGTATTCGTCCACCAGGATGTAGCGAAAGGTGCGATGGTAGTTGGCCAGGATGTCCGGCTGGGTGCGCAGGATTTCGGTCACGTGCAGCATCAGGTCGCCGAAATCCGCCGCGTTCAGCGCCCGCAGCCGAGCCTGGTAGGCTGCGTAGAGCGCCGTGGCTCGGCCGTTGGCGAAGTCGGTGTCCTCGTGTCGGCGTGATCCGCGCCGGGGTCAGGCCGCGGTCCTTCCAGCGCTGGATCACCGCCATCAGCGCCGGCGGCACCCAGCGCTTGGTGTCGATCCGCGCGGCCTCCATGACCTGCTTCAGCAGGCGAAGCTGGTCGTCGGCGTCGAGGATCGGTGAAATTGGACGCCAGGCCGACATGTTCGGCGTGGCGGCGCAGCATGCGGGCGCACAGCGCATGGAACGTGCCGAGCCAGAGGCCCTCGGCGGGTTGGCCGAGGATGGCGGCGACCCGTTCGCGCATCTCGCGGGCCGCCTTGTTGGTGAAGGTGACGGCCAGGACCTGGTTGGGGAAGGCGCGTTTGGTCAGCAGGATATGGGCGAAGCGGGTGGTCAGCACGCGGGTCTTGCCGGTGCCGGCGCCGGCGAGCACCAGCAGCGGGCCATCGACGGTTTCGACCGCCTCGCGCTGTTCGGGATTGAGGCGGGTCAGGTAGTCGGTCATCGGGACCGATATAGCCCCGGGACCAGGGCAGGCCAATCACACCGACGACCAGGGATGTTGCCTCCTATTGCGTCGGGCGGGGCCGCTATCTTATTGATTTCGCGCAAGGCCGCCCACCCCGATGGTCACCGCGGCAAGGACCACCTGGCCTCCACCTCAGGCGATTTGGACAGATTTCGTAGAGGGAATGGGCAAATCCGGGGGTGAGCATCCCTGTCGTGCATCATAAATGAACACCCTGCAGCGCGTAAGAGGAGCCCGACGTCGAGAGATGGCCACTATCGACAAAGAGCGGCTCCCCGTCTCGCTCGTATACGCAGGTCCCGTCGCCACAGAAGCGACCGAAAAGGTCGATGAACCTGACCGACCCTTTGCGAGACAACCCATTGAAAAAACTAATGTTCTCTGCGCTCGGCTGATACACGAAGTCAAGTCCGGGCCGATCCGGAAAGTCGCGTGGCGCCAGGCTCCACAGCCAAGGTGCCAGACGCGAGCGCAAAGGGCTCGCTTTGCTCAGGGCGACCTGCATGACATCGAAGCGCCATCTCGGCACATCTCCGAGGATGATGACCTGCTTGCCGGAGGTTACCAGGAAGGCAACCGCCCGCTGGAGTCCATAATGGAAAAGGTCCTGAGTCGCGGTTGATCCGCTGTACGGGCCGACAGCGACAAAACGCTCTGAATTTGTGCTGACCTCCTCCTGCACGCGCGGCCAGGCCCCGGCGAGAATGACCGTCGCGACGCTTGGTTCAGCCGAGGCCAGGGCGAATGCCGTGTCCATAAACGATGAACAGGTTGCCGCTTGGCGCGGCGCCTCGCGTCGCCAGTCCGTTACGCCGATCAGCGGTCGGCACAGAATTTTGGCAAAGATAATGTATCCCCAGTCCTGCGTGGCCGCCATCTTGCGCACGCCCTCGCTTAAGGCCGCGGCATGGCTGTCACCAATGATGACAACGGTCGGGCGCCCGGGGCGCTTCGCGACACAAAAGGAAGACAGATTTGGCTTGTCATCGTCCCACTCGGCCAAGCAAGGACCATTGGTTGAACTTCTTGCAGCACCGCCTCGACGTGGCCGGTCGCCGGCGATACGTGCCCGGGAAAACCCTGCCCCAGCTTGATCGCCAATGGAAACGCAAGGGCGACGGTCAACGCGGCGGCGTAGCCGCTCAGGACCGGGCGAACGCGGATGCGGCCATGGCGGAACGGCTGTTCCACGAAGCGCCAGCTCAGAACCGCCAGACAAAAAGAGACTGCCGCCGTAATGATCATGACGGGTGGCGCTGGCTCGTCGAACGCGACATTGCGCACGTAACTCATCAGCGGCCAATGCCAAAGATACCATGAATAGGAGACCGCGCCGATGAGCACCATCGGTCTCGATGACAGCACAGCGCGGTTGACCCAGCTTGACCGGGCGCTGATCAGCGCAGCGGTGCCCAAAACCGGCAGGACAGCAACAAATCCGGGGAAAGGGGTCGCCTCGTTGAAGGCGAAAATGGCAACCGCGAGCAGTGCGAGACCACTGAAACCCAGGATTTGCCGAATTTTTGTTGATGGCAACGGCGGAGTTGTCCCATGACCCGTCCCGCGCGTCAGTTCGGTGGACGCCAGGATTACGCCGACCCCAAGTTCCCATGCCCTGAATGGCAGAAGGTAGAAGGCAGCGGCCGGATGCGTGTAGGTGCACCATGTGGAGGCGATGAACGATAGCAGGCTTGTGACGGCAAGAACTGCCAGAGTCCTCCCGCGGGCCCATCGGCCAATCGCGAACACGAGAAAAGGAAAAAGCAGATAAAACTGTTCTTCGACCCCGAGCGACCATGTCATGAGCAGCGGATGAAGCCGAGCATCTGGGCCGAAATAGTCTCTGAACCTGAAGAAACTGATATTTGACACACCGAGCAAAGCGGATGTCGCCGTGGCCCCGACGCCTCTGAATTGAAGTGGACTGAAGAGGAACCATCCAGCGAGGCAAGTCGTCAGCACGACAGTAAAGAGTGCCGGCAGGATGCGACGCGCTCGGCGCGCATAGAACATGGCAAAGCTGAACCGCCCCGATCGCACCTCACGAAGTATAATGCCGCCGATGAGGTAACCGGAGATGACGAAAAATATGTCGACCCCGACATAACCGGAGGCAAACGGAAACAGATGCGCGTGGAACAAGATCACGGCGGTGACAGCAATGGCGCGTAATCCATCGATGTCGGGTCGGTAGCGGGCGACAGCTTCGCCGTTCGCTTCGTTCATGTTGAGCGATTCCCATCATGCCGGGCGACTGGGCGCCCTCAGCGCAGAGCGGCGCCTCCCTCAATCACCCATAAGGTGTCCGAGTCGTCCAACCCCGGTCGCTCACTATAGCAAGCGAAGGCGGCATGGTAGCAGCTGGTTCAGAACGACCGGCGACAGGGTGGCTCGTTACGTTGCGTCCGCGCAAGCCCCAGCCTGGTTTCAGATGAGACCAAAGGGCTCCTCGCCGACGTTCGTATCGACGCGCCGCCTGCCTCAGCCGGTGGTGATCGGAAACACTATAGCCCACCGACCGGATCAGGCGGATCGTATGGGGAAAGCGAAACGGCTGCTATCTATCGTCACGCGACGTGGCGTTTCGCGGCGTCTCACCGGTGGTTCGACCTGATCGCCGCGAGACCGAGCCGCCCGGTGCCGAGCAACACCACCGACAGCGGCACCGGCGGTGGCGATAACGGCGTGGTGGTCGGGGCGGCGACCGCTGCGCTGCCGCTGAATGACCCCAGGCTAGAGCCGGAAATCCCCTTTCTGTTCAGCGTGCGCACCACGCTCATTTGCCCGGATCGAGCGTGCCGATTGCTCCGTCCGGGGTGAACGTGCCCACCAGATAGACGCCGACGGTCTCGCTGCCGCCCGCCACCGAGCCGGTTGAGTTGGTGATTTCCGGAAAGAAAGTGCTCGTCAACCGCTCGCCCGAACCCCTAGGACGTGGGCGATCGCATAGGTCAGGTCTGGCCGGTTCAATGTGTAGAAATGGAACTCGTCCACGCCGTTTGCCTGCAACAGGCGCACCTGCTCCGCCGCGATCACCATTCCGACCATGCGACGGGTCTCCGGGTCGTCGTCGATCCCCTCGAAGAGCTGCCCCATCCAGGCCGGCACGCTGGCGCCGCACATGGCGGACACCCGTGTCGCCTGCGCGAAGTTGGATACCGGCATGATCCCCGGCACGATGGGGGCGGTGATTCCGGCCGCCAGGCAAAGGTCGATGAACCGGAGATAGGTTGAGGTCTCGAAGAAGTACTGGGTGATCGCGCGGGTTGCTCCGGCGTCCAGCTTCCGCTTCAAATTCTCCAGGTCGGACACCGGACTTGACGCTGCCGGGTGGATTTCGGGATACGCCGCCACTGAAATTTCGAACGGTGCGATCCGGTGCAACCCCGCCACGAGGTCTGTCGCGAACGCATACCCGCCCGGGTGGGGCTCATACACCGATCCGGCAGGCGGATCGCCGCGCAGCGCCACGACATGACGGACCCCTGCCGCCCAGTATTGCCGCGCGACGTCATCGACCTCGTGCTGTGTCGCGCCGACGCAGGTCAGATGGGCAGCGGGCACGAGATTTGTTTCCCGCACCAGCCGCGCCACGGTCGCGTGGGTGCGTTCGCGGGTGCTGCCGCCCGCCCCATAGGTCACCGACACAAAGCGAGGCGACAGCGGCGCCAAGCGGTTGATACAGGCCCAGAGCTGATGTTCCAGGGCTTCGGTTTTGGGCGGAAAGAACTCGAAAGACAGTGCAGGCGAGGGCTGATCCTTCGCGTGCCTAGGCAGCCCGGCAAATCGCGGGCTGGTGAGCCATCGTTGTAGCTTTGCGACGGACAGCATCATTCATGCCGACTGCATCCCTGGATTTGATCTAAAACGCAAGCGGTTCCCGTTGGGTGCCCGAGACTGGACGTGACCCTAAGTTCCTATAAGGGTTTCAAGGCGGCAGACCGCATGTTAGCTATCGACCACCGTTAGGCTGTTCATACCATGGTCGGCACCGAGGTTGCGCCAATCTCGGCGATTCTCTCATCCGATTGCCCGCCCGGATCAGTTGGCGGTTCGAACCTGCTTGAACTTTCGCCCGAGGAAGCTGATGCCATCTGTCCCACGTGCCCTTCATTCGTTCGTCGGGGCAAAGCGATCGCTGTTCGGAGCAACACTGCCTTGGGCACTGGCCGGGATGCTTGCCATCGTCTTGGCCAGTTGCGCCACTCCGCCGCCGCCGGACGACCCAGACGCGGTGGCGGACTTCAAGCAGACGAACGATCCGCTGGAGCCGACGAACCGGGTATTCTACGCCATCAACAACGGCATCGACACGGTGATACTGCGGCCGGCCGCCGTCGCCTATCGCTTCGTCGTGCCGGGCGTTATGCGTCAAGGCATCCACAACGTGCTGGGTAACCTGGCCACGCCCGTGCAACTGACCAACGACATGTTGGAGGGCAAGCCCAGGAGAGCCGGCGACACTGCGATGCGCATGGTCATCAACACGACCGTCGGTGTGTTCGGAATCTTCGACGTCGCCAGGAAATGGGGCTACCCCGATCATGACGCCGATTTCGGCATGACGCTGGCCAACTGGGGCGTGCCCGAGGGTCCGTTTCTGTTCCTCCCGGTGCTTGGCCCCACCGATCCGCGGGACGCCATCGGCTTCGGGGTGAACATTGTGCTGGACCCATTTACCTGGGTCGGTGCTCCTCACGATACCGGGCTTACCGTCTTCCACTGGACGCGCTATGCGCTGACCGCGGTTGACGCGCGCGAACGAGTGCTGGATTCCCTCGATCAGATCAAGAAGACGGCGCTTGATCCGTACGCCACATTTCGCAGCCTATATCGGCAGCACCGCCATGGCCAGATCGATGATCTGCGCAACGATAAACGCGCGACCGTTCCTGCCTGGTTTCCCCAGCCGAAAGCCACGGAGGCCCAGTAAGCGGGTCCGCCACCGGAGTTATCAGTCCGCATGATCCACCGTCGGAAGTTTCTATCGTCCATCACCGCCGCCAGCGTCACCGGGTCGGCATTGCTGGCTACGCCGCGGTCCGCCCTCGCCGAAGCCGCCGAACGGGCGAGTGCATTCGTCAAGTCCGTCGGCGACAAACTGGTTGCCGTGGTCAACAATCCCGGTTCGACCAGCGAGAAGCGCGTCGCCATGAGCCAGATCATCAATGCCGCCGTCGACGTGGACGGCATCGGGCGCTTTTGCCTGGGCCGCTTCTGGCGCCAATGCTCGGAGGAGCAGCAAAAACAGTATCTCGAACTATTCCACGAGGTGTTGATCACCAACATCACGTCGAAGTTAGGCGAGTACAGGGGCGTCACATTCACCATGGGACGCAGCCGGCCGCAGGACGAGGAGGCGGCTGTCTCCACCGTGGTGATGCGCCCGAACAACCCACCGACGGCGGTCGACTGGATCATTTCCAATCCCTCGACTAATCCGAAAATCATTGATGTGGTCGCTGAGGGAACCTCGCTGCGGCTGACCCAGCGCAGCGACTACGCCTCATATCTGGCGCACAACAGCAACAACGTGGACGCGTTGATCACGGCGATGCGTCAGCAAGTGTCGCCGAAAGGATGATGTGACATCAGCGGCCTATCCTGCGGACTGGTATGTATCCGGTAGGCGGGGGCGGATGGGGGCCGCAGTGCGTTACCTGGATTACTCTTCCCCGCCTTGGCCGGTTGATTTCCGCCGATCCTCAACGTAATCGTCGCGCTGTGAGAACGACGCGCCCGGTGGTGCGCTGATACTCTCGTATAGTATCATCTTGTAGCCGTGTTGGTGGAAGCAATCGGTCTCACGCATGCCGATGCTGCCGAGCAAAGTGCGGGAGGCGAAGTTGGTTTCGCGCGCAACCGCGACGATGCGGTCCAGCCTGCCGCGTTCGTGTCCGAAGCGAAGCGCGGCCCAGGCAGCCTCCCGCGCCAAGCCGAGACCTTGCGCTTCAGGCCACAAGGCAAACCGCAACGCCACGCCGCGCCCATCGACACGATGCTCCAGGCCGGTGATGCCGACGAACCGGCTGCGTTCGGCCTCGCGAATCGCCCAGATGCCAAAGCCGTACTGACCCCAGGCGATGACATGGCGCGCGAGGTCATCGGCGGTCTGGGCGTGATTGCGAACCCCACCAAGCATGACGGCGAAGATGCGAGGATCAGCGGCGATGGCGTGCAGATCCTCAAGGTCGGCGCCGCCGATCGGCGTCAGCACCAAACGTGCGGTGCGCAGGATCCAGATTGGGTTCATGAGTGATTATGTTGCCATGCCGCGGGCCCGAAGTGTCACCTTGTCCGTGACGGCCGGGCCGCCTGGATTTTATGGACTTGGCCAATGGCCTCACCACCCGCGCGCTGACCGGGCCATTGTTTGGCCCGGAGCCGTCGTGTGTTCAGAGGTAATAGCGCCCGGATGGCGGTCCGGGCAAATTCAGCCGCGCCGGTCGGTCTCGACAGGTTGTTCGGAAGTCTCGTCCCCGTGGTGGTCGCCGTGCCGGGACCGGTGTTTCCCCGCGCGATTAATCCACGGAAACGTTCCGTTCAACGGGATCATGCCGATCAGCCGGTCTGATTTGGGGACGATTGGAGCCGCTCGGGTCAGGTCTGAACGCAGGCTGACTTCCCAGGCGGGCCAAGCGTGCCCTTCAGGGCACGGGCGTAGTCTCAGGTCCGAGCGGGTGCGTTCGTCAGCAACTCCGGCGGCAGCCACACGCGACGGACCTGCCACTCGCCCATCCGCAATTCCATCTCGAGCCGGATCGGATCGGCCAAACCTTGTTCCCGGAGACTGACGGTGAACGCCGTAGGGCTGTCGAAGAATGCCCAGTCTACGTGGATGTTTGCTTTCGGCTTGGCCGCGGCATGCTGGCTGGCCGGCTGCGCCATGGTGGCCGCGGCGAGCCCCTGCGGGGTTACTTTCTGGTCAATCGTATTGGCGGCGATGCCCCGTATGAACGATGCGCCGAATGGTGGCAGTTTGGCGCCATGCTGCGGCTCCCCGTCGTCCACCACGAGATCGCAGATGTCCTCCTTGATCCCCTCTCGCACGGATGGCCAGTCGACCAGCGTTTCCAGGGTCCCGGCATCCGAGGTCCGGATAGCTTCACCAAGGCGGTATAACGTGACGTAGGGGTAGGCGGCGTAAGCAACGCCCATACTCAGAACCATCGCAAGGACCGGAAGCCTGGCGCGCACCATAACGACACTCCGTCTTCGTTGGACACGTCATCCTGTCAAGCACGATAGCCTAACGCCGAACGATCATGATCATTTCCGCCAACAACGCAACCTACTAACCACAATTGGTTGATAATTCGTCAACTTCGCCGTGAGGTGGTGAAATAATCCGTAGCACTGGTCCGCAACGTCCTCTGTGCCATCGTTCACTCGGTGCGAAAAGGCAGCAATCGGGAGGAATGCGACGCCGCCCCGAAAGTTGCGATCGGCAGTTACCGGCGGTGCTCTTTCGAAATGGGTCGGGCGCTAGCAAGACGTGCAAACGACCCGGAGGACAATTGATGGTGCGGATCGTCATCAAATATTCTTGTGGATCGGCAGTTGTTCTCGCGCAGGGGCTGGGGCCTCCGAGTCGAACGTTGGTACCGGTGCCCCAATGATAAGCCGACGTCGCCAGCCAGGGGCACATATCGCCGTCGCAGGTCGATCGGCGAATCGGTGGGACCGATGACCCCAGTCAATTATTGCTCGGAGATCGGGCCCATCGAAATTGGTGAAACGCTTGGGTAATGGTCATAGCTTCAAACAATGCCCACGGACCAGTTTTGGCGCCGCAGTCGGGCTGAAAATATCTCGCCTCAGCTTGCGGCTGGACCACTGGCGGCGGCGGTGCAATCAATCAGCCCGGATCATGTCAGGTCACAACGCTGGAGCGCGACGATGCAAGTATCAATTCTGGGCGGTGGGGGATTCCTCGGCCGAAAGATAGCGACGCGGCTGGCGACCGACGGCATGTTGGGCGGCAATCGGGTGACGGGCCTGACATTGTTCGACATCGTTGAACCGCCGAAGCCGCGTGGTGATTTCCCGATCACGGCCCTGGCCGGCGATATTGTCGAGTCTGCCGGATGCAGCGATTCCGGCCGGCACCGATGTGGTGTTTCATCTCGCGGCGGTGGTGAGCGGTCAGGCCGAGGCGGACTACGAGCTTGGCCGCCGCGTCAACCTGCGCGGCACGGATGCGGTGATCGACCGTTGCCGAGCGTTGGTGGCGGCAGGAGGCAGGGCTCCGAGGGTGGTGTTCACCAGCTCGATCGCCAGCTTCAGTGCCAACCAGAACCAGACGCTGGCGGACAATACTCGGCAGGTGCCGGGCAACAGCTATGGCGCACAGAAGGCCGCGGCGGAGCTGATTCTGGCGGATGCCTCGCGCCGAGGGTTTCTGGACGTGGTGTCGCTGCGGCTGCCAACGGTGATCGTGCGTCCGGGGCGACCGAACAAGGCCGCCAGCTCTTTCTTCTCCGCCATCGTCCGGGAGCCACTGCTTGGCCTGGACACTGAACTGCCGGTCGCCGACGATTTCGCGGTCTGGGTGTGCAGTCCCCGGCGAGTGGTGGACTGGCTGCTGCATGCGGCGGCGATGGATACCAGCCAGATGGGTCTCGATCGCAGTATCGACCCGCCCGGCATAAGCACCACGGTGGCGCACATGCTGCAGGCGCTGGACGAGGTCTGGCCGGGCGCCTCGGCGCACGTCAAGCGGGTGGAGGACAGGGTGATCGCCACAATCGTATCGGCGTGGCCACCGGCGTTCGAAGCACTGCACGCCCGCACACTCGGGTTCTCTCCCCACGAACCGATCCTAGAGGTGGTGCGTGCATTCGTGGAGGACGACCTCGCGGCGACCAAGGCAGAGCGCGCGACGGCATCCTGACCCACGACCGCTGCGCAACGGATTTCCGCCGAAGCAAGGGCAGGTCAATCAAGGAAGACGTGGATCCGTCTCCGCATCGGCCGCTTGGGCAGGTTCGGCCTGCGTCGAGGACGACACCTGGGGCGGGACCGCAAGGACTCGAGGAGGACGACCGGGAGAGGCGAGATGCCTGCCGAGGTTATTCTCCGGACAATTCTCTTCGCCGCCGGTCCAATTCATCGGTGTAGCGGCGCAGCGCGTACTGCTCGGTCAGAACGCCGATCACATGCCGGCCCTCGGCACTGTCGACCACGACAAGGGCGTCGCTTTCGGCGTTCTCGAACATCGCCACCGCTTCCTTGATGGTCATGTGCGGCAACAGGATCGCGTCCGCATAGTGCACAAGGTCGCCGATCTTGTGGTCGTCGTCGGCGTCGGCATGGGCTTCCGGCAGCAGGACGATGCCAGCGTAACGGTCCTGCTCGTCCAGCGCGATGACGCGTTGCGTGGTGCCGAGCGGGAAGTCGCGCTTAAACGCGGTCAGTTTGGTGTCGGCGCGGACCGTCCGCATGTCCCGTCGCATCATTCGCCCGACCGTCAGGTTGCGCATCCAGCCGATATCGACGGCGCTACGGATCGCCTCCCCGCGCAGATGGAACCGCCAGGTGGCGAAGGAGTAGCCGAAGGTTCGCCGCACGGTCAGCGAGGACACCACGCAGGCGGCCAGCACCGCGACCGTCATGGGCAGGCTGCCCGTCAACTCCAGGGCCAGAAAACCCATGGTCAGCGGGCCGCCGATAATGGCGACCGCGAGGCCGCTCATGCCGACCAGCGCGCAGACCACGGGCGACACTGCATGCGCGGTGCTGACCAGCGCCAAGGCTCCGGCAAATGCCTTGCCCAGCAATGCGCCCAGGAACAGCGAGGCGAAGAACAGGCCGCCGCGGAACCCTGAGCCGATCGAGATCGCCGACGCGCACGCCTTCAGGATCACCATCAGGACGACCCATTTCAACGGCGTCAGTGACTCGAAGCTCTGGCCCAGCGCACCGTGGCCGGACGACAGCACGACCGGGGTCACCAGCGCCAGCAGGCCCACGGCCAGTCCGCCGATCGCCGGGCGCAACCAGACCGGAACGCTGCTGCGGCGGAACAATTCCTCGGTGAGGGTGACGCCGCGCATGATGGAAACGCCCAGCAGCGCGCAGAGCATTCCCAGCGCCAGGATCGGTATATAGTCCAACGAATCGATGTGTGTCGGCACCTCGGGTGTCAGATCGAAGATATTGCCGCCGAGCGCGCGGACCACGGCTTGAGATACCAGCGCGGCAACGGCCACCGGTGCGAAAGTGCCAAGGGTATAGGTGCCCATGACCAATTCGAAGGCGTAAAAGGCACCCGTCAGTGGCGCATTGAATGCGCCAGAGATGGCGGCGGCGGCACCACATCCCACCAACAGCCGCAAGTCCGAGCGGCGAACCCGGAACGCGTGGCCGACGCGGGAGCCGATAGCCGAACCGATCTGGGTGTAGCCCGCCTCCAGCCCGACGGATGCACCGACACCATTGGACATCACGGTCTGCAGCACGACGATCAGGCTGCCGTTCATCGACATGCGGCCGCCGAACAAGGCATTTGCCTCGATCGGGTCGACTGTCCGGCGTGGTCGCCAGCGTACGATGCCGACCGAAACCAGTCCCAGTACCAGCCCCCCGATCGTCGGCACCACGACGGTGCGGATCGGACTAAGGTGGCTCATCGCGCTCAGCCGCTGGGTGTGCGTGATCCCGAACAGCACTTCGTGGATCAGCTGTGTCGTGGAGGCCATCAGCCATACGACTATGCCGGTGGCGCAGCCCAGGAACGCCGCCAAAACGACCAGCCAGATTTCGTCGGCACGGACCAACGCGCGCAGCACCTGCGGCGCATGCATGACGGCGGAGCCTATCGGCCGGCGGGGACGTCGAACCGTCGCGCGTCCAGTGCGAACATCGATCTTGCTGGAGGACACGGTTCTCCTGGCGAGGCGGACGTCCTGAGCGTCCACTATTGTAGCCTCGCATGGGATGACGACATACGCGATGTCCAGCCGAGCGGGAGGAAACAGACAGAGTTGCGTTGTGGGACAAGCGGCGGTCCGAATGCAACATTGCGCGCCTGGATTCGGGCATGAGTGTGTTAAAAACATCGCTCGGCAGCGAAGCGACCGAGGGCCAGCGGGGTTGCTGCCGAGACCTTCGAACGGGCGTTGATGAGGCTGATGCTTCGAACTGCAAGGAGTTGATGGTCAATCGCGAACACGCTGCCGGGCGCCGGTGTCCTAGGCCGTGGAATGTTCGAGGTCGCAAGCATCAGACGCGTCGTCGATCACATCCGGGCGGTTCGGTTTCGATCGCTTTCCTGGCCGATCCATTGGCGAAAAAGCAGCGGACCGACGGAATATATCCTCGCTCCGCGCGTCAATCATTTGGCGGGCGTGCGTCGCCGCAGTGGCGCGCCGGAAACAGGACCTGCTGAAGGGGCCGTAAGCGTGCGACCGAGCTTTTGCGCCGGTGACTCCTGTTGGACTGTCGGCCGCGGCTGATATCCGATGGCCGCGCTTGCCTGTCGGCCACGAGGCACGAGGCCGACGGCGGTCGTGCGTGCCGAGCGAACGGCGGACCGAAGATGGAACACGATACCTCGTATCTGGTTCAACGAGCCGAGTCACGCAACGAAACGATTTCGTGCTTCGACCTATGTTGCTGATGCGGGCATCGAAGCACCACGGTGTTTGCTATGGTGCTCTCCGCGTTCCACGCCTAGATTGGTCCGCTGCCCGGTGGCGCTTACGGGGCTCGCCAGGAAATTCGGTGAGCCCGATTGCCAATGCGAGGCCGGTCTCACTTGGCGAGCCGGGGCATAATCTTGGGGGGCCTGATTCGGGGTGCCATTACGTGACGATGTCATCCTTGGTCGTCTCAAGACCGCTGCCAAGGCCGGCATCGTTGCCGCGTGTCCGTTCTGCATATGGTCGTCGATGGCCGCCGCATATTCGGAGTCGCATGAGTTCGTTGCTTGACAGTCCGTTTTCGCCGGTCATCGGCTCCTGCCTGTTCGCCGGGCTGGCGCTGAGCCTGCTGGCGCGACTGGTGCGCACACCTTCTGTCGCCGGTCTGGTGGCGCCAATGGTGTTTCTGCTGGCTTATTACATGACATATGAAAAAATACCGGGATTCCCGCCCGTGGGCGCGACCAACAAGATTTTCTACGTCGCGCTGGTCACGACGCTGGCGGGGCTGCTGTACGATCTGATGGCGCCTTCTTTCGTGACGGGATCGTGCGGGCTTCTCGCCGTTGTGGTGACTGCGTCGCTGTTGATTGCCGTCTGGATCGCGTTGCCTCGGTTCATCGCCGGGGATACGCCGCTGTTGGTCGCGGCGCTGGCGACCGTCGCCGTACTCGTGCTGGGCGGAACGCTGCTTTTATGGCGTCTGGCGACGGTGGATGAGGCTGGCGCGGTTGACGGCACCGTGCTGCTGGCAGTGTTGCCCGGCATCTTCGCCCCGATCGCCCTGTTCGGCGGCTCCTCCACCAGTGTCGGCCTGTGCCTGGGGCTGGTCAGCGGGCTGGCGATGATGGCCTTGGTCAACCTGATCTGGCCGCGCGCGCTTGGGCTGACTGCGGTGCTCGGCGCGGGCGGCGGCTTGCTCGCGGTCATCGACACCATCACCCTGATAACCCGGCACATCGACTTTCTGGCGCTGGCGGTGTTTCTGGCGGCGCCGTTCGCCGGTCTGATCGGTGCCCGCCTCGTGCTGCCGCGACATCAGGCCGGATCGCGAGTCCGTGCGGTTGCGACTGGCGTGATAGCGGCGCAACCGTCGCGCCGATCCTGGTCATCCTGTTCCTCCGGCACGAAAGTCCGCTTTGAAACCAAACCAAAAAAAGGAAATCGTCATGCGCCGTACACTGCTCGCCGCGACCACCGCCATCGCCTTTGCCGCTGTCGCGGTGGGGGGTCCTACCACCGCCCGCGCCGCCGATTACACCATCGACCCCAGCCATACGCATATTCTGTTCATGGTGAACCATCTCGGGTTCTCCAACATGATCGGTCTGTTCACCGACATGACGGGTAGCTTCAGTTTTGATCCGGCCGCGATCCCCTCCAGCAAGGTCAAGGTGACGATCAAGACCGCCAGTCTATCGACCCAGTTCGGCCCGCGCGACGCCGACCTGAAGGGGGCCGACTGGTTCAACGTGACCGAATTCCCCGAGATGACCTTCACCGGCACCAGCTACAGCAAGACGGACGAGCACACCGGGACGATCACCGGCAACCTGACGCTGCTTGGAGTGACCAAGCCGGTGGTGCTGCACGTTACCTTCAATCAGGCCGGTCTGCGCGGCCCTGACAAAAAGCAGGCCGCCGGGTTCTCTGCCACCGGCACCTTCAAGCGGTCGGAATTTGGCATGAAGACCTACATCCCGTATATCGGTGACGACGTGTCACTGATCATCGAAACTGAGGGTACGGTCGGGTAGGCATATAGTGTCCCGATGCGAAAGTTCGCCGGACTTTGTAGCGGCACCTTTCGAACTTTCGAAATCGACAGGGACACCAGTAGAGCATTGTTTTCTTGCGTGGTTTGTGGTTCCGAGGTCTGCTTCGGCGGCTGGCAGATGCCTGGCTGCCTTTGGTGAGGCGAACGGGCCATGCCTTCGCCGGTCGGACCCACAAATCGTTCGAGCGCGGGTTTGGGGGTTCGGACCAGCTCCTTGGGTCCTCGTTTCGAACGACGCGGGTGGGGAGGCCGCGCGCGGAACCAATCGGACATCGGCGGCTCGGCCGTCGCAGGACAAGTCAACGTCTCGGGCCGGCGGTATCGTTCGTCGGCGCCCCTTCAGAGAGGCCGTCGAGCCATGCCGTGTCCGACCCGGATATCCGGACGACCTCGGGAAACCTATCGCAGCCGCATGCGGTGGCGGGGTGCTGGCCGACCGTGACTGGCACAATAAGGGTCATCGAGTCTTGCATTCCCGCGTTGCGGCGCTACGCGGGCTCGCTGCTGCGCGACCGGCAGGAGGTGGACGACCTGGTACATGATTGCGTGGTACGCGCGCTCGATCGACTGCATACGCGCCGGGACGAGGGCGAGATGCGCCCATGGCTGTTCGCGATCATGCACAACCTTTATGTGAGCCGCGTTCGTCGGCGCCAAACGCGCGCCGCCGCGGAGTCGCTCGACGCCGTCGCCGAATCGTCCGTGGGTGCCCGGCAGGAAGCCCACGTCCAGACCCGCGAGGTGATGGCGGCGGTGCGGCGTCTGCCAGAGGATCTTCGCGGCGTCCTGCTCCTAGTTACGGTCGAGGACCTTTCCTATGCCGAGACCGCGCGGGTGCTCAACATTCCGATCGGCACGGTGATGTCGCGCCTATCCCGGGCGCGCGAGCGGATCCGGCGAGAACTGTGAAGCGAAGGAGCCCGGTGAGCCGGCGAAATGAGTGAGCTGACACGCCCGATCGGTGACAACGATTTCCATGCCTATGTGGATGACCAACTCGAAGCCGGCAGACGACTGGAGGTCGAGCGCTATCTCGACCAGCACCCCGAGGCAGCAGCACGGGTGAGCGCGTATCAGCTCCAGCGCGACGCCATTCGAGCGGCTTTCGCGACAGAACCGGCGTCGTCGCATTTCTCGGTCGCCGGCATTATCGCGCAGCGCCATCGTCGCCATCGCGTGTCATGGCTGCTTGCCGCGTCGGTTGCGTTGGCGTTCGGTCTGGGCATCGGCGGCGGCTGGCTGATCCATGATTTGCCGGGGCGCGGGCAAACGCAGCGAGCGATGGCTCTGCTTGAGCAGCAGGCGCTCTCGAGCCACGTCGTTTACGCGGCAGACGCCCGCCACCCGGTGGAGGTCACGGGCGCGGAGACGCCGCATCTGCAGGAGTGGCTGTCGAATCGTCTCGACCGGATCGTGGTGGCCCCTGATCTCTCGACCTTTGGTTACCACCTGATCGGCGGACGTCTGTTGGCGACCGAGCGCGGCGGCGCCGCGGCGCTGCTGATGTACGACGACGCAACTCATCGCCGCGTCTCCGTCCTGCTGCGACCGATGACGCCAAAGCTGTATGCCCCATGGCGGCTCACCCAGAATGACGGCGTCCGGGTCTGCACCTGGATCGACGACGGGCTAGGCGTGTCCGTGGTGGCGGCGCTACCCGAGAGCGACCTCATGCCTCTCGTGACCCGGATTGATTCGGATTTCGAGGAGCATGGCTAAAAGCGGCGCCGATCCACGGGTCGCGAAGTGTCATACCAGCACTCCAAAAAGCCGCGGCGGAATGCGTGCGGAGTGGTGGGCGAGCGCACGCAAATCAGTAGCATCGGGCCACATCAGACGCCTGCGAAGCGGTCGCCGAGGGGGTGGCGTCTCGGGCAGGCGGGTCGGCGCGCTCTTCGGGCAGACGCGGTGGCTCTCGACTCCGGCACTCCGATGCCTGGTCCCAGCGCTCTCCAGCCGTTGTCATTCCGCATCCGATGGACATGTCGGAAATGCATCTGCCCGGACACCGTGTCTGTTCCGAACGACGGCTCCGATCATCGATTTTTCGGCCCGTTCGCCGAGCAGGGCGCGTTCGTGATCTTCGACGCCGTAGAAGTTCCTCGGAACCGTGCCCCGTCAACGGCAATCTGCAAGTCTGTCGCTCGTTGATGCCTGTCAGTCAACACGGCAACGCAAAGCATGAGACGGCTAATCCACGCTTGAACTCAAGCGGCGGTTCACCTGGGTGATCGTCTGCGGCTGCTTGCTTGCTGCAAAGGTCGTCTGCATCGTCCAGCGCCACTCGCCGTGTTCGAGGCAGCACATCCGGATGTACGGACTATCATCAGGACCATGAAATTCGGCCCAACCGAAACCAAATTCGCTTATCAACCGTCTCTGTCCTCGGGACGCTTGCCGGGTGGAGAAGATTTGCGGCATTGGTTGGCTGTTGGTGCGGTCGAGAAGACTCGAACTTCCACGAGGTTACCCCCACAAGCACCTCAAGCTTGCGCGTCTACCATTCCGCCACGACCGCACGTGGTTCGGCAGGCGGCGGGGATATAGCGGATGAGCGACACCGGTTCAATGACTACCATCCAGCCCCTCGGAAGCCCCGATGACCGGCCCGCGGCGGAGTGGCGGATCGAGCACGGGCTGACCGAATATCCCGATGCGCTGGCGATTATGCGGCAGCGGGTGGCCGCTATTCGCGCCGCGACGGCGGGCGAATTGGTCTGGCTGGTGGAGCACCCGCCACTTTACACCGCCGGCACGTCTGCCAAGCCGAATGAGCTGACCGATCCCGCCCGCTTTCCCACCTTCGACGCCGGGCGTGGCGGCCAATGGACCTATCATGGCCCCGGCCAGCGCACCGCTTACGTCATGCTCGACCTGACCCGCCGGCATGGCCGCGTCCCGCCACAGGACATCCGCCGTTACGTCGACGGGCTGGAGGAATGGCTGATCCGCGCCCTCGACCGCTTCAACGTCAGAGGCGAGCGGCGTGAGGGCCGGGTCGGCATCTGGGTAGCCGACCCCGGGACCGGGTCCGCCGCGCTGGCGAGGCCAAGATCGGCGCCATCGGCGTGCGGGTCACCCGCTGGGTGAGCTGGCACGGCGTCGCGCTCAACGTCGAGCCGAACCTTTCGCATTTCGGCGGCATCGTGCCCATGCGGCCTGCCGCAATATGGCGTCACCAGCCTCGCGGCCTTGGGCATCCCCGCCACCATGCACGACGTCGATCTTGCCCTGCGTGCTGCCTGGCAGGAGGTGTTCGGCGCGGCGGTTTCGACCCGCGGTCGCGCGATCGCCGAAGCCTGCTGACGCTGGGCCAAATCCGGGCTACCTAACCAGTGTGACCCCTTCCATCGCGCTGCCCGACGCCCCGTCAGTGGTCGCGGGCCACGGCCGAGCGGCGATCCTGACGCTGGATGGCGAGCTTTTGTTGCTGCCGCCGGGCGAGGCGGTCGCCCTGCTGCGGACCATGCCGCCGCCGATACTGGTGCACGCGCCAGCCACCTTCCGCCGCCTGGGTATGCGACCGGTCCCGGCGTTCGATCTGCTGGAACTGTTCGCCTTCGTCCGCCCGGCCTGCACCGTCGCGCCGACGCCACGCGGCCTAGCCCTCGCGCTCGACGATGACCAGCCGTCCGATCGGCCCTGAAGCCGAGGTGACCCGGTTGCCCGACCTCGCGGCCATACTCCTCAATCAGCTCGCCCAGGGCCGCGACACACTGATGAACCGCGACGCCGCCAGCCTGGCCGCCCGCATGCTGAAGGCCGGCTGGGGCTGGGGTGGATATGTCATGCACGCCCTCGGCCGGCCCGATGCCGCCGCCTCGAACGAACCGCTGAAAATCTGGAAACGACTGCCCGAGTGGGATGAGACGCGCCCCGCTGCCGCCGCCATCCTCGCATCCCGTCTCCCAGGCCGAGGCCCGCACCCGCCTCGCCAACATGCTGGGACCGCACGCCGAACAGCGTCCCGGCCAGGCGGACTATGCCGGTGCCGCCAGCGCCGCGTTCGCCCCGCGCGAGATCCGCGGCGATCCGCACCTGGTGCTGGCTGAGGCCGGCACCGGCACCGGCAAGACCCTTGGCTACCTCGCGCCGGCCAGCGTCTGGGCGGAGAAGAACAAGGGAGCGGTCTGGATCAGCACCTTCACCCGCCATCTGCAGCGACAGATCGACAGCGAACTGGAGCGCCTGATCCCGGACCCGACCGAGCGCCGCCGCCGGGTCGTCGTGCGCAAGGGGCGCGAAAACTACCTCTGCCTGCTGAACCTGGAGGATGCTGTCAGCATCGCCACCGGCGGCTTCATGAACCAGCAGACGGTGCCACTCGGCTTGATTGCCCGTTGGGCGTGGCGAGCAATGACGGCGACATCCAGGGCGGCGACCTGCCCGGCTGGCTGGCGGAACTGCATGGCGGCGGTCTGATCGCCTCGCTGGCCGACCGCCGCGGCGAGTGCATTCATGCCGCCTGCCCGCACTGGCGCCGCTGCTTCGTCGAGCACACCATCCGCCGCTCCCGCACCGCTGAACTGGTGGTCGCCAACCACGCCCTGGTGATGACCCAGGCGGCATGGGGAGGACTGGACGACAACGCCGTGCCGACGCGCTACGTATTCGACGAGGGCCACCATTTATTCGATGCCGCGGACAGCGCCTTCTCGGCCGCCCTGTCCGGCATGGAAACCGCGGAACTGCGCCGCTGGCTGCGCGGCGGCGAGGGCGGCCGGTCACGCGCCCGCGGCCTGCGCAAACGGCTGGAGGAACTGGTGGCGGATCGCCCGGCGCTGATCGCGCCGCTGGACGCCGCGTTGCAGGCCGCCGCGCGCCTGCCGCCTTCCGACTGGTCCAGTCGCCTGCACGAGGCCGGGCCGGAACTGGATGGCATCGAGCCGGCCCGTCGCAATCCGTCTGAGGAATTCCTGCGCCTGGTCCGCCGCCAGGTGCTCGCGCGGACCCGGGGCGGTGACATGGACGGCCGTCCCAGGCGGCGCCTCGCCCGGCGCGGGTGCGATGGAATGCGACGTCTTCCCGGTCAACGATGACCTCGGCGCAGTCCGCCGACCGCCTGGCGCGTGGCCTGGCCCGCATCGCCGAACCGCTCGACCACGCTGCGGGAACGGTTGCTCGCCCGGCTGGACGACGAAGCCGAGGACATGGACGAGGTCACGCGCAACCGGATCGAGGCAATCGGCCGCTCATTGATGCGCCGAGCGCTGAACCCGCTGCAGGCATGGCAGTCGATGCTGTGCGACGCTGACCGAGCCGCCCGCGGAACCAGGCCAGCGGCCCGGGCAGGTGCTGTTCCTCCGGCTCGACCGGCGCGAGGGCGCCCGCCAGCCGGAAGGGGCGAGAGATACCGACGTAGGGCTGCACCGGCACTGGCTTGATCCGACCATCCCGTTTGCCATGACCCTGGCCGCACCGGCGCAGGGCCTGCTGGTGACCTCCGCCACGCTGCGCGACTGCGGCGACAATGACCCGGAAACCGCCTGGGCAGCGGCCGAGGCACGCGTCGGCGCGCCGCACTTGCCGTCGCCGGCGATCCGCGCCGCGGTCGCCTCGCCGTTCGATTACGCGGCGCAGACCCGCGCCTTCATCGTCACCGACGTGGCCGTCCGGCGACCTCGATCAGTTGGCCGCCGCCTATCGCGCCCTGTTCGTCGCGGCCGGCGGCGGCGGTCTGGGGCTGTTCACCGCGATCAGCCGGCTGCGCGCCGTGCACGCCCGCATCGCGCCCGAATTGGAGCAGGCCGGTATTCCGCTTTATGCCCAGCACGTCGATGCCATGGGAAATGCCACACTGGTCGACATCTTCCGCGCCGAGGAGGAAAGCTGCCTGCTCGGCACCGATGCGATGCGCGACGGCGTCGATGTGCCCGGCGCGGCGCTGCGGCTGGTGGTGTTCGAGAAGACGCCTTGGCCGCGCCCCGACATCCTGCATCGTGAACGCCGGATCCATCTCTCCGACGGCGATCCGAAGGGCTATGATGACCGCATCGTCAGGCTGCGCCTGCGCCAGGCGTTCGGGCGGCTGATCCGGCGAGCGTCGGACCGAGGCGTATTCGTCCTGCTGGATCGTCAGGCGCCCAGCCGGCTGATGTCCGCATTTCCCTCCGGCGTCATGGTGCGGCGGGTCGGCTTGGCCCAGGCGGTGGCGCAGACCGGCGCGTTTCTGCTGCCTCATGCCGTGCCGGTCGGCGGCTCCAGCCAAGGCGTGACCGGACACCTTGGGCCCTGAAACCCTGCCGTCGAGGTCCGTTCGATCGCATGCTTGAAACCGGTTGGATAGCTTGAAACAACGGCGATGTATCGCGCGGCGGCGATGCGGTGCTAGACCGGCCGCCAAGCCAGCTCGACGGCCATGCAGCGTTTCAATTTTCGCCGGACAGGCGGGAGGACACGATGCGAACCCAAGATGCTTTGAACGCGCCCGAGGCACTGGTGCTGACCATGGTGCTGGTATCGGCCGCGGACGGCGGCATCACCGATCGCGAGATCGGGGTGATGTCCGGCCAGGTGCAGACCTTGCCGGCGTTCCAGAATTTCACCACTGACCAATTGGTCGACGTCACCGATGCGGCGGTCGGTCTGTTGCGCGAGGAGAACGGACTGGCCCGTGCCGGCGAGCTGATGCGCGCGGCGCTCAGCCCCAAACTTCGCGAGACCGCCTATGCCCTGGCATGCGAAGTCATCGCCGGCGATCAGGACGCGAAGCCGAAGCGGCAATCGCTGGACATGCTCGATTTCGTCCGCGTGCGAACTGGGGCTGGATCCGCTGGTCTCGGGCGCGATCGAACGCGGGGTTCGCGCGCGCCATCAGCGCGTCGACCCGGTGAAGCTGAACCGAATGCCGCGGCTGGTTCGACTTGGTCCATGCGTGACCGCCAGCCATGAAAGTCCTGGCCTTCGGCTGCTGTCTGGCTGGCGTACCGGTGCTGACGTTCGCCGTCCTCGCGATCGCTGGATGGGCCCAGGCCGTGCCGGCGTTATCGGGCATGGTGCTCACGACTGCTGGTGGCCGGGACGTTTATCTTCCTTTGGCGCCGTGACGTCGAATTGCTGACCGAGGCGGTGCGCCGGGTCGCCTACGAAGAAGCGACCGTCGACGCGCCCGACACCGTCCTGATGGACGCTCTGGCGCGCGAGATCGCTCGGCTGTCCCGCAGGCTGGCGGCCCGCGCCGCCTTGCTGGAGCAGCACCGGCGCGCCGACACCTTGATTCTGGAGCGGCTGCCGGACCCGGTCATCGTGCTCGCCCGCGATCGCGCCGTGCGCCGGGCAAACGCCGCGGCGCGCGCCGTTTTCGGCGACGACGTCCCGGCCGTCCTGCGCCACCCGGGCGTGCGCGGTGCGATCGACCGAGCCATGTCCACGAACCAGGCGCAAACAGCCGAGGTCGGACTGCCGGCGCCGGTGCCTCGGGATCTTTATGCCACCGTGGTGCCGATGGACCCACCGCTGGCGGACGGCGGGCGAGGCCCTGATCGTTTTGTCCGACCGGACCCGCGAACGCCTGGTGGAACGGATGCGAGCCGATTTCGTCGCCAACGTGAGCCACGAACTGCGGACGCCGCTGGCGTCGCTGATCGGCTTCACCGAGACGCTGCGTGGCGCCGCAGCCGACGACCGGCCGGCGCAGCAGCGCTTCCTGGGCATCATGGCCGAACAGGGCGCGCGAATGAACCGGCTGATCGACGACCTGCTCAGCCTGTCGCGGATCGAGCTGACAGAGCACCAGCCGCCATCGGAGCTGCTGGACCTGAAGCAGTTGCTGCCGCGTCTGGTGGCGACGTTCGAGCCGCGGCTGGCAGAGCGCAAGATCCGTCTGGCGATGCGGGATCGCCGAGGATCTGCCGACGGTCTCCGGCGACGTGGATCAGATGGCGCAGGTGCTGCAAAATCTGTTGGACAATGCGGTCAAGTACGGCCGCGAGGGCGGGATGCTCGACCGTCGACGCCACACGAGCCGATGCCGGTACGCGCTGGCCGAACCGGCCCGGGATTGTGCTTTCGGTTAGCCGACGAGGGAAGCGGCATCCCCAAGCGCAGCATCTGCCGCGGCTCACCGAGCGCTTTTACCGGGTCGACAAAGGCCGATCTCGGGCCGTGGGCGGCACCGGGCTCGGGCTGGCGATCGTCAAGCATATCGTCAACCGCCACCGAGGCCAGTTGCTGATCGAAAGCGAGGAGGGCAAAGGCACCACGGTCAGCGTCTGGCTACCGGTGGCGCCGGCCCCGCAGCGGCTGGCCGATGCGGACTAAATACCCCGGAGCGACTGGCCGATGCAATTTCAGCCAATTCCATTGTCGAGCGAGGCTCCATGAGATCGTCAGTTAGGTGCGCCTTAGCCGCAGCTTTGGCCGTTCCACCGGCAGCCGGTCTTGCGTCGGTCAGCGTGCCCGTGCGGGCTCAACCAGGGCCGACGTCCGCCGAGGCGTTGCAATCCGCACTCTCCGAGGTGCTCACCTTCGTCACCGGCGGAATGGTCGCGTCGCCACAAAATTCGCCGCAGGTGACGCGCGACGGTGAAACCTACCGCATTCGGATACCGTTGCCGGATATGACCGCACCGCCGAATGCCGCCATCAACGCCGAGGCAAGGCCGATTGACGGCGGTGCGTGGGACATCAGTTCGATGACGCTGCCCGAGGCTGGCACGATGCCGATAGCCGGCGCGGACGGCACGGGGACCATGTCCTTCTCCATTGGGCAACAGGCGATCCATGCCAGGATCGACCCCAGCCTCTCGCTTCCGTCGCCGTTCAACGCGGAACTGCGAGACGTCGCGCTACTAACCGACGACGCTGCCCAGCACGTCGAACAAACCATCGAGCGATACACCCTCGAAGGCAGCGTGTCGGGGCAGCGAATGTCGCAAGGAGCAGCCAGCCAGCGACTGGACGTGCAAAGTCAGGGTGCGGCAGCGAACTGGCGGATCGACATCAACAACAAAGCAGGCGTCACCGCCGCCGGCCTGATCAGATCGGCAGCCGCGAGCTTCAACGTCGAGGGACTTGACACGCGCCAGGCGGCACGGATGACGGCATGCGGCGCGCGCTATCACCGCCGAAATGCAGGCCGCCAGCAACGAGACGAACGCGGCGTCACCGGCGCCAGCACGGCCCGGCACGACAACACCACCGGGCGCCCCGGCGATGCCCGCGCGCGACAAGTCCCGAACCGCGTCGCCGGCCCTGCTCGCCGAACTTCGCGTTATGATCGACGCCTGCGAGGGCCTGCTGACCCGCTTGGAGGCCGAGGAAACACTGCGGCAAATCCATTTTGACGCCGGTGCCGCCAACCACGGCGACATCGGCCAGGTGCGTGTGGCGCTCAGCAGCGAGGTCCGCAACGACCGGCTTAACGCGAAGCTCGATGTGAGTGTCGACGACGTGATACTGAGCGCTGTGCCGGCGGATGTCGCGGGCTATGTCCCGCGGCACATCGAATTCGAGCCGGCCGCCTCTGGCGTGCCCACGCGGCTGTTGCTGCGGCTGCTGCGTGATGCCACCACGGCTGGTTCGGATCAGCCCGATCTCGGGACGGACGTGACCGCGCTGCTGGACGACCCGGACGCCAGGGTCGGCATCGAGAGCCTGGCGTTTTCGTCGGGGCCGCTTCGGATGACAGGATCGGGATTGCTGCGAAAACAGCACAACGGCAAGGCCGGTATCAACATCCATCTGGTCGCCACGGGCGTGGACGCGCTGATCGCTGAGGCTCGGGGCAATCCGAGCGTGCAGACCGTCTTGCCAATGGTGTTCATGGCCAAGGGCATGGCGCGCTCGCTGGGCGATGGCCTGGTATGGGACATCGCGCTGGGCGACGGTGTGGCCACTGTGAACGGGGTGCCGTTCGGCCAGCCACCGCCGGGTCCGCCGGCATCGGGTCAGCCGCCGTCCGGTCGCCCGCCACCTGATCGCCAGCAACAGGGTCGCCCGCCACCCGTCAGGCGATAGAGATCGACATCGCGACTGGTGCGATCCTCCAGTTCCAAGGTCGTCTCGATGTGATGGCGCGCGAAGCTCGCCAAACCGTTGCGCGGCAGATAGGCCCGGCCCGGATCGGCGATCCAGACCTCGG
The DNA here is from genome assembly GCA_963759425.1 of uncultured Alphaproteobacteria bacterium. Taxonomy (GTDB): domain Bacteria; phylum Pseudomonadota; class Alphaproteobacteria; order Acetobacterales; family Acetobacteraceae; genus Rhodopila. Next base: position 43,919 of record CAVWZM010000010.1, read on the forward strand.
CCATACCCGTCATGCGCGCCAAGCCAGGGCATTATCCGGTCGGTCATTGGCGCCTCGTAGCATACGTCGCCGCACAGGATCAGGTCCCAGCGGCAAATAGCGCCCAGCACGTCCCCGACCGGCACGACCTCGACACCATTGGCGGCGGCGTTCAATTCGATGGCAGCCAGTGCCATCGGATCGATCTCCGCTGCCTCGACCGCTGCCGCTCCGGCGATGGCGCAGGCAATCCCAGCGATACCGCCGCCGGCGGCGAAATCCAGCACGCGCCGGCCGGCAATCGCCGCGGGATGGTCCAGGATATGCCGCGCGAGAGCGAGCCCGCCGGGCCAGGCAAACGCCCAGAACGGCGGCGCCACATTGCGTTCGGCGAGCCAGGCCTCGGTCGCCTGCCAGATCGGCGTGATCTCGGTCGCGAGGTGCAGCCGCACCTCCGGCACATAGGGCGGCGCGGCAAGGATCGTGTTCGCGCGCACGAACGCCTTGGCGTCGCGCGAGCGGGGCCGTCGCGGCTCAAACCCAGCCCAGCAGTATCGCCAGCCCGACCGCCAGCCCGACCTCCCGGTTGGCGCGGAACAGCCGCAAACAACCGGCTGGGTCGTCAATGTCCAGGCGGATCACCTGTCGCGCCAGGAGGGCCGCCGGCAGGGCCAGAGCCGGGTAGAACCATGCCCCGAGGTGCCGCCAGCCAACCCGCCAGAGCCAACGCCACGATCGCCGCGGCGTAGCATGCGGCCAGAAACGGCCGGGTGCGAGAGCCGAACAGGCGTGCCGTGGAGTGCACGCCGACCAGAGCGTCGTCCTCCCGGTCCTGGTGGGCGTAGATCGTGTCGAAGCCCAGGTCCCACAGGATCGCCGCCACATAGAGGGCGACCCAGGCCGCATCGATCCGCCCTGTCGCGGCGGCGTAGCCCATCGGTGCGCCAGCCCCGAAGGTGAACCCCATCATCAGTTGCGGCCACCAGGTCACCCGCTTGGCCAGCGGATAGAGCCCGACGAGCAGCAGCGACGCCGCACCCAGCCGCTGCGACAGGCCGATTGAGCTGCAACAGCACCAGCAGCCCGGCCAGCAACAACAAGGCCAGAAATACCAGCGCGTGGCTGGCGCGGAGGGCGCCGGAGGCGAGCGGGCGGCCAGCGGTGCGAGCCACCTGGCGGTCGATGTCCCGGTCCCACAGGTCATTGACGACGCAGCCCGCTGCTCGCATGACGACACTGCCGATAGCGAACAGCGTGACCAGGCGGATCGCGTCCGCCGCCTGCGGCCGACCCAGAAGAATACCCCACAGGCCCGGGAGAAACAGCAGCCAGGCCCCGATAGGCCTGTCGACGCGCGCCAGCAGCAGGTAGGGCAGCCAGGATCGCGGTAGCCGAGCGACCCAGCCGGTGGCGATGATGTCGGTGTGAGAGACCGTCGAGTGAGTTTTCAGGGATCCTGGAATGTCGCGCCTCACCATGCCGCCGTCGATCGGATAGCATCGCGTGCCATGACACCGATTCGTCTGCATGTCGACGCCGCATTGTCCGCCGGCGCCACGATCGAAGCGTCCCTTGGTCAGGCCCATCACCTGAGGGTGGTCATGCGCCGCGCCGTCGGTGATGCGGTGCGCATGTTCAACGGCCGTGACGGTGAGTGGGACGGCCGTATCGCCTCGCTATCCCGAGGCCAGGCCACCCTGCTGGCTGACACGCCGCTACGGCCGCAGCAGGACGATTCTGGACATTTGGCTGGTGTTCGCCCTGCTGAAGCGCGACACCACCGATCTGACGGTGCAAAAAGCCACCGAACTTGGGGTCGCCGCGCTGCTCCCGGTATTCACCGAGAGGACCAACGCCGCGCGGGTCAACGAGGACCGGCTGCGCGCCACCGCCATAGAGGCTGCCGAACAGAGCGAGCGGCTGACCGTGCCGCTGATCCATCCCGCCCGTGACCTGGACCAGGTGCTGACCGAATGGCCCGACGGCAGGCCTCTGTTCGTCGCGATGGAGCGGGAGCTGCTGCCGCCACCGGACCGGCTCGAGCACCGCCGCCGCGATTGCTGGTCGGGCCTGAGGGTGGGCTTGGCCCGCGTGATCGTGCGTTGCTGGCGCGCTACGGTTTTGTGCGGCCGGTCTCGCTGGGGCGGCGTATCCTGCGAGCCGAGACCGCTGCCATCGTCGGGCTGGCCTTGTTGCAAGCACCGGCTTGTGGCTAGTACGCTGAATTTAACGAACACGCGCCCGGGGGTTCCGGTTGCCAGCCTGACAGGTTCACCAGCCAGCCTGGTTGCCGTTCGGTCTGGGACGCCGGTCATCCGGGCACGCTATCGTTGATCCGCCGGCGGAGCCTTCTCCGCTCGGGTCCGCGATATCAACCGGAAATGCCTCGAGAGCCACATGTCCAACCCCGGAGACACCGACGCGACGCCGATCACGTCGGTCCGACAAATGGCCGACTACCTCGCCGCGGGCTGCAAGCCGCCGGATCAGTTCCGTATCGGAACCGAACACGAGAAATTCGGCTTCCGCCGGGACGACCGGTCACCGCCGCCCTATCAATCCGCCGACGGACATCCGGGCAACATTCGGGCCGTTCTCGAGGGCCTGGTCCGGGTCGGTGGCTCAGCCATCCTGGACGATGGGAAAATCATCGGCGTGAAGCAGGATGGCGCCTCGGTTTCGCTCGAACCGGCCGGTCAGCTCGAGCTTTCGGGTGCACCGCTGGAAACGCTGCACGAGACCAGGCAGGAACTGGAGACGCATTTCGAGCAGGTCCGCGCCGCCTGCGAGGGCCTTGGCGTGGGCTTTGGTCTGTTCGGCTTTCACCCTATCGCCCGACGGGATGACATGCCGTGGATGCCAAAGGGTCGCTATGCGATCATGCGGCGGTATATGCCGCTGGTGGGCGCCATGGGCCTGGACATGATGACCCGCACGGCCACGGTGCAAGTCAACCTGGACTATGCGTCGGAGCAGGATATGCGGCGCAAGCTTCGCGTGTCGCTGCTGCTGCAGCCACTGGCGACCGCGCTGTTCGCCAATTCGCCATTCACCGAGGGCAAGCCAAACGGCTTCCTGTCCTATCGGGCTCATGTCTGGACCGACACGGACAATCAGCGGTCGGGCATTCCCCGCGTGATGTTCGAGGACGGCTTTGGCTTCGAGCGCTACGCCGCCTGGCTGACCGAGCAGGTCCCGATGTACTTCGTCTATCGCGATGGCCGCTATATCGACATCGCCGGCCAGTCGTTCGCTGACTTCATCGCTGGACGACTGCCATCGCTGGCGGGAGTGACCGCGTCGATCGGCGACTTCGCGGACCATACCACGACCGCCTTTACCGATGTGCGCCTGAAGCGATTTCTGGAGATGCGCGGCGCCGACGCCGGGCGACCGGACATGATGGTGGCGCAGTCGGCGCTCTGGGTGGGGCTGCTCTACGATGACGCGGCGCTTGACGGCGGCGGAGGCATTGCTGCGGGGCGCCGGGTGGGAAGATGCCGTGGCCGCGCGTGCCGCGGTTCCCCGTCAGGGCCTGGCGGCTCCCTGGCGCGGGGGAAGTTTGCGGGATATCGTGGCTGACGTGATCGGCATCGCGAACGATGGGCTGCGGTCGCGCGGGCGTGTGAACGCGGTGGACCAGGACGAACGTACCCTGCTGGCACCGCTGGAAGCGATCGCGGCCGGCGCGCCGACGCAGGCCGAGCACTGGCTGGAGCGATACCATGGCGCCTGGCAGGGCGATATCGCGCGCATCTTTCAGGAGGCGGCAATCTGACGCGAGCCCACGTCAAGAACCAACCAAGCGCCGCTTCAGGCTTCCCCTGGCCGGCCCAGTTCAGATTTTGCCCTGTCCAACTGCTGGCCGACGGCTCATAAGTTCACCATAAATGGCCCTCGCAGACGATATCCGACAGGTTTTCGCGCCACCGCATGCGGCGGGTCGTCCGTTCATAATGGCTGGCCTGATCGCCCTGCTGCTGGGCTTCGCGCTGGGTCCCTGGCTGATCTGGCTGGGACTGATCTTCACCCTGTTCTGCCTGTATTTTTTCCGTGATCCGGAACGCGTGCCGCCGCGCACGTCCCGGCGCCATCGTCGCGCCGGCCGATGGGCGCATCGTCGGTATCGGCCTTGCCCCGCCGCCACCCGAACTTGGCCTAGGTTTCGAGCCGCGCTGGCGTATTTCGATCTTTCTCTCGGTCCTGAACGTTCACGTCAATCGCGTGCCCGCGGATGGCGTTGTGACGCGCATAGCCTACCGGCACGGCGCCTTCGTCAGCGCCAGTGAGGACAAGGCGAGCACCTCGAACGAACGCAATGCTCTGGCCATCCGCCTGTCAACGGGACAGGAAATCGCGGTGGTGCAGATCGCCGGCCTGATCGCGCGTCGGATCTTGTGCACGGTGCGGGAGGGCGACCCGGTGCGGACCGGCGACCGTTTCGGTATCATCCGCTTTGGCAGCCGAACCGATCTTTATCTGCCGCACGGTCTGCCGCCTCTGGTGGCGGAGGGGCAGACGATGATCGGGGGTGAGACATTGATCGCGGAAACGTCGTGAACGCGGCCAACGCCATCATCGGCTACCAGTGGTAGGCGATCGTCAGCAGGCTTCGCCGATCCACCGGCTACGGCGTTACCGGCCGAGGAAGCGGCGGCGTCCGCGCTATCATGGTCCCTCCTTCAACCGCATCATCCCCAACCTGATGACCATGCTCGGCCTGTGCGCCGGCCTGACCGCGATGCGCTTCGGTCTGGAAGATCGCTTTGGCGCCGCCGCAGTGGCTGTCACCGTCGCCGGGGCGATTGATGGACTGGACGGGCGCTTGGCCCGCCTTCTGAAGGCCACGTCCCGTTTTGGTGCGGAGTTCGACAGCCTGTCCGATTTCCTGAGCTTCGGTGTCGCACCCGCATTTATCTTGTATCTATGGTCGCTGCGCCCGGTCGGCGCCTACGGGTATGTGCCCTGCCTGATGTTCGCGGTCTGCATGGCGCTCCGATTGGCTCGTTTCAACGCGTCCCTGGATGGTGCCCCGAGGCCGGCCTACGCCTATAACTTCTTTACCGGGGTGCCCGCGCCGGCTGGTGCCGGTCTGGTGCTGTGCCCTTTGTTCCTCGGGCTGGAGGCGACATCTCAGAATTGGAGCTGGTTGCTGTACGTGGCGCAACACCCACTTCTCAACGCGATCGTACTGGTCGGCACGGCGTTGCTGCTGGTGTCGCCCCTACCGATCTGGAGCTTTAAAAATTTCAAGGTGCCATCCGAATACGTCCTGCCGCTGTTGCTCGGCACCGGCGCCTTCGCCGCCGTATTGGTGGCGGACCCGTGGGCGGCGCTTGCGGCGGCCGGCCTGATCTATCTGTGTATGCTGCCCTTTAGCGTCCGCAGCTTCAGACGGTTGCGTCGTGAGGCCGAGGCGCCGCGAGATGAGTTCGACGCGGATCGGCGCAACGATACGCAGTCGGCCTGATCGGGCGAGGCGGCTGCTTCACAGTTGGCGGGGTTCGGAACCACCAAACTAGCGCGGCCTTCTGGCGGTTTCTCGAAGGCGCCAGACATAGGCGATGATCTCGGCCACCGCCTTGTAGTGTTCCATGGGAATATCGGTGTCTAGCGGCTGCAGATAAAGCGCGCGCGCCAACGGCGGGTTGGCCACCACCGGCACGTCGTTCTGACGCGCAATCTCCCGGATCCGGGCGGCCACCACATCCACACCCTTGGCGACGACACGTGGCGCGGCATTTTTCGCCCGGTCGTACAACAGCGCAACGGCGTAGTGGGTCGGGTTGGTGACCACCACCGTGGCCTTCGGCACCGCCGTCATCATTCGCCGGCGCGCCCGCATATAGCGTATTCGACGGATACGTGCCTTGATCAGGGGATTTCCTTCGAGCTCCTTATGTTCGTCCCGCACCTCCTGCTTGCTCATGCGCGAATCTCGCGCGTGCTTCTTGCGCACCCAGAACAGGTCGATCGCCGCGAACAGCGCATGACAACAAAGACCTGCAATCAACACGTGCATGACTGCAGCCGCCATCGCCGGTGGCAGAGTGGCCAGATCCCTGGCAGGCTGCAGCAGCAGGCGCGCGACATCGCCACGAAGAGCCAGCCAAAGAGCTAGAACGGTGAAGGTGAGCTTGCCCAGCGATCTGGACAGCTCGATCAGGCCGTCGGAGCCAAACAGGCGTTTGAGCCCGGTCGCGGGGTTCAATCGGGAGAATTTCGGCTGCAACGCGCCGAGATGCAGTAGAAAATTTGTCTGCAGAACGACGGCAGCGGCCCCGACCAACCCGGCGGCACCAAGGACCGGGGCGATGGCGACCAACAGGCCTACGGCCGCGATGTGCATTCCTGCCGGTCCGGCCAATGGCGGCACGTCGGCTCGCGCCAGGAAGATCGATAGGTAACTGGACATTTCCCGCACCGCGGCTGGCGTGCCGTAAGCGAGCACCGCGACAACCGCGGCCAGGCCGGCAAAGGTTGCGGCCTCTCGCGACAGCGGTACGTTGCCCGCCTCCCGGGCTTGATCCAGATGTCGCTGGCTTGCCTCCTCGGTGCGGTCTTCGGCTGACTTGGATCCGCCGGACATCTTTCAACCCGAGCCCGGAAGGCCGCCCAGGAAGTCCCCCACGCCGTTCTGCCAAGCCACGGTCATCGCCCCCACGACGAGCGCCAACAGCGCCAAGCCTCCCAGAATCTGACCCGGCATTGCGACGAAGTAGACTTGCATGCGTGACACCACCCGCGAGACCTGACCTACCGCGAAGTACCAGAGCACGGTCGCCACAACGAACGGAGACGCTACCCTCAGCGCCAGCGCAAACGCGGTGACAACACCATTGACGGCGACCTGCAGGCCATCACCAGAAGGCAGCATCTGGCCGGGCGGGATCAGCTGGAACAGCCCCACCAGAGCCCTGAGTGGAACGGTGTAAAGCCCTGATGCCAGGATCATCACCGGCGCGGCGAGCTCAAACAGTTTGCTCAGCGCGGTGGATTGCGCCCCAAGTTCCGCGTCCGGCTGCAACACGCTCGAGATGCCGAGAAAATAGGCAGTGAACTGGGCGCCCATTGGCAGCGCCAACATGATGATCCGTGCCAGCCAACCGAACCAAAGGCCAGTGACGACCTCCCCAATGACCATCAATCCCATGGCGATCCCGGAGGAGGGCACTGGCGGCACAAGCGGTAGCAGCGTCGGCAGCAGAAGGACGGTGACGAACAGGGCGATCGCAACCCTGACCATGCCGGGGACCACGCTCTCTCCCAGGCCGGGCAACAGCGTCATCATCGCGGCGAGCCGTGCCAGCACCAGTGCGAAAGCGGGCGCCCAGGTCAGCAGCTCCGCGAGATTCAGGCTCACGATCCGCCGATTAGAACAATCTGATCGAAAATCAGATGGGTGAAGCTGTTCAGGGTGGCCCCCATGAACGGTCCCAGCATCGCCATCGCAAGACCAATCGCGATTATTTTCGGCAGAAAGGCCAAGGTGGCTTCATTGATCTGGGTGACCGCTTGGATGAGCGAAATCACCAGCCCGACGGCAAGTCCCACGATCAGCGGCGGGCCGCCAAGTTTCATTGTGACGACCATGCATTCCCGGATCATCGCCGCGACGTCGGCGTCGTTCATGGCGCCAGTATCTCGATGCGAAATTTCGTCAAACCTCGCAATAAGGACAGCTGCAAAAACATTGTTGCTGATACGGTTTAGAAGTTCGCCACGGGGGCCAATGCAAAGCTAGGCGGACTTCGCAACCACCACACTAGATCGGCATCTTCATGATGTCCTGATAAGCCTGCACCACCCGGTCGCGGATCGTCGTCGCGGTTTGCAGGGTCAGTTCCGCATGCGACAGCGCGACCACGACGTCGGTGAGGTTGCCGCCGCCGCTGAGCGCCTTGGTGGTCTGTTCGTCCGCCGTGTGGCCGGTCTGCACAGCCTGTTCCAGGGCCTGCTGCATGGTCGCGCCGAAGTTGCCTCCGGCCTCGTTGGGACCGCCGCCCTGCGCGCCGCGGCTGACCTTGGCATAGGCCGCCGCCGCCGCCGATGGCGTAACGACAACTGTCGGGATCGTACTCATTTCAACATATCGATCGTGCGGTTGAGCATGTTCCGAGATGCCTGCATTACTGAAAGATTGGCGCTGTACGAGCGTTCCGCCTCTTTCATGTCCATCACCTCGATGAAGCTGTTGACGTTGGGCAGCTTGACGTAGCCCTTGGCGTCAGCGGCAGGATTCGCCGGATCGTAGCGCAGCGGAAGGTCGGTCTTGTCCTTGCCGATATTCTTGACCTCCACCGTGTCGGCGCCCAGCGCACTGTCCAGCTTGGCCGCGAACGTTATGGTCTTGCGTCGGTACGGATCGCCACCCGGCGCCGAGCTCGTGGTGTCCTGATTGGCGATATTTTCCGCGATGACGCGCAGCCGCGTGGTCTGCGCCGCCATTCCGGTGGCGGAAATACCCAGGGCTGTGTTCAGGTCGGCGGCCATGTCACCCGGAGCGTCCCAACGCCATGCTGAACATGCCCATGTATTTCTTCCAGATACCCGTTACCAGCGTCTGGGTCGTTTCGGTGTCGGCAACCTTGGTCAGTTGTTCGTCCAACGATACCGTGTTGCCGTCCAGTGCCCTGGCCTTTGGCGGATTGGTGATCAACGAGGCCAGGCCTCTCGGCGCGGTTCCCGCCATGTGGCCCGCCTGGGTCTGAACCGGCCCGATCGCCGTCGTGCCCGCGAGGACTTTCTCGAAGGAGTCCACGTCGCGCCCCTGATACCCCGGCGTGTTGGCATTGGCGATGTTCGCCGCCAGGACATTTTGCCGCTGCGCAGTCCACGCGAGCCGTTTCTCGGCCAAGTCAAACATGGGGATACGGGTCGGGTCCATGGGGATAATCTGGCAGAATAGAATAAAGAATTCGTTAATGCCGTGCCTTAACGATTTGTTCATGCCTCCGCGGCCTTACTCTGGCCATGTTGACCGAGGACGACACCCTTGCGCTGGCGACGATCCGATCATCATTCGAGGAGGTCCAGAATGCTGTTCTTGCCGCGCAATCGTTGCTGCACCGGGGTGGCGCTATTGACCTGAAGGGGATGGACGCCCGGATCGGGCGCCTCTGCACGGGAGCGCTCGACCTGCCGCCGTCGCTGGCCCGCGCCACGCTGCCAGATCTGGTAGGTCTGCGCGACTCGGTCGACGCGCTGATCGAGGCACTTGCCCGCCGCCCGGCGCCATGAACGGCCCTGCTCGATGAGCGGCGCTGCCGCGCCCATGGTCACCGTGGCGAGTGCGTTGCTGGTCGTGCTTGTCCTCGTGGCGCTCGCCGCCCGGCTGGTTCGGATGCGTGGCTGGAACCCGCGTCCGGGGGCGGGAAAGATGCTGTCAGTGCAGGAGTCGGTGGCGCTGGACAGCCGCCGCCGGCTGCATCTGGTGCAGTGCGGTCAACGCCAGGTGCTGTTGCTGACCGGCGGCACACAGGATGTCGTCGTGGGTTGGATAAGTGTCCCATGAGGTTGCGGTGCATCGCAGCGTCGGCGGTCCTTGTGCTGCTGGCGCTGCCATGCCTGCTCCTGCTGCCGGTGCCGGGCCACGCGCAGTCGATCAACATCGATATCGGGGCGGCGGGGCAGGCGGGCGCCACGTCACGCATCATTCAGCTCACCGCGCTGGTGACGGTCTTGTCGCTGGCGCCCAGCCTGCTGGTGATGATGACCGCCTTCACCCGGATCGTGATCGTGCTGTCGCTGCTGCGGAGCGCACTCAGCACGCAGGGCACGCCGCCCAATGTCGTGCTGATCGGCCTGGCGATGTTTCTGACCTACTTCGTCATGCAGCCGGTGCTCGAGCAGGCCTGGACCAATGGCCTGCAACCGATGACGGAAGGCCGCATCGGTGAAATCGAAGGATTGAAGCTGGCCACCGAGCCGTTTCATCAGTTCATGACGCAGAATGTGCGGGACGAGGACCTACGTTTCTTCACCGATCTGGCGCATCTGCCGCCCGGCCCCGGATGCTGCCGCCGTTCCTTGGCGCGCACTGGTCCCGGCGTTCCTGGTCGGCGAGCTGCGCCGCGCGTTCGAAATGGGGTTTCTGCTGTTTCTGCCGTTCCTGGTGATCGACATGGTGGTGGCCAGCGTGCTCATGAGCCTCGGCATGATGATGTTGCCGCCATCGGCGGTTTCGTTGCCGTTCAAGCTGATCTTCTTCGTGCTGGTCGACGGCTGGCGGCTGGTCGCGGGCAGCCTGGTGCAGAGCTTCTCCGGTTAACCCGTTTTCAGCCGTGCCGAAAATATTCGACGCCGGCCCCGCCGTTCGCGGGGCGCTTGTTTTGCGATACGATCGGTGCTGGGATATCCTCCACATAATCACCAAGCGGGAAACCAGCCCGAGGGAGGAAACAATGGAACAGGACGGACTGCGGCGCAGGCAGTTCCTGCGCACCAGCGGCATCGCGGTGACCGCGCTCGCCGCCGGCGGGTCGGTGATCCTTGGTCCCGATCATGCCTGGGCGATGACCGCGGCCAACCTCGACCCCCACACCGCGCAGACCCTGCTGGTCATGACGCACGACCTGTTCCCGCACGAGCAACTCGGCATGCAGTACTATGCAGTCGTCGTCGACTCGCTGGACAAGCAGGCGGGCGCGGATACCGCGGCCCACAAGCTGCTGGTCGACGGTGTGGCCCGCCTCGATGCTGCTCATGGGATGCCATGGGTCGATCTTAGCGACGGCACGCGGGACGCCGTGCTGCGCGAGATGGAGAAGACCGAGTTCTTCACCACGGTGCGGACCAAGACCATCGGCGGCCTGTACGGCAATCCGCTGGTCTACAGGATGTTCAACTACGGCGGACCCTCGGTACAGCTTGGCGGGTACATTGACCGCGGCTTCGACGACATCGGCTGGCTGCCAAACGCCTGACGGGGGAACGATCCATGGCAAAAACATTTGATCTGAAGGACGAGTCCGTCGTCGTGGTGGTCGGCTCCGGCGCCGGCGGCGGCACTCTCTCGAACGAACTCGCTCAGAAGGGCGTTGACGTGGTCTGCCTCGAGGCTGGCCCGCGACTGTCGATAACCGACATCGTCAACGACAACGACACGATGTTCGGCAGGCTGAGCTGGCTCGACAAGCGCATCGGCACGGGCGCGCTCAATCCCGGCCTGCCACTCTGGGTCTGCAAGACGGTCGGCGGCACCACGGTGCACTGGGCCGGCGCGGCACTGCGCTTCCAGGAACACGAGTTCAAGACCCGCACCATCTACGGCGAGGTGCGGGGCGCCAGCCTGCTGGACTGGCCGCTGAGCCTCAAGGAGCTCGAGCCGTATTACGACAAGGCCGAGAACAAGCTGGGCGTGACCGGGACTCACGGCATCCCCCGGCTGCCCGGCAACAACAACTACAAGGTGCTGGCAGCGGGTGCGAAGCGCGTCGGCTACAAGGACTTCCACTCCGGCAACATGGCGATCAACTCCCAGCCGCGCGACGACCGGCCGGCGTGTCAGCAGATCGGCTACTGCATGGAGGGTTGCGCCATCGGCGCGAAATGGTCGACGCTGTACACCGAAATCCCGAAGGCCGAGGCAACCGGACATTTCGAGCTGCGGCCGGAGAGCATGGCGCTGCAGATCACCCACGACGCCAGCGGCCTGGTCACGGGTGTGGTCTACGCCGACAAGGCGGGCAACCATCACGAGCAGAAGGCGCGCGCCGTTTTCGTCGCCGGCAACTCGGTGGAGACGCCGCGCCTGCTGCTGAATTCGGCATCGTCCAAATATCCCGACGGGATGGCGAACTCGTCCGGTCAGGTGGGCCGCAATTTCATGCGGCACATGAGCGGGACGGTCTACGCCATCATGCCGGGCCGGGTGAATTTCGAGCGCGGCACGCCAGATGGCGGGCATCGTCAAGGACGAGGCGCGGTTCGATCCCAAGCGCGGCTTCGTCGGCGGCTACGAGATGGAGACGCTGCCGGGTTTCGGCCTCGCCGGCCTCGCCACCAACCTGGTCGCGGGCGCCTGGGGACGCGACTACACCCGCATTCTGGATCAATATGACCACTTCGCCGGCATGTGGCTGGTCGGCGAGGACCTGCCGCAGCACGGCAACGGCGTCACCCTGCATCGCGACGGAAAAGGATCAGTACGGCCTGCCGGTGCCGGTGGTGCATTTCACCGACCACGCCAACGACTTCGCGATGCGCAACCATGCGTTCAAGGCCGGCCGCGCGGTCTACAAATCACTCGGCGCGACGGAGATTTTCGAGCTTCCGCCGTTCTCGAGCACGCACAACATGGGCACCTGCCGCCAGAGCGAGAATCCGCGGGACGGCGTGTGCAACAGCTTCGGGCAGACGCACGACATCGCCAACCTGTTCATCTCGGACGGCAGCCAGTTCACCACCTCCGGCGCGGAGAACCCGACGCTCACCATCGCCGCGCTGGCCATCCGCCAGGCGGACTATGTCGCCGAGCGGCTAGGGAGACGGCAGATCTAACCGAGGGTCCGAAACCCGATCCTTCGGGAGTTTGCCAGGATGGCGTGTGCCTGCGAGGGGTGGTTTCGCACGCCGTCGGGACCCGCGTGGTTAGCCGCAGGCGCCTGGGGGCCGCGTGCGCCTGCCTGTCACGAAGCTTACCACCAGGGCCATTTCCGAACCCGATACGCCTCCTGCTCGGCGGTCATCGCGGGCGAGTCGGCGAGCGAGGTCGGATGATCCGACAAGGTCGCCGGGTCGGCCCAGCAGTTCGCCACGGCCAGACTGTGGGTGCAGAATCGCGGTTTCTCCGGAGGGGGGTCCACCGGCCGGCAATAGCTCTTGCCCTCGTCCAGCCGCACGATCGAGCAATCCCGCCCGGTAATCAGCGAATAGACCGCGTCGACCGGACTACGCTGTATCGTCGCAATGCTGCCCGCGCTGGCAGCCACCGATACGCCGACCGCGGCAATAGGGGTCATGGGATCCGGCAGGCCGCAGCGGGCCAGCGCTGGCGCCAACCCGACGGCACACAATCGCAGGATCCAGACCATCCGAGACCTAAGCATGCGCTGATACTGCGCCAGAAAGGGTAAAAGAACCCTTTCCTTCGGCGCTGTTTGCGGGCAGGCACCGTCGCCGCTATGGTCCGCCGCCGCCGCGCCCCCGGTGGTGGGGGAAACAATGAGAGAGCCGCGTGGTTGATATTTTTGACGAGGTCGACGAGGACCTTCGCGCCGAGCGGGCCGCGGATCTGCTCAAGCGATACGCCTGGTTGATCATTGCCCTGGTCCTGGCGGTCATCGGCGCAGCGGTCGGCTGGCAGTTCTGGATCCGCTGGCAGAACCAGCGCAGGACCTTGCAGCCGCGCAGCGCTACGTCACCGCCCAAACCGCCGCCGACGCGGCCACGGAACAGCCGGGCGCCAGCACGTCGCCAGCGCGGACGGCCGCCCTTGCCGCTCTCGATCAGCAGGCCGCATCGGCGCCGGAAGGCTACCGTACGCTGGGCCGGCTGCGCGCCGCGGGACTGAAGGCCGATACCGGTGACCTCCCCGGTGCGATCGCGCTATGGGATCAGGTTGCCGGCGATTCGGCGGCGGACCCGCTGCTGCGCGACCTTGCCAGCCTGATGGCCGTGCAGCATCAGCTCGACCACGGCGATCCAACCCAGCTAGAGGCGCGCCTGAAGCCGCTGACTGCTCCGGGCAATCCCTGGTCCGCCCTGGCCAGGGAACAGCTCGCATTGCTCGACCTGCGCCAGGGAAAACTATCCGAAGCGAAAACCGCTCTACGTGCCCTGTCGGTTGACGTGATAGCGCCCAATGGCGTCCGACAGCGCGCCGGGGCGCTGCTCACCGGGCTGGGAGAGGCGCCGGGTGAATAACCCGGACTCGTCCGGCATGACCGATCGAACAAGGGATGGGCGCGGCGTGAATTTGACACCGTCTTTCAAAGCCGGTCGCGAGTGGTCGCGCCGGGCCGCGCTGGCGGCCTCACTGTCGGCACCGCTTGCCCTGACCGCTTGCGGGCTGTTCGATAGCTGGTTCGCCACCAAGAAGCCGCCTTTGCCCGGTAAGCGCGAATCGATCTTATCCGCCGGTCGCGGCCTGAATGTGGATCCCAACGCGCCGAAGGTGGTTTTGCCGCCGGCGGTGCGCAACGCTGGCTGGCCGCAGGCCGGGGGCAATCCGGCGCACTTGATGGGCCACCTCGCCGCCAACGATCATCTAGCGGAGCGATGGCGCGCGGACATCGGGGAGGGCGGCGGCTACCGACGGGTGATCCTGGCCCAGCCCGTCGTGGCCGCCGGGACCGTGTTCACCATGGACTCTGACGCCGTTGTCAGTGCCTTCAGCCTGGCCAACGGCAGCCGTCGCTGGCGCACCGACACCAAGCCTCAGGACGCCGACAGCACCAATGTCGGCGGCGGTTTGGGGATGGACGAGTCGACGCTCTACGCCGTCAACGGTTTGTCGCAGCTTGTCGCGCTGGACGTGGCGAACGGCAAGCAGAAGTGGCGGCGCGACATCGGAGTACCCGGCCGCTCAGCGCCCACGATCGCCGACGGACGCGTGTTCCTGACCACGATCGATGATCGACTGATGACCTTTGCCGCCTCCGACGGTCGTCCACTGTGGACCCACAAGGCCGCCGAACCGGTCACCTCGCTGCTTGGCCGCCCGGCGCCGGCTTACTACCGAGGTCTCGTCATAGCCGGATTCGGATCCGGCGAACTCGCCGCCCTTCGCGCTGACAGCGGCAGCGTGGTCTGGACCGACGGCCTCGGCGCTGCCCGGGGTGCCGCCGGCGTCGCGGATTTCCTGTCGATCCGGGGCCTGCCGGTCATCGACAGCGGACAGGTCATGGCGATCAGCATGGGCGGCCTTCTGGTGTCAACCGACGTGCCCAGCGGCCGGCGCATCTGGGAACGCCAGGTGGCCGGGGAGGATACCCCGTATGTCGCTGGCGAGTGGATGTTCGTGATCTCGGTCGAGCAGCAGTTGGCCGCGGTCCACATCGCCGATGGCCGGATCGCCTGGATCACCGACCTGCCGCGCTGGGAAGATGCGGAGAAGAAAAGCGACACCCTGACCTGGTACGGCCCGTTGCTGGTGGCCGACCGCCTTATTGTGACCGGACACGACCGATGACGCGCTGTCGATCAGCCCCTACACCGGGGAGATACTTGGTCACCAGCAGTTGTCCGCGGCCGCCGCACCGCTGAGCCCTGTTGTTGCCGAGGGAACCGTGCTGGTGATCACCAATGACGGCCGGTTGCTGGCGATGAGATAGTCGCATGCCGCCCGTCGTCGTGATCGCCGGCCGCCCGAACGTCGGCAAATCCACGCTTTTCAACCGGCTCGCCGGGCGGCGCATCGCGCTGGTCGCCGACACCCCGGGCGTGACCCGCGACACCGGCAGGCCGACGCTCGGCTGCGCGGCCGCACCGTGACGCTCGTCGATACCGCCGGGCTGGAGGAGGCTGCGCCCGAAACCCTTGCCGGGACGTATGCGCGCCGGGTCGGCAAGCGCGCTGGAGGGGGCTGACCTGGTGCTGTTCGTGCTTGACGCCCGCGCCGGTGTCACCCCGGCGGATCAGCATTTCGCCCAGTGGCTGCGCCGGCAGGGCAAGCCGGTGCTGCTGGTGGCGAACAAGGCGGAAGGGCGAATGGCGACCTCCTCCATCCTGGAGGCGTACGCGCTGGGTCTTGGCGATCCGGTTGGGGTCTCGGCCGAACACGGCGAGGGCATCGCGGATCTGATGTCGGAGATCGCCGAGCGGCTACCGTCGGAACCGGACACCACCGAGGATACCGACGCTGACCGGCCGCTGAAGCTGGCGATCGTCGGGCGTCCAAACGCGGGTAAATCAACCTTGCTGAACCGCCTGCTGGGCACAGGAACGGATGATCACCGGCCCCGAGCCTGGCCTGACCCGCGACGCCATCGCCGTGATCCTGCATGACAGCGACGGCCGCGCGGATCGAGTCGGTGGACACCGCCGGCCTGCGACGCCGGGCCCGTGTCGAGGCGCCGCTGGAGAGGATGTCGGTCGAGTTCCGCGATCGAGGCGCTCAAGATGGCCGAAATCGTTATTCTGACGCTGGACGCGGTCGAGGGGATCCATGACCAGGACCTGCAGATCGCGCGCTGATCGAGCGCGAGGGTCGCGGCTGCGTCGTTGCGCTGAACAAATGGGACGCGGTGGCCGACCGCAACGGCACCCGCAAGGCCATCATGGAACGTCTGGAGGACAGTCCTGGCGCAGATGAAGGGCATCCCGGTGGTGACCCTGTCGGCGCTGACCGGTGCTGGGGTGGACCGCCTGCTGCCGGCGGTGCGCAATGCGCATGACGTCTGGAACAAGCGGGTCGCGACCGGGGAACTGAATCGCTGGTTCGAGGATGCGCTGGAACGTCACCAGCCGCCCTTGGTCAAGGGTCGACGCTTGAAGCTGCGCTACGTCACCCAAGCCAAGGCGCGGCCGCCGACATTCGTGGCGTTCGGCACGCGGGCGGAACAGACGCCCGAGGACTATCAGCGCTATCTGGTGAACAGCCTGCGGGTGACATTCGATCTGCCGGGCACCCCGATCCGGCTGCAGTTCCGCGGCACGAAGAATCCATACGTGGAGGAGTAGGCAGACACCGGCACCCGCCCCCGGTCGTCACCAAGGGGCCTATGCCGTTGATGGCCGACATGGGCGCGTTGCTATGACGCGGGCGCCATGTCGACAACGAATTCGCTGCCGCCGTAGTCGGCCTCGACGGGGATGCGCAGCAGCCGCTTGGTGCCCTCCAACTTTGAAGCTACAGGCTGCACCGTCACCACCTCGCGCTCGATCGCGGCGTCGCAGGGCGGCCTTGACGGTTGGCGACCGGCCAAGTTTCTCGAGGTTTTTGGCGGTCGCGAAAACCAGCTTGAACCGGCCGTCACGGCGCCGTCCAGCGCCTTGGCAGGGTTGACCCACATCAATTCCACCGCTTCGTGTCCGTCGTGCACCGCCAGATGTTCCCCCGGCGCCTCGGCCAGGAAGAACTGGGTGTCATAGCGTTTCGGCTGGTTGGCGGGAGTGATCCAGTGGGCGAAATGCACCAGCAGGTCCGCTGCGGGGAACAGATCCCTCCAAGTCCAGCACGGTATCGAAACCGATAGAACCCGCATTCAACGCAGCACGATGCCGGTCCTCTACCAGCCTCAGCGTTGCCGCGTCGATCAGTTCGCGAGATCCGCGAGGACGCGCAAGCAGCACGCCGCACTCCTCGAAAGTTTCCCGGATCGCCGCGACACGAAAGGCCATCGCGGCGGTATCAGTCTCTTTTGGGTCGGGCAGCCTGCCAGCGACCCGGCGAGGCGAAAATCGCCCTCCTCGACCCGGCCACCGGGAAACACCAGGGCGCCAGAAGCGAAATCGATGGCGTGATGCCGGACCACCATAAAGACCTCGATGCCGCCTGGTCCGTCGCGCAGCAATAAAATGGTGGCCGCGGGTCGCGCGGTCACTTCCACATTCATCGGAACGTCCTGTCGCCTGCCAGAACGTTCTAATCCAGCGCGGCCTTCGGGTCACGCGCGCAGGCGTCGGATCAGTTCCAACGCATTGGCGGGGGCTCGCACCTTCATATCATTGTCGAAAAACAGGAATACGTCCCGTTTGCGGCGGCGTGCGCGGATGCCGACTCGATCGCCGTCCGGGGCGTCGCCGCCTGCTGCCCAGGCCTTGATGCGGCTGGCCCAAACGTCCAGCGCCGCGTTGTCATAGCCGCTGGCGTAGAGTTCCTCCGACCCGTGCAGCCGACAGTAGACAAAGTCAGAGGTGACATCCATGAGCGTTGGCCACGCCACTGAGTCGGCGCACACCAAGGCCACGCCGTGTTCGCTGAGCAGATCGATGAAGCGCCGGCAGCGGAAGCTCTCGTGCCGGATCTCGACCGCGTGGCGCAGCGGTCTGTTCGACTTGCGTCTCAAGCCAGGCTGGCGCGCGCAGCCTGTGGTCATGCCTATGCCCCAGCGCGGCCGCCGCCTCGGTGTCATGCGGCAACATGCGCAGGAATGGCTCGATACGATCCGGGTCGAACCGGAAATTCGGCGGTAACTGCCACAGGATCGGCCCCAGATGGACGCCCAGCCGCAAAAGCCCAGAAGCGAAGAAGTTCGCCAGTGGCACCTCGATATCGCGTAGCCGGCGAATATGGGTGATGAAGCGAGGCGCCTTGACGGAGAAAACAAAGTTTGCCGGCACTTGTTCGGCCCAGTTCGCGAATACGTCCGGACGCTGCAGGCCGTAGAACGTGCCGTTGATCTCGATGGCCGAAATTGGCTGGCAGCGTATTCCAACTCGTGTTCGCGCTTAAGGCCCTTGGGGTAGAAGACCCCTCGCCAAGGCGCATAGGTCCAGCCCGAGACGCCGACACGAACAATCCCGCCGTCATGGCGACCCAACTGGCAGGAAACGGATGGGTGTCGAGGTGGCGACAGCGGCCATGATATGCATTTCCGCGATTACGGGTCTATCACCACAGCAGGTCGCACGGTGCCGACCAACGTCGAGCTGGCCAGCCCCGACGGTGCGGTGCACCCGGCGATCTATGAGATGTTGGTGGAAAATCCTCTGATCCCGCAATCCTGCACGGCCGACGCACTGTGTCAGATGCCGTGCTGACCTGCGAGTGAAGCGAAGCAAGGGTGTTGCCCGCGGGTCGTACCGGCTGATTTTGAGGATTGCTTGGCGGGGCGGGGATGCGACTTGGGGCCGCTGAGGCGCGCCTAGCGCGGGCATCCACCTTTGCGGTGATGGCCTAACGAAGAACGGACGGTCTGCACACGCGAGCGGCGGCATCAGGCGATCCCGCCGTCGGGCTGAGACTTAACGAAGCCCAATGAGCGGGTTCGGCGAAGTCCGCGGAGCCTAGGCGGTGGCGCTCTCCGCTGGGGGCTGACAAGTTCATCAGCGCGCCCAACACCTGCGACGACAATGGCTGATCCGGAATCGCGCTCAGAGCGGGTGCGGTCCTGGCCGCGCTCGAGTTCGGGTGCGATCCTGAGCCGAGCTCAAACGGTTGGTCAGATTGCTCGAACCGGCGGGAGGCGTGCCGTCACCGATGCCAATGGAATGAATTCCTCTCGAATTGAACAAATTGTTCGTAGTGGAACAAATCGTGGGGGACATGGCACGTATCGCTCCGCCGAACCTCGGCATTCCAATCAGTTTAAAGTGGCGATGTCAAACTGAGAGCAACCTCCGTGCCAGCCCACCGTCAGGCTCGGCTGTCAACTGTCCGCCCTGCGTGTCCCGCCAGTCGATTGAAACAATGGACATATTTCGAGATCCGTCGACCAAGGGGCGGCATCTGGCATATCGACGAACATCCGGCAAATTCTGCCCATCGACCGAGTTTACCCGGTAAACGTTGCTGGAAGGCCGTCGGCGCTGTTCTCAAGGTCTTGCCAGACTGGCGGCATGCCGCGGCAGCCCTGCCCGGTCGGTCTGCAGCGGTATGCCAAATCCCGACGAGTGGAACGGACCCAGGTTCATCGGATCCATGCCGGAGACAATCGTGACATGCCAGACGATCACGTGCGCCTCAAATGGCCAACTGAGCACGATGATACCGCTCATGACTCCAGCCGTGGATCGGGCACACGCGCTGCCACCAGCACATCCACCACCGTTGCCCCAGCCACCAGCAGCGCCGCCGCGCAGGCATTCGCGGTGGCGCCGGATGTCATCACGTCATCGATCAGCAGCACTGCCCGGCCAACCAGACGGCCCTGCCGCGAGGGGCGTGGCGCAAACGCGCCCTCGACCTCCCTCGCGCGCTCCTCCGCCGTCTTGTGATCAAGCGAAGCCGTGGCGCGGGTCCGGACCAGGGCATCCGGCAGCACGAGCGCGCTCGGCCCGCCGACCCAGACACATGGCCAGAAGGGCGGCCTGATTGTACTTGCGTTCATACAAGCGCCGCCGGTGCAGCGGCACCGGGACCAGACATCGGCCCGGCGCCAGCAGTGCGGCGCCGGCGCGCCGCATCATCGATGCCAGGACCGGCGCGAGTTCTGTCCGGTCGGCGTGCTTGAACGGCAGCATCAGCCGCCGCGCCTGATCGTCGTAGCGCAACGCCGCGCGAGCCTGCGTGATACAGCGGGGGCCGTTCCCGGCACGCTGGACAGGCGCCAGCCTGGTCCGCCTGGCTGGACGAGGCGAACGGCACTCCGCAGCGCGCGCAAAACGGCGCGGTGATGAAGCTGATCTGAGCAAAACAGGCGCCGCAAAGCTGTCCATGGACCTGCACCACCTGGTCGCACAGGACGCAGCGCGGCGGCAGCAGCAAATCGAGCACGACCTGGCCGATATGGCGCGCCGTCCAGGATGGATCATTCTCAGGCCGCGGCGTGGGTTTCCCCGGGCACGCCGAATACGACCGTGCCGTCTCGCTCGATCTCACGCACCAGGTCGATTTCCCAGTGCAGATAGGCGTTCATGGCTTCCTCGACCCCAGAATTCCGGTCGTAAGGGCGCAGATAAAAGTCAATGCAGGCGTCGTCGGGCGGCGTGGTGCGGTCCTTGACCAGCGGACGGCCAAAGGCGTGCCAGGCCTGGGTGCCGCCATCCAGCACGCGCACGTCGGGCGACGGCCGAACGCTCGACGCCGGTGCCGGCCGCGGTGCAATCGAGGCGGAGCCTGCCCGGGCTGCTCAACTCGCGGCATGGCATTCACCTCCGGCACCGCCAGGCGCGCCAGCATGCCATCCGGCGATGTGATCACCACATGCCGGGCCGCCACAACTGTCCGGTCAGGCCCGACAGCCGCGTGCGCACCCCCCACACGGCGCCGGGAATGTGGCCGTCGCGAAACTCGACGCTTCGGGCCAGGTCCAGCACCATCGTGCCGTCGCCGCTGTCGAGCAGCTGCAGCAGGCCGGAGACGTCGATCAGGTCAACCGGAGCGGCCAGTTCCGGCACCGCGACCGGGGCCAGGCCGGGGGTCTTGATGGCTTCCAGCCCGCCTTCTACCACGAAGACGTCGCGATGGCCCATCTGGCGCAGCCAGGCGGCCGACATGCGGGCGCGCACGCCGGTGTCATCCACCAGCACGATGCGGGCGTTGCGGACGCCGATCCAGTTATCGGTGCGCCTGCACCAGTTGCCCGCCGGGGGCATTGCGGCTGCCTGGGCGATGGCCGGCGCGGAACTCGCTCGGGTCGCGCACATCGAGCACATACAGGGTGCGCGTCGGGATCGTCCTCGAACGCGGGTCAGGTCCAGCGGGCCGATCACGCCGACGCCGCACTTCGTCGGCGAAGGCTCTGGCGCGCTGCAACGCCAGGGCGGCGGTCTTCGGGTCGCCCGGGCTGATAGCGCTCCGTGCGGCCGCGCTCGCACCGCAGGCCGGCCAGTTCCCAGCCCATCGTGCCGTTGCGCAAAGCCACCACCTTGTTGGGGATGCCGGCGCGCCGCAGGCTTTCGGCGCCCATGATGCTGCGGGTGCGGCCGGCGCAGTTGACCACCACCAGGGTCTCCGGATCGGGCGCGATGTCGCCGATCCGGTACGCCAGCTCGCCGCCCGGCACACTGATGCCGGTCGGGATCGACATGCGGGTGAATTCCTCGATGGTGCGGCTGTCCAGCACGACCATGTCGCGGCCGGCAGTCGATCCAAGCCTTGAGTTCCGGCGCATCGACGCTTTCGGTGCCGTAGTGATGCTCCACCCACTCGCCGAACGCCTTGGACGGCACGTTGACGCCGCTGAACATCACGTTGCCGGCGGCTTCCCAGGCCTTGGTGCCGCCGTCGAGGACCGAGACGTCGCTGCAGCCGATCGATTCCAGCCAGGCGGCGAGCTGCCTCGCGAGCCCGCGGCCGTCATCGACACAGCAGATCCGCACGGTCTGCCGCGGCAGCAAGGCGCGGGCCCTGGTCTCGCGGCGCGCCAGGCCGAAGGGACCGCCCAGAACAGGTGAGCGGCGCCGAATTCGCCGTCCTCGCGCGCGTCGAGCAGCGCCAGTTCCTGGCCATCGGTGATCCAAGTCGAGCAAGGTTCTGGCATCGATGCGTGTGCATGAGCGGGCCCTCGGGTCGGATCGGACGGTAGGCGCGGGCGTGGCGGCTTGGCAACGGTGCCGAGCGGGCGCACATGCCGGCGTATGGATTCCATGCAGGTTTTCGATCGGTACGCGGTCCGGCGGCACCGCGATCGGGCGGCCGCGAACGGTGGGTCAGGTGGCGGACGTGCTGCGCGACGGCGCGGAGCGGCTGCTGGACCGGCTGGACGATATGACGCGCCGGTTCGGCGATGCGCTGGACGTCGGCGGCCGCGGCGTCGTCGCGCCGATGCTGCGGGCCCGCGGCATGCGCGGTGGTGAGCTGCGATCTGTCGTCCGCGATGGCGGCGCTGAGCGGCGGCCCGACGGTTCGGCGATCGTCGCGGCGGACGAGGAGTGCCTGCCGTTCGCCTCCGGCAGCTTCGACCTGATCGTCGCCAGCCTGTCGCTGCACTGGGTGAACGACCTGCCGGGCGCGCTGCTCCAGATGCGCCAGGCGTTGCGGCCCGAGGGACTGCTGCTTGCCAGCCTGCCGGCCCTGGGCACGCTGGCGAGTTGCGGGCCGCGCTGACCGAGGCGGAGGCCGAGGTCAGCGCGGCGGTGTCGCCCCGGGTCTCGCCGTTTCCCGAACTGCGCGATTGCGCGGGTCTGCTGCAGCGCGCGGGATTTACCGTGCCGGTCGCCGACATGGACGAGATTGCCTGCTTTACGCCGATCCGTTCGCGCTGGTTGCGCGATTTGCGCGCGGCGGGGGAGACCAACGCGGTGCGGCAGCGGGACCGGTCGGTGCCGCCCGCGGACGCTGTTCCCCGCCGCGCTGGCGGCGCATGCCGATGAGGGATGGACGCGTCGCCGTCACGCTGCGGCTGGCGATGATGACAGGGTGGGCCCCCGGGTAGGCCCGGAGCGGCCCGAGACGGGGACAGGGAACCCTGGCATGGCTACGCCGGCGCGCCAGGAGCGGTTCGCCTGAAGCATGATCGCGCCGAGCGGTACGTCGCAAGCCTGCCCTGCCAAGGTGACGGAGGGCGGCGGCACGGGATCTTGCGGTCAGCCCCACACATAGGCCGTCGGCCGCCGGTGAATGCGGGCTGCGAACGCCCTGTCGCGAGGCGGTACCATGCATCGGCGGCGGGCGCGATCGCCGGCATTTGCTGACCGGCGCCGGCCTGCCACCGTGCTCCGGGCCGCCCTGTTTCTTTTCTTTTAAGACATATTGTGCTAGAGTCACGTGCGACCGTGACACCGCCGACCGACCCACCTTCGGGTGATCCTCCGATCCCGGGACATGCGGCGCATATATTGGATGTTTCTGCTGTCGCCTTAACTTTTTATTAGTGCCTCTCGAGGTTTAAGCTCTTTGGGACAGCCGGCTTCGGGATCGCCTGGGCTGAACCGAACCATATCCAGCACGGGGTGCAAGATGAGCAATACTTCCGACCTGCTAAACGGTGACGTGCTCCTGAGGTCCACCGACGCGACTTCACCGGCCACCCAGGCGGTCTCCTTCGGCGACACCACCCCGGGCACCACCACGGGCGCCATCAACGTGCGAGGCATCACCGAGCGGGAGCGGATGGTGCAGCAGATCAAAACCATCGCCGATCGTCTCACCTCCTCACTGCGCGGTTCCGCCGACCCCGGCCTGACGCCGCAGCACGAGCTCGACCTGTCGCGGGCGATTGAGACCGAGACCGCCACCGCCAGGCAGGACGCCGATGAGACATCGGTCTGCCTGGGCCAGGTGAGCCACGACATCCGCACCCGGATGACCAGCATTCTCGGCTACGCCGATCTGCTGCTCGACACCTGGCTGACCGATGATCAGACCATGAAGGTCCGCGGTCTGAAGCAGGCCACGACGTCACTACTGGTCGTGATCAATGAGTTGCTCGACCTCTCGGCGCTCGAAGCGGGCCAGCTTCAGATCGGTGTCGGTCCCGGTCAACCTTCATACAATCATCGCCGGCGTGCGTTCGGGCGCAACGCCAGCAGGCGGATGCCAGTGGCCTGTATCTGCAGTGCGAGATCGGTCCGGATGTGCCGGAATGGGTCAATTCGGATGCCACACGTCTGGGCCAGGTCTTGCTCAACCTGGTCACCGACGGGTTGAAATCCACCCCGCACGGCGGTGTGCGGATCTCGGTGACGAAAGGCCCGTCGAGTTTGCCGGACGGCATTCGCTTCGAGGTGACGAACACCGGCACGGGCATTCCAACGGATCAGCAGGCGACGCTGTTTCGCACCGCCGGCCCGACCCGCTACTCGTTCGATCGCCCCTCGGACGGCACCGGTCTGAGCCTGGCGATCAGCAAGCGTCTGATCGAGGCGATGGGTGGCAGCATCAGCGTGGGCC
The DNA here is from genome assembly GCA_963759425.1 of uncultured Alphaproteobacteria bacterium. Taxonomy (GTDB): domain Bacteria; phylum Pseudomonadota; class Alphaproteobacteria; order Acetobacterales; family Acetobacteraceae; genus Rhodopila. Next base: position 68,277 of record CAVWZM010000010.1, read on the forward strand.
ACCCGGCGGACGGCGGCAGCGTCTCCTGGTTCGACCTGCCGCTGGTCGAGGCAATCCCGCCCGCGGTCACCTCGCCGGTGGCAACCACGACGACGCGAACCCGCAAGGGTCATATCCTGGTGGCCGAGGACCTGCCGATGAACCAGGTGGTGATCAAGGAGATGCTCGAGGCGGACGGGCACCACGTGACCATCGCCGGCGACGGCATCGCCGCCATCAACGCGCTGCGCAGCGACCGCTTCGATCTGGTTCTGATGGACGTCGCGATGCCGGCCATGGGCGGGCTGGAGACCGCGCAGGCGCTGCGGGCGCTCGACGGCTCCCGCACGATACCCATCCTGGCGCTGACGGCGCATGCCCTGCCGGCGCAGATCGCCGCGTGCCGAGCCGCCGGGATGAACGATTACCTGTCCAAGCCGATCGACCGTGCCCTGCTGTTGGACACCGTCGGACGGTGGCTCGACCGCTGCCCGGCGACACCGACGCGCGTGCTGAACGTGCTGGTCGCCGACGACGTGCTGATGAACCGCGATATCGCCGACTCCTTCCTGCGTGCCGCGGGCCACAAGGTGACCTGCGTTTCGGGCGGGACGGAGGCGATCGCCGCGGTGGCCGGCGCGGACTTCGATGTGGTTCTGATGGACGTGCGGATGCCCGAGATGGACGGGCTGGCGGCGACCCGCGGAATTCGTGCGCTCGAGGGCACCCGTGGCAGCGTGCCGATCGTCGCCCTGACCGCCGACGCCTTCGTCGATCAGGTGGCTGACTGCTACAAGGCGGGCATGATCGATCACGTGTCGAAGCCGTTCACTCAGGAGACGCTGGTCGCGGCGGTGCTGCGCGCCGCAGGGGACGGGCCGTTGAACGGCCACGTCCCGTTTAGCGGTCTGACCACCCCGACTGAGCCCCCGAGCGCCTCGAAACTGCCGATCCGGGATGCGAAAGCGTTCGAGAGCACGGCCATCTTCCTGGCGCCTGATACGGTCGAGGCGTATCTGCAATCGATTTCCGAGCGCGGCCAGACGCTGCTGCACGGATTGCGCAGCTCGAGCGATTTTTCACAGACCGGAGGGGCGCTTGCCGAGGCGGCGCACGCACTGGCAGGCAGCGCCGGCATGTTCGGTTTTGCCCGCCTCGACGACCTGGGCCGCCGGTTCGAATGGGCCATCAAGCGTGGCGCGGCGGAGGCGCCCGCGCTGGCCGAGGAACTCGAAATCACCGTCGCGGCGACCATCCAGGCGATCCACAACGACCGGCAGGACTGGGCCGCCGAAGCGCTGCGTCGCGGTCCGCAGCCTCGCTGATCCACCGGCCCGGTCACCCAGACCGTGTCTGCTCACATGATCCACGGGCGCGCTCGCTTTGACCATCCGGTCCGGCGGGCGCGGCGGCGAGGTCTGGTGTCGGGCGGGTTCCCCCCGAGGACAGGACCTGTTAAGAAACGAATCTCCATTCGTCACGATCGCCCCCGAATCCTCGACTACAGCACCAACGAAAAGGGCAAATCCGACGTACAAACAGCGTCGAAGAGAGGCAGCGACACCCCGGGAAAAGGTCCTTCTCCTCAATCGATGAAGTAAAGGCCGACGTTCTATCACCAACCTGTGTCACCCCCGATGGCCGTCGGTGCGGCATGGTGTGCCGCGCGGCCACGGCGGCCACCGCCCGGCGCGTCCGGCGACGGCGAGAGAGGACTGCAAGCATGACGACATCCGCCGGGCCCGCGTCGAGCCGTATCGCCACCGGCGTGGAGGGCCTCGACGAAATCCTCGGCGGCGGCCTCCAGGCGCATCGCCTCTACCTCGTGCAGGGTGAACCGGGCACCGGAAAGAGCACCATCGGGCTGCAGTTCCTGCTGGAGGGGGTGAGGCATGGCGAACACGGACTGTATGTGACGCTGTCCGAGACGGCCGACGAGGTGGCTGCCATCGTCACCTCGCACGGGTGGACACTCGATGGCGTGGACGTGTTCGATCTTGCCGCGGCCGAGGCGACGCTCAATCCGAAGCAGCAAACAATGCTGCTGCACTCGTGGGAAGTCGAGCTAGGCGAGACGGTGAAACTGGTCACCGACGAGATCGAGCGCACCGGTGCTTCGCGGGTGGTGTTCGACAGCATGTCGGAGCTTCGGCTGCTGGCCGAGGACCCACTGCGGTTCCGCCATCAGGCGCTCGCGCTCAAGCAATTCCTGATGGGGCGGCGGCAGCACGGTGCTGTTCCTCGACGACCTGGCCTACACTACCGGCAGCCACGGCCTGCAACTGAACAGCCTGTGTCATGGGCGTGATCACCCTCGAGCGGACAACGCTTGATTTCGGCGCGACGCGGCGGCGGCTGGAAGTCGCCAAGATGCGCGCGTCGCCGTTCCGGGAGGGGTGGCACGACTGCGCCATTGGCCACGGCGGCCTGCGTGCCTTCCCGCGGCTGGTCGCCGCCCGGCAGGACATCGCGGTCGGCGGCGAACTGGTGCAGAGCGGGCTGAGCGAACTGGACGCGATGCTGCACGGTGGCCCGTCGCGGGGGACGTGCATGTTGCTGGCCGGCCCGTCGGGCAGCGGCAAGTCGACCCTCGCCTCGCATTATATCCATACGGCCGCGGCCAGGGGCGAACACTGCGCGGTGTACGAATTCGACGAACGGCCCGGCACCTTCCTGTGCCGCATGGCGAGGCTGGGCCTGGACCTGTCAGCCGCATGTCGCCGCGGGTCGAATCCTGCTGCGGCAGATCGACCTCGCCGGAGATCTCGCCCGGTGAATTCGAGCATATAGTGCGCGACGACGTGACGCGGAACAGCACCGGTCTGGTCTTTATCGACAGTCTGAGCGGCTATCTCACGGCGATCTCGCAGGAGAGGCACGTTATCCCGCGGCTGCACGAGCTTTTGTCCTTCCTGAACCAGAGCGGCGTGCTGACATTGATGATCAAGTCGCAGCATGGACTGGTGCCGCAGCCGGGCGTGGCAAGCATAAGCCACCTGGCCAACACCATCCTGCTGCTCAATTTCTTCGAGGTGGCCGGGCACATTCGCAAGGGCCTCTCGGTGATCAAGAACCGCGGCAGCGGGCATGAGGACACCATTCGCGAGCTGCTGATCGCCCCTTCCGGTGTGCGCATCGGCAAGGTTCTGACCGATTTCCAAGGCATTCTCGGCGGCAACCCGACCTATCTGCGCTCTGGGGACACAGTTATGGCTGCCGAGCCGCTTCCGTGACCGAGGCGGCGTCCGATCAGCCGCTGCTGATCCTGCTCCCGTTGGGGCGTGCCGCGCAGGAAGCGGCCGAACTGCTTGGCCGGGGCGGCATCGGCGGCCGCATCTGCCGCGATTTCGACGCCCTGTGCAGCTGCCATCGACGAGCAGACGGGCGCGGTCCTGGTGTCCGACAACGCCTTGGCGTCGGTCGATCTGCGTCCGCTGGGAGTGCGCCTCGCCTCGGCTCCGTCATGGTCGGACCTGCCGTTCGTGGTGCTGACCCGGTCCGGTCCGAGCTACCGGCGGGCCCTCGAGCAACTGCATCTGCCCGAGACGCTGGGAAACGTCGTGTTCCTCGAGCGCCCGCTCACCGCGCTTGGGTTGGTCAGCGCTGTGCGGTCGGCGCTGCGGGCCCGCGCGCGGCAATGGGAACTGCGTGATCGGCAGGGGACGGAGATCGCGGCGGCGGCGCGGCGCAGGAGCGATGCGCAGTTTCGCAGCATGGCCGACAGCGTGCCCGCGCTGATCCGCATGTCTGACACGGCGGGCGAGGTGATCTTCGCCAACCGCCATCATGAGCAGGTGTTTGGCCGTACGGCGGAGGCAATCGTCCGCGGCGGGCGGGTGGATGAACGCTGGTGGTGGCGGAGGATCGGGAGCGCTACCGAAACCGAGTTCTTCAGCGCCTTCCACGCGCGGACGCCATTCCTGACCGAAGCCCGGGTGCGGGACAAAGCTGGCCGCCTGCGATCGTTTCGCTGGGAGGGCGTGCCCCGGCTGGATCAAGATGGTCAGTTCCAGGGCTACACCACGTGCGGCGTGGATGTGACCGAGGCGAGGGAAGCGATCGACGAGCAGGCACGACTGGCCGGGGAACTGACCGTGGCGCGGGATGCGGCGGAAAGCGCCAACCTGGCCAAGTCGAGATTTCTGGCCGGAATGAGCCACGAACTGCGCACGCCCTTGAGTGGCATCCTGGGATACGCGGAGCTGCTGCGATGGAGGGCGGGCTGACCCGGCGCAGCTCGCGCGTGTGGATGCCATGGTGGAAGCCGGCAGGCACCTTCTGCACATGATCGCCAGCGTTCTGGACCTGGCCAAGATCGAGGCCGAGCAAGACGAGATGCGGACCGCGGTGCTCGATGTGCAGGAGGTTGCTGCATCCTGCCTCGATCTGGTTCGTCCGGCGGCGGAGGCCAAGAATCTGGCACTGAGCCTTGTCGTGGCACCGGGCACGCCCCGGGAACTGGCGACCGACGCGATGCGGCTGCGCCAGGTGCTGGTCAACCTGCTCGGCAACGCGGTGAAGTTCACCGCCCGGGGGTCGGTCGAATTACGCCTGTGCCCGGTGTCTGGCCAGTCCGGGCGATACCGGGGCGGCGCTGCGGCTCGAGGTCGCCGACACCGGGCCGGGCATACCACCGGACCAGCGGCAACGGCTGTTCCAGGAATTCGAGCGGCTGGACGCGGCGGGCACCAGCGCGATCGAGGGCGCGGGACTGGGCCTGTCGCTGTCGGCGCGACTCGTGGCCCTGATGAGCGGGCGCCTTGGTCACGACGACAACCCGGGCGGTGGCAGCGTGTTCTGGCTGGAGCTGCCGGTGAACGCGGCCGCCGAGGTGCCGGTGGAGGCGGCGATGCCGGAAGTGCGGAGGCGGAGCCAGCGGCGGTCACACCGACGCCGGCGCTGCACGTGCTGGTGGTCGACGATGTGGCGATGAACCGCGATATCGCCGCATCATTCCTGCGGGCGAGCGGTCAACGCGTCGACTGCGTCGAAGGCGGGGCGGAAGCGGTCTCGGCGGTGGCCGGCATCGATTTCGACGTTGTGCTGATGGATGTCCGCATGCCGGGGATCGACGGGCTCGAGGCGACCCGCCGCATACGCGCGCTGGATGGCCCGCGTGGGCGGGTGCCGATCGTGGCGTTGACCGCCCAGGCTTTCACCGAGCAGGTGGCGGAGTGCCGCAACGCCGGGATGGACGACCATTTGGTCAAGCCGTTCAGCCCCGAATTCATTGCGCGCGGCCGTGGCGAGGGCGGCCGCCGCATCGCGGACGGGACGGGAAATTGGCTCAGCGTGACGGCCGGGCGTTGGCCTCGGGGCCCGGAGCGAGGCCGGCTATGGCGCAAAGACATGGGTGACCGGACCAAGCTCGACCCTGCGTAGGCGGGGGTCCGGTCATGACACAAGGGGGCGACGCAGGGTGGGTGGCTAGGGCGGTCAGCCGCCGGTCACACTCATGTGCCGGGCAACGGACGGCTTGTCGTGGCGGCGGTCGATGATGAAATCGTGGCCCTTCGGCTTGCGCGAAATCGCCTCCCGGATCGCGTCGTCGAGCTCGTCGTCGGATCACGCCGGCCCGCAGCAGCGAGCGGAAATCCGCCGAGTCGTCCTGCCCCAGACACATGTAGAGCGTGCCGGTGCAGGTCAGCCGCACGCGATTGCAGCTCTCGCAGAAATTGTGCGTCATCGGGGTGATGAACCCGATCCGGCGCCCGGTTTCCTTGCACATCGAAATACCGAGCCGGACCGCCAGTGCGGTAATCGGTGTCCTCCAGCGTCCAGGTCTTGCGCAGTCGAGCCCGCACAACGGAAAGCGGCAGGTACTGGTCCGTGCGGTCGCCGGTGATATCGCCCATCGGCATCGTCTCGATCAGGCAAAGGTCAAAACCGTGCTCGCCGCACCAGGCCAGCAGGGCGTCGAATTCATCCTCGTTCACGCCCTTCATCGCCACGGCGTTGATCTTGACCGCAAGCCCAGCAGCCTTGGCGGCGAAAATGCCGTCCAGCGTCTGCTCGATCTTGCCCCAGCGGGTGATCTGAGTGAACCGGGCCGGATCGAGCGTATCGAGCGAGACGTTGATCCGGCGCACGCCGGACGCCACCAGGGTTTGCGCGTGCTTGATCAGTTGCGATCCCGTTTGAGGTGAGCGTCAGCTCGTTCAGGCCCGTCGCCGAGCCGGCGCCAAGCGCCTGGAACAGCCGCATCACGTCACGGCGCACCAGCGGCTCACCGCCGGTGATGCGGATTTTGGTGGTGCCGAGCCGGATGAAGGCGGCGCACAGACGGTCCAGTTCCTCCAGCGTCAGCAGATCGCGCTTCGGCAGGAAGCTCATGTCTTCCGCCATGCAATAGACACAGCGCAAATCACAGCGGTCCGTGACGGAAACTCGCAGGTAAGTGATCGCTCGGCCGAACGGATCAATCATGATGGACTGTTTTCTCCTTCCGGACATATCCACGCCGGCCGTGTTGCGGAATCGCCGTTACCGATGACGCATTCCGGACGACGATATCGTAGTGACTTGCACCCTTGGGCCGAGGTTCAAGCCCGCGCAGGCCGGATGGCAGCGATACGCATGGCTGAATGCCTCGGGATGCCGCCGTGCTGGCACTCGACTTCGCCGACCGAAAAGCCCAACGTGGATCAAATTGCCATTCCGCATTCTGGAGAGATTGTTGTCCGGCACGAGCGATGCCCTGCGTGTGATCGAGTTGACGTCGGCGCGGTTGCGCAAGGATATCGGCGGCCTGCCGGAACCGTCGGGCAATGCGCCGAAGGCCGAGGACGCCGACCGGGCAGCGGTGCCCAGAATTCGATCAACCGGCGGCAAGGCGCCGCTGATCCCGATGGCGGTTGAGGCTGCTGCAAGCGGCGTGGGGCCCGGAAAGCCAGCCGATGTCGTCCGGCACGATGCGATCGCTCGCCGCGGGCTTCCGGCGGCATGTGACGGTCGACTCGAGCGGCTCTGAGCGAGTGCGTTTTCTCCCGCCGGTCGGGCGGATCGTGCTGAATCTCCTGCTGCTGGCGGCGGAAAGCCTGCCGAAGGGCGGCATCATCAGGCTTGGCCGGACTCGGCGGATGACCTGTTCCTACAGATCACCGGCCCGGCGCCGCGTGGCCGGCCGGGAATGGCGGTCTGTGCCGTTGACGAGGCCGCCGCCGTGGCCGCTGCGACGAGCGGCGATGGCCGGCGCGGGGACCGGTCGGGCGGCGTGCAAATGCCGCTGACAACACTGCTGGCGCATGCGTCGGGCGTGCGATTGTCGTTTCTGCTCTCGTCCGTCGAACCGGACCGAACCACCGATGCTGCGTCTCGGCGGCGGCTGAATTTGCCGCCGAGTAAAAACGGCCAACGCATTTACCTTTTGTTTGTAAAGTCGCTGCCAAGGATGTGCCCCTGCCCGTCTGACGGGCTTTCCAGGGGGCTGCCATGGACGATCTGCTTGCGGACTTTCTGACTGAAACGAACGAGTGTCTCGCGGAACTCGACGTCGCGCGCTGGTCAAGCTGGAGAAGACGCCGGACGACGCTGAAACCCTTGGCCTGATATTCCGGATGGTTCACACCATCAAGGGCACCTGCGGCTTTCTCGGCCTGCCGCGGCTGGAGCGGGTCGCGCATGCGGGTGAGAACATCCTCGGCAAGCTGCGCGACAAGACGCTGGCGGTGACGCCGGACATCGTCACGCCAGGTGCTGGCGGCGCATCGATCGGATCAAGCTGATCGTTGCTGGCTTGGCCGAGACCGGGGTGGAGACCGCGGGCGACGACGCGCCGCTGATCGCGGCCCTGAACGCGGTTGCCAACGGCGAGCCAGTGCAGCCTCGCCAGCCGCCGCCGAACCCGCGCCGGAAGCAGAGCCGCCGAGGCGCAGCCGGCGCTACCGATCCGATGGAGGCCGCGCGCCCGGCGTCGGTGCCCAGTGAGGCAGCAGCACCCGCTCCGCCCGAAATCGAGGCACGCCCGTTACCGCATCGGAGCCGCGGCCAACGGCATCGCCGAGCGCGCGCCAAGGACGCAGGCGCCGCGCCGCCGCCGGTCCAGCCGGTCCGCGAGCCGAATGAACCGGTCGCCGCCGGTCCGCCTCAGGCCGCGGCGCAGACGATCCGCGTCACGGTCGACGTGCTGGAAGACCTGATGACCCTGGTCAGCGAACTCGTGCTGACCCGCAACCAGCTGCTGCAACTGGCGCGCAACCAGGACAATGGCGCCTTCACGGTGCCGCTGCAGCGGCTGTCCCACATCACGTCGGAGCTGCAGGAAGGGGTGATGAAGACCCGCATGCAGCCGATCGGCAACGCCTGGAACAAGCTGCCTCGGTTGGTGCGCGATCTCTGCCACGATCTGGGCAAGAAGATCACCCTGACGATGCTCGGCGCCGACACCGAACTCGACCGCCAGGTGCTGGAGCAGATCAAGGATCCGCTAACGCACATGATCCGCAACAGCGGCGACCACGGACTGGAAACGCCGGCGGAACGCCGCGCAGCGGGCAAGGCGGAGACCGGCCATATCACCCTCAACGCTTTCCACGAGGGCGGCCACATCCTGCTCGAGGTGTCCGATGACGGCCGCGGCCTGCCGGTGGATCGCATCCGCGCCAAGGCGCTGGCCAACGGGCTGGCCACCGAGGCGGAACTGGCCGCGATGAGCGAGGACCAGATACTGCGGTTCATCTTTGCCGCCGGGTTCTCGACCGCGGTGACGGTCTCGGCGGTTTCCGGCCGCGGTGTCGGCATGGACGTGGTCAAGACCAACATCGAGAAGATCGGCGGAACCATCGATCTGAAGAGCACCCCCGGCAAGGGGACGATGTTCACCATCAAGATCCCGCTGACCCTGGCGATCGTCTCGGCGCTGATCGTCGAAGCCTGCGGCGAACGCTTCGCCATCCCGCAGATCAGCGTGGTGGAACTGGTGCGGGCAAAGCACGAGGCCGAAAACGCCGCCAGACGCCGGCACCGAGAGCGTGATCGAGCGGATCAACGACACCCCGGTGCTGCGGCTGCGCAACCGCCTGCTGCCGCTGGTCAGCCTGACCGAACTGCTGGAACTCGGGACGCGGCAGGCCACCGACGGCGGCGCCGATGTCGTCGTGGCGCAGGTCGGCTCGCAGATGATGGGCATCATCGTCGACCGGGTGTTCGACACCGAGGAAATCGTCGTCAAGCCGGTGGCGCCGATCCTGCGCCACGTGACGATGTTCAGCGGCAACACCATCCTGGGTGACGGCTCGGTGATCATGATCCTCGATCCGAACGGGATTGCGCGGCGCACCGGGGTCGGCTTCGGCAGCAAGAGCCGGCTCGAACAGTCCAGCCGGGTCGGAGGCGAAGGCAACCAGCGACCAGACCGCGATGCTGCTGTTCCATGCCGGTGGCTCGCAGCGCATGGCAGTTCCGCTCGGTCTGGTGGCGCGGCTGGAGGACATCCCGCGCGAAAAGATCGAAATGTCCTGCGGCTCGCCGGTCACTCAGTATCGCGGCAAGCTGATGCCGCTGATCTCCATGGGCGGCGACGACCCCAACTCGGACAAGCCGACGCAGCCCTTGCTGGTGTTCGCCGAAGGCGGGCGGACGATGGGTCTGATGGTCGATGAAATCGTTGACGTGGTGGACGACCGACTGGAGATCGAACTGGCGGGCGCCAGACCGGGACTGCTTGGAAGTGCCGTAATCGGCGGCCACGCCACGGACGTGCTCGATACCGGCTACTGGCTGATGCAGGCTTGGGAGGATTGGTTCCGGGGCGCGCCGCGGCAAGGCGACTCGGTCGGTCAGAAGCACATCCTGCTGGTCGATGACAGCGACTTCTTCCGCCAGCTGATCGTGCCGACGTTGAACGCGGCGGGGCTGCGCGTCACCGCCGTCAGCAGCGCGGCCGAGGCCCTGCGACTGCGTGAGAACGGCAATATGTATGATGCGATCGTTTCCGACATCGAGATGCCTGACATGGACGGGCTGCAGTTTGCCCGCGCCATCCGGGCCGGAGGCATCTGGGCCGAACTGCCGCTTGATCGCGATGACCGGGCACACCGACCCGCAATACGCGCAGGCGGGGCACCAGGCCGGATTTCACCGATTACATCACCAAATTCGAGCGGGAGGCGCTGGTCGCCAGCCTGCGCAGCAACCTGGCGGAAACGGTCGCTGCCTGATCCCCGCTACCCGCCTGATCCAGAAAAGGACCCGGTATGCCCAGCGATGTATTGGATCGGCCGGAGATCTCGGCCGACGACGAACAGGTGCTCGTGACCCTGACCGTGGCGGACCAGATCTGCGGCGTCCCCGTTCTCGCCGTGCGCGACATCCTGGGCGAGCAACCGATCACGCGCATTCCGCTCGCTCCGCCGGAAATCGCCGGCAGCCTGAACCTGCGGGGGCGCATCGTGACCGCCATCGACCTGCGTCGCCGGCTTGGTCTGCCGCCGGCGCCCGCCGGGTCAGAAGCGGATGTCGGTGGTCGCCGACCAGAGCGGCGAGCTGTACGCGCTTCTGGTCGATCAGGTCTCGGAAGTCATGAGCCTGAAAGCCAGCACTTTCGAACAGAATCCGCCGACACTGGAAAAGCGCTGGGCGGCTTTCAGCAAGGGCATCTATCGCCTGGAGGGGCGCCTGCTGGTGGTCCTCGACGTCGCCAAGCTGCTCGCATTGTCGGGAGAGGCATAGTTCGATGACACGCACCTGCCTTGTCGTGGACGACAGCCGGGTCGTTCGCAAGGTCGCTCGTCGCATCCTGGAGGCGAATCACTTCACCGTAAACGAGGCCGCCGACGGGCAACTGGCCATGGACGCCTGCCGCCAGACAATGCCCGATTGCATTCTTCTGGACTGGAATATGCCGGTGGTGGACGGCATCACCTTCCTGCGGAACCTGCGCATCGGAATTCGGACCGGACAAACCACTGGTCGTCTTCTGCAGCACCGAAAACGACATGGACCACATCGAGCAGGCCATTTCGAGCGGTGCGCAGGAATACATCATGAAGCCATTCGACGAGGAAATCCTCATCGGCAAGCTTGGGCAGGTTGGACTTATTTGACCGCGATCGCACGGCTGCCACCGCCCGTGCCGGCCAGCGCCTCGGTGGCGCGCGTGATGATCTGCGACGATTCGATGGTGATCCGCGGCGCCATCGCCCGCATTCTGGAAGCTGACCCGGAGATCAGGGTGGTGGCGAAGGTCGCAAACGGCCGAGCGGCTGTCGAGGAGATCCGGCGCACGCCGGTGGATGTGGTGGTGCTGGATATCGAAATGCCGATCATGGACGGGATGGCCGCGCTGCCGCTTCTGCTGAAGGCGGATCCCGGTGTGCGCGTCATCATGGCCTCCACGCTGACGACGCGCGGCGCCGATATCGCCATGCGGGCGCTTCGACTGGGTGCGGCCGACTATGTGCCGAAACCGTCCAGTATCGGCACCCATGGCGATGACGGGTTCCGGCGCGAATTGCTGGTGAAGGTCAAAGGCCTCGCCCGCCAGCGGCGGACCCCGGCGCAACCGGGCCGTGCCCGCACCGTCTTCACCCTCCGGTCCGCGCCATTGGCTGTCGCCCGTCTGCTCGCCGTCGGCAGTTCCACCGGGGGTCCGCAGGCGCTGTTCACGCTGGTCCAAGGGCTCGGCCGGGGGCTTGGCGTCCCGGTGGTGATCACCCAGCACATGCCACCGACCTTCACCCCGATCCTGGCCGAACACATCACGCGGCTGGGATTCATGCCTTGCTCCGAGGCACGCGACGGCGAGGCACTGGTTGCGGGTCGCCTCTATCTCGCACCCGGGGATCGCCATCTGCTGGTGGAAGGCGGCCGGAACAGCCTGCGCGCCAAACTGACGACCGACCCGCCGGAGAACTTCTGCCGCCCGTCGGTCGATCCGATGCTGAGAAGTGCCGCGGCGGCATGTGAAGGTCGTGTGCTGGTCGCCATCCTGACCGGCATGGGACACGACGGACTGGAGGGGACCAAGCGGGTCATCGAAGCCGGAGGCTGCGCCATCGGACAGGACGAGGCGAGCAGCGTGGTGTGGGGAATGCCCGGAGCGGTGGCTCAGGCCGGATTGTGCCACGCCGTGCTGCCGCTGCCCAAGATTTCATCCAAGCTGCTGGAAATGCTGAAAGGAGCGCGGGCATGACCGAGAGCCTGACGACCGCGTCATTCGACACGCTCGCGGCGATGTTGAAGGCGAAATCCGGCCTGATCATCGGCAAGGACAAGATCTACCTGCTGGAGACGCGGCTAACCAGCATCCTCAAGCGGGAGAAGATCAACGACCTGAACGGCTTGGCCGACCGCATCCGGAGCGCCGGAAGCGATATACTGGTGCGCGACGTAGTCGAGGCGATGACCACCAACGAAAGCTTTTTCTTTCGCGACGACAAGCCGTTCGTTCACTTCCGCACCCAGGCATTGCCGCGCCTGGTCGCCACGCGCACCCCCGGCAGCACCATCCGCATCTGGTCAGCGGCCTCGTCTTCCGGCCAGGAGGCCTATTCGCTGGCGATGATCGTTGCCGAAGCGCGCACCCAGCTGGGTGACCACCGGATCGAGATCATCGGCACCGATATTGCCCGCGATCAGCTAAAGCGGGCTCGGGACGGTCTCTACACGCAGTTCGAGGTTCAGCGCGGTCTGCCGGTGCAGATGCTGATGCGCTACTTCAAAAAAGAAGAGGCGAACTGGCGCATCAACGAGGTGCTGCGCGGCATGGTGCAGTTCCGGGAGTTCAATCTGTTGAGCGATCCACGCCCGCTCGGACGGTTTGATGTCGTGTTCTGCCGCAACGTGCTGATCTATTTCGACCAGCCGACCAAGTCGCGTGTGATGGATGCCGTGGCGACACTGTTTTCGCCAGATGGCGTGCTTTATCTCGGCGGTGCTGAAACGGTGATGGGGATCACGACGAAATTCGCGCCATTGCCGGCCGAACGGGGGGTGTATGGCCTGATCGGATCGGCGGCGTCCGGATCTGCTGGCCATGCGCCGTCCGCGCATGCAGCGACAGCGCACGCACCCGGGCAGGCACCGGCCACTGGGCCACTTGGGACCGCAAAGCCACCAATTGGCAAACCGACAGCCGGCAGGGCGCTGTTTCCGGCCTGATGCCGAGAGATCTGGCGGCTGCCGGAGCCGAGCAGCCAGCCAAATACCAGAGGGGCGCTCAGATCGTCTTGAGGAAGTTCGTCAGCTTGGAGATCGCCGACATCTTATCGGTCTGGTCCAGCGCCGCGAGTTCGGCGGCCAGACGGTCCATTGCAGCTTCGTAGATCTGCCGCTCGGAAAAACTCTGATCCGGTTGTCCGGAGTTGCGGTGCAGGTCGCGCACGACCTCGGCAATCGCCAGCGGGTCGCCTGAGTTGATCTTCGCCTCGTACTCCTGGGCGCGTCTTGACCACATGGTCCGTTTAATGCGGGCCTTGCCCTTCAATACTCCAAGGGCCTCATCGAACAGCTTGCGGCTAGCGAGCTTGCGCAATCCGGCGGTCCGCGCCTTGGTGACCGGCACCCGCAAGGTCATACGGTTCTCTTCGAACGTGATGTGGATCAGTTCCAACCTGTGGCCGGCGATCTCCTCGGTCGCGATGCGCTCGACCTTTCCGACCCCATGCGTGGGGTAGACGACGTGGTCACCCTCGACGAACACCTCGGCCTTGGCGATCGCCCTCGGGGTCAAGGTCGGACCGTTGTGGGGCCGACGATCGGCCTCGGTCAGGCGCGGCTCGACACGCCGATCCAGGGACACCGCTCCGGGCGCGGTGACCACATCCTCGACAACCTGGTTCGAAATTTCTTCCACTGCCTGCTGCTCACCCAATGTTTGCTGAGAAATGTTGCTGCTGTCCCAAACGCAGAGTACGTGATCTTATTCGGCCTTGGCACTCGGATGCCTGTCGCCATGTCAACGTCTGTTTGGCACGTCTCATTCCCTTTCGGTTGATATGCCAGGGGCCATGGCACTGGGATATCGATGCCATGCCCGTCAGCCGCAAGCGGCACTAAAGCATAAGACCATAGCACTAATCGCGTGTCTTGTCAGGTATCTATCGGTCAAAGGCCCGGCCGTCAGCCGCCTTAGGTCTTGCCCGGCTCCGGCGAGAACAACTTCGCCTTTCCGGTCTTGTCTTTCCACTCGTCGGCGTCGTCCGGCGGGGTTCCCTTCCGAGTTATATTCGGCCACTGCGTCGCATAGGTCCGATTCTGCTCGGCCCATGCATTCGCCTTGTCATCACTGTCCGGCACGATCGCCTCGACCGGGCACTCCGGCTCGCATACGCCGCAATCAATGCATTCGTCGGGATGGATAACCAGCATATTCGCGCCGACATAAAAGCAATCGACCGGGCAGACCTCGACGCAGTCCATGTATTTGCAGCGAATACAACTTTCGGTGACCACATAGGTCATGCACAACCCCTGGTTAGATCAACGCGCGGCGGCCGGGCGAGGCTCAGACGCCGCGATATGCCGAGGAATCGGCCTCGATGCAAGGTGTTGCTGACGCATCCGTGATGTCGACATAGAGCAGTCTGGCCACCGTCGCCGGCCCGCGCCGCGCCGCCAGCCCTGCGATTCGAACAACCCGTACCGTGCCATGCACCGGGACGGTCAGGACGTCGCCCACCCGCAGCTTGGCGTGTGGTTTGGCGGTTGGCTGGCGGTTGATGCGGATGGAACCCTGAGCCGCCAGATCGGCGCAACCCTCACGAGTGCGCAAAAAGCGGGCACACCACAGCCACTTATCCAGCCGCTGCCAGTCCTGATCTTCCTGCTCAGCTATCGGCACTCTCCTCGTCTGCGTGTTGACCATTCATGACCAGGTCTCGCGCGGCCAGATATCGCTCCAGCCGATAGCCATCGGTGTTTGAGTGGGCCCGGGCTGTCACTCTATCTCCGCAGTGCGGCAAGTGCCGCGAATGGGCCGCCGGAGGGCGTTGCTGGGACTGGCGCCGCGATGGCCGGCCTCGACCGGCGGCGCTCGGGCAACAGCATCGCAGGAGCCGGCGGACCATGCTGATCCGGCTCCAGGCCCGCTGCCGGCAGAATGCGGAAGCCGAGCTGCCGCAGCACGGCGGGAAGCAGATCGGACTTGACGGCGAAGCGGGATGCCAGGCCGGCGGGCAACGCCGACGGCCCATTGCGGGAGCGAAATCCCAACTCCCCGGCGACCTTCTCGGCTATATCCAGGCGCAACAGGACGGGCCCGGCCTCCACCCATCCGGCAGCGGCGCCGAATTCAGGCGGCCACCCAGGCTGGTACGCGGGGACGGACACCAGGGCGTTGTTCGGCAGTTCGGGTGTCGGCACGCCGCGTGACAACGCCCAAAGGCGCGCGCGCATCATGCTGGCGCGTGGCTTCATCAGCGCCGGCATGAAGAGCGCGAAGCGCCCGGACCGCACGCCCAGGGCCCGCAGCCGTGGGCCGCACCTCCGGCGACAGCGTTTCCACATCCACGCCAGGGATCAAGCCGAGCGCTTCTGTCAGACGATGGAGCGGACCACGAAGAGCAGGGGTGGACCGCGCCGCCGCCTCAGCCACGAACAGTGGCGCGAGGTCCGCGTTGATCCGTGCGTCAAGCCAGGTCTGTAACCGGCGCCTGACCCGCTCCCGCTCCGCGCCGTCGAGAAACTCGCTGTCGCCGACCTGGACGCGCGGCCGCAGCGGCGTCACGCCCGAAATCAGACGCGCGATCGAGGTACCCGCCCAGGTCACCCGGTGATCCGCGGTCAGTGCAAGGGTGTCGTCCGCCGCGATCTCCAGGGCAGCCACCCGGCGCGGCATCTCGGCTCGCAATGCCCGCCGAGCGGCCCGCAGCACCAGCTTCTTTTCGTCACCCACCGCGTCCGGATCGGGGACGAAGGCAAATCCCTCGACGTGGCCAACCGGATGGCCCTCAACCACCACCTCGCCGCGCAGCGTCACGGCCGACAGCAATGCCTCGCCGCCGGCATTGTCCAGCCGGCGCAGCAGATGCGTCGCCCGGCGATCGACGAATCGGCTGATCAACCGTTCGTGCAGCGCATCCGACAGCTTGTCCTCGACCTCCCGCGCCCGGGCCTGCCAATGCAGCGTATCCTTCACCCAGTCCGCCCGAGCGGCGATGTAGGACCAGATCCGGACACCGGACAGCCGCTGCATCAGGGTGTCGATATCCCCGTCCGGCCGATCGAGCGCGGCGATCTGGCCGGCGAGCCAATCGGTCGGGACCACCGTCTCCCGCGCCACATGATCGAACACGCGGGCGCACAGGCGGGTGTGGGTTTCGTCGGCCAGCTTGCGGAAGTCGGGGATCTGGCAGGCGTCCCACAGCAGCCGCACACGCCCGCGGCTCGCGCGCCAGTTTGCGAATGTCCGGATCGCGCGACAGCGCCAGCAGCGTCTCCAGGTCAGAGGCATCGTTGCCCCTCACCAGACCGGCCCGGGGCGGCGGCGCTGTCAGGCTTTCCAGCAGCGGACTCGATATCGGAAAAATCCAGGTCGCTGTTGCGCCAGCAAAGCATGTCCAGTGCATCGAAATTATGCGCTTCCACCGCAGTGACGACTTCGTCTGGCAATGGAGGACACTGGGTTGTCGTGCCGAACGTCCCGTCTCGCATGCCCCGACCCGCCCGGCCGGCGATCTGGCCGACCTCGGAGGCCGTCAGGCGGCGCGGGCGATGGCCGTCGAACTTGCCGAGGCCGGCGAACGCGACGTGGTCGACGTTCATGTTGAGGCCCATGCCGATCGCATCGGTGGCGACCAGGAAGTCCACCTCGCGGTCCTGATAAAGCGCCACCTGAGCATTGCGAGTGCGTGGCGACAGCCGCCCCATGACCACGGCGCAGCCGCCCTTGCGCCGCCGGATCAACTCGGCGATCGCATAGACCTCGGCCGCACTGAACGCGACCACGGCGGTACGCGGCGGCAGCCGGACCAGCTTGGCGGGGCCGGCATAGGTGAGCTGGGACAGCCGCGGGCGGGTCTCCACCCGGGCGTTCGGCACCAGACGCTGCAGCAGCGGCCGTATCGTCTCCGAGCCCAGAAACATCGTCTCGACCATGCCGCGCGCGTGCAGCAGGCGGTCGGTGAAGATATGGCCGCGGTCGGCGTCGGCGCAGAGCTGGATCTCGTCCACCGCGACAAACTCGGTGGCACGGTCGAGGGGCATGGCCTCCACGGTGCACGAGAACCACTTTGCGTCCGGCGGCACGATCTTTTCCTCGCCGGTGATCAACGCGACATGGCGCACGCCCTTCCGAGCGACCATGCGATCGTAGTTCTCACGCGCAAGCAGCCGTAGCGGGAAACCGATGATGCCAGAGGAATGGGCGAGCATTCGCTCCATGGCGAGATGGGTTTTTCCGGTGTTCGTCGGGCCGAGGACAGCCTTGACGCGGGCGGGAAAACCGGAGTCGGAGCCAAGCATGCACGAATGTTTGGATGACGCGGCGCGGAATGCAAGCACCGAACGGAGCCCGGGTGAGAATCATGATCACTGCCAGGGTGGCACCGCCCATTTCCCCAGGTCCCCGTGGGCAATCGCTCGACTTGATCGAACGCTTGACTTGGCCGGATCGGCAGGGCTTGTGTGCCGCCCATTCATTAAGGCCGCGCGGAACGACTGGCGATTGTCCTTACGCCCTCCGCTTTCACCAGGATGCCAGACAATGCATGCCTACCGCACTCATACATGCGGCGCCCTGAGAGCCGTCGATGCCGGTCAGAATGTCAGGCTGTCGGGTTGGGTGCATTCCAAACGCGATCATGGCGGCTTGCTGTTCGTTGACCTGCGGGATCACTACGGTATCACCCAGTGCGTGTTTCCCGCCGGGTCCCCGGCCTTTGCGGCCGCCGACGCGGTGCGGCCGGAGAGCGTCGTCACCGCGACCGGCCACGTCGTCGTGCGTGAAGCAGGCACCAGCAATCCGCGGCTGCCGACCGGTGAGATCGAGTTGCGGGTCGAGGCGCTGACGGTGCAATCGGCCGCCGAGGTCCTGCCCATGCAGGTCGCCGGGGAAGAGCGCTTCCCGGAAGACATCCGGCTGAAATATCGCTTCATCGACCTCAGACGGGACAAGGTGCACCGCAATATGGTGCTGCGGTCGCAGGTCATCACCTCGTTTCGCCGCCGCATGATCGACGCCGGGTTCCTGGAATACCAGACACCGATCCTGACCGCGTCATCCCCGGAGGGCGCGCGCGACTTCCTGGTGCCCGCGCGCATGCATCCTGGCAAGTTCTATGCCCTGCCGCAGGCGCCGCAGCAGTTCAAGCAGTTGCTCATGGTCGCCGGGTTCGATCGCTACTTCCAGATCGCGCCATGTTTTCGCGATGAGGCCTCGCGTGCCGACCGCTCGCCGGGCGAATTCTACCAGCTCGATTTCGAGATGAGCTACGTCACCCAGGACGACGTGTTCGACACCATCGAGCCGGTGATCGCCGGGGTGTTCGAGGAATTCTCCGACGGCCGCGCGGTGACGCAGCCGCCCTTCCCGCGCATCCCGTATGACGACGCGATGCTGCAGTTCGGCTCCGACAAGCCGGACCTGCGCAATCCGATCCGCATCGTCGACGTCACGGAACACTACGCCGGGTCCGGTTTTGGCCTGTTCGCCGGCATCGCCGCCCGGGGCGGCGTCGTGCGTGCGATCACGGCTCCGGGGGCGGCCAGCCAGCCGCGCAGCTTCTTCGACAAGCTGAATGACTGGGCGAAGGCCGAGGGAGCAGGCGGCCTGGGCTATGTCATCTACGACACCGACGGCGCGAAGGGCCCGATCGCACGCAACATCGAAGCCGACCGGGCCGAGGCCATCCGGATCGCGGCCAATGCGCGAGCCGGCGACGCGGTGTTCTTCGTCGCCGGCAAGAAGGATATCGCGGCAGAAGTTCGCGGGCGCGGCGCGCACCAGACTCGCCGACGAACTCGGTCTGACCGAGGCCGGCGCCTTCCGGTTCTGCTGGGTCACCGACTTCCCGATGTATGAGGTAAACGAGGAAACCGGCCAGATCGACTTCAGCCACAATCCTTTCAGTATGCCCCAGGGCGAACTGGAGGCGCTGAACACACAGGATCCGTTGTCCATCAAGGCGTTTCAGTACCGACATCGTGTGCAACGGCATCGAGTTGTCGTCGGGGGCGATCCGCAACCATCGCCCGGACATCATGATCCGCGCCTTCGAAATTGCCGGATATTCGGAGGCGGACGTGCAGGCCCGGTTCGGCGGCATGCTGAACGCCTTCCGCTATGGCGCCCCGCCGCACGGCGGATCGGCGCCCGGCATCGACCGGATCGTCATGCTGCTGGCAGACGAGCCAAATATCCGCGAGGTCATCCCGTTCCCGCTGAACCAGCAGGGCGAGGATCTCCTGATGGGCGCTCCGGCCGAAATCGGCGCCGTCCGGCTGAAGGAACTGTCGCTGAAAATCGACATTCCGCCGAAGCCGCGGGGTACGGGCCGCTGAACTCGACGGCCTGGTTGTCCATGGTGGCGCGATCGTGGCCGCCATAATATGCTTTGGCCAATGCCTCCGGTCGGGGTCCGCAGAACGCCGTGCCGTCCCGGGTCGCGGTCCGACCATCCAGCGGAGATCTCCATGCGCCTTCCCCCCGCGCTCGCCGCGTTGCTTCTGACTGCTGCTTTCACGATCCAGCCGGCGCCCGCCGCCAACAGCGCGCCGACGCCAGGCTCCGCCTCAGGGCCAGACCGCAATGCTGGCCCATCACGCGCTGTACACGCTCACCCTTGCCTCAGCGAAGGGCGGCGATGTCGTCGCGGCGCGTGGGACTATGGGCTACGAGGTGACGGATGCATGCGATGGCTGGGCGGTGCGCCAGCGCCTGCGCATGACGATCCGCAACGCCGAAGGCCAGGACATCGAGATGGCGTCGGACTACGCGACATGGGAGGCCAAGAACGGGCTGAAATTCCGCTATCACGTCCGCCAGATGACCGACACGGCGGTGACCAGCCAAACTGATGGCGAAGCGACATTGCAAAAAACCGGCGGACCGGGGGAGGCGCACTACACGAGTCCCAGCGACAGCTACGAGCGTGCTGCCGGCTGGCACACTGTTTCCGATGGCGCACACCGCGGCGATCATCGCGGCGGCGCGCGAGAAGAAGCGGTTCCTTGCGCTGCCGTTGTTCGATGGCACCGACGAAAATGGTGTGGAAGACAGCTTCCATCGTGATCCTGAACTGGAACCAGCCGGCTGCGACGAAATGGCCAGTGCTTTCCGCGCTGCCCAGCACACGCGTCCGGCTGGCGTTCTTCGATCACCAGCCGACTTCGATCACGCCCACCTACGAGGTCGGAATGCGCTATTGGGAGAATGGGGTCGCGGACGAGATGCTGATGGATTTCGGCGACTTCGTCATGTCCGCGAAGATGACCGAGTTCGTGCCGCAGCCTCACCGATGCTGACGCCGGCAGCCGGATGGACGGGCTCGGGAATTACTCTTCGTGCTCCCACTGATGCGCGGTTTCGGTCGCGTGGCGGTCCGAGGTTCGGCGTACCGGTCGGCCGAGCGTCGACCGGGCGCTCGTGGGAGGGCTTTTGTACGGGTTCCGGGCCGGTGATGCCGGAGTTGGCCGGCGGGTCGCTGGCCGGGAAGCTGTCCGCCACGGCGCGGTCCTGCTCCCGATCTTTCTTGTCATGCTGGTTTTTCGGTGGCCATGGCATCGGTCTCCCTCGGCACTGTGGCCGTGGCGATGTGAAACGCGCGACCCGGCCGAAGGTTCGGTGCCGGCATGACCACGCGTAGTCCGCCTCGGGATGCTGACGCCATCCTCGAACACGACCCTCGAGCCGGTGACGACTGCCATGCTGGCCGGGCTCGAGCAGGTCTCGGTGCATTTCGCACGATTTCGCGTGACCGAGATCGCGCTGACCGACAGTGCGCTGGCACAGTTCGACGACCATGCCATCCTGGCCGCGGCGGAGCTTCTGGCGCATGCCAAGGTCGACGTCATCGCCTGGAACGGCACCTCGGCGGGGTGGCTCGGGTTCGAGGCGGATGAACGCCTGTGCCGCCGGATCGAGGCGGCCACCGGCATTCCCGCCGCCACCTCGATGCTGGCACTGAACGAGGTTCTGGCGGCCACCGGCGTGAAGCGACTTGGCCTGGTCACGCCGTATATCGGGCCGATCCAGGATCGGCTGATCGCCAACTACGCGAAACTTGGGATACTCGGCGTCGCCGAACCGGGGCTGGGCAATTCAGGACAATTTTGCCTTCGCCGAAGTGCCGGATGACACACTGACGGCGATGATCCGAGCCGTCGCCGCGCATAAACCCGACGCCATCGCCGTGATCTGCACCAACCTGCGCTCGGCTCCGCTGGTGGCCGCGCTGGAGCAGTCGTTGGGCATTCCGATCTACGACACGATCGCCACGGCCGTCTGGAAGAGCCTGCGGTTGGCGGGGATCGATCCCGGCAGGGTGAAGGGCTGGGGGCGGCTGTTTGAGACGGACACGGCCATTCCCGGAGGGTGAATCAGAGATGGGCCTAACGCCGCGATGGCCCCGTATTGCCGCGACAATGACGCCCGCGTTGCCGGCGAGATGGCCCCCAACGTTACAGCCGAGACGGTGACCGGATTGCCAGCGACATGGCCGCCTGTCCGAGCAAAGCCGATCCCAACAGAATGATCGCAACCGGATACACCGCGCCCGGGATGCCACGTCCCTGCAACCACCGTGCACAGCATCCCGTAGGTCATCTGGATGAAGCCATACATCCCGACGCCGCGCCGATCGCCTGAGGATTGACGCTGACCGACCCAGCCAGCGCGAATGGGCTCGCCATGCCCGCGCCGACCATGAACAGGGCGACAGGGCCGACGACGGTCAAGACGCTCAGCGCGTCGGCGATGTCGGCCAGCACGAACAGCGCCGCGCCGAACACTCCCAAGCCATTGGCGACGCGCAGAGCGCCGTTGGGCAGCGACAGCCGTCCCGCGAGGCGGTTTGCGCCCAGGCTTCCGAGCGCAACGCCGCCCATCAGCACCAGGTAGTACAGCCCGATATCCTGCGTGTGTTGATGCAGTTGGGTCTCGAAGATGAACGGCGATGCCGACATGAAACCATAGAATGAGGTGGTCGAGCAGGCGCCGCCGATCGCGTAGCCGCAAAAGCGCCGGGAGCGCAGCAGCCGCGCATAGCCCATGATCAGCGATCGACTGGCACCACCATCGGGTGCGCGGGTTTCTGGCAGGCGCAATACGCACGCAACCAAGGTCAGTCCGCCGATCACCGCAAGCAGGACATAGCTCGATCGCCAGCCAAGATAGGCGGTTATGAAGCCGCCGACCGCCGGCGCAATCGCTGGGACGAGCGACATCACCAGGGTGAGGAGGGCCAATTGCCCCGCCGCCTTATCCGCCGCCGCGCCATCCCGGACGGCAGCGCGCCCCAGGACGAGACCGGCGCAACCGCCGATGGATTGCAGGATCCGCCCGCCGACCAGGATGGTTGCATTCGGTGCGGCCGCCGTAACCACGCTGGCGAAGGTGAACAGCGACAATCCTACCAGCACGACAGGTCGTCGGCCGAACCGGTCCGACACTGGTCCATACAGCAATTGTCCGATCGCGAGGCCGATCAGGTACAGTGTTATGGTGAGCTGAGCGGTGCCGGCCGAGATGCCAAGGGCGCGAGCGGTGGCGGGCAGTGCAGGAATGATGATGTGCATGCCAAGCGTGCCGCACGCCGTCATCGCGACAAGCAACAGGAACGGTGCACGCACCCCCCCATGTGGCGCACTTACAGGCTGACTATGCCGCCAAGTAATGGTCTAGCTCATTGTCTGATCGCATGATTCACGCGCGCGAACGTTCCGCTCGGCGCGATCATGCGCATCGCTGGATTGCATGATTCAGCACTCGAAAGTATCGCTCATCGCGATCCTGCTGATGATCGGGGTAGCCGATGCTCGCATGGTCATTTCCGCTATCCGCGACCACAGTGCCCTTGTCTTGGGTGCACCGCAACAACGCTTGGATCAACCGAAGGTAAATGCCGCGGTCAGATCACCGGAGCGACGCGGACTGACCCAATGAGCGCGGCAGGCGCCTCAGTGCCGTGCCGATGACGCCGCACAGTTAAAGACGGCACCGAAAGCCAGCCTGCCCTGAACGGCGGAGATGACGTCGGCGAGCGCGGAATAGGTCCCGACCTCATGCATTTCGTCCCAGTGAAGCTGGTCGAGCCTGAACCCATAGCTTTCACGGCGAATGAGAAAACTCGGGCCGAGCTCGTCATCGCCGCCTTCCGGCAGCAGGATCAGACTTGCCTCATAGTCACAGACGCCGTCGAGATCGACCGACCAATCCGGAGCCACGTCGGACAGCGCATCCTCGACGAACTTCTTCTCAGCGAGCCCGAGTTGACGGCCGGGCATGGCGACGACGGACTTGAGCAGCGTCGCCTGGCTTGACCGCTTGAAGGGCATTTCAATCTCCAATTGCGCGAGGCGGCGTCACATCGCCTAGCCTCGGGCCGGCCGCGTTGTTGCACACAGGTTGAGAAAAGGGAAGTTTCATTCTTCGTGACCCGTCTATATAATCGCTACACGGTGGATTATTATCCGGGTCACTTTTGCGCCGCCCGTGCCGCCGCCGCTGAACGCCGCGCCAAAGTCAGAACAGCGCCTCGGCACAGCGTCTGGTCCGGCCAACCGGTCCTCTTGCACCCGCGCTCGGCCTCGGTCATGGCCTCGATGGCGACGCTGAGCGAGGCCACGGACCAAAGGCCAAGGGCGCGGTTGAAGGGCGCCACCATGCGATAGAAGACCGGCGGACGCAGCGTGCGGGAGGCATCGGCCGCCGTCAGCCCGTGCTCATCCATGGCCAGCCTCGCTCGGTGCAACCGTTGCAGATGGATCAGGGCGACGCGCAGAACCTGAACGGGCGCGGTTCCCTCAGCCATCGCCAGTTCCAGCGCGCGGTCGGCGGTCGCGACATCGCCGGCGGTAGCGGCGAACAGGGCATCATCCAGCGACAGCCCGGCAAGATCGCCGACGCAGGTCATCGCGGCATCGATGTCCGCTCGTTTGCCGGGGCCGACATACAGCGCCAGCTTTTCCAAGCTCCGCCCGGGTGGAGGCGAGGTCGGCCCCCAGGTGCCGCGACAGCCAGGACAGCGCGTCTGGGTCGATTCCGACTCCGGCCTCCTGCAAGGTGGCGCGGATGGTAGCTTCCAGCGCGCGGCCCTCCTCGGGATAGCAGCCGATCGCGGCGCCGTCGTCGGCGGCCTCCAGCAGTGTGCGCAGTTTCGAGCGGCTTGGCAGTGCACCGCCTTCGAGCACCACGAGGGCCGGCGACTCGACTCTTAAGCACCGCTCGGACGGCATCAGCCGCGGCGTCGGTCACATCGCGCACCCGCACCACACGGCGGCCACCGGTCAGCGACATCGACGCCGCCTCATTGGGCAGATCGCGCGATCTGGTCGCGGGCAATTCCACGACCAGAAACGGATCGTCGAGCGACCCGGCGACGGCGCGCACCAGGGTGTCGCCGCGTTCGCGGATCATCCCGGCATCCTCGCCAAACAGCAGCACCACTCGCACGCACGCCGGGATCGCGAAGGAAACGCTGCACCCGCGCGGGCATCAGCTTCATGCCGGGTCAGCCGGACTTCGCGGCGGATTGGGTCGCCTGCTTGCGGAACCAGATGGCGAGCTGCGTGGCGATCTGCTGGGCGATGTTCTCCGCGATGCGCCCCTGCACGGCCTCGGTCTCCAGATCGGCGGCGAAATACTGCTCATTGAAGATATTGATCCCGTCCATCGCGCGGGCACTGCCGGAGGTCAATCGGATTCTGGGCGGCGTCGCGTGGAACCAGGGTCCATGACGCGTCGCCGATGAGGCGAATGCGCGTGGCGATGGTGTTGGTCTGGATCGCTATGCCCTCGCCCGAGATCGAGAAGGTCACCCGCAGATCGTACGCGGACGCGTGCACCGGAATCGTCGCCGAACCGCTCCTGCAGCGCCTGACGCAAGAGCTGCCCGGCCGCTCGGGAATGACAGGGACATAGACCGAAGCCAGTTCCGCGCTGCGCCACCCCCGGCTTGCCGGATGCCGTCGGCATATAGACCGGCTGAAAGCCGCAGCCCGCCACCACGACTGTCAGCGAGGCCGCCAGGCAAATCGAATGCCAGCGGCGGCCGGCCTGCACAAGCCTTCGTCCTGGCTTTGCCGGGAACCCTGTCGCGGCAAACAGGCGGATCATCCGGCCACCACGAAATTGACGATGCGGTTCGGCACATGCACGCGTTTGACGACTCGCTTCCCGGCCAGCGCCTTGGCGACATTCGGAGTCCGCCTCGGCCGCGGCGATCACGGTTTCGGCCGGAGCATCGGGAGCCATCTCGATGGTGCCACGCAGCTTGCCCATGACCTGCACGGCGATGGTGACGCTGTCGGCGACCAGCAGCGTCGGGTTCGGCTTCCGGCCAGGCCAGTTCGGCGACCAGATGGCCATTCTCGGGGAACAGACGGGCGTATACCTCCTCGGCCAGGTGCGGCATCATCGGGCTGCTCAGGCGGGCCAGCATTTCGACTGCCTCTCGCCTGGCCCAGGCGAGACCTGCCTCGGGCGCGGTGCGCTCGGCGTCGGTGATGGCGTTGGCCAGTTCGTAGAGGCGAGCCACGGCGACGTTGAAGGCGAAACTTTCCAGGGCCTCGGTGACGGCGGCGATACAGCGGTGCGTGGCCCGGCGCAGCGTGCGGCCTGCGGGGCCGAAAGTCGTCGGGCCTCATCTCGGAGCGCACGCCGTCGAGCGCCTCGGCCAGGCGGAAGACCCGCTGGGTGAAGCGGAAGGCGCCCGCGACGCCGGCCTCGGTCCACTCCATGTCGCGATCCGGCGGGTTGTCGGACAGGATGAACCAGCGCGCGGTGTCGGCGCCGTAGCGGGCGATGATGTCGCCGGGGTCGATGGTGTTGCGCCTGGACTTGCTCATCGCCTCGACGCGGCCGACGATGACCGGCGCGCCGGTCTGGCGATGGACCGCGGTGCCGTCAGGCCGCTTTTCGACCTCGTCCGGGTAGAGCCAGCGCTGATCGGCCGAGCGGTATGATTCGTGGTTCACCATGCCCTGGGTGAACAGTCCGGCGAACGGCTCGTCCACCGCGACGTGGCCGGTGTCGCGCATGCCGCGGGTGAAGAAGCGCGAATAGAGCAGGTGCAGGATGGCGTGCTCGATGCCGCCGATATACTGGTCCACCGGCATCCAGTGATCGACGGCGGCCCGGTCCAGCGGCAGGTCGGCGGCGGGGCTGCAGAACCGGGCGAAATACCAGGAGCTGTCGACGAAGGTGTCGAAGGTGTCGGTTTCGCGGCGGGCCGGGGCGCCGCAGACGCGGGCAGGCGACATGTTTCCAGGTCGGATGGTGGTCGAGCGGATTGCCCGGGCGGTCGAAGGTCACGTCGTCGGGCAGCGTGACCGGCAATTGCTCGTCCGGCACCGGCACGACGCCACAGGTCTCGCAGTGGATCACCGGGATCGGGCAGCCCCAGTAGCGCTGGCGGGACACGCCCCAGTCGCGCAGCCGCCAGTTGGTGACGCCTTGGCCGATGCCGACGCTGCTCCAGCGCCTCGATCGCGGCCCGTTTGGCGGCATCGACCTCCAGCCCGTCCAGGAAGGCGGAGTTGAAGATAGTGCCGGGGCCGACATAGGCCTCGGTCCCGATGGAGAACGTCGCCGGGTCGGCGCCGGGCGGCAGCACTACGGGCAGCACCTCCAGGTGGTATTTCCGGGCGAAATCCAGGTCGCGCTGGTCATGCGCGGGGCAGCCGAAAATCGCCCCGGTGCCGTATTCCATCAGCACGAAATTGGCGATCCAGACCGGGTAGGTGGCGCCCTCGATGAACGGATGCGTGACCCGTAGCCCGGTGTCGTAGCCAAGCTTCTCGCCGGCCTCGATGGTGGCTTCCCAGGTGCCCCGGCTGCGGCATTCGGCGACGAACGCGGCGGCGCCGGCGTCGGCCGAGGCGACCGCGGCGGCGAGCGGGTGCTCCGGCGCGATGGCCAGGAACGACATGCCGAACAGCGTGTCCGGCCGCGTGGTATAGACCTCGATCGCGTTGCCGCCGTCGAGGTTGAAGTGCCAGCCGAGCGCCCTCGCTGCGGCCGATCCAGTTCGCCTGCATCAGCCGAACGCGCTCCGGCCAGCGGTCCATGCGGTCCAGCGCGTCGAGCAGGTCCGGCGCATATTTGGTGATGGAGAGGAACCACTGGCTGAGCTGCTTCTTCTCCACCGGCGCGCCGGAACGCCAGCCTCTGCCGTCGATGACCTGCTCGTTGGCCAGCACGGTGCCATCGACCGGGTCCCAGTTGACCCAGCTTTCCTTGCGCTCCACGAGGCCGGCGTGGAGGAAGTCCAGGAACAGCTTCTGCTGATGCCGGTAATACTCCGGCTCGCAGGTCGCGAACTCACGCTCCCATTCCAGCGACAGCCCCATCCGCTGTAGTTCCGTCCGCATGGAGGCGATGTTCTCGTAGGTCCATTTGGCGGGGTGGATGCCGCGCTCGCGGGCGGCGTTCTCGGCCGGCAGTCCGAACGCGTCCCAGCCCATCGGATGCATCACGGCATGGCCGCGCGCCCGCTTGTAGCGCGCCACCACGTCGCCCAGCGTGTAGTTGCGGACGTGGCCCATGTGGATGTTGCCGGTGGGATAGGGAAACATCTCCAGCACGTAGTATTTCGGCTTGCCGTCGGTCGGCACGTCGGCCACGCGGAAGCACTCGTGCTCGGCCCAGGCCGGCTGCCATTTCGGTTCGGCCGCGGCGAAGTCGTACCGGTGTCCGGCTTCCGGGGCCGGTAACTCCTGCCGTGGCGTGGTGACGCTGCTCTCGCTCATGGCCGAATGTATCGTTCGCGGCGCGACGGCTGACAAGTATCCCTGGTGCGTCCCATTGGCTGCGGAGGACGGCGCCTGAAAGTCGTGCCGAGGCGGGGACGCGCCACGTCCGCGCCGCCGCCGCCAAACATGCTGCTTCCATCCAAACGCATGAACCTCTCTGAGCCGTCCGGGCCTCTGAGCCAGGGCAAACGGGTATCCCCGGCACCGGGCGGAGCAAAGCCTGAATGCCTCCTTACGCCTCACGTGTCATATGGTTGAATGACTTTCCCGTGATACATCTATAGGATGTATACATAGGGGAAATGACGAGATGGCTCGCACGGCGACTTCTCATGCTCGCCCTATGCCTTACTCGCAACTAGCCTGCCCTCGTTCTCGGCGGCGGAAGAACTACGCGCCACCGCCTACGACGAGTTGTTGCGGCGCTGTGGCAAAGATACGCGACGAGATCGCCTATTTGCAGTCAGGCCCGCAATCACATCTGGCTTTGAGCTCGCCCGTTGGTCGAGGTTATGCTCGTGGTTCAGCTGAAAGCCCCGACGCTGGTTTGGTCACGGGCCAAACACCAGTTCTTAGTTGCCCCGGTTGAACACATCGCCAGGCCCGTCGCCGGTTCTGGCATAAGGCCCACTTTGAGCGAAGCCCCCTTGCTGGGTGTCAGCCGATGCAGCGTTCGCCATCGATGCCGTGGCGGCAGACAAACCAAGAGCCGCGACCGCGGCGAGGATAATGTTTTTCATCGGAATTCTCCGTCTACCGCCGGACGAGATGCCCGGCCTCGATGGGCGACAGAATGGACCTGTATGGCGCTGGCGATAATCGACATTATTGACATTTGATTTATGCTTGATCGGCATGAGCCGTCAGCCTTGGCTTTGTAGCGCAATGTTTGCCTGCGCACCCGCGGACGAGCTGCCGATCAGGCAACGTTGTCGTGCGGCATCTGGCTAGAGGCCGCCGCCGCGGTATAAATACACTTGGTCGCGCACCGAAGGCGTCCCGCCCCTAACAGCGGCGACAACGCGGCGGGTCCAATTCGTCGACGCAACGGACGTCGGTCGGCCTGCTCGGACGGGCGTGGAGGGGATTGATGCGCGGTCGTGACGTTCCATCAGCTTCCGACGCCAGGGCATGGCCACGCCGGCGGCGTGCGATCGCCATCCTTTCCTGTTGCATCCTGGCGCCGTGTTGCTCGCCGCTGCCACGGCTGCCCGCGGTTCCGTCGGACCGGATCGCAGGCGTTACGGTGCTTGGTCTGAGCGGCATCCGCTATTGGGGCGACGTCGATTCGCCCGACATGATCAAGGATGGCATCGAGGCGTATTACCGGGAGCTTGCGGTGTTCCGGCAGGAAGGTCATCCCGGCCCGCTTCCACCGGCGAACTACCTCGCGATATCGGGCGGCGGCGAGGATGGCGCCTTCGGTGCCGGGCTGCTCACGGGCTGGACCGAGGCGGGGACGCGACCCGAGTTCAAACTGGTGACCGGCATCAGCACAGGCGCACTGATCGCGCCGTTCGCCTTCCTCGGTCCGGCCTACGACACACAACTGAAGCAGGTCTACACGACCATATCAGAGAAGGACATTCTCGAACCCAGGGGCTATCTGGCGGCGCTGACCAACGACGCGCTTGCCTCGACCTCGCCGCTGCGCGTGACGATCGCGCGATACGTCACCCAGTCGATGCTGGACGCGATTGCCGAGCAATATGCCAAGGGCCGGCTGCTGCTGATCGGAACCACCGATCTCGATCAGGGACGACCGGTCATCTGGAACATCGGCAAACTGGCGGCCAGCCATCGCCCGGGAGTCCTTCAGCTGGTGCTTGATATTCTGATCGCATCAGCGGCAATACCGGGCGCCTTCCCGCCGGTCATGATCGACGTCGAGGCGGACGGACGGCACTACCAGGAGATGCACGTCGACGGTGGGGCAAGCGCCCAGGTCTTCGTCTATCCACCCTCGTTGCAGATAGGCATACAAACCCGTCGCGCCGGGATCGAACGTATGCGACGGCTGTTCGTCATCCGAAACGCCCGGCTTGACCCCAGATGGGCGGAGACCAGGCGCACCACCCTCTCGATCGTCAATCGCGCGGTGACCTCGTTGATTCAGACACAGGGCATCGGCGACCTGTACCGTATCTACATTGCCGCTGAACGGGACAAGATCGAGTTCAACCTTGCCAATATACCGCCGAGCTTCAGCACCGAACTGGAGCGGCCGTTTGATACGAGGTATATGAATGCGCTGTTCAAGGTCGGCTTTGACCTGGGCGCGAACGGGTACCCGTGGGCGAAACTGCCGCCGGGATATCTGGATCTCGGTGCTGGCCCCACCCTGCAAGCCTCGGTCGGTCCGGAGGTTCAGACGAACCGGAACACAGCCACTGAAGCGGGGGGGTCTGTTGCCGAAGGAACCACCGCCAATGTGGCGCCATGGCAGTGACGGCGGATGCGGACGTGTCACGGCCATGGCCCAGTAGATCGATGGGGGGAAATAGCCATGAGAGTTGTCGGCTGGATCTTCGCGGCCGTTGTGCTGGCGCTGCCGTTGGCCGCTCGGGCACAAACCGAAGCTGATCTACACGCTCGGTCAATATTCATTCGAAAACGGTGGCGAAATCGCCGACATGAGAGTGGGCTATGTCACCTGGGGCACGTTGAACGCCGAGAAGAGCAACGCGATACTCCTGGTGCCCGGGACCAGCGGCAGCCGGCATAGTTACGACGCCCACATCGGCCCGGGCAAGACATTCGATACGGACAAGTATTATGTCATCGGAGCGGATCCGATCGGCGGCGGCACCTCCTCTTCGCCCAGGGATGGGCTGGGGACGGCATTTCCGCGCTACACCATCCGCGACATGGTGCGTGCCGAGCACGAGATGGTTGTGCGGGGGCTGGGGATTCCGCATCTGGTCGCGGTCGGCGGCGGATCGATGGGAGCGTTCCAGGCGGTCGAGTGGGGGATCAACTTCCCCGACACCATGAGTGGCCTGATCATGATCGTTCCGGCCGCGCGCAGCGACCATCATTTTGCGGCCATCGTGGATGCGGTCAATGCGACGGTGACGCTCGATCCCAAATATCAGGGCGGCAAGTATACCGAGAACCCAACCGAGGGGATGAGACGAGCGGCACTGATCTACTTTCCGTGGCTTGTCAGCGACGAGTATCTCGGGACCCTCGATGACGCTGCCTTTGAGGCGGGCGAGAAGGCGGCAGGCGATTTTTGGGTGAAGGACTGGGACGCCAATAGCATGCTCTGGCGCTATTTCGCGAGCCGCAGCTTTGATGCATCGGTGCCGTTTGGTGGCGATATGATGCGGGCGCTGGGGAAGATCAAAGCGTCAGTGCTGCTGTTGCCGAGCATGACGGACCGGACCATTCCAGGCTATTTGACGCGAGAACTTTACCGAGGATTGCGCGGGAAGGCTTTTGTACTGGGAGATTCCGTCCATCCGTGGCCATTTGGCCGGCAGCGCCCCACCTGGCTCAGCGGAATACGCCTACGTTAGTGAGAAAATCCGGGAATTTCTGAGCAGCCTGCCGAACTGAGCGCCGTCATGCCCGCCGGGTATTCGTTATCCCAATGGCCGGTTGGGATCGTGCATCACGCGGCCGCGATAATCGCGGTCTACGGGCGAGCTACATCGCGCGCCGGCGGCGGATCCCGGATGCGCCTTTTTGCTGCCATGACTCGCTGGCAGGATGAGGCCAATGGCGGTTTTCGGAAAGTTTCCAATGTCACGGATCAGTCGCCGTATGCATCCCGGACAGGTATTGGTCGAGGAATACATGGAGCCGTCCGGGCTCGACGCCACTGCGCTGGCCGAGGCTTTGGGTGTGGCGCAGGCGTGCCTCGCGCCGTTGACCTTGGCACAGCAGCCGATGACGTCCGACCTCGCGCTGCGTCTCGCGCGCTACTTCCGCACCAACCCGCAATTCTGGCTCAGTCTGCAGACGTCATACGATCTGGCGCTCGCGGAGGCGCGGTTCGGCGCCGAGATCGAGGCGAGGGTGCAGCCACTGGCGGCCTGACCAAGAGGCCGGCACCCCGGCACCGCCTCGACTACCTTATCTAAACCGCCTCGCTTCAATGAAATGCACGGTACTCGGCGAACCTGGGTTTGCCATCGTCGCTTCTATCCTCAATTGCGCAACCCCAACCGGCCGGGCGCGACAGAAACAAAAGTTGCAGAGAGATAGAAACATGATGAGCAAGAGTGCGGCGCAGAATGAAAAATCTCCGTCTCAGCTGATCGACGACAGGATCAGGGAGCTCGGCGATTGGCGGGGAAAGATGCTCTCCCAGCTGCGTGCGCTGATCAAGCAAGCCGACCCCGAGGTGGTCGAGGAATGGAAGTGGAGAGGCGTTCCGGTATGGTATCATGACGGCATAATCTGCACCGGCGAGACCTACAAGAATGTCGTCAAGATGACCTTTGCCCAGGGGGCCTCACTGGACGACCCGTCAGGCCTGTTCAATTCAAGCCTTGATGGCAACACCAGGCGTGCCATCGACTTCCGGGAAGACGAAGAGCTCAATGAGAAAGCATTGAAGGCGCTGATCCGCGCCGCCGTGTCGCTGAATGCAGCGCGCCCCCGCGGCCGATCGAAGAGGTGAAGACGAGGAAGGCAAGGCCAGATCCATCGGTTTCGCGATGGATGCGATCTCGGCTGGCCCACGGCTCCGGCTACGGGCCTCGATTGATCTGGTGCAGCGCGCCGCGCCCTGACCTCCTGGGATGCGAAACGGCCCTAATCCATCCGCAGCGGAGTGCCATCGAGTTCCTCGGCGCGCTCGACCTCGATCAGCACCGCGAAGCCCTTCTTGTCTGGATCACGGTCCTTCTCCGGCTGGATGAGCCGCGTCCAGACCTGCTCATAGATTGGCCCAGATTTGAATACTCGAGCCGAACCGTAGAACCGTGCGATGCCACCTTTCGGAAGGATGCCGTCGGCGCGAAGTTGCGGCTTGCGGAAGTAGACCGTGACCTTGGTGCCATCGACGAGGTTCTCGGTCGTCGATCCTTTTCCGCGCTCCCACAATGAGAAATGCCCGTCATCGAACACCTGCGTGCTGCCGCGCGGCGTCACCTGGGCAAAGCCATTCGGGAGCACCGTCCCGATCAGACACACGTCGGTGGGAAACGCGGTGTTGATGTGGGGTTGTAAAGCCTTCGGAATTCCTGACATGCGACGCTCCGGGGTGGTGCTGGACCAGGACGCTTACACAAATCGCGCGGCCTTGGAACATCAGCGAGCCAACTACAGGTCAGTGACCTCCGCGCGCCTCCCGTTGCATTCGGTTGCCGTAACGAGTGTACAGCGCAGTCCTTTAGCCGGGTCAGTTTGCACTGATGAGCGCGCTCATACGTCTCCGCCGGCGTTCAGTCCGACTACCGCTCCAGCGGCGACGCCGCGAAAAGCGCCTTCAGTGGCGGACGGATTATCGTTACCGGCACCATGCCCGCCGCATGGATCCGGCTCCGCGGACAAAGCAGTTGCCGGCGCGGGGCCACGATCCCGCCGTCCCGGTCAGAACCAGGCGGCCTTGTCGACGACGTTGCGCAACGGCCGCCCCTCGGCAAAGGCGCGGCAATTGTCCAGGATGATCTGGAACCGCCGCTCGTTCAGATGCGGACCGTGACCGGCCATGTGCGGGGTCAGCAGCACGTTCGCCATCGTCCAAAGTGGATGGTCGGCCGGCAGCGGCTCCTGCTCATAAACATCGAGCGCCGCACCGGCGATTTCTCCCGCCCGCAGCGCGGCCACAAGATCGTCCAGGCGGGTCGTCATGCCGCGCCCGATATTGATGAAGAAGGCGGTGCGCCGCATCAACCGAAACCTTGCGCGGTTGAAAAAGCCCTCGGTGGCCGGGGTATGCGGCACCGTGAGTATAATGAAATCCGGCGCGCGGAAGCAGCGTGTCGAGCGCCTCGGCAGGATGGAGTTCGCTCACGAAGTCTGGCCTATCGGTCCGTCGGGCATCCGCGGCCAGAACCTGCATGCCGAAGGCGGCTAGCAGTCGAGCGGTTTCCGTGCCAATCCCACCCAGGCCAACGATCAGCGCCGTGGCACCCGGCAGCGGCACGACGCCCTGATTGTCCGGCGGTTTCTTCCATTCGCGACGCAGTTGCTGTGGGATGAAAATGTGCAGGCCGCGCGCGAAGGCCAGCACGAAGGCAAGGATATGGGCGCTGATATGATCGTTGTAGATCTCCCGGAAATTGGTGACGGTCACCGGATGCGCCACCAGTTCAGGGTAGTAATAGCCAGCCGGCGGAGCGGCCTGTGGCGCCTGCAGCCAGCGTAGGTTTTTGGCCCGACGCAGAAGTTCCGGCGGCAGCGTGCCGAACACGGCGTCAGCGGCCTCGATCGCGGCGTCGGCAGCTTGCGTGTCCTCGGCAACGACGAACCTCATGCCGGGAACAGCGGTCGACAGCCGCTTCGCCCAGTCACGAGTCTGCGCGGTCTGTGGCGGTAGCATGAGGAAGGTAATCGCATTGCTGTCTGTCATGCGGAACTCTTTCAGCTTTCTCACGGGTACACAGCCGACGGGTGTCTTGTTCAGCCGCAAGGTACCGATCACGCTGTCGGTCAGTGGCATAGCCGGGTGATGCCGGTATAAGCGTTTCGGGCCGCTGGGCAACGGCATGATCCGGGACGGCGATGAAATTGTGGCCGAGCATCGGCCGTGGCATGGCTGTTGTTGGGTGTGACGCGAAACTTCCGGGTGTCTGAGCCGGCGGTCAGACCCGTGTCGTGCTGAGTGGACCGCCAAGCGTGGTTAGGCCTTCATTGCGCGGCGCGCTGCCTCCCGCACCCCTCGGTGGCTTCTCGGTTCGGCCGCTGCTATGCTCCGTCGTTGCCTTGCCCGATGAAGTGCACTCGCGCAACCGTGCGGCGGCGGCCCGTTCATTGGGAAACCGCACCGCTTGTTTCGCGTTCAACCCGTTACCCCCGGAAGGAGCGACTCCGATGACTTTCGCCAACGACGCGCGCGGCAAACTGGACGACGCCCAGGCTCAGATCGCGCATCTCCGCGAGCAGGTGGAAGCGTTGATGAAAGATCGCGTCACGCCCGCGATCGCCGATTTTGCTGGTCGCGCGGAAACGGCGGTCAACACTGCGAAAGGAGCGGTGCGCCATCAGGCGGACGCGGTCTCCGGACAGGTGAGACAGCAGCCACTGATCGCGCTTGCGGTAGCGGCAGCGGTAGGATGGATCATCGGCCGCGCGATGCGCTGACGGATGCGTCCAATCCGGCTGGCGCGGATCGCGGCGGAGGCCGAGGGCGTTCGGCTGCGAGGCCTGGCCTCCCGTCTCGCGTTCCGAATCGCGTTTGCCCTTGCCGCGTCGCTGTTCGCCATCGGCGCGATTGTGTTCGTCCATATCGCCGCGTGGTATTGGATACGTCTCGACGAGGGGCTTTCGTATCTCGCCACCGCTGGGATTTTGGGCGGCATCGACCTCCTGATCGCTGTAATCCTGGTTGCGTTGGCCAGCCGGTCCGGTCCCAGCCGTGTCGAACGTGAGGCGCTGGATGTGAGGAACCGGGCCCTCGAGGGGGTCACCAACGTTTTCTCGGCGTCACAGCTGGCACTTCCTGCGCTGCGGATCGTCGCCGGCCTGCGAAGGCGCCGGCGCCGGGCGTAGACCTGGCCGATCGAGGCCGGGCCGCCTCCGGGACTTTCCGCGCGGTCGTCTCACTCGCGCGTCTGTTCGCCCCATAGACTTCCCAAGCGCGTCGCCCATCGAGCTGAATCAGACCCGTGGCCTTCGGACCGGTGCGAGCGATCGGTTGCCAAATGTCCCGCCTGACGTCGCAGCAGGCGACGCGCTATCCGCATGACCGGGGGCGCCGGGCGAGGATTGCGACAAACGCTGGGCTGGGGCAGGTTCGGTGGCATCCATTTCCAACCTGGCCGCCAGGGTGGGCGCTAAACCTCCCTGCGTCAGCGTCGCGCCGGTGAAAGACGGTTCATTGGCGACAGTGAAGGGTATTGCGACGGGATCGTAAATACCATTTGCCACCAAAGCCTTGGCGGCGTCCTCACCGCTCGGCAACAATACTGCGCGAATCGAAACCCGGTTGACCTGCGTCAGGTCGCTGCCTGTGTCTTCGCCGCCCATTGATGAGCTCCGTCCTATGTTCGTGATATGTTCTTATACTAAGGTGTTCCGGACTGCAATGACAAAGCGAACCAGAGCGCTTTCACTTTGAGTGGAAACGCTCCGGCTTTGGTTCGCGAGCAATTCCATCAGCCTGATTCGCTTCGCGATTCCAGTCAGGCTGATATTGCTCTAGCGAAGGCCTGCAGAGGATTGCTTGCCGATCGCGCCTGCTATTTGCGGCCATCCATTCGTTAGCGTCACCGGGAGGGACCACGCCAGTCCTGGAGCGGCCGGCTGCCGGTCAAAATACTACGGGCTGATCTGATGGGGTTGCGTAACGCGGGTACTCCGCCGCATGATTCGGCCACTGCGTGCTGAGCTCGCCAACCGATCCAAACGCACCGTCGTTGATCGGCGCCCCGAGTAGAAGTCGCATGCCGTACGGCAACGTGTGCGATGTCTGACATCCCACCGCGATATCCCGTACGATCGCAAGTGCGGTCTCCAGGGTATCCAGGCTATAGGGTTTCTTCAGGCAGGCGTGTCCAAACCGGGCCTCCCGATCGACGCAATCGGCGGCCTCGCCGGTGACATAGAGAATTCCGGTTTGCCCCAGATCCCCGGACGCCACGAGCTGATCCACGATGTCGCTTCCAAGTTCCGCCCCGGCAAGTTGCATATCGATGATGGCGACATCTGGATGATGCTTTCGTGCCAAAGCGACCGCCTCACTGACGCTCCCAGCGACGCCACATACGGTGTGGCCGAACTCGGCCACGGCTTCCTCCAGGAAGTCTGCGAGCATCAGATCGTCATCTGTTACCAGGATTTTCATTGGCCACCCCCGCGGTCCTAAATACGAGCATAATCCCGGGATTGCGCACAAAGGAAGTCATTTCTGCCTAGGTGAAGATTTCCTGCGGAAACCGTTGCTGTCGGCGCCGCTTTCGTTACACCTGGTTCGTAACTTGTCCAGATATATCAGTGATCCCTCGGTGCCCGACCGACTGTGAGACAGCCGACAATAATTGCATGCAGGCGCTGGAGCCGTGCACCCCTTCGCGGCAGTGCGACCAAGATGGGGCAATCACGGTCACCCGACTCCGGCCCGGAGGCGGGACGCGGCCTCCGACGGTTGAGGAGGACGTCGGTCCGCCGGCAAGCCACGAGAAACCCACGTAAGCCCTCGCCGGTCGGATCGGAACCAAGGCCAGCGACCACGTCATGACCGTGGGCAGGACGTTTCTGACAACAAATCACCCCGCCGTTGACGTAAGACGCTACGCAGATCGCGTCCACCAACGCCGCACGCCCAAATACCTGCATGGTTGATGACGGGGGTTTACGTCGGCCGAGGCGGAGCGCGATACGTTGCCTCCGTTCGACGTAGCTACGGGACGCGATGAAACCGGTCGCTCTTGCAACCCATGCTTCTCAGCGATCGGATAAAGGATAGGCCGGCGGCTTGGCGACCCATGGTCAGAACGGCTTGGCCTGGCCCGACTTCGCGGTATCAACCGCGAGGGTATTGGCTAACCTCGTGCCCGCATCAGACGGGCCTTGTCCCGCTTCCAGTCGCGATCAGCGATGACGGCTCGCTTGTCCTGCTTCTTGCGACCTTCGCCGACACCCAGCAGCACCTTCGCACGGCCCCGGTCATTGAAGTGTATCTGCAACGGCACCAGCGTCGCCCCTTGCCGCGTCACCTGGCCCAGCAACTGGTCGATCTGCTTCTTCTTCAGCAACAACTTTCGCGGCGCCCGAGGCTCGAACCGCGACAGCACGCCACCCTGGTATTCCGGGATGTAGGCGCCGAACAGCCACATCTCGCCCTCGCGCTCGCCCGCCCAGGCGTCGGTCAGGCTCGCCCGTCCATTGCGTAGCGACTTCACCTCCGGACCTTTCAGCACCAGTCCGGCTTCGACCGTTTCCTTGATGGCGTAGTCGAACCGGGCCTTGCGGTTCTGCGCCGCGACCCCGTGCGAGATCAGGCCCTTTTTTCTGGCCTCAGCCATCATGGTTAGGGCCGCATCCAGCCACTCGCGCCCGCCTTCGCAACCGGCCGCGTCGCCAACTGGACCTCGAGCGGTGATTCGCGGGATCGCCGTCGCGACCGAAGCGCCAGCGCGTCATCAAACATAGCCCCAAGCCACCGTTAATTCAGCAGTCCGACCTCGGTCATGGCCGCCTGTACCCGCGCGCGCGTTGCGGTCATAATGGGCGCCAGCGGCAGGCGGCAGTGTGCCGACGAAATGCCGAGCAGCGACGCGGCGAACTTGACCGGCGCGGGCGAGGTCTCGCTGAACAGTGCGTCATGCAACGGCACCAGCCGGTTCTGAATCGCCATCGCCTGATCGACCCTGCCCTCGGCCCACGCCGTCTGCATTTCGCTGCACAACCGAGGCGCCACATTGGCGGTCACGCTGATACAGCCCACGCCGCCCACGGCATTGAACGCCAGCGCGGTATGATCCTCGCCGGACAACTGACAGAACGAGTCCCCACACGCACGCCGCGTGTGCAGCGGTCGTGTCAGGTTCGCGGTCGCATCCTTGACACCGATCACATTGCGGTGCTTGGCCAGCCTGGCCATGGTCTCGACGCTCATGTCCACCACGCTGCGGGGTGGAATGTTGTAGATGATGATTGGCAGGTCCACCGAATTGGCAATTGCGGAGAAGTGCAGAAACATCCCCTCCTGGGTTGGTTTGTTGTAGTAGGGCGTGACGATGAGGGCGGCGTCAGCGCCGGCTTCCTTGGCATGGCGAGTCAGTTCGATGGCTTCCTCGGTGCTGTTCGAGCCGGCGCCGGCAATCACCGGCACGCGCCCCCGGGCAACCTCGATCGCGATCTCAACCACGCGCCGGTGTTCAGCGTGAGACAGCGTGGGGCTCTCGCCGGTGGTGCCGACCGGAACCACGCCATGGGTACCTTCCTTGATCTGCCAATCCACCAACGCGGCGTAGGCTTTCTCGTCAACGGACCCATCTGCCCGCATGGGCGTGATCAACGCGACGAGCGATCCCTTGAACATATCCCCTCTCCTGACCGATTTCGAATCAAGCCCGGGAAGCTAGGCGCGTGACGGATGCGCCGCAAGGTTGGGTGTCGGTGGATGCGATCACGCGCGGTCTGATCCGCGGTGCTCTCATCGGGCTGCTGTCGTTCGCGGGAGGCGCCCACGCGCAGGACCTGCGTGACCCCGCGCAAAATCCGCTCTTCGCCATTCGTGCCGGCCGCTGGGCCGATGCGCAGGTCGCCGCCGCCCGTTTCGCCGATCCGGTGGCGGAAAAACTTGTGCTGTATCTCCGCCTTCGCGCCCCCGGCGCCGCCACGGCCGCTGAAATTGCCGAATTCATGCAACGCAATCCCGACTGGCCAGCGCAGGCGATGCTCGAACAGCGGCGGCAGGAGGCCATCGCCACTGACCCCGACGACGCGGATGTACTGCTGCAATGCGCAGCGGACTCGCCGGGGGTCCGCGCACCGGTCGCCTCGGCAGCGCTCGCCCGGCCCTCGACGGCAGGCGCCATGCTCCGCTGTGCCGAGGCTCTGGCGAACGCTGGCCGCACTGCGGAAGCGAACGAAATCGCCAGGCAGGCCTGGGTTTCCACCATCGACGATCTCACCACCGAGACAGCCTTCCTGCGCCGCTGGGCGGGCGTTGCCGGCGCCGACGATCAGTGGCTGCGTTTCCAGCGGTTTGCCTGGACCGACACCCCAGGCGCCGCTCGCCAGATTACCCGCCTCGACCACGCCCACCACACCGCGGCCGAGGCACGGCTGGCAGTCAAACGTGACGATCCGCAGGCAGAACCCCTGGTCGAAAATTTATCGCCGACCATGCGCGACGAACCCGGCCTGATGCTGGATCGGGCGCGCGCGTTTCGCCGCGAGGACCGTTTGGCGGCCGCTCTCGCGCTATGGCTGCGGGACGGCCCGACCGCCCAGCATGCCGCTCCTGCCCATCTGGCTGAGTTCTGGACCGAGCGGGATTTGCTGGCTCGAAGGTTGTTGCGGGACGCTGGAAGGGTGGGGGATACCGAAAGGGGGGCGGCTATGAGCAGGCCTATTCGCTCGTCGCCGGTCACGGACAGTCCGCAGGCGAGCCGCTGCTCGACGCCGAGTTTCTCGCCGGCTTCATCGCCCTTCGCCTGTTGCATGATCCAACGCGGGCGGCGGCTCACTTCAAGGCGCTCGCCGCCGGATCTCCCGCCGCCATCACACAGGGGCGCGCGCATTACTGGCTTGGGCGCACCGCGACTGCCGCAAAAGCGGACCCGAAGCCGGAATACGCAAGTGCCGCCGCGTGGACCACGACCTTCTACGGCCAGATCGCGGCGCTGACCCTCGCGAATGGGGGCGGTTCGACCGACGCGGCGGCGGCACAGTCGGCGCTGCTCTCTCGGATCCGGAAGTCTGCAGGATCCGGGCTGGAGCCAGGACACCGCCCGAGGGTTCACCGGGCATGAGGTCGTCCGTGCCGCCGCATGGCTGGTTGCGTGGGGCGACAACCAGCGCGCCCGCGGCTTCCTGCAGCGCATGGACGAGTTAGCGCCGATCCCAGCCGAACGCGCGTTGACCGCCGCGTTCGCGCTGCAGCTTGGGATGCCGGATGCCGCCGTCGCGGTGGCCAGACGGATGGGCCGGGACGGCCTGCTGCTGCCTCGGATCGGGTGGCCCACGCCGTTCGGTCCGCCGACCCCGCCCGATCCCGGTCTCACTCTCGGCGTCATGCGTCAGGAAAGCAGCTTTGACATCGGCGCG
The DNA here is from genome assembly GCA_963759425.1 of uncultured Alphaproteobacteria bacterium. Lineage (GTDB taxonomy): Bacteria > Pseudomonadota > Alphaproteobacteria > Acetobacterales > Acetobacteraceae > Rhodopila. The sequence continues at coordinate 108,993 of CAVWZM010000010.1, forward strand.
ATCAGCTCGTCCGGAGCGCGCGGCCTGATGCAATTGATGCCGCCAACGGCCACCGTGGTGGCGAAACAGCTTGGCGTTCCCGTCAGCATCCCCGGCCTGACCTCCGATGCCAGCCAGAACATGCGGCTTGGCACCGCGTATCTGCGCGAGGTGCTGAACCGCTTCGATGGCTGCGTGCCACTGGCGGTTGCGGCCTACAACGCCGGGCCGCACCGCGTTGCGCAGTGGCTTGACGAAAACGGCGACCCCCGCATGGGGCCGGTGGATATGATCGACTGGATCGAACTGATCCCATCGCATGAGACCCGCAACTACGTTCAGCGTGTCATCGAAAATGCGGTGATCTATCGTGCCCGGCATGACGATGCGACGCCGATTTTGGCCACCCCGTGGACCCGCTGACTGGTCACCGCCCCGCTGGAGACGCGACCTGGATCGGCGGCCTGCCGAGCCCGGTGCGGGTCATCAATCGGCGGTCGGGCACGATCAGGCCGGGGGTGTGGACTGCGTGAGAGGTTCGGTGGCGACTGCCGCTTGCGGACGTCCGTTTGCCGGGCCGGCGTTTGTGCTGCCGATTTTACGATATCGCCGGATGCAGCCGAGTTCTTGGCAACCGGTCACGCTGGCTCGCTCGGTTCGTTTTCGCGAAGTCGGGGCTTGTCCGCCCGAGCTTTCCGTCGGAGATGACCTGATCCTCGTTATTCGGAAGGCTGCCCATGACGCCAAGCCGCTTCATCGCCAGTGGCTGTGGCATCGGCTTCGTCCCCATGGCCGCCGGCACCCTCGCTTCCCTGGCGGCGCTGTTACCGGCGCCGCGCTGATGCGGTTGTCCCCTTGGGCGTGCCGCTAGCGGCCCTGTTAGCGACCGCCGGCGGCTTCCTGGCGATCAGACGCGCTTGCATCCAAGGCGACCCCGGCTGGGTGGTAGTCGACGAGTTCGCCGGTCAGTGGATCACCTTGCTGCCGCTGCATCAGCCCAGCGCCGCTGAGCTGCTGCTCGCGTTCCTCCTCTTCCGCCTATTCGACATCACCAAGCTCGGCCCGGTCGGCTGGGCTGATCGCCAGCACGGCGCCTTCGGGGTCATGGCCGATGACGTCATCGCCGGTGGGACCGCGGCACTGTTGCTGACGCTTGCCGGCATTGCGTGGCGCATGTCGTAGCGGATCGGGGATACCATCGGGCGTCAGCAAACCCAGCCCCAGCCCGTGACGGCGTGTCGCGCGAGTTTGACCATGCGGAAACAAACGGTTTCGATGGCAAGGAACCGATGATCGCGGCGGTCCCGAAACGGAGCCAGCAATCACATAATTAACCCGGCCGAACGTTCCGTTGAGCGAGATCGCGCTCTGGCCGAAGGTTCTCAACAGAATTCACCCGGACCTGGGCAGCGAGCGACATATTATTGTCGTTGTCGCATGCCGCAGGTACCGATTACGGTCTGATATGGCACTACCCTTCCGGACGCGCTCCATGCCACTCGAGCTCCAGCGGATCGACATCGTGCGACCTGCGGCGGAACAGCGCCTGGCCGGCCAAGCGCTCCGCAAGGTCGTGCCGCGCAGCCTGCATGCCGGATGGAAGCCCACCTTCTCCCGCCCCGATCCGGTCGAGACCATCGTTGAAAGCGACAACCATCGCGTCGCCAGTCTGCTACCGATCCGATACGATCGCATGCGCGCCTCGCCGTTCGCTTTTTTTCGCGGCACCGCCTCGATCATGGCGGCGGACCTCGCAACCACCCCCAGCACAGGCCTTCGGGTCCAGGCCTGCGGCGATTGCCACCTCGCGAATTTCGGCACATTCGCCTCCCCCGAGGGCACGCCGATCTTCGACGTCAACGATTTCGACGAGACCCTGCCGGCACCGTTCGAGTGGGACGTCAAGCGCCTCGCCGCGAGCTTTGCCGTCGACGCTTTCTCCCGCCGCCTCGGCTCCCGCGCGGCTCGGCAACTGGCCAGCGCCGTCGTGCTCGCCTATCGCACCCACATGCATCATCTCGCCAGAATGGATCCGCTGGAGTCGTGGCGGTCGCGTATCGATGTCGTCGGCATGGTCGACGGTATCACCGATGCCAAGCTGCGCGAGCGCGAGCTGAAACGGCTGCAGACTTCGACCGAGGCAAGCCACAAGGGCTATCCGAGGCTGCTCGAGCGACACAAGGCCGGCTGGCGGATCAAGCCGAGGCCGCCGCTGATCATGCCATTGACCGGCCAGACCGATGATACGCATGAACGGGTCGCTCGCACCGCGTTCGAGTCATACAAGCTGACGCTGCCGGAAGAGTGCCAAATCTTGCTAGATCGTTACGAATTGGTGGATGTTGCGTTCAAGGTGGTCGGCGTCGGCAGTGTCGGCACGTTCTGCGCCATCGGATTGTTTGCCACCAGGGACAACGACACCTTGTTGTTGCAGGTGAAGGAAGCCCGAACCTCGGTGCTGGCGAAATTCACCGGTCCCAGCCGCTATGCCAACCAGGGCAAACGGGTCGTCACCGGTCAGCGCATCATGCAGACGCTGCCTGACCTGTTCCTCGGCTGGACCGAAAATCATGGCGATGACCAGCACTGCTACATCCGCCAACTGAAGGACAGCCGTCTGGCTTTGATCGGCTCTGACATTGCCGAGGGCGCCCTGGTTTATTACGCGGCGCTCTGCGGGACCACGCTGGCGCGCGCCCATGCCCGCTCGGGGGACGTGCCGGCCATCGCCGGATACATGGGGTCGGGCGGCGCCTTTGATGCGGCCGTCGCCTCTTTCGCAGTCGCCTACGCGGCGCAGACCGAAGCCGACTGGAGGCAGTTCCTGGACGCGATCAAGGCCGGTCTTATCGCCGCCCAGGCAGCGTAGCTGCGCGCGTCCGAACTTCGATCAGCCGCTTCCCGTCTGGAGTTTGCCTGCGTTGAGCCTCGCCACGGCCGCGGTCCCGCCCATCGGGCGGCCGCGGATCATTCGGGTTTCCCTGCTGTTATCGCATCGCACGGGTGCCCGGTTCGTGCCCCGATCGGCGATTGCTCCGCCACATACTGGATTGTATGGACCGTTTCGCCTCTGGGAGCGCCGGAGGCGAGGTGAGGCCATTCGTTGCGAGACGAACGAATTTGCAGGGTTTTGCGTCGCGGCACGGACTTGTATAAGACCGCGCACATACGGTCGGATATCGCTCTGTGCTTGCTGGCGAGGCGACCGAACTTGCGAAACCGGGCCGAGGCGGCCATTGGACTAACGATCTATTGCCATCCTGGCCAGCCGGTGCTCGATAGGGAATCCAACATCGACGGCTGGCCACGCGCCGGGTGAACTGAGAGAGTGAAGGACAGGTCGTGGACACAGCTTCTGTTAAACCGCCGATTCCGGTCCTGATGGGGACAACGTCGGAGGCGAGTGATTTTCTGCCGTTGCTCCGCTGGCTGATTATTATGTGCCTGACGGCGTTTGGCCTGGCGGCGCTTTGGCAGCTGAGCATCATCCAGGTGATGTTCGAAACCGAGCGGACGCATATTTCGTCGCTCATTCTGATCCTGTTCGCGCTGACCAGTTTGCACTGCCTCGTGCAGACCTGGTTCGTTTCCAAGGAGCTGGTGGCGACACGGACTTTCAGAGAGGCGCTTCGTGCCGACCGGACTCGATTTGGCTTTGGCCCTACAGATTTGGACCGGCTTCCCAAAGGCAGTATGATCGCGCAACATGTGGCAAACCTCGTTGCCAAGGCCCGTGCCCAGGGCGGGCGCCGCGTTGATCAGACGGTCCTGCTCCGCGTCTTGGCGAACCGTCTGCGTGGGCGGGAAAGGTTGGGTCTTTTCGTGTCCGAGGCATTGCTCCGCCTGGCGCTGCTCGGCACCGCCGTCGGCTTTATCCTGATGCTTATTCCAATCGCCGGCCTCACGTCGTTCGACGTCGAAACCTTGCGCAAGGCGCTGTCGGGCATGAGCAGCGGCATGGCGGTCGCACTGAATATCACCGTCACCGGCATCGGGACCGCGCTGTTGCTCAAACTCCAGTATTATTTTTTGTCCAGTGGCGTGGTGGATCTTTACGACATGATCACCGAAGTGACCGAGGTCCATGTGATTTCAGCCCTCGAGCACGATCGCGATGGATGAACATGATCTCATGGCGGCGAGCGACGACGGCACGTTCGTTCCGTTTACGGACATGCTGTTCAATGTCGTCATCGGCCTCGCCTTCATGGTTTTCATTGCCTTTTCGCTGATCAATCCGACAGCCAAGAGTGGGGCGGTGGAATTGAAGGCGGAACTGCTGATCACCATGAACTGGCCCGACAACGATACCGACGACATGGATATCTACGTGCGTGATCCTGCCGGCAATATCGTTTGGTACCATGGCAGAGAGGCTGGCCTGATGCATTTGGACCACGACGACCGAGGCAGTGCCCGTGAGCGAATATCGGTCAATGGCCAGACGATTCAAAATCCGCTCAATCAGGAGATCGTCACCGTACGCGGCATCGTCCCTGGCGAATACGTCGTGAATGCACACCTCTTCCTCGCCACCTCGACCAACAAACTGCCGGTCTCGGTCAAGGTCGAGAAGCTCAACCCGACCGCGAGCGTGGTCTTTTATGGCACCCAGGAATTTGACCACAAGGGCCAGGAGGAGACGTTCGTTCGCTTCACGCTCGATCCCGATGGCAAGGTCAGTGACGTCGTCACTGGACCGGCACTCTCCCTGGTCAGGGCGGTTCGTACACCGGCCGCTGGCAATGGGCCGAAATAGGCGATCGGGGTCCGCGTGATGAGCAATGTGGTGACCCTTCCGGTTGCTGGTCTGCTGGCGGCCTATGTCGTCGTGACCATGCTGCTGCTCAGCCTCAATCTCACCTCGCTATGGCGCTGGTGGATCAAGGCCGCCTCCATCATTGTCACCACCGTCTTTTTCGGTGTGACCTGGCACTCGATCAACGGTCTGATGGGGTGGCCAACCGCACAGCATCTGCCGCCGCGGTTCAGTCTCGTGTCGAGCCGTATCGTCGAGCCCGACGGCAGGACCAACAATCCGGGCCACATCTATCTGTGGCTCGACACCATCAACGAATACAATGTGCCGTCCGGGATGCCCCGCAGCTACGAGATTGCCTACTCCAAGGGCCTCGCTCGCAAGGTCAACGGAGCGCAGGAGAAGCACGATCAGGGCATCGAGGTGATGGGAGTCCTTTCCGACCGCGAGCCAAAGGACAGCAAGGAGCCACGGGGCGATATCAAGCTTGGCAGGTACGCAACGGAGCAGCGACCAGCAAAGCCCGGCGACCGACACAGTCCCGTTCCAAGAGGAGGGGAGTGACATCAGTTTCGAGGACCTTCCCCCTGTGCTCCTCCCCGACAAAGGCCCCCCGCAGTAGAAGCAGTAATAATGGGGCAGCGTTTTCCGTTGGCCCGCCGTGCTCAAGCTGGTCATCCCGCCGATTGAGGGGGACCGGTGTTTGGCGCCGCTGCTAGTCGAGGTCACCAGACCAGGTCTGACAAGGTCCGGTAGTAACACACAGGCGGTGACAGAAGTACGGAGCCGCCGTGGCCGTTGGCGTATCATCCTCCCAGAGCCTGCTTGTGCAGGTGGGTGCCAGATACCGAGACCAAGATCCCGACAGCGCCAGCTCCCGTGGGAGATGCTTACTGGCCCCGGGGATGAGTTACCTGACGCACCGGGCAGCTCCGCTGTTGCAATCTAGGGACGCTCGAGCCCATCGGCAATCTCTTCGGCACGTTTTGCCATCTGACTGAGCTTGCGGCCGAGCTTGGGGTCGGCCTTTGGGGGCTGGGCATTTGCGGTGGCGCTATCCAGACGGCCACGCAGTTCGAACAATTCGTCGGCCATCAGCAACGCGGCCATCACCAGCATCCGGGACTCTCCACTCGGCCCGGCCGCCGTCCTTACCCCGTCGATTCGATTGTTGACCTCGCCGGCCATCGCCTCGAGGTGCTTTTCCTCGCCGTCCTTGCAGCCGATCATGTAGGCGTAACCATTGATGCGAAGCGTCACCTGCGCCATCGCTGTGTCCTTATGCTACGGTTCAATCCGATTTGGCCCCGTCCCCAAGTGCCGCACGCAGCCTGGCGATCAGCTTGTCCAGGCGCTCGGCGATATCCGGTATCGACAAATCGCCGTCCGAGCGGTCAGCCGGCGGTTCGCTCGGTTTCGCGGGAATCGCGGCCAGGCGCCCAATGCGCTCCAACGCGGCTTCCAGCCGGTCTGCCGCCGCGTCCGGGTCCTCAGGCTCGTCCGCCATCACCGCCCCTGTCGTGCAGCACTCGTGATGCCGCTTGATCTGGTCGCGGTCAACAGTTTGAAGGTCCGGCATGACCATTCATCCGGCGGTTGTCGTGCATGGACTGGCGGACGCACGGGCTGCTCTGGCGGTGGGAGCCCCGGTAACGCTGCTGTCCGCCCCAGGCGCCGCGCTGTTCGCGGGCTGCCTCTGGTGGCGTGAGGTTGTCGCGGCCGCGCGCGCCGAATATCCCGAGGCCGTTGTGACCGACATCCTCGACTGCGCGGATGCGTCCGGCATGGCGATGGCCGCCCTCCGCAGCGGACTATGCCGGCTGATACTGTGGCCAGCGGCCTCGGGATGGCAGGCGGTGGCGGCAATCGCGGAGCGTGACGGTGGTTTTGTCCTGACCCAGCCGCCCAAGGCACTCGATATGGCCGAGCGAAACGCAATCCGGCGTCTGCCCGCCTGGCTGCGGCTGCCGGGCGCGCCCGCCATGTCGCCGGGTGACAGCAAGGCCGGTCCGGGCTAGGTACCCGCCCACGGATATGTTGGCTTCATCTGGAAAAGGAGCAGCTTCCATGCGCGTGACCCAGAAAGTGAAGAAGATTCTCGACTGGTATGAGGGCGACAATCCCGGCGTGAAGGCCAACCTGGCCCGCATCTTGTCGACTGGCAAATTGGGCGGCACCGGCAAAGTGCTCATTCTTCCTGTCGATCAGGGTTTCGAGCACGGCCCGGCACGCAGCTTCGCGCCCAATCCGCCAGCCTATGACCCGCACTATCACTATCAGCTTGCGATCGAGGCTGGGTTGAACGCCTATGCCGCGCCGCTGGGAATGATTGCCCAGGGCGCCGACACCTTCGCTGGCCAGATACCCACCATCCTGAAATGCAATAGCTCCAACAGCCTGGCAACCAACAAGGACCAGGCCGTGACCGCCGGCGTTAAGGACGCGCTTCGGCTTGGCTGCGCGGCGATCGGCTTCACCATCTATCCAGGCAGCGAGTTCGCCTTTGCCCAGATGGAGGAGCTGCGTGAGCTGACCGCTGAAGCCAAGGACGCCGGCCTCGCGGTGGTCGTCTGGAGCTATCCGCGCGGCCCAAATTTGGACAAGGCGGCGGAAACCGCCCTCGACATCTGTGCCTACGCCGCGCAGATGGCTGCCCTGCTCGGCGCCAACATCATCAAGGTCAAACCGCCTACCGCCGTGATCGGCCTGGAAGCGGCAAAGAAGGCTTATGCGGAGATCGACGGATCCACCATGGCCAGGCGGGTCGAGCACATTATGCAGGCGTCACTGGCTGGCAAGCGGATCGTGGTATTCTCCGGCGGTGAATCGAAGGATCTCGACGGCTTGTATGAGGAGATCCGAGGCATCCGGGACGGTGGCGGCAACGGCAGCATCATTGGCCGCAACACCTTCCAGCGGCCGAAGGAAACCGCGCTCGAGATGCTCGGCAAGATCATCGACATCTACCTGGGCAAAGCCTGATACCTGGGTTGATCTCTCGGCGCGGTCGTGCCGGCGCCACACGTGTCACACCCGCCGTCGCTCAGGATACCCTCTTGGCGCAGGTCGAAGGGCACAGGGCCGGCGCTCTGTCTGGCGCCGGCCGGCCTGCTAGTTTCATTGCCGCGGATACGGGGACTGGCCGATGGTGATGATGGGTGAAGGCGACCGGCAGATGCGCTGTCGCCTCTATCTGATTACGCCGCCCGCGTTGGATCCGGTGCGATTCGGCGATCTGCTGGCGGCAGCACTCGACGCCGGCGACGTCGCGGCGGTGCAACTCCGTCTGAAAGACGTGGATGATGATGGCTGGCGGCGGGCGATCGACGCATTGCGGCCCGTCAGCCAGTCTCGCGATGTGGCGTTCCTGCTGAATGACCGTGCTGACTTGGTGCGGGCCAGCGGCTGCGACGGTGCTCACGTTGGACAGGAGGATTTGCCGGCACGTGAGGCCAGACGCCTGATGGGGCCGGACTTGACCCTGGGCGTGACCTGTAAGGGTAGCCGCGACCTGGCGATGCAGGCCGGCGAGGATGGTGCGGATTATGTCGCGTTCGGGCCGTTCTATCCATCCACCACGAAGGCGGTGACGACGTTGCTCGATCCCGAGATCTTGCAATGGTGGTCCGAAATGATGGAGTTGCCGAACTGTGCGATCGGCGGAATCACGCCGGAAAATTGTGGGCCGCTGGTGCGGGCTGGGGCCGACTTCCTGGCCGTGGTGGGTTGCGTCTGGAACCATCCAGACGGCCCGGCCGCCGCTGTCCTCGCAATGAACGCCGCGATCAGGAACGCGGCAGCCTAGGCCAATGGTCCGCACTCGGAACGAATAGGGAAACCAACGGGGCGGCCACCGCGAACGTTTTGTCCCGGTGTTATTGGGCCTCTTTCGGTTGACCGTGCCGCCAGCATTCTCGCTTATCCCGACGGGTAACCAATAATCCGCGGCGCGGATTGCCTTCGCCGGATGGCGTAACGTTGCTCTATCGTAGAGGAGTCCCGGGCTGGCAACCCATTGCCAGCCGTTTCCTGACCTTCCCGGCCGCAGCCGACCCCGCTCTTTCGCGGGGCCGGATCTCTGTTGGTCTGAGGTTCACGCGCGGCGGCCAGGTTTTATTGTCCGCCGGTGAAGACCTGCTGCGAGGCCGTGGACCCGAAGCCCACCGCGGCGTTCTTGTTGCGCCCGCCGTCAACGACGTTCACGCCATGACGCCCCGCGGCGCCGCCGAGGGTGACCACCTGCTGATCCGCCGAGGCGAACGCGCCGGTCGCGAAGTTGTTGTTGTAGCCGCCGTTCGTCACCGAGCGGCCACGGCCGGGGGCGGAGCCGCCGAGCGTCAGAGTGGACTGTGTGGCGCTGCTGCCGAAGCCGCGAGCCAGATCGTTGTTGCCGCCGCCGTTGGTGTAGACCCGGCCGCGTCCCGACGCATAGCCGCCGACCGTCGTGGTGTCCTGCCCGGCGTAGCTGAATTTTCCCAGCGATGCTGCGTGATTGCCGCCCCCGTTGGTGATCACGCGGCCGCGGCCGTTGGCAATGCCACCGAGGGTGGTCGCGGACTGATCGGACTCGCTGAACGCACCCTTGGCGAAGTTGGTGTTGCCGCCGCCATGGGTGATCGAAACGCCGCCGACCTGCTGCGCGCTGGCGGGGCTGACCGAGATCGCGGCGGCGACGGCGACGAGGGCGAGGCTGGAGAGGAGCATACGGCGCATGGCTTTGTTTCCTTCAGTGTCTGTCCGGAGTTTTGCGTGTCCGGCTGTCGGTGATCGACGAGCGGAAACCTAGCTGCCGCCGCTGAAGGCCGCTGTGGAACATTCAACACCGCGGAATTTTTTTGCCGGTGGCGATAAAGCCGGTGATTTGTCCGGGTCCGCGCATGCAAGCGAAACGTTCGGCGAAAACCACCCGCTCGCATCTGTCGGTATCAGACGTCCTCTGCCCGGATGCTGCCCGGAAGATAGCGAAAGAACACATCTCCACTTCCGGTATGGAAACGGATCTGCTGGCCGAGTGTACCCCCGGTCCGCCGGCCGGTGATCGGAATGCGTTCATAGCTGAGCCGCTCCAGGGCAAGCAGAACATTGCTTGTGCCAACCGACTTTGCCCCCCCAACCGGCAGAACCGCGGCTCCCCCAAATAGTTTCGCCTGAAGATCGCTCACCCGACTGCCATTTCGCCGAAGTCCTGCGATCAATTCATCGATCGCGACGTCGCCATATCGCGGATTTCGCTCATGTCTCGGATCGTTAGGCAGAACAAAATGATTCATCCCGCCGACCCGACACCTGCTGTCCCAGAGGCAGACCGCGACGCAGGAGCCAAGGATCGTCACCAGTACGGTCGGCTCGATGCCGAACTGGATTTCTCCCTGCTTCAGGGTCACCTGTAGCGTGGCCTCGTGCGGCTGGGTCAGTTGATCCCAAGATGTCATCGCCGGCTGGCTCGCATGATTTCGCCCGCCAGCGAATTGAGCGGCATGATCTTGTCGGCGGCGCCGCGCGCGATGGCTTCCTTTGGCATCCCGAAGACCACACACGAGGCCTCGTCCTGGGCGATCGTAGCGGCGCCGGCGGTCCTCATCTCACCCAGACCGCGGGCGCCGTCGTCACCCATCCCGGTCATAATGACGCCGAGAGCATTGGCGCCGGCAAATCGCGCGGCTGACCGAAACAGGACGTCGACCGACGGGCGGTGACGCGAAACCAACGGTCCTTCTCTGACCGCAACGTAATAGCGCGCGCCGCTGCGCTGTAGCAACGTGTGAAAGTTTCCGGGTGCGATCAGAACGCGGCCGCGCAGCACCGTGTCACCATCCGCTGCCTCTTTGACCTCCATCGCGCACAAAGTGTTCAGGCGGCGAGCGAAAGCCTCGGTGAATTTCTCCGGCATGTGCTGCACGATGACGATGCCCGGACAGTCCGCGGGCAATGCCTCCAGCACATCCCGCAACAACTCCGTTCCTCCAGTGGAAGCTCCGATGCAGACAACCGTTTCGGTCGTTCGAACCATGGCCTGACCGGCGAGCGGCGCGGGCATGATGACGTCCGCTGTCAGCTTCTCCTCCGGGCCTCGCTGCCCGGGAAGGCCTTCGGGCCGACCAACCGGAGCACGCCTCAGCCTAGCCCGCGCCGCCGCCTTTACGGCGTCGCAGATACGGATGCTCGCTTCCTGCAGAAATTGCGGCACGTCCACCCGCGGCTTCAGAATCACGTCGACCGCGCCTGCCTCCAGCGCCTGCATCAGCGTCGCCGACCCATCCTCGGCCAGCGATGAACACATCACCACCGGCAACGGATGCTGCAGCATCAGTTTGCGTAGGAAGGTGATGCCGTCCATGCGCGGCATCTCAACGTCGAGTGTAATGACGTCCGGAACTTCGTCCTGGATGCGGCGCGCCGCCGCGAACGGGTCCGCCGCGGTGCCGATCACCTCGATCTCGGGGTCCGCGCTGAGGATATCGGACATCGTTCGGCGCACCGAGGCGGAGTCGTCGACGATCAGAACGCGAATCTTTCGTTGCGCCATACGCCTAAATCCGTCTGAACACGGTGGAACCAACCGGTTCCAGCGGAAGTTGCAAGCCGGTGAGTGTCTCCGAGTGCCCCAGGAACAGATATCCACCACGACGCAGGTGTTCGCACAGCCGGCCGAGCACCAGTTCCTGCGTCCGCTTATCAAAATAAATCAGAATGTTACGGCAGAATATTACGTCCATGTCACGGTCGACCGGGTAAGGCAAATCGATGAGATTGACCCGTCCCCACTGCACCATCGCCCGCAGATCGGGCACGATCCGAACTCGCTGCAACGCACGGTCCCGGGAATACGCAACATAGCGGTGGCGCATTTCGGCGGGCACCGGTTCAATCATCGCCGCCGGGTAGATGCCGGCAAGACCCGTCTCGATGACCTCGGTACAAATGTCGGTCGCAGTGATGCTGCACCGAATCCCAGCAAGTTGCGGCGACAAATCCTTCAAAACCATCGCAAGCGTATAGGGCTCGGCCCCGGTGGAACATGCCGCGCTCCGGCATTGTCACGTTAACTTGGCGCGGACGGCATGAGGGCCGAGGCCCCGGTCGTCCCACTATACTGCGTTTTGGACGCACGTTTCCTGAAGCCAGACATTGAAGCGTCAGACCGGATCTCGCGATAGTCAGGGGCCGTCAGTTGATGCCGCCGGGGACGGAAATGGCCGTAGATGAAACCGTGGGCGGAGAGGAAGTCCTGGGCTTGCCGGGAGGATTTGAACCGTTGCATCTGACGCTCTCGTCGCCGCGTCGGTCGATGTGAGTTCTCGGCTCGATTGTTCAGATATCGGCTTTGTCGGTGCTCGACCCGGGAAGCAGTTGACGCTGAGCGACGCCATAACTCCGCAGCTTGTCGGTCACAATCACCCGCGGCTCATATTGCAAACCCACCAGCAGCCGCTTGAAGAATCGCTTCGCAGCCTGAGCATCGCGCCGAGCCTGGACAAGGATATCGAGCACAACGCCATCCTGATCAACGGCGCGCCAGAGATAATGCTGCACGCCCTGGATGCGGATGAAGACTTCGTCCATATGCCACTTGTCGCCCGGTCGTGGCCGGCGGCGGCGCAGGCGGTCAGCGAAACTGGCTGCGAACTTCTTGCACCAGCGGCGCACGGTCTCATAGGAGACGACGATACCGCGTTCAGCAAGGATCAGCTCAACATCGCGCAGACTGAGGCTGAATACGTGGTACAGCCAGACAGCTTGGCTGATGATCTCGGCGGGAAACCGATGGCGGTGGTGAGGGTTGGGCGGTAGCTTCATGCCGCCAGTCTCGGCTGCTTCCAGGAATTGGGCCAGCGCCGGTTAAGCTGACAATGCCATGAGGGGACAACCACAATCACCACGGGCACAGGAAAGTATGCCGGCATCAGCGGTGGTTGGAACTTTCGTAAGCACGGCCCCGAGTTCCGGACGGCGACCGAGGGAACCTCCGTCCAATATGGCGAGTTACAGGCCAATTACAAACTCCCCTGAGCCTCCGGCTCGGCCACCGTTCCTGGCACAGCGGCAAAGAGCCGACTTCGGGAACGCCAATATCGAATAATTACCAAAGATGCCATCGAGTGATTGTCTCGATCGGGCCTTTCGGCGCCCGGCCAATGAACAATCACAGGAGGAACATTCGATGAGAACGCACAAATGCATTTTGTCCGCCCTCACGCTGACTGCCGCCATGGCCTTCGGGGCTACGGCAATGGCTGCCGATCTGCCAAAGTCTGGAACCTACAACCAAGATATACCGGGTATGGCTCCCAGGTCACCGAGATTGGGAAAGAGCGGGTGCTGGTCACATGGGACGAAAACGGTTTGTGGCGAGGCGCCGGGTTTGGTGACCACGTCACATGGCACTGCTTTGGCCTGTCTGATGTCGTCAGCGGCTCGGAGAAAGCTCGCGGGTACTGCGTGGCGATGGACCCGGACGGTGACCAATTTGTCGGCGATATTGCCCTCGCCGAGCCACGCGTGAACAATGCCAAGACTTTTACCGTAAAGATCGAGTTTACCACTGGTACCGGAAAGTACACCGGGATTAGTGGCGGCGGGTCTGCTGCTTGCCACGAGGGCGAGTTCAAGACCGCGGCCGAAAACAGCTACAGCACCTATTGCGCTAACACAGGCAGCTACAAGATACCGTAACGAAAAGCATGGCAGCGTCGGGTCGGCGCTGGCCGAGGTAGTTGCTGGCGGGTGGGCGGTCGCGAGCAGACCGATCCGGACGGGAAGGGGTATGTATATACCTACCCCTTGGTCCGGGTGCCTGAAGGATCGAGCGGGATCAGTGGCGAGGCGATGAAGCCCGGCCAGCGGGGGATAGTCCCCGCCGGCCGGAGCCCCGAGCCGATGACTTTGTCCTTGCCCCGCTCGGGGCCTAGACCGCGGCTCCCGCCTGCCAGGAGCAACAATGGATAAGGCAACGACCCGGCGAGCAGCGCGCGCGACAAGCATGGCGGCGACGGTGCAGGGGGTGGAAGCCCTGCCGCCATCAACATTCGAGCGGCAACCGCGCCTGTGATGGGCCAGCCGGCGCACGCTTCAAAAGCTCGACCATCTCGCCGAGCATCGTCCTGATCTGATGGCGCAGGTGCGTGCCGGGGCGATGAAACCCGGCTGACGAGGGATAGCCCGTCAGCCGGAGCCCCGAGCCGTCGACATTTCTGGCCTGCCACCAGATCGGGGCCTAGACCGCGGGCTCCCGCCTGCCAGCCATTCCACAATTAGGAACAAAACCACGACCCGGCGAGCGGCCCGCGCTGGGTGAGTTTGGCAACGGCGGCGGTGGGGCGGAAGCCCTGCCGTGATCAAAGCGCGGTTACCCCAACGGGACACGCGATCGTCCGCGCCTGTGTCCTGGACTTTAGCAGGCGCAACCGCGGTCCTTGCCCAGAGAAATTGTTGGCGCTGGCGCAGGTCTGGAGCGCGCTGCCGGGCTACACGTTGCTCGACCAGACCGTCCACCGCGACAAAAAGCGCCTGATCATCACAGAACATCGGCTACTGGCGAATAAGATGACCGTGTTGCCGACGGTGTCGTGCGTCGACGAACCAGGCGTCGTCATCGTCCGCGGCAAACTGGAGTTGCTGCAGGACTCGACGCGCTGGGACCCGGTCGTGATCGCCACGGCGAGCCTTCATTGCTTAGCCAGAAGGTATATGCGGGGTTTTGACTGCGATGATCCGAGTATCATCGCGGACCTGGCGGCGCTGGTCGAGGTGGTGCCGAACCTGATCGCACGGGGCGGTGACTTCCGGGTGTCGGTGCCATCGGGTGGCGAAATTGCAGGCGAGGTGGCGTGGTTGCGGGCGCCCGGCGACCGGAATGTCCTCGCTGTCCACTGCAGAACCTTTCTGCATTAGCGCGGTGGAACTGGCGGCCGGTCTGTTCATCGCCATCAGCATCGACGCGACGTGACGTAGACCGACTTTCCGCGCTAAACTACCCAGGTCACAGTGGTTTCCGCGTGGCGGGGCGCCGGCCAGGTATGCGAGGGCCATCCAATGCTTGGCCGGCCTCCCCGTCCGCAGGTCAGTTCCCCTTGGCGGGCGAGGTCGACAGGCCCGCGCCATAACCGTCAAAAACCGGGCATTTCATCATCGGAGAGTGGGCAGGTCTGCGGCGGTTGGGCGTCGCGATGACGACGCCTCGGGCGGCGGGTGGCACGCCAGCAACCGGGCAACGTCGCAGACCAGGGTTATCTCATCGGGCTCTGGCTCTTCCGTCGTTCCGGCCACGGCGCGACCGGGATCAGGCCGGAATTATTGGCAAGCAGCAGGAACGCCCCGGCGGTTCGGTCGGGAGCGCTGCCTCTAGGCGAAAGCGTCCCACGGGTGTCGGCATGACGAAGATCTCCCTGGCCAGCGCCGTTTTCGCGCCGACCGCCACAAGCCGCAAGCCCGCGGCCTTGGCATCTCTGCTGGGCGGTTGAATGAGTGCGTTACCGAAGGTCGGAACCAAGGAAGGACCAATCATGCCGATCCGCACGCTTGTCGAGGCGATCTCCCACATGGCGTGAGGCCTATCTGCTCACGGTCGCGAAAGATGGTCCGCATACCAGTAACGTGACGATTGAGCTTCGCGGCGACCGTATCGGCTGCAACGTGAGTGTTTCCGCTGCCAAGAACATCACGCGCGAGCCCAACGTGTCGTTGTTCTGGCCGCCTATAGAGCACGGCGGCTATGCTTTGATCGTCAATGGCATGGCTGCGAGCGAGCACCGGCAAACGGGCGTGACAATGGCAGAGATCACACTCACGAAGTCGGTGTTGCATCGTCCGGGACCAAAGCCCGACGACAGCGACGGGCCGTGCGCGTCTGATTGTCGCCGCCTGACACGGTGACCCCATTTCCGTCATACATTTCAAAGCAGACCGTGTGAAATCTCATCCGCGACGGATCATCGTCACATGCACTATCGTCGGGGCGCCGGTTTTCCATCCCCGTCCGGCGCAAACCGGCGGTAGCAGGCCGCGCGGTGCAGCATCGGGCTGCTGCGGTCATCGGGGCCGCGCCGATGACCCTAGTCTTCTTGGGGCGCATCGGCGCTGCGCGGTGGCATCATGCAGGCCTCCGAAACGGCTTGATGCAACGAACCGGT
Source organism: uncultured Alphaproteobacteria bacterium (assembly GCA_963759425.1). Lineage (GTDB taxonomy): Bacteria > Pseudomonadota > Alphaproteobacteria > Acetobacterales > Acetobacteraceae > Rhodopila. The sequence continues at coordinate 124,860 of CAVWZM010000010.1, forward strand.
CACACCTCCCGTTTTAAATCACTCCATTCACTTGGTGGTCAACTTCAAACGCGGATTATTCACCTGATGCCATATCCTCGATCTGCCACACGCCCTTCGCTCTCCCTGCGCCGGGTCGTGGAGCGGTCAATCAAGGATGCGATCGCTGTCAAGGTCGTCGAGCTGTTCAACGACCGCTCGCGCGGCGAAAAACCGGTCAAGCGGCGAACCGACGGACTATTTGGCCCCAGCGCGGTGGCCTGGCGCGTTCATGGCGATGTCACAGTGATGATGGTTGGCGGCGTTACGGGGTTATTGCTTCAGATGCTCCACCCGGCAGTTTTGAGCCGGGGTGTGGGATCATTCGAACTTCCGGACTGATATGCATGGGCGGCTGAGGCGCACGGCGCGTTTCATCGCGCTCACGACCTATGGTGGGCAGGTCGAGGCGGAGGCGGCGATCACCCGCGTGCGCGGCATCCACGACCGCGTCCGCGGGACCCTCCCGAATGGGGACACCTATGCCGCGAACGATCCCTCTCTGCTGGCCTGGGTGCATGTGACAGAGGCGACAAGCTTTCTGGCCGCGTGGATCCGCTATGCCGAGCCAAATATGTCAGTGCCCGACCAAGACCAGTACTTCGTCGAGATGGCACGCATCGCCCTGAGCATGGGTGCCGCTCCCATCCCGCGCTCTTCCTCGGAGGCCCGAGACCTAATCGATACGATGCGACCACGCTTATTGTGCGATGGCCGCACGCGGGAGGTTGCTCGGCTGGTGCTGTCCCAACCAGCGCCGTACCTGATGGCCGAACCACTGCAGGCGCTTACCCTGCGTGCAGGGGTCGATTTGCTCCCAACCTGGGCGCGGCGCATGCACGGACTATCAGTGGCCATTCTCAGTCGCCCACTGGTACGCGCCGGTACGCTTGGGATGGCGCGAGCGATGCGCTGGGCCTTTGAATGAACAGCCCTTGCCGCCATGCAGACGGCGGTTGATTGCTTGCTCGATAAAAGCATTGCGCCCTCTTATTATGGAACCAAACGGCCAGTTGGCGGATATAATACATGGGTGGTGACCTTTACTGAGCCCCGAGACAGCCCGAGCGGTTGTGAAAGGTGTCGCTCATGGTAAATCGTGTCATCCCGAACATCCGTTCGGGCAACCCAGCAATCGGCCTGGAATTCTATACCGACGCTGGGTCTTGAAGTGGTGATGGACAGAGGATGGATTGTTACCCTTGCCTCGCCGGAAAATCCTACCGCGCAACTAACTATTGTCGACAGCGATCCGGCCCTTCCACACCCGGACTATAGCGTCGAGGTGGCCGATGTAGACGTGTGCTACCGGCGCACCCAGGAGCAGGGCTGGGACATTCTCCATCCGCTGACCGTGGAGCGATGGGGCGTCAAACGGTTTTTTGTCCGCGACCCACACGGCAGGGTCGCCAATGTCATGCAACACGCGGACGGCTTGCCAACGGGTTGAACGATTCCGCTTTCACGCGCGCCGCGCGGCGGTGACGGCACGGTCGATATCTTCAACGTCGCCCTCAGCCACTTTCGCGAGCACCTCGCCTGTCGACGGATTGATGCTGTCGAACGTCTTGCCCGAAGCGGCCTCGAACCATTTGCCATCGATCAGCAAAACGCTTGGCCTTGCCGTCCAGATACGGATGACGGGTCGTGAGAATGTCTATGGTCACAGATTCTCTTCCTTGACGGGTTGATGGAGGCGCCGGCGGGGTTCAGGCGACGCTGTAGCTATGAGCCCCGGCACCAGCGAGCGTGCCGCCTTTAACGATCAGATATTCGTCGCGAATGGGACGACCCTCGAAATAGCACTCGAGGATCTCGCGCGTTCCGGCAGCGTACCGTGCCTGCGCGGAGAGGCTCGTGCCCGAAACGTGTGGCGTCATTCCATTATACGGCATCGTGCGCCACGGATGGTCGGGAGGCGCGGGCTGCGGATACCAGACGTCACCAGCATATCCCGCCAGATGGCCGCTCTTGAGCGCCTCCGCGACCGCATCGCGATTGACGATGAGCCCCCGCGCGGTGTTCACGAGATAAGCGCCGCGCTTCATTTTTGAGAGCATCTCCGCGTTGAAGAGATCTTGCGTTTCTGGATGCAGTGGACAGTTGATGGTGACCACATCGCACACCCCGACAAGCGATTCCGCCGTGGGATGCCAGGTCAAATTCAGCTCTTGCTCGAGCGCGTCCGGCAGGCGGTGCCGATCAGTATAGTGAAGTCGCACGTCAAAGGGTTTGAGTCTGCGGAGTACCGCCAGACCGATCCGGCCGGCGGCCACGGTTCCGACCTGCATGCCTTCGAGGTCGTATGAGCGCTGCACGCAGTCGGCGATGTTCCAGCCACCCTGGCGAGCCCAGTCGTGCGAGGGGATGTAATTGCGCACAAGGGCCAGGATCATCATCACGACGTGCTCAGCGACGCTGATACTATTGGAGTAAGTCACCTCCGCCACGGTGATCCCGTGTGCGTTCGCCGCGGTCAGATCGGTGTGGTCTGAGCCGATGCCGGCGGTGATGATCAGCTTGAGCTTCTGCGCCTTCCCAATCCGTTCGGCTGTCATGTAGGCCGGCCAGAATGGTTGAGAGATCACAACCTCCGCGTCCACGAGTTCGCGATCGAGAACGGAATTCGGACCCTCCTTATCGGTAGTGACGACCAGCGTGTGTCCCTGCCCCTCAAGGTATTTTCGTAGGCCAAGCGCACCCGACACGTCGCCCAGCAACTCACCGGGCTTGAAATCAATCGCCTTGGGCGAGGGAGCGGTCTGGCCGCCGGGATATCGGTCGATCTTTGGCACATCATCGCGCGCATATGTGGCTGGATGCCCATCCACGGGGTCGGCGTAGAGAACGCAGATGATCTTGGCCATGACACCTCCTCGCGTGGTCTGTCGGATCGACGAAGTTCCGCCACACTGATTTCAGTGCATATGGATAAATATACTGACTGGCTAGATCCGGCCCTGCCGAAAATCTCCGCCTCTGCTACCGTGCGGGGCATGACTCGGCTGGTGTTCCAACTGCATTTTGATGTTGAGAACCGGCTCGGCCCGGGCAAGATCGAATTGCTCGAGAAGATCGAAGACACAGGTTCGATCTCCGCGGCGGGCCGGGCGATGAATATGTCTTACCGGCGCGCCTGGCTGCTGGTAGACGCCCTGAACCGCACATTTCGCGCGCCGGTCGTGGCGACGAGGCTTGGCGGGGCAGAAGCATGAGCCCGCAGGACTCGCATTCGGTGGCACCTGGATATGTAATATGTCATTAGTGCGCTTGCTGCGGCAGGGCGTAGATCGTCGGCATGCACCAGACCATCATCGTCTACACTGATTACAAAAGTCCTTACGCTTTTCTAGCCAAGGATCTTACTTACGAGCTGGCTCGCGACTTTCCCGTCAGTCTCGATTGGCGACCCTACATTCTCGACATTCCGAGCTATCTCGGTTCGGCCCGGGTAGACGCGGCTGGTCGGGTCATTGAAGAGACACGAAACCCGCATCAGTGGCGCCGCGTTCGATACAGCTACATGGATTGCCGTCGTGACGCCCGCAAACGCGGTTTAACGGTTCGGGGAACGCAGAAGATTTGGGATTCCCACTTTGGCCGCCGCGGGCATGCTGTACGCCCTGAAAGCCGGCCCCGAGGTTTTCCGGGCCTATCACGACATGGTATTTGAACGCTTCTGGCAGCGCGCCTTGGACATCGAAAATGTCGACGTCATCGCAACGGTCTTGGCTGAGGCTAGGGCTCCGGAGGGGGATTTCCGCGCCGCGGTAGAGACCCTGCGCGCGGAAGTGGCCGCGATCAGTCGCTCTGCCGAGGCGCAGGGGGTTTTTGGTGTCCCGACTTTCGTGGTCGAGGGCGGCCTCTACTGGGGGCGCGAGCATCTGGCCGCCATCCGTGACATTTGCACCGCCGCCTTCCCGGGCCGATGCCCCTGAACATTGACGCACGAAACAACGGCCTTGTCCTTGGCGAGCGCGGCCGCTCATAACCCGCCGCAGCCTTGGCGCTACCTGCATCGTGCCTCAGATATCGCATCAATGGTCTAGGTTTGATACGAATATCCTGAGACGCCAATGTCGGCTATCTGATCCAAGGCACACGATCGGGGCTCTTGTCGGCCGTTGCCGAAAGCTGCCATTCGACGCGTCCAGAACTCCTGTTTGTATGCGCACTGTTGCGATATGCCTTCCGGGTGACCGCAAGGCGCGGTTTCCGCGGGTGTTTCCCGGAGGGTCCGGTGGGATATAACGTCAGCTCCGATGCCGCGCGTCATGCAGGCGCGACGCCAGAGATGAGATAGCGCCCATAGCTGGTCGACAGCTCCGGTGGATTGAAACTGTGCTTGCCGAGCTTGTTGGCGATGGGCTCCCGTTCCAGCCGCTTGCGCTCTCTGTTACGATCTCGGTCCGGTGTCACACTTGCGGGTCGGCTGTTAGCCCATCTTATTCAGCGGGCTTGAAGCACAGGCGGCTCTCAGAGCGCGGGCGCGGTTTCCCGATGCGCCTTTTTATCGCGGTTTCAGGACATGTTCTGTTGGGCGTTGGAGGTTGGCGGGATCAGGCGACTGCGGGGCACATGCCCCGGCGATCACGGCCCTGCCGATTGGAGACAGCGCGCAAGGCTGGCGAACAGTGCCGCCTCGGGATGCGTGGCGGCGAAGGCGACACGCACCCGGCGTGCGGTTTCGACGATGCGCGCGGCGATCTTGATCAGGTGCATCCGCAAGGTGGTGAACTCGGCTGTGGCGAGCGGCTGCGGCCTGGGAATGGCATCGCGGACCTTGAGCATCAGCCAGTACGCGCCGGTGTGCAGCACGAGGCGGACCTGATTGGCGAGCGGAGATCGGCAACTGGTGCGGTCGGACGCGAGCTGTGTTTTGTGCAATTTGATCAGGTTTTCAGCCTGACCGCGCCCACAGTAGAGACTGTCATAGAGCCATTGGGGGCCGCCACCCGTGATGTTGGTGACGACGTAACGGATGTCCAATCCTTGGGTCGTCGCCTCGATGCGGGCAGCGACCCGTCGTTCGCAGCGCCAGGACTTGGCGCCATAGCGGGTCTCGCAGTAACGGCGCACGGCTGGCGCCTGTGCCTGAGCGCGACGCACCCGTACGTCGTCAGCAACCGGCTCCACCAAGCGATCCACAGCCACGTTGCCCGCCAGACCGAAGATGTAGTCGAGACCATTGGCCTCGCACCCCGCCATCACCTCGGGACGGCCGTAATGGCTGTCGCCACGGATGGTCAGCCGCGTATTGGGCCATTGGCTGCGGATGCGACGCACCATCCGCCGTAGGTGGCCGCGGATTTCCACCCCTGACGGCGTCGTGCCGGTGCGCAGCAGAACAGCTACGGGGCGCGACGTGGCGGTGTCGTAGACGTGGATCGGCAGGAAGCAGCGTTCATCGTAATGCGCGTTGAACAGCGAGAGTTGCTGATGCCCGTGCACAACATCGAGCGTGTCATCGATATCCAGCGTCACCGCACGCGGCGGCCGCTTGTAGCTGGCACAGTAGGTGTCGATCATGGCGTAGGTCATACGCACCACCGCACGCAGAGTGGGTGCGTTCTCCCAGCGCGACACGGTCGGCTGCGAGCAAAGATCGGTGCCGCTGTCAGGCAGCCGTCCGCAGGCCAGTTTGAAGCCAGGGTCGGTGCGCAGGTGGTCGAGATCGTCGGCATCCTCATAGCCGCAGGCAATCGCCAACATACGCGCGCGCAGTATGTCGGCCACGCTGTGTGTAACCAGCAACGGATTACGCGGATCGGTGATCAACGGCGCGAGCCGCTCGGCGAGGCCGAGTTCTCTCTCGACCGCAGCGAGTAACATCACGCCGCCATCCGAGGTGATGCGTCCACCATCGAATGCGGCGGTGACTTTCTTGCGCTCTACGGCTGGGAAATTGAACGGCAGCAGGTTATCTTCGAGCATGGCGGGTGTGGCAGTGTCCGATTCGGTGGAAATTGGCTTCGACACCCGAATCTCTGCTTCAAATCAGACGCTTACGCTACATCCACCAGCGAATCCCTGCCATGCGCTGAATAAGATGGGCTAGCTAGCTAGCTGAGAGGAGTTGATGCTATTTGTGTTCATCAGCGCACCCCCTCGTTCCCGTGTTGGCCTGGAGGCCACCGAATTGGTGGCCTCCAGAGCCCGCTCCACGGGACCCTGATCAGTTCGCCCGAGAGTGGAAACGCCACCGGCGGTCGCGCCATTCGTCCGATTTGAGCATTCAAGATGGTGCAGCCACCATGCTGAGTCGTACCGTGTCCTCTTTCTGGCCGTCTGATCATGCCTCCCGTGTAAGGATACAGGAGAGAGATCGGACAAGATTCTCTGAAGAAATCTTGTGCGCTGTGATACAGTCGGAGGCGTCGCGGGATTCTGCGCCGCGGACGCCGGTGCCGGTCTTCTTGCCCGCGCCGGCGAACAGAACTTCCTCCAGAGCGGTACCCAGCCTGTCTGGGTGCTCGATCCGATGGCGGGAGCGGGACGACAGCCAGCCTAGTCGTCCCTGCGGCTACGGAGACGCAGCCGTGTCACCGGGCGGGCTGCTCTGGCAGCGGTGTCCACCCGGCGATTGTTCGGGCGCAGGCGCGCGCCTCCGCGTTGTCGGTGATCCCTGGGAACCGTCGGCGCACCTCGATAGCGGCCGACAACTCTCCCTCCTGATTGAAGACGGCTCGGATCGCGGCGGCATCAGCCTCGGTAACGACGAACATCCCAATAGCATGGCGGTGTGCACGACCGCCGACAAGCGCGGTGCCTCTGAGCGCCGTGCTACCTCGAACCATCCGCAGGGTTGTTTGTGCGCCGCTCCTCGTGGCATTCAAAGGGGCAGTCCGCGCCCTGCGCGAGCGCAACGCGGGGAACCACGCGGATAAAACCTCCCCCCGGTGTTCCATGGGATGCCGGGGGCGGGGCGAAAGCAGAGGCACTTACCCTATCTCATCTTGAGACTGACTTTCGGACGCGTCCCTTTTCTTGGCCTTTGCTGAACGGCTCGGCACACTGTCAAAAGCCGCTACGCGGTATTTTTGGTGCAGAGCCATACGCGTGACCGACTCTCGCTATCAACGGCTGGAAGCCCAAACCCCTAGCGTGATACGCTTAAGAAGTTCTCTGCCATGCCGGCGGCCGGCTACGATGCAGCGGACGACGGAGGGCAAGAGATGGGGGACACTCAATCGGTAGCTGCGAAAGCATCGCTCTACGAGCGCCTTGGCGGGGTGTACAGCATTGCAACGGTCATTGACGATTTCATTGATCGAATCATGGTCGATCCAAGGCTGAACGCGAACCCCTTGGTCGATGAGGCGCATCACCGCGTGCCGCCGCCCGGGTTCAAGTATCTTGTTACGGAAATGCTGTGCTGGGCAGCGGGCGGACCGCAAGTCTACACGGGCCGCGATATGGTTACTTCACATCTGCATCTCAAAATAACCGCTGGGGAATCGCAAGCCTTTATGGAGGATCTGGACCAGACCCTTGACAAGTTCGCTGTGCCGGCAACTGAGCGGGCGGAGATCCAGACGATAGTAGAAAGCACCCGCGCGGAAATTGTCGTGGGCTAGGCCTGACTGGAGGTCTTAGCGCCCTTTTCGGCGTGGTGGGGGAGCAAAAACCCACTGGGCGCGCCCTTGGCGGGAAAAAGGCGCCGATATCCTGGCGCTGAATCACCCGTCCCAGCAGTCTACCAGAATACGTTGACCATCGAACCGCCGACGTTGGCCTGCAACGGTCCGGAGGTGTTATGGCAGTTTTAAGCCCTGAGGTGCGCCACATAATTCTGTCTTAAAAAAAGTCTGCTAACCTGGGATGAGGTTCAACGGCACAGGAGAAACATCCCATGCAGTGCTTCGCCCTTGTGCCCGCGGCTGCATGATGTTCCGCCGTCATCGCATCGCAATTGCGCTCATCGTCGTTCTGGCCGGCATTGCGCTGGTAGGCGCGGCCACCTGGCGATCGGTCATATCTGGTCTCTCGAGCGCGCGGCGCGAGCCGCCGGCGATCGAGGTGTCCGTGGCAACCCTTCTGTTACGAGCGAGCGTGTCCGCCGAGGACAAGGCGCGAACCAATCCGCTTGGCGGCGATCCGGCCGATATCGTGGCTGGGCAGGACATCTTCCGGCAGAAGTGCGAGGTTTGCCACGCGTATGACGGCAGCGGCAGAACGCAGATCGGCGCCGGAGAGTATCCACGGCCGCCTGCCCTTCGCTCGCTCGTCGCGAGCCTGACGGACGGCGAGATCTTCTACCACATACGCAACGGCATCCGGAACACCGGCATGCCAGCCTGGAGCATGCCCGAGGGGCAGATCTGGCAATTGGTTCTCTACATCCGCAATCTGCCGATCACCGTCCCGATGTCGCGGCAGACCTCTGTGAGCGGCGTCCCGGTCCATGGGGCATTTTCGCTCGTGCAGCCTGCCATGGCCGCGCAAACCGGACCGGCTTCGGACCGGCATTACGTGGGGTCGACGGAATGCAAGTCGTGCCACGCCGACATCTACGAGCGCTGGAAGAAGACGCCGATGGCCAACGTCGTGCGCGATCCGCGCGAGCATCCGGACGCGATCATTCCGGATCTCTCGAAGCCCGATCCGCTGCTCACCTTCACTAAGGACGACATCGCCTTCGTCTACGGCAGCATCTGGAAGCAGCGCTACTTCAAGAAGGTCGGCAACGACTATTTCCCGGAGCCGGCGCAGTGGGACATCACGCACAAGATGTGGCGGCAGTATTTCGTCAAGAACGGCACCGACTGGTGGGCGACCCTCTATCCGCCGGACAATATGCAGCGCCCGACGGGTCCGCTCTGCGACGGCTGCCACTCCGTCAATTACGACATCGACACCAAGTCCGTCACCGAATGGAATGTCGGCTGTGAGCGGTGCCACGGGCCCGGCAGCGAGCATGTGGAGCGCACGACGCGTGAGAACATCGTTAATCCGGCCCGGCTCGACTACGTCCACGCCAACGACACCTGCATCCAGTGCCATTCCCAGGGGCGTCCGCTGACCAATCCGATCAACGGCAAGTATTATGACTGGCCGGTGGGATTCCAGATGGGATCGAACCTCGCCGACTACTGGAAACTGGAAGATCACAAACTCGGCGAAACCTCGTTCACCCATTTCCCGGACGGAACTGCGCACAAGAACCGCATGCAAGGCAACGACTTCGTCCAAAGCCTGATGTATAACCGGGGCGTCACCTGCTTCAGTTGCCACGACGTCCACGGCACTTCCAACAAGGCGCAATTGCGTGCGCCGACGGGCGAGATGTGCCTGGCGTGCCACGGACCGAATGCGCCGAACGGGCCGCACACGGCCACGATCGAGGAACACACGCACCACAAGCCTGGCAGCCGGGCAGCCAGTGCGTCGCCTGCCATATGCCGAAGATCGAACTGACGATCGCTGACGTCAACGTCCGCGCCATACCTTCGATTTCATCTCTCCGGCGCGAACCGACAAACAGAAGATCCCGAACCCGTGCAACGTCTGCCATACGGACAAAACAACCGCGTGGGCAACGGACGCGCTGATGCACTGGCAGGACCGTTCGCCCTGGCGCGTGAGCAAAGGCACGTCCTTGCGTGAGCCGATCGTGGGCGCAATGGGCACGTCGTTACGCATCTG